>NZ_JBEPSJ010000001.1:0-1758729 GCF_040548875.1 Conyzicola nivalis
GCCCGGTCACATTCCGAACCCGGAAGCTAAGACTCTCTGCGCCGATGGTACTGCAAGGGGGACCTTGTGGGAGAGTAGGACACCGCCGGACATAAATTAGACAATGGCCACCCTTCGGGGTGGCCATTGTGCTTTAACAAGCATCGGCAAAACAGCCACGCATCAACTAAACAGCAGCACAACTGCGACAATGGACTGTCGGCTCAGAGCCCCGGCTCGCCGCCATGTCGACGACAAGTACACAGGAGACGTGACCAGTGAGTGATTCGGGAGACCGCGGCAGAGGCCAAGGCGGACCAGGCCAGGAGCCTCGACGTCCGGGCGGCGGCAACACCGGCGGTCGCTACGACCGCAACGCCGGTCCCGCGAAGGGGCGACCCGAGAACGGCCGCCCGTCGACCGGGCGTCCCACCGGAGATCGCCCTACGGGCGACCGTCCCTCTCGCGACGAGCGTCCCGCCCGCGACGGTGACCGCCCGCAGCGCAGTCACGCAGAGCGGGGCGGCGCCGGCCGCAAGCCCGAGGGGGAGAAGCGTCTCTGGACCAGCGGCGGCAAGCCCGCACGCGGCGACCGCGACGCGCGCCATCCGGAGCCTGAAGAAGACCGCGACCCGTTCAACATCCGGTCGGTGCGTCCGCGCCACGACGACCCCGAGATCCCCGAGGGCACGAACCCGAAAGACCTCGACCGCGTCGCCGGCAACGAGCTGAAGACCCTCGCCAAAGACAACGCGGAGGGCGTCGCCCAGCACCTCGTGATGGCCGCGCGCCTGATCGAGACCGACCCGCAGCTGGCCCACCGCCATGCGCTCTCCGCAGCGCGTCGCGCCGGCCGGATCGGTGTCGTGCGCGAGACGCTCGCGATCACCGCCTACGCGATCGGCGACTTCGCCCTCGCCCTGCGAGAGCTGCGCACCTACCGTCGCATCACGGGCCGCGACGACCAGCTGCCCATGATGGTCGACAGCGAACGCGGCATCGGACGGCCCGACCGCGCGCTCGAGCTGGGCCGCTCCGTGCCGCGCTCCTCCCTGCCTGTGCCCGTGCAGGTCGAGCTCGCCATCGCCATGTCGGGCGCACGCCTTGACCTCGAGCAGCCCGACCTCGCTCTCGTCGAACTGCAGATCCCGCAGCTCGACCCGAAGACCGCCTTCTCGTACAGCCCCAACCTGTTCGCCGCCTACGGCGCCGTGCTCGAAGAGCTCGGCCGTGACGACGAGGCAGAGACGTGGTACTCCCACGCCGACGCCGCGGCAGACGCACTGGAGTTCGCAGACAACGGTGGCGAGGACGCCACCATGGAGATCATCGAGGAAGAGTACGAGAGTGAAGTGGACGAGTCCGTTCCCGCGACGGCAGAAGAGCCCGACGAACGATCACGCCCACGTGACGAGTAGCGCGACGCCGCTCGACGGCATCGACCTCGTGCTCGCCGACCTCGACGGGGTCGTCTATCGGGGACCCGACGCGATTCCGTTCGCCGTCGACGCCCTCAATTCCGCGAGCGGCGCCCACCGCGTCGGGTACCTGACGAACAATGCGTCGCGCACCGCGGCATCCGTCGCAGAGCACCTCACCTCTCTGGGGCTCACCGTCTCCGCCGACGACGTCGTGACCTCGCCGCAGGCCGCGATGCGTGTGATGAAGACCCTCGTCGCCGACGGTTCGGCGATCCTCGTGATCGGGGGAGCGGGCCTGGTCGACGAGGTGGAGAAGGCTGGCTACACCGTGACCCGGTCGGCGCTCGACGAGCCCGCCGCCGTCGTGCAGGGCTTCTCGCCCGAGGTCGGGTGGGTTCACCTCGCCGAGGCCGCCTTCGCGCTGCAGGCGTCGAAGGGCGCGGCGGGCATCCCCTGGGTCGCCACCAACACCGACTGGACCATCCCGCAGGCCCGCGGCACAGCCCCCGGCAATGGCACCCTCGTGTCGGCGGTGCACACCGCCGTCGGGCGCCTGCCCGTCGTGGCAGGCAAGCCCGAGGTGCCGATGTTCGAGGTGGCGACCGAGCGGTTCGCCGCGACATCGACCCTCGTGATCGGCGACAGGCTCGACACCGACATCCTCGGCGCCAACCGCGCCGGACTCTCTTCGGTTCTGGTGCTCACCGGCATCGACCAGGCCAAGCAGGTGCTCGCGGCCGAGAAGGACCAGCGGCCCACCTTCATCCTCGACGACCTGCGACAGCTATCGGAGCCGTACCCGGAGACGATCGAGACGACGGATGGCGCGGCCACGGTGACCACGGTGGGCGACGCTGTCGTGCGCCGCGACGGGGAGAACCTCACGGTCGTTAGCCCGGGCTCGTCGATCAACCGGCTGCGCGCCGGCACCGCGGCGATCTGGAACTCCGGCGTGGCGATCTACGGGCTGCGCGTGGCCCCGGAGCTATATTCGTGAGCATGGGCGACAACGACGCGGTGAGCACGCACGAGTCTGACGCTCTGCTGTCGCGACTGCTCGTGATCGAAGACCAGCCGCTCGACGCGCGCGCCGAGGCGTACTCCTACGTGCACGAACAGCTGCAGTCCGAGCTCGAGGGCGGCGACACCCATCGCTGACCAGCCCGAGCAGGGCTCCCGACTCGACGCGGCTCTCGCCGCCCGAGGGCTCGCGCGCTCGCGCACCCACGCGGCCCGGCTCATCGCCGACGGCCTCGTCACCGTCGACGGGGTGCCCGTCGTCAAGGCGTCGGCGAACATTCGCCCGAACCAGCGGCTCGACGTCGCAGGAATCGACCACTACGTGAGCCGTGCCGCGCACAAGCTCGTCGCGGCACTCGACGCATTCGGGGTGACCGTCGAGGGCCGGCTCGCGCTCGACGTCGGCGCGTCCACCGGCGGGTTCAGCCAGGTGCTGCTCGAACGCGGCGTGCGCCGGGTGATCGCGCTCGACGTGGGGCACGACCAGCTCGACGCGACCGTGCGCGGCGATGAACGCGTGTCGGTCGTCGAGGGTTTCAACGCGAGGTTCATGACGCCGGAGTCGCTCGCGGGCGCATCCGGGATCTCCGAACTGCCCACCCTCGTCGTCGCCGACCTCTCCTTCATCTCGTTGCCGACGGTGCTTCCCGCCGTCGTGGCGACCGTGGGCACGGCGGCCGACTACGTGCTGCTGGTCAAACCGCAGTTCGAGGTGGGGCGCACGGGCATCCGCGAGGGCATCGTCAAGAGCGCCGGCCTGCGGGCCGACGCCGTGATGGGTGTGCTCTGGGCGGCGTGGGATCTGGGGCTGTCGACGGCGGGCGTCATCCCCTCCCCAATCGCCGGCGGGTCTGGGAATCAGGAGTATCTGGTGCGGTTGAGCGCGAGCGTCGGCACTAATCCGACAGAATGGATGGAGCACGTCTCTGCGATCACCTGAGTTTGTGCCGCAGTTCGGTTCACCGCATGTAGGAATGGCTAAGGGGTTGCGTACGTGACAGAGACACGGCACATTCTCATCGTCGCGCACACCGGCCGCGCCGACTCCCTCGACGCCGCCGTGCAGGTCTGCCGCCAGCTGATCGCCGCCGGAATCAGGCCCGTGCTCTACGGCGACGAGTATGCCGAGGTCATCGCCGCCGCCCCCGACGTCGCACCGGTCGAGCTGCTCGGCGACACCGTGCGCATCTCCGACCTCGAGCTCGTGATCGTGCTCGGCGGCGACGGCACCATCCTGCGCGCGGCCGAGCTCACTCGCGGCTGTCCCGTGCCGCTGCTCGGCGTCAATCTCGGCCACGTCGGATTCCTCGCCGAGAGCGAGCGCGAAGACCTCACCGAGACGGTCATCCGCGCCCTCGCCCGCGACTACACGGTCGAGGAGCGCCTCACGCTCAGCGTGCGGGTGAAGGTCGACTCCGAGGTCGTCTACGAGACCTGGGCTCTCAACGAGGCCACCGTCGAGAAGGCCTCCCGCGAACGCATGCTCGAGGTGGTCATCGAGGTCGACGGCCGTCCGCTCAGCTCGTTCGGCTGCGACGGCGTCGTTATGTCGACGCCCACCGGCTCCACCGCCTACGCGTTCTCCGCCGGCGGCCCGGTCGTCTGGCCGAGCGTCGATGCGCTGCTGCTGGTCCCGCTGAGCCCGCACGCGCTGTTCGCGCGCCCGCTCGTCGTCGGCCCCGACTCGTCTTTCGCCGTCGAGGTGCTCGACCGCACCCAGGGAACCGGCGTGCTCTGGGCCGACGGACGTCGCGCCCACGACCTTCCCCGCGGCGCCCGCGTCGTGGTGCGTCGCTCGAAGGAGCCGGTGCGGCTCGCCCGCCTCGCGCAGGGGCCGTTCACCGACCGGCTCGTGCACAAGTTCAACCTGCCGGTCACCGGCTGGCGGGGCCCGTCAGACGAGGTCGTCACCCCGTGATCGAAGAGATACTCATCCGCAACCTGGGGGTCATCGGCGAGGCGCGCCTGCCGCTCGGCCCGGGCTTCACCGCGATCACCGGCGAGACCGGCGCGGGAAAGACCATGGTCGTCACCGCCCTCGGTCTGCTCCTGGGCGAGCGGTCGGATGCCGCGGCGATCCGTTCGGGCAGCGCGCAAGCCGTCGTCGAGGGCCACTGGCTCATCGCCGACGACGGTGCCGTCGCAGAACGGGTGCGCGACGCCGGGGGAGACCTCGACGAGGGCGAGCTCATCATCGGCCGCTCCATCTCGGCCGAGGGCCGCAGTCGGGCGACGGTCGGCGGGCGCACGACGCCGGTGAGCGTGCTCGGCGAGATCGGAGAGCAGCTCGTCGTCGTGCACGGACAATCCGACCAGATCAGGCTGCGGTCGTCGACGGCGCAGCGCGAGGCCCTCGACCGGTTCGCCGGCGCAGAGCTGTCGGCGATCGTCGGCACCTACCACGACGTGTTCCGCCGCTGGCAGGCCAATCAGGGCGAGCTCGACGTCCTCGTCGCCGAGAGCGACCGTCGCGCCCGCGAGGCCGAAGACCTCCGCCTCGCGACCGCCGAGATCGAGGCGGCTGCCCCACAGCGCGGCGAAGACGTCGAACTGGGCGAACGGGTCGACCGGCTCACCAACCTCGAAGACCTCCGTCTGGCGTCGGCGCAGGCGCTCGACCTCGTCTCGGGGCAGAACTCCGACGAAGCCGCCGACATCCTCAGCCTTCTCGACACGGCGAAACGTCAGCTCGAACGCGTCTCGGCCCACGACCACGAGCTCACCCCGATCGTCGCTGCGCTCGACGCGGCCGAGATCGCGGTCTCCGAGATCTCGTCGCAGCTCTCGAGCTACCTCGGCGGCCTCGACAGCGACGGCGGGCGCGAGCTCGAGGCGCTGCAGGAGCGCCGTGCCGAGCTGAGCGCCCTCGTGCGCAAGTACGGAAGCTCGCTCGACGAGGTCATCGACTACCTCGACTCGGGCAGTGGCCGGCTGCTCGAGCTCGACAACGACTCCGACCGCATCGAAGCGCTCGTCGACGAGGTCGCCGCCGACGAGTCGCTCGTGGTCGAGCTCGCCCAGCGCATCACCGCCGTGCGCACAGCGGCCGCCGCGCGGCTCGCCGACCGCGTCACCGCCGAGCTGGCCGCGCTCGCGATGCCCAACGCGCGCCTCACCGTCGAGGTCGAAGACCGCACCGAGTACTCGATGAGCGGCAAAGACCAGGTCTCGCTGTTGCTGCAGCCGCACCCCGGCGCGGAGCCGCGGGCCCTCGGCCGCGGCGCCTCGGGAGGCGAGCTCTCGCGTGTGATGCTCGCGATCGAGGTCGTCATCGCGGGCAACGACCCCGTTCCCACGTTCATCTTCGACGAGGTCGACGCCGGCGTCGGCGGGGCCGCGGCGATCGAGATCGGACGGCGGCTCGCCCAGCTCAGTCAGGACGCGCAGGTCATCGTCGTCACCCACCTCGCCCAGGTCGCAGCCTTCGCCACCAATCACCTGCGGGTGCTCAAGGACAACGACGGGGCGGTCACCGCGTCGAGCGTCGAGCAGCTCGACGGAGACGAGCGCATCGCCGAGATGGCGCGGCTGCTCTCCGGCCTCCCCGACTCCGAGAACGCGCTCGCGCACGCCCGCGAGCTCATCGAGACGGCACGGGTCCAGCGCGCCTGAATGTTGCGGGCACGTGACGATTCGCGCGACACGCGCACGATGGGGCAATCGTGAGATACGCTAGAACCCCGTGGTGAACAATTCTGAAGCGGGCGTAACAAAGCACATTTTCGTAACTGGCGGGGTGGTCTCTTCCCTCGGCAAGGGACTCACGGCTGCCAGTCTCGGCAACCTTCTCACGGCGCGCGGTCTCCGCGTCGTTATGCAGAAGCTTGACCCCTACCTCAACGTCGATCCCGGAACGATGAACCCGTTCCAGCACGGCGAGGTCTTCGTGACCGACGACGGCGCGGAGACCGACCTTGACATCGGCCATTACGAGCGGTTCCTCGACATCAACCTCGACCAGGCCGCGAACGTGACCACCGGGCAGATCTACTCGACCGTGATCGCCAAGGAGCGCCGCGGCGAGTACCTCGGCGACACCGTGCAGGTCATCCCGCACATCACCGACGAGATCAAGCGCCGCATGCGCCTGCAGGCCGAGGAGCCCGCAGACGGCAGCGGGCGCCCCGACGTGATCATCACCGAGATCGGCGGCACGGTCGGCGACATCGAGAGCCAGCCGTTCATCGAGTCGGCCCGCCAGGTGCGTCACGAGCTCGGCCGCAAGAACGTGTTCTTCGTGCACGTCTCCCTCGTGCCGTTCATGAACGCCTCGGGCGAGCAGAAGACCAAGCCGACGCAGCACTCGGTCGCGGCCCTGCGCTCGATCGGAATCCAGCCCGACGCGCTCGTGCTGCGCTCCGACCGTCCGGTCTCCGAGAGCAACAAGCGCAAGATCGCCCTCATGTGCGACGTCGACGAGCAGGCGGTCGTCAACGCGGTCGACGTTCCGAGCATCTACGACATCCCGACGATGCTGCACGACCAGGGTCTCGACGCCTACATCATGGAGCAGCTCGGCCTCGTCGCCGACGACGTCGACTGGGACGGCTGGAACATCGTGCTCGACGCCGTGCACAACCCCAAGGACGAGGTCACGATCGGCCTGGTCGGCAAGTACATCGACCTGCCCGACGCCTACCTCTCGGTCACCGAGGCGCTCAAGGCCGGCGGGTTCGCCCACCAGGCCAAGGTCAACATCCGCTGGGTCGCCTCCGACACCTGTGAGACTCCCGAGGGCGCGGCCAAGCAGCTCTCCGACCTCGACGGCATCTGCGTTCCCGGCGGATTCGGCGTGCGCGGCATCGAGGGCAAGCTCGGCGCCCTGCTGTTCGCCCGCGAGAACCACATCCCGGTGCTGGGCCTCTGCCTCGGCCTGCAGTGCATGGTCATCGAATACGCCCGCGACGTCGTCGGCCTCGAGGGCGCGTCGTCGAGCGAGTTCGATCCCGACACCCTCTACCCGGTGATCGCCACGATCGCCGAGCAGGTCGACATCATCGCCGACGGTGACCTCGGCGGAACCATGCGCCTCGGCCTCTACGAGGCCGCGCTCACCGAGGGCTCGATCGTCTCGTCGCTGTACGACAACGCCGCGAGCATCGGCGAGCGCCACCGTCACCGCTACGAGGTGAACAACGCCTATCGCGAGCAGATCGCCGAGGCCGGCCTCCGGTTCTCCGGTGTTTCGCCCAACGGGCATCTCGTCGAGTTCGTCGAGCTGCCGCGCGAGGTGCACCCGTTCTACGTCGGAACACAGGCGCATCCCGAGCTGCGCTCGCGCCCGAACCACGCGCACCCGCTGTTCAAGGGTCTCGTCGGTGCCGCTCTCGAGCGCCAGCAGGCCACCCGGCTGTTCGAGGTGCCGGAGCCTGCCGGTGCCTGAGCCCTCGACCGGGTCGGTCCCTGAGCTTGTCGAAGGGCCTGAGCGCTTCGACGCGGGCTCGGCGACCGGATCGGGCGCTTCGACAGGCTCGGCGACCGCGCTCGCCGACGAACTCGTCGACCTGCCCGTGCTGTCGAGCGAGGTCGTCTTCGACGGCGCGATCTGGAACGTGCGCCGTGACCGCTTCACGTTCGGCGACTCCGAGATCACGCGCGAGTACATCGACCACACGGGCGCCGTCGCGGTGCTCGTGCTCGACGACGACGACCGCGTCTGCCTCATCCGCCAGTACCGCCACCCCGTGGCGACCCGCGAGTGGGAGCTGCCCGCCGGACTGCTCGACTTCGCGGGGGAGTCGTCACTCACCGCCGCGCAGCGCGAGCTGGCCGAGGAGGTCGACCTCGTCGCGAGCGACTGGTCGGTGCTCACCGACTTCCACACCTCGCCGGGCGGCAACAACGAGGCGCTGCGCGTCTACCTCGCCCGCGGTGTGAGCGCCGCCGCGGAGGTCTTCGCCCGCACCGACGAGGAGGCCGAGATCGAGAAGCGCTGGGTGCCGCTCGACGAGATCGTCGACGCCGTGCTCGACCGGCGCGTGCAGAACTCGATCCTCGTCATCGCGGCCCTCGCCGCACACGTCTCCAAGACCCGCGGATGGTCGAGCCTCGCACCGGCGGATTCGCCGTGGCCGCAGCATCCGGTCGCCCGCCGCCTGGCCCGCTCCGAGTAGACAGCACCGTGTCCGAGGCTCCGGGGGCGCTCGCGGTCATCATCGACCGCTACCTGCGCCATCTCGCGATCGAACGCGGGCTCGCCGCCAACACCCTCGCCGCTTACCGCCGCGACCTCGACGGCTACGCGGAGTTCCTGCGCGTACAGGGCGTCGAGACGCCAGAGGGCATCGCGCCCGCCCACGTGTCCGCGTACGCCAGGCACCTCGGATCCCGGCCCGAGGGCGCGCTCGTCGCCTCGTCGATGGCCAGGATGCTGTCGTCGGTGCGCGGATTCCACCGCTTCCTCGTCGGCGAATCGCTGGTGGTGACGGATGTCGCGGCCGACACCAAACCGCCGAAGCTCGGGTCGCGGCTGCCGAAGGCGATCACGATCGAGCAGATGGGCGCCGTGCTCGCCGCCACCGACGGCGACGAGCTGCAGCAGATGCGCGACAAGGCGCTGCTCGAGCTGCTCTACGCGACGGGGGCGCGCATCTCGGAGGCGGTGGCGCTCAACGTCGACGACGTGATCGAGGGCGACGTGGTGCGGCTCTTCGGCAAGGGCGGCAAGCAGCGCATCGTGCCCGTCGGGAGCTTCGCGCGCACGGCGCTCGACCGGTATCTGGTGCGGGCGCGCCCGGCGTTCTCGCTGCGCGGCACCTCGACTCCGGCGCTGTTCCTCGGCGCGCGCGGGCAGCGCGTGTCGCGGCAGAACGCCTGGCTGATCATCCGGGCGGCCGCCGAGCGCGCCGAGCTGGGCTTCGAGATCTCGCCGCACACGTTCCGGCACTCGTTCGCGACCCACCTGCTGGCCGGCGGTGCCGACGTGCGGGTGGTGCAGGAACTGCTCGGTCACTCCTCCGTCGCGACGACGCAGATCTACACCCAGGTGACCGCCGACACCCTGCGCGACATGTACACGGTGGCGCACCCGCGCGCCCGCTGACCTGCGGCGCCGGTGGGACCTGTGGGGCCGTCGGCGCGAGCTGCGGGGCCGTCGGCGCGAGCTGCGGGGCAGTCGGCGCGAGCTGCGGGGCAAGGTCCTGCTGTTGAGCGGGTGCGTGAAGGTCGATACCTTGCCCCTCGGCTCTGTGGGGCCCGACGTCGGCGCCGGTGAGGAGCTGTGGGGCAAGGTTCTGCTGTTCAGCGTGTGCCTGAAGGTCGAAAGGTTGCCCCTCGGCTCTGCGCGGAAGCCGGAAAGCGTGACCCGCGGGCGGCCTACACAGCGGCCGCTACTCGACCGGTTACAGTTGTATCGCCCGGCCACGTGCGGCTGGCAAGAACGGGAGCAGTACGCGTGACGGCCAAGAAGAACACGGGTGGCGAACTTCCCGGCCTCGAGACGCCTCCGGTCGGCCCGACCGGTCGCCCCATCACCGTTTTCCCTGTTCCGGAACCGCTTTCCGAGCACGGACCCGCCCGCATCATCACCCTCTGCAACCAGAAGGGTGGCGTGGGAAAGACCACGACCACGATCAACCTCGCCGCCTCCCTCGCGGAGTACGGCCGCAAGGTTCTCGCTATCGACTTCGACCCGCAGGGCGCCCTCTCCGCCGGCCTCGGCGTGCCCAACCACGACGTGCCCACAATCTACGACCTCATGCTCGGCACGATGAAGAACCCGACAGAGGCGATCGTCGAGACCGCCTACCCCGGGCTGCACATCATCCCCGCCAACATCGACCTGTCGGCCGCCGAGGTGCACCTCGTCAACGAGGTCGCGCGCGAGAACATCCTCGCCCGCGTGCTCGCGAAGGTCAGCGACAAGTACGACGTCATCCTCATCGACTGCCAGCCCTCGCTCGGCCTGCTCACCGTCAACGCGCTCACGGCCGCCCACGGCGTGCTCATCCCGCTCGAGTGCGAGTTCTTCGCGCTGCGCGGCGTCGCGCTGCTGGTCGAGACCATCGAGAAGGTGCGCGACCGCCTCAACCCGGCGCTCGAGCTCGACGGCATCCTCGCCACCATGTACGACTCCCGCACCCTGCACTCGCGCGAGGTGCTCGAGCGCGTCGTCGACACGTTCGGCTCGAAGGTCTTCGAGACCGTCATCGGCCGCACGGTGAAGTTCCCCGACGCGAGCGTCGCGGGCGCACCGATCACCACCTACGCTCCCGAGCACCAGGCCGCCGAGGCCTACCGCCAGCTCGCCAGAGAGTTGATCTTCCGTGGCGCAGCCGCCTAGCAGCGAGCTGCTGGAACCCACGGCCGCGAAGTTCTCGGTCACCCTCGCGGGCTTCGACGGCCCGTTCGACCTGCTGCTCTCGCTCATCGCGAAGCACGAGATGGACATCACCGAGATCTCGCTCAGCGTGGTCACCGGGGAGTTCATCGCCTACCTGCGCCAGCTCGACACCACCGCCGAGCTCGACCAGGCGAGCGAGTTCCTCGTGGTCGCCGCGACGCTGCTCGACCTCAAGGTCGCCGGGCTGCTGCCGCAGGGCGAACTGGTCGATGCCGAAGACGTGGCCCTGTTCGAGGCGCGCGACCTGCTCTTCGCCCGCCTGCTGCAGTACCGGGCGTTCAAGGAGGCCACGCGGTGGTTCTCCGAGAAGCTCGATGCCGAGTCGACGCGTCACTACCGCTCGGTTCGACTCGAGGAGAAGTACCGCCAGCAGACTCCCGAGCTCGTCTGGACCCTCACCCCCGACGACTTCGCCGCCATCGCCGCGCTGGCCCTGGCGCCGCGCGAGATCCCCACCGTCGGGCTCGACCACCTGCACGCGCCTCTCGTCAGCATCCGAGAGCAGGCCTCGCACGTGGTCGCGCTTCTGCGCCGCAACGGCACCATGACCTTCCGGCAGCTGATCGCGGGCGCCGACCTGAAGGGCGTGGTCATCGCCCGGTTCCTCGCGGTGCTCGAGCTCTACCGCCACGCGGCCGTCGCCTTCGAGCAGCTGGAGCCGCTCGGTGAGCTGAGCATCAGGTGGAATGCGGAACACTGGTCTGAAGACAGCCTCGCCAACCTGGGATCAGACTATGACTCGTGACACCGAACAGAGCCGCGTCTCCGTCGACCCGCAGCGCGACGCGCTCGACCGCAGCCTCGAGGCGATCTTCATGGTCGCCGACGAGCCGATGAGCCTCATCGCGCTGGCGACGTCGGTGCAGGTTCCCGTAGCCGAGGTGCGCAAGTCGATCGCCCGGCTCGTGGCCGACTTCGACGGTGCCGAAGGGGGAGTGCGCCGCGGATTCGAGCTGCGCGAGGTCGCCGGAGGCTGGCGCTTCTACGTGCGCGAACAGCTCGACGGCGTCGTGCGCGACTTCGTGCTCACCCAGAACCCCACCAAGCTCAGCCAGGCCGCGCTCGAGACCCTCGCGGTCATCGCCTACAAGCAGCCCATCAGCCGCGGCGCGGTCGCCTCCATCCGGGCGGTCAACGTCGACTCCGTGGTGCGCACCCTCCTCGGCCGCGGGCTGATCACAGAAAGCTTCACCGACAGTGAGACCGGTGCGATTCACTACGCCACAACCGACCTGATGCTCAGCCAGCTCGGAATCAACAGCATCGACGACCTGCCGCACCTCTCGCCGCTTCTCGCCGATGGATCGGACGGATTCGATGAACGACCATAGCCCCACCACCCCCTACAGCAACCCCGAGGGCGAACGCCTGCAGAAGGTGATGGCCGCCGCCGGCGTCGCCTCCCGCCGCGTCTGCGAAGACCTCATCGCCGCCGGACGGGTCGCCGTCAACGGCGTGCGCGTCGAGGAGCCCGGACGCCGGGTGCTGCCCACCGACCTCGTGTCGGTCGACGGCAAGGCGATCCAGCTCGACACCACCAAGCTCTACATCATGCTCAACAAGCCGACCGGCATCGTGTCGTCGCTCAACGACGATCGGGGCCGCCCCGATCTGCGCCGCTACACGAGCGTCTTCGAGGAGCGCGTGTTCAACGTCGGACGCCTCGACGCCGAGACGTCGGGTCTGCTGCTGCTCACCAACGACGGCGAGCTCGCGCACATCCTCGCCCACCCGTCGTTCGGAGTGCTGAAGACCTACATCGCCAAGGTCGAGGGCGTCGTCACCCAGCACACCATCAACAAGCTCGTCGGCGGCATCGAGCTCGAAGACGGACTCATCGAGGCCGACAAGGCCCGAATCATCGGCACGCCGTCGAACGACGAGACCGTCGTCGAGGTCACGCTGCACTCCGGCCGCAACCGCATCGTGCGCCGCATGCTCGAGGAGGTCGGCCACCCCGTCATCGACCTGGTGCGCCGCCAGTTCGGCCCGCTGCACCTCGGAAGCCTCGCCCCCGACGCGATGCGCGACCTCACCAAGGCCGAGATCGGCGAGCTGCTGACCATCTCCCGCGGCGGCAGCGTTGCCCCGGCCGGGGCGGATGACTCGACCGGCGACGAGTCGCAAGAAGACAGCACGGATGACTGACCGGCGACTCGCCGGCCCCGTGCGCATCGTCGGCACCGGCCTGCTCGGCACGAGCATCGCTCTCGCCCTGCGTGCGCGCGGCGTCGACGTGTCGCTCTCCGACGTCTCGCCGTCGAGCCTCGCCCTCGCGATCGACTACGGCGCCGGCCGTGAATCCGTCGCCGCAGACGACCCCCAGCTCATCGTCGTGTGCGTGCCGCCGGATGTCACGTCCCGGATCGTGGCGGCCGAACTGGCCGCCTACCCGAACGCGCTCGTCACCGACGTGGCAAGCGTCAAGGTCGAGCCCCTGCGCGAGCTCCTAGCGCTCGGCGCCGACGTGAGCCGCTACATCGGCTCGCACCCCATGGCCGGTCGCGAGCGCAGCGGCGCCATCTCGGCGCGCGCCGACCTCTTCAACGGCCGCCCGTGGGTCATCGCCGGACACGACGGCATCACCTACGGCCGGGCGGCGGCTGTCGAGCAGCTCGCCCTCGATCTGGGCGCACTCCCTATCGAGATGACCGCGGAGGACCACGACCGCAACGTCGCCCTCGTCTCACACGCTCCACAGCTGATCTCCTCCCTGTTGGCGGCAAGACTGACCGATGCCACCGACGCGGCGACCGCGCTCGCCGGGCAGGGGCTGCGCGACACCACGCGCATCGCCGCCAGCGACCCCGAGCTATGGGTGCAGATCCTGCGCGCGAACGCGCCGGCGATCAGCGCCATCCTGCACGCCTACCGCGACGACCTCGACCGCGCCATCCAGACCCTCGACGCTCCCGACGCCGTCGGCGCACGCCGTGCCCTCGCCGAACTCATCGCCGACGGCAACACCGGCGTCGCCCGCATTCCCGGTAAGCACGGGCAGGCAAAACACTTCAGCCGCATCGTCGTCCTCGTGGACGACAAGCCGGGCGAACTCGCCCGGCTGCTCACCGAAATCGGCGAGCTCGGCATCAACATGGAAGACCTCCGCCTCGAACACTCGCCCGGCGCCCAGATCGGACTCGCGGAGATCTCCGTGCTGCCGACCGTGGAGAGCCGACTGGTGGGCGAGCTCGAATCGCGCGGATGGAAGATCTCGGAGGCACTCGCATGAGCGACAAGAACACAGACCACGCTTCGACAGGCTCAGCGACCGTCGTCGCGATCGACGGCCCGGCCGGCAGCGGCAAGTCGAGCGTCAGCCGCGCAGCAGCGCGCTCCCTCGGCTTCAGCTACCAGGACACCGGGGCCGCCTACCGCGCCCTCGCCTGGACCGCGCTCGACCGCGGAGTCGACACCGAAGACCCCGCCGCGCTCGTCGCCGTGCTCGACGACTTCCCCTACTCGATCGGCATCCACCCCGACGACTACTTCGTGCGGGTCGGCTCCGAGGACGTCACCGACGCGATCCGCGAGCCGCGGGTCACCGCCGTGGTGAGCGCCGTGGCGCGCGTGCCCGAGGTGCGCGGCTATCTCGTGGAGCTGTTCCGCAGCATCATCCGCTCGTCCACGACGCCGGGGATTATCGTCGAAGGGCGAGACATCACGACCGTCGTCGCGCCGGATGCTACCGTGCGAATTCTGCTCACCGCGACCGAAGAGGCTAGAATGGCTAGGCGTTCAGCCGAACTCTCCACGGAGTCGGCCGCGAAGACCGCGCAGCAGCTCAGCTCGCGCGATGCCCAGGACTCCAAGGTCGTCGACTTCATGAACGCCGCCGATGGCGTTGTGACCATCGATTCAACCGAACTCGACTTCGACCAGACCGTTCACGCGGTCGTAGATCTCGTGCGCACCAGTGACTGATTAAGGACGACCACCCATGGCCGAGCAAGACGAATACCCCGCGATCGACGGCGATCTCGCCGAGCGCATCATCTCCCTCGACGACACCGAAGCCGCGCAGCGCGCAGCCAGCCTGCGTGCCGGGCTCGGCGACTACGACCTCGACGACGAAGACCTGGGCCTGCTCGACTCGCTCAGCGACGACCCCGACGCGATCACCTACCTGCCGGCGCTGCCCGTGCTCGCCATCGTCGGACGCCCGAACGTCGGCAAGTCGGCGCTCGTCAACCGCATCATCGGCCGCCGCGAGGCCGTCGTCGAAGACACCCCCGGCGTCACGCGCGACCGGGTGAACTACAAGGGCGAGTGGGCCGGACGCAAGTTCACCATCGTCGACACCGGCGGCTGGGAGCCCGACGCCCGAGGCATCAACGCCTCCGTCGCGGCCCAGGCCGAGATCGCCGTCGACCTCGCCGACGCGGTTCTGTTCGTGGTGGATGCCACGGTCGGAGCCACCTCCACTGACGAGCACGTCGTACGCATGCTGCGCGCGACCAAGAAGCCCGTCATCCTCGTCGCCAACAAGGTCGACGACGTGCGTCAAGAGGCGGATGCCGCGTCCCTCTGGTCGCTCGGACTCGGCGAGCCCTGGGCGGTCTCCGCCGTGCACGGCCGCGGTGTCGCCGACCTGCTCGACAAGGTGCTCAGCGTGCTCCCCGAGGTCTCGGCCGTCGCGAAGGAAGAGGTCGGCGGACCCCGCCGCGTCGCCATCATCGGCCGCCCGAACGTCGGCAAGTCGAGCCTGCTCAACAAGACCGCGGGCGAAGAGCGCGTCGTCGTCAACGACCTCGCCGGCACCACCCGCGACCCGGTAGACGAGCAGGTCGAGATCGGCGGCAAGTTCTGGCGCTTCGTCGACACCGCCGGCATCCGCCGTCGTGTGCACCTCGCCCAGGGCGCCGACTTCTACGCCACCCTGCGCACGAGCGCCGCACTCGAGAAGGCTGAGGTGGCCATCGTCGTGATGGACGTCTCCGAACCGATCAGCGTGCAGGATCTCAAGATCGTCGACCTCGTGCTCGAGTCGGGCCGCGCGCTCGTTCTCGCGTTCAACAAGTGGGACATCCTCGACGACGAGCGTCGCGAGATGCTCGAGCGCGAGATCGAGCAGGACCTCAGCCACGTCGCCTGGGCGCCCCGCGTGAACATCTCGGCCAAGACCGGCCGCCACATGGAGAAGCTGGTTCCCGCCCTCGAGACCGCGCTGGCCTCCTGGGACACCCGCATCCCCACCGGCAAGTTCAACGCCCTCCTCGCAGAGCTCACCGCCGAGCACCCGCACCCCGTGCGCGGCGGAAAGCAGCCGCGCATCCTGTTCGGCACGCAGGCTGGATCGCGTCCGCCGACGTTCGTGCTGTTCACGACCGGCTTCCTCGACCCGCAGTACCGTCGATTCATCACGCGCCGCCTGCGCGAGATCTTCGGCTTCGAGGGCAGCCCGATCAACGTGAACATGCGTGTGCGCGAGAAGCGTCAGCGCCGCTCCTAGGCCACTCGCTGATTGAGCCTGTCGAAATCCCCTCGCGCACTATGCGGGCGAGATTTTGACAGGCTCAGCCTGCTTTAACCTGCCAGCGCGACCGCGCCGATGCGCCCGAGCTTGGTTCCGGTGATCTTCACCAGGTGCTCTATGTCGAGCGCGTTGTGGCGTTTGGCGGCGTGCACCACGATCGCGGCGCACGCCTCGGCATCGGCGAGGGCGTCGTGGTGGGCGAAGTCCTCGAAGCCGGCGGCCATCGCCGCGACGGGCAGCTTGTACGAGTCGAGCGAGTAGGTCTTGCGAGCGATCTGCAGGCTGCAGGCGTAGCTGAAGCTGGGCGTCTCGATGAAGCTCGCCGCGCATCCGCCGTTGATCACTCCCATGTCGAAGCCGGCGTTGTGGGCCACGAGGTGGTCGCCGTCGGCGAAGGCGACGATGTCGGCCAGCTGCTCGCTCCACAGCAGGGCGTCGACGATGTCGGCGGCGACGATGCCGTGGATGCGGGTGTTCCACTCGTTGAAGTAGTCGTGCCCGAGCGGCGGGCGGATGAACCAGTTCGCCCGGTCGACCACACGGCCGTCGACGACCTTCACGAGCCCGACCGAGCACGCGCTCGCACTCGAGGAGTTCGCGGTCTCGAAGTCGATGGCGGTGAAGTTGATAGGCACGCATCAATGGTCACACGCACCCCCGACGGTCGCCGGAGAGCCGCCCGCGTGTTGGGCATCGGGCGGCTCCAGCCGCGAGGCATCCCGTATCTCAAATACGACGAGACGACACGCCGCGCAGTGTCCGCTATATATCGACAGCCTGAATATACTCGCGGCATGACCACAACCGAAATGCGTGAACCCACGTTCCTCGTGCTGGCGGCCCTGGCCGACGGCCGCAAGCACGGCTACGCCCTCATCGCCGAGGCGGCCGAACTCTCCGACGGGCGCGTGCAGCTCAAGGTCGGCACCCTGTACGCCGCCCTCGACCGCCTGGGCGAGCAGGGACTCGTCGAGGGAGCGGGAGACGAGGTCGTCGCCGGCCGGCTGCGTCGCTATTACAGGCTGACGGATGCTGGCGCGCAGCGTCTCGAGGCGGAAGCGACCCGGCTCGCCGCGAACGCCGCGAACGCGCAAGCAAAGCTGCGCGCCCGGGTCGCAGTGAAGGCGGCGGTCGTATGAGCGCCGCGCTGGAGCGCCGCTACCGGGCCGCACTCGACTGGTACCCCCGGGGCTGGCGCGAGGAGAACGGCGAGGCGATCCTCGGCACACTGCTCGACGAGGCCGAGGCGACCGGGCGCGAGAAGCCGCGCTTCGGCGACGTGCTGAACCTCGCGCTGCACGGCATCGCCGCGACCGCGAAGGAGGTGCCCGACCGCATCCCCGCAACGATCCGGGACCGGATCGCGGCGATCAGTCTCGGCACCGGGTTCGCTCTCGCGCTCGTGCTGTTCCTGGCTTCGGAGTGGGCGCCGTGGGCGCCGAACGGACCGTGGAACGGCTGGGCGTTCGACTGGCGTGTGACCCACTCGGCCGTTCCCGGGTTCGGGCCGTTCGCCAGCGCCGGGGTGGTGCTGTTCGGCCTGTGGTTCGCCGCGTTCGGGTTCGCCCTTGTCGGGCTGGCTCGCACCGCGTCGTTCACCCTGTCCTTCACGTTTCCCGTCAGCCTCCTCCTGATCGAGCACGCAGGGCACCGGATGGCGACGCTCCGCCCCACGGACGGCGCGCTGGTCACGCTCGCCGCTCTGGCCCTGCTCGCAATGATGGGCCGCCCCACGCGGCGGGGGCAGAAGCGGGCGGGCGCCCGCTGGCTCGCCGCCGCGGCCGGCATCGCTGTCGTGATCCCTCTGTCGATGGCAGCGAGGGCCATCGCAGAGAGCCAGACGCCGGGGACCTGGCGGTTCGAGGGTCGGCTCGACCCGTGGAATGGCTGGAGTCTGATCAGCAGCCCGCTGCTGCTCTGCGCCCTCGCGGCCGTTCTCGTTCTGATCGCGGTCGCGCGAGCCCGTCGGGACTGGGCTGTCGCGATCGGTGCGTCGACCGTGCCGTGGGCGCTCTCGGCGGTCGCATTGACGCTCGGCAGCGTCTCCGGTGTGGCGTTCTACGCGATCCTCGGCGTCGCCGCGACGATCGCTCTCGCCTGGTTCGTGCTCCGCGAGCGCGGCTACAGGCTGGTGCTGCAGCGCCGCGAATGACCCGGCCAGCCTCGGCTACGACAACCGCGGCTCGGGCGGCACGACGGCCGGCGCCGCGACGGCCGGCGCCGCGACGGCCGGCGCCACGACGGGTTGGACCGCCGGCACCCTGACCGACGCTGCGGCCGCTCGCCGCCCGACCTGCCGCGCGATCGCGCGGGCGTCGATGCCCACCTGCCGGATGTTGCCGGTGAGCGGGTTCGAGTACCCGAGGAAGTAGAGCCCGTCGAGTCCCGGCGCCTGCTGAGCGGCGTTGATCGTCGGGCGCCCCGACGGAGCGATCACCCCGAGGTGCGCGACCAGCGGCTCGAGACCGCGACGGTAACCGGTCGCCACCACCACCGTTTCGGGACGCAGCACCTCGCCGTTCGCGAGCGTGACGGCGTCGGCGTCGAACGACTCGACCGACGGCACCACGGTCACCCTTCCCGCGCGCACCACGTCGATGAGCCCGACGTCGATCGTCGGGGTGACGTCGTCGCGCTCCTGCTGGGTGAAGACGCCGCGGGGCGCCTTCGTCAGACCGAACCGGGAGAGGTCGCCGACGGTGACCTTCTGCAGCAGCCGCGAGATGCCGTCGCCCACGCGGGTGGGGAACGGCGAGACCGAAAGAACGAGCACCTGCGACGCGACGCCGAGCACCACACGCCGCACGATGTTCGGCGGGGTGCGGATCGCCAGCCACACCTGTTTGCCGGCGCCGGCGAGGTCGGCCGCGATCTCGGCGCCGCTGTTGCCCGGTCCGACGACGAGCACGGACTGCCCGTCGACTGCGGCCGGGTTGCGGTACTCGCTCGAATGCAGGATTCGCCCCGTGAACGAACCGCTGCCCGGCCAGTCGGGCAGCTTCGGTGTGTGGTTGTAACCCGTTGCGACGACGACCAGCGGGGTGACGACGGCTTCGGCGCCGCATCCGACCCTCCAGCGTCCGTCGGGAAGGTGGTCGACGGATGTCACGGAGGTGTTCAGCCGCACGTCGAGGTTGTTGCGCCGCGCGTAGTCACGCAGGTACGCACGGAAGTCGTCCCGCGCCACCCACCGACCGGCCGAGCGGGGGATCACCGAACCCGGCAGGGAGCTCAGCCGCCGGGTGGTGTGCAGGTGCAGCCTGTCGTAGTGGTGGGCCCAGCTCGATCCGACCTCGCCGGCCTTGTCGATGACGACCGCGTGGATGCCGACGCGGCCCAGCTCTGCTGCCATCGCGAGGCCGGCGGGGCCGGCTCCGATGACGACGGCGGGGGAGGTGTCGGGCAGGGCCTGAGCGTCGTTGCTCACAACTGTCTCCTTATTCGGATGTGTCGTTTGAGGATGACTCTAGTGCCCCGAATCGCCCCGCGGCAGGTCCGATGCCGCCGTTCCCGGTACCCTTGACTCTCGTGGCTCTCACTATTGCAATCGTCGGACTCCCCAATGTGGGCAAGTCAACCCTGTTCAACGCTCTGACCAAGAGCTCGGTGCTCGCCGCGAACTACCCGTTCGCGACCATCGAACCCAACACGGGAATCGTGAGCCTGCCTGACGCACGCCTCGCCGTGCTCGCCGAGATCTTCGGCAGCGAGAAGATCCTCCCGGCCGCGGTGTCGTTCGTCGACATCGCCGGCATCGTCAAGGGCGCGTCTGTCGGCGAGGGCCTCGGCAACAAGTTCCTCGCGAACATCCGTGAGGCGGATGCCATCGCCCAGGTCGTGCGCGGATTCGAAGACCCCGACGTGGTGCACGTCGACGGCAAGGTCGACGCCGCCAGCGACATGGAGACCATCAACACCGAGCTGATACTGGCCGACATGCAGACCCTCGAGAAGGCACAGAGCCGCTACGAGAAGGACCTGCGCGCCAAGAAGATCACGCAGGCAACCATCGACACGGCCGCCGCAGCGGTCGCCTGGCTCGACGAGGGCAAGCCGCTGTCGAGCAACACCAAGCTCGACCTGTCGCTGCTCGCGGAGCTCGGACTGCTCACGGTCAAGCCGTTCATCTACGTCTTCAATGTGGATGAAGCGGTCTTGACGAACGACGACCGCAAGGCCGCGCTGGCCGCACTCGTCGCCCCCGCGCACGCGGTGTTCCTCGACGCGAAGCTCGAGAGTGAGCTCATCGACCTCGACGCAGCCGACGCCGCCGAGCTGCTCGAGTCGACCGGCCAGGAGGAGAGCGGCCTCGACCAGCTCGCCCGCATCGGCTTCGACACCCTCGGCCTGCAGACCTACCTCACCGCGGGCCCGAAAGAGACCCGCGCCTGGACGATCCCGAAGGGCGCCAAGGCCCCGCAGGCAGCCGGTGTGATCCACACCGACTTCGAGAAGGGCTTCATCAAGGCCGAGATCATCGGCTTCGACGACCTGGTCGAGACCGGCTCGATCGCCGAGGCCCGCTCGAAGGGCAAGGCCCGCATCGAGGGCAAGGAATACGTGATGCAGGACGGCGACGTCGTGGAGTTCCGCTTCAACAACTGAGCCCCGGCTCGCCGAACCCGACCGATCGACCCGGGCCTATTAGGTTGGTGGAATGACGCCCGAGGAACATCGATTCAACGCGCTCGTCCTGGCTTTCGCCAACCTTCAGCGCCTCATGGTCTTCCACAACGCCGTCGCGCTCATCGAGGGCAGAGAACTGAACCCGGATCTGCGCGAGCAGCTCACGTCGAAAATGGATCTGCTGAACGAGGTCGTGGAGCGCTCGAGCCAGAGCAGGGCGGTGAGCGAGACCGACGTTGATTTGGTGCGCCCGGTGGCCTCGTACCTCGAACAGGAGATTCGCGCGTACTACGACACTGAGCTGGACGGCGGCGACCTGGGCGCGCAAGCTGCGTTCGGTGCCGCAGCGGTGTTCGCTGCTTCATACCTCGGCGACGGCATCATGCATATGGGACGGGTCTTCGGGCACGACGACTGGGTCGATCGCGAAATGCAGGACAAACCCAACCTCGCTATCCTGCTGAATCAAGCCAACGGCACTGTCGGGTCGGCGGTCCGCTCGGACTTTCCGCCTGAGATGCGCGGATACATCGACCACCACGTTCGCGTCGCGCTCGGCGATCGCGACCTCGTGATGGCTCAGGTTGACGGATTGACGACGATGCTGGATGGGCGTGTCGCGCCGCGTCCTTCGGAACGGCGTGACGGGCTCGGCTGACGAAACCTCCGAGACGATGAGCATCGCCCTATGGAGACACACTCCCTGCGGCGCAGGACACCGGGCGTGGTCGTCGTGCTCTCGGCCAGGATCACGCTCGTGGCCTGTTCGGCGCCGCCCGTTCACGAATCCTCCGACGGTCGGCTCGTCGCCAACACGGGTCAGGCGGGCGGCGCCCACAAAGAGGCGCTCGCGAAGGGAACGGTCGCCTGGGGAAGCGGCGCGGTCGAGTGATCGTATCGGGGCAGAATAGATCAGCGGGTGAACGCGCCCGCATCGATCTCAGGGAGCGCACCGTGCCAGTCATCGCAATCATCGGAGCCGGACCGGGACTGGGTGCGGCGGTCGCGCGCAGATTCGGGCGCGAAGGCTTCTCGATAGCCCTGATCTCGCGAGACCAGTCGAAGCTCGACGCCATGGCTGCGGAGCTCCGAGTGCAGGGCCTCACCGCCAGCGGCTACGCCGCCGACGTGCGCGTGCCGGCGACGATCGAGGACGCCCTCGCGCGTGCCGCGGCAGAGCTCGGCCCGATCACCGCGCTGCAGTACAGCCCGCTGCCGTCACGCGACTACCTGAAGCCCGTTCTCGACCTCACCCCGGAGCTCGCGCTGGAGGCGCTGCAGTTCTCCGCTCTCGGGCTCATCCACGCGGCTCGTGCGGTACTGCCGGCGATGCGCGAGACGGGCGACGGCAGCATCATCCTGATCAACGGCGGCACCTCGGTGAAGGCTCGTGGCGGCTTCGCGGGTACGTCGGTCGCATTCCCGGCCGAGAGCGCCTACGGGGAGATGCTCCACGATGCGCTCGAAGACGAGGGCATCCGGGTCATCCAGCTCGTCATCCCCGGAGGCATCCCCAAGCTGCAGCTGCCCAACGGCATCGACGACGTCGCCGACCGCATCTGGGACCTTCACGCCGTCGCCGGGCCCTTCCGCACCATGCTCATCCCGCTCGAAGAGGGTCGCGAGTAGCAAAGACCGTCAGCCCAGCGCCCGCTCGCTGTGCGGCGTGGGCCGGCACACCAGCACCGGGCACGGCGCGGAGTGCTGCACCCGCGACGCGGTGCTGCCCAGCAGGATCGTGCGGGTGAGCCCGCGGCTCCCCGACGCCATCGAGATGAGATCGGCGTCGAGGTCTTCCGCCAGCCGGATGATCTCCTGGGCGGGCGAGCCGCTGCGCACCTGCTTGTGGATTCTCGGCCCCCACCCGTCGAACTCGGCCGCGACGATATCGACGGCGGTCGCGGCATCCTGACTGAAGCTGAGCTCCGTCTGCCCGGGGGAGCGCTTCGGACCCAGCTCGTTGGCGAACGGAGCAGCGGCGTAGGGGCTCACCACCGCGACGATGGTCACGTCGGTGACCTCGCGGGAGTCGGCGATCCACTTGAACTGGCGGGCCCCGGCCAGGGAGGCGAGAGACCCGTCGGTGGCCACGATGACATGCATGACTCAGTCCTCCTTGCTGCTCGAGGGCGGGTTAGTGGCAAGCTGTTTCTTCTTGCCGAAGAAGTTCTGCACCAGGTACAGCACCAGGCCGACGGCCAGCAGGCCGGCCACCCAGAAGAGCGCGTCCGGGTCGTCGATCAGGGTGTAGGTGAGCACCGCCAGGTTGCCGACGATCCCGGCGATCAGCAGCGGCGTGTTCGCCCGGTAGGTGTCGGCGGTCTCGTCCGTGCCGCGCAACTTCAGGCAGGCGACGATCACCAGCGCGTAGATGAAGAGCAGGAAGACGACGGTGATCGTCGCCAGTCGGTCGACGATGTCGAGCTGCTCGTCTTCCGGGAGCCCGGCCTGGCTCGAGCGGATCGCCGCGCCGATCACCAGCAGCGCACTGACGATGGCGGCTCCGAAGATCAGTGCGACATACGGACTGCGGCGAACCGGATGCACCTTGGCGAAGACAGCCGGCACGATGTTCTCGCGCGCCATCCCGAACAGGATCCGCGACTGCGCGACCACGGTGACCAGCGTGGTGTTGCTGATGGCGATCATGGCGATGATTCCGAAGACCACCAGCATGACCGAGGCCGGGATGAAGAACAGGTCGGCGCGGATGACCTCGAGCAGGGTATTGCCGGCGAGGGTCTCGATCGGCACGGCCAGCGCTGCGGCCATGGAGACCAGCACGTACACGACACCTGCGGTGACCATGCCCCCGATCAACGCTCGCGGGAACGCGTGCGACGGGTCGATGGTCTCCTCCGCGACATTCGCGGCGTTCTCGAATCCGGTCATGGCGAAGAATGCGAGAGAGACGCCCGCGAGCACCGCCAGGATCGCCGACCCCGAATCGCCGGCGACGCCGAACTGCAGCAGCACCGAAGGGTCGTTGACCCCCTCGACCAGGGCGATGACTCCGATGATCACGACGATCAGCAGACCGCTGACCTCGATGAAGGTCATGACCACGTTGGCCACCACCGACTCGGTGATGCCGATCAGGTTGATCACGGTGATGAGGGCGACGAACGCCAGGGCGATGAAGGCGGCAGCCCAGATCGCGTCGTCCGGCAGCCCGATCAGATCGCCGAAGTAACGCACGAATCCGGCGGACAGCGACCCCACCGCGGCCATGTTGGCCGACAGCATGCAGATCGTGATGAAGAACGTGAGCGCCGGGCTGCGGAACGCCTTGTTGATGTAGAGCGATGCCCCCGCCGCCTGCGGGTACTTCGTGACCAACTCGGCATAGGCGAGTCCCGTGACGGTGGCGATCGCCACACCGACGAGGAAGGCCATCCAGAAGGCGCCCCCGACGGCCGCCGCGACCAGACCGACGAGAACGTAGATTCCTGAACCGAGAACGTCGCCGACGACATAGAAATACAACTGTTTGGCCGTGATCGAGCGCTTCAGCTGACTGTGCTGCACGACGTGTGGTTCGACTGGGGTCACCATTTCGCAACAGTACGGCACCCCCACTCAAAGGCGAAGAACTTTCTCAGCCACGGGCTTGTGCGCCCCGTCGAGCCAAATCAACCCCCTCGTCGCTCGAATCTCCCCCGACAGAGGATGGGAAGAGGTTCACACACGACAGCGGAGGTGCTTCCACATGGCCGGTACAACGACGGGCACGGGCCACGAGCTCGCCAGGATCTATCGCGAGGGAGGCGACTACTCGCAGGTCTACATCGACATGTCGGTGGACACTGCCGATCCGCCCGGAGTGAAGGAGCAGCGCCGCACCTCGGTGCTCGACGCCCTCGCCCGCGCGGGCGCCCCGATGGCGGACATCGACGCGATCACCGACGCGCTGGCGACGAATCCCCTGGCGCCCAGCCCCGCCTGCCTGTACGTGCTCGCCAAGAACGGGGAGCTGGTGCTCGAGGAGGCGCTTCCGGGTATCGCCGTCGCGCCGGAGTCTGTGTCGTATGGGCCCCTCCCCGACCTCGCGCCCCTGCTGCGGATGCAGCCGCTCGACTTCTGCTATCTGGTGGTGGAGACCTCGCGCGACGGCGGCGAGGCGCGCCTCTACCGCGCCGGCGCCTCCGCTCCCGAGCGGGAAGAACAGGTCACGGGCCGCACAGACACGCTGCACAAGGTGCGCCGTGGCGGCGACTGGCGCAACGACCACTTCCAGAACCACACCGAGGAGATCTGGAAGCAGACCCAGTCGAAGCTCGCCGCCACGGTCGACGAGGTGGTGCGCGAGCGTATGCCCCGCCTCCTCGTGGTCGCGGGCGACATCCGGGCCCGGCAGCTGCTCGAAGAAGAGCTCTCCGAGGCGAGCCGCGCCATCCTCGCCGTCGAACCGACGAACACGAGAGCGGATGGCTCGAGCGACGAGGCCCTCGCAGAGCGGATCGACTCGGAGATCAAGCGCGTGCTGGCCGAGGACAAGCGCGCGGTTCTCGACCAGCTCAACATGCACGAGGGCCGTGGAGACAACCGCGTCGACCTGAGCTTCGGCGCGGTCGTGCAGGCGCTCGCGAGCGCACAGGTCGACACCCTCGTGCTCGACAGCGACCGGCTCACCGACAGGGAGGCGCTGGCGCTCGGCGCCGAGCCCTGGATCGCGACGACACCCGAAGACGCCCTCGGCGCGCCCGTGATCGCGACCGTGCCGGCGCAACTCGCCCTGATCCGTGCCGCGCTGCTGACCGACGCGAAGATCCTCTTCACCGACTCCTACGCCGCGACCGGCAGCGGCGACCCGCGGGCAGCGGAGGACGCCGTGACCCTGCCCGAGCACGCAGAGGTCGGCGCGATCCTGCGTTGGCGCACCGGCCCGCCCGTGCCGGGCACCTGACCAGGGTCGCGCGTCGGTATGCTCGGCAGCTGAGTGTGCCGCACCCCGCGGCCGACAAGGAGAGCCCATGAGCGTCACGTTTGCCCCCATCGACATCCGGGGAGCCGACCGCGGCGCGTTCACTCGTTTCCTCACCCGCGACCGGTTCCCCTTCCACGCAGTGGCGGAGCCCTCCGAGCCGGAGGTCGCCGCGCAGATCGACGCGGGCCACTTCGAGCGCGGCCGCAGCCTCTTCTGGGTCGACGACGAGGAGCACGGGCGCATCGGCATGGTGATCATCGAGAACCCGGGCAGCGCGGCACCCGCCTTCGACCTGCGACTCGCCGGCAGGTACCGGGGTCGCGGTCTCGGCGCCCCGATCGTCCGGGCGCTCACCGGCTTCGTGTTCGAGACCTACCCCGACGCCGTGCGCCTCGAAGGGCAGACCCGCGAGGACAACCTCGCCATGCGCACGACCTTTCTGAGGTCGGGTTTCGTCAAAGAGGCGCACCGTCGCGAGGGCTGGCCGGTCGAGGGAGGCGAGGCGTTGGCGGCCGTGGCCTACGCGATCCTCCGCCGCGACTGGGTGTCCGGCACGACGACGACGTTCGTCTGGGAGGACCTGCAGCCCTGAGGCCGCCCCGGTCAGAGGGCCTTGCGCCTCCCGACGACGCCCAGCGGGACGACGACGAGACCGAGCGCGCAGACGAGGGCGAGCCATTCGCCGGTCGATACCGACACCCACACGCCCAGGGCGATGATGACCGCGCTGTAGGCGACGGCGATCAGGGTCAGTGTCTTCAGCGACGGTCGGACTCTCGTATTCGACATGGCCTCAGCTTACGGTCGGTGGCGGGCGGATGTCACGGGGTCAGTGCCAGTCGCATAACGATGCGAGGAACTCCGCCCGAGACCGAGTCGGTGTCGGCGACCTTCGCAAACCCCGCGCGCTCGAACATCGCCCGCGTGCCCACGAATGCCATGGTCTGGTCGACGCGCTCGCCCCGGTTGTCGACCGGGTAGCTCTCGACGACCGGCGCCCCGGAGCGACGGGCGTAGTCGACCGCACCGTCGATGAGCGCGCGAGTGACCCCCTGCTTGCGGAAGCCGGGGCGCACGCGCATGCACCAGAGCGACCAGACCGGCAGGTCGTCGACGTGGGGGATCTTGCGCGAGTTCTCGATCGGGTAGAGCTCGGAGCGCGGCGCGACGCCGCCCCAGCCGACGACCTCGCCGTCGAGGTAGGCGAGCACGCCGGGGGCCACATCGCGCGCGCACAACTCGCGCACCCTGTCGGCGCGGGCGACCCCGACGAGCTCGCGGTTCTCCTTCGAGCTCAGCCGCCAGGACAGGCACCAGCACACCGACGACTCGGGCTTCTTCGGGCCGAGCATCGTGGCCACGCCGTCGAAGTCGTGGGCCGGCTTCACCTCGATCACCTCGTCACCTCCTCGGCGCGCGGGGCCGTGTGCCGCCGTCACGGGTCAATGCTGGCACCGCCGACCGGTGCGCGAAAGGGGCGGTCTGGGCGGTCTGGGCGGCCTGCCGGTCGGGGCCGGCACCGCGGCCCTCCGCCACCAGCACGAGGGTCACCGCGACGGCGCACACCACGAACCCGATCAGGGTCAGCGCCGAGAACTCCTCGCCGAAGGCGACCGCCCCCGCCACCGCCGTGGTCGGAGCCACGGCGAACAGCAACGCATTGAGCTTGGTGACACCGATGCGCCGGATCAACCACCAGTAGAGGCCGTAAGCGAGAAGAGACGGTACGGCGGCGGTGAAGGCCGTCACCGCCCAGAACCCGGCTGCGGCGGGTGGCACGGCGTGTCCCGTGACGACCGCGACGATCGCGAGCGCCGCGACGACCACGACCACGTGGATGGTGAGAGTGGCGAGAATCGGCAGATCGTTCGGGCGGCGCCGGTCGATGAATGTCGCGGCGATCAGGCAGAGCATGGCCAGCACGGGCAGGGCGTAGGCGGTTGGCGCGGCGCTCGCCTCCAGTTGCGACCCCACGACCAACGCGACGCCGACGACGCCGAGAGCCAGTCCGAGCCACGAGGCACCACGCACGCGGAGTCCGAGAACCGGGCCGACCAGGGTTGCGACCACGAGAGGCTGCACGGCGTCGATCAGGGCCGTCGTGCCGGTGCTGATTCCCGCGGCGACCGACGCGTAGACGAAGATCACGTAACCCAGCTGCGAGAATGCGCCGACGGCCGCCTGCCTCCGAAGTTGCGGCAGCTGCAGCCCGCGGAGAGCACCGGTTGCGACGCAGGCCACGAGCAACGCCGCGGCGAGGAGGACATAGCGCCAGAGCAGCAACGTCCACATCGAGCCGTCTACGGTGGCGACCTTCGCTGCGATGAAGCCCGAACTCCAGGCCAGTACGAACACGATCGAGGCTCCGACGGTGAGCGCGCCACGAAGTAGACAGGTCTGTTTAGCCATTGGCTTGACTATACAGGTCTGTATAGTTGAAGCATGACGACCCCCGTTCCCGAGCTCGCACCGCTCACCCCCGGCGCTCGCCGTGTGCTGGATGCCGCGTCCGAGCTGTTCTACGAACGGGGCATCCACGCTGTCGGCGTCGACACGATCTCCGAGGCGGCCGGTGTCTCGAAGAAGACCCTCTACGACCGCTTCGGCTCGAAAGACGCCCTCGTCGTCGCGTACCTGCAGCACCGCGACGCCCGGTGGAGAGCGCACGTCGCCGCCGCGCTGCAAGCGGTGCCGGAGCCCGGCCCCGAGCGGGTGCTGACGATCTTCGACGCCGCGATCTCCTGGAGCGACGACAACAATCCCAAGGGCTGCAGCGCGATCAACGCGCGAGCCGAGGTGAGCGATTCGGATGGCGCGCGGTCGGTCTTTCCGGAGGTGACACGGCAGAAGGTCTGGCTGCTCGACGTCTTCGCCGAGCTGAGCCGCGAGGCCGGCATCTCCGACCCGGAGGCCACCGCGCAGTCGCTGATGCTGCTCTACGAAGGAGCCATCGTCACCGTCGGGATGCACACCTTCGCGGAGCCCTTCGTCGTGGCCCGCGCGGTCGCGCGCCGCCTGCTCACCCCCTGAGCCGGGTAGCCTAGAGGTCGCTGAGCCTGTCGAAGCGCACCGCCTCGAGAGGAACCCGGCATGAGCCTGATCAGACTGAACGACGTCGAAGTGCGCTTCGAGAACACCCAGATTCTGCGCGAGGCGTTCTTCCGCCTCGAGAGCGGCGACCGGGTCGGCCTCATCGGGCGCAACGGCTCGGGCAAGTCGACGCTGCTCAAGCTCGTGCTCGAACAGGTGAGTCCCGACGCCGGAACCGTCACGGTCGAGCCAGGACTCAAGCTGGGCTACTTCTCCCAGTTCTCGGAGCTCAACGGCGAAGCATCCATCACCGACGTCCTCGACGCGCTGTTCGTCGAGATCAAGGCCACGGAGGCCGAGCTCGCCCAGATCGACCAGGCCATCGCGGCCGACCCGAGCGCCGACCTCGACGCGCTGATCCTGCGCCAGTCCGAGCTGTTCGAGGAGATGGACCGCCTCGACGGCTGGGACTACAAGCGGCGCATCGACACCGCCCTCACGACCCTCGGCTTCACCGAGGCGCACCGCATCTGTGCGATCGACGAGCTCTCGGGCGGATGGCGCAACCGCGCCGCCCTGGCGAAGATCGTGCTCGAGCAGCCCGACGTGCTGCTGCTCGACGAACCGACCAACTACCTCGACGTCGCCGGAGTGGAGTGGCTCGAGGCCTGGTTCCGCGAGTTCCGCGGCGCCGCCATCATCGTCTCGCACGACCGCAAATTCCTCGACGTCGTCGTCACGCGCATCATCGAGGTCGAGAATTTCCACCTGCACGAGTACCCCGGCAACTTCGGCGAGTACGTCGTGCAGAAGCAGTTTCGGCTGAAGACCCTCGAGGCGCAGTTCCAGCACGAGTCCGAGCTGCTCGCCTTCGAGGCCGAGGGCATCTCCGACCGGCGCGAGGCCGCGAAGGCCGCGAGCAAGAACCTCGACAAGCAGCTGTCGAACATCAAGAAGTCGCGGGCGCCGCGCCCCGTCGACCAGATCATCACCGAGATCTACGGCGGGCTGCACGTGAAAGACGTGCTCTGCCGCGTCGAGTCGCTCAGCAAGAGCTACGGCGACAAGGTGCTGTTCGACGACCTGACCTTCGAGATCCGCCGCGGCAACCGCATCGTCGTGCTCGGCTCGAACGGCAGCGGAAAGACGACCCTGCTGCGCGTGCTCACCGGCGAGGAGAAGGCCGACCACGGCCGCGCCGACTGGGCCTCCGGTGCGAAGATCGTCTCCTACAACCAGATGCTCGACGAGCTCGACGACAGCGACACCGTGGTGCACGCCGTGAACGCCATGCCCGACAGCCTCGCCCTCACCGCGACCCGCAAGTCGGTCGGACGCTTCCTGACCATGTTCCATTTCTCCGAGGCCGATCTGAAGAACCGCATCGGCAACCTCTCGGGCGGACAGCGCGCACGCGTCGCCATGGCCCAGTGTCTGCTCAGCGGGGCATCCGTCCTCCTGCTCGACGAGCCGACCAACCACCTCGACATGGCGAGCACGCAGGTGATGGAGCGCGCCCTCGTGCACTTCCCCGGCGCCGTGGTCGTCGTGAGCCACGACCGGTTCTTCACCGACAAGATCGCCAACCGGCACCTCGTCTTCGACGCGACCAAGCCCGGCGAGGTCGAGCTGCGCGGCGCCTGAGCGCGCGTTGCGCGCCAGCCCGGGCGTCGGGCTGCAGCGCGCGCTGTAGCCCGACGCCCGAACTGCAGCCCTACCCGAACGAGAGAAGCCACATGCCCGAATCACTGCCGCTCTGCCCGAACTGCGCGAGCGACCTCGCCTACGAGATGGGCTCGCTGCTGGTGTGCCCGATGTGCGCGCACGAGTGGGCGCCGGTCGAGGCCGCGGCCGACGAGCCGGAGGGCGAGCGGGTCGTGCGCGACGCCGTCGGCACGGTGCTCGCCGACGGAGACACGGTGAGCATCCTCAAGGACCTCAAGGTCAAGGGCAGCAGCGGCAACGTGCTCAAGGTCGGCACGAAGGTGCGCAACATCCGCCTGATCGACGGCGTCGGAGACCACGACATCGACTGCAAGATCGACGGATTCGGCTCGATGCAGCTCAAGTCGAGCGTCGTCAAGAAGGTCTAGCGGGTCAGAGGCTGAGCCCACCGGCGGGCGGTGCGAAGCCCAGGCGCTCGCCGTTCTTCCAGACGGCGACCGTGAGGGGCACGCCGGGCCGGTAGGCGAGATGCGAGACGGATGGCGCGTCGAGCACCTGGAAGCTCGCATGGCCTCCCGTGCGCAGCGAGCCGACGGCGCCGGGCCCGAGCTCCGCGCCGACGGTACGCGCTGCACCCCGGGTCGCCGCCCACACCGCCTCCCGAACCGTCAGCCCCATCTGCAGCACCGCCGTGGCGACGCAGAACGCCATCGACGACGTGTACGAGCTGCCCGGGTTGCAGTTGGTGGCGAACGCGATCGAGGCGCCCGCGTCGAGCAGCCGTCGCGCCGGAGCGAGAGGCTGCCGGGTCGACAGGTCGCACGCGGGAAGCAGCGTCGCCACGGTCGGCGAGTCGGCGAGGGCCGCGACGTCGGCGTCGGACAGGTGGTTGCAGTGGTCGACGCTGCTCGCACCGAGCTCCACCGCGAGGGCCACCCCGCCGCTGTGGCCGAGCTGGTTGCCGTGCACCCGCACCCCGAGCCCCGCCGCCCGGCCGGCGAGCAGCACCTCGCGCGACTCCTCGACGTCGAAGGCCCCGGTCTCGCAGAACACGTCGACGAAGCCGGCGTACGGGGCGACCGCCGCGAGCATCGGCCCGGTGACCAGGTCGAGGTAGTCGCGCCGGTCGATCCCGGGCGGCACCACGTGGGCGCCGAGGTAGCTGACCACGTCGGCGACGGCCGCCGCGGCGACCGCCGAGCGGGTCTCGCTCTCCAGGTCGAGCCCGTAGCCCGTCTTCGTCTCGAGGAACGTGGTGCCCTGCCGCGCGGCCTCGAGCCGCAGCCGCAGCGCGTTTACCACGAGCTGCTCCTCGGTCGCGGCCCGGGTGGCGGCGACCGTCGTCGCGATGCCGCCGGCGGAGTACGGCTGTCCGGCCATGCGCGCCTCGAACTCGGCCGAGCGGTCACCCGCGAAGACGAGATGCGTGTGGGTGTCGACCCAGCCGGGAAGCACTGCGCGTCCGCCGAGGTCGGTGCGCTGGTCGGCGGCCGGCGCGTTCGCGGCTGGCCCGATCCACGCGATGCGACCGTGCTCGACGATCATCGCAGCGTCGAGCACGCGGTTCTCGGCGGATTCGGGCCGTGCCTCCTCGGACGACTGCGTCGTGAGCTCGCTGATGCCGGTGACGAGGTGTGTGCTCATCGCGATTCCTCCCTCGCTGCGACGCCGTCGACGGCGGCGATCGCCGAGCGCAGCAGTGTCGCCGGTTCGGTCCCGGCCGTGCCCGCGGCGCCGTCGCCTGCCCCGACGAGTATCCCGCCGTCGGCGACGACGCGTCCAGCCACCACCACCCGGCGCACGTCGGCCGCGGTCGCGGAGAGCGGCAGCTGTGCGAGGGCGCTGCCCGCCGTGCGGACGCTCCCCGTGTCGACCTCGATCAGGTCGCAGTGGTCGCCGACGGCCAGCGCGTGCGGCCCGAGACCGAGGGCCGCGTAGCCGCCGGCGCCGGCCGCACCCGCGAGGGCGGCGGGATCGAAGCATCCGCGACGCCCCGAGGCCAGACGCTCGCCCGCCTCGAGTCCGCGCATCTCGAGAAACGGGTCGACGACGGCGTTCTGGTCGGAGCCGAGCGCGATGCGGGCGCCCGCGTCGGCGAGGCGCCGGGCGGGGCCGATGCCGTCGCCGAGGTCGGCCTCCGTCGTCGGGCAGATCACGACCTGCGCCCCGGCGGCGCCGACCGCGGCAACGTCGGCGTCGCTGAGATGGGTGGCGTGCACCAGAGCGAGGCGCGGGCCGAGCGCTCCAGCCTCAGCGAGCACCCCGACGGGGGAGAGGCCGTAGGCGGCGAGCGACTCGGCGTTCTCCCGCGGCTGCTCGGAGACGTGCACGTGCAGCGGGACGTGCGGTGGCAGGCCGTCGACAACGGTGCGGATGTCGCCGCGTGACACCGCGCGCACCGAGTGGATCGCGGCCCCCAGTGTGACGAGGCCGTCGACCGGGAGCGCCGCGTCCAGCGCGTGCCACCGTCGCAGCCAGCCCTCGGCCGAGCCGTCGCCGAAGGCACGCTGCCGCGGTTCGAGCGGCGCGCCGATGCCGCCCGCGAGGTACACGGTGTCGAGCAGCACGAGCCGGATGCCGACGTCGCGGGCGGCGTGCGCGAGGGCGAGCTCCATCGCGTGCGGCTCCGCGTATGCGGCACCGTCGTGGCGGTGGTGCAGGTAGTGGAACTCGCCGACCGCCGTGTAGCCGCAGACGAGCATCTCGGCGAAGACGGCCCGGGCGACCTCGCGGTACAGCGCCGGGTCGAGCCGGGCGGCCGCGGCGTACATCGCCTCGCGCCAGAGCCAGAAGTCGCCGCCGGCGCCGTGCGTGCGGCCGCGCAGCAGGCGGTGGAACGCGTGCGAGTGCGCGTTGCCGGCGCCCGGCATGACCACTCCCAACGCGATGTCGTCGTCGCGCCGGGGGACCCCCGCCGTCACATCGACGATGCGGCCGTCGGTGCCGGCGGTGATCCGCACCGCGCGGGTGACGATGCCGTCGACGACCGTCGCCGCGCACCAGTAGCTCACAGCAGCGACCTCAGCAGTCGTTCCAGCGCGTCGACGCCCGCGGCGCAGTCCGCGGTCTCGGCGAACTCCTCGGGGGAGTGCGAGACGCCGGTCGGGTTGCGCACGAACAGCATCGCGCTCGGTACGCGGGCCGCCAGTACTCCCGCGTCGTGTCCTGCTCCGGAGGCGAGCAGCGGGACGCCGCCGAGGGTGCCTGCGAGACCGGCCGAGAGCGCCGGGTCGAACTCGACGAGGTCGCTCCACGATTCGAGGACGACCGTCACGGTGCATCCGGAATCCGCCACCGCGGCTTCCGCCCGCCGCCGGACGTCGTCGACGAGGGCCAGCGTCGACGCGTTCGTCGCCGCGCGGGCGTCGAGCCAGGCGGTCGCGGAGGAGGCGATGACGTTCGTTCCGCCGGGCACCACGGCGATGCGTCCGACGGTGGCGCGGGAGCCGGGGGAGGCGAGCGCGGCGTCGTGCACGGCGACGATGGTGCGGGCCGCGGCGACGACGGGGTCGCGGCGCTCGGCCATCGTCGTGGCGCCCGCGTGGTTGCCCTGGCCGGTGACGGTGATCCGCCAGCGGCCGTGCGCGAGGATCGACGACGCGAGCCCGACCGGGGCACCGAGATCGACCAGCCCGCGGCCCTGCTCGACGTGCAGCTCGACGAAGACGCCCATGCGCGACAGTGCCTCAGGGTCGGGCCCGAGGTGTGCAGGGTCGAGGCCGGCCGCGCTCGCCGCCTCGGCGAGGGTGACCCCGTGGGTGTCGGTGAGCCGACGGGCGGCGTCGGGGTCGATCGCCCCGGTCAGCAGCCGCGAGCCGAGGCAGGCGACGCCGAACCGCGACCCCTCCTCCTCGGCGAAGACGACCACGGCCACGGGGCGCGAGGGCACGAAGCCGGACGTCTTCAGCCGGGCGACGGCGTCGAGGGCCGAGACCACGCCGAGGGGCCCGTCGAACGCCCCGCCGCCCGGCACAGAGTCGAGGTGGCTGCCGGTGACGACGGCGTCCGGCCCGGGCTCTCCCCACCACGCCCACAGGTTGCCGTTGCGGTCGGTCTCGACGTCGAGACCGGTGCGGATGGCGCGATCGACGAACCATTCGCGCAGCTCGAGGTCGGCGGGCTCGAAGAGGTGCCGCGAGTAGCCCCCGCGCACCCGGTCGCGGCCGACGTCGGCGATCTCGGCGAGGCTCACTGTTCCCACATCGGCACGCGCAGTCCGCGCTCGCGGGCGACCTCGGCCGCCCGCTCGTATCCCGCGTCGACGTGCCGCATCACCCCGGTGCCGGGGTCGTTGGTCAGCACCCGTTCGATCTTCTGCGCCGCGAGCGCGGTGCCGTCGGCCACGATCACCTGACCGGCATGGATGCTGCGGCCGATGCCGACTCCGCCGCCGTGGTGGATCGATACCCACGTCGCACCCGAGGCGGTGTTGAGCAGCGCGTTCAGCAGCGGCCAGTCGGCGATGGCGTCGGAGCCGTCGGCCATGCCCTCGGTCTCGCGGTACGGGGAGGCCACCGAACCGGCGTCGAGATGATCGCGTCCGATCACCACGGGCGCGCTCAGCTCGCCCGATGCGACCATCTCGTTGAACCTCAGCCCGGCGAGGTGGCGCTCCTTGTAGCCGAGCCAGCAGATGCGCGCCGGCAGCCCCTCGAACGCGACCTTCTCGCCGGCCGAGGTGATCCAGCGCCGCAGCTTCTCGTCGTGCGGGAAGAGCTCGAGAATGGCCCGGTCGGTCGCGGCGATGTCGGCCGGGTCGCCGGAGAGGGCGACCCAGCGGAAAGGACCCTTGCCCTCTGCGAAGAGCGGGCGGATGTACGTCGGCACGAACCCGGGGAAGTCGAAGGCCCGCTCGCAGCCGCCGAGCAGGGCCTCGGCGCGGATCGAGTTGCCGTAGTCGAACACCTCGGCGCCGGCGTCCTGGAAGTCGACCATCGCCTGCACCTGCTTCGCCATCGACGTTCGCGCGCGCTCGGTGAAGCCCTCGGGGTCGGCCGCGGCGAGCGAGTGCCACTCGTCGAGCGACACCCCCTCGGGCAGGTAGCTCAACGGGTCGTGCGCCGACGTCTGGTCGGTGACGATGTCTATCGGCACACCGCGGGCGAGCAGTTCGCGAAACACGGTCGCGGCGTTGCCGACGAGCCCCACCGAGAGCGCGGTGCGGCTCGACCTCGCCGCGGTGACCCGGGCGATCGCGTCATCCAGATCGTCCGTCATCTCGTCGAGGTAGCCGTGGTCGACCCGGCGCCGCAGCCGGGCGGGGTCGACGTCGACGATGAGCACCGCGCCCTCGTTGAGGGTGACGGCGAGCGGCTGCGCCCCGCCCATGCCGCCGGCGCCCCCGGTGAGCGTCAGCGTGCCGGCGAGCGTGCCCGCGAACCTCTTGTCGGCGATGGCGGCGAAGGTCTCGTAGGTGCCCTGCAGAATCCCCTGGGTGCCGATGTAGATCCACGACCCGGCGGTCATCTGCCCGTACATCGTGAGGCCGAGCGCCTCGAGGCGGCGGAACTCGGGCCACGTCGCCCAGTCGCCGACGAGGTTCGAGTTCGCGATCAGCACCCGCGGCGCCCACTCGTTCGTGCGGAACACCCCGACCGGCTTGCCCGACTGCACGAGCAGCGTCTCGTCGTCGTCGAGGGTCTCGAGGGTGCGCACGATCGCGTCGAACGCCTCCCAGCTGCGCGCCGCCCTTCCGGTGCCGCCGTAGACGACGAGGTCGTCGGGGCGCTCGGCCACCTCGGGATCGAGGTTGTTCATCAGCATGCGCAGCGGCGCCTCGGTCTGCCAGCTCTTCGCCGTGAGCGTCGTGCCGCGGGCGGCGCGAACGGGGCGGGGGGTGTGCGATTCGGTCACGGTGATCCTGTCGGTCGGTTCAGGGCGAATTCTGGAGCGAGGGGGCGGATGTCAGGAAGGGTGCGGCCGCGTCGCACACGTCACCGGAGCGCACGGCCTCGGCGACGAGCTCGATCTCGGGCGAGAGGTAGCGGTCGGGGCCCGGCCCCTCGACCTCGCGGCGCACCCGGGCGAGCACCGCGCCCGTCGCGGGCGCGGGCGTGAGCGGTGCGCGCAGGTCGAGGGCGCGAGCGGCCGTCATCACCTCGATCGCGATCACGCGCGAGAGTCCGTCGATAGCGATGCGCAGTTTGCGGGCGCCCGCCCAGCCCATCGACACGTGGTCCTCCTGCATCGCCGACGACGGGATCGAGTCGACCGACGCCGGAACGGCGAGGCGCTTGAGCTCCGAGACGATGCCGGCGGCCGTGTACTGCGCGATCATCAGCCCGCTGTCGACACCGGCGTCGTGGGCGAGGAAGGCGGGCAGGCCGTGGCTGCGGTTCGGGTCGAGCATACGGTCGGTGCGGCGCTCCGACATGCTCGCGACGTCGGCGGTGACGATGGCGAGGAAGTCGAGCACGTAGGCGACGGGCGCGCCGTGGAAGTTGCCGTTCGACTCGACCCGGCCGTCGAGGGTGACGACGGGGTTGTCGACGGCGGAGGCGAGCTCGCGGTCGGCGACGAGCGCCGCGTGGTCGATGGTGTCGCGGGCAGCGCCGTGCACCTGCGGGGCACAGCGCAGCGAGTAGGCGTCCTGCACGACGGTGTGGTCGGGGCTGCGGTGGCTGGCGACGATCGGCGAGCCGGCGAGCATCTGCAGCATGTTTCTCGCCGACACCGCCTGGCCGAGCTGCGGGCGCAGGGCGGCGAGGTCGGCCGCGAACACCGCGTCGGTGCCGAGCAGCGCCTCGACCGACATCGACGCGGCGATGTCGGCGGTGGTGACGAGCATCCGCAGGTCGTGGATCGCGAGCGCCAGCTGCCCGAGCATGCCGTCGGTGCCGTTGATCAGCGCTAGCCCCTCCTTCTCGGCCAGCCGCACCGGCTCGATCCCCGCGGCGGCCAGCGCCTCGGCGGCGGGTATCGGGGTGCCTGCCGCGTCGCGCACCGTGCCCTCGCCCATCAGCGCGAGGGCGCAATGGGCGAGCGGCGCGAGGTCGCCGGAGCAGCCGAGCGACCCGTACTCGCGCACGACCGGGGTGATGCCGGCGTTGAGCATCGCCACGTACGCCTCCGCGGTCGACAGCCGGATGCCGGTGCGTCCGGTGAGCAGCGTCGAGATGCGCAGCAGCATGAGCGAGCGCACGACCTCTCGCTCGACCTCCGGTCCCGAGCCGGCGGCGTGCGAGCGGATGAGGCTGCGCTGCAGCTGGTCGCGCTGCTCCCGCGCGATGTAGGTGCTGGCGAGCGCCCCGAACCCGGTGGAGATGCCGTAGTGCGGGTGAGGGTCCTTCGCCAGGTCGTCGATCGTGCGCCGGCTCGCGTCGACGGCGACCCGCGCGGCGCCGTCGATCTCGACGCGGGCGTCGAACCGGGCGACGGCGACCACATCGTCGGCGAGCACCGGCCCGATGCCCACCGTCACGGCGGCCGGGACGTGGGCGGGTCTGGCGGGAACGGCGGTCGCACTGCTGGTCATGACCCCATTCGATACCGTTCGCGCCCCCGCTGTCCCGGCCTTCAGGCGAGTAGTGTCTCGAATGAGAGACAGGTGGACAGCGGATGACCCGGAGGTGGCAGCGATGACGACCGGCGGCACCGCCGCGACCCGCACCGACGTGCCGGCCGCCCGCAACACTCTGCGCATCCTCAGCTATCTCGCGGCGCAGCGCGGGCCCGTGCCCGCCTCGACGATCGCGGCCGCTCTCGCACTGCCGCGCTCCACCGCGTACCGGCTGCTCGGCATCTTGGCGGAGCAGGGCTTCGTGCTGCACTTCCCCGAGGCGCGGCGCTACGGCATCGGCATCGCCGCCTTCGAGCTGAGTTCCGGTTTCTCGCGCCAGGAGCCGATCGCGCGTCTCGGCCGGCCCATCCTCGCGACCGCCGTCGACCGTATCGGCGAGAGCGCCCACCTCGCCGTGCTGCACGGCCGCGACGTGCTCTACCTCGTGGAGGAGCGCGCCCGTCGCCGTCCGTCGCTCGTGACCGACGTCGGCGTGCGGCTGCCCAGCCACCTCACCGCCAGCGGTCGCGCCATGCTCGCCGCACTTCCCGCGGCACAGCTGCGCGCGCTGTTTCCCGACCGCGCGGCGTTCGCCGAGCGAGGCGACACCGGCGACGTGCACGACTACGCCGGGCTGCGTCGGCTGCTCGACGAGACCAGGGCTAGGGGCTACGCGGCCGAGGACGGTGCCATCACCCCGGGCATCGCCTCCGTCGCGATCGCCGTGCTCGACCACGCCGGCTGGCCGGCGGCGGCGATCGCGGTCACCTTCTCGCGCGATGCGGTGGGCGAGGAGCGGTGGGACACGCTGGCCGGCGACATCCGGCCGTTCGCCGCCCAGCTGGCGCGACGCATCAGCGGCCGCAGCGAGTAGCGCGCATCTTCGCACCACAATCGAGCTATGCTCAATCGGTGGTAGCCGAACGGGGACGTATGTCGTGGTGGCACCTTCCCCCGGAGCTCCGCCTGCGGGTGGAGGCGCTGCTCGGCGAAGAGATCCTCGACGCCGACAGTCAGCGCGGCGGGTTCTCGCCCGGCAGCGCCGACCGGGTCGTCGGCGCCGACGGCGGCCGCGCCTTCGTGAAGACCGTCGGCCGGCGCGCGCACCCGCAGGCCTTCGCTCTGCACCGGCGCGAGCTCGCGGTGATGCGCCAGCTGCCCGACTCCGCGGGCGCACCGCGACTTCTCGGTTCCGTCGACGACGGCGACTGGATCGCCCTCGTGCTCGAAGACATCGCCGGCAGGCACGCGGGCGGCGACGCGACGGAGTCCGACGTGCTCGCCGTTCTCGCGGCGGTCGAGGCGCTGCCGCCGCTGCGGAGCCCCGGCGGCGCGCCGAGCCTGCCCGAGGCGCACCTGGAGCTCGCCGAGCACTTCGAGGGCTGGGCGAGGATCCGCGCCGACGGTGACGCACAGCTCGTGCCGACGTGGGCGCGCGAGCACCTGACCGAGCTGGAGGCGCTCGCCGCCCGTGGGGCCGAGGCCGTGCGCGGCGACCACCTCGTGCACCTCGACCTGCGCGACGACAACGTGCTCATCGACGAGCGGGGAGCCGCGCGCATCGTCGACTGGCCGTGGGCGGGCGTCGGCGCCCGCTGGTTCGACGCCCTCACCTACCTGCTCGACACGCGCCTGCGCGGTGCGCCGGTCGACACCGACAGCATCCTCGCCGGCCACGACCTCTTCGCCGAGATCCCTGACGCCGACATCGACGCCGTGCTGGCCGGTCTCGCCGGAGACTTCTTCGACGCCGCCCGCCGGCCGCCTGCGGCGGGTCTGCCCAGCCTGCGCGCGTTCCAACGTGACGAGGCGAGCGCTGCCCTGTCGTGGCTGCGCGACCGCGGTGCCGCCCGGGGCGGCCGACCGCTCTAGCGCTTGCGGCTCTCGCGGATCGCGCGCCAGGCGCCCGTCGACCACAGCGCCCAGAGCACCAGCACCGGCTGGAAGACCAGGCGCACCGCCCGGCTCGTGTCGCTGTTCAGCCCGAACGCGTCGGTGCGGGTGACGAGCTGAGAGATGTTGCCGGGGAAGATCGCGACGAAGAACGCCGCCGCGATCAGTCCGACGGCGACGCGCTGCTTGGGCAGGGCGACGAGCGCCCCGCCGATGGCGATCTCGACCGCGCCAGAGGCGAGCACGACGAAGTCGTCGTCGAGCGGCAGCCATTCGGGAACCTGCGCGCGAAACTCCTCGCGGGCGACGGTGAGGTGGCTGATCCCCGCGAACAAGAGAACCGCGCCGAGCCCGATCCGTCCGATAGTGCGCGGAATCGATTTCGGGGCCTTCGTGGCGAGAGTCGAGGTCATGCCGACAGGCTACGCCGGTGGCCTGATCCTTCACCCGGGCAATCTCCCACGCGGCGGCGGGTAAGGATTTCGTGCCGCCGGCGTTGCATCCCTTATGACGATTCCGCTCTCCCTCCTCGACCTCGCCCCGATCGCACCCGGATCCACCGCCCGCGAGAGCTTCGCCGGCAGCGTCGCATTGGCGCAGACGGCCGAGCGCACCGGCTACACGCGGGTCTGGTACGCCGAGCACCACAACATGCCCACGATCGCGTCGTCGGCGACGAGCATCCTCATCGGCCACGTCGCCGGGCACACCTCGACCATCCGCCTGGGCTCCGGCGGCATCATGCTGCCCAACCACGCGCCGCTGACGATCGCCGAGCAGTTCGGCACCCTCGCCACCCTCTACCCGGGACGCATCGACCTGGGGCTCGGCCGCGCCCCCGGCAGCGACCAGACCACGATGCGCGCCCTGCGCCGCGACCCGCGGTCGGCCGACTCGTTCCCCCAGGACATCGTCGAGCTCCAGGGCTACCTCAGCGGAGACTCGGTCATCCCCGGAGTGCAGGCGGTGCCCGGTGCGGGAACCGACGTGCCGCTCTACATCCTCGGCTCGAGCCTGTTCGGCGCCCAGCTCGCCGCCGCGCTCGGACTCCCGTACGCGTTCGCGTCCCACTTCGCCCCCGACGCGCTGCACGAGGCGATCGCCATCTACCGCCGCGACTTCCGCCCGTCGGCCCAGGCGGCGACACCCCACCTCATCGTCGCGGTGAACGCGATCGCCTCGACGGACGCGGCGGATGCGACCCAGCAGTTCGAGACGATGCGCCGCAGTCGGGTTCGCAGCATGATCTCCCGCGGCGACTCGACGCCCGACTACACCGACGCGCAGATCGACGAGTTCCTCACGACGCCGCAGGGCGCCCAGCTCGCCGGCATGATGCGGCACACCGCGGTCGGCACCCCCGACGACGTGCGCGCCTACCTCGAGGGTTTCGCGAGCGAGACCGGGGCCGACGAGCTCATAATCGCGCACGCCTCCTCCGGTCTCGACGACCGCCTGCGCTCGGTCGAGCTGACCGCCGCGGCGATGGGCCTCACGCCGCTCGTCGCGGCCTGAGTCTCGGCCGCGGGCGCCGACCAGCCCGCCGCGACGACCAGTCGTACTAGCCCTCCGCGTCGACGGCGGCGATCGCCCGTCGCACGGCGGCGATCGACGCAGCGACGTCGTCGACGTCGGTCGACCAGTTGCTCACCGAGATGCGCAGCACGTCGCGGTCACGCCATCGCGACCCCGACATCCAGACCGCGCCATCCTGCATCACCCTCTGCGTCACCCGACGGGTGCGCTCGTCGGAGCCGAAGCTCAGGCACACCTGGGTGAACACGACCTGGTTGGTCACCTCGACGCCCGGCAGCCGTGACAGGCCGTCGGCGAGCGCTCGGGCGTTGGCCGCGAGCCCCTCGACGAGAGCGACCGCTCCCGAGCGCCCGAGCGAGCGCAGCGCCGCCCACACGGGCAGCTCCCGCGCGCGACGCGACATCTCGGGCACCTTCTCGAACGGGTCTGCCGGCGACGCGTCGCCCTGGATGATGTAGTTCGTCTGCGCGCCGAACGCCGACCGCAGCAGCTCGGTGCGGGCGACGATCGCTACGCCGCAGTCGTAGGGCACGTTGAGGGTCTTGTGCGCGTCCGTCGCCCACGAGTCCGCGCCGTCGAGCCCGTCGAGCGCCTCCCGGTAGAGCGGGCTCGACGCCGCCCACAGGCCGAAGGCCCCGTCGACGTGCACCCAGGCGCCGTGCTCGTGCGCGAGCCGCACACACTCGCGCATCGGATCGAACGCCCCCGAGTGCAGGTTGCCCGCCTGCAGTCCCACGATGACCGGACCGTCGACGTTCGCGAGCGCCTCGCCGAGTGCCTCTGGCACGATGCGGCCCTGGTCGTCGCTCGCGACCGTGCGCGGCGCGCCGAGCCCGAGGTAGCGCAGGGCCAGGTCGACCGAGACGTGGCTCTCCGCGCCGACGAGCACCGTGATGCGCGGCGCGCCGGTGAGACCGTTCTCGTGCAGATCCCAGCCGACAGCGTCGAGCACCGCCTTGCGGCCCGCGGCGAGCCCGACGAAGTTGGCCATGGTGCCGCCCGTCGTGAACCCGACGGCCGCGGTCGACGGCAGGCCGAGCAGCTCGAGCATCCATCGTCCTGCGATCCCCTCGACCGCCGCCGTGGCGGGGGTGGCGAAGCGCATCGCCGAGTTCTGGTCCCACGTGCTCACCAGCCAGTCCGCGGCGAGCGCCGCTGGCAGGGTGCCTCCCATGACCCAGCCGAAGAACCTGCCGGAGGCGATGCCCATAAGACCCGGCTCGCACATTGCGGCGAGCTCGTCGACGACGTCCGCAGCATCCGTCGGTCCATCGGGCAGGGGTCCCGCGAACCGCGCCTCGAGGTCCTCGGCCGTCGCCGACGGGGCGACCCGCCGCGTCGGCACGGAGTCGAGCCAGTCGAGCGCGTGACCGTGGGCGCGGTCGAGCGCGGGCCGGAAGGCGTCGTGCGGGGCGATGCCCGCGAGCAGCGCCTCGGTGAGCTCGTCGTCGAGGTCGACCGGGTCTCTCTCGATCGCTAGCGACTGGATGGCTCGGCTGTAGAAGTTGCGGGCGGCGGCCGCCAGCGCGATGTCGACGATCTCGCGGTCGTCGAAGCCGACCTCGCGCAGGCCGGCGCTGTCGGCCTCGGTCATCGACGCCGCCGCCGAGCTCACCTTCTCGGCGAACTCCATCATCGCCACCTCGGCGGGGGAGAGCCCGGCGCTGCGGTAGTCCCGCGCGATGGCGAGCAGCCGGTCGCGGCCGAAGACGTCGAGCGACTTGCGACCGTGGGCGAGCCTGCAGTGCGCAGACCGCGCGCCGAGTGCCGCGGCGAGCGTCGCCAGCTCGTAGCGCCGGGCGCCCATCGAGGCGGCGATGGCTGCGGAGAGGGTGTCCCACGCGGCGTACGCCTCCTCGTTCGCGGAGAGCACCCGGGTGTGGGTCGACACGAAGCCCTGATCGGAGACGTCTGCGGCGAAGAGTTCTGACTGGTAGTCCGAGACCGGGTCGGTCTCGTTCTTGAAGATGGACATTGATCACCTCGTTGTGCTCGAATGATCCATCCATGCTGGCACCGCGCGGCGCCGGGCGGAAGGCTACCGCGGGGTTCCCCAGCGCTGGCCCCAGGCCACGAGAGGCTGCATCGACTCCATCAGATTGTCGCCGCGCGGGGTGAGCCGGTACCGCACCTGCACGGGAGTCGACGCGATGACCTCGCGCGTGAGCAGCCCCGAGGCCTCGAGCTCGCGCAGCCGCTGGGCGAGCAGCCGGTCGGAGAGGCCGGGCACCGTGGCGACGATGTCGCTGAAGCGTTCCGCGCCCCGCGCGATGGCGAGGAGCACGCCAGAGCTCCACCGTTTGCCGACCAGTTCGACGGAGCTCTGGAAACGGCGGCACTCGGCGTCGTCGATGTGCTGGATGTCGGTGTGCTGGGTCCGTGTAGTCACTTACCTATGATAAGCCGCTTACTCCGGGTTTGCCAGCGCCGGTCGGTCCGGAGCAGAGTGGAGACATGCCCGACTATGGATTGCCCCTGCACTTCGGAACGTTCATCACCCCGTCGAACCGCGACCCGCAGGCGCCCGTCGCTCTGGCGCAGCTGAGCGAGACGCTCGGCTACGACCTCGTCACCTTCCAGGACCACCCGTACCAGCCGGCGTTCCTCGACACGTGGACGCTGATGTCCTGGGTCGCGGCGAGGACGGAGCGCATCCACATCGCCCCGAACGTGCTCAACCTGCCGCTGCGCCCGCCCGCCGTCACCGCGCGGGCCGCGGCGAGCCTCGACCTCCTCTCGGGCGGGCGCATCGACCTCGGGCTCGGTGCCGGCGGATTCTGGGACGCCATCGAGGCGATGGGCGGCCGCCGGCTCACCCCCGGCCAGGGAGTGGACGCGCTCGCCGAGGCCATCGACGTCATGCGCGGCATCTGGGCGGTCGGCGACCGGGCGCCGCTGCGCGTCGACGGCGACTACTACTCGCTCGCGGGAGCCAAGCGGGGACCGCTGCCTGCGCACGACATCCCGATCTGGGTCGGGGCATACAAACTGCGGATGCTGCGGCTCACCGGTCGCGCGGCCGACGGGTGGCTCCCCTCGCTCGGCTACATGCAGCCGGGCGACTTCGCGAAGGGCAACGCCGTGATCGACGAGGCCGCGCGCGCCGCGGGCCGCGACCCCCGCGAGATCCGGCGGCTCGTGAACGTCGGCGGCCAGTTCGCCACGGCCAGCGGCGGGTTCCTCGTGGGGCCGAGCGCGCAGTGGGTCGACGAGCTGCTGCCGTACGCGCTCGACGACGGGGCGGCTACGTTCATCCTCTCGGGCGACGACCCGGCGACGATGCAGCGGTTCGCGGAGGAGGTCGCCCCCGCCCTGCGTTCGGCAGTGGAGCGCGAGCGGGCATCCGCCGGCACGACCACGGGAGCGGTGAAGAGGGCGGCGGTCATCGCGCTGCGCCGCGACGGCATCGACTACGACGCCGTGCCTGCCGGCATCGCGGCTGTAGAGCCCGGCGACCTCGCCTACGCGAACGTGCGCTCCACCTACATGCGCGGCGGCGCGCCCGGCCTCGTGCTGCGCCCCGCCGACACCGGCGAGGTCGTGCGCGCGTTAGCCTTCGCGCGGGCGCAGCCTGTGCCGCTCGGCGTGCGCAGCGGCGGCCACGGCGTCAGCGGCCGGTCCACGAACGACGGCGGCATCGTCATCGACCTCGGCCTGATGAACACGATCGAGGTGCTCGACGTGGCCACCCGCAGGGTGCGCATCCAGCCGGGCGCGCGCTGGATGGACGTCGCCGCGGCCCTCCAGCCGCACGGCTGGGGCCTCAGCTCAGGCGACTACGGCGGAGTGGGGGTGGGCGGGCTGGCGACCGCGGGCGGCATCGGTTTACTCGTGCGCGAGCACGGGCTCACGATCGACCACCTGCGCGCCGTCGAGATGGTGCTCGCCGACGGCAGCGTGGTCACGGCGAGCGAGACCGAGAACGCCGATCTGTTCTGGGCGGTGCGCGGGGCGGGCGCCAACTTCGGCATCGTCACGTCCTTCGAGTTCGAGGTCGACGACGTGGGGGAGGTCGGGTTCGCCCAGCTCGCCTTCGACGCCTCCGACACCGCGGGCTTCCTCGAGGGCTGGGGCGCCGTCGTCGAGGCGGCGCCGCGCGACCTCACGAGCTTCCTCATCATGGGCGCCGTGCGGGCGGGCGAACCGGCGGTCGCGCAGCTGATGTCGGTCGTCGACTCCGACGACCCCGACACAGTGCTCGACCGGCTGCAGCCGTTGGCGGACCTCGCCCCGCTCGTGCAGCAGTCGGTGCGGATCATGCCCTACGCGGCCGTGATCGCCAACGCGAGCGACGCACCGCACGCCGGACACGGCGAGCCGCAGTCACGGTCGGGGCTGCTCGAGCACATCACGCCGGAGTTCGCGGCCGCCGCCGCGACGATGCTCGAGAGCGGCGACGTGCACTTCTTCCAGATCCGCTCGGTGGGCGGGGCGGTGGCCGACGTCGCGCCGGATGCCACGGCGTACTCCCACCGGTCGGCAGGCTTCTCCGTGGTGGCCCTGGGCTCGAACGCCGAGCGACTCAACCGGGTGTGGGACGAGCTCTACCACCACTTCGGCGGGCTCTACCTGAGCTTCGACACCGACGTGCGCGACGGGCGCCTCGACGACGCCTTCCCCGCCGCGACGCTCGAACGGCTGCGGGTGTTGAAGCGGCGTTACGACCCGGCGAACACGTTCCGCGACAACTTCAACATCACATAGCCCGCGGTCGCTGAGCCCGTGGAGCGCCCGGTTTCCGCGCCAGTTCGGTACAAGCGCTACACGGCGCGCTGGCGCCTTCGTCCCGAACTGGAGCGCAAGCAGGATCGGGCCCCGTCGACAGGAGCGGGCGCGACCGACAGTGCCGCTCAGCGCGACTGGCGGCGCTTGCCGGGCTTGCGTTCGCCCTTGACCGCGGGCGCGCGGCCCTTGCCCTTCGACGCCTTCGCCTTGCCGCCCGGAGCGGCCACGTTCGCGCGCTGCGAGGCGGCCATTGCCTTCAACTGGCGCTGGGCGTCGACGAGAAACGCCTCGCCCTCTGCGGTGAGCACGGTGCTCGACGCGGCCGGGTCGAACAGCGGGTAGCCGAGCTCCTCCTCGAGCGCGCGGATGGACAGCAGCAGGGACGAGCGCGGCACACCGACGCGCTTCGCGGCGTGCGCGAAGTGCAGCTCCTCGGCGGCGGCTTCGAAGTGCCGCAGGAGGGTGGAGTCCACAGTGGTGCCTTTCGTTGCGTCCGCGAGAAAAGGTGCGGCGGATACAGGCTACGCGCATCCGTCGCCCGCACCCGTTTACAAGCGTCACCGGCCCCCGATAGCGTCGGTGACCATGAGCAGAATGATTTTCGTGAATCTGCCGGTCAAAGACCTCGCCCGCTCCGTCGATTTCTTCGGCGCCCTCGGTTTCGAGTTCAACCCGCAGTTCACCGACGAGAACGCGACGTACATGATCATCAACGACCAGGCGGCGGTGATGCTGCTGGTCGAGGAGTTCTACTCCACCTTCACCCACAAACAGATAGCGGATGCCTCGCAGGTGTCAGAGGTGCTCGTCGGGGTGTCGGCGGAGAGCCGTGAGGCGGTCGACGAGTTCGTCGCAACGGCGACCGCGAAGGGCGCGACCGAGGCGGGCGAGCCGATGGACATGGGGATGATGTACCAGCGCGCCTTCCACGACCTCGACGGCCACAAGTGGGAGATCATCTGGATGGACCCGACCGCCACAGGCTAGGCAGTGGCGCTCCGCGCGGCGGCGTGATTCGCTGGAGGCATGAGCGATCTGCCGATGTTCCCCCTGGGCTCCGTGCTGTTCCCACACATGCCGCTCGCCCTGCGCGTGTTCGAGGAACGCTACATCGTGATGCTCTCGCAGATCCTCGTCGACGAGCCCGCCGAGTTCGGGGTCGTGCTCATCGAGCGCGGGCAGGAGGTGGGCGGCGGCGAGCAGAGATTCTCGTTCGGCACGATCGCGCAGATCCTGCAGATCGAGGCGGCGGAGGACTACCTCGCCCTCGTCGCCCAGGGCGACAGGCGCGTCGAGGTGGTCGAGTGGCGCCCCGACGAGCCTTTTCCGAGCGCCGAGGTGCGTGAGCTCGACGAACTCGAGTGGGACGACGACCTGCAGCCGCTGCGCGACCGGGCGGAGCACGAGGTGCGCCGGGCTCTCGCCCTGGCGAGCGAGTTCGCGGATATGCCGTGGGCAGCATCCGTCGAGATCTCCGACGACCCGGTGCAGGCCGCGTGGCAGCTCGCCGCGATCTCGCCGCTCGGGCCGCTCGACCAGGTGACGCTGCTGCGGTCGACCTCGATGGAGCAGCTGCTGCTGCTCATCGTGAAGCTCACGGTAGCCGCGACCGAGACCCTCGGCGACCGGTGGCCCGGCGACGGCGACATCGCCGACGATGAGAACGACTAGAGGTCAGCTTGCTTGCGTGGTCCAGCCGAGCGTGTCGACGCGCCGGGCTCGGATGACCCGCCAGACGCCGAAGACGGCGAGCGCGGCGCTGACAACCGCCAGAACGATGGCGAGGGGGCCGGTTACGGGCCACATGACCCAGCCGACGGTGATGAAATAGGCGAGCCCGACCCACGCCGATTCGGTGATCACGCGGAACGAGGGTGCGAAGGCGAACAGCATCCCCGCGGTCCAGAAGGCCGAGAAGCGCGTGCGACGCACCGGGATGAGCGAGAGGGCAGCCATGTTCTTCACGGGCGCGTACTTCGCCGGCGCCGAACCGAGACGCACGGGACCGATGGCCTCGCCGGTCCACCGGGTGGTGGTCAGGGGCTCTCCCGCGAACGACGGGCGGAGCGAGCGGGATAACGCTACGAGCGAGAGCACGAATAGCGAGAGGGAGCCCTGCGCGAGCAGAAATACGACGGTGCCGAAGATGACCGCGAACAGAGGCACAACGATCAGCGCGGCAATCCACTGGTTGTCGACGGCGAGAGCCGCCATGCCCGGAGCCTCGGAAAGCGGCCCTTCTCCGGCCAGCGCGGCGGGGATCGCCACCAGCAGGAGCAGCACCACCGCCGTGATGGCGAGCCAGACGACCGAGAGTCCGAGGTAGCCGAACGGGCGCAGAGCGCGTGCAGCCGGAGTCACGGTGCGAGGCGTCACAGGCCCGCCGCTCAGGGCCGGTCCGTCGAAGGTGTCGTCGGAAGTCGCGGGGTCAGGAGCGGTCATTCGGGGCCTCTTGTCGAGTTCGGATGCCGCGAGCCGGCGCCGTCGGTCACACTACGTGATATTCACTCGATTGGCGCGGGGCGTGGCTGCGCGGTGGGAAACTGGGGGAATGACCGCAACACTCGTCGCCAAGGGCCTTGCCGGCGGGTACGCCCACCGCACGCTGTTCGAGTCTCTCGACCTCACCGTCGCCCCTGGCGACGTGGTCGGGGTCGTCGGCGTCAACGGCGCGGGCAAGTCCACGCTGCTGCGCATCCTCGCCGGGGTGGTCGAGCCGCAGGCCGGCAGCGTCACCCTCGCGCCGGGAGACGCCTTCGTCGGCTGGCTGCCGCAGGAGCACGAGCGCCTCGAGGGCGAGACCATCGCCGCGTACATCGCACGCCGCACCGGGTGCGCCGCGGCGACCAGCGAGATGGATGCGGCCGCGGCCGCGCTGGCCGAGCCCCCTTCGACAAGCCCAGAGACCGGTCCGATAATCGACCCGGCCGACACCTACTCGACGGCGCTCGAGCGCTGGCTGGCGAGCGGCGCCGCCGACCTCGACGAACGCCTGCCCGTCGTGCTCGCCGACCTCGGGCTGACCCTCGACCCCGACGCGCTGATGACCTCGCTCTCGGGCGGTCAGGCCGCGCGTGTGGCGCTCGCCGCCCTGCTGCTCAGCCGCTTCGATATCGTGCTGCTCGACGAGCCGACCAACGACCTCGACCTCGACGGGCTCGAGCGGCTGGAGAGCTTCGTCACCGGACTCCGCGGCGGCGCCGTGCTGGTCAGCCACGACCGCGAGTTCCTCGCCCGTTGCGTCACGCGTGTGCTCGAGCTCGACCTCGTCCAGGGCGCCAACAGGGTGTTCGGCGGCGGCTACGACTCGTACCTCGAGGAGCGCGAGACGGCGCGCCGCCACAAGCGCGAGGAGTACGACGAGTTCGCCGAGAAGAAGGCCGACCTCGTGGGCCGCATGCGCGTGCAGCGCGAGTGGTCGAGCCAGGGCGTGCGCAACGCGATGAAGAAGGCCCCCGACAACGACAAGATCCGGCGCAAGGCATCCGTGGAGTCGAGCGAGAAGCAGGGCCAGAAGGTGCGTCAGATGGAGAGCCGCATCGCGCGGCTCGAGGAGGTCGACGAGCCGCGCAAGGAGTGGCAGCTCGAGTTCACGATCGGCGCCGCCCCGCGGTCGAGCACCGTGGTCTCCACACTCAGCGACGCCGTGTTCCGGCAGGGCGACTTCACCCTGGGTCCCGTCTCGCTGCAGGTCAACGCCGGCGAGCGCATCGGCATCACCGGCCCGAACGGCGCGGGCAAGTCGACCCTGCTGCGCGCCCTTCTGGGCCGGCAGGCCGCCGACGAGGGCACCGCGAGCCTCGGCGCGAGCGTGCGCGTCGGCGAGATCGACCAGGCGCGCTCTCTTCTCGCCGGCAGCACACCGCTGTCGACCGCCTTCGAGGCGCTGGTGCCCGAGTGGCCGATCGCCGAGGTGCGCACCCTGCTCGCCAAGTTCGGACTCAAGGCCGACCATGTGAACCGTCCCGTCGACGAGCTGTCGCCGGGAGAGCGCACCCGCGCCGGTCTCGCCCTTCTGCAGGCGCGCGGAATCAACCTGCTGGTGCTCGACGAGCCCACCAACCATCTCGACCTCGCCGCGATCGAACAGCTCGAGCAGGCGATCGAGGGCTACGAGGGAACGCTGCTGCTGGTCACCCACGACCGGCGGATGCTCGACAACGTGCGCACCGACCGTCACTGGCGAGTCGAGGCGGGCCGCGTCACCGAGCTGTAGACGGCGGCTACGGCCGCGCATCCACCTCCGCGATGCGCCTGGCCACGATAAGCCGTACCGTCTCCTCGCTGATCGGGTCGTCGGCGGTGAAGTGCAGCGTCGCCCCGACCAGGTCTCCCTCGGTCAGCTGGTCCTTCAGCGCACGGGCCAGGGGCGGGCTCATCAGGTGCAGGCTGCAGTAGTCCTGGGCCACAGACAGGCCGACGAGGCCGTGCCGGCGGTAGTCGAAGATGGGCACTCCGTAGCCGATGTGCTCCTCCGAGTCGGGGATGGCGTCGAGGATCGTCTCCCGGATCGGCTGCAGCAGGGCACGCTGTTCCTCCGGGATCGCCGCGAAGTATTCGTTCACCGTGTGTGCGTCGTAGCCACGCTCCATTGCCTTCCCCTCTCTTCCAGTGCAACCGTAGCCCCGCACAGCGCCCGTGCGTCAGGGGGCAATCGCCCGCCGTCTTCGTCACCCGCACGAAACACATCTCGGGATAGGCTGGGCGCACAAACGAATATCGGGCCGCACACATCGCACTGCGGGAGAGTCCACACGTGGACACCGAAGGAGCAAGCCTCCCCGCCAATCTCTCAGGTTCAGTACCGCTCTGCGAAGGCCACTCTGAAAAGTGCTGCGCGCTTCCCGCGCAGCCACCCACGGTGAAAGCTGACCACAGTCGGCGAAGCTCTCAGGTACATGACAGAGGGGGAGTTCCTTTCCGCCGCGCCGAGGAGAACTCCGTGACCGACCCCGAAAGCCCAGCCGCCGACCGCACGTCGCCGCTGCACCAGATCCACGTCGACGGCGGTGCCAGCTTCACCGACTTCGCCGGATGGCAGATGCCGGTGAGCTACGGTTCCGACCTCGCCGAGCACCACGCCGTGCGCACCACGGCCGGCATCTTCGACATCTCGCACATGGCCGAGATCCTCGTCGACGGGCCGCAGGCGGCCCAGTTCCTCGACTACGCCCTCGCAGGCAAGCTCTCGGCCATCGCAATCGCGCAGGCGAAGTACAGCCTGCTGCTCACCGAGGGTGGCGGCATCATCGACGACCTCATCGTCTACCGCCTCACCGACGACACGTTCTTCGTCGTCGCGAACGCCGGCAACCGCTACGTCGCGGCGGCAGCTCTCAAGGAACGCGCGGCCGGCTTCGACGTGCGCGTCTCCGACCTGAGCGACTCCTACTCGCTCATCGCCGTGCAGGGCCCGAACTCGCGGGCGATCGCCGAGGCGACAGCCGGCATCACCGAGATCAGCGTGCCGCTCGACGAGCTCAAGTACTACTGGAGCACCGACGCGTCCTTCGAGGGCCTCCCGCTGCTCATCGGACGCACCGGCTACACGGGCGAAGACGGTTTCGAGTTCTACATACAGTCGGATGCCGCGTCAAGGCTCTGGGCCGCCCTCTCCGCCGCGGGCGAGGCGTTCGGCCTCGTACCCGCCGGTCTCGCGAGCCGCGACACGCTCCGCCTCGAGGCCGGCATGCCGCTCTACGGCCACGAGCTCGGCCTCGACAGCTTCCCCGTGCAGGCGGGCCTCGGCCGCGTCGTCAACCTGAAGAAAGAGGGCGACTTCGTCGGCCGCGCCGCCGTCGAGGCCGGACCGCCGCACGGCGCCCACGTCCTCGTCGGCCTCACCACCGAGGGCAAACGCGCCGGTCGCGCCGGCTACTCGGTGGTGACCGATGACGCGGCGGTCGGCATGATCACCTCCGGCGCCCTGTCGCCGACCCTCGGCTACCCCGTGGCCATGGCCTACGTCGACCCCTTCGTGCTCGAGGCCGGCACGCCCCTGTACATCGACGTCCGCGGAACCCGCATCCCGGCATCCGTCGTCGACCTCCCCTTCTACAAGAGAGACAAATCATGACCGACCAGACCTCCCTGCAGTACACCGCCGAGCACGAGTGGGTGCTCGTCGACGGCGACACCGCGACCGTGGGCATCACCGCCTACGCCGCCGACAAGCTGGGCGACGTCGTCTACGTCGAGCTGCCAAAGGCAGGCTCCGTCGTCTCCGGCGGCAGCGTCGTCGGCGAGATCGAGTCGACCAAGTCGGTCGGCGAGCTCTTCGCCCCCGTCGACGGCACGATCGTCGAGGCCAACGCCGCTGTCGACGCCGACCCCAGCCTCGTCAACAGCGACCCCTTCGGTGCCGGCTGGCTCATCAAGGTGAACTTCACCGCACTCCCGACGCTTCTGAGCTTCGACGAGTATTCCGCCCTCGTCGCCGAGTAGAGACTCAAGCCATGCCTTTCACCTTCGCCGAACGCCACATCGGCACCACCGCCGACGCCCAGGCCCGCATGCTCGAGACCCTCGGCTATGAATCCGTCGAGGCGCTCGTCACCGCAGCCGTGCCCGAGTCGATCCACGTGCAGCCCGTCGCGAGCTCCGTGATCCCCACCGCCGCCACCGAGCGCGAGTCGCTCGCCGAACTGCGAGCCCTCGCCGGCCGCAACGTCGTGCGCCGCTCGATGATCGGCCTCGGCTACTACGACACGATCACCCCCGCGGTGATCAAGCGCAACGTGCTCGAGAACCCGAGCTGGTACACGGCCTACACGCCGTACCAGCCGGAGATCAGCCAGGGGCGCCTCGAGGCGCTCATCAACTTCCAGACCATGGTCGCCGACCTCACCGGGCTCACGACCGCCAACGCGTCGATGCTCGACGAGGGCACCGCCGTCGTCGAGGGGATGCTGCTCGCCCGTCGCGGCTCCGGATCGACGTCGAACGTCTTCATCGTCGACGCCGACGCCCTGCCGCAGACCAAGGCACTGCTCGCCAACCGTGCGGAGGCCGTCGGCATCGAGCTCGTGGAGGTCGACTTCGCCGCGGTCCCTGAGGGATCTCCTGAGCCTGTCGAAGTGCCCGTCGATGGCACAGACTCTTCGACCGGCTCGGCGACCGCACTGCCCGACGCGTTCGGCGTCTTCGTGCAGTACCCCGGTGCATCCGGCCGTGTCTGGAACCCCGCGTCGGTCATCTCCGCGGTCAAGGACAACGGCGGCCTCGCCGTCGTCGCCGCCGACCTGCTCGCCCTCACCCTCATCACGTCGCCCGGCGAGCTCGGCGCAGACGTCGCCGTCGGAACATCTCAGCGCTTCGGTGTGCCGATGGGCTTCGGCGGACCGCACGCCGGCTACATGGCCGTGCGCAAGGGCCTCGAGCGCCAGCTGCCCGGCCGTCTCGTCGGAGTGTCCAAGGACGCCGCGGGCAACATGGCCTACCGCCTGACCCTCCAGACTCGCGAGCAGCACATCCGCCGTGAGAAGGCCACGTCGAACATCTGCACCGCCCAGGTGCTGCTCGCCGTGATGGCCGGCATGTACGCGGTCTACCACGGGCCGGACGGCCTCAAGCGCGTGGCGACCAGGGTCAACCTGCTCGCCCGCGAGATCGCGGCACTGCTGCGTGCGGCCGGCATCACGGTGAACCACGAGAGCTTCTTCGACACGCTGAGCATCAGCGCACCCGGCGAGGCCGTCGCGACGGTCGCTCGCGCACGGCTGTCGAACATCAACCTGTTCGCGGTCGACGCCGACACTGTGCAGATCTCGCTCGACGAGACCACGACCGACGAGGACATCCTCGCCCTCGCGACGATCTTCGACGCCGTGCCCGGCAGCCTCTCGGTCTACGACGAGGTCGTCGACTCGCTGCCCGCCGATCTGGTCCGCACCAGCGACTACCTCACGCACTCGGTCTTCAACACGCACCGCTCCGAGACGAGCATGATGCGCTACCTGAAGTACCTCGCCGACAAGGACTACGCACTCGATCGCGGCATGATCCCGCTCGGCTCGTGCACGATGAAGCTCAACGCCGCGAGCGAGATGGAGGCGGTGACCTGGCCCGAGTTCGCCGGCATCCACCCCTTCGCGCCCGAGGCCGACGTCGAGGGCTACCTCACCCTCATCGAGCAGCTGCAGTCCTGGCTGGCCGAGGTCACCGGCTACGACTCGGTGTCCCTGCAGCCGAACGCCGGCAGTCAGGGCGAGCTCGCCGGGCTCCTCGCCATCCGCGGCTACCACCGTGCGAACGGCGACTTCGAGCGCACCGTCTGCCTCATCCCGTCGAGCGCACACGGAACCAACGCCGCCAGCGCGGTGCTCGCCGGCATGAAGGTCGTCGTGGTCGCCTGCGACGAGCTCGGCAACGTCGACGTCGACGACCTGCGGGCCAAGATCGCCGACCACGCGGACGGGCTCGCCGCCCTGATGATCACCTACCCGTCGACGCACGGCGTCTACGAGCACGAGGTGCGCCAGATCACGGATGCCGTACACGAGGCGGGCGGCCAGGTCTACGTCGACGGGGCCAACCTGAACGCGTTGCTGGGCTACGCGCGCTTCGGCGACTTCGGGGGAGATGTCAGCCACCTCAACCTGCACAAGACCTTCTGCATCCCGCACGGCGGCGGAGGCCCCGGTGTCGGTCCGGTGGCGGCCAAGGCGCACCTCGCCCCCTACCTGCCCGGCCATCCGATGGCCCAGCGTGACACGATCGCCCACCGCGACGGCCCTTCGACAGGCCCTTCGACAGGCTCAGGAGAGCCCTCAGGGACCGGGATCGACCACGCCAACATCGTGAGCGCCGCGCCGTTCGGAAGCCCGAGCATCCTGCCCATCTCCTGGGCCTACGTGCGCATGATGGGCTCCGCCGGTCTCAAGGAGGCGACGGGGGCGGCCGTTCTCGCCGCCAACTACGTCGCCGCGCGACTGCGCGACCACTTCCCGGTGCTGTACGCGGGAGACAACGGGCTCGTCGCGCACGAGTGCATCCTCGACCTGCGCCCGCTCAAGGAGGCGACCGGCATCTCGAACGACGACGTGGCGAAGCGCCTCGTCGACTACGGGTTCCACGCGCCGACCATGTCGTTCCCCGTCGTGGGCACCCTCATGGTCGAGCCGACCGAGAGCGAGGACCTGGCCGAGATCGACCGGTTCATCGACGCGATGATCGCGATCAAGGCCGAGGCCGACGCGCTGGCCGCCGGCTCGTGGAGCGCGGAGGACAACCCGCTGCATAACGCCCCGCACACGGCGCAGAGCGTCATCGTGGGGGAGTGGGAGCACCCGTACTCGCGCGAGACCGCGGTCTACCCGCTGCCCTCGCTCGTCAGCGGCAAGTACTGGCCGCCGGTCCGCCGCATCGACCAGGCCTGGGGCGACCGCAACCTGTTCTGCAACTGCCCGCCGCCCGAGGCGTTCGAGGCGTAGGCGCCCATCCGGCGGGCTTCGGCGCCATCCCGGGACATCGGCTACAGCGCGCGCTGTAGCGCTCGTCCCGGGATGGCGCCGAAATGCCGCCGCGCTCAGTGCTTCGTCGCCTCCTCGGCGCCGTACCCGGTGAGCGAGCGCACCTCCATCTCGGCGGCGATCCGCGGGTTCTCGAGCGTGCGGCTGGTGACCGTGCCCAGCCAGCCGAGCAGGAACCCGAGCGGGATCGACACGATGCCGGGGTTCGTCAGCGGGAACCAGTGGAAGTCCACGCCCTGCACCATCGAGGTCTCGGCCCCGGAGACGACGGGCGAGAACGCGATGAGCAGAACGGCCGAGCCGAGGCCGCCGTACATGCTCCACAGCGCGCCGCGCGTGCTGAACCGCTTCCAGTACAGCGAGTAGAGGATCGTCGGCAGGTTCGCCGACGCCGCCACCGCGAAGGCGAGCGCCACGAGGAACGCCACGTTCTGGCCCTGCACGCCGATGCCGCCCGCGATCGCCAGCAAGCCGATCACCACCACCGTGATGCGCGCGACGCGCACCTCGGTTCCCGGCCCGGCCTTGCCCTTCTTGACGACGCTCGCGTAGACGTCGTGCGCGAACGATGTGGCGGCGGTGATCGTGAGTCCCGCGACCACCGCGAGGATCGTCGCGAACGCCACCGCGGAGATCAGGCCGAGGAGCAGCGGCCCGCCGAGCTCGAACGCCAGCAGCGGGGCGGCGGAGTTGACGCCGCCGGGTGCCGCGAGGATGGTGTCCTTGCCGATGAGCGCGCCTGCACCGTAGCCGAGCACGAGAGTGAACAGGTAGAAGACGCCGATCAGCCAGATCGCCCAGACCACCGAGCGCCGGGCCTCGCGTGCCGTGGGCACCGTGTAGAAGCGCATCAGCACGTGCGGCAGACCGGCAGTGCCGAGGACCAGGGCGAGGGCGAGGGAGACGAAATCGAGACGGCTCAGCCCGGTCAGGCCGTACTGCAGGCCCGGGCTGAGAACGGCCTCGCCGCCCTTGTCGGCCGCGGCGCCGAGAAGGCTCGACAGGTTGAAGCCGTAGATCGCGAGCACCCACACGGTCATGATGAACGCGCCGGCGATGAGCAGCGCCGCCTTGATGATCTGGACCCAGGTGGTGCCCTTCATGCCGCCGATCAGCACGTAGATGATCATGAGCGCTCCGACCACGGCCACGACCACCGACTGCCCGATCCTGTCGTCGATGCCGAGCAGCAGCGACACCAGCCCGCCGGCGCCCGCCATCTGCGCGAGCAGATAGAAGAAGCACACGGCCAGTGTCGTCGTCGCCGCGGCCAGACGCACCGGACGTTGCTTCAGGCGGAACGACAGCACGTCGGCCATCGTGAACTTGCCCGTGTTGCGCATCAGCTCGGCGACGAACAGCAGCGCCACGAGCCAGGCGACCAGGAATCCGATGGAGTACAGGAATCCGTCGTAGCCGTTGACGGCGATCGCCCCACAGATGCCGAGGAACGACGCCGCTGAGAGGTAGTCGCCCGCTATCGCGGTGCCGTTCTGGGGGCCGGTGAACGAACGTCCTGCCGCGTAGTAGTCGGCGGCCGTCTTGTTGTTTCGGCTGGCCCGCAGCACCACGACGAGCGTGATGGCGACGAAGCCGCCGAAGATGGCGATGTTGAGCAGAGGATCGCCGACGTTGGTCGATTCGGCTGTGGCGGCGGCGAAGGTCATCGGACGCCTCCGTCTGAGTGGGCGCCCGCGGCGAGGTCGCCGCGGATCTCGTCCGCGAGCGGGTCGAGTCTGCGGTTGGAGTACGACACGTACCAGGTGGTGATCGCGAAGGTGGTCACGAACTGTCCGAGGCCGAGGATCAGTCCGATGTTGACGTTGCCGATGACCGGTGTCGACATGAACTCGTGGGCGTAGTCGGCGAGCAGCACGTAGGCGAAATACCAGACCAGAAACGCTATGCCGAGGGGGAAGACGAAGCTGCGATGCCGCCGCTTCAGACGTTGGAACGGTTCCGAGGCCTGCGCCTGCTCGAAGTCGGTGACGGGTTCGCGCGTCGCCGCGCCTGGAGCGTCGTTGCTCATGGGTTCCCCTTGTGCCATCAGCGCCAGCGGCGCGGCACACTGCGGTGTGTGCTGGGACAACCATGAGCCTCCCCCCGAACGAGTGTCAAGGGAATCGCTGAGGTTTCTCCAGAACCTATACGGAAGGTCCGAACAGCATCGGGAAGGTGGCGGCGGCCCACGGGTACCCGATGAAGATCGCCGCGTCGAGCAGGAAATGCGCCACGATCAGCGGCACGAGGCGTCCGAAGCGCGTGTACAGCCAGCCGAAGACGATGCCCATGGCCACGTTGCCGATGAACGCGCCGAACCCCTGGTAGAGGTGGTAGCTGCCGCGCAGCAGGGCGCTGCCCACGATGATCTTCCACCGCCCCCAGCCGAGGTCGCCGAGCCGTGCGAACAGGTATCCGACGACGATCACCTCCTCGGTGAGCGCAGCGCGCATAGCCGAGAGCAGCAGCACCGGCACCGTCCACCAGTAGGCGTCGAGGTTGGTGGGCACGACGTCGACGGAGATGCCGAGCGCCCGGCCGCCGAGGTACACGCCGATGCCGGGGATGCCGATCGCGGCGGCGAGGGCCACCCCGCCGAGGCCGTCATGCCACGGACGGGTGGCGTCTATGCCGAGCCGCCCGAGCCGCGGCGCGGCCGACCGCCAGAGCAGGAACACGACCAGGGCCACAGGCATGAGGTCGAAGACGACACCGAGCACCTGGTAGACGAGGTCGAAGGCCGGGCGCTCGCTCAGCGAGTTGTTGAGAGTGGCCTTCTGGTCGGCGAGAGCCTCGGTGCGCGTCAGGCGGTTGACGATCGAGACGATCGAATACACCGCGGATGCACCGAGCGAGAGTCCGAGGACGATGGCGACCTCGGCGCGCATCCTGCCGCGCGACGGGAGCGGCTCGCCCGGGCCGAGGTCGCCCGTCACGCCCGGTCGGCTGCGGGACGTGGCATCCGACACGCTGGTGTTCCTCCCGGGAGACGGTGGCGGTTGACCGCCACGAAGGCGTACGCGGCGGCAGCGACCCACGAGAACGGGGGAGTGGCGAGGAGATGCCCGGCGAACCGCAGCCCGACGGAGGGCTGGGCGCGCAGCAGAGCGGAGAACGCCAGATGCCCGGCGTACTGGTGGGTCGGCGTGATGAGCCAGGAGTACCGGGAGACGTCGTCGGCGGTGAGCCCGAGCGAGTCGAGGTCGGCCCACTGCGACGGGATCGACTCGGGGAACCGCGGAAGCATGCGCGCCATGCGGTCGACCCAAGTGGTGCAGAAGGCGCAGTCGCCGTCGAAGACGAACAGGAACTTGCCGGGCGCGGTACTCGAGTTCAGATCGGTCACTTCTCGATGCTAGACCCCGCGGGAATCGGGGTACGACCGGTGCCCGGCGGCACTTTCGCACGTCCTGTGCAAATCGGCCGCGATCGACGCACGAAAGGTGTGTCAAGCGCAACAATGTGGAGAATGAGTTACCAGCGTGTAACGTTTCCCACCTCTGGTTTGTCCACGGACGAACACCGATTTAGGGTACATCTAACCAATGCGGCACTACGCAGCACTTCGCTCTGCCGTTTGCATATCTCGCACAGGAGGAAAATTGAAAATTCGGTCCCTTGGAGTCACCGCAGTAGCGGTGGCTGTTGCAAGCGCCCTGGCGCTCTCCGGTTGCGCGGGTGAGTCCGCCCCGGCGGAATCGTCTGACAGCTCCGCAATCATCACGGCGAACGGCTCCGAGCCGCAGAACCCGCTGATCCCGACCAACACCAACGAGGTCGGTGGCGGCAAGATCCTCGACTCCATCTTCGCGGGCCTCGTCTACTACGACGTAGACGGCAAGCCGATCAACGAGGTCGCCGAGTCCATCGAGACCGACGACGCCACGACCTTCACCATCAAGATCAAGCCCGACCTGACCTTCACCAACGGTGACCCGGTCGACTCCGAGAGCTTCGTCAAGGCCTGGAACTACGGAGCACTCGCCTCCAACGCCCAGCTCAGCAGCTACTTCTTCGAGGACATCGAGGGCTTCAGCTACGACGAGGACACCGAGCTCACCGGTCTGAAGGTCGTCGACGACACGACCTTCACCGTCACGCTCAACAAGGCTGCGTCGGACTTCCCGCTGCGCCTCGGCTACTCGGCGTTCTTCCCGCTGCCCGCATCGGCATGGGACGACATCGAGGCCTACGGCCAGAACCCGATCGGCAACGGCCCGTACAAGCTCGACGGCGAAGGCGCCTGGAAGCACAACGAGAAGATCGACCTCGTGAAGAACGAGGACTACAAGGGTGGACGCGTCGCGCAGAACGGCGGTCTCTCGATCGTCTTCTACCTCGACCAGACGGCCGCGTACTCCGACCTCCTCGCGAACAACCTCGACGTCCTCGACGCGATCCCGGACAGCGCGTACTCGACCTTCGAGTCCGACCTCGGCGACCGCGCGATCAACCAGGCCGCCGCAGTCTTCCAGTCGTTCACGATCCCGGAGCGCCTCGAGCACTTCGGTGGCGAAGAGGGCAAGCTGCGTCGCCAGGCCATCTCGATGGCGATCAACCGTGACGAGATCACAGAGGTCATCTTCGAGGGAACCCGCACGCCGGCCACCGACTTCACGTCGCCCGTCATCGCCGGTCACTCCGACTCCCTGAAGGGTGCAGAGGTTCTCGAGTTCAACGAGAAGGAAGCCCAGAAGCTGTGGGCAGAAGCCGACAAGATCTCGCCGTGGACCGGAACGTTCAGCATCGCCTACAACGCCGATGGTGGACACCAGGGCTGGGTCGACGCAGTGAGCAACAGCATCAAGAACGTTCTGGGCATCGACGCCGCCGGCGCCCCGTACCCGACGTTCAAGGAAGCTCGCACGCTGATCACCGACCGTACGATCACGACCGCGTTCCGCACCGGATGGCAGGCCGACTACCCCGGTCTGTTCAACTTCCTCGGCCCGTTGTACGCGACGAACGCCGGCTCCAACGACGGTGACTACTCGAACCCCGAGTTCGACAAGCTGCTCGCGTCTGGTGCATCCGAGACCGACATCGACGCCGCGAACGCGGACTTCCAGGCAGCTCAGGAGATCCTCCTCGAGGACCTCCCGGCCACGCCGCTCTGGTACGCGAACGTCACCGGTGGATTCGGCGAGTCCGTCTCCAACGTGCAGTTCGGTTGGAACTCCGTGCCGCTCTACTACGAGATCACGAAGTAGCCTCTAACCCATAACCCAGTCGGGGGTGGCGGCCATAAGCCGCCACCCCCGACCCATGGCTGGCACGCCACGCGAGTAATCTGGGTGAACAAGCTCGTGGCTCGCTCGCAGAATAGGTCCCACCATCTCCATGAACTCCCATAACTTCCCGGCAGGCAACGGCGCCTGATGACCGGATACATTGTCAGACGAATCCTCCAAGCGATTCCCGTCTTCTTCGGCACGACCTTCCTCATCTACTTCATGGTCTTCGCCATGCCGGGCGACCCGATCGTCGCGCTCTTCGGCGACAAGACCCCGAACCCCGCGATCGTCGCGCAGCTCCGGGCGCAGTACAACCTCGACCAGCCGTTCATCGTGCAGTACTTCCTGTACATCGGCGGCCTGCTGCAGGGCAACCTCGGAGTCGCGTTCAACGGCGAGCAGGTCAGCGACATCCTGGTACGCACGTTCCCGGTCACCGCTCGCCTCGCCCTCCTCGCGCTGTTCTTCCAGTCGGTCGCCGGCATCTTCGTCGGACTGATCTCCGGACTCCGCAAGGGCAAGCTGTTCGACTCCAGCGCACTCGTCGTGAGCCTGATCCTGATCTCGCTGCCGATCTTCGTCATCGCGTTCGTCGCCCAGTACGTCTTCGGTGTCCAGCTCGGCTGGGCACGCACGACGGTCAGCTCGGGCGCCCCGATCCAAGACCTGATACTCCCGGCCCTCGTGCTGGCGAGCGTCAGCTTCGCGCAGATCGTCCGCCTCACGCGCGCGTCGGTGATCGAGTCATCAGGCCTCGACTTCGTGCGCACCGCCTACAGCAAGGGCCTCTCGAGGAACCGCATCATCCCCGTGCACATCCTCCGCAACTCGCTGATCCCGGTCGTCACGTTCCTCGCTACCGACTTCGGTGTGCTGCTCGTCGGCGCGACGGTCACCGAGGGTATCTTCAACGTCCCCGGAGTGGGCAACACTCTCTTCAAGGCCATCCAACAGGGCGAGGGACCGACCGTCGTGTCGTTCGTCACCGTGATGACGCTGCTCTACCTGGGCGTCAACCTCATCGTCGACCTCCTCTACGGCCTGCTCGACCCAAGGATCCGCTATGTCAAGTAACACCACGACGGAGTCGGCGGCCACCCCCGCCCGCTCCGCGAACCACTACGTCGCGCCGATCGAGGAAACCCCTCTGGTCAGCGTCGACGCGGTCAACGTCTCTGAGAAGAAGAGCAACCTCTGGATCGACGCCTGGCGCGACCTCCGTCGTCGCCCGCTGTTCTGGATCTCGTCGGCCCTCATCCTCCTCGTCGTGATCGTGGCGTTGTTCCCGTGGCTGTTCACGCAGACCCCGCCGAACGACGAGTGCTTCCTCGCCAACAGCAACGGAGCCCCGACCGAGGGCCACCCGCTCGGCTTCACCAAGCAGGGATGCGACATCTACGCCCGCATCATCGACGGAACGGCCACCTCGCTCTCGGTCGGTTTCATCGTGCTGGTGCTCACCACGTTCCTCGGCCTGATCTTCGGAGCCTTCGCGGGCTTCTACGGCGGATGGGTCGACTCCGTGCTCTCGCGCGTCGGCGACATCTTCTTCTCGATCCCCTACATCCTCGCGGCCGTCGTCATCATGTCGGTGCTCTCGCAGTACAGGAGCGTGTGGTCGATCTCGCTTGCCATCGGTTTGTTCGCGTGGCCGTCTACGGCGCGCGTGCTCAGATCCGAGATCCTCAGGGTGAAGAGCGCCGACTACGTCATGGCCTCCACGGCCCTCGGCGTGTCCAAGTTCAAGATCCTGCTGAAGCACGTGCTGCCCAACTCGATCGCACCAGTGATCGTCATCACGGCGATCTCGCTGGCCGCAGCCATCGTCGCCGAGGCCACCCTGTCCTACCTCGGCGTCGGCCTGGGCGGATCGGTCATGTCGTGGGGTAACGACATCAACCAGGCGCAGAACGATCTGCGCACCGCACCCCAGACGCTCATCTACCCATCACTCGCCCTGTCGATCACGGTCTTCGCATTCATCATGCTGAGCGAGCTCGTGCGCGACGCACTCGATCCGAAGGCGAGGGCCCTGCGTTGAGCGAGACCATCACCACCCCCGCGACACCCTCCGGAGTCGCCCCGCTGCTCGAGATCAAGAACCTGCAGGTAGGGTTCCGCAACCAGCGCGGCATCGTACCCGCCGTCAACGGCGTCGACATCACCCTGATGCCGGGCCAGACGCTCGCCATCGTGGGCGAGTCCGGTTCGGGCAAGTCGACCACGGCGCACGCCATCATCAACCTGCTCCCCGGCTCCGGCATCATCACCGGCGGCGAGGTCCTCTTCGAGGGCCGTGACATCACCAAGCTGAACCCCAAGGAGCTCGAAGAGATCCGCGGAAAGCGCATCGGCTTCGTGCCGCAGGACCCGATGGCCAACCTGAACCCGGTGTGGAGCATCGGATTCCAGGTGGAAGAGGCCATCAGGGCCAACGGCATCGCGACCAACAAGAAAGAGGTCAAGCGCCGCGCGATCGAGGTTCTGCAGCAGGCCGGGCTCGGCGACGCCGACCGTCGACTGCGCCAGTTCCCGCACCAGTTCTCCGGAGGAATGCGCCAGCGTGTGCTCATCGGCATGGGCCTGGCTGCCAACCCGAAGCTGCTGATCGCCGACGAGCCGACTTCGGCTCTCGACGTCACGGTGCAGCGGGTCATCCTCGACCACCTCGCGACCCTCACCCGCGACCTGGGCACCGCCGTGCTGTTCATCACGCACGACCTCGGCCTCGCCGCCGAGCGTGCCGAGCAGCTCGTCGTGATGTACAAGGGCAAGATCGTCGAGTCGGGCCCGTCGCGCGAACTGCTCGAGAACCCCCTCCACCCGTACACGCAGCGTCTCGTGGCCGCGGCTCCGAGCCTCGCCTCGCGTCGCATCCGCTCCGCCAGCCGCTCGCTCGCCGACCTCGACTACGTGGCCCCGGCCGCTGCCGAGGGCGTCGACCTGCTCGAGGCCGTGGAGGTGCGGGCCGAGGCCCACGCCGCGGCGACCGACGTCGCCCCCGCGATCGTGGTGGAGAACCTCACCAAGGTCTTCAAGATCCGTGGGCAGAAGCTCGCCGCCCGTGAGTTCAAAGCGGTCGACGACGTGTCGTTCAGCATCGCCCGCGGCACCACCATGGCGCTGGTGGGAGAGTCCGGATCGGGCAAGTCGACGGTCGCGAAGCTGCTGCTCAAACTCGAGGAGCCCACGTCGGGGTCGATCATCGTCGACGGCACGGACATCGCCGGCCTGCGAGGCCGCGACGTTCTCTCGTTCCGCCGCAAGACCCAGCCGGTCTTCCAGGACCCGTACGGGTCGCTCGACCCGCTGCGCAACATCGGCGCGACTATCGCCGAGCCGTTGCATGTGCACAAGGTCGGCACCAAGGCCGAGCGCCGCGCGCGTGTGCTCGAACTCCTCGACCAGGTCGCCCTGCCGCAGAGCCTCGCCTCGCGATACCCGAACGAGCTGTCGGGAGGCCAGCGTCAACGTGTGGCCATCGCCCGCGCGCTCGCTCTCAAGCCCGAGATCGTGGTTCTCGACGAGGCGGTCTCCGCCCTCGACGTGCTCGTGCAGGCCCAGGTGCTGAAGCTGCTCGCCGACCTGCAGTCGGAGCTCGGACTGACCTACCTGTTCATCACCCACGACCTCGCCGTCGTGCGGGTGATCGCAGACAACGTCTGCGTCATGCAGAACGGTCGCATCGTCGAGGCGGCATCGGTAGACGAGGTCTTCGACAACCCGCGTGAGCAGTACACGCGCGACCTGCTCGCGGCCATCCCCGGCGCCAACCTGACACTCGGGGTCTGATGTTCCGGCAGCAGGGTCGGCCCGACGAGCGCAAGCCCGTCTCGCCGCCCCTGCCGCCGGACATTACTGTAAAGCTGCCCGCCGCCGCAGCGCCCGATTCGAACGCCGGCGGGGGAGCGATGCCGCGCCGCCTCCCGGCGCACTCCCGCGACGAGCGCCGACTAGCCAGGATCGACCGCAAGGTCGCCGAGCGCGATCGCCGCGCCGACTGACGAGCTGCCCGGGACGTTCTCACAGTAGAAAACGGCCCCGCGCCCCCGAGATCTCGTGTGCCGTCAGCGAACACGAGGGTTTTAGCCGTTACACTGGATGTGCAGGGCACCATCGACGTGATCCTGAGATCCCCACAAACCACCTCCGCGTTTGTGCGTGGTCGTGCCCATGCCGCGAAAGCGCAACGCGCGCGCCCGTCACCGCTAAGAAGCAGTCAAGGAAAACACCTATGGCAATCGCCACCCGTACCGACCTGCGCAACGTCGCAATCGTCGCCCACGTTGACCACGGCAAGACCACCCTGGTCGACGCCATGCTCCGCCAGACGAACTCGTTCGACGCACACGCGCACCTTGAAGACCGCGCCATGGACTCCAACGAGCTCGAGCGCGAAAAGGGCATCACCATCCTCGCGAAGAACACCGCGGTGCTCTACAACGGCAAGCACGCCGAAGAGAACCACGCCGGCGGCAACATCACGATCAACGTGATCGACACCCCCGGCCACGCCGACTTCGGCGGCGAGGTCGAGCGCGGCCTGTCCATGGTCGACGGCGTCGTGCTCCTCGTCGACGCGTCGGAGGGCCCCCTGCCCCAGACCCGCTTCGTGCTGCGCAAGGCCCTCGAGGCCAAGCTGCCCGTCATCCTCCTGGTCAACAAGACCGACCGTCCCGACGCCCGCATCGACGAGGTCGTCGCCGAGAGCCAGGACCTCCTGCTCGGACTCGCGTCCGACATGTCCGACGAGCACCCCGACCTCGACCTCGACGCGATCCTCGACGTGCCCGTCGTCTACGCCTCGGGCCGCAACGGCGCCGCGAGCTGGAACAAGCCCGAGAACGGCACCCTGCCCGACAACGAAGACCTCGAACCGCTGTTCGACGCGATCCTCAAGCACGTTCCCGCCCCGTCGTACGACGACCAGCACCCGCTGCAGGCGCACGTCACCAACCTCGACGCGAGCCCGTTCCTCGGCCGCCTCGCCCTGCTGCGTGTCTTCAACGGCACCATCAAGAAGGGCCAGACCGTCGCCTGGGTCAAGCACGACGGCACCGTCGCTAACGTCAAGGTCACCGAGCTGCTGATCACCAAGGCGCTCGACCGCTACCCGACCGAGTCCGCGGGCCCCGGCGACATCGTCGCCGTCGCCGGCTTCGAGGACATCACCATCGGTGAGACCCTCGCCGACCCGAACGACGTGCGCCCGCTGCCGACCATCACGGTCGACGACCCGGCCATCTCGATGACCATCGGAACCAACACCTCGCCGATGATCGGCAAGGTCAAGGGCCACAAGCTCACCGCCCGCATGGTCAAGGACCGCCTCGACCGCGAGCTCGTCGGTAACGTGTCGATCAAGCTCGTCGACGTCGGACGCCCCGACGCCTGGGAGATCCAGGGCCGTGGAGAGCTCGCTCTCGCGATCCTCGTCGAGCAGATGCGTCGTGAGGGCTTCGAGCTCACCGTCGGCAAGCCGCAGGTAGTGACCAAGCGCGTCGACGGCAAGCTGCACGAGCCGTTCGAGCACCTCACCACCGACGCGCCCGAAGAGTACCTCGGCGCCATCACCCAGCTCCTCGCCGCCCGCAAGGGCCGCATGGAAGGCATGAGCAACCACGGAACCGGCTGGGTCCGCATGGAGTTCGTCGTCCCCTCGCGCGGTCTCATCGGCTTCCGCACCGAGTTCCTCACCATCACCCGCGGTTCGGGCATCGCGAACGCCGTCTCGCACGGCTACGAGCCCTGGGCCGGATCGATCGAGACCCGCACCAACGGCTCGATCGTCGCCGACCGCTCCGGTGTCGCGACCCCGTTCGCCATGGTCGCCCTGCAGGAGCGCATGTCGTTCTTCGTGGAGCCCACGCAGGAGGTCTACGAGGGCATGGTCGTCGGCGAGAACTCGCGTGCCGACGACATGGACGTGAACATCACCAAGGAGAAGCAGCTCACCAACATGCGCCAGTCGACCTCGGACTCGTTCGAGCGTATGACGCCGTCGCGCAAGCTGACGCTCGAGGAGTGCCTCGAGTTCGCCCGTGAAGACGAGTGCGTCGAGGTCACGCCCGAGTTCGTGCGCATCCGCAAGGTGGAGCTCGACGCGAGCGCCCGCCAGCGCAGCACCGCCCGCCTGAAGAAGCAGAACGCGTAAGTCACAGCACATCCACACGAGCCCCGCCCCGTTTCATCCGGTGCGGGGCTCGTCTGCGTTTAAGCTTGGACCCATGACGACCACGCGCACCCGGATCGCCCGCACCCTGTTCATCGCAGCCGCTCTCGCCGCCTCGCCGCTGCTCGTCGGCTGCGGCGTCGCCGACAACGTCGTGAACGGCGTGATGGACGAGGCGCAGAACCGGGCCGACGACGCCCTCTCCGAGGCGCAGAAGCAGGCCGGAGACGCTGTGTCCGAGGCGCTCGGCGGCGCAGGCATCAGCACCGACGGCCAGCTGCCCCCCGGATTCCCGGCAGACGAGATCCCCGTCGTCGGCGAAGTCAAGGGCGGGGCGAGCGGGCCGGATGGCTCGGGCTGGGGTGTCGTGTCGACGCTGACCTCGGACGACTTCGCCTCCGCGCAGGCCGCCCTCGAGGGCGCGGGCTTCGTCAGCAGCGCCGTCAACTCCGACGCCGCGGGCGGCTTCGGCACCTTCACTCTCGCGCCGCACACCGTGGTGCTCACCATCGGAACCGACGCCGACGGCGTCGTCACCGCTAGCTACGTCGTGACGGTGACCGGCAACTAGCCGCGCCGCGCCTGCCCCGGTCCCGGGGCTCCGCTCGGACCGGCCCCGCGACCTCCGCAGGCGTCGCTCTAGGCGAAGAGCCCAGCGCCGATCGAGCCGCCCTTGCGCGCGCCGGGCGGCACCGCGAAGATTCCCGATCCGACGTGGCGCACGTACTCGTTCATCGCGTCGTTCTTGGCCAGTCGCAGCTGGATCGGCACGAACTGTTCGCGCGGATCGCGCTGGAAGCAGATGAAGAACAGGCCGGCGTTGAGGCGTCCGAGATCGTCGTTGCCGTCGACGAAGTTGTAGCCGCGGCGCAGCATCGTCGCGCCCGCATTCGTGTCGGGGTGCGCGAGGCGCACGTGCGCGGCCTCGTCGATGAGCGGCGCGTCTCCGCGACCCGTGGCTGCGAAGTCGGGCGCGGTGAACTCCTCGCCGCCGCTGAGGGGCGCGCCCTCGCCCTTGGTGCGCCCGACGACGCGCTCCTGCTCGCGCAGCGACGAACGGTCCCAGGTCTCTATCGTCATGCGTATCTTGCGCGCGACGAGGTAGGAGCCTCCGGTCATCCATTCGGCGCCGTCTCCGGACTGCACCCACACGTCCTTCGCCGTCTCGGCGTCTTCGGCACGCAGGTTCGCGGTGCCGTCCTTGAAGCCGAACAGGTTGCGCGGGGTGGCCTGCGCCCGTGTCGTCGACGAGGTGCGCCCGAAGCCGAGCTGCGACCAGCGGATGCTCGCCCGCCCGAAGGCGATGCGCGACAGGTTGCGGATCGCGTGCACGGCGACCTGCGGGTCGTCGCTGCAGGCCTGGATGCAGAGGTCGCCGCCGACGAGCGTGTCGACGAGGGCGTCGCCGGGGAAGTGCGGAAGGTCGATGAGCGCCGCGGGGCGCCTGCCGGCAAGGCCGAAGCGGTCGTCGAACAGAGACGGACCGAAGCCGAACGTGATGGTGAGCCCCGACGGCGGGAGGTCGAGCGCCTCGCCGGTGTCGTCGGGCGGCGAGTCGTACGGGCCGCTCGCGGGGCCGTACGCCCCCGCGCCGAGCCCGGTCGACATCCGGTCGGCGGCGTAGGTCCAGTCGGCGAGCAGCTCCTCGAGCTCGTCGCGGGAGATGTCGCTCACGTCGTAGGCGGCGAAGTGCAGTCGGTCCTGCGCGGCTGTGAGGATCCCCGACTGGTGTTCGCCGAAGAACGGGTACGACGCGGCGGCGCCGGACGCGGCACTCGCTTCTGGAGTGAGCACCCGGTCGACGCCGAAGCCGAGACCGGCCCCGACGACGCCGGCGCCGGCGAGCCCGAGGAGCCCCCTGCGGGAGAGCCCGGAGCGTGCCGGGGCCGAGTCGTCAGTCATCTGCCGATAGTAGGTTGCTCAGCCGACCAGAACCGACGTCAGCCGGCTGAGAGGCTCGGCGAGGGCGTTGACGCCGTCGGCGAGCTCCTTGACCTGCTCGGTGGTGAGGTCGTCGTAGTAGACGAAGCCGGCGTCGAGGCTGCCGTACTGGCCGAGCAGCGTCTCGAGCGACGTGAACTCTGCGTCGAGCGTCGCGACGATCTCCGCGTCCTTCGGCTCGACGATGTCGCGCACGCCCTCGTAGGCGACACGCGCGCCCTCGAGGTTCGCCTGGAAGTCCCAGAGGTCGGTGTGCGACCAGATCTCCTCCTCGCCGGTGATCTTGCCGCTGGCGACCTCGTCGAGCAGGCCGATGGCGCCGTTGCTGATCGCGTCGATCGAGACGGTGTAGTCGTCTTCGTGCACGGCGTCGTTCAGCGCGGCGGTGTCGGCTTCGAGCAGGTCGGCGAAGCGCACGCGCTCCTCGGGCGTCAGCGGCACGTAGGCCTCGCCGCCGTTGTCGGCTGCGGACGGCTGCCAGAGGTCCTTCTCGATGCGGTGCCAGCCTGTCCACTCCGTGCCCTCCTCGACGTCCGCCTCGCGGAAGTCGATCTTGGGGTCGAGGTCGCCGAACGACTCGGCCACGGGCTCGATGCGCTCGTAGGCGGCGCGCGTGCTGGCGTACAGCCCCCGCGCGGTCTCGTCGTCGCCGGCGCGGTAGGCGTCGAGGAACGTCGCCGTCGAGGTGACGAGGCCCTCGACCTGGTTCTTGATGTATGACACGTAGTTGACCGCCGCGGCGTCGACGAGCTCCTTGTCGTCGCCGGCTCCGGCCAGTTCCGCTCCCGAGTCGGTGACCGTGAAGGCCGCCTTGCCGATGCCGGCGCCGATCATCCCCGGCTTGCAGACGGTGAAGTAGTCGCCGGGCCTGGCCTGCACGACGAGGTCGCGGGTGATGCCGGGGCCGATGTTCTCGACCTCTCCGATGATGCGCAGCTCGTCGTCGGCGAGCAGGTAGAACTCGGTGACCTGGTCGCCCGTGTTCTCGATGCTGAAGCTCACAGCGCCGCTCGGGGCCTCGGCAGCCGAGACGACGCAGTCGTCGGCGCTGGAGTCGACGGTGAGCGCGGTGGCCGCAGCGCCGTCGCCGGCCGGGTCGTTGGCGACGCACCCCGAGAGCACGAGCAGGGCCGCGGCGCCGACCGCGACGGACACGGCCGCTCGCGTGCGGGCGGGGGCCAGGATCGACCGGTTCATAGTGCTCCTTCTGTGGTGACTGCGGATGCTGCGGGGAAGACGGGTGCGGACGCCCTGTTCTGACGGCGTACCGACAGCAGGAACAGGGTCATCACGGGGATCACGTAGGCGAGCCAGGCGGCGGCCTCGAGCACGGTGGTCGCGGGGGAGAAGTTGAAGACGCCCTTGAGGAGGGTGCCGTACCAGCTGTCGGGCGGCACCGCTGCGGTGACGTCGAAGGCGAGCGTGCCGAGCCCGGGGAGGAACCCGGCCTCCTGCAGGTCGTGCACGCCGTAGGCGAGCACTCCGCCGGCGACGACGATGAGGAAGACGCCGGTATACGTGAAGAACTTCGAGAGGTTGATCGAGAGAACGCCGCGGTAGATCAGGTAGGCGAGCACGACCGAGACGGCGATGCCGAGGGACGCCCCGACGAGCGGCAGGGTCGTCGAGCCGCTCGCCTGCACGGCCGCCCAGATGAACAGCGCCGTCTCGAGCCCCTCGCGGCCCACGGCGAGGAACGCCACGAGCACCAGTCCCCAGCCGGCGCCCGACAGGTGGGCGTCGACCTCGGAGCGCAGCTCCCGCGACAGCCCACGCGCGGTACGCAGCATCCAGAAGATCATCCACGTGACGAATCCCGTTGCGATGATCGAGAGCAGCCCGCCGATCAGCTCCTGCGCCTGGAACGACAGCCCGTAGGCGCCGAAGGTCAGCACGCAGCCGAGGGCGAGCGACAGCAGCACCGCGATGCCGACGCCGAGCCAGATGCGCGGCAGCACGTCGCGCCGGTTGATCTTGACGACGTAGGCGATGAGGATACCGACGACGAGCCCTGCTTCGAGGCCCTCGCGCAGGCCGATGAGAAAGTTTGCGAGCACGGGTCTTTTCCGGGAAGAGAGCGAGGGAGGTTGGTAAGGCTTACCTTAGCCATCTGACTCTAATCACTCTTGTCTAAACTGTCCACACACATGCCTGACATCAGCCAACCGATCGACACGGTCGAGCGCGTCCTCTTCGTGCACGCCCACCCCGACGACGAGAGCATTACGACCGGCGGAACCATCGCGACGCTCACCTCCTCGGGAGCCGCGGTGACCGTGCTCACCTGCACGCGCGGCGAGCTCGGCGAGGTGATCCCGGCCGAGCTGCAGCATCTGGCGAGCTCGCCGGAGTCGCTCGCCGCCCACCGCGAGACCGAGCTCGCCGCCGCGATGCGGGCGCTCGGAGTCGCCGACCACCGCTACCTCGGCGACGAGAACGCCCGCTGGGTCGACCTCCCGCCGCGTCGTTACCTCGACTCGGGGATGCGCTGGGGCGCATCCGGAGCCGAGGCGTTGGAGTCGCTCGGCGCGCTCTCGCTCTCGGCGGCCTCGATGAGCAGCGTGACCGCCGACATCGCCGCCGTCATCGCCGACATCGCCCCCACGGCCGTCGTGAGCTACGACGAGCGCGGCGGCTACGGGCATCCCGACCACGTGCGCGCTCACGACGCCGCACGCCGGGCCGCCGAGGTCATGGGCGTCGACTTCTACGAGGTCGTCACCGACGGCACCGGGCCGATCGTCGTCGACGTGGCGCCGGTCGCCGACCGCAAGCGGGAGGCGCTTGCCGCCCACCGCAGCCAGCTGACGCTCGACGGCGACACCTTCGCCCTCTCGAACGGTGTGTCCCAGCCGATCGCCCTGACCGAGACCTACCGGCGCCTGGCCGCCACGCCGGCCGCGGAGCACCTTCCGTTCCGCGAGCAGAGCCGGGGCATCAAGATCGGCGTCGGTGCCCTCGCCCTCGCGTTCGGCGCGGTCATCGGCGCGCTGATGACGGCGGTGCACCAGTCGAGCGTCACGGTCGGCGACGTCGCCGTCCCGTGGGGGCTCGTGCCCGCCCTCGTCGCCAGCACCGGGTTCGTCGTCGGGCTGCGCGTGCTCACCTCTTCCCGCATCATCCCGATCCTCGCCACGGTGGGGATCATGGGGATGACGACGTTTCTCGCCTCACCGACGATGGGCGGCTCGGTCATCGTGCCGGCCAACATCACGGGTCTGATCTGGACTTTGGCGCCGGCGGCCGTGATCCTCGTCGTCGTCGCCTGGCCGAATCTGGGCAGGGTGCGTGCGGGCACCGCAGACGCTCAGCCCGCGCGTGGGTAAGATTGTCTAGTTCTCGTGCAGTGAAAGGATCTCGACCTCAGTGACCTACGTCATCGCCCAACCCTGTGTCGATATCAAAGACCGCGCCTGCATCGACGAATGCCCCGTGGACTGCATCTACGAGGGCGACCGCATGCTCTACATCCACCCCGACGAGTGCGTCGACTGCGGTGCGTGCGAGCCGGTCTGTCCCGTCGAGGCGATCTACTACGAGGACGACGTGCCCGAACAGTGGGCCGACTACTACAAGGCCAACGTGGAGTTCTTCGACGAGGTCGGTTCTCCCGGCGGCGCGGCGAAGGTCGGCGTGATTCACAAGGACCACGCGATCGTCATGGCAGAACCCTTCAACGGCCACACCGAATAACGTGGCGCGCACGCCGCTCGACCTGCCCGACTTCCCCTGGGACGCGCTCGTCCCGTTCGGCGCCGTAGCCCGCCGGCACGCGGGCGGCATCGTCGACCTCTCGGTGGGCTCGCCCGTCGACCCCACCCCGCAGCTGATCCGCGACGCCATCACCGCGGCGACCGACGCGCACGCCTACCCGCAGGTCGCCGGGACTCCCGCCCTGCGCGAGGCGATCGTCGAGTGGTTCGGGCGCCGCAGGGGAGTGCGCGACCTGTCAGTGGGCAACGTGCTCCCGTCGATCGGCTCGAAGGAGCTTATCGCCTGGCTGCCGCTGATGCTGGGCATCGGCGAGGGCGACGTGGTGGTTCATCCGGAGGTCGCCTACCCCACCTACGCCATCGGCGCCGCCCTCGCCGGCGCCACAGCCCTCGCCAGCGACGACCCGGCCGCGTGGCCCGAGAACACCCGCCTCGTCTGGATCAACTCGCCGGGCAACCCCGACGGACGGGTGCTCGACGTCGAGACCATGGCCGCGATGGTGGCGCGTGCCCGTGAGCTCGGCGCCGTCATCGCCGGCGACGAGTGCTACGCCGAGCTCAATTGGGCGGCGGATGAACCGACCCCGTCGATCCTCGACCCGCGAGTCACGGGCGGCGACAACTCCTCGGTGCTCGCGGTCTACTCGCTCAGCAAGCAGTCGAACCTCGCCGGCTACCGCGCCGGATTCGTCGCGGGCGATGCGACCCTGGTCGCCGAGCTGCTCTCCGTGCGCAAGCACGCCGGTCTCATCCCGCCCGCCCCGGTGCAGGCGGCGATGATCGTGGCCCTCGGCGACGAGTCGCACGTCGCGGCGCAGCGCGCGCTGTACCGCGCCCGCCGCGACCGGCTCAAGGCGGCCATCGAGGCCGCGGGCTTCACCGTCGACCACAGCGAGGCCGGCCTGTACCTCTGGGCGACCCGCGGGCAGGACGCCTGGCAGACCGTCGGCGACCTCGCCGAGCACGGCGTGCTGGTGGTGCCCGGCAGCTTCTACACCGACGGCGCCCCGCAGCACGTGCGTATGGCGCTGACGGTGAGCGACGCCGACGTCGACACCGCGGTCGAGAGATTCGCCGCACTGCGCTGAGATTTAGAGGTTTTCTCCAAGCCGCTTTGTGGGCTTTTGGACGCGATACGACTAGTCAGGCGCCGCCTAATAGGCTGTAGGGGTGAATGACATGGCGCCAGGAACCGAAACGGCCACGCTGCACTTCCCGGGGGGAACAGCGGAGTTCCCGGTTATTCGCGGCGTCGACGGCCGCGACAGCATCGATATCTCCACTTTTATGAAGCAGACCGGCTTCACCACGCTCGACCAGGGCTTTGTGAACACCGCCTCCACGAAGAGCGCGATCACCTACATCGACGGCGACGCGGGCATCCTGCGGTACCGCGGGTATCCGATCGAGGCGGTCGCGAAGAACTCCACCTACCTCGAGGTCGCGTGGCTGCTCATCTACGGCGAGCTGCCCACTGCCGACGAACTCGCGGGCTTCGACGAGAAGATCCGTCGGCACACCCTGCTGCACGAGGACCTCCGTCGCTTCTTCGACGCACTGCCGCACAACGCGCACCCGATGTCGGTTCTGTCGAGCGCCGTCTCGGCCCTGTCGACCTACTACGAGGGCTCGCTGAGCGTCAAAGACCCCGAGCAGATCGAGATGTCGATCGTGCGGCTGCTGGCCAAGCTCCCCGTGATCGCCGCCTACGCGCACAAGAAGAGCCTCGGACAGGCGTTCCTCTACCCCGACAACTCGCTCAGCTTCGTCGACAACTTCCTGAAGCTGAACTTCGGCACCATGGCCGAGCCGTACGAGGTCAACCCGGTGCTGTCGAAGGCTCTCGACCGCCTGCTGATCCTGCACGAAGACCACGAGCAGAACGCCTCCACGTCCACCGTGCGCCTCGTCGGCTCGACCGAGGCGAACATCTTCGCCTCCGTCTCGGCCGGCATCAACGCCCTCTACGGCCCCCTGCACGGCGGCGCCAACGAAGCGGTTCTCAAGATGCTGCAGGAGATCAAGGACTCGGGCGACGGCGTCACCAAGTTCGTCGACCGGGTGAAGAACAAGGAGCAGGGCGTTCGCCTCATGGGCTTCGGCCACCGGGTGTACAAGAACTTCGACCCGCGCGCGACCCTCGTCAAGGAGAGCGCCGACGAGGTGCTCGAGGCTCTGGGCGTGCAGGACGACCTGCTCGACATCGCCAAGGAGCTCGAGGCCGTCGCTCTCGCCGACGACTACTTCGCCGAGCGCAAGCTCTACCCGAACGTCGACTTCTACACCGGAGTCATCTACAAGGCGATGGGCTTCCCGCCGCGCATGTTCACCCCGCTGTTCGCGATCGGACGCCTCCCCGGCTGGATCGCCCACTGGCGCGAGATGAACCTCGACCCCGCGACCAAGATCGGCCGCCCGCAGCAGCTGTACATCGGCGAGCCCGAGCGCGCCTGGCCCGAGCGCTAGGCAGTACCGCCGCCGGGATTGCCGGCTGAGCAGGTCGCGCGGCGTCGGTCACGGCGCCCGGTGGCAGATGTGCGCGCCATCCCGGTACGTGCGCGCCAGCTCGACGTGGAGCGCGCGTACCGCGGTGGCGCGGAAGCCGGGGCGACGGCGTGGCCGCGCGCCTCAGCCGATCGGCTCGGCCGTGAGCGTCACGTCGCGGAATCCGATGCCGTACGGTCCGGCGGCGGTCGGGCTGCACCGCAGCCCGAGCGTGGTCTCGGGGATGTCGTAGGTCGCGGAGACGCTCACGCGCGTCCAGCGCCCGTTGCCCGGCACGGGGAAGACCGTGTCGTCGAGGTAGCCGATGCGGCCGCTGGCGTCGACGAGGCCGCAGGCGAGAAGCACGCCAGGCAGCCGCGAGTGGAACCGCACCCACGCCTCATACTCGATCAGGTAGACGCCGTCGCCGACCGTGAGATTCGCGAGCGCGATGTCGTCGTGCGGTTCGTAGTAGCCGACGAGCAGCGAGCTGTCGCCGGTGTCGCGCGCGATCGGCGCCGCGGACCCCGCCCACGCCGCGCCCACCCCGACGGCGACCACTGCCGCGGCGGCAATCGCGATCGAGCGCCTTCGCATGCCCCGATGCTAACCCCGCCGGCATGCGGCCGGCTCCGCCGCGGTCGCGCTACAGCTCGGGCGCCGGGCTGCAGCGCGCGCTGGAGCCCGACGCCCGGACTGCAGCGCTTTTGGCCCGCCTTACGCGTGCAGCGCCGAGTTGAGCTCGACGCCGGTACCCGACCGGGCGAGAACCTCGACCGCGCCGGTGAGCGAGTTGCGGCGGAACAGCAGGTTTGCGACACCGCTGAGCTCCGACGCCTTGACCGTGCGGGGTTCGAGAGGCTGGCCGGCTGCGCCCTTGGGCGGCACGACGACGACCTTCGTGCCGGCCGTCACATACAGCCCCGCCTCGACGACCGAGTCGTCGCCGATCGAGATGCCGATGCCCGAGTTGGCGCCGAGCAGCGCGCGCTCGCCGATCGTGACCCGCTGGGTGCCGCCGCCCGAGAGCGTGCCCATGATGGATGCGCCGCCGCCGATGTCGGAGCCGTCTCCGACGACGACCCCCTGCGAGATGCGGCCCTCGACCATGGAGGTGCCGAGGGTGCCGGCGTTGAAGTTCACGAAACCCTCGTGCATCACGGTCGTGCCGGGGGAGAGGTGGGCGCCGAGACGCACGCGTGAGGCGTCGGCGATGCGCACACGGGCCGGCACCACGTAGTCGAGCAGCCGCGGGAACTTGTCGATGCCGTGCGCGGAGATGCCTGCGCGCTGCAGCACGGGGCGCAGGCGGGTGAAGTCGTCGGGGTGCATGGGGCCGGCGGTGGTCCACGCGACGATCGGCAGGTACCCGAAGATGCCGTCGAGGTTGATCGTGTTCGGCGCGACCAGCAGGTGGCTCAGCAGGTGCAGCCGGAGGTAGGCGTCGGGAGTCGACGCCGGGGCGGCATCCAGATCGATCTGCACCGTCACGAAGTCCACCCGCACGCCGCGACGCTCGTCGGGCCCGAGCAGCGGCTCGAGCTCGGACGGAGCGATGTGCGGGTCGGTTCCGGCGGGAAGCTCGCCGAGCACCGGAGTCGGGAACCAGGTGTCGAGAACCGTGGAGTCGGAGGCGATCGTGGCGAGGCCGTAGCCCCAGGCGGCGCGAGAATTCATGCCCCAAGCGTACCGACCCTAAACTTGACCCCATGCCCGTCGCCGACACCACGCTGCCCGTTCTCGACCTCACCCAGACCTCGATCGACATCACACGCCAGCTGTGCGACATCGAGTCGGTCTCCGACAACGAGGGGCCGATCACGGAGGCGATCCTCACGGCTCTCGCCGGCGCAGACCACCTCGAGGTGACGCGCGACGGCGACGTCGTAATCGCCCGCACCAACCTCGGCCGTGAGAAGCGCGTAGTGATCGCCGGGCACACCGACACCGTGCCGCTCAACGACAACCTGCCGACCCGCTACGAGACGGAGGACGGTGTCGAGTACCTCTGGGGCCGTGGCACCGTCGACATGAAGTCGGGCCTCGCCGTTCAGCTCAAGCTCGCCGTCGAGCTCTCCGAGCCCGCGGTCGACATCACCTGGCTCTGGTACGACCACGAGGAGGTCTCGGCCGACCTCAACGGACTCAAGCGCCTCGCCGACAACAGCCCCCACCTGCTGCAGGGCGACTTCGCCATCCTGGGCGAGCCGACACGCTCCGAAATTGAGGGCGGATGCAACGGCAACGCCCGCATCGAGGTTCGCACCTTCGGCCTCCGTGCCCACTCCGCGCGTGCCTGGGTCGGCCACAACGCGATCCACGATCTCGCGCCCGTCCTCGACACGCTCGCCGCCTACGTCCCCCGTGAGGTCGAGGTCGACGGACTGGTCTACCGCGAGGGCCTCAACGCGGTCGGCATCACGGGCGGCGTCGCCGGCAACGTGATCCCCGACGCGGCGATGGTGCACATCAACTACCGCTTCGCGCCCAGCCGGTCCGGCGAGGAGGCGATCGCGCACCTTCGCGAGCTGTTCGCCGGCTTCGACGTGACCGTCGTCGACCTCGCCGAGGGCGCCCGCCCGGGGCTCGACGCCCCGCTGGCGAAGAACTTCCTCGCGGCCGTCGGGGGCGAGGCGAAGCCGAAGTACGGCTGGACCGACGTCGCGCGGTTCTCCGCCCTCGGCATGCCCGCCGTCAACTACGGCCCGGGCGACCCCCTCAAGGCGCACGCCGACGACGAGCGCGTGGCCGTCGACCAGATCACCTCGTGCGAACAGGGGCTGCGCGCGTGGCTCATGACGGGCTGACGTCGCATTCTTCGTCCGGCGCTCAGGTAGACCCTCCCTCGCAGGATCGGTCGGCGCTGGGGTCACGAAAACGCTGGCGCGTTTTCCATAGCTCCACCGCGCCATGGCTGACCGTGCGCTACCGGCTCACGGCGTGGTGGGCCCGTGTGCTGGTCGTCTTCGTCGTCTCGCGCGTCGTCACGACGGCCATCATGCTGTCGTTCGCCGCCCGCCAGGAGGCGAACGCGTGGACGGGCGCGCATCCGGGATATCTCGACTTCGCCAAGCTGTGGGACGGCCACTGGTATTTCATCATCGCCGTCGCCGGCTATCCGAGCGAGCTGCCGCTGACCGACGACGGCCACGTCGGCGAGAGCGCGTGGGCGTTTATGCCCGCCTACCCCGGCCTGATCCGCGGGCTCATGTTCGTCACCGGCCTCGACTTCCGGGTGCTGGCGGTCTTCGTCTCCGTGGCGTTCGCGCTGGCCACCGCCCTGATGTTCTACAAGCTGATGCGGCTCGTGCTGCCGGAGGGCACCGCGCTGTTCGCCGTCGTCCTCTACTGCTTCGCGCCGCTGTCGCCGATCCTGCAGGTGGCCTACGCAGAGTCGATGCACGCGTTCTTCCTCACCCTCGCCCTCTACCTGCTGCTCAAGAGGGACTACTGGATGCTTCTGCCGGTGGTCGTCGTGATGTCGGTGACGCGCCCCAGCGGGTTGGCATTCGCCCTGGCCATGGGGCTGCACGTGATCTACCGCTGGGTGGTGCGCGAACGCGACCCGTTCCCGCGACGCGAGATCGTGGCATCCGTCGTCGTCGGGGCGTCGAGCGTCGTCGCGGGCTTCGCCTGGCTGCTCATCGCGGCGGCGGCGACCGGGTCGCTCACGGCCTACATCGACACCGAACTCGCGTGGCGGTCGGCGTACGTCGGCTATCAGGAGCTGCTGCCCCTCACCCCGTGGATCCTCGCCGCCGATTTCTGGATTCCGGGCCCGCTCGGCATTCTCGTGCTAATTCTTTCGGTCGGAGGATTCGTCGGGTTTATGTTCACGCCCTGGGTGCGCCGCCTCGGCCCCGACATCCGCTTCTGGGTGGCCAGCTACGCGCTCTATCTGCTCGCGGTGTTCTTTCCGCAGTCGAGCACGTTCCGCTTGTTTGTGCCGTTTTTCCCGCTCTGGGGCGCCCTGGCGCAGCCGCGGTCGTGGGTCTACCGGCTCGCCCTGGTGCTGCTCTGCGTGCTCGGGCAAGTGGGCTGGATCCACATCGCGTGGTGGGTCGACGGGTACGACTGGACACCCCCGTAATCCCCCAAAACGGGTTGTTCGGTTTTTAGCATGCCGATTCATAGTCAATAATGGTTGAGTACCTATGAAAGGGGACTTCTATGGCAGCCATGAAGCCGAGGACTGGCGACGGCCCAATGGAGGCTGTCAAAGAAGGACGCCTCATCATCGTTCGCGTTCCACTCGAGGGTGGCGGACGACTCGTCGTATCGGTCAACGACGCTGAGGCCAAAGAACTCCACGACGCTCTCGAGGGAGTCGTCGCGACCGCCTAGCGGCCGTCACATCACCCGCGTGCTGCCCTCCGGCGGCACGCGGGTTTTGTGCACCCCGGGGCGCTGCGCCCCTAGTCGGCGACGCGGGTGAGCTGCAGAAGGCCGTCGCCGACGGGTGACAGCGAGCTGATGACGGCGGATGATTCGGCGACCTCCCGCAGCAGGGTGCGGAAATTCGCCACGAGGTCATCGCGTTGCGCGGGGTCTGCGACGCGGCCGCGCCACAGCGCGTGCGCCACGACGACCGTGCCGCCCGTACGCACCATGCGCAGGCCGTGCTCGACGTACTCGATGACCGAGTGTGGGTCGGCGTCGACGAGCACGAGGTCGTAGCTCGACTCGTTCATGCGCGGCAGCACGTCCAGGGCGCGGCCTGCGATGAGACGCACGCGGTTCGCGGGGATGTCGGCCGCAGTGAAGGTGACCTTCGCGAGCTGCTGATGGTCGATCTCGGAGTCGATCGAGGTGAGCACGGCGTTCGGGGCGCCCGTGAGCATCCACAGGCCGGAGACGCCGAGACCGGTGCCGATCTCCATGATGTTGCTCGCGTTGGTGGCGGCGGCGAGAACCGCGAGCTGGGCTCCGGTGGCCGGGGAGACCGGCTCGACGCCGACCTCCACGGAGTGTTGCCTCGCCTGCGCTATCTCCGGTCGTTCGACGACAAACTCTTCTGCGAACTTCCAGCTCGACTCTTTACCAGCCACCAACTACTCCTTGTTCGTCCCCACTGTAAGCCAGTGCACCGTCGACAGGGGTTATTCTGAGCGGGTGTCCTTTGGGTTGACGTTCGAGAAACTGGTGATCATCGGGATCATCGCCGTCTTCCTGCTCGGACCCGAGCGGCTGCCGTACTACGCGTCGCAGCTCGCCCGCCTCACCAAGACCGTGCGCGGCATGGCCAACGGCGCCAAGGAGCGCATGCGCGAGGAGATGGGCCCCGACTTCGACGAGGTCGACTGGAAGAAGCTCGACCCGCGTCAGTACGACCCCCGGCGCATCATCCGCGAGGCCCTCGTCGAAGACGAACCGGTCCCGGTGGTCAAGCCGCCCATCGAGTCGGCCTACTCCCAGCGTCAGCGGCTGCTGCGCGACGGCGTGCCGGCTCCCTACGACACAGAGGCCACCTAACCCCTGCCCGTTCGGCCGAGCTCAGCGCTGTCGCAGCGCCTTCAGCACGACCAGCACCGAGACCAGCGCGCCGGCGACCGCCGCGAACTCCTTGCCGGTGCGCGGCAGGGTGAGCAGGCCTGTAGCCGCGGCGACGGTGCGCGGCTCGACGAACCGCATCAGGCCCTCGGCGCCGTTGCGGCGGCCGATGCCCGACTGCTTCATGCCGCCCATCGGGGCGTCGACGCTCGAGAATGTGGCTCGGTAGCCCTCGTTGACGTTGACGCTGCCCGCGTCGAGCCGTTCGGCCACGCGTCGGCCGTGCGCCAGCGACCCGCTGAAGACCGACGCGTTCAGGCCGTACTCCGACGCGTTCGCCAGCGCCACAGCCTCGTCTTCGCTCTGCACGACGTGGATCGCGACGACGGGCCCGAACGTCTCCTCGCGCGCGCAGAGCATGTCGTCGGTGACGGCGGCGAGCACGGTCGGCTCGTAGAAGAACGGTCCGAGGTCGGGTCGCGCCCTTCCGCCCGCGAGCAGCATGGCGCCCTTCGCGACGGCGTCGTCGACGTGCGCCGAGACCCGTTCGAGCTGCGCCGCCGAGGTGAGCGATCCGACATCGGTGGAGTAGTCGAAGGCGCCGCCCTGCTTCAGCTGCCTGACCCGCTCGACGAAGGCGCGGGTGAAGGAGTCGGCGACGTGCCGCAGCACGTAGACACGTTCGATCGACACGCACAGCTGCCCCATCGACGAGTAGCAGCTGTACACCGCGTCGGCCGCCGCAGCGGCCGGGTCGACGTCGTCGAGCACGATCAGCGGGTTCTTGCCGCCGAGCTCGAGGGAGGCGCCGATGAGGCGCTCGGCCGCACGCACCCCCACCTTCCTGCCCGTGGCCGTCGAGCCGGTGAAGCACACGTAGTCCGAGACATCCACGACCGCATTTCCGATCTCGTCTCCGTCGCCGGCGACGACGGGCCACAGCGCCTCGGGCACACCGGCGTCGATGAAGGCGCGGCGGGAGGCGAGGATGCTGAGCGCGCCCTGGTTGTCGGCCTTCTGCACGACGGCGTTTCCGGCGGCGAGGGCTGGCACGACGTCCATGAGCGAGAGGCTGAGCGGATAGTTCCACGGGGTGATCACGCCGACCAGGCCCTTCGGCTTGTAGCCCACGCGGGTCGACACGACGAGGGGGATGCCCGACCTGCGGCGCCGCGTGGCGAGCACGGATCGGGCGGCGACCGCGTAGTAGCGGGTCACGCTCGCGCCGCTGAACACCTCCTCGAAGGCCTGCCCACGGGTCTTGCCCGTCTCCGACTGCAGCGCGTCCATCAGCTCCTCCCGGCGCTCGAGCAGCAGGTCGTGCGCCCTGAGCAGCACCGCGCGACGGTGCGCGAACCCGGCGGCACGCCAGGCGCGCTGCGCGACCCTCGCCGCGGTCGCGGCGTCGACCACGTCGCCCGCCGAACCGAGCGGAAGCTCGTGCAGGAGCTCGCCGGTGAACGGCGCCAGCACTCGCGCCGTGGCGCCGGAGAAGTGGACGAGATCGCGGGCGAGGTCGGAGATCCGGACTGAATCGAGGGAAGAAGCTGGCATGGCATCAGCGTAGACCGGAGCGCCGCTCAACTGGTTGTAGGCTCCCAAAATGAGTGCTGCAGAGTCGCCGCTTTCGAGAAGGACCATCGCCGCGTACGCCGTCGGATCGCTCGGCACGGGAGGGTTCTCCACCCTGCCCGGGCTCGTGCTGGTCTACTACCTGACCGACACCCTCGGCATCGCCGCCCTCGCCGCGGGCGCACTCGTCGCCGTGGCGAAGATCTGGGACGTCGTGATCGACCCGGTGATCGGCGCGCGCAGCGACCGGTCTCTCGCCGTCACCGGGTCGCGACGCCGGTACATGGTGCTCGGCGCGCTGCTGCTGCCGCTGTTCTTCGTGCTCACCTTCGCGGTTCCGCCCGCTCTCGGCTCGGCAGCGTCGTGGGTGTGGGTGCTCGTCGCGTTCACGGCCGCCGCCACCGCCTTCAGCCTGTTCCAGGTGCCGTACATCGCTCTGCCCGCCGAGCTGACGGGCGACTACGACCAGCGCACCCGGCTGGTGTCGGTTCGGGTGGTCGTGCTCACGGTGGCGATCCTGCTTTTCGGTGCGGGCGGCCCGGCGCTGCGCGAGCTCGGGGGAGCGGACGAGCACCTCGGCTACCTGATCATGGCGGTGGTCGCCGGGCTCGTGATCGGGGCCGGGCTGTTCGTGGCGTCGTTCGTCGCGGCCAAGCGGCAGACGACGGATGCCCCGGCCGTGTCGGTCGCGCAGAGCTTCCGTTCCGGCGTGGTCGTCCTGCGCCGCAGCCAGCCGTTCCGCGCACTGCTGGGCGCCTTCGCCCTGCAGGGCCTCGCCACGGGGCTGATGCTCGCCGGCGCGCAGTACGTGGCGACGTGGGTTCTCGAGTCGCAGGCCGCCGTGACCCTGTTGTTCATCGCGCTCATCGCCCCGGCGGTGCTGTTCGCGCCGGTGTGGCAGGCGGTGTCGCGCCGCGTCGGCAAGGAACGGGCGTTCGTCGCGGCGTCGCTGCTCTTCGCCCTTGCCGCCCTCGCGCTGACGACGTTGCTGGCGGCGCCGGGCGACTGGGTGTACCTGCCGGTGGCGCTCGCCGGGGCCGGCTTCGCGGGCATGCAGTCGCTGCCGCTGTCGATGCTGCCCGACGTGATCTCCACCGATGCCGCCAGTCACGGCGGTTCGGCCGCTGGGACGTTCGGCGGCGTGTGGACGGCGGGGGAGACGACCGGCATGGCGCTCGGCGCCACCGCGCTGACCGTGGTGCTCGCGGTCACCGGATACGTCGACTCCGTCGCCGGCCAGACTGTGGCCCAGCCGCCGGCGGCGATCGCCGGCATCGTCGTGAGCTTCAGCATCGTGCCCGCAGCCCTCGTCGTGGTGAGCCTGTGGGCCTTCTCCCGCTACCCGCTGCGCAGGAACACCGTCGACCGACCCGTGGAGGCACGCACATGACCGTTTTCGCCGAGCACCCCGACTCCGTGCTGGCTCGGCTGGCCGCGCTGCGTGCCGCCGACGCGCCGACCCACGGCGGGCACGTGCTCTCGTACGTGTACGACTCGGGGCTCTCCGAGATCGACGAGCTCGCGGCATCCGCCATGCGTCTCGTCCAGCCGGTCAACGGGCTCGACCCGACGACCTTCACCTCGGTCGCGGTCATGGAGCGCGAGGTCGTCGGCTTCGCCCGCGCCCTGCTCGGCGGCGATTCCGACGTCGTCGGCAGCGTCACGACGGGAGGCACCGAGAGCTGCCTGCTCGCGGTGAAGACCGCCCGCGACAACTGGGTCGGCGACGGCGCCCCGCGGCTGCTCGCGCCGGTGACGGTGCACGCCGCCTTCCACAAGGCGGCCCACTACTTCGGGCTCGTCCTCGACCTGGTGCCCGTGGGCTCCGACGGGCGGGTCTCGGCCGATGCGATGGTCGAGCGGATGGCGCCCGACGTGGCGCTGGTGGTGGTATCTGCGCCGTCCTATCCGCACGCGGCCATGGACCCGGTCGCGGAGGTCGCGGCGGCGGCGCTCGAGCGCGGCATCGACTGCCACGTCGACGCCTGCATCGGCGGTTGTGTGCTGCCGTTCTGGGGCGGTCTGTCATCGTGGGACCTGCGCGTGCCCGGTGTCACGAGCCTCTCCGCCGACCTGCACAAGTTCGGCTACGCGCCGAAGGGCGCCTCGGTGCTGCTCACCCGGGGTCGCGACCGCCAGCGCGGGCAGTACTTCGCGACGACACGGTGGCCCGGCTACCCGGTGGTGAACGCCACCATGCTCGGCTCGAAGTCGGCCGGAGCCCTCGCCGCGGCGTGGGCGATCGTGCACGCTCTCGGCCGCGACGGCCTCGCGACCCTCGCCGCCTCGTGCGAACGGTCGACAGCGGCGCTCAAAGATCTCGTCGACGGCATCGAGGGGCTACGTGTCGTCGGCATGCCCGTCGGCCCGCTGCTGGCCGTCGCGGCCGACGAGTCCGTCGCGCCGGAGCGCCGCGTCGACCCGCATCACTGGGCCGACCGGGTGCGGGCCCATGGCTGGCTGCTGCAGCTGCAGCCCGGGTTCACGCAGGCTGACGGATCACGCCTCCCGCACACGACGCACCTGACGGTCACCCCGGTCACCGAGCGAGTGCTGGACGAGCTGACGGCGGCCCTGACGCTCGCGGCCGACGAGGTGCGCGGCGTGCCCGCTGTGACCGCGGAACAGGTGTTCGGCGCGCTGCCGCCCGCCGTCGCCGCGGGGCTCGCCTCGCCCGACGCGCCGCCGCTCGACGCCCAGACGGCGTTCGCGCTGCTCGGCCTGATCGGGCTCGACGACGGCTCGGACGGGCTGCCCGAACGCATGGCGCCCCTCCTCGCACTCATCGAGGCGCTGCCGGCCCCGCTCACCGAGCGACTGCTGGTCGAGCTGCTGGCGCGGCTGGTGGAGCCGCGCGGCTAGACGTCGACCGCCCGCCGGGCACGGCTCAGCCGGCGGGCAGCGTCTCGTGCTCCTTGCGGAACCGCTCGGCCTCGGCCCGCAGCGCCTCGACCACGAGTCGCACCGAGGGGCGCTCCGCCCGGTCGGGCCGCAGCAGAGCCGAGATCTGCCGCAGGGCGCGCACGCCGGTGAGCGGCCGGGTGACCAGTCCGTTCTCGTGGTCGCGGGTCGTGTAGCGGGGCAGGATCGCGATGCCGTGGCCCGCCGCCACGATCGCCTCCACGATGCCGTTGTCGAGGAAGCGCTGGCCGACCCGCGCCGGAACGCCGTTGGCCGCCTCGATCTGGCGCAGGATGCGGTCGTAGGGAAAGCCGAGGGGCACCCCCACCCAGGTCTCGTCGACGAGGTCCTTGGGCGAGAGGGTGCGCTTCTCCGACAGCGGGTGGCCCTCGGGCAGCGCGACGTCGAGCGGCTCCGTCATGAGCGGCACGACGGCGAGGCCGCGCTCGCGCCAGGAGGGGAGGATGGACGGCGCGTCGGCGACGACGATGTCGAAGTCGGGGGTCAGGTCGGCGAAGTCGGGCAGCAGAGGGTCCTGGTCGGTGCAGCTGAGTTCGAGGCCGGGAACCTCGGCGATGGCCGACAGCAGACCGGGCAGCAGCATCTGCCCGCCGGTGGGGAAGATCGTCAGGGTCACGTCGCCGCGCGGCGCCTGCTTGAAGTCCTCCCACAGGGCGTCGGCGCGCTCGAGGGCGATCGCGACGTCGGTCGCGGTCTGCGCGAGCATCCGCCCGGCGCCGGTGAGCACGACCCCGCGTCCGCGCCTCTCGGTGAGCGGAATGCCGGCCTCGCGCTCCAGCACCTTGAGCTGCTGCGAAACAGCAGATGAGGTGCGGTTTGTCGCCGCGGCGACCGCGGTGATGCTTCCGCGCTCGGCCAGTTCGCGAAGCAGTTCCAAGCGCCGAACATCCATAAAGCAATGCTACACAATGACCCAAGAAAGATTAGATTGTGCTAAAAAGTTGTCGGTTGTTGAATAGGGGGAGACCTAGAGAGAGAACAACCCGAAATGATCATCGAATTCGCCGTCATCGGCGCACTGTCCATCGCAGCAATCATCGGAGCCGTCGTCGTGACCGCCCGTGACGGATACCGTCGCGTCCCGACCCGCCGCGCGTAGCCAGCCGCCGCGGCAGCAGCCGCGCAACCGGAGCGCAGTCCCGCCAGAGCGGGGCTGCGCTCTCGTCGTTAACGAGGTGCACGGCGGGCGGATGCCGCGGCTCACGCCCGGCGGAACAGCCCGGGGTAGTCGACCACGAACCCGGCGTCGTCGATCGTGATGTCACGCGCGAAGTCTCCGCCCTGCGACTCGAATCGGTAGCTGCGCTCGTCGAGGCGCCTGTAGCGCTGCGGGTCGGCGATGACGGTCAGCTGCGGCACGTCGATGTACGCGGTCAGCACGTCGGCGCTCTCGCCCACCCGCAGGCCGAGCCGCCAGATCGGCAGGGTGTTGGTGAGCGGGGTCGCCGTGATGTCGACGTCGATTGCCCCGGCCAGGTGGTCGAGACGTGTTCCGTCGCCCTCCGTCCAGCCGCCGAGACCGTCGCCGATGAGCACGAGGTCGCCCTCCTCGGTGGCCACCCGCACGAACCGGGTCGCCCAGCTCGCGTCGGTGTCGATCGAGTAGCGGGTGAGCACCGCGTCGTCGATCGAGCTGTCGATCTGCCCGTCGGCGTGGGAGCCCTCGGCCGACATGGTCACCGTGGTGTTCTCGACGGTGTCGGTTCCGATCCAGTGCAATTGCATCATGGCTACGACCTAACCCGCGCCGGCACCGCGGCGCAATCAGTTGACGGTGAAGCCCAGTTTGCGTCCGGCGAGACCGCGCGCCCGCACGGCGAGCTGTGCGGCGAGCTCGGTGATGGCGCGAGCGGCCGGCTCGTCCGGGTGCGTGAGCACGATCGGCCGGCCGGTGTCGCCGCCCTCGCGGAGGGCGATCGAGAGCGGGATCGAGGCGAGCACGGTCACCGGCTCCTCCGGCGTGGAGAGGCGAGCCGCGGCATCCGCCCCGCCCCCGCTGCCGAAGATGTCGAGGATCGAGCCGTCGGCCTGAGGGAGCCCGGCCATGTTCTCGACCACTCCGATGACCTTCTGGCCGGTCTGGCGGGCGACGAGGGCGCTGCGTTCCGCGACCTCGGCGGCCGCGGGCTGCGGCGTCGTGACCACGATGATCTCGGCCTGGGGCAGCAGCTGGCCGATGGAGATGGCGATGTCTCCGGTGCCCGGGGGAAGGTCGAGCAGCAGGATGTCGAGGTCGCCGAAGTAGACGTCGGTGAGGAACTGCTGGATGGTGCGGTGCAGCATCGGCCCGCGCCAGGAGACCACCCTGTCTGCCGCCTGTCCTGAGCTCGTCGAAGGGACGAACATGCCGATGGAGATGACCTTCACGTCGTGGGCGAGCGGCGGCAGGATCATCTCGTTCACCTGGGTGGGCTTGGCGCCGGCTATGCCCAGAATGCCGGGGATGGAGAACCCGAAGACGTCGGCGTCGACGATGCCGACCCGCAGGCCGCGGGCGGCGAGGGCCACGCCGAGGTTCGCGGTCAGAGTGGACTTGCCCACCCCGCCCTTTCCACTGGTCACGGCGTAGATGCGGGTGAGCGAGTCGGGGCCGAACTGCATCGTCTTGGCCCGGCCGCCGCGCAGCTTGTCGGTGAGGGCGTCGCGCTCGGCACGGGTCATGATCGTCACGTCGACGTCGACGGCCGAGACGCCGGGCACGGATGCCGCGGCCTCGCGTACATCGCGTTCGATGGTGTCGGCGGCCGGGCAGCCGACGATCGTGAGCTTGAGCGCGATGGAGGCGGTGCCGCCCTGCACACTCACGCCGCCGATCATGTCGAGCTCGACGATCGGCTTACGGATCTCGGGGTCGATGACGCGGCCGAGCGCCGAGAGCACCGTCGCCTCGGTCGCCGAGATTGTCGAATGCGTCGAAGGGGTCGAGTTCAGCGGCCGTGTGTCGTCACTCAATCCGCGGTCTCTTTCGTGCCGTCGCGCTCGTCGAGCTCGGCGAGCAGTGCACGCAGTTCGCTACGGATGAAGTCCTTGCTCGCCATGTCGCGCATCGCCAGTCGCAGTGCCACGACCTCGCGGGCCAGGTACTCGGTGTCGTTGAGGTTGCGTTCCGAGCGCTGCCGGTCCTGTTCGATCTGCACACGGTCGCGGTCGTCCTGACGGTTCTGCGCGAGCAGGATCAGCGGCGCGGCGTACGACGCCTGCAGCGACAGGATGAGCGTGAGCGCGGTGAAGCCGATCGCCGCGGAGTCGAAGCGGATGCCCTCGGGGGCGACCGTGTTGTAGATCATCCAGATGACGACGAAGACCGAGAGGCCAAAGAGGAACCACGGGGTCCCCATGCCGCGGGCGATCGACTCCGTGAACCGGCCGAACCGGTCCCGGCTCTCGAAGCGGAACGCGGTGCGCAGGCCCTTGGGGGAGTCGAGCCTGTTCTCGGCTCGGTTGATGCGGCTAGTGCGTGCCATGGGCTGTCCTCCTCCCCTTCACAGGGATGCTCGCGGTGGTCACGGGTACGGGGACGGGCCCCGAATGGTCGTCGTCTGCGGAGTCGGTACTTCGCCAGTCTTCCGGCAGCAGATAGTCGAGGACATCGTCAATGGTCACCACCCCGACCAGTCGGTGGTTCTCGTCGACGACGGGAACCGAGACGAGGTTGTAGCTCGCGAGGATGCGGGAGACCTCGGCGGCGCTCGCCGTGGCGAGCACGGGCTCGAGGGTCTGGTCGAGCAGCGTGCCGAGACGCTCGTTCGGCGGGTAGCGCAGCATCCGCTGGAAGTGCACCATGCCGAGGAACCGCCCGGTGGGCGACTCGTACGGCGGCAGGGTGACGCAGATCGCGGCGCCGAGGGCCGGAGCGAGCTCGTGGCGCCGGATGAGGGCGAGCCCCTCGGCGACCGTGGCGTCTGCGGAGACGATGATCGGCTCGGTGGTCATCAGGCCGCCCGCGGTGTCGGGGGCGTAGGCGAGCAGGAAGCGCACGTCCTGGGCCTCTTCGGGCTCCATCAGGTCGAGCAGGGCCTCGCCGCGCTCGTCGCTGAGGTGGGCGATGAGGTCGGCCGCGTCATCCGGCTGCATCTGGTCCAGCACGTCGGCGGCCCGGTCGTCGTCGAGCTGGTTGAGGATGTCGACCTGCTCGCTCTCCGGCATCTCTTCCAGCACGTCGGCGAGGCGGTCGTCGCTGAGCTCCTCGGCCACCTCGAACATGCGCTGCTCGGTGAGGTCGAGCATCGCGTTCGCGAGGTCGGCGGGCAGCAGGTCGGCGTAGCTGGCGACCAGCTGGGTCGCCGACTGGGCCTCGCCGGTCGTGGTCTTCTCGCGGATCTCCTTCCAGCGCACGAACACGGTCGCGCCCTTGCCGAACGGAGAGGCGGACGCCTTGGGGCGGCGGCAGAAGAGCTGGGAGATCTCCCACTCGCCGAGGCCGACCTCCTCGATGGCGACGTCTTCGATGGTCGCCTCGCCCGACCCGTCGGCGAGGGTGACCTTGCGGCCGAGCAGCTCGGCCATGACCCGGATCTCGCCGCCGCGCTGCTCGAAGCGGCGCAGATTGATGAGCCCTGTCGTGATGATCTGGCCCGACCCGATGCTGGTGACCCGGCCGATCGAGAGGAATACCTGACGCTTGCCCGGAACCTCGACGACGAAGCCGATCACCCGCGGAGACTGGGTGTTGCGGTACACGACGAGCACGTCGCGGACGCGGCCGACTTTGTCTCCGTTGGGGTCGAAAACGGAGCATCCCGTCAGGCGGGCAGCGAAAACTCTTGTGGCGCTCACGGTAAAACCCTACCGCCGCAATGGAAGAATGATCATGTGAGCAATCAGAGCCCCTTCGGACGCAAACCGCAGTCCCAGCCGACCCTGCCCAAAGGCGACGTTCTCGGCACCTACGAGACCTACGTCGAGGCGCAGAGCGTCGTCGACCGCCTGTCGAAGGCCGAATTCGAGGTCAAGCAACTCGCCATCGTCGGCAACGACCTGAAGACGGTGGAGCGGGTGACCGGAAAGCTCACCTACGGCCGCACGGCGGCGACCGGTGCGGCGAGCGGCGCGTGGTTCGGGCTCTTCTTCGGAATCCTGCTCTTCCTGTTCTCCGCCACCCCGCAGATCGGGTTCGTCCTCGCCGCGGCCCTGATCGGCGCGGGATTCGGAATGCTCTTCGGCATCGTCACCTACTCGTTGGGCCGCCGACGTCGCGACTTCACGTCGACGCACCAGGTGCTCGCCTCCAACTACCAGATCATCATCGACCCGCTGCTCACCGCCAAGGCGCAAGACGTCCTCGCCCAGCCCGACCGTCCCACGGCCTAGCCCGCATGGTCGACGCACGCATCCTGAACACCGCGGCGGCGCTCAATGCCGCCATCGTCGAACTGGCGTCGAAGCAGCCCGTCTCGCGCATCACCGTGTCCGACGTCACCCGCGAGGCTGGCATCAATCGGGCGACCTTCTACGCCCACCATTCGTCGCCGTCCGCCCTGCTGGCGAGCGTCCTCACGAGCGACCTCGACGAGGTGCGCCGCGTGGACGCCGAGGAGCGGGCAGCGGGGGAGCGGGAACCGTCCCTCATCACGCGTGACGCCGTCGCCTCCACCGCGGCCCACATCGATCGGTTCCTGCCGGTGTACCGCCTGGCGCTGAGCGACCGCACCGACGGCACCACGCAGCACGTCCTGGCCTCGCACCTCGAGGTGTCGTGCCTGCAGCACCTGCGCGACTCGGTGAGCCCCGACCGGGTGCCGGGCGATCCGGCCCTCGTCGCCGCATTCGTCGCGAACGGGCTGGTCGGCGCGATCGCCCTCGCCGCGACGTCGGAGCTGTGGGACAAAGACCGCGTCGCCGACGTGCTGATGGCCATGATGCCGGCCTGGTGGGACTAGGCGGCTAGCGTCTGCCCGCCCGGCGGCGGAACAGCCACCCGGTCCAGCCGACGGCGCCGACGAGGATGACCGCGCACCACGCGAGCGCCGCCCACACGGTCGGCCCGACGTCCGCGCCGAGCAGCAACGCCCGGATCGTCTCGATGATCGGGGTGAGCGGCTGGTATTCGGCGATCCACTGCAGCCAGGTCGGCAGGGTGTCGACGGGCACGAACGCGCTCGAGATGTACGGCAGGAAGAGCAGTACGAAGCCGTAGCCGTTCGCCGCCTCGGGGCTGGACGCCGCGAGGCCGATCGCCGCGAACAGGTACGTGATCGCGAGGATGTACAGCGCGACGAGCGCGAACATCGCCAGCCACTCGAGCGGCGAGGCTGTCGGACGGAAGCCCACGCCGACCGCCACCGAGACCACGATGGCTGTGGCGACGAGGTTGCGCGCGAGGCTCGCCACGACGTGCCCGGTGATCACTGCGGACGCGCGCAGCGGCATTGTCCGAAAGCGGTCGATGATGCCGGTGGTGATGTCGCTCGCGACGTCGACGGCGACGGATGCTGCGCCGAAACCCGCGCAGAGCAGGACGATGCCCGGCACGACGTAGTTCACGTAGTCGCCGCCGGGATCGATGGCGCCGCCGAAGACGAACGTGAACATCAGCATGAGGATCACGGGCAGCGCGATCGCCATGATCAGCGCGTCGGGGGTGCGCACGGTGTGCAGGAGGCTGCGGTGCACGAACGTCGACTCCGCGACGAGGGGAGCGAGGCGGGGGAGCGGCACGTAGGCCGGTCGCTGGTCGGTGGTGGTCATGGTCGTCATCCCTTGCTGTCGATGAGTTCTGGTTCGGTGCGGGCTGGAGCGGGTTGCCCGGTGACGGCGAGGAACACGTCGTCGAGGCTGGGACTGCGCAGCGACACGGAGGTCGCATCCGCGGTCTCCACCGTCGCGAGCGCGTCCCGCAGTCCCTGGATGCTGCCGTCGATCGGGATGTCGCGCAGGACGGCGCCCGCGGCGTCGTGCACGCTCAGCACCTCGCCGCCGATGCGGGCTTTTAGCTCGGCGGGCGTGCCCTCGGCCACGATGCGCCCGTGGTCGAGCACGGCGATGCGGTCGGCGAGCTGGTCGGCCTCCTCGAGGTACTGCGTCGTAAGCAGGATCGTCGCGCCGCCGACGGCGAGCCGGCGGATGATGCGCCAGAGCTCCTGCCTGCTGCGGGTGTCGAGCCCGGTCGTCGGCTCGTCGAGGAAGACGACGGGGGGAGTGCGCAGCAGGCTGATCGCGAGGTCGATGCGTCGGCGCATGCCTCCCGAGTAAGAGCCGACGCGCGCCCGCGCCGCGCCCTCGAGGTCGAACTGCGCCAGCAGCTCGCGCGACCGCTCGACCGCCTGCACCCGCCCGAGACCGCTGAGCCGCGCCATCATGCGCAGGTTCTCTTCTCCGGTGAGCATCTCGTCGACCGCCGCCGACTGTCCCGTCACGCTGATACGCCGGCGCACCTCCTCGGCGTCGCGCACGACGTCGAAGCCGGCGACGATGGCGGTGCCGGCGTCTGGGGCGACGAGTGTGGAGAGGATGTTGATGATCGTGGTCTTGCCGGCGCCGTTGGGGCCGAGGAGCGCGAACACGCTTCCGCGCGGCACGGCGAGATCGAGGCCGTCGAGCACCCGCACTCCGCGGAACGCCTTCTCGACCCCGCTCAGGGTGATCGTCGATGTCATGGTCGTCCTTTCGATATTCGTGTTTAGGCCATAAACTGTTTATGGCGCATAGTGAACTGCTTAAGTCATACACAGTTAAGTCTCGCCGTGTCAAGCACGCCTACGATGGGACCCGATGAACGACGTGACACCCGAACCCGAGCTGCCGCACGCGGTGGCACTCGCCTGGGGCGTGGCCGCCAACCCCCAGCGAGGTCCCAAGCGCGAGCTGAGCATCGAGCGCATCGTCGACACGGCGGTCGACATCGCCGACGCGGGAGGGCTCTCGGCCGTGTCGATGTCGAGCGTGGCGGCGGCCCTCGGATTCACGACCATGTCGCTCTACCGTTACGTGACGGCCAAAGACGACCTGGTCATGCTGATGCAGGAGCGGGGCATCGGGGTTCCGCCGGAGACCATCGCCGAGGCGTCCGGATGGCGCGCCGGACTCTCGCTATGGGCGGCCGAGCAGACCGCCGTCTACGGGCGTCACCCGTGGCTGCTCGACGTGCCGATCGCGGGCACGCCTGCTACCCCGAACAACCTGGCCTGGCTGGACGCGGCGCTGCAGACGCTCGCCGGCACACCCCTCGACCAGCACGAGCGGCTGTCGATCGTGCTCGCGGTGATGGCTCAGTCTCGCTGGGAGGGGCTGGTGTCGCGCAGCTACGAGGAGGCGGCACGACAGGCGGGAATCACGCCCGACGACATCGACGCGCGGGGCAGCGCCATGCTCGAGCAGCTCGTGACCGCCGAGGAGTTTCCCGCGGTCTACGAGGCGCTGCACGCGGGAGTGTTCGGGCCGGCCGGCCCCAGTCCATTCCCCTTCGGCCTCGCCCGTATCATCGACGGCGTCGAGGGCTACTTCGCGGGGCGCAAGGGCGCGCCGCCGGAGCCGGTCGACCCGCTGCTCGACCGTGCCGAGCGCGAGCCCAAGGTGCGTGAGGCGGCCAAGGCCAGACGCGAGGCGGAGAAGCAGTTGCGCGAGGCACGCAAACGCGAGCGGCAGGCTCTCGCCGCCGCCCGCGACCGGTTGTCGAGAAAGTAGCTAGCGCGCCAGCCACGCCTCGACGTCGTCTGCCGTGCGCGGGATGCCCACGGAGAGGTTCTCGGCGCCGGAGTCGGTGACGAGGATGTCGTCTTCGATGCGCACTCCGATGCCGCGATACTCCTCGGGCACGGTGAGGTCGTCGGGCTGGAAGTACAGGCCCGGCTCGATCGTGAAGACCATGCCGGCCTCCAGCACGCCGTCGAGGTAGAGGTCGCGGCGGGCCTGCGCGCAGTCGTGCACGTCGAGGCCCAGGTGGTGGCTGGTGCCGTGCACCATGTAGCGGCGGTGGAACTGGTTGTCGGGCTCGAGCGACTCCTCGGCGCTCACCGGCAGCAGGCCCCATTCGGCGGTCTTGGCTGCGATGACCTTCATGGCCTCGGCGTGGATCTCGCGGAAGCGGATGCCGGGACGCACGATCGCGAACGCGGCGTCGGCCGCCTCGAGCACGGCGTCGTAGACCCGGCGCTGCACCTCGGTGTAGGTGCCGTTGATCGGCAGCGTGCGGGTGATGTCGGCCGTGTAGTAGCTCTCCAGCTCGATGCCGGCGTCGAGCAGGATCACGTCGCCGGGAACGACGGGGCCGTCGTTGCGGGTCCAGTGCAGGATGCAGGCGTGGGGGCCGGATGCCGCGATCGTGTCATAGCCCACCGTGTTGCCGTCGGCGCGGGCGCGACGGTTGAACGTGCCCTCGACCAGACGCTCGCCGCGCTCGTGCGCGACGATCTGGGGAAGGTCGGCGATGACGTCGTCGAAGCCCTGCTTGGTCGCGTCGACCGCGAGCCGCATCTGGGCGATCTCGTAGGAGTCCTTGACGAGTCGCAGCTCGCTCAGGTCGCGGGCGAGCTCGGCGTCGCCGTCGTTCTCCACGCCGTCGGCGTCGGCGGCGAGGAGCCGGCGACCGTCGACCTGGTCGGTCACGTCGCGGTCGGCGCCGCGCACGAGGAGGGTGTCGGCGTCGATCTGGTCGAGCACGTCGGCGAAGCCGTCGAGGTTCGCGGTCGCCAGGCCGAGGTCGGCGGCCACGTGGGCGAGGGAGGGGCGCGGCCCGGTCCAGAATTCGCCGACGTCGGGATTCGCGTAGAACTCGTCGGAGTCGCGGCCCGCGGCCTCGCGGAAGTACAGGGTCGACTCGTGGCCGGTCGGGGTGGGCTCCATCACGAGCACGCTGTCCGACACGGCATCGGCGCCCCAGCCGGTGAGGTGCGCGAATGCCGTGTGCGCGCGGAACGGGTAGTCGGTGTCGTTCGAGCGCACCTTCGCGGCGCCGGCCGGAACGATGAGGCGCTTGCCCGGGTGTAGCGCCGAGATGCGGTCGCGGCGCGCGGCGGCGAACGGCGCCTGCTCGCGCGGGGCGGGGTCGGCCGTGGTTCGCTCGGCCCACCCGGAGGAGATGTAGTCCTTGAACGACGAGGAGACCGGGGTGGTGGAACGGTTGGAGGTGGCGCGCGGAGCGTCGGTCGTGTTGTCAGCCATGCCTCTATTGTGCCCCTACGCGGCTGGGCGTCGGTGCGGATGCGCCGGGGGCGTCAGCGCCGCCAGGTCTGGCGTCTGGCGCCGCGCGGGGTGCCCTGGTGCGCATCGTCCGGGAGGATCGTGAGGAAGGAGTCCGACGACTGACGGGTGCCGACGTGCGCGGTGGCCGCGACGGGCTGCCAGCTGTCGGCGGCGTCCGGAGTGTGGAGCGTGAGCGTCTCGATGTCGCGGGGTGCGGTGAGCTGCTCGGAGGCCGACATGGGCCACATCCTTCCGGCCGCCCGCTGCTCGGATGGTCCTGATCCGATGCTCGCAGAGGCGGATCGGTGTTGTCCACGTCCCTTTCGGGGGTGCGCTAGCCGTCCGCGGGCGTATACGTGACCACGAGGGGGCGGTGGTCGCTGCCGGCCGTGTCGAGGTCCTGCACGACGCGCATGCCGGCCACCCGCCAGTTCTCGGTCGCCATGACGTGGTCGATGGGGGAGCCGAGCAGCGCAGGCAGGGTCGTGGGCCACGTGCCGACGGCGCCGTTGCCGCTCGCCAGCCCGGCGTCGGCGCAGTCCCCGAGGTTCGTCGAGCCGGTGGATTGGAGACCGCTCATGTGGTCGAGTGTGGCGTTGAAATCGCCCGCCATGATCACGTTGTCGCCCGAGCACTGGTCGCCGAGCCAGGCGAGGTCGGCGCGCCAGTTCTCGAACTCCACCGGCAGTGGCGCGACGGCGTGCACGGCGATGATCACCGGACCGTCTCCGTCGTCGGGTCGCATCACCAGGCTGGGCAGCACGGAGGTCGCGCCGACGGTCTCGTCGATCGTGTACTCGCCGAGGTCGGCGCTCCACAGCACGGAGGTGGATCGCGACTTCGAGATCTGGTCGAACGCCGCGGTCTCCAGCCACATCGGCCGTCCGGCGTCCTTCATGATCGCGGCGACCTCGAAGGAGAACTCCTTCGTCGACTCGGGGAGGGTGAGCACGTCGGCGCCGGAGTCGAGGGCGAGCTTCGCCACCGCGGCGGCGCCCGGCTCGTCGCCGAGGGTGTTCCATGACAGAACGGTGAGCGAGGAGTCGTTCGGGGTCTCGAACGACGTGTCGCCGAAGCCGCGGGTGCCGAGCACGGCGGCGTTGACCAGGGCGAAGACGAGAAGCAGCAGGGCGAGGCTCGAGGCGAACCGACGCACCGTGCGGCTCAGCAGGCCGAGCAGAGTCAGGATGACGATGAGTCCCACCGCGATGAGGGCGGCGCCCGCGCGGAACGAGATCACGTGCGCGATCCCGAAGGCGCGCTGCAGGCCGAACAGCTGCGGCCAGGCGAGGACGAGCAGCGTCGCCGCCACCGCTACGAGGACGACGGCGGCAAGGACTCGGCGAAACATGGCCCCTCACCATACCCGTTCGTGCTGGGCGGGCGTCGTCGGCGCGATCCCGGCCGCAATAGAGTTGAACAATGACCGGACCGATCGACCTGCACACGCACAGCAGCGTGTCCGACGGCACGGAGACGCCCGCCGAGCTCGTCGAGGCCGCCATCGCCGCGGGACTCGGCGCTGTGGCGCTCACCGACCACGACTCGACCGCCGGCTGGGCAGAGGCCGAGGCCGCGGCATCCGGCTCCTCGCTCACCGTCATCCCCGGCATGGAGCTCAGCACCAATCACGGCCCGGCCAGCGTGCACGTTCTCGCCTACCTCTTCGACCCCACCGACGCCGCGGTGCTGCGCGAGACGGCGCTCATTCGCGACGGACGGATGCACCGTGCCGAACGCATCGTCGAGCGCATCGCCGCCGACTACGACCTGACCTGGGACGACGTGCTGGCGCAGTCGATCGAGGGCGGCACCATCGGACGTCCGCACATCGCCGACGCGCTCGTGGCGCGCGGCCACGTCGTCGACCGCAGCGCGGCGTTCACGAGCATCCTGCACTGGCGCAGCGGCTACTACGAGAAGTACTACGCGCCCTCCCCGCTCGACGGGGTGAAGCTCATCGTCGCCGCGGGAGGCGCGCCCGTGCTCGCGCATCCCGGCACCCGCGGCCGCGAATGGGTCATCGACGAGAAGCACATGCGCACACTCAAGGAGGCCGGGCTGTTCGGCGTCGAGATCTTCCACCGCGACAACACCGAGAGCGGTCGCGCGAGGCTGTTCGAGCTCGCGGAGATGTTCGACCTCGCGGTCACCGGGTCGAGCGACTACCACGGCGAGGGCAAGCCCAACCGGCTCGCCGAGAACTCGACGTCGCCCGAGGTGCTCGACCGGCTCATTGCCGCGACGTCGGGCGCGCGCCCTTTCTAGCCGCCCACCGGCGAGTCGAGCGGGGCGTCCGTCGCTGATCGCACCGCGTCGAAACGGGCACCGTGCGGGTTGGACGGCCGGGCGGCGATGGCTGCGAGCAACAGGCTGCCGAGGTACGGCACGAGATTGAGCAGATACAGGAGGCCGGAAAGGTTCGCGTCGTGCAGTCGACGCACGGTGAGTGCCATGTGCGGCACGATGATCGCGAGTCCGAAGAGCACCGCGATCCCCATTGCCACCGCGAAGAGCGGACTCGATGCGTCGATCGTGACGCCCGCGGACACGGCGATCACATTGAGGATGCTGAGCGGGATCGAGAAGGCGCCGAAGGCCAACACGACGCACCAGTACTCGGAGCGACTCGCACGCCCCGAGAAGGTGGAGTACTTCTGAAAGAACCTCTTGACGGCGGCCACCACTCCGATGCCGTAGTGGGGCTGGTCGAGAGGGGGCGCGGAGTCCACGCTGGCATCGGTCATGGTCAGATACTGGCGTGTATTTGAGGTCTTGTCGAGTGTGGGGTGGTGCGGGCACGAAAAACGGGGCCGGCCCTGGCGGGCCGACCCCGTCTCATGAGTCGAGCGTGTCGAGCCGGCGGCTACTCGGCCGCGGGCGTCGACGGGCGACGCGTGCGCGTGCGGTTGCGGCTGCGGGGCGGGCGGGCCGCGCCGTCGGCCGCGGGGGTCGCAGCGGGAGCCGTTCCTGTGGTGCTCGTGCGGGGCGGACGCTGTCCGCCGCCGTTGCGGTCGCCGCCGGAGCGCTGACCGCCGCGGCCGCCGTCACGTCCGCCGTCACGCGAACCCGAAGCCGCCTGCGGCTCGCGAACGCGCGGCGGGCCCGCGGTCTTGAGGCGGCCCTTGGAGCCCTCGGGGATCTCGAGGTCGACGTAGAGGTGCGGCGACGACGAGTAGGTCTCCATCGGCTCGGGGATGCCCATCTCGAGCGCCTTGTTGATGAGCGACCACTTGTGCATGTCGTCCCAGTCGACGAACGTCACGGCGATGCCGGTCTTGCCTGCACGCCCGGTGCGGCCCGCGCGGTGCAGGTAGGTGTCGTGGTCTTCGGGGATCGTGTGGTTGATCACGTGGGTGACGTCGTTCACGTCGATGCCTCGAGCCGCGACATCCGTGGCGATGAGGATGTCCTTCTTGCCCGCCTTGAACGCCGCCATGGCGCGCTCGCGCTGGTCCTGGTTGAGGTCGCCGTGCACTGCTGCGGCGTTGAAGCCGCGGTCGTTCAGCTCTTCGACCAGCTTCGCGGCGGCGCGCTTGGTGCGCGTGAAGATCACGGTCTTGCCGCGGCCCTCGGCCTGCAGGATGCGCGAGATGACCTCGTCCTTGTCGAGCGAGTGCGCGCGGTAGACGACGTGCTTGATGTTCGCCTGAGTGAGGCCCTCGTTGGGGTCGGTGGCGCGGATGTGGATCGGCTTGTTCATGAACCGGCGCGCGAGGGCGACGATCGGGCCGGGCATCGTGGCGGAGAACAGCATGGTGTGGCGGGTTGCCGGGGTCTGCGCGAACAGCTTCTCGATGTCGCTGAGGAAGCCGAGGTCGAGCATCTTGTCGGCCTCGTCGAGCACCATGACCTTGATGTCCTTGAGCGACAGCATGCGCTGGCTCGCGAGGTCGAGCAGGCGGCCGGGGGTACCGACGATGACCTGCGCGCCGGCCTTGATCTGTTCGACCTGGCCCTCGTAGGCCTTGCCGCCGTAGATGGCCGCGACCTGGGTGGAGCGGTTGGATGCCGCGAGGGTGAGGTCTTCGGCGACCTGCACGCACAGCTCGCGGGTCGGGACGACCACGAGAGCCTGCACGCCGGGAGCCGGGTTGAGCCCGAGCTCCTGAAGCAGGGGGAGGCCGAAGCCGAGCGTCTTGCCCGTTCCGGTCTTGGCCTGGCCGATGATGTCCTGTCCGGCGAGACCCATGGGGATGGTCTGCTCCTGGATGGGGAAGGGCTCGACGATGCCCTTGGTTGCGAGTGCGTCGACCATGTCCTGGTCGATCTTGAGATCAGCGAATGTCAATGTACGAGTGCCCTTACGGTCGAGTACGCCCGCTTGTTCCTGGGGCGTAGAGCCCCCGCCAGAAATGGGGGGCAATGGCGCTAGTTTAGCCGTCGCGCCTGTGAAAGGGCATCAGCCGCGCGGCCGGCGCTGTCGCATGCCTCTAAGCTGGGCTCGTGGTCAATTGGTTTTCGCGCAAGGGCAAGCGCGCCGAGGTGCCACGACTGCGTCCCCGCTCCGAGGCTGAACCGGCCCTGAAGGTCGACCTCGCCGAGCTCACGCCCGACCTCCTCACCTTCCTCGGCAAGTCGGCCTACCTGCAACTGACCATCTTCGAGAACCTGGGCCGCACGCTCGCGCTGGCACCGACGACCGAGGCCAAAGAGACCCTGAGCCGGGTCGCCGCCCTCTCGCTCGCCAAGCACCACGGACTCACCGCCGAGATCCGTCGCCACGGCGAAGAGCCCGGCGCGGTGATGCAGCCGTTCACCGCCGCCATCGACGAGTACCAGCGCACCACGCAGGGCGCCGACTGGCACGAGGAGCTGCTGGCCTGCCACATCACCGCCGGCTTCCTCGACGACTTCTTCGTGCACCTGGCCTCCGGGCTCCCCAGTGACTACGCGGGAAGGGTCGCGGCCGTGCTGCGCGCCGACTCGGGCTCGGAGCTGCTCGCCGAGCAGGTGAGGCGGTCGATCGACGAGAACACGCTGTTGGCGTCGCGGCTCGCGATGTGGGGCCGCCGTCTCGTCGGCGACACGATGCTCGTCGCGCGGTCGACTCTCGCGCTGAGCGCGAACACCGTGAGCGACGAGGCGCGCATCGAGCCGGTCTTCACCGAGCTCATCGCCGCGCACACGCGTCGCATGGACGCGCTCGGCCTCACCGCCTAGTCGCAGACCGGCCCGCGGCAGCGCATGTCGCGGCCCGCGACTTGTCACCAAGCGGGCTGGCTCACGCCGCAATGACCCCACACGCGACGACTCGCGGCGCTGGTGCTCTTACGCGCGCCCGCCGGAGAGCCTGGTGAGCAGAGCACGGTCAGACTCGCGGCGACGCGGCGGGAGGGCCAACGCGACAGCGAGCGCGGCGAGAGAACCGGCGACGAGGCTGACGGCCCAGATCCAGCCGCCGTCGAACGTCCAGCCGAGCCAGAGGAGGCCCACCCAGACGACGGATGCCACGGCAGCGGCTACCGCAGCCGGGAGCACCACGCCGTATGTCTCGCGACCGCGCAACACGAACGGGAGGATGAAGCCGACGCCCGCGGCGATGAGGACGACGAACAACAGCTCCATGGTTAGGCCACGAACCCGACGCGACGCGTCGACTCGGAGCCGATCTCGATGTAGCCGATGCCGGCGACGGGCACGATGTACAGCTTGCCCTTGCTGTCTACCAGCTTGATGAACTTGCTGTCCGACTCGAGCGCTGTCGCGACGATCGTCTCCACTTCCTGCGCCGTCTGCGACGACTCGAAGTTGATCTCACGGGGGCTGTTGGTAATACCGATGCGAATGTCCACGAGCCAAGATTACGACACGGTGCCCGCGGGGGCCGACACGTTCACTACCGGCATAACCTGACCGGCGGTGTCGGTGCCTGACGGTACCGTGTAAGCCGTGACCATCCGGGGATTCGTGCAGCCGAGCGACAGCACGACCGCACCCACGACGGCTCTTCTCGACGCCTCCCAACAGGCGGTCGTCGAGCTGCCCGAAGGAGAATCCGCCGCCGTCATCGGCGCCCCGGGAACGGGCAAGACCACCACGCTCGTCGAGCTTGTCGCCCGACGGGTGCTGCAGCAGGGCTGGGGCGCCGACGAGATCGTGGTGCTCACCCCCAACCGTGCCTCGGCCACCCGCCTCCGCGACACCTTGTCTCTCCGCCTGGGAGTCGCGACCAACGGGCCGATCGCCCGAACGACGAACTCCGTCGCCTTCGAGCTCGTGCAGCACGCCGCCCGGCTGGCCGGCGCCGAGCGCCCGAAGCTGCTCACCGGCGGCGACCAGGACCAGATCATCAAAGAACTGCTCCAAGGCCACATAGACGAGGGCACCGGCCCCGCCTGGCCGGCGCTGCTCGCGCCCGAGGTGCGGCAGCTCGGCGGGTTCCGCACCGAGCTGCGCGAGCTCATGATGCGGGCCACCGAGTTCGACATCTCGCCCGACAGGCTGCGCCTGCTCGGCGCGCGGCACGACCACGAAGAGTGGGTCGCCGCCGCCGACTTCATCGACGAGTACCTCGGCGTGCTCGGCTCGATGCAGCAGAACGCCCTCGACGCCGCCGAGCTGATGGCGTTCGCGACGACGGCTCTGGGTGCCGACGGGTCAATCGGCGAGCGGCTCGACCGGGTGCGTCTGGTCATCGTCGACGACCTTCAAGAGACGACGGAGGCCACGATCGCCATGCTGCGCGCCTTCGTGGCCCGCGGCGTCGCCGTCGTCGCGTTCGGAGACCCGGATGTCGCGACCAACGCCTTCCGCAGCGGGGAGCGCGACGCGCTCGGCACCCTCTCGACCCGACTCGGGGTGCCCGGCCTGCACACCTTCATCCTCAGTACCGCACACCGCCAGGGTGCCCACCTGCGAGCGCTCACGAGCGCCGTCACCGACCGCATCGGCACCGCCGCGGCGGGTCGCCAGCACGCCGCTGTCGCGGGCGGGGAATCCTTCGACCAGCCCGTCGTCACCGTGCACGCGGCCACACCGGCCCGCGAAGTCGCCGCGATCGCCCGGCTGTTCCGCCAGCACCACCTCCTGCGGGGAATCCCGTTCGGCCGCATGGCGGTCATCGTGCGCACCGGTTCCCTCGTCCGTCCCATCTCCCGGGTGCTCGCCCTCGCCGAGGTGCCCACCCGCACGCTCGCGGGCGGCTCGGCTCTGCGCGACGACCACGCGGCACGCAGCCTCCTCGCCGTCGTCGACGTCGCGCTCGGCCGCACCCCGCTCACCCCGCCGCTCGCCGCGGAGATGCTGCTCGGCCCATTCGGCGGCTTCGACCGCCTCGCCCTGCGGCGGCTGCGTGTCGCCCTGCGCGCCGAAGAACTCGCCGGCGGAGGCAACCGCGGCAGCGACGAGCTGCTCGTCGAGGCGCTCGGCGCGCCCGGTCGGTTCGCGACCATCGACCACCGCATCGGCCGCAACGCCGACCGTGTGGCGAAGACCCTCGCCGCAACGGCGGAGCTCGCGGCGACCGACGCGTCGATCGAGCAACTGCTCTGGCTGGTGTGGGAGCGCAGCGGCCTCGCCGGCCTCTGGTTCGACCAGGCCCTCGGCACCGGCCTCACCGCGGCAGACGCGAACCGCAACCTCGACGGCGTCATGGCGCTCTTCACCGCGGCGAGACGCTTCTCCGAGCGCCGCCCCAACGACGGCGCGCGGCTGTTCATCGACGACCTGCTCGGCGCGGAGGTGCCAGAAGACACGCTCGCGCCTCAGACGAACGACGAGTCGGTGCTGGTCACCACCCCCTCCGGCGCCGTGGGAATGGAGTTCGCCGTCGTGGCGGTGGCCGGACTCCAAGAGGGCGTCTGGCCCAACCTGCGCGTGCGCGGGTCGCTGCTCTACCCGCAGGCGCTCGTCGAGGCGTCGAAGTCGACCCTCGCCGCGACCCGTAGCGACGACGGGGGCGCCGCGATCGACGACCGCAAGCAGGTGCTCGGAGACGAGCTGCGGATGTTCGCGCTCGCCGTCTCCCGCGCTGACACCCAGGTCATCCTGAGCGCCGTCGCGAACGAAGACGAGGCGGCGTCCGTGCTCTTCGGTCTCGTGCCGAACGGAGTCGGGGTCGCCCTCGACTCGACGGAGTGGCATCCGCTCTCCCTCCGCGGGGTCACCGGGAGGCTGCGACGCGAGCTCGTGCGCCCCCGCCCCGAGGTCTCGGCGGCCCTGGCCGAGAGAGACCGCGCCGACGCCGCGGCATCCCTCGCCCGGCTGGCCGTCGAACGTGTGCCCGGCGCCGACCCCGCCGAGTGGCACGGTCTGCTCGAGCCGTCGACGACGGGCCCGCTGCACGACCTCGACGACCCGGAGGTGACGGTCGGCGTCTCGCCGTCGAAGCTGGAGGCCTTCGAGGCATCGCCGCTCAACTGGTTCATCGACGTGATGAGCGGATCGCAGACCAGCACCGCGATGGGCCTCGGAACGATCGTGCACTGGGCGATGGAGACCGCCACCGACCCCTCCGTCGAGGCGCTCTGGCAGGCGGTCGAGTCGCGGTGGAGCGAGCTCGTGTTCGAGTCGCCGTGGCTCGCCGAGAAGCAGCGCAGGGCCGCGCGCGTGCTGACCGCCGGACTGTCGCAGTACCTGCACGACTTCGCCGCGGCCGACCGCACGCTCGTCGCCCCGGAGGCCGCGTTCAGCGTGGTCGTCGGCCGCGGAAAGCTCAACGGCAAGATCGACAGGGTCGAGCAGCATGACGACGGCGCGATCGTCATCGTCGATCTGAAGACCGGCCGGGCAGAGACCAACCAGTCGCGAATCGACGCGAACGCCCAGCTCGGCGCCTACCAGCTCGCCTACGACCACGGCGTGCTCGAGCACATCGAGCTGCCCGAGGGCCACCGGCCGGGCGGCGCGAAGCTGCTCTACGTGTCGTCGGGCAAGGGCGGAAAGCTGTACCGCGAGGCCGTGCAGGGCCCGCTCGTCGGCGAGGAGCTCGACGAGCTGCGCCGTCGCATCGAGCTCGCCGCGATCGGCATGGCCGCGGCCGAATTCGCCGGCGTGCTCAACCTCGACAGCTACGGCTCGGGCAACGATCCCAAATACCGCATCCACCTGGTGAAGGCGGTGAGCGCATGACGCTCGACCTGAACGTGACCACACGCGTGAGCGCGCTCGAGATCGCCGCGGCCATCGGCGGCAATCCGCCCACCCCGCAGCAGCAGGCGGTCATCGAGGCCGACCTGGCACCCGCCCTCGTCATCGCGGGAGCGGGCAGCGGCAAGACCGAGACGATGGCGAACCGGGTTCTCTACCTGCTCGCGAACCGCATGGTGAAGCCGAGCGAGGTGCTCGGCCTCACCTTCACCCGCAAGGCCGCCGGAGAGCTCGCCAAACGCATCAGGGAACGCATCGAGCAGCTCGCTGCGGCCGGACTCGTCGGCGACGACTACGACGTGTTCGACGCGCCCACCGTAGCCACCTACAACTCCTTCGCAAACTCCATCTACCGCGACAACGCGGCCCTCATCGGGCGTGAGAGCGACGCCGCGGTCTTGAGCGAGGCATCCAGCTGGCAGCTCGCCCGCTCGATCGTGGTGGCCAGCCGCGACGAGCGCATCGCCGATCTCGACAAGAGCGTCGATGTCGTCACCAAGGCCGTCATCACCCTGAATCACGAGCTGAGCGAGATCGAGGGCGACTCCGACGACGTGCGCCGCATGGTCGCCGAACTCGGATCGGTGCTCGAACTGCCCTATGGCGGACGGTCGAACGCCCGCTACCCCGACGTGCGCAAGGCGGTCGAGGCCGTGCAGGGCCTGCCGGTGCTCCTCGACCTCGCCGACGCGTTCGCCGCGGCAAAGGCCGACCGCGGTCTCGTCGAGTACTCCGACCAGGTCGCCCTCGCCCTGCTGGCGACCGAGCGGGTGCCGAAGATCGCCGACGACCTGCGCACCAGATTCGCCGTGGTGCTGCTCGACGAATACCAGGACACGTCCGTAGTGCAGACGCGGCTTTTGAAGACTCTGTTCGCGGACCACGCGGTAATGGCGGTCGGCGACCCCCACCAGTCGATCTACGGATGGCGCGGCGCGAGTGCCGCGAACCTGGGCAGTTTCCCCAGCGACTTCTCGAGCCTCAACCGGCTCGAGCCCGTCGCGAAGTTCGACCTGTCGACGAGCTGGCGCAACGGCCACTCGATCCTCGCGGCGGCGAACGCGCTCGTCGAGAAACTCAACCTCGTCACGAAGGTCGAAGTGGGGTCGCTCACGGCCAGCCCCGCCGCATCCGCGGAGAGCCTGTCCGTCGTCTTCGAGGAGACGGTCGCCGAGGAGGCGGCTGCCGCGGCCGCCTGGCTCAAGGCGCAGCTCGCCGTGCCGTCGGGCAAGGGGGAGCAGCGCACCGCCGCGATGCTCATGCGCACGAGGTCGACCCTGCCGGTGTTCACCGCCGCGCTCGACGAGGCCGGCGTGCCGTACCACGTGCTCGGCATCGGCGGTCTGCTGCAGGAGCCCGAGATCGTCGACCTGGTGAGCGCGCTCTGGGTGGTCAACGACCCGACGGCGGGATCCCAGTTGATCCGGCTACTCACCGGCTCGCGTTGGCGCATCGGCGTGCAAGACGTGCACGCGCTCAGCCGGCTCGCGTCGTGGCTGCGCGACCGCGACTACGCCCAGCAGCCCCTCGACGACGATCTGCGCGAGGCGATGCGCGCATCTGTCGCCGACGGCGAGGGCGGCTCGATCGTCGAGGCGCTCGACTTCATCGCCCACTCCCGGGGCGAGCACGGCGCCCTGCGCAATTTCAGCGAGGTGGGCCTCGAGCGCCTGCGCGACGCCGGATCGACGTTCGCGCGGCTGCGGTCGCGGGCCAACCTCGAGCTCGCCGACTTCGTCACGCTCGTCGAGCAGGAGCTCATGCTCGACATCGAGGTCGCGGCCAACGACCGGCTGCCGCTCGGCAACGCCAACCTCGAGGCGTTCTTCGACGCGCTCGGCGGCTACTTGTCGAGCGACGACAACGCCTCGCTCGGCGGCTTCCTCGGCTGGCTCACCGTGGCCGAGTGGCGCGACAGTCTCGGTCCACGCCCCGAAGACCCCGAACCCGGAACCGTGCAGCTGCTGACCATCCACGGCTCCAAGGGTCTCGAGTGGGACATCGTCTCCGTTCCGCGCCTCGTCGAGGGCGAGCTGCCGGGAGCGGCGAAAGACGGGTACAACGGTTGGCTGTCGCTCGGCGCACTGCCGTACGAGTTCCGCGGGGACGCGAGCGAGCTGCCCCTGTTGCGCTGGCGTGGCATCCAGACGCAGAAGGAGTTCGACGACAACCGCAAGCAGTTCAAGCTCGACCTCGAGACCCGCCACCGCCTGGAGGAGCGCCGTCTCGCGTATGTGGCCGTGACGAGGGCCAGGCACTCGCTGCTGCTCAGCGGGTCGTTCTGGTCGACCCAGGCGAAGCCGCGCACCCCGAGCGAGTTCCTGCTCGACCTCGAGAACGCCGGCGTGATCGACGAGCTCCCGGTGCAGAGCGAGCACGAGGAGAACCCGCTCGGCAGCGAGCCGGAGTACGTACAGTGGCCGGTCGACCCGCTCGGCGTGCGGCGACGCCGGGTCGAAGCCGGGGCGGATGCGGTGCGTGCGGTTCTCGAGAACGGGTCGCCGTCAGACGGCGGCCGGTGGAGCGAAGACCTGACGCTGCTGCTGCGCGAACGCGAGCGGCGCATCGGGGCGAACGGGCTGGTCGAGATCCCCGCGCGTGTGTCTGCCTCGCGCTTCAAGGACTTCGTGACCGAGCCGGCCGTCGTCGCCTCCGCCCTGCGGCGCCCGATGCCAGAGCGGCCGTACAAGGCGACCCAGATCGGAACGCTCTTCCACTCCTGGGTGGAGCAGCGCTACGGAATGGGTGGTACCAGCGAGGAGCTCGACGCGTTCGCCCTCGAGCTCGACGACGGGGGAGCGACCGGGGAGATCACGAACGACGCGGAGCTCGTGCGCCTGCAGGAGACGTTCTCGCGTTCCGTGTGGGCGGGACGCCGACCGGTCGACGTGGAACGCGAGATCCACCTGCCGTTCGACGGCCGCATCGTCATCTGCAAGATCGACGCCGTGTACTTCGACGGCGAGCGGTACCAGGTGGTCGACTGGAAGACGGGCAAGGCGCCGCGCGACGCGGCCGACCTCGAGAACAAACAGCTGCAGCTGGCGCTCTACCGGCTCGCCTACGCGCGCTGGGCGGGCATCGACATCGACCTCATCGATGCGGTGTTCTACTTCGTCGCCGACGACCGCGTGGTGACGCCGGCGCGCATCTTCGACGAGGACGAGCTCGTGGCTCTCTGGCGCGCGAGCACGACCGGTCGCTGACCCGCCCCGGTCAGGAACGGGTCAGACCGCGCGCTCGGTGCGGTCGAGCAGGGCCTCGACGTCTTCGACGGCCATGACCTCCATGGTCTGCGGGTTCAGCGGGTTCATCACGTCGTTGAGGGTCGAGTCGACCAGCGCGCTCAGCATCTCGACCGCGTCATCCACGATCTCGGTGCTGCGGGTCTCGGTGCCGTGCAGCAGCCACTTCGCGATCTCGAGCTCGGCGTAGAGCTTGGCGCGCTGGCGCAGGTGGCGATCGCCCGATCCGCGCACCGCGTGGTACGCGTCGAAGGCGCTGTCGGCGACCTCTTCCGGTGCGCCGAGCAGCCACGACAGGTCGCGGGCGGCGTCGCCGACGCGCAGGTCCTGCCAGCCGAGCAGGCCGGTGACCACGCCGTCCGACGAGAGGAAGGAGTCGGCGCTGAGCGAGTTGTTGATGACGGCGGGCTGGAACTGCCAGAGCTTGCCGTCTTCTGTCGCGCGCTCCCAGCGTCCGAGCAGGGGCGGCGGGACGAGGCTCGTGGCGCTGGCGCGGTCCATGACGCTCACCGCGGCGCGCAGGCACTCGCTCGCCTGCATCACGGGCAGTCCGGCGTCTGCGACGAAGCTCGTGGGCAGAGCGTGAACGGCGGCGATCGACGCGCCGATCGACGCGGCGAGTCCGGTAGGACCGGCGTCGAGGCGGCCGAGGCCGACCTTGGTGCCGTAGACGAATTCGTAGACGATGCCACGGGTGCCGGAGACGGGAACCTGTCCGACGTAGGTGGAGACGGCGAAGGGGAGCCGGGTGCGCACTCCCGCGCTGATGGCGCGCAGCGCGACCAGATCGGCCGACTGCTCGGCCTCGGCGCGTTCGTTGCGGGGCACCCGGATGATGAGGTGCCGACCGTCGCGGGCGGTCAGCAGGGCGGAATCGAATTCGTTGTTCTGCTGGGAACCGAAGCTCGACGAGGCAACGAGGTCGAGGTCGTCGACAGCCGAGGTCGCGAGCGCGGCTAGAGTGAGATGTGATCTGGCCATACCCAACAGGGTAGATCGCCAGCGCTCCGCTTTCGTTCAACGCCACGCACTTCTGATGGGTCGCCGCATGCCGAATTCCTTCCTCGCGCGGCTTCCGCTGTCGCGCTACGAGGTCGACCGTGACTATCTCAGACGAGATGCTCCGGATGCCATCGAGCGGCTTCTCGCGGATCCCGCGACGCGGCTGCTCCCGATGTTCCAGGGCACCGCGCTGCTGTCGAGCCCCACGGCGCTCGCCCTCGTGCCGGTCTCCGCCGTCCCTCCCGCCGACCTGTACGTGTATCTCGGCCTGTCCACCTCGACGACCAGTCCCGAGCCGGCCGGCACCCCCGTGGTGGCCGCCGTGCTCGGCGACGCCGGGCATCTCGCCGAGGCGGAGTGGGGCAGCCTCCGCCAGCTCGGCAGCCAGCTCAGCGACCGCGACGCCGGGCTGTTCACCGAGGCCCTCGGCATCGTCAACTGGCACGCGTCGCACGCCTTCTCGCCGCGCACCGGAGTGGCGACCGCCCCCGGCAAGGCCGGCTGGGTGCGTGTCGACCCCACGACGAACGCCGAGATCTTCCCGCGCACCGACGCCGCGATCATCGTCGGCGTCGTCGACTCCCACGACCGCCTCCTGCTCGGCTCGAACGCCCTCTGGGAGAGCAACCGCTTCTCTCTGCTGGCGGGCTTCGTCGAGCCGGGGGAGTCGCTCGAGGCCGCCGTGGTGCGCGAGATCTTCGAGGAGTCGGGACTCAGGATCATCGACCCCGTCTACCTCGGCAGCCAGCCCTGGCCCTTCCCCGCCTCCCTCATGCTCGGCTTCACCGCCAGGCTCGACCCCGCCGTCGAGAGCGAGCTGACCCCCGACGGCAACGAGATCCTCGAGCTGCGCTGGTTCACGCGCGACGAACTGCGCGCCTCGCTCGGCGAGATCATGCTTCCCGGTCCCACCTCCATCGCCCGATCGATCATCGAACGGTGGTTCGGCGGCCCGATCGACGACGGCGTGGCATGAGCAGCACCGAGATCCGCAGCGCGGAGAGCCTGCTGGCTGGCCTCGACGACCAGCAGCGCATCGCCGCCGAGACACTCCTCGGCCCGGTCTGCCTCCTCGCCGGCGCCGGAACGGGCAAGACCCGCGCCATCACGCACCGCATCGCGTACGGCGTCGCCACCGGCGTGTATCCGCCCGGGCGCGTCATGGCGCTCACCTTCACCAGCCGCGCGGCGGGCGAGCTGCGCAGCAGACTCCGCCATCTCGGGGCCGCCGGCGTCTCTGCCCGCACGTTCCACGCATCCGCCCTCGCCCAGCTGAACTTCTTCTGGCCGCAGGTCGTCGGCGGCACCATGCCGCGGCTCATCGACAGCAAGGCGCGGCTGCTCGCCCAGGCGGCCGACACCATCCGTCTCAAGCTCGACACCGCCACCCTGCGCGACACCGCCGCAGAGATCGAGTGGCGCAAGGTGTCGCGGCTGAGCATCGAGCAGTACGGCGTCGCCGCGCAGTCCCGCACGCTGCCGCCCTCGCTCACGATCGACAAGGCCACGGCGCTCCAGCAGGCCTACGAGAATCTGAAGGACGAGCGCCGTCAGCTCGACTTCGAAGACGTCCTCTTAGCCACGGCCGGCATGATCGAGACCGAGGCGCGCGTCGCCCAGCAGGTGCGCGAGCAGTACCGCTTCTTCGTCATCGACGAATACCAGGACGTCTCGCCGCTGCAGCACGACCTCGTCAAACTGTGGATGGGCGAGCGCAACGACCTGTGCGTCGTCGGCGACGCCAGCCAGACCATCTACTCCTTCGCCGGGGCGACGCCCGAGTACCTGCTCGGTTTCCCCGCGGCATACGACGACGCCGTCGTGGTGCGGCTCGAGCAGAACTACCGCTCCACGCCGGGCATCATCGACTCTGCCAACCGCCTGATGAAGGGCCGGCCCGGCGCGCTCACCCTGCACCCGCCGGCCGAGGCCCCGGTCACGCCGGGAGGCTCGCGCCCCCCGATCGTCGACGGCTTCGACAGCGACACCAGCGAGGCCAGGGCGGTGGCGAAGGCCGTGGCCGACGAGATCGCCGAGGGGACGCGGCCGGAGAACATCGCGATCCTGTTCCGCATCAACATCCAGGCGGCGGCCATCGAGGCGGCCCTGAGCGCGATCGGCGTGCCCTACCTCGTGCGCGGCGCGACCCGGTTCTTCGAGCTCCGCGAGATCAAGGAGGCGCTGATGATGTTCAAGGGCGCGTCGGTCTCGATCGTGGGCGAGCCGCTGTTCAAGACGGTGAGCGACGTGCTGCGCTCCCTCGGCTGGACGCAGGAGGCCCCCGAGGCGCGAGGCGCGGTGCGCGACCGCTGGGAATCGCTCAACGCCCTGATGGGTCTCGCCGAGCAGACCCCGGCCGGCACCAGCCTCAAAGACTTCGTCGACGACCTGTTCGAACGCCAGGCCGCCCAGCACGAACCCACCCTCTCCGCCGTGACGATCGCCACACTGCACTCCGCGAAGGGCCTCGAGTGGGATTCGGTGCACCTCGTCGGGCTCTCCGAGGGGCTCGTGCCCATCGTCTACGCGAAGACCGAAGAGGCGATCGACGAGGAGCGCCGGCTGCTCTACGTCGGCATCACACGCGCTAGGCGCACGCTGAGTCTGACGTGGGCCGCGACGGGATCGGGGTCGGGCGGTTCGTTCCGCGCGGGCCAGCGTCAGGCGAGCCGCTTCCTGGCCGAACTGCAGCGCTGACCCCGACGCATCCGCATTCCGGATGCGGCAGCCACTCCCGCCGCGTCGCCCTCCCGGTGTCGACATCGATCTCCGTCGAGAAGTGGGCGGATGCCGCGTGGCCGGCCTCGAGGCGGGCGAGCGCCGCGCGGCTCGCCACCGCCGCCACCTCGCTCACGATCAGCGCGGACTCGCTGCCGCTCTTCCTGCCCCACAGCTGGGCGGACAGCGCCGGCCACGCGGAGTCGGCGTCTGTGCGGTAGAAGTGCAGGCAGTACAGGCATGGCCCGGCCCCGGGGTCGACGACCGGGCCGACCGACACCGAGGTGTCGGAGATGACGACGGGCAGGTGGGGGATGTCGCGGCGCAGCCAGAGGCCGTGCAGCTCGGGAGCGAGCACGAAGTGACCGACCGCGATCGCCAGGTCGCAGGCCTCCGATCCGGCCGCGCGGGCGTCTGCGGCGACCCGCACGGTCACGCCGGCGCCCTCGAGCGCCTCGGCGATGCGGCGAGTGGTCGGCCCGGCGCCGACGAGGGTGACGGTGTGCCCGGTATCGGCCGCCCGGGTCTCGAGCGCCGGAGCGAGGCGGTCGAGCAGGTCGGTGACGGCGGCGTCCGACGCCCCGCAGGCCCGGGCGACCATCGTGAGTCCCGGACGGCTGATGCCCATCGTGAGCGCCGACACCATGTGCTCGTCGGCGGTGGTGACCTCGCGCAGGACCACGACCGGAGCCGCGACCCCGAACTGCAGGCTGGTGGGTGTGCGCCACACGAGCGGGAAGCGGGGGTCGAGTTTCAGCACCATGCGGGAGAGGATGCCACGGGGCCGCGACACTGCGCGCGAACTATCCACAGCTCGGTGACGGCGGTTACTCAGTCCTCGCGCGGACGCTCCGTCGTGTCGTCGTTGAGCAGGTCGGCGATGGCCTGGTCCACGTCGTCCGGAGCGGGCGTTCCGGCCTTCAGGCGGGCGACCAGTGCGCTTGGATCCGTGATGTCCTCGGCCGTGGGAACCAGGTCTGGGTGCGACCACAGGTCGTCCCTCGAGTCGGCGCCGACGGCATCCGTCACCTGCTGCCACATCGCTGCCGCCTCGCGCAGTCGCCGCGGGCGCAGCTCGAGGCCGACGAGCGTCGCGAACGCAGACTCGGCTGGACCGCCGGATGCGCGTCGACGGCGTACCGTCTCGGCGATGGCGGCGCTGGAGGGAAGCCGCGATGTCGCCTGGGCGGTGACCACGTCGACCCAGCCCTCGATGAGCGCGAGCGTCGTCTCGAGCCGGCCGAGGGCCGCGAGCTGGTCGTCGGACTTCGGGGGGATCAGGGCGCCGCTGGTCATCGCGGCCCGCAGCTCCTCCGGGTTCGCGGGGTCGAAGTCGGAGGCGAGCTCCTCGAGCCGGGAGGTGTCGATGCGGATGCCGTGGGCGAACTCGGTGATCGACGTCATGAGCTGCAGGCGCAGCCACTTGGCGTGGCGGAACAGGCGGGCGTGGGCGAGCTCGCGCACGGCCAGGTAGAGCTGCACCTGGTCGACGGGCACGTCGAGACCGGACGCGAACGCGGCGACGTTCTGGGGGATCATCGCGGCCTGCTGGTCGCCGTCGCCGGTGCCGAGCAGCGGGATTCCGATGTCTCCGCCGGAGACGACCTCGCTCGCGAGCTGGCCGACGACCTGGCCGAGCTGCATGGCGAACAGGGTGCCGCCGACGTTGCGCATGAGCTGGCTGGCGCCGGCGATCATGTCGTTCATCTCCTCCGGCGCCTGTTCGGCGAGCACGTCGGTGAGGGAGTCGGCGATGCTCGTGGCGACCGGCTCGGCGAGCTGGATCCAGATCGGCATCGTCGCGGTGACCCACTCGGTGCGGCTCATCAGTTTGGGGGCGACCGTGAGCTCGGAGATCTCGGTGGCCTCGGCGAGCCAGAGCGACGCCACGTGGAAGGCCTGCTCGATCTGCGACCGCTCTGCGGGGAGCGACACCACGGTCGACCGGGAGGCGAGGGCCTTGCCCTGTTCGAGAGCCAGGCCCCAGTTGATGCCGTCTCCGCTCGACTGCATGGCGTTCTGCAGCTGGGCGATCAGCTGCGCGACGACCTCGGGGTCGTTGGGCAGGCCGGCGGCGCTGGCCAGTTTGCTCGGGTCGAGGTCGGTGTTCCCCTCGAGGAACGCGCGCAGCATCTCACGGAACTCTTCTTCGGGCGGCTCTTCCCGCGAATCTTCAGGCATGCGAACTACGCTAGCTGCTGCACGCTCGACGGGGCTGGGTTTTCACCTAGGCTGGTTCGTCTGGCAGTGCGCCCGTGGCGAACACTTCCTCTCGCCCTCTGACACAAAAGGACTACGGTGGCGCTTTTCGCCGATTCTGACCCGGTCGCCGCGCCGCGTCGTTCACGCTCCTCGACCGTGGGTTGGTCGTTCATCTTCATCGCGATGCTCGTGACGATCGTGGTCGCCCTCGTCCCATCGCCCTACGTGATCGAACAGCCCGGCCCGGTGTTCGACACCCTCGGCGAGGTCGAGGTGGGCGGCGAGTCCGTTCCCCTCATCGACATCCAGAACGCGACCACCTACCCCACCGAAGGGTCTCTCAACATGCTCACGGTGTCGATCAACGGCAACCGTGACAACCGGCTCAACTGGTTCCAGGTCGCCTCCGCGTGGTTGGACTCGAGCAAGGCCGTCGTGCCGATCGACAACGTCTACCCCGAGGGCGTCACCGTCGAGCAGTCAAACGAGCAGAGCCAGATCGACATGCAGAACTCCCAGCAGGAGGCCGTCGCCGCGGCGCTGACCGACCTCGGCTACGAATTCTCCACCAGCCTCGAGATCGTCGACGTCAGCGACGACAAGCCGGCGAACGGCGTGCTCGAGGCCGGCGACACGGTGCTGAGCGTCAACGGCCAGACTTTCACCGACGTCACCGGCCTGAAGTCCGCCATCGCGGCGAACGGCGTCGACGCTCCGGCGGCCGTCGTGGTGTCACGCGACGGCGTCGAGCGCACCGAGTCGATCACGCCGGTCGCCGGCGACGGCGCCCAGGGCGAGCCGATCCTCGGCATCACGGTGAAGGGCAACTTCGTCTTCCCCATCGACGTCACCATCCAGTTGGAGAAGGTCGGCGGGCCCAGCGCCGGGCAGATGTTCGCCCTCGGCATCATCGACAAGCTCACCCCGGGATCGCTCACCGGCGGCAACGACGTCGCGGGAACCGGAACCATCACGGGCGACGGCACCGTCGGGCCGATCGGCGGCATCCGGCAGAAGATGTACGGCGCGGTGCGCGCGGGCGCCGACTACTTCTTCGCGCCCGTCGACAACTGCAACGAGGTCGTCGGTCATGTCCCCGACGGTCTCACGGTCTTCGCGATCACCGATCTCTCCGACTCGATGGCGGCGCTCGACGCCATCGCGGCGGGAACCTCCACGGCGGAGCTTCCGAGCTGCAGCGCGGGCTAGCACCAGCACTCTTCCAGTCCGCACCGTTAAGATGACCCTGACCGACCACTAAGGCCAGGAGCAGTCGCTTGACTTCCACAGCAAACCCACCCGCCAGCCGCACGAGGGTCACCCTCGCGATTACCGCCGCGATCGTCGCCGTCCTGGTGGTGATCTTCTTCATCGTCGCAGGGCTGTACACGGATGTCCTCTGGTTCGACCAGCTCGGATTCCTCAACGTTCTCACCACGCAGTGGACCGCCACCGCGGTCATGTTCCTCATCGGGTTCTTTGCCATGGCGATTCCGGTCTGGGCGAGCATCGAGATCGCGTTCCGCGCGCGTCCCGTCTACGCCAAGCTCAACTCGCAGCTCGACCGCTACCAGCAGGTCATCGAGCCGCTGCGTCGCCTCGCGATGTTCGGCATCCCCGCGGTGCTCGGCCTGTTCACCGGTGTCTCCGCCGCCACGCGCTGGCCGGTCGCCCTGCAGTACCTCAACCGCACCAGCTTCGGCGAGACCGACCCGCAGTTCGGCCTCGACATCTCGTTCTACATGTTCGAGCTGCCCTTCCTGCGCGGGGTCGTCGCGTACGCGTCGGCCATCGTCCTGATCGCGGGCATCGCGGCCCTCGCCACCGCCTACCTGTACGGCGCGATCCGCGTCTCGGGCCGAGAGGTGCGCATCTCGCGTTCCGCCCGCATCCAGATCGCCGTCACCGCCGCACTGTACATCGCGCTGCAGGCCGTCAGCATCTGGCTCGACCAGTACACGACCCTCACCTCGGCCAGCGCGGGCTACCTGCAGACGGGTGCCGGCTACACCGAGGACAACGCGACCATCCCCGGCCGCGCCATCATCGCGGGCATCGCCGCCCTCGTCGCCGTGCTGTTCATCGTCACCGCGGTCATCGGCCGCTGGCGCCTTCCCGTGATCGGCACGGCACTGCTGCTCGTCGCCGGCCTCGTCGTCGGCACGATCTACCCCTGGATCGTTCAGCGCTTCCAGGTCGAGCCGAGCGCCCGCACGCTCGAGTCGTCGTACATCGAGCGCAGCATCGAGGCCACCCGCGACGCCTACGGAGTCTCCGGTGTCGAGGAAGTGCCGTACAACGCCACGACGGACGCCGTCGGAGGCGCGCTGCGGACGGATGCGGAGACGACCGCCAACATCCGCATCATCGACCCGGCGCTCGTGTCGAACTCGTTCGCGCAGCTCGAACGTTTCAAGCAGTACTACCAGTTCTCCGCGCACCTCGACGTCGACCGCTACGAGATCGACGGCACCGTGCAGGACACGGTGATCGCGGTTCGCGAACTCGACCAGGAGGGCCTCGGCTCCTCCCGCAGCTGGTACAACAACACGGTCGTCTACACGCACGGCTACGGAGTCGTCGCCGCATTCGGCAACCAGCGCACGTCAGACGGCCAGCCCGTCTTCCTCGAATCGGGAATCCCGTCCACGGGTGCCCTCGAGATCGAGGAGCCGCGCATCTACTTCGGCGAAGAGTCGCCGACCTACTCGATCGTCGGAGCTCCCGAGGGCGACAAGCCGATCGAGCTCGACTACCCGTCGGCAGACGATGACGCCGCGTCGAACACCACCACGACCTTCTCAGGCGACGGTGGGCCGATGCTCGACAACATCTTCAACAAGCTGGTGTACGCGATCAAGTTCCAGTCGGAGCAGATCTTCCTCTCCGACGCGGTGACCGAGAAGTCGCAGATCCTCTACGACCGTGACCCGATCGAGCGTGTGGGCAAGGTCGCTCCGTACCTCACCCTCGACAGCGACACCTACCCCGCCGTCGTCGACGGCAAGGTGGTCTGGATCGTCGACGGCTACACCACGAGCGCGAACTACCCGTACTCGCAGGTGGAGAAGCTCAGCGACACGATCGTCGACTCGAACACCCCCGCCGTGCCCTACGCGGTCGACAACCTCAACTACATCCGCAACTCGGTGAAGGCCACGGTCGACGCCCACGACGGAAAGGTGACGCTGTACGCCTGGGACAAGGAGGACCCGATGCTGAAGACCTGGCAGAAGATCTTCCCCACGACCCTCAAGTCGGCCGACGACATGAGCGAGCAGCTCACCTCGCACGTGCGCTACCCGTCCGACCTGTTCAAGGTGCAGCGCGCGATCCTCGGTTCGTACCACGTCACCGACGCGAACTCGTTCTACTCGAGCGACGACCAGTGGGTCACGCCCGACGACCCGACGTCGCCCGCGGCAGCCCCGACGCTGCAGCCGCCGTACTACCTCACCATGAAGGTGCCCGGCACCGATTCATCCGCCTTCACCCTGTACTCCACGTACATCCCCCGGGCGGCGGCGACCTCGAGCAGCAGCATTCTCACCGGCTATCTCGCGGTGAACTCGGATGCCGGACCGGACTACGGAAAGCTGACGCTGCTCACGCTGCCGAAGCAGGACACGGTCCCCGGCCCCGGACAGGTGCAGAACAACTTCAACTCCGACACCGTCGTGGCCAGCCAGCTGTCGCTGCTGCAACGCGGTGATACCGAGGCGATCCAGGGCAACCTGCTGACCGTCCCGGTCGGCGGAGGTCTGCTCTACGTCCAGCCCGTCTACGTGCAGTCGACGAGCGGCACGAGCTTCCCGCTGCTGCGCAAGGTGCTCGTCGGATTCGGTGACAAGATCGCGTTCGAGGACACCCTCGACCTCGCACTGGACGCCCTCTTCGGCGGCGACTCCGGTGCCGACGCCGGCGACGGCGGAACCGTGGTCGAGCCGTTGCCCGAAGAGGTGCCGGTGCCGACCGACCCCGACGCGCCCACCACGCCCGAGACCCCGGACGCCCCCGCGAACCCGGGCACGGGAACGGTCGACGAGGTCGCGTTGGCCGCGGCCCTCGCCGAAGCCAAGTCCGCGCTGTCCGCTCGTGAGGCCGCCTACGCGGCGAACGACCTGGTCGCCGCAGCCGAGGCCGACAACCGTCTGACGGCGGCGCTCACCGCCGCCCTCGTGGCCAGCGGCGAGTAGTCACGGAAACAGCATGACCGACCTCCGGTCCGGCGAGTGGCTGGACGCAAATCGCGCGCAGTGGGACGAACGTGTCCCACTGCACGCGGCGAGCGGGTTCTACGACCGGTCGAAGCTCCTCGCCGGCGAGGGCGAGCTCTACCCCATCGAGGAGACGGAGCTCGCCGCGTACTTCCCTGAGGGTCTCGAGGGCAAGCGCATCCTGCACCTTCAGTGCCACTTCGGTGCCGACACGCTCGTGCTCGCGCAGCGCGGTGCGACCGTGGTCGGCATCGACTTCTCGAAGCCGGCGATCGTCGAGGCAAGGGCCCTCGCCGTCGAGCTCGGCCTGGACGACCGCTCGCGGTTCGTCAACGCCAACGTGTACGACGCGCGCCACACGCTTCCCCAGCCGGAATCGTTCGACATCGTCTACACGACGTGGGGCACGATCGGCTGGCTGCCCGACGTGGCCGAGTGGGCGCGCATCGTCGAGTGGTACCTGAAGCCGGGCGGCAAGCTGTACTTCGCCGACGGGCATCCGGCCGCGTTCGTCTTCGAAGACGGCGGCGACGAGCTTCCAGCGTTCGCCTATCCCTACGACTCAGACGGCGCACCCGACATCGTCGAGGACGACACCGACTACGCCGTCGAGGGCGCCGCACTGGTCAACACCCGCACGTTCGAGTGGAACCACCCGGTGAGCGAGACGGTGACGGCGCTGATCGCCACGGGGCTCACGATCGACTTCCTCCACGAGCACTACGAGCTGCCGTGGAAGATGTTCGACTCGCTCGAGGCGACCGACGACCGGTTGTTCCGGTGGCCGGACAAGAAGTGGCTGCCCCTCGGTCTCAGCATCGGTGCGAGCAAACCGCTCTGACCCGGGGCGTCGAACGCAACCCCCGGCGCACCGTGGACGGGCACTCCGAAATACCGTGCTACTGTTGATCTTGCAGCGCGGGGTGGAGCAGTTCGGTAGCTCGCTGGGCTCATAACCCAGAGGTCGCAGGTTCAAATCCTGTCCCCGCAACAGAAATGAGGCCCCAGGTCAAGGATTCGTCCTTGACCTGGGGCCTTTTTCTTTAGCTCGATCGTGCTGAGCTCCTGCCGCATGGCGGGCGCTGCCGAAATGGGATGGAGCACGTCCACCGATTGCGAAAAGGGGACGACTGGCTCCGCCAGCACCATCACATGCAGAAGAAGCTCTTTGCTCTCGGCGCGGTCGCGCTCCTCTCACTCACCGGCTGTGCGAACAGCGCCGGCTCGCCTGCCGGCAACGGCGCTCCCGCCGGTAACGGTGCTCCGGCCGCCGAGGAGTCGTCCTCCGACAACTCCTTCGACTTCACCGAACGCTCGGCACAGGCCTCGGTCTCCGCCCCGTCGATCACCTTCACGGTCAACGACGATCTTCAGGCGGTCGCCGGCGACTACGCCGACGACCGGGTTTTCGACTCGGTCACCGTGACGGGTCTGAAGGTGAAGGATCCGAAATACTGCGCGGTCGAGTTCGTATACGACTACGCCGACGGTGTCGACGTCGACACGCTCGTCGACGGCTACCTCGAGCTGTACCCCAGTCTCGAGGGAGACCGCACCCAGGCGGTCAGCGGTGTTCTGGGATTCGACGGATTCAGGGGAGACCGGGCGATCGGCGAGCCCGACCTCGACAACCTGTCGCCCCTGATGCTGTGGGTCGCCGACGACTCCAAGAGCGCGACGTGGGTCACCGACTGCGCGACACAGCCGTACGATTCAGAATCGGCTGATGTTCCCGTGAGCTTCTGGAGCGCGGGAGACAGCGCCGACGGCACGTTCAGCCAAGACGCTTTCGCGCACGCCGACCTCACGGTGATGAAGAACGGCGACGTCACAGTCAGCCGCTACGAGGCCTACGACTTCGTGCAGGATTCGAATGGCGAGTGGATAGCCGACTGATCCGGCCATAACGCTGTAGCCGCGTGAGCCGCTCCACGCGACACGGTCACAGTCGCGGCGCGACCAGCCGGTGGCTCTCGGTCACGAGGTCGACGAGCAGCCGGTCGGCCACGTCGAGCGGCACCGTCAGCCAGTGCCGCTTGTTCATGTGGTAGCCGGGGACGATCGACGGATGCTGCGCCCGCAGCGCCTCCCCGTCGTCGGGGTGCGCCTTCAGCGTCACCGCGGGGGCGGGGTCTCCCGGCTCGCTCATGATCGCGAAGACCTTGCCGTTCGCCGCCTTGTACACGGGTGTCTCGGGTCCGAACGGGAAGCTCTCCGTGGCGCCGCGCAGCCCCAGACACACGTCGCGGAACTCGAGGTCGTGCATCTAGAGCTCGTCCATCTACTTGTCGATCACCCGCACGAGCTCTTCGATGAACTCGCTGAAGCCGGTGGAGCGCCTGATGAGCTCGAGCACCTCTGCCCGGTCGGCGAACACCTCGACGAACTGGTCGAACGTGGTCTGGAACGACGCGCGTCCGCTCGACGAGAAGGCGATCAGCGCGATCACGTTGACGCGGTTCTCGCCCCACGGCATCGCCGTCTCGTTCACCGCGATGGCGATCGAGGTGCGCGACGCGCTCATCGACATGGCGTGCGGCACCGCGATCGACTCGGTGAACGCTGTCGACGACAGCGCCTCCCGCTCGATCGCTCCCGCGACGTAGCTCTCGTCGATGATGCCCTGCTCGAGCATCAGGTCGCCCAGCAGGCGGATCATCGACGCCTCGTCGGGCGCGGACACGTTGCGTAGGAATAGCCCCTCGTCGAAGTAGCGCAGCAGATCGTCCTTGATGCGGATGCGGCGACGGTGGCGGCGCAGGCGCGACGCCGCCCGGCGCACGTTCTCCGCGTCGGACTCGGTGAAGAACGGCTGGATGACCACGACGTTGTCGCCCGCGCCCTTGACCGCGATCGTCGTCAGCACCAGATCGGTCGAGAAGTCGCTCCACGCCACGTCGGTGCGCGTGACCACGACCTCGACCGTCACCTCGTCGCCGAGGGTGCGCTCGATGTTCTGCCGCAGGATGTCGTGCATGTCGTAGTAGCCGGGGGAGACGATCGCGACAGTGAGCCGCTCCTCGTGCCGCGACTGTCGTTCGAGGTGCGAGCCGAGGTGCATGGCGATGTAGGAGATCTCGTCGTCGTTGATCGTGATCGACTTCTCCCGCTGGATCTGGCTCGCGATGAACACGGCTACGTCGTAGATCATCGGGTACGAGGTCTTGATCGACTTCACGAGCGGGTTGCGAGAGTACGAGTTGTCCTGTGCGCGGGCGATGAGATTGCCGACATGGAGCGCGAACCGCACCATGAACGTCTCGTCGTCGAGGTCGAGCAGGTACTCCTCGCCCACCTGGCCGACGATGCGACGCACGGTGTCGAGGTGCTCGGGCACGACGTAGTTGTCGATGACCGACTGCACCGGCTCGTTCTGGCCCGGCGTCACCACCCGCGTCGTCAGCAGCTTGCTCAGGTAATCCAGGTCGGTCCGGTCGAGTTCGACGTCGAAGTGGGTGCGGGTGAGCTGCGCCAGGGCGGAGCTCATCGGGGTGTCGGCCAGAGGCGACGGGTCGGGGATCGTGGGGACGGGGCGACGGATGACCCGGTCGACGGCGATCGCGACGTGCAGCAGCACGCTGTTGACCCCGTACTCGTTGACGAAGTACCCCTGCTCCTCGAGCTCCGCGATGAGCGCGGTCTTGAACACGCCGAGGTCCTCTGAAACGAACTCGCGCTGAACCGTCTCGAGCTCGAGGAAGCCCTGCGCACTCTCGGTGCGGAAGATCTTGCTGAGCACGCGCCGGTACTCCGCCTCGGTGCCCGTGAGCCGTACGACACTGCCGGTGCGGGTGAGCCGCAGCCCGGCCTCCTCGCCCAGCGCCTTCACCTTGCGCAGGTCGGTCTCGATCGTCGACTCGCTCACGTAGAGGCTGTCGGCGAGGGTGTGCACGTCGAGGCCGTCAGGTGCCTCGGTCAGGCGTCGCACCAGATGGTGCACCCGGTCGCGCGGGGTGTCGCCGTCGCGACCGTGCCCGCCGCTCGCGAAGGCCGTGTACGCCTCGCGGTTGAGCCGGTACCCGTTCGTCGACGAGGAGATGATGCTGAGCGGGTGCGCGGCCGCCTTCGCCGCCGTGACATAGCTGCGCACACTGCGCGTCGTCACCCCGAGGTGTTCGGCCAGCTCCGCCGCGGTCACGCGGGTATCGCTCTGCGACAGGTAGTCCAGCAGGCGCTCGTACTTATCGCTCATTTACTGCAACTTAACCACGTTCCGCGAGTCGAGGCAGGCAATTTCCGCGGGTGCGGAAGGAGAACTACTGGAGCGATGCCCGGATCCGATCGAAAATGGAGGCCTAAGCACGTCGATTCGCTGTACCGCAGGGAACGCAAGGAGGCGATCCATGACTACGATTCTGGTTGTTTGCGGCGCGGGCGCCTCGAGCACGTTCCTCGCCAGCCGCATGCGCGCAATCGCCGCCAGCCGCGGCGAGTCAGTGACCATCGTCGCCGCGAGCGACGACGACCTCGACTCCCGTCTCCCCTCCACCGACGTCCTGCTCGTCGGCGCGCACCTCTCCGCGACCTTCGACGAACTGCGCGACCGCGCCGCGGCCCACGGCGTGCCCGCCGGACTCCTCGCCCCCACGGTCTTCGGCCCCGGCGGGCCGGAGTCCGCCTTCGATCTCTACTCCTCGCTGGCGTCCCCCGAGGGCGCCGTCATCTCCAACCCACAGAAGGACACCACCCATGGCTGATCGCAGCGTCACAATCGCTTCCGTAAACGGACTCCACGCTCGCCCCGCATCGCTGTTCGTGCAGGAAGTCACCAAGTCCGGACTCGCAGTCGAGCTGACCCGCGGCGAGAAGACGATGAACGCGGCGAGCATCCTCGGGCTCATCGCCCTGGGTCTCCAGCACGGCGACGAGGTCACCCTGCACACCGACGGAGACGACGCCGACGGCGTGCTCGACGGCCTCGCCGCCTTCCTCGGAACGGACCACGACGCATGAGCGACACCGCTGAGGACCTGACCGGCGTGGGAATCGGTCGCGGCCTCGCCGTCGGCCCCATCCTGCGTATGCCGGAGCCGCTGCCGGAGCCGACGGATGTCACGAGCACGATCGGCGCCGACGCCGAGAAGGTGCGCGTGGCCGGTGCCCTCGCCGCTACCGCCGCCGATATCCGCCTGCGCGGCCAGCGCGCCGGTGGAGCGGCCAAAGACGTGCTCGACGCCCAGGCCTTTATGGCCGAGGACCCGACGCTCAAGGACGACGTCGACGCCCGGCTCGCCGCCGGCAAGACGGCGGAACGCGCGGTCTACGAGGCATTCGCCGCGTTCCGCGATCTGCTCACCAGCATGGGCGGCTACATGGGGGAGCGTGCGACCGACCTCAACGACGTCTCGCAGCGCGTCGTCGCCCACCTGCAGGGAGTCGCTGCTCCCGGTGTGCCCGACCCGTCGTATCCGTTCATCCTCGTCGCCCGCGACCTGGCACCGGCAGACACCGCGCTGCTCGACCTCGACAAGGTCCTCGCCCTCGTCACGAGCGACGGCGGCCCGACCTCGCACACCGCCATCCTCGCCCGCGAGAAGGCGATCGTCGCGGTCGTCGGAGCCGCAGGCGCACTCGAGCTCGCCGACGACCAGATCGTGATCGTCGACGCCGTCGCCGGGACCGTCTCGGTGGCTCCCACCGAGGCCGAGCAGAAGGCCGCCGCCGCCACCATCGCGGCCCGCGCCGCGGCTGCCGACGCCCCGGTCGGGCCCGGCGCGCTCGCCGACGGGACGCACGTGCCGCTGCTCGCCAACCTCGGCTCGGTCGACGGCGCCCTGCCTGCGATCGAGAAGGGTGCGGAGGGCGTCGGCCTGTTCCGCACCGAGTTCCTCTTCCTCGACGCCGACCGTGCACCCACCGTGGAGGAGCAGCAGGAGAAGTACACGCAGCTGCTCACCGCCTTCGCCGGCAAGAAGGTCGTCGTTCGTGCCCTCGACGCGGGCGCCGACAAGCCGTTGAGCTTCCTCAACGACGAGCCCGAGGAGAACCCGGCTCTGGGCCTCCGCGGTCTGCGCGCCCTGCGTGCGAACGAGCCGATCCTGCGCGACCAGCTCACCGCCCTGGCCAACGCAGACGCGGCGACCGACGCGGAACTATGGGTAATGGCACCGATGGTGTCGACGGTCGAGGAGACGCGCTACTTCACGAAGCTCGCCCGCGAGCTCGGCATCAAGACCGCCGGCGTCATGATCGAGGTGCCCGCCGCGGCACTGCTCGCCGACCGCATCCTGCCCGACACGGATTTCGCGAGCATCGGCACCAACGACCTCACGCAGTACACCCTCGCCGCCGACCGGCTGCTCGGGTCCGTCGCATCCTTCCAGGATCCGTGGCACCCCGCGGTGCTGCGTCTGGTCGGCGAGGTCGGCCGCGCCGGCGTCGCCGTCGGCAAACCGGTCGGCATCTGCGGCGAGGCCGCGGCCGACCCCCTGCTCGCCGTCGTCCTCGTCGGACTCGGTGCAACCTCGCTCTCGATGTCGCCGGCGGCACTCGCCGACGTGCGCACCGAGCTCGCGCGCTACACCCTGCAGCAAGCCAAGGAATTCGCCGAGATTGCCCTCTCGGCCGATAGCGCTGTGGAGGCCCGCGTCGCGGTGCTCGCCGCAGCAAGTTCCCTCACCACCAACAACACAGAATCGGAGTAAGACCCATGACAACGACGTCTCCAACCAAACGCGGTGGAACACGAGTAGGTGTTCAGAAGTTCGGCACTTTCATCAGTGGCATGGTGCTTCCTAACATCGCCGCCTTCATCGCCTGGGGCCTCATCACGGCCCTCTTCATCGAGACCGGATGGCTGCCGCTGCTCGGCATCGACGCCAGCTGGGTGCAGCAGCTCGGCGGGTGGAGCAGAGACGAAGACGTGGTCAACGCCGGCCTCGTCGGTCCGATGATCACCTACCTGCTCCCGCTTCTGATCGCGAACACCGGTGGCCGCATGGTCTACGGCGTGCGCGGCGGCGTCGTCGGCACCATCGCCACGATGGGCGTGATCGTGGGCGCGGGCATCCCGATGTTCCTCGGCGCGATGATCGTCGGCCCCGGTGCCGCGTGGGTCATGAAGCAGGTCGACAAGATGTGGGCCGGCAAGATCAAGGCCGGCTTCGAGATGCTCGTCGACAACTTCTCCGGCGGAATCGTGGGTGCGGCCCTGGCCGTATTCTCGTTCTTCCTCATCGCCCCCGCGGTAACCGCGATCAGCAACTTCCTCGAGACCGTCGTGAACTTCCTCGTGGTCAGCAGCCTGCTGCCGCTCGCGAGCGTCTTTGTCGAGCCGGGCAAGATCCTGTTCCTCAACAACGCGATCAACCACGGTGTGTTCACACCGCTCGGCACGATCGAGGCAGAGAAGACCGGTCAGTCGATCCTGTTCCTCATCGAGGCGAACCCCGGCCCGGGCCTCGGCATCCTGCTCGCCTTCTCCATCTTCGGAGTCGGTCTGCTTCGTGCCAGCGCCCCCGGCGCGATCCTCATCCAGTTCGTCGGCGGAATCCACGAGATCTACTTCCCCTACGTCCTCGCGAAGCCGCTGCTGGTGCTCGCCGCCATCGCCGGCGGCGCGACTGGTGTGCTCACCAACGTGATCTTCCAGTCGGGCCTCCGCGCTCCCGCGTCTCCCGGATCGATCATCGCGATCCTCGCGCAGACCCCTCCGGGTAGCTTCGTCGGCGTGATCCTCTCGGTCGTCTTCTCGGCCGGTGTCTCGTTCCTCGTGGCATCCGTCATCATCCGCTCCGGACGCAAGCGCGACCTCGAGGCTGTCGCCGCCGGCGACACCGCCCTCGCCGACGCCGTCGCCAAGAACGCGGCCAACAAGGGCCGCGACAGCCAGGTCGGCTCGCTGCTCGGCGCCTCTGGCGGAGCGGCCTACGCCGGCTCCACCGCTCCCGAGGGCACGACGGTCACCCGTCCGATCTCCTCGATCGTGTTCGCCTGCGACGCGGGAATGGGCTCGAGCGCCATGGGTGCGACGGTCATGCGCAACAAGATCAAGAAGGCCGGCATCGAGGGCGTGACTGTCGTCAACCAGGCGATCGCGAACCTCGACGGAGGCGCGGACCTGGTCATCACGCAGCGCGAACTCACGCAGCGTGCCGAGGAGAAGTCGCCGAACTCGATGCACGTCTCGGTCGACAACTTCATGGGAAGCCCCAAGTACGACGAGGTTGTCGCCATGCTGGAGTCGCAGAAGAACGCCGAGAAGTAACACCAGCCACACCACTGCAGCACCGAATAGCCAGGAAGAATAGAGGAAGCCCATGAGCAACGTGCTCGAACTCGCCCAGATCAATCTGCACGGCACGGCAACGACCCCCGCCGAGGCGATTGACGAAGCAGGACGATTGCTGGTCGCATCGGGCGGGGTAACGCCCGACTACATCGACTTCATGCACGCTCGTGAAGCCACCGTGTCGACCTATATGGGCAACTTCCTGGCTATTCCGCACGGCACGAACGAGGGCAAGGACACGATCCTGAAGTCCGCGCTCTCGTTCGTGCGCTACGACGACCCCATCGACTGGGGCGGCAACGAGGTGCGCTTCGTCGTCGGCATCGCAGGCAAGGACGGCGGCCACATGGAGGTTCTCTCCTCCATCGCCGTCGTGTTCAGCGAGGACGACGACGTCGCCAAGCTGCTCGCCGCCGAGACGCCGGAAGAGATCCTCGAGCTGCTCGGAGACGTGAACGCGTGAGCGCTCTGAAGGCAGTGCACTTCGGCGCCGGCAACATCGGCCGCGGATTCGTCGGGCTCATCCTGCACAAGGCCGGCTACGAGGTCGTCTTCGCCGACGTCAACGCCGAGCTCATCGACTCCCTCGCGTCGACGCCCAGCTACGTCGTCACCGAGGTCGGCGACGGGGCGAGCGTGTGGACGGTCGACAACTACCGGGCGCTCAACAGCGCCACCCACGAGGCCGACGTCGTCGCCGAGATCGCGACCGCGAACATCGTCACGACGGCTGTCGGACCGAACATCCTGCGCTTCGTCGCACCGCTCATCGCCGCGGCGATCGCTCAGCGGTCCGCCGATCTGCCGCCGCTCGCCGTGATGGCCTGCGAGAACGCGATCAACGCGACCGACCTGCTCAAGGCGGAGGTCGTCAAGGCGCTGCCCGACGCAGCCCTCGCCGAAGGGGCGGTCTTCGCCAACACGGCGGTCGACCGCATCGTGCCCGGACAGGACCCCGACGCTGGGCTCGACGTCACCGTCGAGTCGTTCTTCGAATGGGCGATCGAGAGCACGCCGTTCGGCGCTGCGACTCCGGTGATTCCCGACGCGCACTTCGTCGACGACCTCGCGCCCTACATCGAACGCAAGCTCTTCACCGTGAACACCGGTCACGCGACCGCCGCGTACCACGGCTTCGCGGCCGGAGTCTCGTCGATGTCGGAGGCGTTCTCGACCCCGGCTATCGCGGCGGAGGTGCGTGCGGTACTGGCGGAGACCAAGGCGCTGCTCGTCGCCAAGCACGACTTCGACCCCGAGGTGCAGCAGGCGTACATCGATAAGAACATGGTGCGATTCGCCAACCCCGAGCTCAGCGACACCGTCGACCGCGTCGGCCGGCAGCCGCTGCGCAAGCTCGGCCGCAACGAGCGGTTCGTCGGCCCGGCCGCCGAACTCGCCGAGCGTGGAATGCCGAGCGATGCCCTCGTGCGCACGATGGGCGTCGCGCTCGCGTTCGACGTACCGGAAGACCCGCAGAGCGTCGAACTGCAGCAGCTGCTCACGTCGCTCCCGGCCGAGTCGTTCGTCGCGCAGGTGAGCGGCCTCGAAGAGGGTCACCCGCTGTTCGCCGACGTCGTCGCAGTCGTGCGCGCACACCAGTCGTAACTAGGCTGACGGTATGAACCCCGTCGAGTCAGCGATCGCCGTAGCCCAGTTCGCCCCGGTCGCCGACTCGGCGTCGAACCTCGCGAGCATCCGTCTGCTCGCCGAGAGAGCGGTCTCGCGAGGCGCGAGCCTCGTGGTCTTCCCCGAGTACTCGTCGTACTTCGAACCCGAGCTCGGCCCGGGCTTCGCGGCGGCCTCCGAGCCGCTCGACGGCCCGTTCGTCGCGGGCCTCGCGGCTCTGGCGACAGAGCTCGCCGTGCACCTCGTCGTCGGAGTCGTCGAGAGCACACACGACGAGGCGCGGTTCTCGAACACGATCGTGGCGGTAGACCCGTCGGGTGCGACTGTCGCGACCTACCGCAAGACCCACCTCTACGACGCGTTCGGGGCGCGCGAGTCCGACTGGGTGGTCGCGGGCACGCTCGACGCCCCCGAGACGTTCGAGTGGGGCGGTTTCACCGTCGGCCTGCAGACCTGCTACGACGTGCGCTTCCCGGAGGTCACCCGCCGCATAGTCGACGCCGGCGCCGACGTCGTGCTGATCCCCGCCGAATGGGTGCGGGGCCCGCTCAAGGAGCACCACTGGCGCACCCTGGTCACCGCACGCGCGATCGAGAACACGATCTACGTCGCCGCGGCCGATCACGCGCCGCCGGTCGGCGCCGGAAACAGCATGGTCGTCGATCCGATGGGCGTCGAGATCGCCACGATCGGGGAGTCCACGGATGTCGCGGTCGCCTGGCTCTCCACGGAGCGGGTCGAGCAGACCCGTGAAATCAACCCGGCTCTTCAATTGCGACGGTTTGTCGTGGCGGTTCGATGAGCGATCTCTCGCCTAGAGTTGACTGAAGTAGTTTCGGGGAGGATGTGCCATGGCTGAGGCCTATCGTGTTGTAGTCGTCGAGGACGATGCGGATGTAGCTTTCTATACCAAGACGGTTCTGGAGAAGCGGGGCGGCTGCGAGGTCGTCACGGTCGCCGATCCGTCGCTCGCTCGCGGCATCATCGCCGAGTTCAAGCCCGACGTCGTCGTCACCGACATCGAGATGCCCGGCCTCAACGGCCTCGAGCTGATGGCGCAGATCCGCTCCGACCAGCCCGGCATCCCCATCGTGGTCATGACGGCGCACATCTCCGTCGACTACGCCGTCGGAGCGCTCAACGGCCAGGCCGACGAATTCCTGATCAAGCCCATCAGCGCGGCCGACCTCGTCGCCGCCGTCATGCGCCTCGCCGCGGACTCCCGCGCGAACCGCGGCGGCTCGGGCACACGCGCGAGCGTGCTCGCTGTGGGCGTGCACCCCGACGACGTCGAGATCGGCGTCGGAGGCATCCTCGCCGCTCACCGTGCGGCGGGCGACACCGTGACCATCGTCACCCTCACCCGCGGAAACGCCAGCGCCGGCTCCACCAACCACCAGAGCGAGTCGCTCGCCGCCGCCGAGCTCATCGGCGCCCGCCTGTTCCTCGAGGACATCGCGGAGTCCGACATCAGCGCCGGCGGTTCCACCGCCGACGCCATCGCGCGCGCCATCGCCGAGGTCAGCCCCACGGTCGTCTACACGCACAGCGCGCACGACGACTCGCGCGCCAACCGCGCCGCCAACGAGGCGACTCTCGCCGTCGCGGCATCCGTACCCAGCGTCTTCGCCTTCCAGAGCCCGAGCTCGACCGTCGACTTCCGTCCGTCGAAGTTCGTCTCGATCGACGGCCACACCGACACCAAGCTCACCCTGGTCGCGCACTTCACGTCGCAGGCCGACGTGCGCACCTACCGCGATCCCGAGCTCGTTCTCGCGACCGCACGATACTGGGGCCGCTTCGGTGGAGGGACCAGCGTCGAGCCCCTCGAGGTTCTGCGCGAAGCGGCACCCGCCGCCGCCGTGGCAGACGCCGAGCCCGCAGTTGTGACCCTCGGCGCGTGACCATCACCGCTCCGACGGCCGTCGTCGACGATCGCGTTCACGTGCTGATCGTCGACGACAGCGAGGACCAGCTGTTGCTGCTCCGCACGTACTTCGAACGCTCCGGTTGCGACGTCGAGGTGGCCTCGACCGCCGAGGAGGCCATCGCCTCGCACGGCTACGTCAACCCGGATCTCGCCGTCATCGACCTCGTGCTCCCCGGCATGGACGGTTGGGCGCTCGCGTCGCTCATGACCGTCGACAAGCCCGACTGCGTCATCGCGATCACCAGCGTGCTCGACGCGGAGGACTACCCCGCCGGGCACCTCTCGCTGCCGAAGCCGGTCACCCGCGCGCACGTGCGCCAGATGCTGCGCGAGAGCATCCCCAAATGGGTCGAGGGGTGAACTTCCTCACCCGGCTCGTCGACACGATTCGCGTCGATAGCGCGCAACCGTTTCTCAAGCAGGCTCCGTTCGCCATAGCGTTCACCGGGGCCGTCGTCATCGTCATGGTGTCGCCGGGTGTCGACTTCACCGTCTGGGCGGCCGCGCTGCTCGGCATGTGGGGCGTGCTCTTCGCCACCGCGCTCTCCGCGCTGTTCACCTACGTGCCCACGCTCGCGCGGCTCGCCATCCTGATCCCGATCCTCGACCTGCTCGCCCTCGGCGCGTTCCGGGCCGGCACCGGCGGCAGCATCTCGCCCTTCGGCTCGCTGCTCATCCTCCCCATCATCTGGATCGCCACCCAGCCCGGACGCAAGTACATCGTCATCGCCGGTGTGGGCACCGCGTTCGCCCTCACCGACATCCTCGGATTCGGCGCACCCAGCACGAACGGCGACCTGCTGCGGTCGATCTTCGCGCCCACCGTCTTCGCCATCGGCGCAGCGATCATCAACGAGGTGTCCCGCCAGAGTCGCGTGCAGCTCGACGCGGTTCGACGACTGGCCGAAGAGCGCGAGGTGATGCTGCGCGGCGCAGAGGACTACACCCAGCGCCTGCGCGAGAACGAGGCGCAGCTGCGGGCGGCAGACAAGTTGACTCGCAGCGTGCTCGACGCCGTCACCGAGCAGTCGGTCATCGGCACCGACGTCACCGGGCGCATAGACGTGTGGAACCCGGGGGCCGAACGGATGCTCGGGCTCACACCCGCGCAGACGCAGGGGCAGCGCTTCGTCTACGAGTTCCACGTCGAGGCCGAACTCGACGACCGGTCCCGCGAACTCAACTACCCGCCGGGGGAGACCGTGCTCACCCCGGGCTTCTCCGCTCTCGTCGAGTCCGCGCGCCTGGGCACCCCCGAGGTCCGCCCGTGGACCTACGTGCGCGCCGACGGCTTGCAGGTCACCGTCGAGGTCGCCGTGACCAGACGCGTCAACGACGCCGGAGACACGGCCGGCTACCTGTTCGTGGCGACCGACATCACCCAGGCCCTCGAGGTCTCGCGCCTGAAGGACGAGTTCGTCGGCCTGATCTCGCACGAGCTCCGCACGCCGCTGAGCTCGATCCTGGGATACCTCGAGCTCATGCGCGACGACGCGGACGAGCCGCTCTCCGACGAGCAGATGATGTACCTCGGCATCGCCGAGCGAAACGCGCACCGCCTGTTGCGACTCGTCGGCGACCTGCTCTTCACCGCGCAGGTCGGTGCGAACTCGTTCAACATCGACGAGTCCGACGTCGACGTGCTGCCGCTCGTGCGTGCCTCGGTGGAGTCGGCGAAACCGACCGCAGCCGCTCAGGGCGTGCTGATCGAATCGCAGCTCGACGACCAGGCCGCCATGGTGCGCGGCGATGCGACCCGCATCGGGCAGGCGATCGACAACCTGCTCTCGAACGCGATCAAGTTCACGCCCCGCGGTGGCAACGTCACGATCACCGTCGCCGACGACGACAAGAACATCTTCGTGCGGCTTACCGACACCGGCATGGGCATTCCCGCGAACGAGCTCGACCAGCTGTTCTCCCGCTTCTTCCGCGCGTCGACGGCGACAAGGGCCGCAGTGCCCGGTGTTGGGCTCGGTCTCACCATCACGAAGGCGATCATCGACGCGCACGGGGGCGACCTCGATGTCGAGAGCGAGGTGGGCGTCGGCACGACGTTCATCGTGCGGTTGCCGAAGCTGTCCGTCGTCGCGGCGCTCAGCAGCTAGGCGAACCCGCGGCCCGGGTCAGCGAGTCAGCCGGCTCAGGCGGCTGGCGGCGTCCTCCAGAACGCTCACCCTCTTGCAGTATGCGAACCGCACGAGCGAGGAGTACTCGGCGCGGTTGCCGTGGCTCACGAAAGCGCTGATCGGAATGCCGACGACCCCCGCGAGGGACGGCAGACGGCGGCAGAACTCCTCCGCGTCGTCGAAACCGAGCGGCGAGGCATCCGCCACTATGAAATAGCCGCCCTTCGGCTGCGTCACGCCGAAGCCCGCTGCGACGAGGCCGGCCGAGAGCAGGTCTCTCTTGTGCGCGAGGTCGGCCGCGACGCCGGCGAAGAACGAGTCGGGTAGCCCGAGGCCTACGGCGATCGCCGGCTGGAACGGGGCGCCGTTCACGAAGGTCAGAAACTGCTTGACGGCGATGATCGCGGCGACGAGCGGCGCCGGGGCGACGAGCCAGCCGATCTTCCACCCGGTCGTGTTGAACGTCTTGCCCGCGCTCGAGATGGTGACTGTTCGTTCGCGCGCCCCCGGCAACGTCGCGATCGGGATGTGCGCCGCACCGAAAACCAGGTGCTCGTAAACCTCGTCGGTCACGATCAGCGCATCGTGTCTGTTCGCGAGCTCGACGATGAGCTGCAGCGTCTCGATGGGCAGCACGGTGCCGGTCGGGTTGTGCGGGTTGTTGATCAGGATGATCCGGGTGCGGTCGGTGACCGCGGCCCGCAGTTCGTCGGGGTCGGGCAGGAATGCGGGCGCGTGCAGCCCGACGGTCACGTGCTTGGCTCCGCTGAGGCCGATGATTGCCCCGTAGGCGTCGTAGAAGGGCTCGAGGGTCACGACCTCGTCGCCCGGTTCGGTGAGGGCGAGGATCGTGGCGGCGAGGGCCTCGGTGGCTCCGGCGGTGACGAGCACCTCGCGGTCGGGGTCGACCGTCATGCCGTAGAAACGCTGCTGATGGGTCGCGATGGCCTCGCGCAGCACGGGCGTGCCGGGGCCGGGGGAGTACTGGTTGAATCCGTCGCTGATCGCCTTGCGAGCCGCTTCGAGCACTTCGGCCGGGCCGTCTTCGTCGGGAAATCCCTGTCCGAGATTGACTGCGCCCGTGCTGACGGCGAGGGCGGACATCTCCGCGAAGATGGTGGGGCGAAGGGCGCCGTCGTCGCCGAGGAGCATCGCTCCGCGAGCGGCGTGCTGCCAGGAACCGGAGACTGTCATCGTGCTTAAACCCTATCGAGTCGTCGAAGGGGTGTTACGCCGTGCGTTGTGGATAATTCTCGAGCCGTGAGGGCTCGTTGAATTATGGTGTGCGGATGCGACCCTCGTTTCGACCGGCGGCAGTAGCTCTCGTGACGGTCGCTGCGCTGTCCGTGTCGGCGTGTGCGCCGCCTTCGCCGGCCAAGCCGCCCAGGCCTTCGCCGTCGAGCACCGCGCTCTTCGCCACCGACGAGGAGGCCTTGGCGGCGGCGGAGGAGGCGTATCGGGAGTACCTGTCGGTCACCGACGCGATCCTGAGTGACGGAGGTTCGGATCCGGAGCGGTTGCTAGTCGTCGCATCGCAATCTGTATACGAAAAGCAGCTCCCCGGATATCGGCACGTTGCGGAAAATGGTTGGCGAGGTACTGGCACGACGCTGGTCGACAGCATTTCGATTCAAGATTTTCAGCCCATGTCCAAGACATCGCAGATAGTCATCCACGCCTGCGTCGATGTTTCGAATGTCGACGTCGTCGATTCGTCGGGCAGGTCCGTTGTGTCTCCATCGCGACCGGAAAGGACCCCATTCGAGGTGGCGTTCACCGCCGCCACATCTGATCGTTCGTTAGTGCTTTCAGGAGAAACGCCATGGTCGGGAAACGATTTCTGCGTGTAGCAGCTTCTTGCTTGACGATCCTTCTACAGCTAGCTGTCGCGACCGTCATTCAAGCGCCGCTCGATGCAGCGCCATTTTGCTCTGACATTGTTAGGCGAACGGTTGGGTGCCCTACTGGCGGTGCAGCCATCGGAGACGGAGTCGTGAACCTCGGCGGCTCTCAGACGAAACCCGGCACCCCCGGCACCTACGACCCTTCCATCCCCGTCGACCCGTCGAAGATGACCGCGGCCGAACGCGACGCGTGGGACGCGGCCCGCGCACAGTACGCCGCCGCGAACGGCCTCCCGTACCGCGATTCCTTCGTTGTGAGAAGTCCTGCAACGACCCCGGTCACCCTCGACGACATCGCGAGTTTCCGCCCGACGGTCGGAATCAACATGATGGAACCGAACGGGTGGATGGTCGTGGGGCTGCCCACCAATTTCTACGCGTCGACGGCGGCGCACGTCGTCGACGGCACGCTGCTGGGATTCCCTGCATCGGTGCGTTTCAGTCCGGTCTCGTGGCGCTGGACGTACGGCGACGGCTCCAGCCGAGCTAGCGCGACCGGCGGAGCCACCTGGGCGGCCTTGGGACTCCCCGAATTCGAGCCCACAGCAACCAGCCACGTATTCAGCACCCCCGGCACCTTTACCATCCAGCTGACGGTCTCCTTCGCCGCCGAGTATCGATTCGGCGGCCCTACCTGGGTTCCCATCGCGGGCACGTTGGCAGTTCCCTCCAATCCCATAGTCGCGACCGCTGGAGACGCGCAGACCGTCCTCGTCGCTCGCGATTGCGTCGCCAACCCCCAAGGCATGGGCTGCTGACAGTGGTGGAGCCACTGATCGACGATCGACGATCGGGTGCGGCTGACCCGTGCCGCTGTGCCGCTTTCTTCGGTCTTCGAAGGGACCAAACAGAGCCGGAAAAGGAGGAGAATAGAACTGCGGTTTGCTCCCAGCGCAGACATAGATAACGCCCAGCTTCGCGGGAGATGCTTACTGCGCTGGAAGGAGCACCCGATGACCGACACCCCCGAGATCCCCGAAACCCCCTCGAACGCAACGCCCGCAGCACCCCCGACGCCCCCGACGCCCCCGGTACCTCGTGCACTCTCCGAGGCACCCGCTCAGTCCACTCAGCCGCTTCCCGACTATGCGGCATCCGCGCCGACACCTCCGTCGGCAGCCGGTTCCGCGAACGCGCCCGCCGCTGAGTCCGCGAACGCCAATGCCGGCGCCTCGTTCCGACGCACCAAGCCCGTTCTGCTCGTCGCCGCTCTCGCGGTCGGCGCCCTCGTCGGCGGAGTCGCCGGCGGCGGCATCGTGCTCGCGTTGAACGGCGACTCGTCGAACTCGTCGGTCTCGGCCAACACGACCCCCGCGAACATCACGGTCAACAACCCCGACAACGCCACCACCGTCACCGCAGTGGCGGCCAAGGCGACACCTTCGGTCGTCACGATCTCCGCCAAGTCCAGCGACTCCGGCGGAACCGGCTCCGGTGTCATCATCAGCGACGACGGCTACGTGCTCACGAACACCCACGTCGTCACCCTCGACGGCGCAACGGGCGACGCGGCCATCTCGGTGCAGACCAACGATGGACGTCTGTTCACCGCCAAGCTCATCGGCACAGACCCGATCTCCGACCTCGCCGTCATCAAGATCGACGACGCCACAGACCTCCAGCCGGCTTCGTTCGCCGACTCGAGCAAGCTCAACGTGGGCGACACCGCCATCGCGATCGGTGCACCCCTCGGGCTCTCCGGCACCGTCACCGACGGCATCGTGAGCGCGATCAACCGCAGCATCACGATCGCCTCTTCCGCAGCCCCGGACAACAGCGAGATAGCTCCGGATACGACCACGCCCGGACAGCAGAGCCCCTTCGAGTTCCTCCTTCCCGAGCGGGAAGAGGAGCAGTCCGCTCCCAGCCAGTCGTCGTCGACGATCTCCCTCGCGGTGATCCAGACCGACGCTGCGATCAACCCCGGCAACTCGGGCGGCGCGCTCCTGAACGCCGACGGCGAAGTGATCGGCATCAACGTCGCGATCGCCAGCGCCGGCGGCTCCTCTGCCGCATCGCAGGCCGGTAGCATCGGTGTCGGCTTCGCGATCCCGGCGAACCTCGCAGAGCGCGTCTCGAAGGAGATCATCGAGAACGGGGCGGCCTCTCACGGCCTCCTGGGTGCGACCATCGGCAACGTGACCGACGAGGCCACCCCAGCCTCGGGTGCCTCGGTCGGAGCGACGGTGCGCGAGATCTCCGCCGGAGGCGCCGCAGAAGCCGCCGGTCTCAAGACCGGCGACATCATCACCGGAATCGACGGCCTCCCGGTCACCAATGCGACCGACCTCACCGCCCAGGTGCGCGCCCTAGCCGGCGGCGCCAAGACGACCATCACGTACGTGCGTGGTGGCGAGGCGACGACGGTCGACGTGACCCTCGGCACCCTCAAGTAGCCGATCCGGGTGAGGGGCACGGGCGCACAGCGCACCGTGTCCCTCACTCGTTAAAGCCCAGCATCGGCGGCTGATAGGCTCGACCGACCCGCCCCAGCACGAGTATTGGACCACATGGCCGCCACGGCAGACACGCTTCCCGGAGTCTCATACGTGATGCCCGTGCTCAACGAGGCGCTCTACATCGAGACCGCGATCACCACCGTCTTGGCGCAGGACTACGCCGGCGAGAAGGAACTGATCCTCGCTCTCGGACCGTCGACGGATGGCACGGACGATATAGTCGATCGCCTCGCGGCGGCCGACCCACGCATCAGCACTGTGCACAACCCGGAGACCGATATCCCGGTCGGCCTCAACCTCGCCATCCGCGCGAGCAAGCACTCGATCATCGTGCGCGTCGACGCGCACTCGGAGCTCGAACCCGGCTACACCAGCCGGGCCATCGAGACCCTCGGCCGCACCAAGGCCGCCAACGTGGGCGGCATCATGCACGCCCGCGGCAAGACCCCGTTCCAGACCGCCGCCGCGCGCGGTTACAACAGCCGGTTCGGGCTCGGCGGCGCCCGGTACCACGGCAGCGGCGAGGAGGGGGCGGCGGAATCCGCCTACCTCGGAGTCTTCCGCCGCGAGGTTCTCGAAGAGGTCGGGTACTTCGACGAGTCCATCCGACGCGGCGAAGACTGGGAACTCAACCTGCGCATCCGCGCGGCCGGCCACACCGTCTGGTTCGACCCGGCGCTCAAGGTGACCTACTGGCCGCGCGAGAGCTGGAACAAGCTCGCCCGGCAGTTCTGCGCGACGGGGATCTGGCGCGGCGAGCTTGTGCGCCGCTACCGCGGACGCAACCCGTGGCGCTTCTTCGTGCCGCCCCTGCTCGTGCTCAACGTGCTCGCGAGTGTGATCCTCCTCGTATTGCAGGTCACCGGCGTGGTGAGCGGATGGCCGAGCGCTCTCGCATCCGTCGTCTATTTCGGCCCGGCCGCCTATATCCTGCTGGTGCTCTGGCTGGCCTTCGTCGCCGACCGCGGTGCGAAGCCGCTCGACCGCTGGTTCTTCGTGGTCGTGCTGCCCACGATGCACCTGAGCTGGGGCGTGGGCTTCATCATCGGCGTGCTGCGCGGCGCACGGGGCACCGTCGACACCTCGCGCACCGAGATCTAGCCGAGACCTAGCCGACAGCCTTACGCGCCAGCAGCCGCACCACGACGCGCGACGCCGACCGTCCGTCGTCGAGCGGGTTGAAGCGGGCCTGCCAGGCGCGGTACTTCTCGGCGTAGCGGGCGCTCACCGCCTCGCGGTCGAGCACGAGCCGCACGAGCTCCGCGGCGTCTTGCACGACGGGGCCGGGCGCTGCCTCGTCGAGGTCGAAGTAGAAGCCGCGCAACTGCTCGCGGTAGTGCTCGAGGTCGGGCGCGAAGAAGAACATCGGCTTGCCGGTGACGCTGTAGTCGAACATGACCGACGAGTAGTCGGTGATGAGGGCGTCGGCGACGAGGAAGAGCTCGGAGACGTCGGGGTAGCCGGTCACGTCGAGCACGTTGCTGGCTCGTACGTCGCGACCGGGCCGCAGCGTGCGGGAGTGCCCGCGGATCAGCGTCACGTAGCCGGGCCCGAGCGCGTCGGTGAACGCGGCGACCTCGAGGTGGTCGATGTGTTCGGGGCGGTCGTCGCGCCAGGTGGGGGCGTAGAGCAGCACGGTGACGCCTTCGGCGATTCCGAGTCGGGCGCGGACGGCCGCACCGTCGCCGGAGACGAGCGTGTCGTCGCGCGGGTACCCCTCCTGCCAGATCGGCCCGAGGTAGGCGTACGCCGAGCGGAACACCGAGGTGCTGTGCGGGTTCTGCGCCAGCAGGATGCTCCACCGGCCGCGCTCGCGGATCGTGGCCAGCGCGGTGCGCAGGCCGACGCCGGGGCGGCCGAGTGCGATCTTCTTCAGCGGGGTGCCGTGCCAGGTCTGCAGCACCGTCTGGAACGAACGCTTGCGGAACCGGTTGCGAAGCCAGTCGTTCACGACGAGCAGACGAGCAGAGCCGCGGATGCGCCACCACTCCGCGCTCCCCTCGATGAGCGCGATGGAACCCTCGGGCACAGGCACCGACGCGTCGACGACGCTCCAGTAGCGGGCGATGTCGGGGCGGGTCGACGCGAACTCGCGATCGAGCGCGAGCGGGTTGCACGTCGCGCTCTGCCCGTAGAAGCTCTCGAAGAACACCGCGTTCAGCGGGGCGCGTTTCGTGGTGCGGTAGTCGAGCTCGAGTGCAGTCTGGCGCTCGACGCCGCGCTCGTCGTCCGCCAACGGGGGCGAGAGCTCGAGCGTGAGCACGTGCGCCGTGGCGGCGAGTTCGAAGCGGAACGCTCCGGGCACGAGCGACGCCTCGGGCAGCGGCGCGGAGACCGTGACGGGCACGTCGACGCCGGACTCGTCGGCGAGAGCCAACGTGTACCGACCTGAGGGCGGAGGCAGGAGATGTCCGCCCCAGCGCGAGGCCAAGAGCGGGAATGAGGCGCGCCAGCCGTCGTCCGACACCTCGACGACAGCGACGAGGTCCTGGCGGGGTCCGCGCAACACCGCCGATGGGGGCGCGCCGGTGCCGGCCAGCTCGAGGCTGGGCTCGGAGCCCCGTGCCACGACGATCGAGTCGATCGTCACGGCGTTCGCAGGGGATCCGGCGGGAGGCGTCGCAGTCATTCGTGCTCTTTCAGCCGGGTGGTTATCTCCCGATACACTCTGTCAGTATTCAGGCCGTCCCGGTACGCGTGGTGCGCCGTGGCGAGGCTCTCGCTGTGCTCGGCGAGGCGTTTGCGGGTGGCCGGCGCGGTGTCTGCTCGCTCGATCAGGTCGAGCGCCTCGCTCCAGGAGGCGGTCTCGGAACCTCCGCTGAACGTCGGGTAGGCGACGTACAGGCCGCGGCTTGCCGTGTACGCGTCGACGTCGGGGGCTAGGAAGACGATCGGCCGCCCGGTGAGCGCGAAGTCGTAGGCGATCGACGAGTAGTCGGTGATCAGCATGTCCACCGCGGGCAGTGCCGGTGTCACGTCGGTGCACAGTCGCGAGTCGAACAGCAGCACACGGTCGCTGAACGCCGGCCCCGCGGCGTAGTCGCCCACGCCGTGCGGGTGCGGGCGCACGAGCAGGATCGAGTCGCTCGCGTCGAGAAGCGCGGCGATGCGCCGCCACTCGTCGTCGGTCGGTATGCCGGGGTCTGCCTCGCCGTCACGCCACGTGGGGGCGTAGAGCAGGATGCGACTGTCGGATGGCGCGATCCCCAGCCGCTCGAAGACCAGCGCGCGGGCAGCCGCCGACCGCTCCGCGTCCTCGCCGCGCAGCAGCACGTCGTCGCGCGGGTCGCCGGTCACGACGACCCGGTCGTTGGGCAGGTCGAACGCGGTGCGCAGCCGACGGGCGGAGACCTCGGATGCCGCGGGGAGGATGTCGATGGACCTCGCGGCCCTGCGGTACATGAGCCGCAGCATCCTCCGCAGCAGCGCGGAATCCGGCAGCAGCCGCGTGCGCAGCGTCTCTGCCGAGTCGAGGTTGATGCGTTTGAGCGGGATGCCGTGCCAGAGCTGCACCACGAAGCCGCCGGTGATGCCGTAGCGATTGGCGTCGCCGAAACCGTGGGTGACCACGATCACCCGCGCACGCAGGGTGGCCCAGAGGCCCTGGCGCGACGACTTGAGCACCGCGGGGATCGAGAGGCGCGCGGCGGTCGCCAGATCGGACTCGTCTCGGGCCAGCCAGAGGAGGCGGCGCCCCGGTCGCTCCCGCTCGGCTACACGGTAGAGCGCGAGGGCGCCTTCGCCGATGCCCGGACCCGACCCGAACACCCAGAGGTCGCGGCGGCGGGGCACCAGCAGGCTCGCGACGGCGCCGAGCGCGTACCCCGGAAGGGCGAGCAGCTTCTTCGCGTTGCCCGCGGCGAAGGTGATTGCAGGCGTGGTCTCAGGCACACCCGAGCGTAACAGCCGAGCGTGTGTCGGGTATCAGGTGGGTAACGGTCGGCCCCGAACTGGGGTTCACACATGCGACCCTGTTTTAATCGGGGAGTGCCACTCCTCAAAGACGTCAGGGCCGCTCGTCGAGTGCTCCGCAACATCCTCCGTTCCCGCCGCGCCCGCGCCGAACTCGCCCGTCGCCTTCCGAGCGTGCCGAGGCCCGCGGACAAGAGCGTCGATGTCGTGGTCTACTTCGCCGACACCCGGGTGAACCTGTACCAGATCCGGCAGTGGTACGCGCCGCTGGCCGAGCTGTCGAAGACGCGCCCGGTCACGATCATCGCCCGGTCTCCCGGCACGATGCTCACACTGCTCGACGAGTCGCCGGTGCCCGTCGTGTACCTGCGCCAGGTCGCCGACCTCGAGCGGTTCATCCAGTCGCAGGACATCAAGATGGTGTTCTACGTGAACCAGAACACCAAGAACTTCCAGATGTTCCGCTACGGCCGCATGTGGCACGTTTTCATCAACCACGGTGAGAGCGACAAGATGTACATGACGACCAACCAGTTCAAGGCCTACGACAAGAGCCTGATAGCCGGAGACGCGGCACGCGACCGGCTCAGCCGCAAGCTCTGGGACTTCGACCTCGACCGCAAGACCATCTCGATCGGACGCCCGCAGGCGGACCACTTCGCCGGGGCCCTTCCGTACCCCGCCGACGACCGCACCGTCGTGCTGTACGCGCCCACCTGGGAAGGCGACCGGGCATCTGCCGCCTACGGGTCGATCGCCAGCCACGGCGTGACGCTCGTCGCCGCCCTGCTCGCCACGGGCACGCACCGCGTGCTCTACCGCCCGCACCCCCGCAGCGGAGTCATCGACCCCGCCTACGGCGCAGCCAACCAGCAGATCATCGCCGCCATCGCCGCAGCGAACGCCGCAGACCCGTCGGCACACCACATCTTCGACGACGGAAACGAACTGGGCTGGCAACTGTCGGGGGCGGATGTCGCGATCTCCGACGTGTCGGCCATGGTCTACGATCGCCTCGCCACTGGTAAGCCGCTCGTCGTGACCCGTCCGCTCTCTGCGCTCGCGGACGTCGACGAGGGCGGCTACCTCGGCGACTGCGAGTGGCTTGACGCAGACGCCGCCGGCGACATCGTGGCGATCGTCGACCGCGTGCAGAACAGCGACGAGGCGAGGCAGAAGCTCACCTTCTGGGTCGAGCGCCACTTCGGCGACACCACCCCCGGGGCCGCGACCGCGCGCTTCCACGGAGCCGTCGAGCAGCTCGTCGCCGACTGGGAGCGCAACGCGCTGCTGCACGCCGACGATGCGGCGGCGAGCGAGCCGGCACCGTTCGACGACGACGACGACGAGGACTCGATCGGCGACAACGACTGACCGGCACGCGCCCGACAGACACCGGGCGGCTCAGAAGCTCACCCGCCACAGGTACTCGTCTCCGTTCGGGCGAAACCAGCGCACGATGACCACGGAGTTGCGACTCAGGTCATGACCCTGCGCGGAGAACGCGACGATGCCGCCTGGCAGCACCCGCCTGGTGCTGATCGGTAGCATCAGACCCGAGCCGAGGAGGCTCAGCCGAACGCTGTCGAGGGTCTCGGCGCTGCGGTTGACGAGGTAGTAGCGGAAGGGCGCGCGAGACCGGTCGACGACGAACGGAACGCGATAGGCGAGTGGTTGCATGGCGGCACGGTAGGTTGCGCCAACGACCTATTCGGCGGCGCTGTGCAAGCCCTTCGGCGCGATTAATTTGTGGGGGAGAGGCGGCGTAACGTCGAGCGCATGCCACGACTGAGACGAAGCAACCTCACCGCGCCCGGGCTGGGGCGGGTGCGCCGCGGCCGGGGATTCTCTGTGCGCGACGCCCGCGGGCTCGCCGTGAAGGACCCGGCGACGGTCGAGCGCGTCGACGCTCTCGCCATCCCGCCGGCGTGGGAAGACGTCTGGATCGCCCCGCACCCCAACAGCCACATCCAGGCGACCGGGGTGGACGAGGCAGGCCGCCGCCAGTACATCTACCACTCGTTCTGGCGCGAGAAGAAGGACAAGGCGAAGTTCGACCGCGCGCTCGAGCTGTGCGAGGCACTGCCCAACGCGCGCCGCAAGGTCACCTCCGACCTGCGCGGCGACGGGCCGACCCGTTCGCGCGTGCTCGCGGGTGCGTTCCGAATGCTCGACACCGGGGCTCTCCGAGTCGGTTCCGAGCGTTACGCGCAGACCAACGGCAGCCACGGACTGTCGACGCTCCTCTGCGCGCACGCGAAGGTGAGCGGCACGACCATCACGCTCAAGTTCCCGGCGAAGAGCGGTCAGGAATGGAGCTCGGAGATCACCGACGTCGACCTCGCGGCCCTGCTTTCCTCGTTGAAGCGCCGCGGGCCCACCGCGCGACTGCTCGCCTATCGCGATGACGACGGCGAGTGGCATCCGGTCTCCGCGGAGGAGATCAACGCCTACCTGCGCGAGCGCACCGGCGGGGAGTTCTCGGCCAAGGACTTCCGCACGCTCCGGGGCACGGTCGCGGCGGCGCTCAGCCTCGCGAAGCACGGCCCGGAGGCCACTCGGTCGAAGCGCAATCGGGCGCTCGCCCAGGCGATGCGTGACGCGGCCGCCGTGCTCGGCAACACCCCGTCGATCGCGAAGAAGAGCTACGTCGACCCGCGGGTCGTCGAGAAGTACCGTCGCGGCAAGACCATCGACGCGGCGCGACCCGATTCGGCCGAGACGCAGCTGCGCGAGCTTCTCGGCGGGTGAACCGGACGGGCTTCAGTCGAGGGCCACGCGCCGTAGCGGGTCGCCGGTGTCGACGAACAGCGCGCCGCCGGGCGTGACGGCACGGGCAACGGCACGGATCGCCGCGTCGTAGAGCCGCGGATGCCGGCCGTCCAGGGCGCCCACGCGGCAGGCGAAGGCGAGGTCGAAGGGTTCGACACCGGGGGGAAGCGCGAAGTCCTCCACTGTCGCGCAGAGCGTCGAGAGAAGCCCAGCGTGGATCTCGGCCGAGCAGTTCTTGCGGGTGAGATCGATCCCCGCCGCCGAGCGGTCGAGAACCAGGATGTGGCCTTCGGGCGCGATGCGGCGTGCGACCTCGCGCGCCGCGGCACCCGGCGCACCCCCGACCTCGAGCACGCGCAGGCCGGGCCGCAGCGGCAGCGCGTCGACCACGGCGAGAAGCCGGGACGAGAGCGCGCCACCCATGGTCGAACCGGTCTACTCCGCCGGATCCACGGGGAAGTCGCGCTGGGCCTTGTCGAGCGCGCGCTGCGTGCGCGACGGCCTAGGAGGCCTCGGGCCGCGCAGACGCTTCGGCTCGCGCTCGGCGCGCGGCGGCTTCGGCTCCTTGGGGGCGCGCACCCGCAGGGCGAGCGCGGCGGGGAACTCGGCGGGCGCGGCGCGGAAGGCCTCGCGTGAGCTGCGGATGATCTGTCTGCCCAGCAGGTTGTTGCCCGTGCCGCCGACTACTGCGCCGATGCCGAAGGGGATGGCGCGGCCGACGATGTTGGTGCCCTGGGTCACGGCGAAACGCTTGACGAAAGTCTTCTTCAGCTGGTCGGCGATCTGCCCCATCGCCGCCTGCGGCACGCTCTTCGTGACCAGCTCGCCCCAGAACTTGTTGCGCACGGGACCCGAGCCCGTGGCCTGGCTGGCGAGCTGCTTGACGAGGTCGGTGCCTGCGGAGCCGAGGATGAGCGTCATGACGAGCGTGCGGGCGCGGTCGGGGTCGTCGACGGCGATGCCGTGCACCTCGGTGACAGACTGGGCGAACAGGGCGCTTGCCTCGAGGAAGCCGCCGGTCTCGACCGTGGAGAGGGCGAGGGATGCGCCGATCCCCACCGCGGGCAGGACAGCGCTCGCGCCGACGAGCGCTCCGCCGGTGGTCACGGCCGCGAGGAAGCGGCGTTCGAGGATACGGATGACCTCCTCGGGCGTCGCTTCGGGGTTACGCGAGCGGATGCTGTGCAGGTGCGCGAGCACCGCGGGGCGCTGCACCGTGAGCACCCGGTCGATGCCGGAGACGACGAAACGGTTCGCGTGGGGGGATTCCTGGGTGGTCATGCAACTCCGTAGTCTGCGTTGTATCTCGAGAGCACCTCGGCGATCGGCGCGTCGAGGACGAGCCTGCCCTTGTCGAGGTACAGCCCGCGCGAGCAGAAGCGGCGCAGGTCTTTCTCGTTGTGCGAAACGATGAACAGCGTGCGCCCTCCGGCGAGGAGCTCCTCGATGCGCTTGTAGCACTTCTCCTTGAAGGCGCGGTCGCCGACTGCGAGAACCTCGTCGACGAGGATGATCGGCTCTTCGAGGCGTGAGACGACCGAGAAGGCGATGCGCACCTTCATGCCGCTCGACAGGTGCTTGTAGGGGGTGTCGAGAAACTCCCCGATCTCGGCGAACTCGATGATCTCGTCGAACTGGGCGGCGATCTCGGTCTTCTTCATGCCGTGGAGACCCGCGGTGAGATAGACGTTCTCCCGCACCGAGAGGTCGTTGACGAACCCGCCGGTGATCTCGATGAGCGGAGCCACGCCGCCCCGGACGTCGACGCGTCCCTCGTCGGGCAGCACGACCTCGGCGACGAGTTTGAGCAGCGTCGACTTTCCCTGCCCGTTGCGCCCGACGACGCCGATCGCCTCGCCCGGCTGCACGTCGAAGGTCACGTTGCGCAGCGCCCAGAACTCTCCCGGCCGGGTGCGACGTGCGCGTGCGCTGAAGAGGTCTTTGAAGTTGCGACGGGCTCGGCGGTTGCGGCGATAGCGGATGCCCGCATCCGTCACCGAAATCACCGCGGTCGACTTGTCGGCCGCCGGTCGTTCGATGAGCTCACTCTGGGACAAGGTCTAGATCTCTTTCAGCACCGAACGAATGGTGCGCTTGAAGACGAACATGCCGATGCACAGGATGACGATACTCATTCCGGCTGAGACCGCCACCATGAACCAGTCGAGTTCCGCGGCGAAGAACGCGGAACGGTAGACGGAGAAGATGCCACTGAGCGGGTTGAACGCCGCCCAGAAATGGAGGTCGATCGGAACCCGCGGCAGGTCGGTGACCCCGTAGATGATGGGAGACGCGTAGAAGAGGAAGCGCAGTCCGAGCTTGACGGCCCGCTCCAGGTCGCGGAAGAAGACGACGAGTGGAGCCACGATCAGGCCGACGCCGATGGTCAGGACGAGCTGTATGGCGATCGCCAAGATGAAGAAAGCCACATTGGGATTGACTTCTGCGCCACCGACGATTACGAAGAACACCAGAACCGGCAGGCTCGCCAGAAACTCGATGCCCTTCGAGAGGACCAGGCTCACCACCCAGATGGTTCGTGGGATCTTCGTCGACCGCACGAGCTTGGCCTCGCGCACGAACGCGCGCGTGGAATCGGATACAGCGCCGGTGAACCAGGTCCACGGCAGCAGGGCCGCCAGCAAGAAGACGATGTACGGCTCCGCGCCGACGGCGCGCTGGAAGATCACGGTGAAGACGAACCAGTAGATACCCGCCATGACCAGCGGGTCGAGGATCGACCAGAAGTACCCGAGGAAGCTCGTGGAGTAACGAACCCGGAGGTCGCGCTTCGTGAGCAGCCACAGGGACTGCCAGTAGCGCGCCAGCGGAGAGCGAACGGATCGCTCGGGTAGTGCAACGGTCACGAAGGTCCTTTAGGGCTTAACGGGCACCTGTCGGCGGACCGCTTCCCCCGTTGCAACCGGTTAGACGAAGAGGTTCGCCCGTTCCAGGTCTTCAGCGAAGTCGATCTCTACAGCGTAGAGATCGGAGATGTCCACCGGCTCAATGTGCAGCTTGTCCTGCTCAATGGCCAACTCTATGCCACGTTCGAAATAGTCCTGATCGCCGACGCGCTTGAGCTGGCGCAGCAGAACGGCCTTGTCGTCGCGGGAGATGTAGTTGATGCCGACGGCCTCGCCGAGACCGTTCTTCACGGTCTTCGAGAGCTCCTTGATGTAGCCCTCCGCGTCGGTGGTGTACTTGACCTCTTCGTCGGAGACCTTCGCGGTGTTGACCGAGACGAAGGACTGGTCGCGGGCGACCAGCTTGGCAGCGCGCTCGAGCGCTGCGGGGTCGAAGACCACGTCGCCGTTCATCCAGAGGACGCCGCCGGGGGCGGATGCCTGGAGAGCGCGCATCAGGCTCTTCGAGGTGTTGGTCTGGTCGTACTGCTCGTTGTAGACGAAGGATGCCTCGGGGAAAGCCTCGATGATGTGCTCGAGCTTGTAGCCCACGACGACCGTGACCTGTGCTGCCTTGCCGAAGGCCTGGTGGATGTTGTCGAACTGCTGCCCCATGATGGTGCGGCCGTCGGCGAGCTCGGTAAGTGGCTTCGGCAGGGTGCGGCCGAGACGGCTGCCCATTCCGGCGGCCAGAATCACGATCTGCGTGGTCACGATGAGTCTCCTTGTTGTCAATCTACTTCTGCGAAGCAACAACACACTGTGGCTTGTTTGCCTGTTGTTTGCCTGTAGGTGAATTTCTGGACACACCATTGTGCTTGGGTAAATTTAGCAGCGACCCTCGTCCGCGGGCCAGAGGCCCGCGGCTGATGTTGTCGATTCGTGATGGAAGCTCTGACAGTCGTCGGCGGTTGGTACGGTGGACACGTGGATTCCGAACCCGACCTGCCCGAGGCCCAGCCGACGCCGCAGGTAGACACCCCGGCCGCTCGAACATCCAGCACGACCAAGAAGGCGCCGACTCCGCGCAAACCGGCGACACCCCGCACGACCACCGCTCGCACGCCGAAGCCTGCGGCAGACGCCGCCACCGGCGAGACCGCCGTGAAGCCCGCCACCCCGCGCAAGACGACGTCGCGCAGCACAGCGAAGCCCGCCGGGCAGACGGGCAAGACGACGCAGCCGCGCACGACGCAGCCCCGCACCACCCAGCCCCGCACCACGCGCCCGAAGCCGGCGAGCTCCGACGCCGCCACCACGACGCCGGCCAAGAGCGCCACCTCGAAGAGCCCGGCGCCGAAGAGCGTCCCCGCCAAGCGCCCGCCCGCCGCCAAGACGACCGCGCGCGCCAAGGCCGCCGCGCAGCCGGCGTCCGGCGACGTGGCCTCCGTTGTCGACTCCCAGCTTCCCGAGGCCACGGAGGCTCTGCTCACCGAGAGTCCGGCGCCCGTCGAGACGCTGAACGCCGAGGAGACTCGGGCCGAGACGGTAGAAGAATCCGTGGCATCCGAGACCACCACCACCGCCCCGAAGCCGCCCGTGCGTCGCGCACCGTCGAAGCGGCCCGCGTCTCAACCCCGCACTCCGGCGGCCAAACCGAAGACGCCGTCGTCCGAGGTCGTGTCGCAGGTATCGGCGCCCGAGCCCGACGTGAAGAACGTCGCGACCATTGAGAACGTCGAAGTCGTCGAGGTGGCGGCACCGGTCGAGCGCGAGGTCGTGCTCAAGGTCACCGGCCTCGTCAAGCGGTTCGACGACACGACAGCCGTCGCCGGCATCGACCTCGAGATCGTCGCCGGATCGTTCTTCGGAATCGTCGGCCCGAACGGTGCAGGCAAGACGACGACTCTGTCGATGGTCACCGGACTGCTGCGCCCGGACGCGGGCAGCGTCACTGTGCACGGCGCCGACGTCTGGACCAATCCCGTGGTCGCGAAGCGCACCATGGGAGTGCTGCCCGACCGGTTGAGGCTCTTCGACCGGCTCACCGGTTCGCAGCTGCTCTACTACTCCGGCATCCTGCACGGCCTCGACAAGAAGGTGGTGCGCAGCCGTAGCGCCGACCTCGCCGCGGCATTCGGCCTCGAGGAGTCGCTCGACCGTCTCGTCACCGACTACTCCGCCGGCATGACGAAGAAGGTCGCGATCGCAGCGGCGATGATCCACTCGCCGAGGCTCCTCGTTCTCGACGAGCCCTTCGAGTCGGTCGACCCGGTGTCGGCAGCCAACGTCATCGAGATCCTGCAGAAGTACGTCGCCGCCGGCGGCACCGTGGTGATGTCGAGCCACACCATGAACCTCATCGAGCGCATCTGCGACTCGGTCGCGGTGGTGGTGAACGGCGCTATTCTCGCGAGCGGCACCATGGCCGAGGTGCGCAACGGCAAGACCCTCGAGGAGCGGTTCGTCGAGCTCGCCGGTGGTCGCAAGGCGGCGGAGGGCATGGAGTGGTTGCACAAATTCTCCGACTGAAGCTCAGGCTTCTCGGAAACTCGTTTCGTCGCAGTCCCTGGCAGCTCGTCGCGCTCGCGCTCGGTCTGCTCTACGGACTAGCCACAGCCGTTCTCGTCGTCGGCGGTCTCTTCGCCCTCCGGTTCTTCGAAGTCGACGTGGCCGCGAGCGCCACGATCGTGCTCGGCGCGACCGTGCTCGTCATCTACACGGTCCTTCCGCTCATCCTCGGCATCGACGACACCCTCGACCCCCGCAAGTTCGCCCTGTTCGGCATCGCCAACAACAAACTCGCCACCTACCTCGCCCTCGCGTCGTTCATCTCCGTGCCCACTGTCGTCATCGCCATCATGGCGGTCGCGCAGATCGCCACGTGGAGCCGAGGCCCCATCCCGGTGCTCCTCGCCACAGTCGGGGCCGTGCTCATCGTCGTCACCGCTGTGCTGTCGGCGCGCATCTCGACGTCGATCGCCGCGTTCCTGCTCTCGACCAGGCGCGCACGCGACACGACGGGCATCCTCGGCCTGCTGGCCCTCATCAGCCTGTCGCCGGTGATCTTCGCCCTCGTCTCGGTCGACTGGGCGAAAGAGGGCCTCGACGTGCTCGCCTCGGTCGCGCGGGTGGTCGGCTGGACCCCGCTCGGCGCCGCCTGGGCGATACCCGCGGATGCCGCGGCCGGCGACGTCGGAGGCGCGATGCTCAAACTGCTCATCGCGGTCGCGTGGGTGGGTGTGCTCGCGGTCGCCTGGCGGGCGCTCGTCGCCACGATGCTGGTGACCCCCCAGCGCCAGGCCCATGCGCGCAAGTATTCGGGCCTCGGTTGGTTCGCCGTCTTTCCCGCCACCCCGACCGGTGTGATCGCCGCCCGCAGCGTGACCTACTGGCTGCGCGACTCGCGCTACGGCGCATCGCTCATCGCCATCCCGTTCATCCCCATCTTCATGGTGATCGCGCTCGTGATCGGCGTCGGTCCGCTGCCGCTCATAGCCCTGCTTCCGCTGCCCGTCATGTGCCTCTTCCTGTCGTGGTCGATGCACAACGACGTGGCGCTCGACAGCACCGCCGTGTGGCTGCACCTGTCGGCGAGCACCTCCGGGCGCGCAGACCGGCTCGGCCGGCTGATACCCGCCCTCACCGTCGGCATCGTCGCGATCGCCGTCGGCTCCGTGGTGAGCAGCTGGGTCTACGGAGACTGGGACGTACTGCCCAGCCTGGTCGGGGTGAGCGCGGCGATCCTGCTCAGCGGTCTCGGGCTGTCGAGCATCATGTCGGCACGTTTCCCGTACCCCGCCGTGCGCCCCGGCGACAGCCCGTTCGCGCAACCGCAGAGCGGCAGCCCCGCCGGCACCATCCAGGCCCTCTCCTTCCTCGCCATCCTGCTGTTCGCCGCTCCGTCTCTGTTCGCCGCCGTCCTCGGCATCATGTACGGCGGCTTCTGGCCGCTCGTCGCGCTCGGCACGGGGGTCGTCATCGGCGTCGGCATGCTTCTCATCGGCATCTTCTGGGGAAGCGTGATCTTCGAGCGCCGTGGTTCGCAGATCCTGGCATTCGCCATGCGCAACTAGCCGCTGCGAACACCTCGAAGCGAAACTACAATGAGCGCATGACTGACACCGAGCACACCGGCGGAGGAACCTCCACTCTCGATCGCGAACTCGAAGAGCTCCTCAACAGCGAGCAGGTCGAGGAGGGCGACCACGAGCGCTTCTCGCACTACGCGCCGAAGAACAAGATCATGGAGTCCGCCCTCACGGGCAAGCCCGTTCGTGCGCTCTGCGGGAAGCTGTGGACTCCGGGTCGGGACCCGCAGAAGTTTCCGGTCTGCCCCACGTGCAAAGAGATCTACGAGACGCTGAAGTAGGGCGCTCGAGGGGCTCTAGTTCGTGACGTAGACCGTCGGGATCGCCGGCTCGCCGCGTGCCAGGCGGAAGGCCTGGTCGGGCAGCTCGGCGATCGCCGCAGCCCTGTGCGTGCGGGCCACGCCGGTGCCGTGGGCGCCGAGGTAGTCGGCCACCGGTTCGCCGTCGACCATGAGCGGCACGAGCAACGGCCGTTCGTCGGCGTTCGGGGCCGGAGGCTCGCCGACGTAGATCGTCTCGGCGACGGCCACGCCGTCTTCGATCGTGCGCACCGGATGCTTTCGCCCGCCGACGCTGGCCTTCGCAGCGGACTTCTTCGCGACCGCGACCCACTCGCCGGCGGCGTCGCGGCGCGAGACGAGCTTGTAGACCATGGAGGCGGCCGGATGCCCCGAGCCGGTGACCACCGATGTGCCGACCCCGTACGAGTCGACCGGCGCCGCCCGTAGCGCGGCGATCGTGTACTCGTCGAGGTCGTTCGTGACGGTGATCTTCGTGTTCACCGCGCCGAGCGAATCGAGCTGGCGCCGAACGGCGGCGACCTGAGCGGGCAGGTCGCCCGAGTCGATGCGCACTGCGCCGAGGCCGGTGCCGGCGACGCGTACCGCCGTCTCCACCGCCTTCGGCACGTCGAAGGTGTCGACGAGCAGGGTGGTTCCGGAGCCGAGCGCCTCCACCTGCGAGCGGAACGCCTCCTCTTCGCTGTCGTGCAGCAGGGTGAAGGCGTGCGCGGCGGTCCCCATGGTCGGCACGCCCCACTGGCGGCCGGCCTCCAGGTTGCTCGTCGCGCCGAAGCCGGCGACGAAGGCGGCGCGCGCCGCGGCCACGGCCGAGCGCTCGCCCGTTCGGCGCGACCCCATCTCGGCGATCGGGCGGCCATCGGCGGCGGACACCATGCGCGCCGCGGCGCTCGCGATGGCGCTGTCGTAGTTGAGCACGCTGAGCGCCAGCGTCTCGAGGATCACCGCTTCGGCGAAGGTGCCGTCGACCACGAGGATGGGGGAGTTGGGGAAGTACACCTCGCCCTCCCGGTAGCCGGAGATGCTGCCGGTGAACCTGTAGTCGGCGAGCCAGTCGAGCGTGGTCGGGGTGACGACGGCGTGATCACGGAGCCAGTCGAGGTCGCCGTCGTCGAATCGGAAGTCGCGGATGAGGTCGAGCAGCCGCCCCGTGCCGGCGACGATCCCGTAGCGGCGGCCCTCGGGGAGCCTGCGCGCGAAGACCTCGAAGACGCATTCCCGGTCGTGGAGACCGCTGCGCATGGCCGCGTCGATCATGGTCAGTTCGTAGCGGTCGGTCAGCAGCGCGCTCGTCATGTCAACGAGCCTATCGAGGTCGGGGGTACCGCCTAGCGTGGGTGCCATGACGAAAGTGCGGTGGATCTTCGCCGGGCAGCTCGGCGAGCTCTTCGACGACGGCGGTCCGATGCTGCTCATCGAGGCGCGGTCGGTGCTCCGGCGCCGGCCGATCCATCGCGCCAAGGCACACCTGATCCTCTCCGCGATCCGTCATCGCGCCGCCGAGCTGGGAGACCGAGTCGAGTTCCACCAGGTCGACAGCTACTCCGAGGTGACACGGGGGCGAGACGACCTCGAGGTCATCGATCCGACGTCGTGGGCCGCCAGACGCGCGGTGCGCGCTCTGGGCGCGCGCATCCTGCCGAGCCGCGGCTTCGTCACCACCGAGGAGGAGTTCGCCGCGTGGGCGGCGGCCCGAGGCGACGGCAGGCTGCTGCTCGAGGACTTCTACCGCGACACGAGGATTCGCACCGGCCTGCTGATGGAGGGAGCCGCGCCGGTCGGCGGCCAGTGGAACTACGATCACGACAACCGGCGACCGCCGCCCAAGAACGCGTCCTCCCTCGGGCTGCCCGACCCGCGCTGGCCCGTCGAAGACGACATCGACGCCGGGGTGCGGGCTGACCTCGACCGCTGGCAGGCAGCGGGCGACATCCGCCTCGTCGGCGACGACGGCCCCCGCCGCTTCGCGGTGACCGGCACCGAGGCGGAGGCGGCGCTCGCCGACTTCGTCGAGACCCGTCTCGGCGACTTCGGCCCGTTCGAAGACGCCACACTCACCGGAGACTGGACGATGGCGCACTCCCTCCTCAGCGCGCCCATGAACCTCGGCCTGCTCGACCCCCGCCACGTCGTCGACACGGTCGCGGCCGAGTACGCGAACGGCAACGCGCCGCTGTCGAGCGTCGAGGGGTTCGTGAGACAGGTCGCGGGGTGGCGCGACTACGTCTGGCATCTCTACTGGCACCTCGGCGAGGGCTACCGCACCGGCCATAACGCGCTCGGCGCGACCGTCGACCTGCCGCGCGAGTTCGTCGAGCTGGATGCCGCGGCGATCGAGGCCAACTGCCTGAGACACTCCGTCGGCGGACTCCGCGAGCACGGCTGGGCACACCACATCCAGCGGCTCATGGTCATCGGCAACTGGGCGCTGCAGCGCGGCTACGATCCGGTGCAGCTCAACGACTGGTTCACCGACATGTTCGTCGACGGAACGCCCTGGGTGATGCCGGCCAACGTCATCGGCATGAGCCAGCACGCCGACGGCGGAATCGTGGCGACGAAGCCCTACGCCGCGGGAGGCGCCTACATCGACCGGATGACCGACTACTGCGGCGGGTGCCGCTTCAACCCGAAGGTGCGGCTCGGGCCCGACGCCTGCCCGTACACGGCGGGCTACTGGGCGTTCCTCGACCGCGCGGAGCCGGCCCTGCGGGGCAACCATCGCATGGCCCAGCCGCTCGCGGGCCTCCGCCGGCTCGCCGACCGGGAGGCGGTCGTGCAGCAGGAGAGGGAGCGCGACGGCTTCCACTAAACTCGGAGGCGTGACGGATGCGCCGATTGGAGTCTTCGACAGCGGGGTCGGCGGCCTCACTGTCGCGCGGGCCATCATCGACCAGATGCCGCGCGAGTCGATCACCTACGTGGGCGACACCGCGCATTCCCCCTACGGGCCGAAGCCGATCGCCGATGTGCGCCGCTACGCGCTCGAGGTGATGGACGACCTCGTCGCCGAGGGCGTCAAGCTGCTCGTGATCGCCTGCAACACCGCCTCGTCGGCGATGCTGCGCGACGCCCGGGAGCGGTTCACCGGCGGCTACGGCATTCCCGTCGTGGAGGTCATCCAGCCCGCGGTGCGGGCCGCGGTGCGTCAGACGCGCAACAAACGCATCGGCGTGATCGGCACCGTCGGCACGGTGCAGTCGCTCGCCTACGAGGACGCCTTCGCCGCGGCATCCGACCTCAAGATCTTCGCCGAGGCGTGCCCGCGGTTCGTCGAGTTCGTGGAGTCCGGTGTCACCAGCGGCCCCGAGCTGTTCGAGGTGGCCGAGCAGTATCTGGCCCCGCTCAAGGCCGCGGACATCGACACGCTCGTGCTGGGCTGCACCCACTACCCACTGCTCGCCGCCGCCATCCAATACATCATGGGGGAGGACGTCACGCTCGTCTCGAGCGCCGAGGAGACGGCGTACGACGTGTACCGGATGCTCGTGAAGCACGGTCTCGAACGCACGTCCCTCGAGTCGCCGGCCTACACGTTCGAGGCGACCGGCGGAAGCCAGCAGCAGTTCCTGAGCCTCGCGTCCCGCTTCCTCGGCCCGGAGGTCACCCGCGTCGACCTCGTCGAGACCGGCACGATCCACCTGCCCAAGCTCGTTTTGCCCTAAGCCCCGCTACCGAAAGCAGACACCCCATGACCCGTTCCGACGGCCGCACCGCAACCGATCTCCGCCCCGTCACTATCGAACGCGGGTGGAGCACGCAGGCCGAGGGCTCGGCGCTGATCTCCTTCGGCAACACCAAGGTGCTGTGCACGGCGTCGTTCACCAACGGGGTTCCGCGCTGGCTGAAGGGCAAGGGCACCGGCTGGGTCACGGCGGAGTACTCGATGCTTCCCCGTTCGACGAACGACCGCATGGACCGCGAGAGCGTCAAGGGCAAGATCGGCGGCCGCACCCACGAGATCTCCCGCCTGATCGGCCGCAGCCTGCGCGCTGTCGTCGACATGAAGGCGCTCGGTGAGAACACCATCGTGATCGACTGCGACGTGCTGCAGGCCGACGGCGGAACGCGCACCGCAGCGATCACCGGCGCCTACGTGGCGCTCGCCGACTCGCTCGAGTGGGGCCGTGACAAGGGCTTCATCGGCAAGAACTCCAAGCCGCTCATCGACAGCGTCGCCGCGGTCTCCGTGGGCATCGTGAAGGGCGAGCCGCTGCTCGACCTCGCCTACGTCGAAGACGTCAAAGCCGAGACCGACATGAACGTGGTCGTCACCGGCCGCGGGCTCTTCGTCGAGGTGCAGGGCACCGCGGAGGGAGCACCCTTCGACCGCGACGAGCTCAACGCGCTGCTCGACCTCGCCCTCGGCGGAACCGCCGACCTGACCGCGATGCAGGTCGCGTCGCTCGCGTCATGAGCCCCGTGCAGCTGGTTCTCGCCACCCACAACGCGCACAAGGTCGTCGAGCTCCGGCGCATCCTGGGCGACAAGCTCGACGGTATCGATCTCATCGGCTACGACGGTCCGGAGCCGGTGGAAGACGGGGACACCTTCGGGGCAAACGCGCTGATCAAGGCGCGGGCCGCCGCGAAGCACACGGGTCTCGCCGCGATCGCCGACGACTCCGGCATCTCGGTCGACGCGCTGGGCGGCGCCCCCGGCATCCACTCCGCCCGTTACGCGGGCAACCGCGACGACCGTGAGAACCTCGAGCTGCTGCTCGCGAACCTCGCGGGCATCACCGATCGTTCGGCGCAGTTCGACTGCGCGGCGGCCTTCGTCGTCGGCGACTTCGAGCACGTCGAGGACGGGGTCTGGCCTGGCTCAGTGCTGCTCGAGCCGGCGGGCGTCGGCGGTTTCGGCTACGACCCGGTGTTCCGTCCCGAGGGTCTCGAGGTGAGCGCAGCGCAGCTGACCGCCGACGAGAAGAACGCGATCAGCCACCGCGCTCGCGCGTTCGGGCAGATCATGCCCGTGGTGCGGCAGCGGCTGCTCTAGTAGTCGACGCCCGGCGTCTGGCCGAGCACAAACGAAGCGGTCCCACCCTCGCACCAGTCGGGCAGGCTCGCCTCGAGGTCCGCGTCATCGGTGTACACCGTCAGCGTCGACGACGGGTCGCGGAGGACCTGGCACAGATCGTTGGTGGAATCTGGGCGGTGGGCGTTGAACTGCCGAAAGGCGGAGTAGTCGCTGAAGGAGAACCGGCGGAGAGTCTCGTCGCCCTCGAGATGACCACCGAAGGCGTCGATCACCCAATAGTTGATCATCGCCTCGTCGGGCGAGTTCGAATGCCAGAGCAGAGCCAGCTCTTCGCGCTGCGACAACTTCAAAATCGTTTCGACGGCCTCATCGCCGGTGTTCCACACGTAGCCGCCGAGCATGCGGTCGATCGGTTGTCGCGTCTCGTATCCGATCGGTGTGGGGATGGGCGCGAGCGCGGCAATCGTTATCGCGATGGTGCTCGCGGCAACGACGGTCGACGCCGCGAACGCCGGCCGCCGGATCGCCGAGAGGAGGCCGATCGCTAGGGAGAGCACGATGGGCAGGAGCACGACGGTCGACAGCCACGCGAACTTCACGGGGTAGTAGGAGGTCCAGGGATTGAAGTGGTCCCGCGAGATAAACAGGAGTAGACCCACGCCTGCGTAGCATCCCAGCACTACCGCGACGAATCCGGCGAAGACCGGCAGGGAGGTCCGAGTGCGGAGCAGTGCGACGATCAGGACACCGCCGGCCGCGATGGGGGCGACGAGAAGCCAGGTCGGCGGGTACCCCATACCTCCCGCGTCGAACGAGGTGGCCTGCGCGGCGAAGGCGGGAAGTGTGAGCCTGGAAAGCACTATCGAGAAAACAGCCACGATGCCGAGCGGAACCGCATAATCGCGCGCCGGAAGTCGAAGCAGCCTGCGGCGGTCGCGGATAACGATGACGATCCCTAGAAAGGCCGGGATCAACAAAGCGGGCGTCCAGATCAAGAGCAGCAAGGTCGCGGCGGCGAGAAGAGACACGATCGAGACAAACGGCGATCGCTCCGCACCCAGATATAGCAGCCAGCAAGTCATGAGTATGGGGATGGCGAACGGCACGTTGAAGAACCCGAAATCAATTGGCAGTCCGCTGACGAGCCACGTGAGGGGGAGAAGGGAACCCGCGGCACTCGCGATTGCGACGATCCGTGGTCTGGTTGGCGGCGCACATGATGCCACAACGGCGCCCACGGCGACGCAGGCGGCGGCGATGACGAGGGTCCAAGCCCACCCGAATACGGCAATGTCGCTGCGCAGGAGATCATCGGCGGGCGTCACGAGACGTTCGATCGAGAGCGGAAGGGCGAGGATCCCCACGGGAAGTGGAACCGGGTTCTCCGCACCGCCCAGGAGAATTCCGTGGTCGGCGACGATCCTGCGTGCGTACAGGAGGTTGTTGGTCGTGTCGCCCTCCATGCTCCAGCTCAGCTTGGCGGCTCCCGGGAGGATGTGAGCGACCAGCCTGGAAGAAATCCAGACGATGGCTCCGAGCAGCGACGGCAACCACTGGGCGAGAGCCGCGGCCGAGGGGCGTTGCAGCGGGCGCGTGCTACGAACGAGTATGAAGACACCCGATGCCGTCGCGACGAACAGGACTGCGATCACGGCCAGGCCCACGGTAAAGCCGAGGAGCGGAGTCACTCCGAGTGTCAGGACCGACAGCAAGACGACCGATGTGCTGACCGCCGGCACTGCCAGAAACCGGCCCCAACGCGGGCCGACAACTGCCACCCAGACCGCCACACAGACGATCGCCAAAACGAGGATAAGTACACTCACCGGTGAAGACTAGTGGCGCGCGCTTTGTGTCTCATCGCCCCAGTTAGGGGCGGTTGTCATCGGCCTAGCGATAACGCCGATCATTCCTATCAGGAGCGCACCCCTAGTAGGGGTGGCAGGGCGCCCTTACTCTTGGATCGTGACGAGAGACGACCACGCCGGGCACGGCCACGACCACGCGGCGGGGGTGACCAACCGCACGCGGCTGGTTGTCGCCATCTGCATCGTCGCGGTCTTCCTCGTGGTCGAGGTCGTCGGCGCCGTGGTCTCCGGATCGCTCGCCCTGTTCGCAGACGCCGGGCACATGGCATCCGATCTTCTCGGCCTCGTCGTCGCGCTGATCGCGATCCTCATCGCGGCCCGCCCCGCCACCGACCGGCAGACCTACGGCTACCAGCGGGCCGAGGTCTTCGGCGCGCTGATCAACGGCCTCCTGCTCGCCGGCGTCGCCGTGTTCGTCGCCGTCGAAGGGGTGAGCCGCCTCGTCGACCCCGACGAAGCGCACGTGCTCAGCACGCCGATGCTCGTCGTCGCGGTCGTGGGGCTCGGCGCCAACGTGGCCTCCCTGCTGGTGTTGCGCGGCGGAACCGACTCGATCGGCATGCGGGGTGCCTACCTCGAGGTGCTCGGCGACATGATCGGCTCCATCACGGCGATCGTCGCCGCCGTCGTCATCCTCCTCACCGGGTTCGCCCAGGCCGACGCGATCGCGTCGCTCGTGATCGCCGGCCTGATCGTGCCGCGCGCCCTCTCGCTGCTGCGCGACGTCTTCCACGTGCTGAGCCAGGCCGTGCCGAAGAACATGGACGTCGAGACCATCCGCGAGCACATCCTCGGCACACCCGGCGTCGTCGACGTGCACGACGTGCACGTCTGGGCGATCACGTCGGGCGCGCCGGTGTTCTCGGCCCACGTGGTGGTCACCAAGGAGCTCTTCGCGAGCGGAGGCACCGGCGCTCTGCTCGACGAGCTCGGCGGCTGCCTCTCCGGGCATTTCGACGTGGAGCACTCGACGTTCCAGCTCGAACCCACCGAGCACGCCGAGCACGAGCAACAGCACCACCGCTGACTTTTCGGCTCACCGAAATTCGGATAGGGTTTCGGCATGCCGAAATCTCGCGTCCGCTCCGAGCGCTCGTCGTCCCGCACCACTCTTATGTTGCTCGGCCCGGCGTTCGTCGCCGCCATCGCCTACGTCGACCCGGGCAATGTCGCTGCGAACCTCACGGCGGGCGCCCGGTACGGGTATCTGCTGCTGTGGGTGCTGATTCTCGCGAACCTCATCGCGGTGATCGTGCAGTACCAGTCGGCGAAGGTGGGTCTCGTCACCGGCCGCAGCCTCGCAGAGCTGCTGGGGGAGCGGCTGCCGACCGCCCCGCGGCGGCTCTACTGGGGGCAGGCAGAGCTCGTCGCCGCGGCGACCGACATCGCCGAGGTCATCGGCGGCGCCATCGCGCTCAACCTGCTGTTCGGCGTGCCCCTGCTGCTCGGCGGGGTGATCGTCGGAGTCGCCTCGATGGTCTTGCTCGCCGTGCAGTCGCGTCGTGGACAGCGGCCGTTCGAGATCGTCATCGTCACCCTGCTCGGTGTCATCGTCGTCGGCTTCGTCTCCGGGCTGTTCGTGAGCGACCTCGACCCCGCCGCGATGCTGGCCGGAGTGGTGCCGCGGTTCGAGGGCGCCGACTCGGTGTTGCTCGCGTCGAGCATGCTCGGCGCCACCGTGATGCCGCACGTGATCTACCTGCACTCCGCACTCGCCCGCGACAGGCACGGAGTGACGGACGACCCCGGTCGCATCCGTATGCTGCTCAAGGCCACCCGCTGGGACGTCGGCGCCGCGCTCATCGTCGCAGGAGCCATCAACATCTCGATGCTGCTGCTCGCCGCATCGAGCCTGCGCGGAGTCGAGGGGACCGACTCGATCGAGGGGGCGCACGCCGCCATCGTCGCGAACCTCGGCCCTGCGATCGGCGTGATCTTCGCCATCGGCCTGCTCGCCTCCGGGCTCGCCTCGACGAGCGTCGGCACCTACGCCGGCGCCTCCATCATGGGCGGCCTGCTCAAGGTGCGCATCCCGCTGCTCGCTCGGCGTGTGGTCACCATGATCCCCGCACTGGTCGTGCTCGGCATCGGCTTCGACCCGACGCAGGCACTCGTGCTCAGCCAGGTGGTGCTGAGCTTCGGCATCCCCTTCGCTCTCATCCCGCTGGTGCGGTTCGCCAGCTCGAAGACGCTGATGGGCGAGTTCGCGAACCTCCCCTGGCTGCGCTGGGTGAGCTGGATCGCCACCGCCGCGATCGTCGCCATCAACGTCGTGCTCATCGTGCTCGTGATCGCGGGGATCTGATGCCGGCCTATCCGATCGCCGTCGAAGACTATGTGAAGGTCGTCTACGCCCACACCGAATGGCAGCCCGAGCCGATCACCACGTCGGTGCTCGCGGGTCGGCTGGGGCTGGCCGCGTCATCCGTCACCGAGATGGTGAAGAAGCTCGGCGCCCAGGGACTCGTCGACCACGTGCCATACGGGGCGGTGACGCTGACGGCGGATGGCACGGCCCTGGCCCTGCGGATGCTGCGACGACACCGGCTCATCGAGACGTGGCTGGTCCGGCACTTCGACTACGCCTGGGACGAGGTGCACGACGAGGCGGAGGTGCTCGAGCACGCGCTCAGCGACCGGCTGCTCGACAAGATCGACGACGAGCTGGGACGCCCGACGCGCGACCCGCACGGTGACCCGATCCCGAGCCGAGACGGCGTCGTCGACCAGCCGGCCGCCGTGCTGCTGCGCCTTGCGGCGGCAGGGGAGACCGTGTTCGTCGCCCGCATCAGCGACCGGGACCCGTTGCTGCTGCGCCGCCTCGAGGCGGAGGGTTTCACCATCGACTGTTCGCTCACCGTGGCGTCCGCCGAACCGTTCGCCGTCGCCCTCGGAGAACGGGAGGGCACTCTCGACCTGTCTCCCGACGCCCTGGACTCGATCTGGGTGAGCCGTGAGCGGCCCGGCCGCGTAAAGTAGCAGCGCTATGACTACACACACTCCGAAGAACCAGCCCAACGACGACACCCCCTCCGAGCGCATCGAGAAGGTCGTCGCCGAGCTGGGGGAGGACGAGGTGGTGGCCCGCGCCACCGCGCTCATCGCCGGGCTCAACGCCGGCGAGGAGTTTCTGCTCGCGGTCGGCGGCCGTCACGCCCAGGGCATCCTCGACGGAGCACCGCCGCTGTACTGGCCCGAGGTGTGGGGCGCCCGAACGTTCCTCTACGTGTGGAACGACTCCGCGATCCCCGCCGTGCTCGCTGGCCTGGGCAACCAGGCCTGGCGCGTTCGCGAGATGAGCGCGAAGGTCGTCGCCCGTCGCGAGCTGGCCTACCCGGCGGAGGTCGCGGCGCTCGCCGAAGACGAGGTCGCCCGGGTTCGCGCCCAGGCCGCACGCGCGCTCGGCGAGATCGGCACCGCCGACGAGATCGACGTTCTGCGTGCGCTGCTCAAGGACCCGGAGATCGAAGTGCGTCGCGAGGCCGGCGGGGCGCTCAAGAAACTGCGCGCCAAGCTGCCCGCCGAGCCGCAGAAGCCGGCCGGAGAAGAAGCGCCGGCCGAGAGCTAGTTCTTCGGGTCGTTGCTCTTGTCCTGATCGAACAGGGCCTGGTCGAGCACCAGCTCGGAGGTGTCCGTCGCGCTCGCGGCAGCGCGGTTCTTGCGCGCCTTACGCACCGACTGGATGTAGTGGTAGACGGTCGGCACGATCGCGATGAACACGGCGCCGAGCAGGATCACGTCGATGTAGTGAGTGACGAAGTCGGCGACGGGCGGGATGTAGCCGAGCAGGAATCCGGCGAACGTGAGCCCGGCGCCCCAGATGAGCGCGCCGATGAGGTTGTAGAGCGAGTACTTCTTGTAGTTCATGTGGCCGACGCCCGCGGCGACCGGGGCGAAGGTGCGCACGATGGGCACGAAGCGGGCCACGATCACTGCCATGCCGCCGAAGCGCTCGAAGAACGAGTTGGTGCGACGCACGTTCTCCATCGAGAACAGGCCGGTCTCCTTGCGTTCGAAGACGCGCGGGCCGAGCTTGTGGCCGATCAGGTAGCCGACCTCGCCGCCGAGGAAGGCCGCGAACCCGATCGCGAGGCACACCCAGTAGATGGGTATCTCGATGCCGGAACCGCCGACGACCATGGTGCCGGTGAAGGTGAGGAGCCCGGTGATGACGAGCAGCGTGTCGCCTGGGAGGAGGAAGCCGACGAGCAGTCCGGTCTCGGCGAACACGATGAAGCAGACACCGAGGAGCGCGAAGGCGCCGAATCCCTCGATCAGGTTTGCCGGATCGAGGAACGGAATGAGAGCGGTGGAAAACACGGACAAATCTCCAGTCGTCGGTTGCCGTTGAGGTCAATCGGCGGCGGCTACGGTTTCAACGCTCTCAGGCTACCGGCTGGCGGGCTCGCACTGGCTGAGAAAATGACGTTTTCGGCAGAGATCATCCCGCGGTATGACACGACGCGGCCCCAGTTCGGGGCGCATCGCGGGCGAGCAGGATCCGAGAAGCGCGACGCGCTGCCGGGTCGTAGTCTGGGGCGCAATCACGACTACGACCGACAAGAGGGAGCACCACGCGATGAGCGACACGCGAACCACGAGCGGAACCGGCGACCGGACGAAGGCCGAGGGCGGGTTCTCCGCGGAAGAGCGTGCCGCGATGAAGGCACGATCGGCCGAGCTGAAGGCAGAGGCCAAGCGCGGGAAGGCGGCCGACAAGGAAGCCGCCGACGAGGCATCCGTTCTGGCGAAGATCGCTGAGATGGCCGAGCCCGACCGCGCGATGGCCGAGCGGTTGATGGCCATAGTGGCGGATGTCGCTCCCGGCCTCTTGCCGAAGCTCTACTACGGCCAGCCGGGGTGGGCGAAGGCGGGCAAGGTCGTCGTTTTCTTCCGCAGCGGCCTCGGCGACAAGGAGCGCTACTCGACGCTGGGCTTCAGCGGCGCGGCGCAGCTCGACGACGACGGCGGGCTGTGGCCGACGTCGTATGCGCTCGACCACCTGACCGACGATGGAGCCGACACGATCGCGAAACTGGTCGTGCGAGCGGCGGGCTGACTGCGGTCTGGCTGCTTCCGCGACCGCGGTTACAAGGCGGAGTATCCCGTACCGAACAACGCCGCCGTGAAGAATTCTGCGGCAAGCCACACGAGCGACGGGGCGAGTCCCAAGACGACGGCCCATATCGCCAGAGCCCGCCCTCGCCCACCGCGGCGGCTACGGCGCGATGCACTACCGGGGCGCGTCGAATCCGGTGACGCCTATCGGCTCTATGTCGCCGCATCGGTCGAGGACGTCGTCGCGACCCGCCTCCCTCATACTCGCGAGAGGCACCATGCCCCCGGCGAGTTCGACCGCGTCTCCGAGCCGAAATCTGTACGCACCGATGCTCAGTGTCGTGCCGTCCCACGCGCTGGAATGGCTGGGCATCAGCAACGGGACCCCGTCGAGCGTCAGGCATTCGCCGCTTACTGTCAGCGTGCCCGAGAGAGCGGCGGCGTTGCCGATCACGCCTCCCTCGGGAGTCACCGTCTGCTCGAACGTCCGGGCAACACCCTTCACTCCGCGTTCGTTATGCGAGTCAGAGTAACGGACCGGTAGGAAGTGCGGGAGAAGGGACTTGAACCCTCACGCCTTTCGGCACAGGTACCTAAAACCTGCGTGTATACCAATTTCACCACTCCCGCGAGCGGTTACAAGTGTAATGGGCGGGCAGAAGCGTCTCGACGAGGGCCGGGTCGTCGCGTGTCCCGGTGCGGCCCCGAGGAGACGAGGCCGCACCGGACGTCGGTCAGATCGCGACGTCGCCGACGAGGTGGACGGTGACGCCGAGCGCGTCGAACATGGCGGCCTTCGCCAGCAGCGCGCGGTCGGCGGTCTCGGCGTCGGGCGCGTAGGCGACCTGCAGGTGGTTGGCCTTGTGGCGCGCCATGAACTGGTCGCGGCTCGCGCCGTGCAGCACGGCGTGCATGATCGGCCACTCGGGGTTCGTCGCCTGCCAGCGACGCTCGGTCTCGTCGGCGGGCAGCTCGACGGCCGTGCCGCGGCCGATGTCGAAGTGCAGCGCCCCTTCGGCGATGTAGAGGCGCGACCAGACGAACTCGCCCGGCTTGGAGACTCCCTTGATCGTGCTGCCGCCGAGCGGGAAGTAGACCGGTCCCTGACGCCAGCCCACGGCGCCGTGGTAGCCGCCGGTCAGGTGCGACGGCGGCACGGAGCCGGAGATCTCGAAGACCCAGACGAACTGGCCGTCGTAGTCCTCGCCCCAGCGGATGTCGTGCAGCGTGTTCGCCGGGTCGAGCCCCATCGCGGTCCAGATGCGGTTGGTGAGCAGGGCGTCGACGGCGACGCCCTCGTCGGCCTCGTTGAAGTGGGGGAGCGCCTCGCCTGCCCACAGCTCGCGGCTGCCGTCGCGGCTGAGCACGGGCGGGCGTTCGACGTTGTTGAGAATGCCCTCGATGAGGTCGCTCGCCGGCACCAGGTCTTTGAGACCCTGCTGGTACTGGATGCCGACGGCCGAGAGGCCGTAGTCGTCGCTGATGCGGAGAGCCGCGACGTACATCTTGGCCTGCCAGACGAGCTGTGCCTCGGTGAGCTCGGTCGCCTCGTCGGTGCCGACGACGAACGTCATGCCCGCATCGCGGATCCAGGCGAGGACCGCCTCGGCCTCGGCGTCGGGGACGGTGAGCATCTCGGCGTACAGTGCGCTCTGCGAGAGGCGCTCTTTGTAGATGCCGAGCGGGTTGAGCAGTTCGTCGTCGATGATGGCGTTGTACATGCCCATGCAGCCCTCGTCGAAGACTCCGATGATCGCCTTGCGGTCGAGCAGCTGGCCGGCGAGCGCCTGGGCGAGCTCGGTCTCCGCGCTCGCCGCGAGGGCGGGCAGGGGCCGTACGTGCGACGCGTCGTGCTCGATGTGGCCGGTCTCGAGCCACGAGGCGATGCCGGCGCGGAACCAGTCGTCGCTGAAGTCGACGCTCCAGATCGTGGAGTAGTCGACGCCCATCTTGGTCATGCCGGCGTTGAGGCCGAGCAGCCCCACGAGGCCGGGGTTGTCGCCGACGAAGTTGGCGACGGTGAGTATCGGACCCTTGTGCGTGCGCAGGCCCGCGAGCACGTGGTGGCTGTACTGCCACACCGATTCCGCGACGATGAGCGGCGCGTCCTCGGGGATGTTCGTGAACACCTCGAGCCCGTAGTGCTGGCTGTCGATGAAGCCGTGACCCTTCGCCTCGTCGACCGCGTGCGCACGCTGGATGCTCCAGCCGAGCGCCGCGAACTCCTCGGCCAGTCGCTCCTCCATCGCCTGCTGGATCGGCCATCCGGCGAGGTTCGCCGCGAGCCTGAGGTCGCCGCTGGTGACAAGCCAGGCGGTCTTCGCCTCGAGCTGGGGGCGGGCGAGACGGGTGGGCATCGAATACGGAGCGGTGGCCACGAATCCTCCTTGATTGCGGTCGAATGAACTGCCCGCCGGCTGTCACGGCGGTATCCGACAGCATGCTAGAAATCGATTACACAGTCAACCCGGAGTTTGCGGCCGCCCGCTCGACGGCATCCCTGACCAGGGCGAACGACTCGGCGACGATCGCCAGCGACCCGCGCGAATCGGCACCCGGCGGCGCGTTCACCTTCACGATCGTGAGCCCGCCGCGAGCCGCCGTGGCGAACGACTCGACCTCGGCGGCAGTGAGCAGGCTCGAGCCCAGACCGGCGCCGACGGCGAGCGCACCGGCGGCCGCGACGTGGTTGTCGGCCCACGCCCTCCCGAGCGGGTTGTCTGTCGCGGCGACGCCGGAATAGGCGCGGGCGCCCAGCAGTCCGAGAGCGTCGGCGCGGCGCACGTGATCGACGGCGCTCGCGGTCTCGCGCGTCTCGAGCACCGAGCGTCCCCAGTTGACGCCGACACCGACGCCGGCTGCCGGGTCGAGCGCGGCGAGTGCCCGCAGCTCGTCGTCGAGCGGCAGGAAGCCCTTGACCGGGCGCACTCCCAGCGCCGAGTCGCAGTGCTCGAGCAGCACGCGGGCGCCGCGCCAGTCCCAGCCGGCGATCTCGTGGAGGCTCTCGGCGAGAGCGGCGACGTGCGCGTCGCGGGCGGAGATGTCGACGGATGCCGCGGACTGCACTTCGACGGCGGCGACGACGCGTCGCCCGGCCCGGTCGCTCATCGCTACCGTCGCCGCATGGGCGCCGCGAACCAGCTCGACCGCGGCCCGGCGGCCGTCGGGATCGAGCGACGCGAGCCCGAAACGCCCGTCGGCGCGCGCCTCCATCGTGGCGGCGACCATGGTGAGCACGTGGCTGCCGCCCGCCTCGAGCAGGCGCACGAGCGATGCCTCGTCGGCGACGAAGGTCGCGCTCGCCCAGGGGACTTCGAGCCCGCTGCATCCGGTGGCCTCCATCGCCGCACGCAGGTGCGCGTCGTTCAGACGGGCGTCGGATCGCGCCTCGCGCGGCAGCGACGCGTAGGCGCCGAGCTGGATCGGTGTGCGGGTCATGGCGTGCCTCCGGTCGGTGCGCCCGGCGGTCGCAGACGGTCGCCGAGAACCTGAGCATAAGGTTTCTTGCGGCTATCATCACAAGCAGCCGTGGCGGCCTCTGGGGTTCGCTGGGCGCAATCCGGGAGACGAAGAGGTGACCGTGGTCGCAAAATCCACCAGGCCGAAGGTGGTCGATGTCGCGCGTCACGCCGGTGTGTCCACTGCGACAGTGTCGCGGGTGCTCAACAACAACCCACGGGTCGACCCGGAGATCGCCGAGCGGGTGCGCGCCTCCCTGAGCGAGCTCGGCTACCGCATGAACAGCGTCGCCCGCAGCCTCCGGCGCCAGTCGAACAGCGTGGTCGGCGTGATCGTGCCCGACATCGCGAACCCGTTCTTCACCGACGTGGTGCGGGGGATCGGCGACGCGCTGCGCGACGACGGTTACATGCTGATGCTCTGCAACAGCGACGACGACACCGACCTGGAGGCCAGCTACCTGCGCCTGCTGTCGGCGCAGCAGGTGAGCGGTGTCATCGTCGCTCCCGCGGACTCGCTGCGCAGCGACCTGACCGAGCTCACCTCGACGGGTGTGCCGGTGGTGGTCATCGACCGGCTCGCCGGCACGGGCGACTTCGACTCGGTCGTGTTCGACAACCGCACCGGCGCCGCGCAGCTGACCGCGCGCTTCGTCGAGGCGGGACGGAGGCGCATCGCGCACATCGCGGGACCCGAGCGGACGTTCACCGGTAGCGCCAGACGGGAAGGCTACCTCGAAGCGCTCGCGGCCGCGGGCATCGCCACCGACGGTGCGCTCATCGTCGACTCGGACTACTCGGAGGAGGGCGGCTACCGCGCGGTGCGGGAGCTGCTCGCCTCGAGCACGCCGCCCGACGCGATCGTCATCGCGAACAACGCGATGACCCTCGGTGCCATCCGCGCGCTCACCGAGCTCGACGTCGACCCGGAGACGATCGCGCTCGCGAGTTTCGACCCGGTGCCGTGGAGCACGTCGCAGCGCTACTCGCTCGTTGTGCTCGACCACGAGACGATGCGCATGGGCACGGAGGCCGCCGCGCTGCTCGTGGCGCGCATCGGCGAGCCCTCCCGCGAGCCCGAGATCCGGCGGCTCTCGGCCGGCACGGTCGCGGTCTTCGCCGACTGAACAGATACCGATTACACACCGTTGGCCCGATCGGCTTGACAAGCGAGGGCGGCGGCTCGTAGCATCCATGAAATCGATTACTTGCTCTCTCGCAGACGCACGGATTCGACCATGACACATCAATGAAGACGGGTCAAAGGCCCCAAACGAAGGAGTTGACGGAGCCTGTGAAGAGCACAAGAACAGCACTGGTACTTGTCGGAGCACTGGGAGTGGCAGTCGCCATGGCGGGCTGCACCCCGGTCGCGGAGCCGGCCGAAGAGGGCACCGCGACAGAGACCACGTTTCCCGAGAAGGACATCCGCCTGATCATCCAGGCCAACCCGGGCGGCGGCTCCGACCTCTCCAGCCGCGCGCTCGCGACCGAGCTCGAGAAGGTTCTGGGAGTAAGCGTGATCCCCGAGAACATGCCGGGAGCATCCGGTGCACTCGCGATGGAGTACGTCGCGCAGCAGCCCGCCGACGGCTACGTGATCGGCTTCGGTCCCGTCGAGATCGCGATGCTCAACACCACGCAGAACGCGAATGTGCTTCCCGAGAACTTCGACCTGATCGGGCAGATCATGCTCGCGCCCGGCGTCATCTCGGTCGGCGTCGACAGCCCGTACAAGACGCTCGAAGACCTCATCGAGGCCTCGAAGGACGGCGCCGTGACGGTCGCCAACTCGGGGACCGGCTCGATCTGGGAGGCGGCGACGCTCGGCATCGCGGATGAGACGGGTGCGCAGTTCACGCCCGTGTCGTACGACGGTGGCGCGACGGCGGTCTCCGCCGCCGCATCCGGCGAGGCAGTCGCCGCGGTCTCCGGCGCGGGCGAGGCGGTGGCCCAGGCCGGCGCCGTGCGCGTGCTCGCCGTGCTCAACGACGAGGAGTACTTCAACCTTCCCGACGTGCCCACCGCCGAAGAGGCGATCGGAACAGAGCTGCTCTACGGCGGTTGGGGCGGAATCTACGCACCGGCCGGCCTGCCCGACGACGTGCGCGACGTTCTCGAGTCGGCAGTGGCCGACTCGGTCGAGAGCGACAGCTACGTCGAGTTCCAGAAGAAATCGGGAAACCTCGTGGTCTACCGCAACGCGGAGGAGTTCACGGAGTTCGTGAACAGCCAGTTCGACCTCTACAAGACACTGCTCGGCTAGTCTCCGGCACACCCGACACATCGCGGCGAGGGGTGTGCCGAGCCGGTCGGCTCGGCGCACCCCTCGGTTCGATCCCAGCAGAAAGCGATTCATCGTGACAGAAACTCGCTCGGAGACCGGCGACGAAGCCGTCGTCTCCGACACGGCCGACGCGGACATCGTCGCGCAGCCCTCGCGCAGGCTCGAGATCGTCGCCGCGGCCGTCGCACTCGTCTTCATGGCGGTGTACCTCGTGCTCGTGCTGCAGATCGACCTCCGCCGCGAGACCGGCGCAGGACAGATCGACGCCCGGTCATGGCCCACGATGCTGGGCGTGCTGGGCGTGGTGATCGCCGCCTGGCGGCTCGTCTACGCGTTCGTGCGCCCGCCGGCCGATCGCGACGACCTGGAGAGACTGCAGAAGGGCGGCATGCGCCGCCTCATCTCCACCATCGTGCTGACCGTCGTCTATCTCGCGCTGTGGCAGGTGCGCTCGATCGTGGCGTTCGGCTACAACATCGAGCTGTTCGTCTTCATCACGCCGTTCTTCCTGTTCGCTCTGCTCTACGTCTACGGCGCCCGCAGCTGGAAGACCTTCGTTCTCTTCCCGGTCATCACGACCGCCTTCATCTATGTGCTCTTCGGAATGCTCCTAAGGATCCCCCTATGAACGCCTTCGCCGACGGAATAGCGTCGCTGCTCGACCTGCAGGTGCTCCTCGGTCTCCTCCTCGGCCTCGCGCTCGGGTTCCTCGTCGGAGCCTTCCCGGGAATCACGGCGACAATGGCCGTCGCCCTCGCGGCCGGCTTCACGCTGACCCTCGAGCCCGTGCAGGGCCTCGCGGTACTGCTCACGATCTACGTGGCCGCGAACTTCGGCGACCGGGTGCCCTCGATCCTCGTCAACACCCCGGGCACCCCGGCGTCGATCGCGACCACCCTCGACGGGTACCCGATGGCGAAGCAAGGCAAGGCGGGTCTCGCGCTCACCGTGTCGGCCATCGTCTCGGCGATCGGCATTCTCGCCAGCCTCGTGATCTTCGCAGCCTTCGCCATCCCGATCGCCACGATCGCCCGCGACTACTTCAAGTCGCCCGAGCTGTTCGCCCTCGTGATCTTCGGCCTCACGATCATGATCAGCATCTCGTCGAAGTCGATTCTCAAGGGCGTGCTCGCCGGCGTCTTCGGCCTCGCGCTCGGCACCGTAGGGGTGTTCCCCGCGACCGGCGACCAGCGACTCACGTTCGGCAGCCTCGACCTCTGGGACGGCTTCAACTTCATCGCCGTCATCATCGGCCTGTTCGGCATCGCCGAGCTCTTCGACCAGCTGCTCACGCACCACGCGAGCAAGATCAAGCCGATCTCCAGCCTCGGCCGCTACTGGCCGACCAGGGCAGAGGTCAAGCGCATGGGGCGCCCGCTCGGCGTCAGCGGTCTGGTCGGCCTCATCGTAGGACTCATCCCTGCCGCCGGCGGCGACATCGCCGGGCTCATCGGCTGGGACCGCGCGAAGCGCATCTCGAAGCACCCCGAGGAGTTCGGCAAGGGGTCTATCGAGGGCATCACCGCCTCCGACACGGCGTCGAGCGCCACTCTCGGCGGATCGCTCACGACGACTATGGCTCTGGGCGTTCCGGGCGACTCGGTCATGGCGGTGATGATCGGCTCCATGATCATCTGGGGCATCACCCCCGGCCCCGACCTGTTCACCTCGCGCCCCGACCTCGTGGTCAGCATCACGGGCATCATGCTCGTGGCGACCATCCTCTCGCTCGGCCTCAGCCTCGTGCGGATGAAGGGGATGGTGAAGCTGCTCGACGTTCCGCAGCACTACATCTGGAGCGCCATCCTGATCTTCTGCATCATCGGCACCTACGCGACCACCAACAGCTTCTACACCGTCGGCACCATGCTGGTCTTCGGCGTCATCGGCGTGATCATGAAGCGCACCGGGTTCCCCGCGGGCCCGGTCGTGCTCGGGCTGCTGCTCGGCCCGCTCGCCGAGGAGAACCTGTCGCGCACCCTGTCGATCCTGCCGACCAAGCCGTTCCTCGAGGTCGTCAGCCCCATCGCGATCGCGCTGCTCGCGCTCTCCGCGCTGTCGCTGCTGCTGCCGATCATCCGCCGCGCGCGCGGTCCGAAGGGCGAGCGGGGCAAGACCCTCGCCCAGTCCCTCCTCGACGCGGAGGTCGCCGACATCGACGCCGCGAAGAACGACACACGCGCATCCGCATCGACCACCCCCGAGAAGTAGGGCTGAACCGCAATGAGAACCAGAGAAATCCTGACAGCCGTGCCCGTCGCCTTCCACGAGAACGGCGACCTCGACCTCGACGGCTCGCGTGAGATCCTGCGCTACGTCGCCGCCTCGGGCAACGAGGGCGCGTTCGTGCTCGGCACGACGGGGGAGTTCCCCTCGCTCACGTTCGAGGAGCGCACCGCGCTGGTCGCGGCGAGCATCGAAGAGCTGTCGCCCCACATGCGCGTGGTGGTGCATGTGGGTGCGGCCAGCACGCACGAGGCGCTGCGTCTGGTGGCGCAGGCCCGCGAGGCCGGTGCCAAAGAGATCGCGGTGCTCACGCCCTACTACCTCAAGGCGACCGACAAGGCGCTGCTCGACTACTTCACCGCCGTCGCGAACGCCGCCGGCGGGCTCGACGTTTTCATCTACGTCTTCCGCGCCGTGAGCGGCAACTTCATCTCGAACGAGCTCATGGCCACGCTCGCGACCCTGCCGAACGTGGTCGGCGCGAAGGTCAGCGACGAGCCGCTCGAGCAGATCCGTGCCTACCGTGACGTGGTTCCCGAGGACTTCCTCATCTACACCGGCTCCGACCGCGACCTGGGCCGGGCCGCGGACTACGGTGCCCAGGGCGTCATCTCCGGCGTCTCGTCGGTGCTGCCGAAGCCGTTCCGTGCGCTCGCTGCCGCCCACGACTCCGGCGACGCCGCCGAGATCGAGAACGCCCAGCGCAGCGTCGACGAGGTCGTGGATGCGATCGCCGGCAACATGGGGCGGATGAAGGCCGCGTACGCGCTGCTCGGTGTGCGTGGCGGAACCACCCGCATGGCCATCGAGGCGCCCTCCGACGAGGCGCTCGCCGAGATCGAGCGGGTCGTCGCGCTCTATCGCTGACCTTTCCTTCGAGCAGTTAGTCTCGGGCGTGGGCGATCCAGCTCATGTTCGGGGTGGCCATCGTGGTGCCGTTCGTGTCGATCGTCGTCACGGCGGTGCGCCGCGATCGCGACCCCGACACCCGCAACTGGTGGGTCGCTGCCGCAGGGGTGGGGCTGGTCGCGGCGACCTTCGTCGTGTGCGTCGCGCTCGAGGCCGCCGCGGTGAACAAGCCGTTCCCCTGATGCCGTCGCTCTGTGTCGAAACTTTTTCGACTGTACCCCGAAAGCGATGGACGCCGCCTCCTCGAAGTGCTTAGCTAAAGGTGAAAACTTTTCTTGCGTTCTGGGGGAGGAGCGTCGCTGTGGACACGTCACACTCGCGATCGCCCCTGCCCGTGCTGCGCATTCTCGTGCTCGCAGCATCCGCCGCCTTCCTGTGGTTCGTCGCCTCGCTCTTTCTCGGGTCGAGTTCCGCCGCCGCCTCGCACGCCGACGAGCGTTCGCCTCTTGACGGTGTGGCATCGCTCGTCGGGTCGGTGACAGCGCCAGTGACGGCCGCCGTGACGCCGGTCGTCGCGACGCCGGTTGCGGTCGTCGTCCCCGTCGTCGAGGCGGTTGCTCCGGTCGCCGCTCCGGTGGTCTCGGCCGCGGTATCCGCCCCCGTCGCGGCTGCGGTCGCGCCCGTCGTGAAGCCGGCCGCAACCGTCGTCTCCACCGTCACCGCTCCGGCTGCCCCCGTCGTCACCACCGTCGTCGCCCCCGTGCTGGCTCCGGTGGTCGCGACGCTCACACCGGTGGTGGGTGCACTCGCGCCCGCTGTAGCCCCGCTCGCCCCCGTCGTCGCACCGCTCGCTCCGGTCCTGGGCCCCGTGATCGCACCGCTCGCGCCCGTTCTGGGCCCCGTCGTCGCCCCGCTCGGCCCCGTACTCGGACCGGTCGTCGCACCGCTGACGCCCGCCGTCGACGTGCTCACCCCGCTGCTGTCCGGGCGCGACCCGGCCGCCCGCACTCCCGGCGTCGCAGCCGCGCTGGCCTTCGTGCAGCCGAGTACAGACGGCTCGAACGCGAGAACGACGGATGGCGCGGCGTTGGCCAGTCTAGGCCGGGCACTGTCGGCGCCGGCGAGCGGCGCTTCGATCGAGGCATCCACGCTCGTGACGCCTTCCGGCGGTCTGCCCTCACCCCTGCCCGGGGAGTCACCCGCCGACCCCGCCCTTCCGGCCGCCAGCTCGGGCGGTGCCGCGGGCGGCGGAGGCGGCTGTGCCTCGGCGGCCGGCGACGACCCCGCTCGCTTCTCATTCGACTTCGCTGTATCCGGGATGCGCGCCCCGCTCTTCGACGACGAACTCCCGTCGTCGCCCACTTTCCCCTCGGACACTACTCCCGACTGAGTGGGTCGTTCCTGCCCGGACGCAGGCACGATCACCGCCTCCCCACGGAGGCAACAACCACTCAATCAATAGGAGTAACAACCATGTCTACATTCATCTCACGGGGGCTCTACCTCGTGCTCTTCACCGGGGGGCTCACGCTCCTCGGGGCAGGCGTAGCGAACGCCGCCGACACCACCGGAGACGACGGGCTGCTCTCGGGCACCCAGATTCTCGCGCCCGTCACCGCTCCGGTAACCGCCGTCGGCAACGCGATCACCGTGCTCGGCGACGCGGTCGCCGCGCCGGCAGCGGCGCCCGTCGTGGCGCCGGTCGAGCCGGTCGCGCCGGTCACACCCGTCGCACCGCCCGTCGCAGCTCCCGCGCCGGCAGCGACCAGCGGTTCGGACTCGGTGCTTGGGGGAACCCAGACGATCGTCGAGGCGACGGTTCCGGTGACCGTGCAGGGTAACGCAATCAGCCTGCTCGGCGACGCCGTCTCGTCGGGGGCCACGGCCCCCGTCGTGCCGGTGGCCGAGCCGACCCCGCCGGAGACGGCACCCACCACCTCGGGTTCCGACAGCATCGCCGGGGGAACGCAGGTCCTGCCGGACATCGCCATCCCGGTGACGGTCGGCGGCAACGCGATCAGCCTGCTCGGCGACTCGTCGTCGACGGGCGCGGCAGCTGCGACGGTTCCGGCCGCTCCGGCGACGGGTTCCACCGGTAGCGGTGCGACCACCTCGGGTTCCGACAGCATCGCCGGGGGAACGCAGGTCCTGCCGGACATCGCCATCCCGGTGACGGTCGGCGGCAACGCGATCAGCCTGCTCGGCGACTCGTCGTCGACGGGCGCCATGGCTCCGACTGCAACCGAGGGTGCAAGCGGTGGAGCAATCACGACGGGGGGCGACGGAATCCTGGGCGGAACACAGATCCTCCCGGCGATTGCCTTGCCGGTCACGGTGGGCGGTAACGCGATCAGCGTTCTCGGCACCGCGACCGCAGGAACGTCCGGCCTGCCGGCCACGCCCGTGACGCCGACCACGCCGGTCACGCCGACCACGCCTGTGACGCCGACCACGCCGGTGACCCCGGTCGCCCCGGTGACGCCGACCGCGCCGACTATACCGACCACCCCGTCGGCGACCGTGACGGTGGCGGCCTCCGATGGAACCACGGCCATCGGCTCCAGCTCGTCGTCGGCTCTCTCGGCGCAGCGGCTGGCCTACACCGGTGTGGACCTCGCGCCGGTTCTGGGCGTCGTCGCCGCGCTTCTGGTCGCGGGCCTCGCCCTCGCCCTTCTGGGGCGTCGTCGCCGGGTCTAGTCGACTGAGCGCGCGGTGACGGCCGGGCATTCTTCTGGGGGATGCCCGGCTTCGCCGCGCCCGCGAACACAGCCGGCGGTCGCAGACGAGGGTCGACAGCGCGGCGTACCGGCCAATAACATTCGAGCATTACCCCGAACGGACGGCACCCCCATGATTCGCTTCCTGATCTCGGCCGCCATATTCCTCGGCACCTCCGCCGCCGGCCTGCTCATCGCCGGCTGGCTCATCGACGGGGTCGAGCTGCAGCCCGCCGGCTTCATCGTGGCGGTGCTGGTCTTCGCCCTGTGCCAGGGCGTGCTCGGACCGTTCGTCTTCAACGTCGCGCGCCAGTACGCCTCCGCGGTACTCGGCGGGATCGGCCTGGTGACCACGCTGCTGTCGCTGGCGATCGCCTCGCTGTTCGAGGGCGGCCTGCACATCACCGGCGTCACGGCCTGGATACTGGCCTCCCTCGTCGTCTGGCTGGTGACGGCCCTCGGCGGCTGGATCCTCGGCGCGATCTTCATCAAGCGCAGGGTCGAAGCGCGCAAGGACCGCTGAGTGCGCTGCTTCGCTGAGCTTGCGGTGGTGCGCGGCGAACGCCCGTAGCGGCTGGATGCCTCAGCCGAGCAGCTCTCGCAGGGGAGTCCACCCGATCGGCAACGGTCCGCGGATGTCGGCCCGTTGTCGATCGGCAGCGGCCGACCAGCCCTGGGCCTCGACCGCCCCGCGTTCGCCGACCGCGCCGCGCGCGACCCGGAATCCCACGTCTTCCAGCACCGCATCCGGAGCGCTGCCACGGCGCACCGAGGCGCGACAGCTCCACGCCTGGTCGGCCCAGCCGCCGCCGCGCAGCGCCCGGTAGTCGCCGTAGCGGGCGGTGTCGGCGTAGTCCCAGCACCACTCCCAGATGTTGCCGATCGTGTCGTACAGCCCGAAATCGTTCGGCAGCTTGAGCGCCACATCCCGCGGACCGTCGATGCCGTCGGCCGCCGACCAGGCGATCTCGTCGAGCGGCCCGTAGGTGGGTGTGGCCGTGCCGGCGCGGCAGGCGAACTCCCATTCGGCCTCGGTCGGCAGGCGGTAGCCGTCGGACCCGGGATCCCAGGTGACGGCACGGCCGTCGATGGAGTACGCCTCGGTCAGGCCGGCGGCAACAGATGCGTCATTGCACCAGCCCACGGCCGCGAACCAGGTCACGGCATGGGCGGGTGCCAGCGGCGAGGCGGTGATGTCCGTGGCATCCGCTGCCCTGGCGAACTCTGCGAGCAGCACGGGTGTGGCGCGGATCGCGAACGGCTGCAGCCGCACTTCACGAGCGCCGTCCGTGCGCGCGTCCCTCAAGGTGATGGAGCCGCCCGGGATCTCGCTGAAGCTCTCGTGGTCGACGCCCATGGCTCGAGCGTAGGGCACGCCCGGTTGTGGATAACTCGCGCGCGAGATCCGCCGTCCGAAGAAAATGTCAGGATGTCGCACGCCGAGTCGATCATCACCGACCAGGTCCGCGAGCGCGTGCGGCGCGACGGCGTCGACCTGCGCACCGACCGCGAGCTCGCCGGACGGTACGTGCGCGACGCCGTGCAGCGCTACAGCGAGCGGGCGCTCGGCGGATCGGTGCCGCTGCTGGCCGACGAGGCGCACACGACCCGCCAGATCGTCGCGACGCTCACCGGCTTCGGGGCGCTGCAGCCGTTCTTCGACGACGCCGAGATCGAGGAGATCTGGATCAACGGCCCCGACCGCGTGTTCGTCGCCCGCAATGGGGTGCCGGAACTCACGTCCGTCGTGCTGACCGACGGCGAGGTGCGCGACCTCGTGGAGCGCATGCTGCAGTCGTCCGGCCGCCGCGTCGACCTGTCCTCTCCCTTCGTCGACGCGTCGCTTCCCGACGGCAGCCGCCTCCACGTCGTCATCCCGGATGTGACCCAGGTGCACTGGGCCGTGAATATCCGAAAGTTCACGCAGCGCATCCGCGACCTCCAACGGCTCATCGCGCTCGGCTCGCTCAGCCATCAGGCGGCCGAGTTCCTCCGCATGTGCGTGCTCTCGGGCCAGAACATCCTCGTCTCCGGGGCCACCCAGAGCGGCAAGACCACGATGATCAACGCGCTGCTGTCGAGCGCCAGGGCAAGCGAGCGCATCGTCACGGTGGAGGAGACCTTCGAACTCGACCTCGGCGCGCGCGACCGGGTCGCGATGCAGTGTCGTCAGCCCAGTCTCGAGGGCACGGGCGAGATCACGCTGCGCCGGCTCATCAAGGAGTCGCTGCGGATGCGCCCCGACCGCCTCGTGGTCGGCGAGGTGCGCGAGGCGGAGTCGCTCGATCTCCTCATCGCCCTCAACAGCGGCCTCCCCGGCATGTCGAGCATCCACGCCAACAGCGCACGCGACGCTCTGGCCAAGCTGTGCACCCTCCCGCTGCTGGCCGGGCGCAACATCGACTCGGCATTCGTCGTCCCGACCGTCGCTGGGTGCATCGACGTGGTCGTGCACTGTGAGATCGGCCGCGGGGGACGCCGCCGTGTGGTCGAGATCGTCGCCCCGAGCGGGCAGGTCACCGGGGCGGTCATCGAGACCAGCACGATCTTCGCGCTCGACGGCGACCAACTGGTGGCGACCGGAGGGCATCCGACAAAGACGGCGAAGTTCCGCACCGCGGGTTTCGATCCGGCGTCGATACTCACCAGAAGCCGCCTATGACTCTCATCTGGGGTCTCCTGCTCGGCATCGGCGCGCTCCTCGTCATCTCGCCGGTGCTCTGGCCCGCCACCGCTCTGCCGCGCGCGGACTCGTCCGGGCCGGTGGACGTGCTGCGCGTGCGTCTCGTGCAGGCCGGGCTGCCCCGGGTGTCGGTAACCACCTTCGCCGTGGTCTCGGTCATCCTCGCTCTGCTCACCGCGGCCGTGACGATCGCCCTCATCCCGGTGACGGCCCTCGGCGTCGCGGCTGGAGTGGTGGCGCTCGTGCTGCCCAGCGTGCTGGTGACGAGCCGATCGCGTTCGCGACGCCGTGCGACCAGGGTCGTCTGGCCCGACGTCGTCGACCATCTGGTGTCGGCGGTGCGGTCGGGGCTGGCGCTTCCCGACAGCGTCGTGACCCTGGCGCACGCCGGGCCGCCCATCACCCGCGAGGCCTTCGCCGGCTTCGAGACGCAATACCGGGCGACCGGTAACTTCTCGCTCTGTGTCTCCGAGCTGAAGGAGCGGCTCGCCGACCCCGTGGCCGACCGCATCCTCGAGACCCTGCGCATGTCGCGTGAGGTCGGCGGTACCGAGCTGACGACCGTGCTGCGCAATCTCGCGGCGTACCTCCGGCAGGAGGCGGCGATCCGCTCCGAGGTCGAGGCGCGGCAGTCGTGGGTGATGAACGCGGCCCGTCTCGGGGTCGCCGCCCCGTGGATCGTGCTGCTGTTGCTGGCGACCCGCCCGGAGGCGGCAGTCGCCTACAACACGGCGGCGGGAGGCGTGCTCGTGATCGCCGGCCTCGCCGTCTCGGTCGTCGCCTACCGCATCATGGTCGCTATCGGCCGCATCCCCGATGAACGGCGATGGTTCCGATGAGCCCCGCCATCGCGTGGGCGGTCGCCTGCGGGCTCGGCCTCGGCTTCGGACTCTGGCTGCTCGTCGCACTGACCCCGCGGCTCAGCCGTCCACGCCTCATCGACCGGGTCGCACCGTACGTGCTCGACGTGTCGCCCGGCGCCCGTGAGCTTGTCGCCCGCCGCACGGCGGACCCCCTCCCCGTGTTGGGCCTCGTGTTCGCGCCGCTGGTCGGGGCGTTGCGACGAGGCCTGGGCGTGCTGCTGGGCGGGCCGGATGCCACGGCTCGCCGCCTGCGGCAGGCGGGGTCGCAGCTCACGGTCGAGCAGTTCCGCGGACGCCAGCTGCTGTGGGCGGCAGTCGGTGCAGTCGTCGGCGTGCTCGCCGCCATCGCGGCCGCCCGTTCAAGCGCCGTCCCCCTGATCGGGCAGCTCGGCATAGTGCTCGTCTTCTCTGCGAGCGGTGTCGCCCTGCGCGACCACCTGCTGCAGCGGGCGGCGAAAGCCCGGCTCGCCCGCATGGCCAGCGAGCTGCCCACAGTGCTCGAGTTCCTCACGCTGAGCCTGTCGGCGGGGGAGGGCATCCTCGATGCGACCCGGCGCATCGCCCGCATCAGCGGAGGAGAGCTCGCGGGCGAGCTCGGCCGCGCCATCGCCGACGTCAATACGGGCCTTCCCTTCGCCGACTCGATCACCGCGGTCGCGCGCGACCTCGACCTGCCGCCGTTCACCCGGTTCGTGGAGCAGGTCACCGGGGCGCTCGATCGTGGCACACCGATCGTGGAGGTGCTGCGTGCCCAGGCGCAGGACTCCCGCGACGACTCCAAACGCCAGCTGCTCGAGCTCGCCGGCCGCAAAGAGGTGGCGATGCTCGTTCCCGTCGTCTTCCTCATCCTCCCCATCACGATCGCCTTCGCGATCTTCCCCGGAATCCTCGTGCTGCAAATGGGCCTGTAGCGCGCGACAGAAGAGAGGCAATCATGTTCGCAAACCTGAGACGACGACTCGTCGACGACCGCGGCGACGTGCCCGGTTGGGTGCTCATCACGCTGATGACCGCCGGCCTGGTGATCATCATCTGGGGGATCGCCGGTCCCGCGCTCAGCGCCGTCTTCCAGCAGGCGATCGAACGCGTCACCGGGTTCTAGCTCGTGGAGTCCTGAACCGTGTGGGCGCGGCTCCGCGACGATCGCGGCTCGGCTCCGGCCGAGTTCGTGATGGTGAGCGCGCTCCTGACGATCATGACCCTCTCGGTGCTGCAACTCGGGCTCGCGCTGCACGTGCGCAACACCGTGCTCGACGCCGCTGCCGAGGGCGCCAGGTTCGCGGCTCTGGCCGACAACACACCGGGCGACGGAGTCGCTCGCGCCCGCGATCTCATCGAGACGGCGCTCGGTCCCGGCTACGCGACCGATGTGACGGCGTCCTCGGGGACGTACCTCGAGCATCCGGCCGTCATCGTCACGGTGCGCGCCCCGCTGCCGCTGCTCGGCCTGATCGGCCTGGAGAACGGGCTGGAGGTGAGCGGCCATGCGGCGAAGGAGTCGGTGGATTAGTCAGACAGTCCACGACGAACGCGGCTCGGCATCGCTCGAGTTCGTTACCGCGGGGCTCGTGCTGCTCGTGCCAATCGTCTACCTGGTGATCGCGATGTCGGCCATCCAGGGTGCGGCGCTCGCCGTCGAGGGCGCATCGCGGCAGGCCGCCCGGGTCTTCGTCGAGTCGGCCACGCCCGCCGATGCGGAGGCGAGCGCCGAGCGGGCGGTGCAGTTCGCGCTCGCCGACTACGGGCTCGACCCCAACGGTGTGACCGTAGAGATCAGCTGCTCCCCCCGCCCGTCGGAGTGCCTCACCCGCCGCGGGTTTGTGACGGTCGTCGTGACGAGCCGGGCAGTGTTGCCGTTGGTGCCGCCCGTGCTCGACCTCGACGTGCCGCTGAGTGTGCCGCTGTCGTCGACGGCGACGCAGCAGGTGTCGAGATTCTGGGGAGCCGCCCCGTGAACCGGCTGCGCCGCGACGACGACGGCTCGATCCTGCCGCTCACGATCTTCTACGGCTTCCTCGCGCTGGTGCTCGTGCTGCTGGTTGTCGCCGCGACCTCGCTGTACCTCGAGCGCAAGCGGCTGTTCACCCTCGCCGACAGTGCGGCGCTCGTCGGCGCGGAGTCGTTCTCGCTCTCCGACGTGGCGGCGACGGGGGAGCGCACCCGGCCGATACTGCGGTCTTCGGATGTCGCCTCCGCGGTCACCGCGTTCGTGTCGACGGCACCGGCGTCGGAGTTCGAATCGCTCGCCGTCGATTCGGCCCGCACCGACGACGGTCGCAGCGCCACGGTCGAACTCTCGGCGTATTGGCGGCCGCCGCTCGTGTCGCTGCTGGTGCCCGACGGGTTTCGCATCGAGGTGACGGCGGTCGCGCGCTCGGTCTTCGACTGAGCGTTCGGCGGCTGTATGCGAGTTGTCGGCTGACATGCAGTCGCGCTGCGACCTCTCCAGAGCCGCGACTTGTCACTAAGGGGGCCTAGATCCGCCAAGAGGGCCCCACTAGTGACAAGTCGCCGCGCGTCGACAGGACTCGCCAGCGCAGCTAACTCAACCCGCCGTGAAGCCGCCGTCGACCGCGAACTCCGCGCCGGTGATGCACGACGCCTCGTCGCTCAGCAGGTAGGTGACCATCGAGGCGTCGTTTCTCTCATTCCTTGATACGTGCATGAATTCGCATCTAAATCACACGTGTTGTCTAACTTTCGCTCCGGAATGCGACGAGATCAACCCGATTGCGCCGCCGTGAAACCGGGCATATCGTCCCGCCATGGAGTGGACGGAGTGGTTCGACGCCGAGGGCTACGAGATCGCGCGACAGGTCCTTCAGCGCGGAATCGCCGCTATCTTCGTGATCGCCTTCCTCTCCACCGCCGCGCAGTTTCCCGCGCTGCTCGGCGAGAACGGCCTGCTGCCGGTGAAGCAGTTTCTGCGCAACCCGTACGCGCGGCGTCAGCCCACGATCTTCCGCTGGCGCTACAGCGACCGGATGCTGCGCGGCGTCTGCGTCGCGGGCGCCGCGGTCGCGGCATCCATCGTCCTGGGCATTCCGCAACTCGCGCCGTCGTGGGTTCCGATGGTGCTGTTCCTCCTGCTCTGGGGCGCGTACCTGTCGATCGTCAACGTCGGCCAGACCTTCTACTCGTTCGGCTGGGAGAGCCTGCTGCTCGAGGCCGGCTTCACCGTCGCATTTCTGGGCAGCGCGGATGTCGCCCCGCCGCTCACCGTGCTGCTGCTCACGCGCTGGCTGGTGTTCCGGCTGGAGTTCGGTGCCGGGCTGATCAAGCTGCGCGGCGACACCGCCTGGCGCGACCTCACGGCGCTCACCTACCACCACGAGACGCAGCCGATGCCGAACCCGCTCAGCAGGCAGGCGCACCTGCTGCCGCGCTGGTTCCACAAGCTGGAGGTGCTCGGCAACCACTTCGCGCAGCTCGTGGTGCCGTTCTTCCTCTTCGCCCCGCAGCCGGTCGCGACGGTCGCGGCGGCCATCATCATCGCCACCCAGGCCTGGCTCGTGGTCACCGGCAACTTCGCCTGGCTCAACGTGATCACCATCGTGCTCGCCTTTTCGGCGGTCGGCGACCCGGCCGGGCTCGTGGTCGACTACGCGCCGACGCCGCTGTGGTGGCTGGTGATCGTGCTCGCCGTGAGCGCCCTGCTCGCGGTGCTCGGCTGGTGGCCGCTGCGCAACCTGTTCTCGCGCCACCAACTGATGAACGCGAGCTTCAACCGCTGGCACCTCGTCAACGCCTACGGCGCGTTCGGCACGATCACGCGGCGCCGCTACGAGATCGTGATCGAGGGCACCACGGCGCGAAACCCGAAAGAGGGCGACTGGGTGGAGTACGGGTTCCGCGGCAAGCCCGGGGACACCCGGCGCCGGTCGCGGCAGTTCGCGCCGTACCACCTGCGGCTCGACTGGCTCATGTGGTTCCTGGCCCTCGGCTCGCGTGAGGAGCGCTGGTTCATCGCGCTGCTCGGAAAACTGCTGATGGCGGATGTCCCGACGCTGCGACTGCTCGGCACCGACCCGTTCGGTGGCGAACGCCCTCGCGCGGTGCGGGCGCGTCGCTATCTGTACCGCTTCACAACCCGGCAGCAACGCCGCGAGACGGGGGACTGGTGGACGCGCGAGGAGGCGGGGATGCTCGTGCCGCCGATAGCTCTCGGCGACGATGAGTCGCGACGTGCGCCCGAGTGAGCCTCGCACTCGCCTGAGTCTGGACCCACCTGCCCGTTTCACGCGCCTGACCCCTGCACTGGGGCGAGCCTTGGCGCCGACGACGACGCGCCGCTGGATACGCTAGAGATCATCACATTGGGGGAGACGTGAAGCGCACAATCATCGTCGCGGCGATCGCCATCGTCGCCGGTCTGACAATCTCGGGGTGCGGCATCACCGACAGTGACCACGGCGTCGACACCGGCACCCACTCGACGAACTCGCCGTCGGACATGACACGCGAGAACAAGGGCACGACCAAGAAGGGCGGCTGATCCACCTGAAGCGCATCACCACAATCGCGGCGATTTTGATCGTCGCGGTCCTCACGCTGTCGGCCTGCGGCTCGACCGCTCCCGACACCGACACATCGTCGACGAACTCGCCGTCGGACACGACGAAGGGGTCTGGCCGCAAGGGCGGCTGACGCTCCGCGCGACAAGCCGCGCGACAAGCCGTGCGACGACCGCCGCAGAGTCAGCGCAGGCTGCGCGGGACGTGCGGCGAATACCTCGGCACGTAGCGCAGCAGGATCGCCGCACCGACGAGCCCGAGCACGCCCATGACCCCCGCCGCGACGGCGATGGAGGCGAGACCGGTGAGGCCGGCCACCACGAGCGGACCGCCCGCACTGCCCAGGTCCCCGGTGAACCGCCAGGCGCCGAGGAACGGGGCCGGGTTGCGCTTGTCGGCCAGGTCGGCGCCGAGGGTCATGAGGATGCCGCTGCCGATGCCGTTCGCGAGCGACATGAACATCGCCGCCGAGATGAACCAGACCACGGTGTCGGGCAGGTCGTGGGTGAAGGCGAGCGCCAGGTGGCCGAGCCCGAGCCCGATCATCGAGGGCACGGCGCTCCACAGCCGGCCGAAGCGGTCCATGATCTGTCCGCTCACGTAGAAGAGGGCGAAGTCGATGCCCGAAGCGATGCCGATGATGAGGGCGGTGTTGGTCTCGCTGATGCCGATGCTCACCGCCCACAACGGCAGGATGATCGCGCGGCTCGCCCGCAGCGCGCCGATGAGCGCGGCGCCAGCGCCGAGCTTCACGAGCACCGCCCGGCAGTTGTAGATCGTGCGGAACAGGCCGTGCGACTCCTGCTCGACGAGCGCCTCGCCCTCACGCAGTTCTGCGCCGGTCGCGCCGCGCACCTTGGTGACGGCGCCGAACGATTTGCTCGGGTCGCGCAGCAGCATGAGCATGACGGCCGCGCCGATGCAGCAGACGATGTGGATCCAGAAGGCGGATGCCGCGGTGCCGGTCAGGTGGATGACCGCGGCCGTGATGAACGGTCCGATGAAGAAGCCCGCGCGGAAGGTGCCGCCGAGGGTGGAGAGGGCTCGGGCCCTGTAGGCGATCGGCACGAAGCTGGTCATAAACGCGTGCCGGGCCAGCGCGAACACCGCGGTCGCGAGCCCGACCAGGAAGATCCCGAAGCCGAGCGCCCACGGGTTGGGGGCGAGCACGCAGACGACGAGCCCGATGATCGAGAGCAGGGCCGCGCCGATCATGGCCGGGCGTTCGCCGACTCTGGCCACGAGCCATCCGCTCGGTATATCGCCCACGAGCTCGCCCACCATGAGCAGGGCGGCGACGAGTCCGGCGATCGCGAGGGTGGCGCCGAGGTCGCCGGCCACGACCGGGATCATCGGGATGATGGCGCCCTCGCCGATCGAGAACAGCAGCGTCGGGGCGAGCGCGGGAAGGGCGATCGATCGCCAGCGGAAAGGCAGGTCGGCGGTTGTCACTCGTTCGACTGTACTCCGCGCTTCGACAAGCGGTCCCTGAGCCTGTCGAAGGGCGCGCTTCGACGGGCTCAGGGACCGCCCGGCTCAGCGAGTGGGAAGGGTAGGCTGGCACAGACATGGACGAGCTGGATTTTTCTGTAGAGATTGCTGCCCTTCGATCGACGTTCGACGACATCCGTTCGGTCGTGGGCGTTGAGCGACTCGAGGCGGAGATCGCCGACCTGAGCGAACAGGCGGGAGTGCCCGACCTCTGGGACGACACCGATAAGGCGCAGAAGGTCACCAGCGCCCTGAGCCACCGCCAGGCCGAGCTCGCCAAGATCACGAGCATCGCCTCGCGCCTCGACGATCTCGAGATCATGGTCGAGCTGGCCAACGACGAGGCGGATGCCGCGGCAGCAGCCGAGGCGAAGGCGGAACTCGCATCGATCGAGAAGATCCTCGGCGACCTCGAGGTGCAGACGCTGCTCGACGGCGAGTACGACGCGCGTCCCGCCGTCATCACCATCCGCGCGGGCGCCGGGGGAGTGGACGCCGCCGACTTCGCGGACATGCTGTTCCGCATGTACCTGCGCTGGGCCGAGAAGCACGGCTACTCGTCGACCGTCATGGAGACCAGCTACGCGGAGGAGGCCGGCATCAAGTCGGCGACCTTCGAGATCGATGCGCCCTACGCGTTCGGCACGCTCGGCGTGGAGGCCGGCACCCACCGCCTCGTGCGCATGTCGCCGTTCGGCGCGGCGGGCAAACGCCAGACCAGCTTCGCCGCGGTCGAGGTCATCCCGCTGCTCGAAGAGGCCGCCGTCATCGACATCCCGGAGGGCGACCTCCGCGTCGACGTGTTCCGTTCGTCGGGTCCGGGCGGCCAGTCGGTCAACACCACCGACTCCGCGGTTCGCCTCACCCACCTTCCCACCGGCACCGTCGTGTCGATGCAGAACGAGAAGAGCCAGATCCAGAACCGCGCCGCGGCCATGCGTGTGCTGCAGTCGCGCCTGCTGATCATCCAGAAGGAGCAGGAGGCGGCCACCAAGAAGGAGTTCGCCGGAAACATCACCGCCAGCTGGGGCGACCAGATGCGCAGCTACGTGCTCGCGCCGTACCAGATGGTGAAGGACCTGCGCACGGAGTACGAAGAGGGCAACCCCTCCAAGGTGTTCGACGGCGAGATCGACGGCTTCATCAACGCCGGCATCAAGTGGCGTAAGCGCGACAAGGACTAGCGGTCACCGTCGATCGAGCCGCCCGGCCGGTGATCGAGCCTGTCGAAATCCGCGTCAGCGAGACCCCGACAGGTCCGACACCCGCCTTGGGCGGCCGGCTTCAGGCTCCCGCCAGACGACGTCGCACGATAAGCCAGGCGAGCGCCCCGACCACGAGCAGGGCGAGAGCCCCGATCATGCCCGGTGCGAGCGTCGACGGACGCACGCTGTTGGCGCCGTTGCTGAGCTGCACCGAGCCGTCCGCGATCTTGCCCGCGCCTTCGTTCAGACTCGCCATGCCGACGCTCAGCTCGGACGCGCCGTCGCCCAGGGTCGTCGCTCCCTCGGCGAGGGTCTCGGTCCCCTCGGACAGAGCCGCGGCGCCGGTGGCGAGAGTGGATGTTCCCGCGGCGAGCGAGGAGGCTCCGGCGCTCAGTGTCTGCGTACCCGAATAGAGCCCGGCCGCGCCGTCGGCGAGCGGGCCCGTCTTGAAAGCGAGCTCCCCGGCACCGTTGGCGACCTTGGTCACGCCGGTCGAGAGCGATCCGGCACCCGTTGCAACCTTCGTGACGCCGGCGGAGAGCGATCCCGCACCCGTGGCGACCTTGGAGACTCCCGCCGAGACGGCGCCGGCGCCCGTGGCGACCTGGTTGGAACCGGCGACGAGCGCAGACGCACCCGGCACGAGCTGCGTGTCGAGCCCGGTGTAGAGCTTGCCGAGGCCGCCCGCGACGCTGGTCGCGGCGGCTTGAAGGCCGGAGTCGCTGCCGTCGGGAAGCGTCGGGGTCTTCGCGATCGCGCCGACGAGCTGGACGACGCTGCCCTGGGCGCCCACGACGTACTGCTGCACGCCGGCGGTGCCGCCCTTGAGTCCTGCTGCGAGCTGAGTGAGAGTCGCTACATCCGTCGGTGTGAGCGCATTGCCCACCTTGAGAGTCGCGACGTACGCTTCGAGGCTCGTCGCGGCGGCGACCGTCTGTCCGGTGGTGACCTTCACATCGGGCGACGCCGACGGGGTCGAGCCGCCGAGCACGCCGAGGAATCCGGACAACGAGGTGAGGCTGGTCGAGACGGTCGTGATTCCGCCGGACACCTTCTGGGCGCCCGCGGCGAGCAGCGCGGTGTTGTCGCGTGCGCTGACGACTCCGGCGGAGAGCGTCGCGGCGCCAGTCGCCACGCTGCTCGCTCCTGTCGCCAGGGTAGCCGCGCCCGCCGCGGCCTCGCCGGATCCTGCGGCGAGGGCCGACGCACCGGCCGCTGCGTCGTTCGAGCCGGCGGCGAGGCTGGCCGCACCCGCGGCGGCAGCGCCCGAGCCGTCCGCGAGACCCTGCGCTCCCACGTAGGCCTTGCGCGCGCCCTCGCTCACCTTCGCGGCGCCTTCGGCGGCGCTGGCCGCTCCGACCGAGAGCTTGCCCGCCCCGTCGGCGGCCGTTCCGGCGCCGACGGCGAGCTTGTCGGCTCCCTCGGCCGCCGAAGCGGCACCCGCCTCGAGCTCGGAGGCGCCCGCCGAGAGTCGCTCGCTGCCATCAGCGAGTTGGACCGCGCCATCCTGAGCCTCGCCCGCGCCCTCCGACAGTTGCGACGCCCCCACGGCGAGCTTGTCGGTCGTGAGGAAGAAGAACGCGAGCAGGGCCACTAGAAGCAGCGAGAGCACGGTGATCGCGATCTTCGAGGCCCGGTTACGGGCCGGCGACATCGAGGGGTGGGCTTGGGTCATCTGGTGTCTCCGTTTGCTGGGCTTCGGGGCGCGACGGTGCGCACCGAAAGACGGTGAAGAGGTGAGGAATTGGCTAGAAGCTAGCAGTGCGCACCACGGCTGGACCGCAATAGAAAAAAGTGTGTGGTTCACGCCAAGCAATCCGGCGAACTGCTCGGTCGCCCTTGGAGCTTGTCTACAGAGCCCGGCCCCGGTAGCTGTGAACGTGGGTCGCTCTGGGGTGTCGCGGAGGGCATCCGACATCGAGGTGCCTAGGCTCATCACGTCATGATTCGCTTTGATTCTGTATCCAAGTTGTATTCCGGGAACACCCGGCCGGCGCTTAACAACGTCAGTCTGGAGATTCTCAAGGGGGAGTTCGTCTTTCTCGTCGGCGCCTCCGGCTCCGGCAAGTCGAGTTTTCTGCGTCTCGTGCTGAAGGAGGAGAAACCCTCCCAAGGCAAGATCCACGTGCTCGGGCAGCAGCTCGGCACGCTGTCGAGCCGCAAAGTGCCCTACTTCAGACGCAACCTCGGCGTCGTATTCCAGGACTTCCGCCTGCTGCCGCAGAAGACGGTGTTCGACAACGTCGCCTTCACGCTGCAGGTCATCGGCAAGAGCCGCGGCTTCATCCAGGAGGCCGTGCCCGACGTGCTCAAGATGGTCGGCCTCGCCGGCAAGACGGCGCGCTTTCCGCACGAGCTCTCCGGTGGTGAGCAGCAGCGCGTGGCCATCGCCCGCGCCATCGTCAACAAGCCGGCCATCCTGCTGGCCGACGAGCCGACCGGAAACCTCGACCCCGTGACCAGCGCGGGCATCATGACCCTTCTCGAACGCATCAACCTCGGCGGGACGACGGTCATCATGGCCACCCACGACGCCGGAATCGTCGACCAGATGAAGCGTCGGGTCATCGAGCTCACCAGCGGCCAGATCGTGCGCGACGAGCGCGAGGGCGGCTACCAGACCCAGACCATCCCGATCCAACAGCTCGGTCTCACGAACGGAGAGGTCCGATGAGGCTCGGTCTCGTACTCGGCGAGGCGGGCAGCGGCCTGCGCCGCAATGTCTCGATGGTGATCTCGGTCATCCTGGTCACCTTCATCTCGCTCACCTTCGTGGGCGCCGCCATCCTGCTGCAGATGCAGATCGGACAGATGAAGGGCTACTGGTACGACCGGGCCCAGGTCGCCGTATACATGTGCACCGCGACCGACAACACGGGCAACTGCGCGCAGGAGGAGGCGACGCAGGAGCAGAAGGACGCCGTCGAGGCGCAGCTCGGCTCGACCACGCTCGCGCCGTTCATCAAGAAGTTCGAGTTCGAGAGCCACGACCAGGCCTTCGCGAACTTCCAGACGCAGTTCGCCGACAGCCAGATCACCTCGTTCGTCACGAAGGACATGCTCCCCGAGAGCTTCCGGGTCAATCTCAACGACCCCACGCAGTCGGACATCCTGATCGAGTCGCTCTCGAGTCAGGCGGGCGTGCAGGCGGTGGAAGACCAGAAACGCTACCTCGACCAGATCTTCGCCGTGCTCAACGCGGCGAGCTTCACCGCAATCGGACTCGCGGTTCTTATGCTGATCGCGGCCGTGCTGCTCATCGCCACCACCATCAGGCTCAGCGCCTTCTCGAGGCGGCGAGAGCTCGGCATCATGCGACTCGTGGGTGCATCGAACAGGTTCATCCAGACACCGTTCATTCTCGAGGGCGTGTTCGCCGCGCTCATCGGCTCGCTGCTCGCCGGCGGAGCGGTGATCGCGATCGTGCAGTTCTTCGTCAAGGGCTACCTCGCCGAGACGATCGCCACCACGACGACCCTGGTCGGGCTCGACGAGGCGATACTGGTGGTGCCGATACTCATCGTCGTCGGAGGCATTCTCGCCGCGGCATCCGCCGGTTTCGCCATCAGCCGGTACCTGAAGGTCTAGCCTCGGGTAAGCTGAAAGGCTGCTCTCACCAGAGAGCCTGAGTACATAGAGAGAACTGACGGATGCCACGCGAAAAGGGCCAGAAGGTCGTAGCCAGCAACAAGAAGGCGCGCCACGACTACCTGATCGAGACCACCTACGAGGCCGGCCTGGTGCTGACCGGCACCGAGGTCAAGTCGCTGCGCGCCGGTCGTGCGACCCTCGTCGACGGGTACGGCTTCATCGAGAGCGGCGAGGCGTGGCTCGACGCCGTCCACATCCCCGAGTTCAACCACGGGTCGTGGAACAACCACCCCGTGCGGCGCAAGCGCAAGATGCTGCTGCACAAGGAGCAGATACTCAAGATCCACAACAAGATCAAGGACGGCGGCTACACGCTGATCCCGCTCTCGATCTACTTCTCGAACGGCAACGCCAAGGTCGAGATCGCTGTCGCGAAGGGCAAGAAGGAATACGACAAGCGACAGACGCTGCGCGAGCGCCAGGACAAGCGCGAGTCGGACCGCGCCATGTCGGCCCGGCGCAACATGGGTGACTAGCGTCCCGCTGTTTGAGCAGGCCATCCACGGCCGTGAGCGCTGGTCGGGCAGGCCGTCCACGGCCGTGCCGAAACCCCCGCCGGGGCGTCGACACGGCCGCTTGGCGGCTCCGCTCGCCGACGGCAACCGGAGCTACTCCAGCAGCTTGCCCGCCACCGAGACCTCGTCGCGCATAAGCGCGGCGATCTCATCGGGCACCGGCGGGATCTCCTCGCGCTTCACCGTTGCGACACCCGTCGCCGGATCGCGTGACCAGACCAGGTTCACCTGAAGCGACGGGTCGAGGTCGGGGTAGTCGCTGCGGTTGTGGGCGCCGCGGGTCTCCCTGCGCTCGAGTGCCGCCTGCAACGTCGCCCGGGCGGCGATCGCGGCGGCCTTCAGGTCGAACGCGTGCGCGAGATCCTGGAACCCGGCGACATCCGGATGTATGCCCAGGCCGGCGAACCGCGCCTCGATCGCGTCGAGTTCGGCGAGACCGGCGAGCAGCCCCGCCTCGTCGCGCACGACACCCGCGTGCTCGGTCATGGTGTTGCGGATGGCGCGCTGCAGAGCCCGCACGTTCTCCTCGCCGTCGGCGGCGAGCAGCTCGGCGATCTCGGCTCGGGCCTCTTCGATCGCCTCGGGGGAGCGCTCCTGGGAGAGCAGGCCGGAACTGTACTGCGCCGCTGCCTCCCCGACGATGCGTCCGAAGACCAGCAGCTCGATGAGCGAGTTGCCGCCGAGCCGGTTGGCGCCGTGCAGTCCGCTCGACGCCTCGCCGATCGCGTACAGGCCGTCGACGTCGGTCGAGTGGTCTTCCGGGCGTACCCAGACGCCGCCCATCGAGTAGTGGGCGGTCGGAGCGATCTCCATCGGCGTCGTGGTGACGTCGAGCATCTGCAGCTCGAGCATGGTCTGGTACACCCGGGGAAGCTTGGTCATGATGGTCTCGCGTGGAAGGTGCGAGATGTCGAGCAGAACCGCGCCTTTCTCGGTGCCGCGCCCCTCCTTGATCTCTGTATACGCGGCAAGCGCGACCCGGTCACGGGTGGACAGCTCCATGCGCTCGGGGTCGTAGCGCTCCATGAACCGCTCGCCGAGCGAGTTGTAGAGGTGGCCGCCTTCGCCGCGCGCCGCCTCGCTGATGAGCGTGCCGGCCGCGTTTTCGGGTTCGATGATGCCGCTCGGGTGGAACTGTACGAGCTCTGGATCGCGGATGCGCCCGCCCGCGAGCACGGCGAGACGGAACGAGTCGCCGGTGTTCTCGTCGCGACGGCTCGAGGTGCGGCGCCAGATGCGGTTGTGTCCGCCGGCGGCGAGGATCACGGCGTCGGCGTGGATGAGCACGCGCGATCCGTCGTTCAGGTCGAAGCCGTACGCTCCGAAGACGACGTTGTCCTTCACGAGGATGCGGGTGATGTACACGGAGTCGAGGATAGGGATGTCGAGCTGCGCCGCACGGTTCACCAGCGTGCGCTGGATCTCGAGCCCGGTGTAGTCGCCCGCGAAGGCGGTGCGACGGTACTTGTGGGCGCCGAAGAAGCGCATGCTGATGCGTCCGTCGTCTTCGCGCGCGAACGGCATACCGTAGCGCTCCAGGTCTTCGATGCCGCGCCGTGCACCCTTGGTGACGATCTCCACCGTGTGCGGGTTGGCGAGCAGGTAGCTCTCCTTGATCGTGTCGGCGGCGTGCTGCTGCCAGGAGTCCTCCTCGTCCATGGTGCCGAGCGCCGCGTTGATCCCGCCGGCGGCGAGGGATGTGTGAGCGTCGTTCTTCGGGCGTTTGCCGACGGCGAGAACGTCGACCCCGCGTTCGGCGAGTTCGATCGAGGCGCGCAGGCCCGATCCGCCCGTTCCGATCACAAGCACCGACGTGGAGATGCGGCGTTCGGGCGTGGTCGTGTTCGCGGTTCGGGCGCCAGTCGTGGGGGCGCCCGGTGCGTTCGTCTGTGTGCTTGTTGTCTGCGATGACAAGAGCTTCTTCTTTCGCGTCGAGGTTAGGTTGACCTAGCCCGAACGCTACGCTCGCCGTCATCGACTCGACAGGGACTTAGGTCCCGACGTCGCTGGCAATCGCGTGTGAACGCCTACTCCAGCTGCCTCCCGAGGGCGAGATTGATGCCGATTCGCGACCGCCCCAGCAGGATCGGCGACCGCTCCGGGTCGATGAACGCCGGCGGGAGCAGGTAGGGGCGCCCGCCGATCATTCTCATCTCATAGTCGGACTTGTGCAGCATGCGGTGGTGGTGCGGGCAGAGCAGAACGCCGTTGTCGATGTTTGTCGGGCCGTCGTCAGCCTCGAATTCGAGCACGTGGTGGCCGTCGCACCAGGCTGCGGCCGCGTGGCATCCCGGCCACACGCACGATCCGTCGCGCACGGCGAGTGCTCGCATCTGCTGCGCGGTGAAGTAGCGGCGACCGCGGTAGAGGTAGAGCGGCTCGCCGTTGTCGCCGAGGATGACCAGCGCCTTGCCGTTCGAGCAGACGAGCTGCTCGATCGTGGCGGCCGACACCGGTTCGTCGACGCCGTCGAGCCAGCCCACCCCCTTGCCGGACCGTAGCTCTTCGAGAGTGATCACGGCGGTCACCTGCGCGGTCGAACGCATGCCGCCGCTCTCGGTTCCGGTGGCCCGGACCCCCGCTGTCATGAGGCCGGCGAAAACGTCGTAGCGGCGCTGCTCCCTGGTGCGCGAGTCGACGATCTCGGTATGCTCCTCCCCGTTCTCGTCGGTCGACGTCTGCACCGACCTCGCCGGGTCGTCTTCGGCGAGAAACCGCGGAACGTTGCCGGGTTTCTCCGCCTCGTCGAACGCTGCCTGCAGCAGGGCGGCGTCGACGCCGTACAGTGTGCCGCGGAAGGTGCGCACGCCGTTCGACTCGCGGCCGAGCACGAACGATCGCCTGTCGTAGATCTCGGCGTCGCGCGGCTCAGCACCGTCGGGGTCGAGCGCTTCGCGCCAGGCTCGCGCCTGCACGGCGACCTCGTCGGCCGTCCGGGTCTCGGCGCACTCCACCAGCGTCCGCTCGGCGACCTCCCGGTTCGCCTCCGCTTCGAGCGAGATGCCCGCGCGGGCGGCGGCCTGGTCGAGGCAGCGCACGATCGACTCGGCCGCGTCGACGCCGATGGTGCCCTCGGCCATCGCGGCAGCCACGTGCTCGTGCTCGGCGGGCAGGAGCGTGCCGTCGAACGACCGGGTCGAGCGGATCGACGTGCCCAGGCGGATGCGCCGCGACGCCTCGCACGGAGACACCCGCGTGAGCCCCTCGACGAGCATGGCCGCCTTGCCGTAGCCCAGCCGGAACGCGAGCGAGTCGCTGCCGAGTCCGAAGCGCGAGCGGTCGGCGAGCTCTGCCGCCGCCCGAGCCCGCGCGGCGTCGACGAGTCGCCCGAGCCGTTCGAGCTCGACGGTGTGCGTGCACAGCTCTTCGGGCGTCAACAGGTCCAGCGGCGCGCTCGTCAGCAGCGCCATCCGCTCGGTCAGGGTCTCGAGAGACCAGGTCTGGTCGTCCATGCCCACAGTGTCAGGCCGACCACCGACATTCGACTAAATGCTGGTCAGGCACAGTATTCAGTGGAGAAACGTGTCGAAAGCGTGTCTGTGGAGGAGAGGACGCGCGGGAGCGCGGGAGGTGGAGCCGGGGATGATCGGCGGGAAGACGAGGGGTAAGGAGGGGGCGAAAGCAGACGCGAGCGCGCCGCCTCAGCTCGCGATGAACCGCGCGTCGACGACCGCCGACACCTCGATGTCCTCTGGCTTGAGCGAGAGCGCGGGCTCGCTGCCACCGCTGCCGCCTCCGATCTTGGCTACGCGCATAAACGCCGCCTCCGCCCCGCCGCCTCCGCTGTGCACCTGGTCGCCGAGCATGCCGGGGTCGGCGATCGCCACCGCATGCACCGAGCCGAGGCCGATGCTCTGCGCGTAGACGCTGGCCTTCGCGACCGCGTCTTTGACCGCGCGCGAGCGGACCTCGGCGGTGACGCCCGTGGTGCGGGCCTCCGTCAGCGCCCACGTGACCTGGCCGATGGAGACGCTGTCGGTCGCCGACACCGCCTCGATCCACTGGGCGAGTGCGTCGAAGTCGCTGAACTTCACGGTGAACCCGATGCGGGCGTGGAACACGGGCGGCAGCTGCTTGCCCTCGTTGTTCCACGGCTTCTCGGTCCAGACCTGGATGCTGTCGCTCGCCCACCACGTGACCGGCCCCGCAGAGGGGTCGTGCAGCGCCACGATGCTCTCGCGAACGGTCTCCGAGGCGGCGAGCGTTCCCGCGAAGGCGGGCTGGCGCCGGGCTGCCTCTCGGTGCACCGACACCTCGACCGTCGCGCGCTCGGCGGGATAGAACGCCGAGAACCGGCCCTGAACGGTGATCACTGTCTCGGTCATTGTGCCTCCGGGGTAGAGCGACTGTCGCCCGAGCATCCTCTCACCCCGTCCTGAACGGCGCACCCGCGCGACGCGGACGAACGGCGCACCCGCGCGACGCGGACGTACGGCGCACCCGCGCGACGCCGCCGAACGCGCTCACACCCCCGGCGCCACCTCGAACGACGGTTCGGTCGCCGCTCGCACCTGGTCGAGTGAGACCCCCGGCGCGAGCCGGGTGAGTGTGAGCCCGTCGTCGCCGACGTCGAAGACCGCGAGATCGGTGATGATGCGGTCGACGACGCGCACCCCGGTGAGCGGCAGGTCGCACTCGGTGCGGATCTTCGGCGAGCCGTCTTTCGCGGTGTGCTCGGTGACCACGACGACGCGCGGCGTGCCGGCCACGAGGTCCATCGCGCCGCCCATGCCCTTCACCATCTTGCCCGGCACCGACCAGTTGGCGAGGTCGCCGAAACGGGAGACCTGCATCGCACCGAGCACCGCGATCTTCACGTGCCCGCCACGGATCATGCCGAACGAGGTCGACGAGTCGAAGTAGCTGCCGCCGGGCAGGATCGTCACGGTCTGCTTGCCGGCGTTGATCAGGTCGGCGTCCTCCTCGCCCTCCCACGGGAACGGCCCCATGCCGAGCAGCCCGTTCTCGCTCTGCAGCGTCACCCGGATGCCCTCCGGCACGTGGTTGGCCACGAGCGTCGGGATCCCGATGCCGAGGTTCACGTAGTCGCCGTCGACGAACTCGCTCGCCGCGATCGCCGCCATCTCGTCGCGTGTCCAGCTCATTCTGCGCCCCCCGTCGTCTGATGCACAGAGGTGGGGCGGGCCCGCGTCGTGCGCTGTTCGATCGGTTTGATACGCGGGGCGGATGCCACGACCCTCTGAACGAAGACCCCCGGAGTATCGACGTGGTTCGGGTCGATCTCGCCGGGCGCGACGAGCACCTCGGCCTCGGCGATCGTGAGGCGGCCCGCCGTTGCGACCGCCGGATTGAAGTTACGCGCCGTGTTGCGATACACGAGGTTGCCCTCGGTGTCGGCGGTGTGCGCGTGCACCAGGGCGAGGTCGGCGACGATGCCGCGTTCGAGCACGTAGGTCTCGCCGTCGAACTCGGCGAGATGCTTGCCCTCCGCGACGACGGTGCCTACCCCGGTGCGGGTGTAGAAGCCCGCGATACCGGCGCCGCCCGCCCGCAGTCGTTCAGCGAGCGTTCCCTGCGGCGTGAACTCGACCGTCAGCTCTCCCGCCAGATAGAGGGAGGCGAACAGGGCGTTCTCTCCGACGTAGGAGGCGACGACTCGGGAGACCTGCCCGTTCTCGAGCAGGATTCCGAGACCCTGGCCGTCGACGCCCATGTTGTTCGAGACGATCGTGAGGTCGCGGACACCGGAATCCCGCACCGCCTCGATCAGATCGAACGGTACGCCGCTCAGCCCGAAGCCCCCCACGGCGATGGTGATGCCGTCCTGCAGAACGCCCGCCAGAGCATCCGCGGCGCTCCCGCGCTTCTTGGTGGTGTGTCCCGTGGTCATCTGTCTCCTCATCGAGCGCTGTGATTGGAGACTATGGAGCGGCCGTGCGCCGTGTCAAGGAAGCCCTGTTCTGCGATTTCGCACAGCGCTCGTGCGATTTCGTCTGTTGAACGGCGTCTGCTGTGCGGGAATACTCAGGGTGCGACCATTCGCCGTCGAAGGAGACCCCCATGACCAGTCTTGGCATGACCAGTTCGGGCACGCTGACCGGCCGACGCGCTCTCGTCACGGGAGGCGCCAGCGGAATCGGCGCAGCGACGGCACGGGCGCTCGCCGCGGCGGGCGCCCACGTCGTCATCGCCGACATCGACCGGGACGGCGCCGAGGCGGTGGCCGCGGAGATCGGCGGCTCGACCTGGATCGTCGACCTGGTCGACACCGCCGCGCTCGACGACGCCGGTCTCGCCCGCGCGCTCGACGGTGTCGACATCCTCGTCAACAACGCCGGGATCCAGCACGTCGCCCCGATCGAGCAGTTCGAGCCGGAGAAGTTCCGGCGCATCCTGTCGCTGATGCTGGAGGCGCCGTTCCTCCTGATCCGCGCGGCGTTACCGGGCATGTACGAGCGCGGGTTCGGCCGCATCGTCAACGTGTCGTCGGTGCACGGCCTGCGCGCGTCTCCGTTCAAGAGCGCCTACGTCACCGCGAAGCACGGTCTCGAAGGCCTCTCCAAGGTGACGGCGCTCGAAGGCGGCGACCACGGCGTGACCAGCAACTGCGTCAACCCCGGCTACGTGCGCACGCCCCTCGTCGAGTCGCAGATCGCGGCGCAGGCGGCCGCGCACGGCATCGACGAGTCAGAGGTGCTGGCCAAGATCATGCTCACCGAGAGCGCGATCAAGCGCCTCGTCGAACCCGAGGAGGTCGCCTCGCTCATTGCCTGGCTGGCCGCCCCCGACGCCGCGATGGTCACGGGCGCGAGCTACACGATGGACGGCGGCTGGTCGGCCCGCTAGGCACGACCGAGGAGTTCCGCCGCGAACAGCGCGGTTTGCTCGCGCAGGGCGTCGGCGACGGCCGCGACCGCCGGGCGACGCAGCGAGTCGGTGCGCAGCACCATCCAGTAGGGCAGCCGTTCGGCGAACACCTCCGGCAGCAGCCGCACCAGGTCGTCATGGCGGTCGGCCATAAAGCAGGGCACGAGCCCGATGCCCGCGCCCACCCGCGTCGCCTCGACGTGCACGAACACGTTGGTGGAGCTCAGAGAGTCGCGCATCGACGGCACCAGACGCCGGGGCGCATCCAGATCGTCGACCTGCAGCATGGAGTCGACGAAATACACGAGCGGATGACGCGTGAGCTCCTCTGCGGACGTCGGGGCGCCCCGTTCCGCCAGGTAGTCGCGCGACGCGTACATGCCGAGCACGTACTCGCCGAGGCGCACGGCCTCTGCGCGGTGCACCTGCGGCTCGCCCACCACCACCTCGATGTCGATGCCGGAGCGGATCTGCAGCGCCCTCCGCGTGACGGTGACGATCTCCACGGTGAGCGCCGGGTGCGACCGCTGCAGGCGGGCGATCGCGGGAGCCGCGATGTACGCGCTGAAACCGTCGGTCGCGGTCATGCGCACCACTCCGGAGAGCTGGCGGGGTGCGTCGGGGCCGCCGTCGAAGGCGGAGACCGCCGCCTCGACCTCCTCGGCCGCGGTCGCCGCGCGCCGGCCGAGCTCTGTCAGCTCCCAGCCGCCGGCCGCCCGCGACAGCACCCGGCCGCCGAGCGCCTTCTCGAGCGAGTTGATGCGGCGGGAGATCGTGGTGTGGTTGAGCCCGAGGCTCTCAGCGGCCGCGGTGAAGCGGCCGGTGCGCGCGACGGCGAGCAGCACGAGCAGGTCGTCGGGGTTCGGCAGGGAGGTCGTGGGGGAGACGGGCGCCATATCTGCAATTATGCACAGGGAATGTGCGCAACTGAGTATTGTCGCGCACCCTGTCTGCACCAATACTCAGGTGCAGACAATCGCAACCCATGTCAGTGACGACAGTGGAGGACACTCATGACCGCACACAGCGACGCGCCCACGGCGCGACGATCGAAATCCGGAGCTTCGAGTTCGGGCGACGGAGAGGGCAAGGTCTCCGGGCTGAAGAAGGTGGTTGCCGCCTCCATGGTCGGCACCGTCGTCGAGTGGTACGAGTTCTTCCTCTACGCCACCGCCGCGAGCCTGGTCTTCGGTACCGTGTTCTTCCCGAACGCGGGAACCCAGCTCGACGGCATCATCGCCGCGTTCCTCACCTACGCCGTGGGTTTCATCGCCCGGCCGCTCGGCGGGATCGTCTTCGGCCAGATCGGCGACAAGCTCGGGCGCAAGCACACCCTGCAGGTGACGATCGTGCTCGTCGGAGTCGCGACCTTCCTCATGGGCTGCCTGCCCGGCTTCAACACCATCGGGTACTGGGCACCCGCGCTCCTGGTCGCGCTGCGATTCATCCAGGGCTTCGCGGTCGGCGGTGAATGGGGCGGCGCCGTGCTGCTCGTCGCCGAGCACAGCCCGAACAAGTCGCGCGCGTTCTGGTCGAGCTGGCCCCAGGCCGCGGTCCCGGTCGGAAACCTGCTCGCGACGGCCGTCCTGCTGCTGATGTCGACGATCCTCACGAACGAGCAGTTCCTCAGCTGGGGCTGGCGCGTGGCCTTCTGGCTCTCCGCGGTGATCGTGCTGATCGGCTACTACATCCGCACCCACGTCAGCGAGGCACCGATCTTCCTCGAGGCGCGCGAGCGGGTGGAGCGCACCAAGGAGGCGAGCTACGGTGTCCGCGAGGTCATCAAGCGCTACCCGAAGGGCATCTTGCAGGCCATGGGGCTGCGGTTCGCCGAGAACATCCTCTACTACACGATCGTCAGCTTCTCGATCGTCTATCTCGTGACGGTGCACCAGTACAACACCGCGCAGCTGCTGCTCGCGCTGCTCATCGCTCACGTCGTGCACTTCCTCGTGATCCCGCAGGTGGGGCGTCTGGCCGACCGCATCGGGCGCAAGCCCGTGTACTTCACCGGTGCCGTGCTCGGCGCCACCTGGGCGTTCTTCGCCTTCCCGCTGTTCGACACCCTCAACCCGGCGATCATCGTGCTCGCGATCGCGATCGGCCTCGTCTTCCACGCGCTGATGTATGCCGGCCAGCCGGCGATCATGAGCGAGATGTTCCCCACCCGTATGCGCTACTCGGGTGTCTCGCTCGGCTACCAGGTCACATCGATCATCGCCGGCTCGCTCGCCCCGATCATCGCCACGGGGCTGCTGCAGGCCTACGGCTCCTGGGTGCCGGTGGCGATCTACCTCGTCGTCGCCTGCGCGATCACGGCGATCACCGTCGTGACGCTGCGCGAGACGAAGGGTGCGTCGCTGCGTGAGATCGACGCGGAGGACGCCGAGAGATTCGACCTCGCACCGCTGCCCACGAAGTAGCAATCGGAGTTACACTGGAAGGCCGCATCCTTCGGGATACGGATTGATAATTCAACAGCGCGCGACAGTGCCACTCTTCTGCACAGAAGTGACCATGGGGATGATCGGTTTCGACATTGCCTGCAAAACTGTGAGAAGCGGGTCGAGGATGCAGGCTTATCTCGTAAACGATGTCTGCAAACTATAAGTGCCGATTCCAAGCGCACTGACTTCGCCCTCGCTGCCTAAGCGAGCGCACTAAAGAAGTCCGTCAGTCCGAGAATGCTCTCTACTCGGATCCTGGCGTAATTTAGAGAGATTGCTGCGTGGTTACGCCTTAGGGCTACGCGGGACTTGAACTATGGCTGGGCTCGTTGACCTAGATGCTCGCAGCAAAGGTCAGAGCCGAGTAGAACGTCTTTGCGAGCTACACCCGTAGAAGGCACAGAATTACAGCAGTGGACCGGGGTTCAATTCCCCGCATCTCCACCATGGGCGCTGTCGCGCGTTGGTGAAATTCTTTTCTTGGCAGATCCCCGGAATCTGGCGGCAAACCGCCCCGGGGATCAGCTTCTTTAAGGGCCACGTCACCCGAAATCCGGAAAAATATGTACCCCCCATTCGGGGTACGCCTCGGATAGGCTGTCCACGTTTCCCCTCCTGTGTTCGGGCTCCCCGAGTCGATGACGACTGGTCCGACCGAGTTTCGCGGGTGGCAGATTCTCCGCATCGACGCGGCTCAACAAGAACGCCCATCGATTGCAAAGGACCGCCATGACCGACGTCATCAGCCACTCGACGCCCTCCGGCCGCTCCCACGCGCTGGCAACCGACGAAGACGGCCGACCGGTATTCGTCAAGGAGCCGAAGCCGACGCGCGCCAAGTCCACGCTCCGCCCCGAGATCCAGGCCCTGCGGGCGGTCGCCGTTCTCGTGGTTGTCGTCTACCACCTGTGGCCGAACACCCTCACCGGCGGATTCGTCGGCGTCGACGTGTTCTTCGTGATCTCCGGTTTTCTCATCACCGCTCACCTGCTGCGCGAGGCCGAGCGAACCGGACGCGTCTCCCTCCCGCGGTTCTGGGCCAAACGCATCCGCCGGCTGCTGCCCGCGTCGCTCACTGTGCTCGCCGCGTCGGCGGTCGGCGTCTTCCTGCTCGTGCCCCAGCTCTACTGGGAGCAGTTCTACAAGGAGATCGCCGCGAGCGCCCTCTACGTGCAGAACTGGGTGCTCGCCTCGTCGAGCATCGACTACCTCGCGGCCGAGAACGTGGCGTCTCCGGTGCAGCACTTCTGGTCGCTCTCGGTCGAGGAGCAGTTCTACCTGGTCTGGCCCATCCTCATCGGCGTCGTCGTGCTGGTCGCGCAGCGGCTGGGCGCCCGCGCCCGGCACACCGCCGTGTTCGTCGCGCTCGCGCTGGTCGCCGTCGCGTCGTTCGCGTTCTCCGTCAGCTACACCGACACGAATCCCGGCGAGGCCTACTTCGCCACCACGACCCGCGCGTGGGAGTTCGCCGCCGGCGGCCTGCTGGCCGTGATCGGCACCGCGACGCTGCGCGCGTCGAACGGGCTGCGCACCCTCGTCGCCTACGCCGGCTGGGCGGGAATCGCCTACGCGGTCGTCACGTATTCCGGCGAGACCGTGTTCCCCGGGTCCGCCGCCCTGATCCCCGTCGTCGCCACCCTCGCCGTGATCTGGGCGGGCGACCCCGACTCCGCCCTCTCGCCGAACAGGCTGATGGGCGCGCGACCCGTGCAGTTCGTCGGCGGAATCTCGTACTCGGTATACCTCTGGCACTGGCCGATCATCGTGTTCGGCACGATCGTCTTCACCGAGCTCGAGGTCGCCAGCAAGTTCGCCATCATCATCGTGTCCATCGCCCTGGCCTGGCTCACCACCACCCTCATCGAGAACCCCGCCCGCGACTGGAAGGTGCTCGTCGGTCGGCGTCCGCGCTGGACGGCGCTCGCCATGGTCGTCGCGATGATCGTGGTCGCTGTGCCCACCGCGCTCGCCTCGCAGTCGATGGCCACGCAGGCCACGGCCGAGACCGCCCGCGCCGCGACGGTCGCCGCGACCGCCGGCGAGTGCTTCGGAGCATCGGCGCTCGCGCTCCCCGACGGCGCCTGCGACGACATCGAGCACGAGACCCTCACCCCGCTGCCGTCCTTCGCCGTCGAAGACGAGGCGGAGATCTACACCAACGGCTGCTACTCCGACCTGGTGACGCCCGACGTCAACACCTGCGTCGTCGGCGACCCGGCATCCGAGACCACGGTCGGTCTGATCGGCGACTCGCACGCCGCCTCCTGGTACCCGGCGATGAAGACGATCGCCGAGGACAACGCCTGGGCGCTCTCGCCGTTTATGAAGTCGTCGTGCCCCATGTCGGCCGCGACCAAGCAGGATGACGCCGCCGACATCGAGCGCTCGTGCTCGACCTGGAACGACTCCCTGGCCGACGAGCTCGCCTCGGACGAGCCGCTCGACGTCGTCGTGCTCGCCCACAGCGCCGCCGGCGACAAGTACGGCTCCGACAAGGCGACCATCGCGGGGTTCCGCGAGGCCTGGGCCCCGCTCGTCGAGCGCGGCACCGAGGTGGTCGTCATCCGCGACATCCCGCAGATGACCGCCGGAACCAACCTCTGCATCTCGGAGACGGCGGGCGAAGAGGGAGCCTGCGACCGTCCGGAGAACGAGGCCGTGCACGACGACCTGCTGGTCGAGGCCGCGAAGGGCCAGCCCGGCGTGACCGTCGTCGACATGAACGACTTCTTCTGCGAGAACGGCACGTGCAGCCCCGTCGTCGGAGGCGTCGTCGGCTACCGCGACAGCCACCACATCACCGCCACCTACGCCACGACCCTGGCGCCGTACCTCGGCGAACGGCTCGAGACCGCCGTGCCCGAGATCGCGGGGGAGTAGGGCGCGGCCGTCAGCCGGCCAGTCCCTCCTCCTTCGCGAGGATCGCGGCCTGCACCCGCGACGAGCAGCCCAGCTTTCCGAGCAGGCGCGACACGTGTGTCTTCGCCGTGGCCACGGAGATCGTCAGCCGCCCGGCGATCTGCCGGTTGGACAGCCCCTCGGCGACGAGCCGCAGGATGTCGAGCTCGCGCGGCGTGAGCGCGGCCAGCCGGGTGCTCGGCGGGATCGGGGCGGCACGCGCCCGGTCGAGCTGAACGAACTCGTCGAGGATGCGCCGCGTGACCTCGGGTGCCACGACCGACTCCCCGGCCGCGAGCCGGCGCACCGAGTCGATCAGCCCGGCCGGGTCGACGGTCTTGAGCAGGAACCCGCTCGCCCCGGCCCGCAACGCCCCGAACACGTAGTCGTCGAGGTCGAAGGTCGTGAGCACCAGCACCGCGCCGTGCCCCGCCCGCACGATCTGCTCGGTCGCCGCGATGCCGTCCACCCCCGGCATCCGCACGTCCATCAGCACCACGTCGGGGCGTAACGCCGCCGCCTGACGCACCGCGGTCGCCCCGTCGCCGGCCTCGCCGACCACGGTGATGTCGTCGGCGGCCTCGAGGATCAGCCTCAGCCCCACCCGGATCGCCCCGTGGTCGTCGGCGATGAGCACACGCGCCGCGCTCACGGTCGCGCCCCCGGCAGGTGGGCCGCGACGACCCACTCCGAGTCGCCCGACTCGACGTCGAGGCGGCCGCCGACCGCGTGCGCCCGCTCGGCCATGGTGACGAGACCCACGCCGTCGTGCGGGGCGGATGCCTCGGCTCCACCCCCGGCGACGGTGCGGGTCGACCGCACCGTCAGGTCGGCCCCGCCGTCGCCCGACGACGAGACGAGCACCACGACGTCGCTGCCCGGCGCGTGTTTCGCGGCGTTCATCAGCGCCTCCTGGGCGATGCGGTAGGCGGTGTTCTGCGTCGCCGGATCCACGTCGGCCAGGGAGGCCGGCTCCGGCGTCTCCAGCCGCACCGCGATACCCATGCCCCTCGCGCGGTCGACGAGCCCGCCCAGGTCGGCGAGCGTGGCCGACTCCGGCGGTGCATGCGCGGTCGAGCGCAGCAGGGTGATCATCGAGCGCAGGTCGGTGTGGGCGGCGAGGGCGGACTCCCTGATCGCCTCGAGGGCCGCCCGGTCACGGTCGGCATCGGGCGGGGATGCGAGCGCGGCCGCCGACCGGATCGCGACGGCCGACATGTGCGAGGCGACGAGGTCGTGCACGTCGCGCGCCATGGCGGTGCGCTCGTCGGCGACGGCGCGCTCGCGGGACAGCGCGTGGATGCGCTCCAGATCGGTGGTGCGTTCGGCGGCGAGGGCGATGATCTCGTTGCGTTTGCGCACGTCGGACGCCCACCACAGGGGAGTGGCGAGCAGCGCGAACATCTGCAGGCCCACGAAGAGGGCGACGCGCAGATCGGAGCCGGCGAGGAGCGCGGCCACGGCGGGGCCGGCGATGCCCACAGCCGCGCCGACGACGAGCACCCGCCGCAGCCGCGGTGAGGCGGCGATCGCGGCCGAGTAGAGCACGTCGTAGAAGGCGAGCAGCGTGCCGAGGCTGCTGCCCAGGTAGAGGTCGAGCAGCAGTGCGGCCGTCGCGACGACGAGCGCGGTGCGCGGTGCGCGGCGCTTGAGCAGCATCGCTCCGCAGGCGACCCCGAGGGGCAGCAGGAACCACCACTGCGACCCGGGTGCACCCTGTCCGACGAACGCCCCCGACCACAGCCCCGTGACGCCGAGGGCGATGAGCGCCCCGCCGAGCGCGAAGGTCAGCCCGGCGGCGACCGGCTCGGGCCAGTGGGCGCGCGCGACGGTCGGCGGCGCGGTCTGCTGGGTGGTCACGCTCCTATACCAGCACAGTGCGGCGCTCGGCGGGGTAGGCCGAAGGATGTACGTCCTGCCGGTTCGTCGTCCCCCTGGCCGATGGGGGAGCCGGCCGGGCGTCCGTAGCGTTGCCGCCATGACCATCGCACTCGCCGGCACCCTCCTGGTGCTCGCCCTGATCGACTCCACCAGCTTCGGCACTCTCGTGATCCCGCTCTGGCTTCTCGCGACGCCCGGCAGGCTCCGCGTCGGCCGGGTACTGGTGTTCCTCGCCACTGTCGCGGTGTTCTACTTCGCGGTCGGACTGGCGATCCTCTGGGGCGCCGGCTGGGCGTTCGAGAGCATCGCCGCCGCGGTCGCCTCCCCGTTCGGCACGGTGATCCTGCTCGCCGTCGGCATCGGACTCATCGTGTGGAGCTACGCGCTCGAGAAGCAGGCGAAGCGGCAGAAGGCCGAGGGGGTCGTCGTCTCCGGCCGGGCCCGACGCTGGCGCGAGCGTGCCGTCGGCGACGCGGGAGGCGGCGTCGGGTCTCTCGTCGCCCTCGCGCTCACCGCGACCACGATCGAGCTGGGCAGCATGCTGCCCTACCTCGGCGCGATCGGAGCGATCACCGCGAGCGGGCTCGAGTGGCCGACCACCGCCGTCGTTCTCGGCGGATACTGCGTCGTGATGGTGCTCCCGGCGCTGGTGCTGCTCGTCGCCCGGGTCGCGGGGGCCGGACGCATCGAGCCGGCGTTGCAGCGGCTCGAGGCCTGGCTCACCCGCAACGCGAGCGAGACGCTGTCGTGGATCGTGGGCATCCTCGGCGTGCTGCTCGTCGTGCGGGCCGTGCAGGGCGGCGTGCTGGGGATACTGCCCTTCGGCTGAGACGTCGGCCGAGGCATCCGCTCGTCTGTTCGTCTCCTCATCCGCTCGTCCGCTCGAGCGCCTCGACGGACCGGAGGCGACCGCTACGACCCGAGCTTCGCCAGCACGGCGTCGTGCAGGATGCCGTTCGTGGCGAGAGCGCTGCCGTGCCAGGGACCGGGCTCGCCGTCGACCGAGGTGAAGGTACCGCCTGCCTCCTGCACGATCGGGATGAGCGCGGCCATATCGTAGGGCTTGAGGTCGAACTCGCCGACGATGTCGATCGAGCCCTCGGCGAGCAGCATGTACGGCCACATGTCGCCGATGGCGCGGGCCCGCCACACGCTGCGCGAGAGGGCGAGCACCGAGTCGAGCCGGCCGGCGTCGTCCCACCCGGTGATGCTGTTGTAGCTGAGCGCCGCGTTCTCGAGCGAGTCGATGCCGCTCACGCGGATGCGCTTCGCCTCCTCACCGTGCGCCTGCGCCCAGGCGCCGTGGCCGGTGGCCGCCCACCAGCGCTTGCCGAGGGCGGGGGAGCTGACGACGCCGACCACGGGGACGCCGTCGATGGCGAGGGAGATGAGCGTGCCCCAGATCGGGACGCCGCGCAGGAAGTTCGTCGTGCCGTCGATCGGGTCGATGATCCACTGCCGCGACCCGGTGCCCTCCGTTCCGTACTCCTCGCCGAGGATGGAGTCGTCGGGGCGGGCGGCCAGGATGCCGTTGCGGATGGAGCGCTCGACGGCTTGGTCGGCGTCGGTGACCGGGGTGCGGTCGGGCTTGGTGGTGACGACCAGGTCGAGCGCGGTGAAGCGGTCGAGCGAGATGAGGTCGGCCTCGCCGGCCAGCGCGAGCGCCAGTGCGAGGTCGTCTGCCGGGGTATAGGTCGTCATGGTGCTGCCTTCCTAAGCGGCGAGGGTGGTGAGGAGACGCTGCAGGCTGTCGAGCCTGAGCTTGCCGATCTCGCCGAGGTCGCCCGCCTCCACGCGTTCGACGATGGCGCAGTCGGGGGAGTCGGGCAGGTGGGTGCAGCCCCGAGGACACTGCAGCGAGAGCTCGGCGAGGTCGGTGAAGGACTTCAGGATGTTCGCCGGATCGACGTGACCCAGCCCGAACGACCTGACGCCGGGGGTGTCGACGATCCAGCCGCTGCCGATGCGCAGCGACACCGTCGACGACGAAGTGTGGCGGCCGCGACCGGTCACGTCGTTGACCCGGCCGACGGCGCGGTTGGCGTCGGGGAGCAGCGCGTTGACGAGGGTGGACTTGCCCACTCCGGAGTGTCCGACCGCGACCGTGGTGTGCCCCTGCAGGGCCTCCGAGATCTCGTCGATCGGGAAGTCGTCGTCGCGGCTCTCGAAGATGCGGAACTCGAGCCCGGCGAAGTTGGCGAGAAACTCGCTCGGGTCGGCCAGGTCGGTCTTCGTGATGCAGAGGATGGGCGTGATGCCGGCGTCGAACGCCGCCACGAGGTAGCGGTCGACCAGGCGCGTGCGCGGCTCGGGGTTCGCCGCGGCCACCACGATGAGCATCTGGTCGGCGTTGGCGACGATGATGCGCTCGACGGCGTCGGTGTCGTCGGCGCTGCGGCGCAGCAGCGTCGCGCGCGGCTGAATGCGCACGATGCGCGAGAGGCTGCCCTCGTCGCCCGAGGTGTCGCCGACCAGCTCGACCCAGTCGCCGGTGACGACCGACTTCTTGCCGAGCTCCCGTGCCCGGGTGGCGACGAGCTGGCGTTCCTCTTCCGTGTTCTCGGCGACCCAGACGCCGTAGCGTCCCCGGTCGACACTGAACACGCGGCCGCTGACGGCGTTCTTGTGCTCGGGCCGGATCTTGCTGCGGGGCTTGTTCGCCTTGGGATTGGGGCGCACGCGAATGGATGATTCGTCGTACTCGGCGTAGGCGCCGTCGTCTTCGTCGGGGTCGGACAACCAGCTCATAGAGTCACAGCAGCAGGGTGTCGGTCGTCACGGTCGTGACGATCTCGTCGGGGTCGCGCACCAGGTCGGACCAGAGCCGGGGGAACTGCGGAAGGGTCTTCGCGGTGGTGCCGATGTCGTCGATGAGAACACCGTCGACGGCGAGCCCGATGATCGCGCCGGCCGTGGCCATGCGGTGGTCTTCGTAGCTGTGCCAGAGGGCGCCGGTCAGCGGTCGGGGTTCGATCGCGAGCCCGTCGTCGAGCTCGGCGACGGCGCCGCCGAGACCGTTGATCTCGGCGGCGAGGGCCGCGAGCCGGTCGGTCTCGTGCCCGCGGAGGTGGCCGATGCCGGTGATCCGGCTCGGCGAGCCCGCGAGGGCGGCGATGGCGACGATCGCCGGGGCGAGCTCGCCGCCGAGGGAGAGGTCGATGTCGACGCCGGGCAGCTCGGCTCCGCCGCGCACCCCGTCGCCGCCGTCGATCACGAGGGAGTCGCCGTCGCGCGTCGCTGTCGCGCCGAAGAGCGGCAGCAGCGTCTCGAGGTGCGCGCCGACCTGGGTGGTCGACCAGGGCCAGCCGCCGATCGACACGGTGCCGCCGGCGACGATCGCGGCAGCGAGGAAGGGTGCGGCGTTGGAGAGGTCGGGCTCGATGTCGACCTCGATGCCGCGGATCTCGGCGGACGGCACGACCCAGACGCCCGGCTCGGGGCTCTCGACCACGACGCCCCGTGCCGCGAGCGTGGCTATGGTCATCTCGATGTGCGGCATGCTCGGCAGCGACTCGCCGGTGTGACGGAGGGTGAGGCCCTCGGTGAACCGCGGCGCCGCGAGCAGCAGCCCTGAGACGAACTGGCTCGACGCCGAGGCGTCGATCGACAGCTCGCCGCCGGCGACGCTGCCCGTGCCGTAGAGGCTGAACGGCAGCGAACCCCGGCCGTCGTCGTTGACGTCGACGCCGAGCCCGCGCAGCGATTCGACCGTCGTTCGCATGGGACGGCGGCGGGCGCTCTCGTCGCCGTCGAAGGCGACCGGGCCGAGGGCGAGAGCCGCGACGGGCGGGAGGAAGCGCATCACCGTGCCGGCGAGACCGCACTCGATGGACGTGCCGCCGAGCAGCTCGGCCGGGGTGATCCGCAGGTCGGGGCCGAAGCCGCCGTCGCCGGGCACCTCCTCGATGATCGTGCCGAGCGCGCGCAGCGCCTCGATCATCAGCGCGGTGTCGCGCGAGTGCAGTGGAGCGCGCAGCAGCGACGGGCCGCTCGCGAGGGCCGAGAGCACCAGCTCGCGGTTGGTCAGGCTCTTCGAGCCGGGCAGTCGCACCGACGTCGCGAGGGCGCGCTGCGCCACGGGCGCGCGCCACGGCCCCGGGTCGTCGCCCACGACGAGGGTGTCGTCGTCGTAGGGGCTGAACTCTGGCTTGGAATACTTGGATACCAACATCGGTTACCAGAGTATCGGCTGTTCGGGCCGAGTGAATGGAGACACTGGTATGACGGTGCTTATGGAGACTCGGGAGAGTACCGCTCTCGACAACCTAGAATTGTCCCTGATGACTACCGAGACCCCAGAATCGTCGATTCCAGAAGAGCCGGCCGACGGCGAGCAGGCAGACTCAGTCGAGCCCGTCGCCGACGTTCGAGCCCTCTTCGAGGAGCAGGCCCTGCAGTACATGGACCAGCTCTACGCGGCCGCGATGCGCATGACCAAGAACCCCTCCGACGCTGCCGACCTCGTGCAGGAGACCTTCGTGAAGGCCTACACGGCGTTCGGGCAGTTTCAGCAGGGAACGAACCTGAAGGCCTGGCTGTACCGCATCCAGACCAACACGTTCATCAACAACTACCGCAAGAACCAGCGCAACCCGTACCAGGGCACGATCGACGATCTCGAAGACTGGCAGCTCGGCGGCGCCGAGTCCGTCACCCAGCACACGTCGACCCGCTCGGCCGAGGCCGAGGCGATCGACCACCTCCCCGACAGCGCTGTCAAGGACGCACTCCAGTCGATTCCCGAAGACTTCCGCCTCGCGGTGTACTTCGCCGACGTCGAAGGCTTCTCCTACCAGGAGATCGCCGACATTATGAAGACCCCCGTCGGAACCGTCATGAGCCGCCTCCACCGCGGCCGACGCCTCCTTCGGGGCCTACTTGCTGAATACGCGAGCGACCGAGGAATCGTCGCCGCGCCTGCCACTGGGAGAACGAAATGACCGACTGCGGTTGCGACAAGGCGAAAGCCGAACTCGAGGAATACATCCACAACGAGCTGACCAAGGGCGAGGCGGCTGACATCGCCGACCACATGGCCACCTGCACCGACTGCTCCGGCGAGCACCTCGTCGGCCTCACCCTCACCGCAAAGGTGCGCGAGGCGTGCAACGAGAAGGCGCCGGCCGACCTGCGCGCCGACGTGCTGCTCAAGCTGCGCGAGATCCAGGCGACTCGCTAGTACCGACCGGCAATCGAGGCCGACCGGCGATCGAGGCCGACCGGCGATCGAGCCCGACCGGTAAATCGAGCCTGTCGAGATGATCTCGACAGGCTCGATCCGTGCGGGTGTTCGCGAGTGCTACAGAGTCAGCGCCTTGTCGATCAAGGCCACCTGCTCGAGGCCGCTGCGCTTGTTCGATCCGGTCGCGGGCGACGCGGATGCGGGGCGCGACGACACCTTGATGGTGCGTCCGTCGAGGTACTTCACCAGCTCGAGCGAGATGAACGGCCACGCGCCCTGGTTCTCGGGCTCGTCCTGCGTCCAGACGATGTCGGCGTCGGGGTATCCCGCCAGCACGGCATTGATCTCGGCGATCGGCAGCGGATAGAACTGCTCCATCCGCACGACCGCGATCGACTTCTCCTCGCGCTTGTCGAGCTCGGCGATGATGTCGTAGTAGATCTTGCCCGAGGTTAGAACCACGCGCTTGACCATCGACTTGTCGACCACACGGCTGTCGTCGATCACGGGCAGGAACTTGCCGCTCGTGAAGTCGCCGATCTCACTCGTCGCGCCGCGCAGTCGCAGCATCGCCTTGGGGGTGAAGACCACGAGCGGGCGGCGCGGCCGGGCGTAGGCCTGGCGACGCAGCAGATGGAAGTACGACGCGGGCGTCGACGGCCGCGCGATCGTCATGTTGTTCTCCGCGCACAGCTGGAGGAAACGCTCCATACGCGCGGACGAGTGGTCGGGGCCCTGTCCCTCGTAGCCGTGCGGGAGGAGGAGGACGACGCTGGAACGCTGTCCCCACTTCTGCTCGGCCGAGGAGATGAACTCGTCGATGACCGTCTGCGCGCCGTTTGCGAAATCGCCGAACTGGGCCTCCCAGAGCACGAGGGCGTCTGGGCGCTCGACCGAGTACCCGTACTCGAAGCCGAGCGCGGCGTACTCGCTCAGCAGCGAGTCGTAGATCCAGAACCGACCCTGGCCGTCTTTCAGGTTGCCGAGCGGCAGCCACTCCTGGCCGTTCTGACGGTCGTGCAGCACCGCGTGACGCTGCACGAAGGTGCCGCGTCGGGTGTCCTGCCCGGCCATGCGCACCGGAGTGCCCTCGACCAGGAGCGAGCCGAGCGCCAGAAGCTCGCCGAAGCCCCAGTCGACGGAGCCGGACCGGCTCATGTCGACGCGCTTCTTCAGCATCGCCTGCAGCTTCGGGTGCACGCTGAACCCGGCGGGCGGGTTGTTGTGTGCGTCTCCGATCAGCTGGATGACCTCTTCGCGCACTCCGGTGGACTCCGGCTCTCCGGTGAGGTCCTCCTGCTGGGAGTCCGGGCGCTCGAGGTCGGAGACGGCGTTGTTGTCGCCCGTGATTACCGGGATCGAACCCGTCTGCGCCGCGTGGGTCTCCGCGAACGCCCGCTCGAGGCGGTCCTGGAAGTCCTGGTGGCTCGCCTCGTATTCCTCGGTGGTGATGTCGCCGCGTCCGACGAGACCCTCCACGTACAGGGTGCGCACGCTCCGCTTGGCCTCGATGAGGTTGTACATCAGCGGCTGGGTCATCGAGGGGTCGTCGCCCTCGTTGTGGCCGCGACGGCGGTACGAGACGAGGTCGATGACGACGTCGCGATGGAACTCCTGGCGGTAGGCCAGCGCGAGCTGCGCCACCCGCACTACGGCCTCCGGGTCGTCGCCGTTCACGTGGAAGACGGGGGCCTGGATGGTCTTGGCGACGTCGGTCGAGTAGATCGACGTGCGGCCCTCGCCGGGAGGGGTGGTGAACCCGACCTGGTTGTTGACCACGAGGTGGATCGTGCCGCCGGTGCGGTATCCGCGCAGCTGCGACATCTGCAGGATCTCGACGACGATGCCCTGTCCGGCCATCGCCGCGTCGCCGTGCACCATGACGGGCAGCACGCTGTAGCTGCCGATCGGGCGTCGGTCCTGCTTGGCACGCACGATTCCCTCGAGCACGCCGTCGACTGCCTCGAGGTGCGAGGGGTTCGCGGCGAGGTAGACGGGGATGGTCGTGCCGTCGGCGGCCGTGAAGGTGCCCTCGGTTCCGAGGTGGTACTTCACGTCGCCGGAGCCGTGGACGGTGCGCGGGTCCTGGGTTCCCTCGAACTCGCGGAAGATCTGACCGTAGGTCTTTCCCGCGATGTTGGTGAGCACGTTCAGGCGGCCGCGGTGGGCCATGCCGATCGCGACCTCTTCGAGGCCGTCCTCTGCGGAGCCCTGCAGGATGGCGTCGAGCACCGCAATGGTCGACTCGCTGCCCTCGAGGCTGAAGCGCTTCTGGCCGACATACTTCGTCTGTAGGAAGGTCTCGAACGCCTCGGCCTCATTGAGCTTGCCGAGGATGCGCATCTGCTCGTCGTGGCCGGGCTTGGTGTACGGCATCTCGACGCGGTCCTGCATCCACTTGCGCTGGGCCGGGTCCTGGATGTGCATGTACTCGATGCCGACGGTGCGGCAGTAGGAGTCGCGCAGCAGACCGAGGATGTCGCGCAGCAGCGCCGAACGCTTGCCGCCGAAGCCGCCCGTGACGAACTCGCGGTCGAGGTCCCAGAAGGTGAGGCCGTGGCTCGCGATGTCGAGGTCGGGGTGGGTGCGCTGTACGTACTCGAGCGGGTCGACGTCGGCCATGAGGTGGCCGCGAACCCGGAACGAGTTGATCAGCTCCTGCACCCGTGCCGTCTTGTCGACGTTGTCGGCGACGTCGACGCTGATGTCCGAAGCCCAGTGGATCGGGTCGTAGGGGATGCGCAGGGCCGAGAAGATGCTCTCGTAGAAGTCGTGCTGGCCGATGAGGCGCTCGTGGATCTTCTTGAGGAACTCGCCGGAACCGGCGCCCTGGATGACCCGGTGGTCGTAGGTGCTCGTGAGGGTGATGGTCTTGCCGATGCCGAGTTCCGACAGCGTGCGCACGGAGGCGCCCTGGAACTCGGCCGGGTACTCGAGAGCGCCGGCGCCCACGATCGTTCCCGCGCCGCGCATGAGGCGGGGCACAGAGTGCTCGGTGCCGATCCCGCCCGGGTTCGTGAGCGAGATGGTGTTGCCGGCGTAGTCGGCGCCGGTCAGCTTGTTGTTGCGTCCGCGGAAGACGACGTCCTCGTAGGCGGCGAGAAACTCGCCGAACTCCATCGTGTCGGCGCGCTTGATGCCGGGGACGACCAGCGAACGGGTGCCGTCGGGCTTCGGGATGTCGATCGCGATGCCGAGGTTGATGTGCGCCGGGGTGACGACCGACGGCTTTCCGTCGACCTCGTCGTAGAAGACGTTCTGGCTCGGGAACTCCTTGAGCGTCTCGACGATGGCCCAGGCGATGAGGTGGGTGAACGACACCTTTCCGCCGCGGGCGCGCTTGAGGTGGTTGTTGATCACGATGCGGTTGTCGATCATGAGCTTCGCGGGGATGGTGCGCACGCTCGTCGCGGTGGGGACCGTGAGGCTCGCGTCCATGTTCGCGGCCAGCGCCTTCGACGCGCCCTTGAGCACAGCGGTGACGTTGGCGTCGGGGCCGGGAGCCGCGTCCTTCACGGCGACCGGCGTGGTCGACGTGCTCGGGGCCTGGGCCGGGATCGGCTGGGGCTTCGCCTCGATGGAGGTCGTGCGAGCGACCGGCTGGTTCGCCGTCGCGGCCACGACGGGCGGTGCCGCGGGTGCCTCGGCGGCCGGAGCCGCCTCTGTGGCCGGAGCCGCCGACGGGGCCGGCGCATCCGTGACCTCGTCGGGGATCTGCGCCTCGCCGCCGGTCTGGCTCTCGGCCGGCGGGATCACGGTGATCGACGTGGTCGGGGTCGGGTCGCTGTGCTCGGCGGCCGGGTCGTGCGCCTCGCCCTGCTGATGCGTCTCCGTCGGCCGGTAACTGTCGAGGATCGGCCACCACGACTGATCGACCGAATTTCGGTCAACCAGGTACCGTTCGTACATTTCGTCTACGAGCCATTCGTTGGCCCCGAACTCGCCAGAAGATCCGTCTTCTGCTGCAAGTCCGGTCACTTGGCTTGACACAGCCGACCGCCCACTCTCAGTTCACTCAGGTTTCGATATCACGGTGAGGCGACCAACTCTGGTCGCCTTCACTCCAAGGGTAATCACATTCTTAACCGCGTGCGGGCACACCAGAGGGTCTAACGTGAAATTTATGGAGTTCTACGAGACTGCACCCAAGCACGACCTGACTTATTCCGATGTTTTTCTGGTTCCGAGCGGATCCAACGTGAAAAGCAGGCTTGACGTGTCGCTCGCGCCGGGTGATGGAACCGCGGCCACGATTCCGATCATCTCGGCCAACATGAACTCGGTGACCGGACCGCGCCTCGCCGCGACGCTCGCCAGACGCGGCGGCCTCGGGATCCTCCCGCAGGACATGCACCTTCAAGACCTCGACGCGGCGATCCGCTGGGTGAAGCGGCAGCCGGTCCCGTGGGACACCCCGCTCGAGCTGGCGCCGGGCGACACGGTCGCGGCGGCCTTGGAGCTGCTTCCGCCGGTGGTCGGCCAGGGGATCGTCGTGCGCGACGGAGAGGCCCTCCTCGGGTGCATCCCGGCGACCCGCCTGGCCACCGCGCTGCCCGACGCCCGGCTCGGCGACCTCATCCACGGTACGCTCACGTCGATCGACGCCGACGACATCGACAGCCCCCGGGCCGCGTTCGACCTCATGGTCGCCGCCGACCTCTACTTCGCTCCGGTGCTGCGCCACGGCAACCTCGTCGGCACCCTCAGCCGCACGGGCGCCCTTCGCTCCACCATCTACGACAGCGCCGTCGACCGCGACGGCAGGCTCGTCGTCGGGGCAGCCATCGGCATCAACGGGGACGTGGGGGCGAAGGCACGCGCGCTCGTGGCGGGAGGGGTCGACGTTCTCGTCATCGACACCGCGCACGGCCACCAGGCCGGCATGATCCGCGCGATCGCAACCGTGGCGGCGCTCGACCTCGGCGTTCCGATCGTCGCGGGCAACGTCGTGACCCGCGAGGCAGTGCGCGACCTCGTGAAGGCGGGGGCGAACATCGTGAAGGTCGGCGTCGGCCCGGGCGCCATGTGCACGACCCGCATGATGACGGCCGTCGGCCGCCCCCAGTTCTCGGCGGTGCTCGAGACGGCGGAGGCGGCCCGCGACGTGGGCGCGCACGTCTGGGCCGACGGCGGGGTGCGCTACCCGCGCGACGTCGCGCTGGCGCTCGCCGCCGGCGCGGCATCCGTCATGATCGGCTCATGGTTCGCCGGCACGATCGAGGCCCCCGGTTCGCTGGCGATGGATGCGACGGGTCGGCTGTACAAGGAGAGCTGGGGGATGGCGTCGACGAAGGCGGTGCAGCAGCGCTTCGACCGTCTCGACGCCTACGAGCTCGCTCGCAAGACGCTGTTCGCCGAGGGGATCTCGAGCTCGCGCATCTACCTCGACCCGTTGCGGCCGTCGCTGGAGGACCTGCTCGACATGATCACCTCGGGCGTGCGCAGTTCGATGAGCTACGCGGGCTCCACCTCGCTCGGCGAGTTCCACCGCCGGGCGCTCGTCGGCATCCAGTCGGCCGCCGGCTACGAGGAGGGCAAGGCGCTGCCGGTCAGCTGGTAGTCCGATGCGCTGTGGGCGAATTCGGGCCGTGCACCGGCTGCCGCTGAGCAAACCCCGCATATACTCGATCAGATAATGGACGACCCCCCTTCACACTTGCCCATGCCCACTGCGTCGACCGTGCTCCTTCTGGGGCGCGTGAGTCTCCATGTCTGAGTGGTTGCTCCTCGGCCTCGGGCTCATCCTGACAGTCGGAACCGGCCTCTTCGTCGCTTCCGAATTCTCGCTCGTCAACCTCGACCGTTCCGACCTCGAGGTCAGGCAGTCCAAGGGCGAGCGGGGTCTCGGCATGACGATCAGCGCGCTCAAGCGCACCTCGACGCATCTCTCCAGCGCGCAGCTGGGCATCACGCTGACGACGCTGCTCACCGGATACACGATGGAGCCCGCGTTCAGCGCGCTGCTCACGCCCTCGCTCACCGCGATCGGGCTGCCCACGGCCGCCATCTCCCCCACCGCCACGATCGTCGCCGTGTTCATCGCGACACTGCTGTCGATGATCATCGGCGAGCTGGTGCCGAAGAACTTCGCGCTCGCGTTGCCGCTGCACACCGCGAAGCTGGTGATCCCCTTCCAGATCGGTTTCACCGCGGTCTTCAAACCGGCCGTCGCGCTGCTGAACAACACCGCCAACGCCATCATCCGCTCGTTCGGTATCGAACCGAAGGAAGAGCTGTCTGGCGCGCGCACCGCAGAAGAGCTGTCGTCGCTCGTGCGCCGGTCCGCGCGTGAGGGCAGCCTCGAGACCGACACCGCCACGCTGCTGGCCCGCACGCTGGCCTTCTCCGACCACACGGCTCAAGACGTGATGACGCCCCGCCCGCGCCTGAAGAGCGTCGACCGCACCGACTCGGCCTTCGACGTGATCGAGCTCGCGCGCACCACCGGGCTCTCCCGGTTCCCCGTGATCGACGACAGCATCGACGACGTCGTGGGCATCGTGCACGTCAAGCAGGCGGTCGCCGTGCCGCGGGAGAAGCGAGTGGATGTCCCGGTGTCTGCCCTGCAGTCGGAGCCGCTGCGCGTGCCGGAGACCATGAAGCTCGACTCGCTGCTCGCGGAGCTCCGCGGTCGCGGCTATCAGATGGCCGTCGTGCTCGACGAGTACGGCGGAACGGCCGGAGTAGCCACCCTGGAGGATCTCGTCGAGGAGCTCGTGGGCGAGGTGTCCGACGAGCACGACCGCACCAAGGCCGACGTGGTGAGATCGCGCGACTGGTTCACCTTCCCCGGCATCCTGCGCCCCGACGAACTGCTCGAGCGCACGGGAGTCGTCGTGCCCGAGGAGGGCCCGTTCGAGACCGTCGCCGGCTGGCTGATGAGCGAACTGGGCAGGCTGCCGGTGGTCGGCGACGTCGTCGAGCACGAGCACGGCCGGTTCCGCATCGAGCGGCTCGACGGCCGCCGCATCGACAGGGTGCGGTACACGCCGACCCCGGTGACGACCGACGACGAGAGCGAGGTGAAGGCGAAATGAGCGAATCCCTCCCGGGCATCCTCTGGCTCGTCGTGCTGCTGCTCGTCAATGCCTTCTTCGTCGGCGCCGAGTTCGCCGTCATCTCCGCCCGACGCTCGCAGATCGAGCCGAAGGCCGAGGCCGGCTCCCGCGCCGCGAAGACCACGCTGTGGGCGATGGAGCACGCCACGCTGATGCTGGCCGTGAGCCAGCTCGGCATCACGGTGTGCTCGCTGCTCATCCTCAACGTCTCCGAGCCGGCGATCCACCACCTGCTCGAGGTGCCTCTGGCCTGGACGGGCATCCCCGAAGAGCTCAGCGGTGTCATCGCGTTCGTGATCGCACTGCTGCTGGTCTCGTTCCTGCACGTCGTCATCGGCGAGATGGTGCCGAAGAACATCGCCTTCTCGATTCCCGACCGGGCTGCGCTGCTGCTCGCCCCGCCGCTCGTGTTCGTCGGCAACGTGTTCAAGCCCGTCATCGTGGCGCTGAACGCGACGGCGAACGGCGTCGTGCGCCTGTTCGGCGTCACCCCGAAGTCGGAGGCGAACAGCGTCTTCACCCTCGGCGAGGTCGCCAACATCGTCGCCCAGTCGACCAAGGAGGGCGTGCTCACCGACTCCACGGGCGCGCTGCTGGCGGCGTTCGAGTTCACCGAGAAGAAGGTTCAGGACATCGCCATCGGCGTCAAAGACCTCGTGACCCTGCCGGAAGACGCGTCTCCGGCCGACGTCGAGCGCGCGGTGGCGCAGCGCGGATTCTCGCGCTACATCCTCGTCGACGACGAGAACGAGCCCACCGGCTACCTGCACCTGAAAGACGTCATCGACCTCGACGGCGACGAGTTCACCGAGCCGGTTCCGCCCAAGCGCATCCGCCAGCTGATCTCGATCTTCCGCAGCACCGACCTCGAGGACGCCCTCGCCACCATGCGCCGCTCCGGCGTGCACGTGGCGCGCGCGTTCGACGAGAACGGCGCGACCCAGGGCGTGCTGTTCCTCGAGGACATCATCGAGGAGCTCGTCGGCGAGGTGCAGGACGCGACGCGACGCATGTAGCGTCTAGCGGGCCTCGTCATCCTGGCGGCGCTCGTGCAGGAGTGCCTCCAGGCGGTCGATCTCGGCCTGCTTGCTGTGGTACTCGATCTCCCGGTCGAGGTCGGCGAGCTCCTGCTCCGTCGTGCGCGCGCGCCCGACCTGGTCGTCGGGCCGCTCGCTCCTGCGCGGGTCGCCGAAGGTTCCGCGGTCGACCGGGGTGTCGTACTCGCGTCCGACCGCGAACCACAGGATGCTGCCGACGAGCGGCAGCAGCACGACGAGCAGCACCCAGACGAGCTTGGGCAGGTGCTTCACCTGCCCGTCCTGCCGGGTGATGATGTCGGCGAGAGCGCCGATGACGACAACCAGGAGGACCACAGACAGCACCGCGTACATGAGCGAAATTCTATTGATTGGCCGCGGTGTTTGTCGAGAGTGCTCTGCTCAGCCGAGAGCGCTCTGCAAGTCGAGAGAGCCCTGGCCGGGTCAGCGCCAGCGGGCGCGCACGTACGCCTCGGGCCAGTAGTCGACCTCGACGCCGAGCTCGTGCGCGGCGCGCAGTGCGAAGTGCGGGTCGCGCATCATCTCGCGGCCGAGCATGACGGCGTCGGCCCGACCGCTCGACACGATCTCGTCGGCCTGCGCCGCGGTCGTGATCAGGCCGACGGCGTTGACGGGAACTCCGGCGGTCGACGCCACGAAGTCCGCGAACGGCACCTGGTATCCGGGGCTCAGCGGGATGGTCACGCCCGACACGTTGCCGCCGGTGGAGATGTCGAAGAAGTCGGCGCCCGCGTCCTGGGCCCAGGCCGCGACGGTAGCCGTGTCGTCCTGGTTCCAGCCGCCCTCGGCGTAGTCGGTGGCCGAGAACCGCACGAAGAGCGGCATCTCGTCGCCGACCGCCGCGCGCACGGCGCGCACGATCTCGAGCACGATGCGGGCGCGGTTCTCGAGGCTGCCGCCGTAGGAGTCGGTGCGCAGGTTCGACAGCGGCGAGAGGAACTGGTGCAACAGGTAGCCGTGCGCGGCATGGATCTCGACGAGGTCGAAGCCGGCCTCCACGGAGCGTTCGGCGGCGGTCACGAACTCGGCCACGACATCCGCGATCTCCGCTGTGTCGAGCGCGCGCGGGGCGGCGTACTCGCCGAAGGCCAGGGCGGAAGGCGCGACCGTCGGCCAGCCGCCGTCCGCCTCCGGCACCGTTCCGGTGGCGACGGGGGCCCAGCCGCGGTGCGTCGACCCCTTGCGCCCGGCGTGGGCGAGCTGGATGCCCGCGACGGCCCCGCGCTCGTGCAGGAAGCGGGTGATGCGCGACCACGAGTCGACCTGCTCCTGGTTCCAGATCCCCGTGTCGTGCGGCGAGATGCGCCCGATCGGGGCGACTGCGGTGGCCTCGGTCATCACGAGACCCGCGCCGCCCATGGCGAAGGCGCCGAGGTGCACGAGATGCCAGTCGGTCGGAACGCCGTCCTGACGCTCGACCGAGTACTGGCACAGCGCCGGCACCCAGAGCCGGTTGCGGAAGGTGGTCGAGCGGATGCTCAGCGGGGTGAAGAGGGCAGAGGTGTTCACGAGTCTCCTGGTAGTGGTCCGCGCTCAGGCGGCGAGTGCGGTGAGGAACTGGCGAAGACCCTCGGCATGCACGAAGTGGTGCACCGTCGCGCCGAGTTCTGCCGCGGCATCCGTGTTGATCTTCTTGTTGTCTACGAAGACGAGTTGGGCCGGCGTTATTCCCAGCCCGTCGGTGACCTCGAGGTAGATGCCGGGGCTCGGCTTGATCGCGTCCATCTCGGCGCTCACGAACACCCTCTCGAAGAACTGGGCCATGGGGGAGAAGCGGAACGGAGACGCGAAGTCGAAGCCGGCGTTCGACAGCAGCGCGACGCGCGTGCCTCCCGCGTGCAGCTCGGCGATGAGGTCGACGACCTCGGTCTCGACGCTGATCCAGCTCGTGAAGTCGGCGGCCCACAGCCGCTGCACCGTCGACGCCGACCAGGCCGAGCCGGTGTCGGCCGCGACGAGGGCCCAGTATTCGGGAACGCTGATCGTTCCTCGGTCGAGGCCGTCGCGGTGCGACCAGTAGCTCGCCCAGAACGGTTCGGCGTCGGCGTCGGCGATCTCGACGATAGCCGCCCTGGCCGCCGCGCTCGGCTCGAGGGATATCACCTCGCCGTAGTCGAAGACAACAACCCGGTCGGCGATATGCAGCGTCATGCATCCAAACTAGCCTGTGAGCTATGCCCCGAATCACAGCGACCGACTACGCCCCATGGACCGCCGCGGACGCTGCTCGCCACATAGCGGTGCCCGTGCCGGGCGACGACAAGTACTCGCGCGGCGTGCTCGGGGTCATCACCGGGTCGGACCAGTACCCGGGGGCGGCCGTGCTGGGCGTGGAGGCGGCGCTGCGCACGGGTGTGGGAATGGTGCGATACCTGGGCGGCGAACGGTCGTCGACGCTCGTCCTGCAGCGTCGGCCGGAGGCGGTGACGAGCGAGGGGCGCGTGCAGGCGTGGCTCATCGGCTCGGGCATGGATCACGAGTCGCGCGACGAGGCGGCCGTGGCCTGGTCGACGCTCGCGATGGCGCAGGCGCTCCCGACCGTGCTCGACGGGGGAGCGATCGACCTGCACGAGGTGAAGCGGGGACCGGTCGTGATCACCCCGCACTTCGGCGAGCTGGCCAGGGTGCTCGGAGCGGACAAGGGCGAGGTCGCCGCGGACCCCGCGGCCTGGGCGGCGCGCGCGGCCGACCGGCTCGGGGTGACGGTGCTGCTCAAGGGCAGCCGCACCTATGTCGCGGGCGGCGGCGTGGCGCTGGTCGCGGCGTCCGCGCCGAGCTGGCTCGCCACGGCGGGGGCGGGCGACGCCCTCGGCGGTATCCTCGGCGCGCTCGTGGCCACTCATGCCGATGCGATCGCCGCCGACCCCGCGGTGCTCGCGCGACTGGCGGCGTCGGCGTCTGTCATCCACGGCCTCGCGGCGCACCGCGCGAGCGTCGGCGGCCCGCTCACCATCCTCGACCTCGCGGCGGCGGTGCCAGGAGTCATCTCCGGGCTGCTGTCGCGCGGCTAGCCCCGGTGTCGGAGCGACCCCGGTCGAACCGGGACGCTCTGTCGGACCACGCCGTGCCGTCTGACCGCGCCGCGCCCTCGAACAGCGCCGTGCCGTCTAAGAGCGTCGTGCCGTCGAAACGCGCCATGCCGTGGAGCAGCGCCGCGCTGTCCAGTCGCGGCCTGCTGTGGGTCGCGTTCGTGGCCGTGCACCTGTGGCTCGGCATGCTGTGCCTGTTCGGTCCCGGCTACCCGCTCGGCGACGTCACGGTCGTCTACCGGCTCTGGGTCGACCAGATCGTGCTCGGCGACTACTGGGTCGGCATCGACGGCGTGTGGGTCTACCCCATCCTCGCGATCGCCCCCATGCTGGCCGCCTTCGCCCTCGGCCCGGCCGTGTACGCGAGCACGTGGTTGACGATCGTGATGCTGGTCGACGCCGTGGCGTTCGCAGCCATCACCGGCTGGCTCACGAGCCGCAACCGCGCCGTCGTCGGCTGGTGGTGGATCGGCTTCCTCCTGCTGCTGGGCCCGGTCGCGGTGGCGCGCATCGACGCCATCACGGTGGCGCTGGCGATAGTCGGCGTGCTGCTGCTGGCCACCCGCCCCGTCGCAGCCGCGGTCGTGCTCGCCGTCGCCACCTGGGTCAAGGTGTGGCCAGCCGCGCTGCTCGCCGCGGTCGTCATCACGCACCGGCGGCGCCGCGGGATCGTGCTCGCGGCCCTGGCGGTCAGCGCCGCGGTCGTCGCGATCGCACTGCTGTTCGGCAGCGGCGGCAACGTCTTCAGCTTCGTGACACAGCAGACAGGGCGCGGCCTGCAGGTCGAGGCGCCCATCAGCATGGTCTGGCTCTGGCAGGCGGCGCTCGGCTCGCCGAGCACGTCGATCTACTACGACCAGCAGATCCTCACGTACCAGTTCGTCGGCGACGGAGTGGCGGCCACGGCGAGCCTGATGACGCCGGTCCTGGCGCTCGCCGCGCTCGCCGTCGCGGCCCTGGGCGTGTGGGGCGTGATGCGGGGTGCCCGGTCGAGCGCCCTCCTCGCCCCGCTCGCGCTGGCCCTCGTCACCACGCTGATCGCCTTCAACAAGGTGGGCTCGCCGCAGTTCATCTCCTGGCTCGCGGTTCCCGTCGTACTCGGGCTGGCCACCCGACTCGCCGGCCACGGGCGCTCGTTCCGTTTTCCCGCGATCCTCGTGCTCGTGGTCGCGGCGCTCACCCAGTCGTTTTATCCTTATCTGTACAACGAGTTGCTCTCCCTCGACCCGATCCTGGTCCTCGCCATCACCGTGAGAAACCTGCTGTTGTTCGTGGTTCTCGCCTGGGCGATTCGCGAGGTGGTGGTCGTCGCCCTCGACGCCGCGTCTCCCCGAGCGAAGGAATAATCATGCTGGTCGCATTCTCCGTATCACCCGTCGGAAGCAGCGCAGACGACGGCTCCGTGCACGAGGCGGTCGCTGCCGCGGTGCGTGTCGTGCGCGCCTCCGGGCTGCCCAACCAGACCGACGCGATGTTCACCACCATCGAAGGAGACTGGGACGAGGTGTTCGCGGTGGTCAAGGCGGCGACCGAGGCGGTCGCACCGTTCGGTCCGCGCGTGTCGCTCGTGCTCAAGGCCGACATCCGCCCGGGCCACACTGGGGAGCTCACCGGCAAGGTCGAACGCGTCGAGCGTGCGATCGCCGAAGCCGACACCGAGTGAGCGGCCTCTCACCGGCACGCGTCCGACTCGCCCTCCTCGCCCTCGCCCTCGGGGGCTTCGGAATCGGCACCACCGAATTCGTGGCGATGGGCCTCATCGAGAACCTCGCCCGCGACCTCCTGCCCGGGCTCTACGCCGACAGGCCCACCGAGGCGATCGCGCAGGCAGGCTGGCTCATCACCGCGTACGCCCTCGGCGTGGTCGTCGGTGCGCCGACCATCGCCGCGCTCTCCGCCCGATTCCCGCGCAAACAGCTGCTGCTCTGGCTGCTCGCCGCCTTCACCCTCGCGACCGTGCTCTCGGCGGTCCTGCCCACCTTCGAGCTCGTGCTCGTGGCGCGTTTCGTGGCCGGGCTGCCGCACGGCGCCTACTTCGGCATCGCGACACTCGTGGCCGCCTCGCTCATGGGCGAGGGCAAACGCGGACGCGGGGTCGCCCTCGTGCTCTCGGGCCTCACCATCGCGAATGTCATCGGCGTGCCTCTCATCACCCTGCTGGGACAGAACGCCGGATGGCGCGTCGCCTACCTCGTCGTCGCCTCGATCTTCGCGCTCACCTTCGTCGCCGTGGCCCTCGCCGTGCCGTTCCAGGCCGGAGACCGCACCGCCACGCTGCGGCGGGAGCTCACCGCCTTCACCCGGCCGCAGGTCTGGCTCGCCCTGCTCACCGGAGCCGTCGGCTTCGGCGGCTTCTTCGCCGTCTACAGCTACGTCGGGCCCGTCATCACCAAGGTCACGATGCAGGGCGACGGCTTCATCCCCATAGCGCTCGTCGTGATCGGACTCGGCATGACCGTGGGCAACCTCGCGGGCGGGCGAGCGGCCGACCACAACGTGATGGGCACGATCTTCGTCTGCTTCGGGCTGTTCGCGATCTCGCTCGCCGGGTTCGCTCTCTTCGCCCAGACGACCGTCGGCCTGTTGGTCTCGCTATTCGTCGTCGGCGGCGCAGCATCCGCCCTGTCGCCCGCCGTGCAATCCCGGCTGATGGACGTCGCCGGAGACAGCCAGACGCTCGCCGCCGCGGCGAACCATGCGGCGCTCAATATCGGCAACAGCCTCGGCGCCTACCTCGGCGGCGTCACGATCGCGGCCGGCCTCGGCTACCTGTCGCCCACCTGGGTGGGGCTCGCGCTGTGCGTGCCCGGCGTCGCTCTCGCGCTCGCAAGTGTGTGGTTGCAGCGCAGGAGGCCGCTCACCTCGAACTCGATCTAGGCGGGTCGGCCGAGGGTTAGAGCGCGCGGGGGAGGTCGGCTTCGATGAGGATTCCGTCTTCGATCGCGCGCTTGCGCAGTGCGACCTTCGTTCCCACGTCGAACCCGGCGACGCGGTACTTCTCGCGGATTCGCTTGAGGTACGACTTCGCGGTCTCCTCGCTGATGCTCAGCTGGAAGGCGACCGCCTTGACGGGCTCGCCTCCGCCGTAGAGCGCCATGACGCGACGCTCCTGGGCGCTCAGCTTGGGCGAGCCGCCCACCTCGCCGGCGTTGAGGGCCAGGTCGAGCTCGGCAGACACGAACGACTCGCCGACGGCGGCGGCGCGCAGTGCCTCGATGATCATGCTGGCGTCCTCGCTCTTGACGAGGTAGCCGAGGGCTCCGGCGGCCAGTGCCTCGCGAACCACGTTGGGTTCGGAGTACGTGCTCATGAGCACGACCTTCACGGCCATCGTCTTCAGGGTGGAGATCTTCAGCGAGATCGGGATGTTGTCTTTGAGGTCGAGGTCGAGCAGGACCACGTCGACGGGGAAGGCGGGGCTGGTGAGCAGCTCGGGCCAGCTGGCCACCGCGGCCACCATGTCGATGTCCTGCGCGCTGCGGATCCACTCGGTGAGGGCCCCCAACAGCATCCGGTGATCGTCGACGATGGCGACGCGGATACGGTTTTCTGGCTCGGTCACGTGGGTCCCTATCTGTAGTGCGGTCGTAGGCGTCGGATCACAGGTCGGCGGGGTTGTCGACGAAACACTCGATCTCGACCCGCAGGCTCGCGTTCTGACTTGAGTCACTGTAGCGTCCCACCCGTCGAATGGCGTCCCATGTTGATGGATCGACACGATTTCGTGGAACACCCGTCGTCGTGATGACGATGGGCACTCTCAGCTTATGGGCGTGGGCGACAGGTGTGGTCGCGACGATCGGACCGACGTTCACCTGCACGGTGCGCGCCAGGTTCTTCTTGGCATTGTCGTTGACCAGCAGCCAGACCGCCGCGAGCAGCCCGTCGCGCTGGTTCGCGTCGAGCAGACCGGCGAGGCTGCCCTTGTCGGTGAGGGTGACCGAGCGGCCGAGCAGCTCGGACTCCGTGATGGCGTGGTACAGCCACGTCTCGCGGCGGCCCTCGATGAGGTGCAGGCGCAGCTCGGTCGCGAGGGAGGCCGCGACCGATGCCGTCTTCGGGCGCAACGGCAGCGCGATGCGGCCGGTCGCGACCGAGTCGAGCAGCTCCTCCGCGGCGAGGTCGAGCCGGGCGAGCTCCTCGGAGGCGAGCATGCCGACCGCGAAGCGGGGCGCGGAGACCGTGCTCTGCACGAGCACGCGGTCGAGTTCGATCTGCACCATGCTGCGGAAGCCGCGCACGATGAGCACGCCGAGCACCACGGGCAGCACGGCGAATGCGAGCGAGGTCAGCTGGATGGTCACGTTGTCGGTGGTCAGCGGGGTGTTGACGAGGATCACCGCGAGCAGGCCGACGCCGATCGCGCCGCTCGCGACGAGGATCTCCGACGGCCTCCGGAGGGTGATCACGAGCAGCAGGGCCATCGCGGCGGTGAGCGACGCGGTCGCGTACCGGCCGACGTCGTGCAGATCCCAGATGGCGACGACGTCGAGGACGATCACCGTGGCGAGGAGCGCGAGAAAGAGCGCGAACATCCAGTCGGGCAGCCGGTCGCCCACGACGCTCGCGGTGACGAAGGCTGTCGCCAGCACCACGATGAGCAGCACCCAGGCGATCAGGGCAGGAACGGGGTTCGGGTAGGTCGACCAGTAGGAGACGAACCAGCCGAAGCCGTAGATGGCGCGGATGCCGCAGACCAGCGAGGCGCCGATGCCGATGAAGGCGGTGCCCAGGCTGGCCCGGTGCGGGGTGTCGGAACGCACGAGGCGGCGGGCGCCGCCGACGAGGCTGCGGCTCGCGCGCACCTCGGCGAGCAGGCCGAGCGTGTTCTCGCTCACCGGGGGAAAGCTCACCGTGGGACCTCCAGTACTACCGTCGTTCCCGATCCGGGTTCGGAGAACAGTCGGGCGTGGCCGCCGACTTCCTTCAGCCGTGCGACGACCGACTCCTTGAAGCCGAGCCGGGCGGAGTCGACGTCGTCGAGGATGAACCCGACGCCGGCGTCGGTGATCATGGCGCGCACGGTGGTCGCGTCGTCGACGATGGTCACGTGCGCCTCGCGCACTCCGGAGTGCCGGCGCACGTTCTCCAGGCACTCGGCGAGGGCGAGGAGGAACGCGTCGAGCACGTCGCTCGGCAGCAGCACCTGTCCTGTGCCGTGCCAGCTGACCTCGAGCCCCATCCGCCCGAACCGCTGCTTCACCGACTCCAGGGTCGTTCCGAGCACGGTCTCCTCGACCGGCTCGAGGTTGTAGCCGCCGGACGAGAGGGGCGTGGGCGTCGCGCCGAGGCGCAGCTGGCGCAGCAGCTTCGCGTCGTCGGCCGACTGCTGCTGCAGCGCGGCGGGGGCGACACCGACTCCGGAGTGCGCGAGGAGGGTGAGGGTGGCGAGCACGGTGTCGTGCAGCAGGCGTGCCGACTGGCGACGCTGCGCCTCGATCTCGCTCGCCTGGCGTTCTGCCCGGTGCGCGCGCCCGATGCTCGCGATGCGCCGGGCGGCCTGGGGTACACCGGCGCCGATCCAGATGCCGATCATCGACGCGATCGCCCAGCCGAGAACGACCAGCGCGCCGGTCGCGAGGGGCGAATGGTAGGGCGTCGTGAGGGCGACGGTGGTGACGGCGACGACGGCGAACACGAGGGCGAGCAGGGCGAGGCGGATGCGGTCGGTGGAGAGCACGAGGGCCACAGAGGGGAGCGAGGCGGCGGTGAGCTGGGTGATGGCGGACAGCGCGGCTGGGGAGATGCCCTGGGGGTTGATCGCGGCGATCGCGACGACGATTCCGAGGCCGGCGATCACCTGGAGCAGCACCCAGACGAGGGATCTGCTGGTGCCGACACGGTACTGGCTGAAGCCGAGGACGAGAAAGAGGGGAATCACGGTGAGGTAGGTGTCGCCCACGACCGCGCCAGGCACGCAGATGCAGATCAGGGCGATAGCGGTGAAGCTCAGGCCGTAGATTCTCGCCGTGCGCTGCAGAAGGCGATCGCGCTCTTTGAGAATGTGATCCATCCAGCCCCCCACGTCTGATCGCCACACGGCTGGCGCACAACCAGTATGTGATAGCCAGTCTGCCACCACAAATGGGGGTGCCCCGCCACTCGATGGCGGAAGACCATCGGGGTACAGTCACACGTAGAGGGACAGAAACACCGGGGGATGCTGGGGCCGCAGGGAAACCTGCGGCCCCTGCGCGGTTAAAGCGGCGTGCGCGCGGCCTCAGGCCTCCAGCAGGCGCCTGAGTTGCGTGCCCACGAGCGCGTCCTCGATCAGGAAGCCGTCGTGGCCGAAGTCGGAGCCGATCACGACCGCGGCCGTCCCGTCGATGTTCCCCGGCAGGTGCCTCGCGATGAGCCGCTGGTTGTCCACGGGGAAGAGCCGGTCGCTGTCGATGCCGAGGACCAGCGCCTTCGCGGTGGCGCGTCCCAGGGCCGATGCGACCCCGCCGCGGCCGCGGCCGATGTCGTGCGAGTTCATGGCCTCGAGGAGCGTGATGTAGCTGTTGGCGTCGAAGCGCCTCGTGAACTTGTTGCCGTGGAAGTCGAGGTAGCTCTCCACCGCGTACCTGCCGCCTCCGCCGAGGGGGCTGAGGCCGCTCTGCCAGCTGCGCTCGAACCTGTCGTTGAGCTCGCCGGGGGAGCGGTAGTTGAGCAGCGCCATCCGCCGGGCCAGTGCGAGCCCGCGATGCGGGCCGTCGCCGTCGGCGGCCTCGTAGTATTCGCCGTCGGCGAAGGCGGGGTCCATGCGCACGGCCTCGATCTGCACCGAGTTCAGGGCGATCTGGTCGGCGCGGCTCGTCGGCGGCGCGGCCAGTACGGCGACGCGTTCGACGCGGTCGGGATGGCCCACGGCCCATTCCAGGGCCTGCATGCCGCCCATCGAGCCGCCGACCACCGCCGCCCAGCGTTCGATCCCGATGGCCTGCGAGAAGACCGCCTGCGCGGCGACCTGATCGCGGATCGTGACGAACGGGAAGTCTGCCCCCCACTCGCGGCCGAGCGGCGAGTGCGACGCAGGGCCGGTGCTGCCCTGACAGCCGCCGAGCATGTTGGGTGCGACCACGAACCACTCGTCGGTGTCGATGGCCTTTCCCGGTCCGACGTTGCCCGACCACCAGCCCGCCGTCGCGTGGCCGTTTCCGGGCGGACCGGTCACGTGGCTGTCGCCGGTGAGGGCGTGCAGCACGAGGATCGCGTTGGACGCCGTCGCGTCGAGGGTGCCCCAGGTCTCGTACGCGATGCGCACCGACGGCAGCTGGCCGCCGCGCTCGAGTTCGAGCGCGCCGATGGTGGCGAACCGGCGGTCGCCCGCCGGGTCGCCCTCACGCCAGGCCCCGGTGGCCGACGGCTTGCCGACGACCCAGCGCGTGTCGGCATCGGTGATGAATGCCGAGGGCACGGTGTCTTCGGGTGTCTGCCAGTCCATGGTCTAGCCAGTATCGCCAATCCGCGCGCGACGGGTCGCTTTGTTACGCGCGCGGTGTGACGGTCGCGCTACGCGTTCGCGTTCGCCGCCACGGCCGCACGTGCCGCGGTGAAGCCGGCCTGGAGGTCGGCGAGGATGTCGTCGATGCTCTCGAGCCCCACCGAGAGTCGAACGAGTCCCGGGGTGACGCCCGAGGTCAGCTGCTGCTCGGGGGTGAGCTGCGAGTGCGTCGTGGACGCGGGGTGGATGATGAGGCTGCGCACGTCGCCGATGTTGGCCACGTGGCTGAACAGGGAGACACTGTCGACCAGCGCGCGGCCGGCATCCACCCCGCCCTTGAGCTCGAACGAGAGCACACCGCCGACGCCCTTGGGTGCGTACTTGCCCGCCGCCTCGTACCACGGGCTCGATGGCAGCCCGGAGTAGTTCACGGATGCGACGTCGTCGTGGTCGTCGAGCCACTCGGCGACCGCCTGGGCGTTCGCGACGTGGCGCTCCACCCGCAGACTTAGGGTCTCGATGCCCTGGATGAGGCTGAACGCGCTGTCGGGAGAGATCGACGAGCCCAGATCGCGCAGCAGCTGCACCCGCGCCTTGATGATGTAGGCGATGCCGTCGCCGACCGCGGCCGTGTAGCTCGCCCCGTGGTAGCTGGGGTCCGGCTCGGTGAGGCCGGGGAACTTCTCCACGTTCTTGCTCCACTCGAACGTGCCGCCGTCGACGATGACTCCGCCGATCACCGTCCCGTGGCCGCCGAGGTACTTCGTCGCGGAGTGCACGACGATGTCGGCGCCGTATTCGAACGGGCGGATCAGGTAGGGCGTCGCGATCGTGTTGTCGACGATGAGCGGGACGCCGTGCTCGTGGGCGACATCGGCGACGAGGGCGATGTCGAGGATGTTGATCTTCGGGTTGCCGATCGTCTCGGCGTAGAACAGCTTGGTGTTCGGGCGCACGGCGTCGGCCCAGGCCTGCGCGTCGTCCTGGTCTTCGACGAACGTCGTCTCGATGCCGAGCTTGGCGAGCGTGTACTTGAACAGGTTGTAGGTGCCGCCGTAGATCGACGACGACGACACGATGTGGTCGCCGGCCTGCGCGATGTTCAGAACGGCGAAGGTCTCTGCCGCCTGCCCCGAGGCGACGAGCAGGGCGGCGGTGCCGCCCTCGAGCGCGGCGACGCGTTCTTCGACGACGGCCTGGGTGGGATTCTGGATGCGCGTGTAGATGTTGCCGAATTCGGCGAGCGCGAACAGGTTCTTGGCGTGCTCCGCGCTGTTGAAGACGTACGACGTCGTCTTGTAGATCGGAGTGGCGCGGGCGTTGGTGACGGGGTCGGGTGCCGCGCCCGAATGGATCTGCTTGGTTTCAAACTTCCAGTCGCTCATGGCAACCCTTCCTCGGTGAATGGTTCTGCGAGGTGACGCCTCGCCGTTGGCAGCGAGCCTATGAATCCCGCGCTGCGGAGGCAATCGCGCTCGACACACGACGTAACCCACGGTCCCTGAGCCTGTCGAAGGGCGGTCCCTGAGCCTGTCGAAGGCTTGCATCGCGCGACTACTCATGCGAGAGTAGTAAGCATGTCTTCCGTGCGCCTCTACGTCCTCGGCGCGCTCGCGGTCGAGGGTCCGATGCACGGACACCAGTTGCGACTCCTCGCCGAGAGGGAGCACGTGCACTACTGGACCGACATCTCCGTCGGGTCGCTCTACGGCGTCATCAAACGGCTCGCGGCCGAGGGGCTCATCTCCGAGCTGCGGGTGGAACGCGAGGGCAACTACCCCGAGCGTCAGGTCTACGAGATCTCGCCGGCCGGCAGGGCCGCGCTCGCCGGGCTGCGTCGCGAGGCGCTGAGCACCGTCGTGTTCAGGCCCGACCCCTTCGACCTCGCCATGTCCCGCCTCGACCCGGACACGCTCGACGGCGTCGCCGAAACCCTGGAGACCCGCATCGCGACCCTCGAGCGCATGCTCGCCGAGAGCGAGGCCCAGAGGGCCAGCGCCGACCAGTACCTCACCGTCAACGAGCGCTTCATGCTGTCGCACAAGTCGGCGAGGCTTCGCGCCGACCTCGACTGGCACCACGCGCTCGTCTCCGAACTTCCCGCCATCATCGCCGACGAGTCGGCACAAGAGAAAGCCACCTCATGACCGAGACCGCCGCCGCACGCCCCGTCGCGCCGCCCATTCCCCGCCGCGCCTGGCAGGCGCTCATCGTGCTGCTCGCCGGCATGTTCATCGCCCTGCTCGACACCACCATTGTGAATGTCGCGCTTCCCAGCATCCGCACCTCCCTCGACGCGTCGGAGGCCACCCTCTCCTGGATCATCTCCGGCTACGCCCTCGCCTTCGGACTCGTGCTGATCCCGGCCGGCCGGCTCGGCGACCGCATCGGCCACAAATGGGTGTTCTTCACCGGCCTCGCCCTGTTTACCGCGGCCAGCGTCGCCTGCGGTCTCGCACAGAACGACCTGCAGCTCATCATCGCGCGCGTCGTGCAGGGCTTCGCGGGCGGCATCTTCGTGCCGGCGGTGACGGCTTTCATCCAACTGCTCTTCCCCGCCCAGTCACGCGGCAAGGCGTTCGCGATCATGGGCGCCGTCATCGGCGTCTCGACGGCGCTCGGCCCGATCATCGGCGGTCTCATCATCGAGGCGTTCGGCGAGGAGAGCGGCTGGCGTCTCGTCTTCGGTGTCAACCTGCCTATCGGTATCGTCGCGCTGATCGCCGCTGCGATCCTGCTGCCCAACGGCGCAGACGTGAAGGCCGCCAAGGGCGCCAAGTCGGGCATCGACGTCATCGGCCTCGTACTGCTGTCTGCCGCGCTCATCGCGCTGCTGGTGCCGCTGATCGAGGGCGAAGACCAGGGCTGGCCGCTCTGGACGTTCCTGACGCTCGTCGCCGGCGCCGTGCTCGTCGTCGCATTCGCCTTCTGGGAGGTCGCCTACACCAAGCGCGGCAACAGCGCGCTCGTGCCCCCGCACCTGTTCAGCCACCCCGCGTTCACGGGCGGTACCATTCTCGCGCTCGTCTACTTCGCCGCGTTCACGAGCATCTTCTTCGTGATCTCCCTGCTCTGGCAGTCGGGCCTCGGCCACACCGCGCTCGAGTCGGGGCTCGTGTCGATCCCGTTCGCGATCGGCTCGATCATCGGCTCGTCGCAGAGCAACCGGCTCACCGCACGGCTCGGCCGCAACGTGCTGGTCGTGGGTGTCGGCCTGCTCGCCATCGGCCTCGTCGCCGTGTTCGTGCTGCTGCTCACCGTGGCGGGGGAGGACCTCACCAGCTGGATGCTCCTGCTGCCGTTGCTCGTCGCCGGACTCGGCAACGGACTCTTCATCGCCCCGAACGCGCAGTTCATCGTGGCGACGGTCGACCGCTCCGAGGCGGGCGGCGCCAGCGGCGTCATCGGCGTGATGCAGCGCATCGGCAGCGCGGTCGGCATCGCCGTGGTCGGCAGCGTGCTGTTCGCCGGCATCGCGAACGCCGACATCTCCGGACCCGACGACGTGGCTCAGGCCTTCACCGACGCGGCGGCCTGGGCCATCGGCCTGAGCGCGGCGCTGAGCATCGTGGCGTTCGTGCTCGTCTTCGCCCTGCCCAAGCGGGTCGAGAGCGGTCACGCTCCCGCGGCACCGGTCGAGTAGTCAGCGGCTCCGTCGGGAGCCGGTGGGGTCGGTGCGCGTCTCCCGCATCGGCCCCTCTTTCTGTTTCACGAACAGCCAGCGCGGCTTCGGCTCGATGATGGGCCGGAAGACCCGTCGCACGAGCGGCGACGACAGCGCGATCGAGATGGCGATGCAGGCGAGGATCATGCTCAGCAGCCACACCGCCGAGGTGCGCTCGTCGGAGATCACGCCCGTCTCGCGCAGCGGGTAGAGGATGAAACTGTGCAGCAGGTACACGTACATCGTCGACGTGCCGAAGTCGGTGATCCAGGTCTCGCCGCGGGGGATGAGCACGAAGAACGCGGCGGTGAGCACCACCGCGAGCGCGATGAGCCCGAGCCGCACGAGGCCCGCCCACCACTCCTCCTCGCCGAGGCCGCTGTAGGAGTCGTCGTAGAAGAACCAGAAGCGCAGGTCGATGGCCCGCCACACCTGGATGTTGCCTGCCACGACGGCGAGCCAGCCGAGCAGCACGGCGACCGCGACCCCGCGCACCCACCAGCCGCCGCCGTCGGCGACCCGGCGCCAGCGGTCGACGATCCCCCACTCGTTCGCCTTCCAACCGAGCACGAAGAACGGCAGGATGCCGATGGCCCTCGAGAGCGAGAAGGTGCTGTCGACGTTGCCGAAGTAGCCGACGCCGACAGAGGCGATGACGGCGATCAGCAGCGGGAACTTGAGCAACGCCAGATACGGCAGGATCAGCCGGAAGATGCCGAGCGCGAGCAGAAACCACAGGGTCCAGCTGGGCTGCGTGATGTTGAACTGCTGCTTGCCCTCGACGACGAACTGCACGAAAGTCCAGATCGTCTCCATGATCACGTAGGGAACGAGGATGTCGGTGATCACCTTGGTCATCTGCCGGTTGTTCGGCGCGCCCGGCCTCGAGAAGTACCCGCTGATGATCGCGAACGCCGGCATGTGGAAGGCGTAGATGAAGAGGTAGACGATGAGCGCGTTGTCGGACTCGGCGATGAGCCGCTGTATGCCGTGGCCGATGACGACGAGGGTCACGCAGAGGAACCGCGCGTTGTCCCAGAATGGAACGCGCACCTTCGGCGCCGCTGGTCTGGTCGGCGGCGGCGGGGTCACGACTGTCATCGAAGCCAGTGTACCGACGGTACTTTTGTTCCTATGACTTCTCGACGCGTTGTAGTGACCGGTGCCAGCTCGGGGATCGGTGCCGCCACGGTGCGGCTGTTCCGTCAGCGCGGCTGGGACGTCGTCGGCGTCGCCCGCCGCGCCGACCGGCTGGAGGCTCTCGCCGCCGAGACCGGCGCAGACGTGTTCGTCGCCGACGTGACCGTGCAGGCCGACGTCGACGCGCTGCGAGACTACGTCTCAGGGCTCGGGCCGGTGCACGCCCTCGTGAACAACGCGGGCGGCGCGTTCGGCATGGCGAGCGTCGAGGACAGCGATGCGGATGACTGGACGCGGATGTTCGACGTCAACGTCGTCGCGGTGAAGCGCGTCACGTCCGCTCTGCTTCCCCTGCTGCGTCGGGCCGCGGTGGACGGCGGCGGCGCGGACATCCTCACGGTCACGTCCATCGCCGGGCACGTCGCCTACGAGGGCGGCGGCGGGTACAACGCCGCGAAGTTCGCCGCGCACGCGCTGATGGCGGTGCTTCGGCTCGAACTCGCCGGCGAGCCGATCCGCGTCATCGAGGTCGCCCCCGGCATGGTCAAGACCGAGGAGTTCTCCCTGGTGCGGTTCGGCGGCGACCAGGCGCGCGCCGACGCCGTGTACAACGACGTGACCGACCCGCTGGTCGCGGAGGACATCGCGGAGTCGATCGTGCACGCGATCGAGCTGCCGTTCTACGTGAACCTCGACCTGATCACGATCAAGCCGGTGGCGCAGGCCGCGCCGCACAAGGTCGTCCGCGGCGAGCTCGCCCCCCGCTAGAGCGTCGTCGTCGGCACCGCCTCCCGGGCGACGTCGGCGTCGGCGAACGCCAGTTTGGGCACCAGGAACAGCAGCACGGCCGCCACGAGTGCCCCGCCGGCGCAGATCGAGAACACCGTGAGGTAGCCGAACAGGCTCGACGCGGTGCTGCCGACGAGCTGCGTCGCACCCACCGCCAGCAGAACCGCGAACACCGACGACGCGAACGACCCGCCGATCGTCTTGGTCGTGTTGGTCATCGCGGTCGCGATGCCCGTCTGACCGCGCGGTGCCGCCGCCGCGGCGGCCGCGGGGAGCGCTCCGACGAGGGCACCGGCCCCGAGGCCCGCCACGATCATGTTGGTGAACACGTGCACGACGGTGTCGTGGAACGGCAGGAACAACGCGTAGCCGATGGCCACGGCGAACGCGGCGACGATGAGAGCGACGCGGGGCGTGGTGAGCCGCGACAGCAGCGGGAACAGCAGCGCGCCCACGATGAGCGAGACGAGGTAGGCGCCGATCAGGTACGAGATGTCCGTCGCATCGAGCGACAGGCCGTAGCCGACCTCCTCGCGGTCGGTTCCCGCGAAGGTCGCCAACGGCGCCTGAGCGCCGAGGAGGCTGATGCCGATGAGCGCCGCCGTCAGCTGCACGGGCCACATGTTCGGCTGGCGCATGACGCGCAGGTCGATCGCCGGGTCGTCCTTGCGCAGCTCGTACCTGGCCCACGGCACGAACACCAGCACGCCGGCGACCATCAGCGCGTAGACCCACCAGCTCTCCGGGCCGGTGATGCGCAGGAAGGTGAGCCCGGCCGTGATCAGCAGCAGGCCGAGGCTCAACAGCCCGAAGCCCACGGCGTCGAGCGAGCGGCCGGGAAGCGGCTGCGACTCCGGCACCCCGAACAGGATCGCGAAGAACACCAGGGTCACCGCGACCGCCGGCACCATGAGGGTGAGCGTCACGTTCTCGTCGAACGCCGCGAAGATGCGTCCGCCGAGCAGGGCCCCGACGATAGCCCCGCTCTGCAGTGCGACCACCAGGAAGCCGGCGGCCTTGCGCGTCGCCGACGCCGCCGTGCCGGTGCGGCGGCCACGGTCGAAGATGAGCGCGATCTCGAGCGGCAGCCACACCGTGTAGAACGCCTGCAGCGACCAGGCCACGAGGAAGCTCGTGAAGTCCCCCGCGAACGCCAGCCACCAGGTCGCGCCCGCCGTCAGCACCGTCGAGACGAGCAGGATGCGCTTGTGGCCGTACATGTCGCCGAGCTTGGCGAGAATCGGAACCGACAGGGCTGCGACGAGCAGCTGAGCCGCCTCGAACCAGTTGAAGTCGGCGTCGCGGATGCCGAGATGCTCGACCAGGTCGGGGATGAGCGGCACGTAGAACCCCTGAAGGATCCCGCTCACGATCTCGACGAGAAAGAGGTACCCGATCAGGCCGAAGGTGATCGCGCCAGCACTGCCTCGAAGAAGTGTCATGAACGGATGCTAGCGGCATCGACACCCGCGCGGTTCGGCGGCGGGATAGCGTGTCTCTATGACTTCTCTCGCCTCCGACATCCCGCCAGCGCCCGAACTCACCCCCGACCGCGAGGTGCTCACCTGGGACCAGTTCGGCGTCGCCTCGCGCGAGCTCGGCCGCGACGTCCTGGGCAGCGGATTCGTGCCGGACGTCGTCGTCGCGATCGCCCGTGGAGGCCTGCTCCTGGCCGGCTCGATCGCGTACGCCATCGGGGCGAAGAGCTGCGGTGCCATGAACATCGAGTTCTACACCGGGGTGGGGGAGCGGCTCCCCGAACCGATCATGCTCCCGCCGATGTTCGACGACTCCACCCTCGACGGCAAGAAGGTGCTGCTCGTCGACGACGTCTCCGATTCCGGCCGCACGCTCGCCATGGTCGACCAGCTGCTCAAGGCGAGCGGCGCCACCGTGCGCACCGTCGTGCTGTACACCAAGCCGGGCACCGTGCACGTTCCCGACTACACGTGGAAGAACACCGACCGCTGGATCAACTTCCCCTGGTCGGTTCTCCCGGTCGTCGAGGTCGACGGATTCGTGCCGACCCGGGGAGCAGACGCGTGAGCATCCATCTCGTCGGCGGCGGCTGGGCAGACGACTACGACGGCGAGGTCTACGTCGACTTCCTCGCCGAGGTCGCGGTGCGCGCGTCCGCCAGCGGGCGTGCCCTCCCGCGCGTCGCCGTCCTCCTCGTCAGCGACGGCGACGGGAACGCCCCCGACCGCGCCGCGCAGTATCGCGAGCAACTGCTGCGCGTCGCACTCGTCGAACCGGTCGTGACCTCCGTCGCCGAGGGCGAGCTGTTCACCTCGGCGGTGCTCACCGACGTCGACGGGCTGTTGATCGGGGGCGGGCTCACTCCCGCGTACCTCGACGGCGTAGCGCCCATCGTCGAGGAGATCCGGATGCTCGTCGCCGACGGGCTGCCGTACCTCGGCTTCTCCGCCGGGGCCGCGATCGCCGCCGACACCGCACTCATCGGCGGGTGGATGATCGGCGAGATCCCTGTCTGCGCGGAGTCCGCGAGCGAAGACCTCGAAGACGTCACCGTCGCTCAGGGGCTCGGCCTCGTCGACCTGGCGATCGACGTGCACGCCGCCCAGTGGGGCACCCTCACGAGGCTCGTCGCGGCGACCGAGGCCGGCCTGGTCGACGGAGGCATCGCGATCGACGAGTTCACCGTGCTGATCGTGGGCGACGACTCGCTGCGGGTCGTCGGGACGGGCAGCGTCTGGCAGGTCAACCAGCACGACGACGGGGTTCTGGTCAGCACCCTCGGGGCATGAGCCTCGGCACGATCGACTCCGGCTGGGCAGCCGCCCTCGAGCCCGTGAAGGGTCGGGCTGCCGAGCTCGAGGCGTTCCTCGACGGCGAGGAGGCCCACGGCCACGGATTCCTCCCCGCCCGAGAGAACGTCCTGCGGGCCTTCGCCCGCCCGCTGGCCGACGTCAGGGTGCTGATCGTCGGGCAGGACCCGTACCCGACGCCGGGGCATCCGATCGGCCTCTCGTTCGCCGTCGACCGCCGCGTGCGCCCGCTGCCGCGGAGTCTCGCCAACATCTTCCGCGAGCTGCGCGACGATCTCGGCGTCGACATCCCCGGGCACGGCGACCTGTCGGCGTGGGCCGACAACGGGGTGATGCTGCTCAACCGCGTTCTCACCGTGCGGCCGGGGGTCGCGGGCTCGCATCGCGGCCGAGGCTGGGAGCAGGTCACCGACCTGGCGATCCGCACCCTGGTGGCCAGGGATCAGCCGCTCGTCGCGATCCTCTGGGGTCGCGACGCGCAGTCGCTCGAGCCGCTGCTCGGCGAGACCCCGGTGATCGCCTCGGCGCATCCGAGCCCGCTCTCGGCCTCCCGCGGCTTCTTCGGGTCGAGGCCGTTCAGCCGCGCCAATGCCGCCCTCGAGGCGCAGGGGGCGCATCCGATCGACTGGAATCTCGACTAGTCCCTTCTGAGACTCGCTCGTGTCCTGTAGTTTCTGCACTATGGCAGCCGCAACGACCATCGACGTCTCGCAACTCTCGAAGGCCTTCGGGCCGGTGCAGGCCGTCTCCGACCTCACGTTCACCGTCGAGCCCGGGCAGGTCACCGGTTTCCTCGGGCCGAACGGTGCGGGAAAGACGACGACCCTGCGCATGCTGCTCGGTCTGGTCAGACCCAGCTCGGGGTCGGCGACGTTCGGCGGGGTCGGCTACCACGACCTGGAGCAGCCGCTCGCGATGGTGGGGACCGCGCTCGAGGCGTCGAGCTTCCACCCCGGGCGCACAGCCCGCGCCCACCTCCGCATCTACGCCACCGCCGCGGCGATCGACGCGGGCCGCGTCGACCGGGTGCTCACCCAGGTCGGGCTCGCCGAACACGCCGACCGGCGCGTCGGCGGCTACTCGCTGGGGATGCGGCAGCGGCTCGGTCTCGCCTTCGCCCTGCTCGGCGACCCCCGGGTGCTCGTCCTCGACGAGCCGATCAACGGCCTCGACCCCGAGGGGATCCGCTGGATCCGCGGCTTCCTGCGCGAGCTCGCGGCCGAGGGTCGCACGGTGCTCGTCTCCTCCCACCTGCTCAGCGAGGTGCAGCAGAGCGTCGACCGCGCCGTCATCATCTCCCGCGGCCGCCTCGTCTACGACGGGACCCTCGCCGGGCTCGAGATGTCGGCGAAGGTGGCCGTCGACGCACCCGACCGGGCGGCGCTGCTCAGCGCACTGCTCGCGGCCGGAGCGCGCGTCGACCCGACAGACGCCGGGCTCATCGTCAAAGACATCCCGGCCGCCGACATCGGCGCGATCGCCCAGCGGGCGGGTGTTCCGCTCAGCCTGCTCGCCGCCCAGCAGGCCGGACTCGAAGCGGCATTCCTCGAACTCACGAGCGACGAGCCGCCACCCCGTGTCGGCGCGCACGCCGCCCCGCCGGTCGAAGGAGCGCAGTCGTGAACCTCGTCAGGGCCACACGTGCCGAACTCGACAAGATCTTCAGCACCCGGCTGTGGTGGATCCTCGCCCTCGTGATGTTCGTCTACGTCGGCTCGGTCGCCGGCATCCTCGCCGGGGTGTTCGGCAGCCTCGACACGTCGGCCGACCCGACGGCGCCGGTGCTCGACATGTCGGAGATCCACCTCATCATCTACAGCTCTGCCTCGGCGATCGGCTACGTCTTCCCCGTGCTGCTCGGCGCGCTGTCGGCGACGTCGGAGTTCAGGCACCAGACGCTCACACCGACCTTCCTCGCGAACCCGCGGCGCGGCCAGGTGCTCGGTGCGAAGCTCATCGCCATGGCCGTCGTCGGCGCGCTCTACGGGGTCATCGCGCTGATCTCGTCGATCGGACCCGGCGCCCTGATCCTCTCGCTGGTCGGCCAGGACGCCCGGCTCGACGACGGCAACACGTGGATCCTCGTCGTGCGCGTCATCCTGGCCATGGCTCTGTGGGCGGCCATCGGGGTGGCGCTCGGCACCCTCGTGCCCAACCAGGTGGCCGTGCTCGTGATCGTGCTCGCGTTCACCCAGTTTCTCGAGCCGATCCTCCGCTCGGTGTCGTTCATCTGGGAGTGGACCGCGCAGGTCGGCCAGTTCCTGCCGGGGTCGGCGAGCGACGCCCTCGTCGGCTGGAGCGTCTTCACGTCGCTGGGGATGATGACGACCGAGACCGTCGCCCTCGAATGGTGGCAGGGCGGTCTCGTGCTCGCCGCCATCGCCGCCGTAGCGGCGATCCTCGGGTACGTCACCACGTGGAAGAAGGACGTGACCTGATCGGCGTTTAGGCTGGACTCGGATGGAGGGCGCCCCGATGCTCGAAGAGGAATACCAGCCGCGGCGCGTTCTGCCGCCGCACCTGAAGAAGGCGCCGGAGCCCACGCCGGTGTTCGAATACTCGATCCGCGACGCCGTCGAGCAGGACCTGCCGCACATCCGCGAGATCTACAACCACTACGTCCTCAACTCGACGGTGACGTTCGACGAGAAGCCGATGACGATCGCGGCGCTGCGCCGCAAGTTCGCCTCGGTGCAGAAGCTCGGCTTCCCGTACATCGTGGCGGTGAGCCCGAGCGGGCAGATCCTCGGCTACGCCTACGTCTACCCGTGGAAGGAGAAGGCTGCCTACCGGTTCACGGTCGAGAACTCGATCTACCTCGGCCCCGCCTCCACAGGCAAGGGCCTCGGCAAGGTGCTTCTCGGCGAGCTGATCACGCGGTCGAAGGCCGCCGGCATCAAGGAGATCATCGCCGTCATCGCCGACAAGGGCGCAGAGGGATCGATCAAGATCCACAAGGACTACGGTTTCAAGGACATCGGCCACATGGGCAAGGTCGGCTTCAAGTTCGGCCGTTGGCTCGGCACCTACATGATGCAGAAGAGCCTGAAGTAGCGCCGGGCGCCTACTTGTAGACCGAGGCGTAGACCTCGGTGGAGATGAGCTCGGCCTCGCGGTACGACTCGGTTCCGCCGATCGTCATGATCACCGAGATCCAGCTGTCGCCCCGCAGCACGTTGATGATCGCGGGGTCGAGGGTGCGGTCGCCCTGCAGGGTGAACGCCGTGCCGTCGGCCGTGGTGGCCTCGTTCAGGCCCTGCGCGGCGAAGCTCTCCACGATGTCGGGCCGGGTGGCGCCGGAGAGCGGTGCGACGGAGATCGTGACGCTGCTCACCTCGCTGTCGGCGAAGCCCCAGATGCAGCTGATGCCGCCCGCCTGCTCCTCGGGGGTGGCGTCCTGCAGGTAGTCGGGGTACTTGCCGCCGGGTCCGCCGAGCAGCACCAGACCCTCGGTCTCGAACTCTGCGAGCCGCGACTGCGGCACGATGGTGGAGCACTCGGTCGGAGCCGTGAACGAGAGGGGCTCGGGAGTGGGCGTCGTGGACGCCGTGGGGACGGGCGGCGGTGCGTCCGGGGTGGTGAGCTCCGACGGCTTCTCCGCACTGCATCCCGCAAGGACCAGTAGCGCCACGATGACCAGTGGTAGAGCCGCCAGTGATTTCGATGAGCTCATTGGTGCCCTTTCCATAGGGAAAAACCTAACAGTACGAAACGGATGCCCCGTTCCTTTGCCTTCGGAACGGGGCATCCGTTGCCCTATCGATACGCGGCCGGACGGCGGTCAGTCGCGCGGGGTCGCCCTGCGTAACACGAAGTAACCGGTGACGGCGGCGAGGACGGTGGGCACGAGGCTCCACAGGATCACGCCGTTGGCCCCGTTCTCGACCAGCCATTCGCCGACCGCCGGCCAGCTCTGCGTGAAGGTGGCGAGCGCCGCGAGCCCCACGAGCAGCACCGTGAGCAGGCCGAAGAAGATCAGCATCCCGTTTGTGCGCCAGCGCACGTAGACGGCGGCGATCGCGGCTCCGACGAAGAAGAAGAACGCCAGGATCAGGAAGAACGTCGCCAGTCTCGTGTACCACTCGCCCGTGCCGAAGTAGACGGCGGTGAACATCTGGCCGCCCAGCCCCCAGCCGCCGGTGGCCTCCTCGATGTAAGACAGGACGGTGAGCGCGACGGCGTACCCGGCCGCGAGCGCCACGAAGGCGAGCGAGGTGCCCAGATAGAAGTCGCGTCTGGTCACGCCGTAGCCCTGCGCGAAGGGGAAGGTGAAGTTGATCGCCTGGATCGCCACCACCATCAGGTACACGAAGATGTAGAACGAGGCGCCGCTCCAGCCCAGGCCCTGCTGGGCGTCGGAGCGGTCGGCCGCGTCTTGCACGTTCGCGTCGATGAGCCACCAGATGGCGTAGTTCACCAGGAAGATGAACAGCATGATCAGCCAGGGGATGATCACGACCGTGTACGGGTTCACGAAGTGCAGCCGGAAGACCGCGAGGATGCGGTTCGCCGCGGGGCGGTGCGTTGTGGATGCCGATTCGCTCAGCGTGATGGTGGTCATGCGATCCTTCTCCGTTCCGATTGCGTTTCGTCGCTCGTCGTCATGCGCACGATGAGCTGTTGCAGTGACACCGGCGCCAGTTCGAGGCCGGCCTGACCCGCGGCGAGGCGCTCCGCGGGGGAGAGGCGCCCGACGGTCACGGAGGCGAGCCCTCCGAGGTCGTCGCGGTGGAGCACCTCGCGGGCGCCGATGAACGCGTCGACGGCGGAGCGCGACCCGGCGACGGTGGTCGCCGATCCGCGAAGCTCCTCGGCCGACGAGTCGACGATGATCTTCCCCTCGTCGATCACGAGCACGTGCTCGAGCAGGTTGCTCACCTCGTCGATGAGATGGGTGGAGAGGACCACCGTGCGCGGGTTCTCCGCGTAGTCCTCGAGCAGCCGGTCGTAGAACGTCTGCCTAGCGACCGCGTCGAGTCCGAGATACGGCTCGTCGAAGAAGGTCAGCGGGGCGTGCGAGGCGAGGCCGACGATCACGCCGATCGCGGAGACCTGCCCGCGTGACAGCTTCTTGATGCGCCGGTTGAGCGGCAGCCGGAAGTCAGCGATGAGCCGCTCGGCGAACGCGGCGTCCCAGTGGGGGAAGAACCAGGCGGCGCTGCGGAAGACGTGCGTGGGCCTGAAGTCCTCCGGGTAGCGCTGACTCTCCTTGACGAAGCAGACGTTCGACAGCACCCGGGAGTTCTCGACGGGGTTCTCTCCGAACACGCGCACCTCGCCCGAGGTGCGGAAGTCCTGCCCGGTGAGCAGCTGCATCATGGTGGTCTTGCCCGCGCCGTTGCGGCCGAGCAGTCCGGAGATCTGGTTCTCCTCGACGCGGAACGTGGCGTCGTCGACGGCGACGACGTCGCCGAATCTCTTGGTGAGGCCGCTGACCTCGATCACCGCGTTCATGCGGTTCCCTCCTTCTCGATCATCTCGGTCAGTTGTGCGGGGCTGATGCCGAGCTTGCCGGCCTCGGCGAGCAGCGGACGCACGTAATCGGACTGGAATTGGTCGCGGCGTTTGGCCACGAGGCGCTGCCTGGATCCTTCGGCGACGAACATGCCGATCCCTCTCTTCTTGTACAGGATTCCCGCTTCGACGAGGAGATTCACTCCCTTGCCCGCGGTTGCTGGGTTGATTCGGTAGAACGAGGCGAACTCGTTGGTCGACGGCACCTGGCCCTCTTCGGCGAGGACGCCGGAGAGGATGTCGTTCTCGATGCCCTCGGCGATTTGCACGAAGATCGGCCGTGACTCATCCACGGTCCGCCGCCTTCGTTGGTTCATTACTCATGTAACTAACCAACCAGCCCCGACCGGCGCTGTCAAGACCTAGGCTCGGAGAATGTTCGAACTCCATCACCTCAGCGCACAGGAGCAGGCCGACTGGCTTCGCCGCGGCGACATCACACCCACCGAACTGGCCTCCCACTACCTCGAGCGCATCGAACGGCTCGACCCGGGGCTCGGCGCGTTCACGACGGTGACCGGCGAGGCGGCGCTCGCCCGCGCCGCATACGTGGAGACCACCGTGTCGCGCGCCGTCGCGCTCTGGGGACTCCCTCTCGGCGACAAGGACCTCAGCGCCCGCGCCGGCGTGCGCACCACCTACGGCTCGCGCCTGTTCGCCGATTTCGTGCCCGAGGAGTCGGACGAGATCGTGCGGGTGCTCGACGAGGCGGGCGGGGTCAGCCTGGGCAAGACCAACGCTCCGGAGTTCGGGATGCCGAGCTACACCGAGTCGCTCGTCGCGCCCCCGGCGCGGAACCCCTACGACACGACCCTGGGGGCGGGCGGCAGCAGCGGCGGCGCCGCGGTCGCCGTCGCCGCGGGCCTCCTGCCGGTCGCACCCGGGTCGGACGGCGGCGGCTCGATCCGCATCCCCGCGGCCGCGACCGGGCTGGTGGGCCTCAAGCCCTCACGTGGGCGCGTGCCGGCCAACCCGGGATTCGCCTCGCTCGGCGGGCTCGTCGCCCCCGGACCGATCGCCCGCACGGTGGCCGACGCCGCGATGCTGCTCGACGCCATGACCGAGGGCGGGCCGTACCAGTACGCGACGCGCGCACCGTCGTGGGACGGCGGTGCACTGCTCAACGCGGCCGTGCGCGGGGAGGGCCGCTTCGAGATCGGCGTGATGACCACCTCGCCGTGGGACAGCGCCTACGACATCACGATCGCCCCCGAGGCCTGGGCCGCCCTCGACGCCGCGGTGAACGAGCTCACGGTGCTCGGGCACGGGCTCGAGGAGCTCGCCCTCGAGCCCGACGACACCTACGGACCGGCCTTCCGCACCATCTGGCAGGCCGGAGCCGCGAACATCCCGGCCGAGCGGGAGCAGCTCGACCTGCTCGAACCGCTCACCCGCTGGCTCGTCGCCCGCGGCAGGGAGCTAGGCGCCCGCGATCTCGCCGGCGCGCTGACGACGCTCACCCAGTTCGAACGGAGCGTCATCCGCCAGTTCTCCCGCGTCGACGCCGTGCTCACGCCGGCCCTCGCCCTCACCCCGCGGCCCGTCGGCTGGTACGACCAGGTCGACGCCGAGCGCAACTTCGAGCAGCAGGTGCAGTACACCCCGTTCACGTCGTTCGCGAACGTCGCCGGCCTGCCCGCGATCACCCTCCCGGTCGCGGTGACGGATGCGGGTCTGCCCATGGGTGTGCAACTCATCGGCCGTCCGGGCGGCGAGCACACGCTGCTCGCCATCGGCGCGCAGCTCGAGCGCCGCTTCGCCTGGCAGCGCAGGCACCCGCCGCAGTGGTGAGGGGCTAGGCCGGAAGGCTCGTGCGCGACGATACCCGCACGGCCCGCGCGCTTCGACAGGCTCAGCGACCGACCGACAGGCTCAGCGACCGACCGACCGGCTCAGCGACCGGCGCGGCTCAGGGACCGCTCGCCAGCGCCTTCCGCACGCGCGGCGCCACCTCGGTGGCGTAGAGCTCGATCGACTCCAGCATCATCGGCTGCGGCACACCCGACCAGTCCATCTGCAGGCCGACCCGGTCCATGCCCAGATGGCCGTGGGTGCGCACGATCTTGTCGGCCACCTCGTCTGGACTGCCGGCGAAGATCGCGCCGCGCGGGCCGACCATGTCGTCGTAGGTCTCCCTCGTGGGGGTGGCGAATCCGCGCTCGGCCGAGATGCGCGCCATCGAGTCGATCCAGTACGGGAAGAACGCGTCCTTGGCGGCACGCGAGTCCGTGCCGACGAAGCCGGGGGAGGCGATCGCCGTGCGCAGCGTCGCCGGGTCGTGCCCGTGCTGCTGCGCCGAACGCCTGTACAGGTCGAACAGCGGTGCGAACCGCTCGGGCAGACCGCCGATGATGGCGTAGCTGACGGGGACGCCCAGGGCGCCGGCCCGGGCGGATGACTCGGGGTTGCCACCCGTGGCTATCCAGATGTCGAGCTTTCCGGGGAAGTCGCCGCCCGCGCTGGGCCGGGGGAGGATCTGCTGGTTCGCGAGCGCGGGCCTGAACCGTCCGCTCCACGTGACGAACTCCTCCTCGTTGAGTGTCAGCAGCAGGTCGAGCTTCTCGGCGTAGAGGGCGTCGTAGTCCTGGAGGTCGGCGCCGAAGATCGGGAAAGACTCGATGAACGACCCGCGGCCGGCGACGAGCTCGGCGCGGCCGTGGCTGAGCAGGTCGATCGTGGCGAACTGCTGGAACACCCGCACCGGGTCCTCGGTGCTCAGCACCGTGACGGCGCTGCCGAGCTTGATGCGCGACGTCACGGTCGCGGCGGCTGCCAGCACCGTGGCCGGAGCGGAGATCGAGTAGTCGGGGCGGTGGTGCTCGCCGAGTCCGAAGTAGTCGATGCCCGTGGCATCCGCGAGCCTGATTCTCTCGATCGTGTCGGCGAGGTTCTGCTCTACGGAGACGCGGGCGCCGCTCTGCGGGTCCTGATGGATGTCGCCGAAGCTGTAGATTCCGAATTCCATGGCTACAGTGTGCCCTGCTGGGAGTCTTCCCACAGCCGAGAACTTTCTTTCGGCATTAGGTAAGGCATGCCTATACTGAGAGCATGACCTTCCTCGACGAGAGCACCGCGTCGGTCGGCTGGAACCCGGATGCGAGCGACAGGATCCTCCTCGCGGGTGACGAGAACGCACTCCCCACCATCCAGACCATCCTCGCCACTCTGCCCGCCCGTTCGCGCGGACAGGTCTTCGTCGAGGTTCAGAGCGTCGGCGACATCGTCGAGCTCACGGCCCCCGGCCGCTTCTCCGTCTGCTGGCTGGTGCGCGATCGCGGCCAGGTTCTCCGCCGCTCGGTCGACGCCTGGTTGAGCGAGATGCTGCCGGTATCCGCCTTCGACGACCACAGCGTGTACGCGTGGATCGCGAACGACGGCGCCGCGCGCACCCTGAGCTCGAACTAGCCGACTGAGCTCGAACTAGCCGACAGGTCTGTCGTAGGTCACCCACTTCGTCGCCGAGGCCATCGTGTCGTAGAGGCGCCGTGCCGTGGTGTTGTTCTCGTTGGTGATCCAGCGCACGACGCTGAGGCCCTCGGTCTCCGCGATCTGCGAGACGGCGTCGATGAGGATGCGCCCGATGCCTGCGCCGCGCAGGTCGGGACGCGTGAACAGGTCGTCGAGCCAGAGTCCCGTCGTGCCCGAGGAGGGGCGCGCGAACCGGCGGTAGTGCGCGAGTCCGCCGAGGGTGTCATCCTCGTCGACCGCGACGAGCGCGTGGGTCTCGTGCGAGGAGTCCGCGATCCAGCCCCACACCCGTTCGACGACGAGCCGATCTGGCGCGAGCGCGTAGAACTCCCGGTAGGCGCTGAACAGGTCGCGCCACTGCGCCTCGTCAGACGGCTGTACCGCACGCACCCGCCAGGTCATGCGTCGATCCCGACGAGCTCGGCGCTGCGCTGCCAGAGTGCGGCGGCCAGAGCGTCGTCGCGCCCCTGGGCGCGGGTGCGTCCGTTCGGCTTCAGCCGGTCGTAGTAGCTGCCGTTCGCCGCGGGTGCCGCCTGGCCGGTCGCGAGCAGCACCAGCGGCTCTGCGCCCTGCTCGACGGGCACGCCGAAGCCGCCCGACCGCACCAGATACGACAGCTTGATGAACGCCGAGTCGGCGCCGAACCCGGTCGCGACGTAGCCGGGGTGGAACGAGTACGACTGCAGCCCGGTGCGCCGCGCGAGCTCGCGGGCGAACAGGATCGTCTCGAGCTTGCTGGTGCCGTAGGCCGGCCAGCCGCCGAGCCAGCGTCGGCGACTCCACTCGAGGTCGTCGAGTCGCACGCGGCCGACGAGGTTCATGACGCTCGACGTCGAGACCACGCGCCCGCCGCTCTCGAGCAGCCTCGGCAGCAGCAGGTTGGTGAGCAGGAACGGCGCGAGGTGGTTGAGCTGGAGGGTGCGTTCGTGCCCGTCGGCCGACAGACCGCGCCCGCTCACGAGCCCGCCCGCGTTGTTGGCGAGCACGTCGATGCGCGGGTAGTGCGAGGTCAGGGCGGCGGCGAGGTCGCGAACCTCGTCGAGCCGGTCGAAGTCGGCGACGAACGGGGTGCCGTCGACGGATGCCGCGACGCGGGTCGTGCGTTCGCGGTTGCGTCCCACGATCGCCACGTCCCAGCCCTCACGCGCGAGCCGCGCCGCGGCGTTCGCGCCGATGCCCGTGCTCGCCCCGGTGATCACGATGGTCTTCGTCATGTGTAGCCCCCTTTGCTCAATCCTGCCTCTACTTCGAAGCGGTTGGTTCGCGCGACGGGCCCGGCGGCGATATACAGCGGGATGAAGGCGAGGCCGTACCGCTTCCACTGCGCGCGGTGCACGGCCTCGTGCTCGAGGACGTCGGCCGAGACGCCGTCGCGGGTCAGGTAGACGGCGCCGATCGTGGTGCCGCCGCGTCCGAACGCCCAGCGGGGGCACCGGCGGGCGACGATGACGCCGCCGTCGGGGCGGATGCGGCCGAGGCTGACGACGGCCCCCCAGAGCAGACCGGCGGCCGTCGCGAACCAGTAGCCCGGGCGGGCGACGACGGGGTGGAGCAGGGTCGCGCGTGCCGCGGGCACACGGGCCGTGGCATCCGCCCATCGTTGCATGGCTCTCACGACGCCCGTGGGGGCCTCCGGACGCACCTGCTGCATACATCGCAGAATACAGTGGCCTTATGTCTGGTGAAGTGCGTCGTGTGGCCATGATCTCGATGCACACCTCGCCGGCGGCCGCCCCCGGCACCGCCGACGCCGGCGGGATGAACGTGGCGATCCTCGCCATCGCGCGTGAGCTGGCGCGAAGGGGAGTGGAGGTCGACCTGTTGACGCGGGCGACCGGCGCGGCGGCCGTGTCGACGTTGGAGCCGGGGCTCACCCTGCACGAACTCGGGGCGGGCCCCGCCGGGGTCGTCGCGAAGGGCGACCTGTCGGCCGTCGCCGACGAGTTCGGCGAGGCGGTGGCCAGGATCGCCGGACGGGAGTCGCGCCCCTACGACGTCGTTCACGCGCACTACTGGCTGAGCGGACTCGCGGTGCTGCCCGTCGCGATCGAGCTGGGCATCCCGTTCGTGCAGAGCTTCCACACGCTCGGCGCCATGAAGCACCGCTCGATGCCCACCGGGCAGCTCACCGAACCCGAGCGTCGCGTGCGCAGCGAGTCGTTTCTCGCCCTGCAGGCAGACGCCGTGATCGCGAGCTCGACCGCCGAGGTCGACGACCTGATCGAACAGGTCGGGGCCCAGCCCGACAAGGTGTGGATCATCCCGCCCGGAGTCGACACCCGCCTGTTCGCGCCCCAGAGCGACGCGGGCGACGCGGTGCGCCTGGCGCTCGGAATCGAGAGCGGTCGGCCGCTGCTGGCCGTCGTCGGACGGGTGCAGCCGCTCAAGGGCCAGGAGCTGGCGGTGCGCGCGCTCGCCGCGATGCCCGTGCCTCGGCCGATCCTCGTCATCGCGGGGGAGCCCACCCCGGGCGAGGAGGACTACCTCGAGAAGCTCCACGAGCTCGCCGCCGATTCGGGCGTCGCGGCCGACGTGCGCTTCGTCGGAGCGCTCGAGCGGCAGGCCGTGGCGGAGCTGCTCGCCGCCGCGTCGGTCACTCTCGTGCCCTCGCACTCCGAGACCTTCGGCCTCGTCGCACTCGAATCGGCGGCGTGCGGAACCCCGGCTGTCGCCCAGAGGGTCTCGGGGCTCGTCGAGTCGGTCGCCGACGGCGAGTCGGGCGTGCTGGTCGACTCACGTGACCCGGCCGAGTGGGCGCGGGTCGTCTCGCTGCTGCTCGACGACCCGCTGTACTACGACGAGCTCGCGATCTCGGCACGCCGTTTCGCCGAGGGTTTCACCTGGGCGGCGTCGGTGTCGATCCTGCTCGACGTCTACCGGTCGCTCGGTCAGGGGCGCCCGTAGGTCTCGAGCAGTCGCAGCCAGATCTCGTTCATCGTCGGATACGCCGGCACCGCGTGCCAGAGCCGGTCGATGGGCACCTCGCCCACGATCGCGACGGTCGCAGCGTGGAGGAGCTCGCTCACATCCTGGCCGACGAACGTCACGCCGAGCACGACCTTGCGCTTCTCGTCGACGACCATGCGGGCCTTGCCCTCGTAGCCGTCGGCCTGCAGGCTCGCCCCGGCGACCCAGCCGAGGTCGTAGTCGACGACGCGCGTGGTGTAGCCGGCCTTCTCTGCGGCCCGGCTGGTGAGCCCGACGGACGCGACCTCGGGGTCGCTGAACGTGACCTGCGGAACGGCCTCATGGTCGGCGGTCGCGGCGTGGGCCCCCCATGCGCCGTCGTGAACCGCGTGGCCGAGCGCCCGCGCGGCGATGACGTCGCCGGCGGCGCGGGCCTGGTACTTGCCCTGGTGGGTGAGCAGCACCCGGTGATTGACATCGCCGGTGGCGTACAGCCAGCCGTGGTGGTGGTTGGTGTCGCCGCGCACCAGCAGGGTGTCGTCGACGTCGAGCCAGTCTCCGGGAGTGAGTCCGACGGTCTCGAGTCCGATGTCGGTCGACCGCGGCTGGCGGCCGGTGGCGACGAGCACCTCGGCGGCGACGACCTCGCTGCCGTCGGAGAGGGTGAGGGCGACCCCGTCGTCGCCGCGCCGTGCGTTCGTCGGCGTGACGCCGAGCGAGAGGGTCACTCCGAGCTTCTTCAGCGACTCGCCGACCATCTCGGCGGCGAAGTCCTCCTGCGTTCCGAGGAGTCCGCTGCGGGCGATGATCGTGACGTTGCATCCGAATGTCGCATAGGCGGTCGCCATCTCGACCGCGACGACGCCGCCGCCGATGATCGCGAGGCTGGCGGGAATGACTTTCGCGCTCGTGGCCTCGCGGGGGGTCCAGGGGGAGACGTCGGCGAGCCCCGGCACGTCGGGCAGCACGGGGTCTGAGCCGGTGCTCACCACGACCGCGTGGCGGGCGGTGAGCTCGGTGACAGTGCCGTCTGACGCCTCGACGGAGACCCGCTTGACCCCGGTGAGCCTGCCGTGGCCGCGCAACAGGCCGATGCCCGCGCCCTCGACCCATTCGACCTGGCTCGAGTCGTCCCAGTCGTGGGTGAACGAGTCGCGCCGCTTGAGCGTCGCCGCGACGTCGATGTCGCCCGTGACCGCCTGCTTGGTGCCCTCGACGTTCTGGGCTGCGCGCAGGGCGATGCCGCTGCGCAACAGCGCCTTGGAGGGCATGCACGCCCAGTACGAGCACTCGCCGCCGACGAGCTCGCTCTCGATCAGGATCGCGGTGAGCCCGCCCTGCACGGCGCGGTCGGCGACGTTCTCGGCGACGGCGCCGCCGCCGATGATGATGAGGTCGTATTCAGTTTCGGTCATTGCTCGAGGCTACTCGGCACGGCCGACGGAGGCGATAGTCGGCGCCGTCTCGTCAGCGCCCGACGAACTCGGCCGGGGTGCGGCTGAGGAACGCCCGCATGCCGATCGCCGAGTCCTCGCTGCCCGCGAGACGCACGAGTGCGGGCTGCAGCCCGGCCTCGGCCGCGGCATCCGACTCCCGCACGGCGAGACGCGCGTTCGCCAGGGTGGCCTGCACGGCGAGGGGCGCCTGGGCGGCGATCCGTCGGGCGAGCTCGAGCCCGCGGGCGTACTGCTCGCCGTCGGCGACGACCTCCTGCACCAGTCCGATGCGCAGCGCCTCCGCGGCGTCGAAGAGGTCGCCGGTGAGCATCCAGCGCATGGCGTTGCCCCAGCCGACGGCACGGGGGAAGCGGATGGTCGCGCCGCCGAAGGGCAGGATGCCGCGGCTCACTTCGATCTGCCCGAACCGGGTGGATGCCGCGGCGACGGCGATGTCGGCCGAGAGCACGAGCTCGACGCCGAGGGTGAGGCAGGTGCCCTGCACGGCGATGACGACGGGCTTGCTGAGCGCGGTGCCCGACACCTGCCACGGGTTGATCCCGCCCTCCGCGGTGGTGTCGAGGCCGTCGGCGCCGATCCGCGGGGCGACGTCGGCGAGGTCGAGACCGCCGGTGAAGTGGTCGCCGTGCGCGTAGACGAGGGCGACCCGCAGCTCGGCGTCGTTCTCGAGTTCGGCGTAGGCGAGCGACAGCTCGTTCAGCAGCTGCAGGTCGGCGGCGTTGCGCTTCTCCGGCCGGTTGAGCCCGATGAGCAGCACGTGCCCGTCTCGGTCGATGGTGATGCGGGCCGGGGATTCGCTGCTCTGCGTCATGCGCACCAGCCTATGGTCGCTCCCGCTCGCGGCCACCCCGTCGACAGGTTGCGACAAGCCCCGCGGCGCGAACTCCCGGGTCGCACGTGCAAACCTACAAAACGGTGCGGCCGTCTACGAGGCGGTGAGCGCACCGATGATGCGCAGGATCGTGGGAAGGTCGTCGGATGCCTCGTCGGGGCTCGCCGGGGAGAATCCCGCGATGCTCGCCCCGGCCAGGCCGAAGCGGCCCTTCAGTGCGCGCACCCCGGCGACCAGCGCAGCGGGGGTCACCCCGAACGGCACGGGGTCGCTCAGCCCGAGCAGCTCGCCCGGGTCGAGCACGTCGAGGTCGATGTGGACGTAGACCGAGCCTGCGCCGGTGGCCTCGACGGCAGCGACCAGCGCAGCCGGGTCGGCGAGATCGTCGACCGTGAGCTGGCGGATGGCTGTGGCGGAGACGAACTCGTCTTCGCCCTCGTCGCTCGAGCGCACCCCGGCGAGCACGAGGCGCCCCGCGGCGAGCGGCGTGGCAGGAACGAGCGGGCCGATGCCGTCGCCGAGGAGGGTGCGCAGCACCATCCCCGAGAACGCCGCAGACGGCGAGCTCTCGAGCGTGTTCAGGTCGGGGTGGGCGTCGAACCAGATCACGGCGACGTCTCCGCCGGTGCGCTCGAGCGCGTGGTCGACCGCGGCCAGCGCCACGCCACAGTCGCCGCCGATCGTGAGCGCCCAGTCGTCGACATCGGCGAGCACCGCGAGGGTGCGGTCGCGCACGAGCTGCAGCGACCCCAGCCGGGGGAGCCCCGAGCCGAGCTCGTCGCCCGCCTCGAGCGGGACCTCGACGACGCGGGTGGAGCTTGCTGGGAGGTCGCCCCGGATCGCCTCGGCTCCGTCTGAGAGACGGAGAGCACGAGAAGATCCGGAGCCCTGCCACTGCGGGACTACGACAAAGGTTGCTGGCACCTACTCAGTATCACCGTTGCGGGTAGCCCGAGCGAGGTTCTGCGCGAGTTCTTCGGAGTTCTGGCGCACGCCGTAGGCCGGCTCATCACGTTCGAAACGCCAGCTGGTGTCGAGGTCGCCCGAGCTGACGGTGTCGTACCCGAACTCGTCGAACAGCGCGGTGATGAGCTCGATCGCGTCGGGGAAGTCGCTAGCCGTGGCCAGCGCGCGGCGGTTCGGGGTGCCGGCGGGAGTGCCGTCGGTCGCGATGTCGCTCGCCGTGATGTGGTTGAAGCCCTTGACGACCCTGCTCTCGGGCAGGTGCGCCTGCAGCAGCCCGGAGACCGTGGCTGTGCCGTCGTCGAGCTCGGGGATGCGGCCGTCGCGCTCGAAGTAGTAGTTGTTCGTGTCGATCACGATCTTGCCGGCGAGCTCGGACACGGGAACCTGCGTGTAGTTCTTGAGGGGCACGGTGACGACGGCGAAGTCGCCCGCCGCGGCGGCGTCGGCCGAGGTCGCGGCGCGGGCGCGCGGCCCCAGTTCGGCGACGAGATCGCCCAGCGTCTCCGGCCCGCGGGAGTTGCTGATCACGACGTCATACCCGAGCTTCACCGCCACGCGAGCTATCTGGCTGCCGATGTGTCCTGCTCCGATGATTCCGATAGTTGTCATGCGCGGGCCAACGACGCGTGACGACGGGAAATTCCCCCTTCGACAGGCTCAGGGACCGGACAGGCTCAGGGACCGCAGCGGTCGCTGAGCCTGTCGAAGCGTCGCCTGCTACTGCCCGAGCTGCCCCTGCGACGCGCTGCCGCCGGCGCCGAGCTTGAGGGCGGCGAGGCGGGCCTCGATCTCGGTCTGCTTGTCGAGGTCCTCGAGGCTTTCGAACTGGGCGTCGAGGCTGGATGCCGCGAGCTCCTGCTGTCCGAGAACCTTGGCCTCCTCGCGGCGGATCTTGTCTTCGAAGCGGCTGATCTCGCTCGTCGGGTCGAGCATGTCGATCGAGCCGATGGCCTCCTGCACCTGGCGCTGGGCGTCGACGGTCTTCGAGCGGGCGATAAGCTCGTCGCGCTTCGACGTGAGCTCGCCGAGCTTGCCGCGCATCGAGTCGAGACCGCTCTTGAGCTTGTCGACGACGAGGGTCTGCGAGGCGATGGTCGGCTGTGCGTCCTTGGCCTCCTTCTCGGCCTGGAACTGCTTGCCGAGGGCGACCTTGGCGAGGTTGTCGAACTTGTCGGCGTCGACGGCGTTGCCGCCGGAACGCAGCTCGTCTGCCTTCGAGCTCGCGGCGAGTGCCTTGCGGCCCCAGTCGTTCGCCGCGGCGACGTCTTCCTCGTAGTCCTGCTCGATGAGGCGCAGGTTGCCGATCGTCTGGGCGACGGCGCTCTCCGCCTCGGCGATGCTGTTGGTGTAGTCGCGCACCATCTGGTCGAGCATGAGGGCGGGATCCTCCGCCTGGTCGAGCATCGCGTTGATGTTGGCCTTGGCCAGTTGGGTGATGCGACCGAGGATGGACTGCTTAGCCATGGAGCTGCCTTTCGTTGGATGGATGGGTACTGTCGTGAAGTTTCTAGAAGCGGCCGCCGCCGCCGCGTCGGCCGCCGCGGGAGCCGCCGCTCGACCGCCGCGAGCTGCCGCCGAACCCGCCACCGCCGCCGGATCGGAAGCCGCCGGACCGCGAGCCGCCTGAGCGGCCGCCCGACCAGCCGCCACCGCCGCCCCAGCCGCCGCCCCCGCCGCCCATGCCGCTGGAGAGCAGGCCGCCGAGGATGCCGCCGATGAGCGCGGTGGTGTCGATCCCGGCGGCCGGGCCGCCGAACCCGCCGCCGGTGGTGGAGCGGAAGTAGTCGACGTCGCCCTGGGCGAGCTCTGTGCCCTGCTGGGCGAGGCTCGAGGCGCGGTGCGCGGCCGACAGCGCGGCGACCGGATCGGGCCCGGCGAGCGCGGCCGCCTCGTCGAGCGCCTGCTGCGCCGCCGACAGCCGGGTGCGGGCCTCGGGGCCGATGCCGCCGCGCCGCGTCGACAGGTACTGCTCGCCGGCGGAGATCTGGGCGCGGGCGCCCGCCATCACGCGCTCCAGCGAGGAGCGTGCGCTCGCCTCCTGCTGCTGGCGGTCGCGCACACCGGTGAGCGCCTGCGCGAGAGTCTCGTCGAGTCGTTCGACGCGTTGCAGGGCGTCGATCGGGTCGCGGGCGCTGTCGGGGAGGATGGCGTCCAGCGCCGTGCTCGTCGCCTCGATCGTGGGCGCGAGGTCGCTCGATGCCGCACGCGCCTCGGCCAGGTCGCGGTGCAGCTCGTCGACGGCGGCCGCGAGGGCGGTCTGCGCCGCCGCGAGCTCGGAGGAGAGGGCGTCGACGGCGTCGAGCAGCTGCCCTGCCTGCGCGATGCTCGACTGCGCGGCCCGCACCGCGACGGCGGACGAGCCGGTGCCGCGGCCGGCCGGTGTACTACCGCCGGCCGGCGTAGCGCTGCCGTTCGAAGAACCGCCGCCCGCGAGAGCCGACCGGGCGGATGCCGCGGTGGTGGCGGCGAGCGAGAGCAGGGTGCGCGCCTGCGCGGCATTGCCCGCGACTGTGGCGATGGTGCTCGGGGCGTACCGGGCGGCGAGGTCGGCCGTCGTGGTCTCGGCGGCGGCGACTCGGGCTTCGAGGGCGCGAGCCGAGGCATCCACCGAATCGAGGATGGCGGGGGCGTTCTTCTCGATCTCACGCAGCGCGTCGAACGCGTCCGCCTGGGCGTCGAGGTCGGCGTCGGCCTTCTCGGCGAGCTCGATGACGCGCAGGGTGAGTGCGCGCTTCTCCTCGGGGGTCTCGGGGAAGGCGTCGTCGAGCTTCTGGCGGATCGAGAACGCCTCTCCCACCGCCGTCTTGGCCGCGGCGAGGGCGGCCCTGAAGTCCTTGGTCGCGTCGTCGCCGAACTGGGCGACGGCGAAACCGACCTCCTGCTCGCTGGTGCGCAGCGAGTCGTCGACCTCGACGAGGAGGCTCGAGGCCTTGGCGTCGAGCTGCTGCTGGGTGAGCTGCCCCGCCGGCAGTGACGTCTCGCCGGCCTTCCTGCGCCGGGCGGCCCGCACCAGCAGGTAGACGAGCGCGCCGCCGACCGCCGCGACGAGGATCAGAACGATGGGCCAGAGCGGCAGGCTCCCCGAGTCGTCGCCCTTGCCCGCGAGACCGTCGGCGAAGGCGATCGCGGCGTCGGCCCAGTTGTCGTCGCGCAGCTCGGGGATCAGTGCGTTCTGTTCGATCTCCGCGAGGTCGGAGTCGCTCAGCGGAAACGCCTCGGCGACCGACACCTGGTAGAGGCGGTCTTCGGTCGCGATGGCGAGCAGCGCGTCCTTGTCGCCGAGCCCGCTGATCGTGGCGGTCGTGTCGGCCCAGTCCGCGGCGCTCGAAGCGCCGGTGAACGAGTCGACGTAGACGACGAACAGCTGGATGCCGGTGTCGTTGTAGAGGGAGTCGAGCGAGGCGACGATGCGGTCTTCGTCGCCCGTGACGACCCCCGCCTGGTCGAGCACGTAGGCACCGCCCAGATCGACCGGATCCTCGGCGTGCGCCGCCGGTGCGAGGGCCATCAGACCGACGAGCAGCGAGACGCCCACCACGATTCGCGACTTCATCGGTTCTCTCCTCGGCCGTTGCCAGCTAGTTGAGGAGATTCTATCGACTTGTCTGCGACGCCTTCCTGAGTGTTGCGTCAGCCGATGCGCACCGACCGGGTCGGGCCGGTCACGAGCTCGGCGTTTCCGTCGACCGTGACGTCTGTCGCCGCCGACACCTGGTACTCGCCGGGGGCCACGGGAGGCAGATCGTCGCGGAAGGCCTCGGCCGTGTCGTCTTCGACGGCGCAGACGACCGGGGTGAAGGATGCCGCGTAGTCGAGCGATTCGCCGGGTGCGAGGGTCACATCCTGCAGCATCATGATCGTCGGTCCGTTGCTGTGCCAGAGCACGATGCCGTTCTGCGACAGCGTGATCGCCGGGTTGGCCGGCGAGTAGCCGACGACCGGCTCCGTTCCCGTGTTCGTCAGGGTCGCCGTTCCGGTGACCGGGGCGGTACCCGCGGGTGCGTCGGGGAAGTCGACGGTGAGCACGAGGCCGGTAGGGCTGGGAGCGACCTCGGCCAGCGGTCCGCCGCACAGGTTGATGCGGTCGGCGGGAGCGCGCTTGATCCCGGAGGACAGGTCGTCGCCCTCCATCGTCTCGCCGGTGGCTTCACGCCCGTCGGCCGGCGAGTCGTATGCCTGGCCCTGCTCGGCCGTCGTCGCGACCTGGCTCGTGGACTGCACGCCCGACGGGCCGAACTCGTTCACGGCGACGAAGCCGATGCCGCCGACGGCGAGCGTGAAGGCGCCGCCGATCCCGACCTGGGCGGGCAGTCGGCGGCGCTTGCTGCGCCGGATGACCGACTGCACGTCGATCCGGCGGCCGGGGGCCTCGGGGGCGCGGAACAGGTCGCGGAGATTCGGTTCAGTTGCCATTGCGTGCTCCCAGTGCGGTCGTCGGTCGGTCGGTCGATGTCGTGGGCGTCGCACGCGTCGTGTGCGGCTCGGGTTCTGCGAGCGAGATCGCCATCTTCGCGAGCCCGTCGCTGAGGTAGCGCTTGACCGTGCCCGGGCTGAGCTCGAGCGTCGCGGCGATGTCGTCGACCTTGAGGTCGTCGTAGTAGCGCAGCACGAGACACGCGCGCTCGCGTGGGGTGAGCTTCTGCAGCTCCTCGTGCAGGTCGATGCGCGACTCGGTGTCGCCCGAGCTCGACTCGGCGACCTCCGCGGTCGCGGTGAGGTGCGCGATCTTGCGCCAGCGCGTCGTTCGTCTGCCGCGGTCGATGTGCGTGTTCAGGATGGCGCGGCGCACGTATCCCTCGGCGCTGTCCACCGAGAAGCCGTTGCGCAACCGGCCGAAGGTCTTCACGAGGGCGTCCTGCACGAGGTCGGCGGCGTCGTCCTGACTGCCGCAGACGAAGTACGCGTAGCGGGTGAGGGCGTCGCCGCGCTCGGCAACGAGCCGGCTCACCACGTTCTCCCAGTGCGGGGAATCCACTGCTGCCTGCGACACGGTTCTGCCTCCTGGGATAGGTCTCTATCTTCCAAGACGCACGACGTGCGCAGAACGTTGTGCTACTTCAGCCGCAACCGCAGCTCGAGCAGCTGGCGGGTCAGCGCCGCGGGCACCCGGCCGCCGAACGTGTCGAAGAACTCGCCCACGCCGTCGACCTCCCGCGAGTAGGCGGCGGCGTCCACCTCGAACAGCTTCTCCCAGTCGCCGGGGGCGAGGTCGAGGTCGTCGACGGGGATACCGCCGGGCGCCGGCAGCAGGCCGATCGGGCTCTCCTCGGCGGGGGCGGTGCCGTCGACCCGGTCGAGGATCCAGGCGAGCACGCGCGCGTTCTCGCCGAATCCGGGCCAGAGGAAGCGGCCGTCGTCGTCTTTGCGGAACCAGTTGACCTGGAAGACGGCGGGCGCGTGCTCGAGCTTCGCCCCCACTTCGAGCCAGTGGGCCCAGTGGTCGGCCATGTTGTACCCGCAGAACGGCGCCATGGCGAAGGGGTCGCGGCGCAGCTCCCCGATGGTGCCTTCGGCGGCCGCGGTGCGTTCGCTCGAGATGGTGGCGCCCAGGTAGACGCCGTGCTCCCAATCCCGTGCCTCCACCACTAGCGGCACGGTGCTCGCGCGGCGGCCGCCGAAGATTATCGCGTCGATGACGACGCCGCTGGGGTCGTCCCAGTCGTCCGCGATGGTCGGGCACTGCCGTGCCGCGACCGTGAAGCGGGAGTTGGGATGCGCCGCGGGGGTCGACGACGTCGGCGTCCAGTGCTCGCCGCGCCAGTCGACCAGGTGCGCGGGCGCCTTGTCGGTCATGCCCTCCCACCACACGTCGCCGTCGTCGCGCAGTGCGACGTTCGTGAAGATGGTGTTGCCCCACAGGGTGTCGATCGCCACGGGGTTGGTCGTCACGCCGGTTCCGGGAGCGACCCCGAAGAAGCCCGCCTCGGGGTTGATGGCGCGCAGGCGGCCGTCGGCATCCGGGCGCAGCCAGGCGATGTCGTCGCCGATGGTCTCCACGCTCCAGCCGGGGATGGTGGGCTGCAGCATCGCCAGATTCGTCTTGCCGCACGCGCTCGGAAACGCGGCGGCGACGTGGAACACCCGGCCCTGCGGATTGGTGACCTTGATGATGAGCATGTGCTCGGCGAGCCAGCCCTCGTCGCGCGCCATGACCGAGGCGATGCGCAGCGCGAACGCCTTCTTCGCGAGCAGCGCGTTGCCGCCGTAGGCCGAGCCGAACGACCAGATCTCCCTCGTCTCGGGGAAGTGCGAGATGTACTTGGTCTCGTTGCACGGCCACGGCACGTCGGCCTCGCCCGGCTCGAGCGGGGCGCCCACGGAGTGGACGGCGGGCACCCACTGGGTGTCGTCGTCGATGAGTTCGAGCGCGGCCGAGCCCATGCGCGTCATGATGCCGGTGGAGACGACCACGTAGGGGGAGTCGGTGACCTGCACGCCGAGTTTGGCCAGCGGCGACCCGAGCGGGCCCATCGAGAACGGCACGACGTACATCGTGCGGCCGCGCATGCTGCCGGCGAAGAGCGGCTCGAGCGTGGCGCGCATCTCCGCCGGGTCGCGCCAGTTGTTCGTGGGACCGGCGTCGGCCTCGTCGGCGGAGCAGATGAAGGTCCGGTCCTCGACGCGGGCGACGTCGCTCGCGTCTCCCCGGGCGAGGAAGCTTCCCGGCCGGAACTCGGGGTTGAGCTGAGTCAGCGTGCCCGACTCGACCATGAGGTGGGTGAGCGCGTCGTTCTCACGCAGCGACCCGTCACACCAGACGACGGCGTCGGGCGTGGTGAGGGCGGCGATCGAATCGACCCAGGCGACGACGGATGGCGCGGCCTCGGCCGGAGCGCCGGGTGCGAGCCGCGCGACCTCGCGGGGCCGGGGCGCGATCACGGGTGTCGGTGCGGTGCGGGTGAGGATGCTCATCGTCGTTCCCATCTGAGTGTGGCGCCGGTAAATTTGCTCGTAGTTATATGGTGGCGCGGTTATGGGGGTTAAATACGTAGAAAGTATTGGAAAGATGGCCACTTCTTTCGCTAGATTCGAAGAATGAAGGATCTTGCGACACTGGGCCACCGCATCCGCCATTTCCGGGTCGCCGCCGGACTGACGCTCGACCAGCTGGGTGTCGCCGTGAATATCGCGGGCAGTCAGCTGTCGCTCATCGAGAACGGGCGGCGTGAGCCCCGGCTGAGCCTCATCTCGGCGATCGCCGCGGCCCTCGGCGTGCAGGTGGGCGACCTCCTCGACGACGCCCCGCCGAGCGAGCGGGCCGGGCTGGAGATAGAGCTCGAGCGGCTCCAGCGCGGCAGCCTGTACGCGTCGCTCGGCCTGCCCGTCGTGAGACCGGGCAAGGGGGTCGCCGACGAGACTCTCACCGCGCTCGTCGGCCTGCACCGGGAGCTGGCGCGACGTTCGCGCGAGGCCATCGCCACGCCCGAGGAGGCGCGGCGCTCCAACACCGAGCTGCGCCAGCGCATGCGGTCGCTCGACAACCACCTCGCCGACATCGAGGACCTCGCCGAGGCGGAGGTCGCCGCCGTGGGCCACGTCGGCGGCGCACTGACCCACCGGTCGGTGACTCGGATGGCCGAGCGTCTCGGCTTCGAGCTGGTGCACGTGGGCGACCTGCCGCATTCCGCTCGCTCGGTCACCGACCTCGACAACGGGCGCATCTACCTGCCGCCCGCGTCGATTCCCGGCGGGCACGGGCTACGGTCGATGGCGTTGCAGGCCATGGCGCACCGGCTGCTCGGGCACGCGGAGCCGGCGAGCTACGCCGACTTCCTGCAGCAGCGGCTCGAGATCAACTACTTCGCCGCGGCGTGCCTCATGCCCAGGCGGCAGGCGGTGGCGTTCCTGAGCGAGGCCAAGCGCAACCACGACATCGCGGTCGAGGACTTCCGCGACGCGTTCGGCACGACGCACGAGAGCGCGGCCCTGCGGTTCACGAACCTCGCGACGGCCTACCTCGACATGGAGGTGCACTTCCTGCGGGTCGGCGACGATGGCGCGGTGTACAAGGCGTATGAGAACGACGGCCTGCGGCTTCCCGTCGACGTCACCGGCTCGACTGAGGGGCAGTTCGTCTGCCGGCACTGGAGCGCCAGGGTCGCGTTCCAGCGAACCAACCGCACCACCGAGTTCTACCAGTACACCGACACTCCCGAGGGGACGTTCTTCGACTCGACGCAGACCGGCACCACGAGCGCGGGGGAGTTCTCCATCACCGTCGGGGTGCCGTTCGTGCACTCGACCTGGTTCCGCGGGCGGGAGATCACCAACCGGCTGTCGTCGACCTGCCCCGACGAGGCGTGCTGCCGCCGTCCGGATGCGACGCTGTCGCAGCGCTGGTCGGGACGCGCCTGGTCGAGCGCCAAACTGCACGCGCACATCCTGTCGCCGCTGCCGTCGGGCACCTTCCCGGGCGTCGACGACCAGGAGCTGTACGAGTTTCTCGACCGGCACAGCGCCGACGCCGGTCGCTGAGGCTGTCGGAGCGTTCTCGGGGTCGGCCCTTCGACAGGCTCAGGGACACCTTCGACAGGCTCAGGGACCGGTCGGCGCGAAGTGCCTGGCCGCCGCGGCGCCCGCCTCGCGCAGCCAGGGCGTGGGCTCCGCGATGGCCGCCTCGACCGAGCCCGCGAGCTCGACGAGCGACACGGTCCACACCGGCTCGCCGTTCACCACGGCGGTCGTCGTGACCTGGCCGGCGATCACGCCCGGCCGCACCGCCCGCTCCTCGGCTCGTTGCAGCAACTGCCCGACGACTTTTCCGCCGAGCGACTGCGAATCGAACCTGCCCTCGCCGAGGATGAGCACGTCGGCGCCGTCGACTGCGGCGCCCAGGCCGCTGAGCACGGCGAGGTAGTCGGCTCCGGACTCGAGCGTCGCTCCCCACACCGCGGAGAGCCCGAATCCGGTGCCTCCCGCCGCGCCGGCTCCCGGCAGCTCCGGGTCGCCGCCCAGCACCAGGGCGAACCGGGCGAGGGCGGCGTCGAGCGTGGCGACGTCGTGTTCCGTCGCGCCCTTCTGCGGGCCGAAGACCGCGGCGGCCCCGGTCGGGCCGAGCAGGGGAGCGGTGACGTCGCTGAGCAGGGTGACCCCGCCGGCTGGCGCGGCCATGAGGGCGGAGCGGTCGGCGTGTGCGAGGTGGGCGAGAGCGCCGCCGCCGTCGGGCAGCACCGACCCCGAGTCATCCGTGAGCCGGAGTCCGAGAGCGGCCAGCGCGCCCGCGCCGCCGTCCGTCGATGCCGAGCCGCCCAGCCCGATGACGAGCGACGTCGCACCGGCCTCGAGCGCCGCGCGGATCACCTCGCCGAGGCCGCGCGTCGACGCGCCGAGCGGATCGGGGGAGTGCATGAGCGGCAGACCGCTCGACGAGGCCAGTTCGACCACGGCTGCGCCGCTCGGCAGCTGCAGCCATTCGCCGGGGGTGGGGCGTCCGTCGGGGCCGGTGACGAGCCCCGCCGAGCGGCGCACCGAGCCGGGAACCGCCGACTCGATCGCGTCGACCGTGCCCTCGCCGCCGTCGGCCTGCGGCACGAGGATGAGGTCGTCGTCGGGGCTGACGGATCTCCACCCGGCCGCGATCGCGTCGGCGACCTCGCGGGCCGAGAGCGACCCCTTGAACGAATCCGGGGCGATGACAATCGACGGCGACATGCTCGCCAGCGTATCGGAGGCATCGCGCATCCGTAGCTCGCCGCCGGATTGGCTGTGCGCCACGCGCCGGGTTGACTAGAATCGCAGCATGAACGTCATCGCCTTCGTCGTGTCCCTTGGTCTTTTCGTCGGAGGAATCCTGTTGATGGGTTACGCCTTCGAAATCGAGGGGTTTGAATTCGCGGCATTCCTCGCCGGAATCCTCATCACGAGCGCGGGTGTGGCTCTGCCCATTCACGTGCTGAAGCGCATCGACGGCTAACGCAACAATCGACCGAGGGAGTCACACATGGCTGACAAATCGCCCAAGAAGTCCACGCCCAAGACGGCTGCCGGCAAGTCGCTGAAGGAAAAGCGCGCCGACAAGAAGGCCAAGGCCGGTTCGAAGGACCGCTAACACCCGAATGCCCGGAACTCCCCGCTCAGTGCGAGGGGTTCCGGGCATTCGCGCGTCCGGGCCCGCTGAGACGGTCAGCGCTGAGACGGTCAGCGCTGAGACGGTCAGCGCTCGATCACCGTCATCGGCCGGACGTTCTGATTCAGCCGGAACAGGTTCGCGGGGTCCCACTCGCCCTTGATCGCGGCGAGCCTGTCGTAGTGATCGCCGAACGAGGCGCGCATGAGCGACGTGCCCTCCTCCTGGAAGCCCGCGAAGTTCAGGTAGCGCGTTCCGTCGGAGTACGGGGCGAGCGCCGTGACCAGTCCGCGCACCCACGCGATGTTCTTCGCGTCGTCGTGGGCGTCGACCCAGTTCGCCTCCGGGTTCACGAGGAACGCCGCCTTCGAGGTCGTGAACGCCCCGTCGACGGGATGCGCGGCTGCGCCGCCGACGTGCCACACGTCGACGGTGCTCAGCCGGGAGGCCGGCATCGTCGCGGTCGCCGTGATGAGGTCGATCGCCGTGTCGTTGAGCTCCACGATGTTCGTCGACTTCCAGTAGTAGCGTCCGCCGTCGGGGTAGTCGGCGTCGAATGCCTTCTGCACCTCGGTGTACGGCATGGTGCCCGACGCGTCGTACAGCGGCTCGCCGAACTTGCGCAGCGGGCGGAGGAGCCGCTCGCCCTCCTCCGGGTCGCCGACGAACATGCCGGCGAAGGCGATGAACGGCCGACCCGCCGTACCGGGCGGGAAGCCGGGCGCCCCGTCTTCGACGACCCCCAGCAGCGCGACGAGACTCACGTTGTTCGGGGCCGTCGCGCAGAAGTGCCGGAACGCCCGCAAGCCGCGGGTCGCGCCGCTGTGGCGCGCGTCGTGGAAGGCGAGCAGGAAGAACACATCGGGACCGACGGCGTGCAGCCGGAAGGTGAAGCGGGTGACGACTCCGAAGTTTCCGCCGCCGCCGCGCAGCGCCCAGAGCAGGTCGGGGTAGCTGCGCGAGTCGACGTCGAGAACCTCCGAGTCGGCCGTCACGAGCTCCGCGCCGATGAGGCTGGCGCAGGTGAGCCCGTAGGCGTTGCGCAGCCAGCCGTAGCCGCCGCCCAGGGCGAGCCCGGCGACCCCGGTACGGGAGAACACCCCGCCGGGAACCGCCAGTCCGTGCTGCTGCGTGGCCGCGTCCACCTGCCCCCAGGTGGCGCCCGCACCCACTTGCACGCTGCGGGAGTCGGTGTCGACGGCCACCTCGTTCAGCGCGGCCAGGTCGAGCACTATGCCGTCGTCGACGGTTCCGTGGCCGGCGACGTTGTGCCCGCCGCCGCGAACCGCCACGGGGACGTCGTTGGCCCGGGCGAAGCGGATGCCGGCGGTGACGTCCGCAGTCGAGTCACAGCGGAGGACGGCGAGCGGGCGGCGGTCGATGATGCCGTTCCAGACCCGTCGTGCCTCGTCGTAGGCGGGAGCCCCGGGAAGGATCAGCTCCCCGTCGATCGCGGCTCGTAGTTCTTCGAGTTCTTGATCAAGCATGACGACCTCGTGCACCTCTGGGGGCGTCGCTGCCCCGCGTCAGTGTCACTGTAAGCACGTCTCATCGGCGTGGACAACCCGTTGTGCCGGCGTGCACGGCGGCGCGACTACGGCAGCAGCGACGCCGCGGTGCGCACCATCTCCTGGAGCACATCGGCGGCGTGGTCGCCCCGCGCGAGCGGGCTCGACTGGCCGGCCCACAGCGACATGAGGTCGGTGACCCCGCGCTCGGCGGCGGTCGGACGAAACTGGCCGGTGAGCCAGTTCTGCACCGGGAAGGGCGCCGGCTCCGCGGCATCCGTGATCCTCGTCGGTATGCCACGGGCCAGCCGGCCGCTGAGGGCGCGAGTGAGCACCGTGCGGCCGGCGCGGTTGCGCAGCGCATCGCGATACGCCGGCACGGCGGCCGACTCCTCGGTGGCGAGGAACGCCGAACCGACCTGAGCCGCGTGGGCCCCGAGTGTGAGTGCGGCGGCGAGTCCGCGCCCGTCGGCGATGCCGCCCGCGGCGACGACCGGTACGCGCACGGCGTCGGCGACCTGCGGCACGAGCGCGAAGGTGCCCACGAGCGACTCTTCGGCCGCACGCAGGAACGACGGCCTGTGCCCGCCCGCCTCCATGCCGCTGGCGACGACCGCGTCGACGCCGCCGCTCTCGAGAGCGACCGCCTCGTCGACCGTCGTGGCGGCGCCGACGACGACGATGCCCAGCTCGTGCGCGCGATCGACGACGTGGGCGGGCGGAACCCCGAAGACGAAGCTGAGAACAGCGGGCCGTGCGTCGAGGGCCGCCTCAATCTGCTCGTCGAACGTCGGGAGGTAGCGCTCGGGCATCGCCGGCAGCGGCAGGTCGAGCTCGTCGAAGTAGGGGCGCAGCGCCTCGGCGTAGGCGTCGAACTCGTCGGCGGACACCCGCAGCGTGTCCGAGCCGTCGAGGGGAAGCCAGAGATTGAGGGCGAAAGGCCGGTCGGTGGCCGCCGCCAGCAGCGCCGCGGTCTCCCGGATGCGATCGGCCGGGTAGCCGTAGAGGCCGAACGAACCGAGACCGCCGGCGTCGCTCACGGCGGCGGCGAGACGCACCGACGACATACCGCCGAAGGGTCCGAGCACCACGGGAACCTCGATTCCGAAGAGTCGGGTCGCCGGTGTGGGTGCGAGGGTGTCGGCCATGCTGGGATTCTAGCGACGGGGGGCCGAGACGCGGTGGTGAAGGCGCGGTGTTGAATGGTGGGATGTCATCGACTCACCACACCCTGCGGCCGAGCACTCCCGCCGACGCCGCGTGGATCGCCGAACTTCGGGCCGAGGTGATGCGCCCCGATCTGGAGCGACTCGGCCGCTTCGACCCGGTGTGGGTTCGGGAGCGTTTCCTCCGCGCTTTCGCCGTGGAGCACACGCGGGTGATCGAGATCCACGGCGAGGCGGTCGGCTCGGTGGCGGTGCGCCGCGAGCCGGGGGAGCGCTGGATCGAGCACTTCTACCTCGCGACGCGCCACCAGGGCAGCGGGGTCGGCAGCGCGGTGCTTCGCTCGCTGTTGGACGAGTCGCCTGACGACCTGCCGTTCCGTCTCAACGTCCTGCAGGGCAGCGCAGCCCGTCGCCTCTACGAGCGCCACGGCTTCGTCTTCGAACGGGAGGACGAGATCGACGTCTTCCTCGTCAGGCCGTCTGCGCGGCCGGCCTAGGAGTCGCTCCGCGAGCCGAGGGAGCCGACTACTACCGTGGCGTCGAGCCGCTTCGAGGCGACGATCCGGGGTTCCAGCCCCGCGTCTCGCATGATGCGGGCTGTGAGGCCCGCCTGCGCACCGCTCGTCTCGACGAGCAGCACCCCGTGCGACGAGAGCCAGAGCGGTGCCTCCGCGGCGATGCGCCGTTGAACGTCGAGTCCGTCGCCGCCACCGTCGAGCGCCATCCGCGCCTCGAACCGACGAGCCTCGACCGGCATGAGCGGGATCGCCTCCGTCGGCACGTACGGCGCATTCGCGACCAGCACGTCGACACCGCCTCGCAGCGTCGCGGGCAGCGCCTCGAACAGGTCGCCCTCGAACACCGCGTCGGGCGGCAGGTTGCGTCGGGCGCAGCGCACGGCCGCCGGGTCGAGGTCGGCAGCGAACAGGTGCACTCCGTCGACAGCGGCCGCGATGGCCGCGCCGACCGCGCCGGCGCCGCAGCACAGGTCGACCACGGTGTCCCCCGGACGCACGATCCCGATCGCGGCGCGGGCGAGCAGCTCGGTGCGGCGCCGTGGCACGAAGACGCCGGGATCGAGCAGAATCCGCGAGCCGAGAAACCCGACCCAGCCGAGCACGTGTTCCAGCGGACGGCCCGACTCCCGCAGAGCGACGAGTCGTTCCACCTCGGCGGGCGAGTGCGCCTGTCGCGCGATCAGGCGTGCCTCGTCTTCCGCGAAGACGCAGCCGGCGGCACGCAGCCGGGCGACGAGGTCGCGCGGCCGCACTCTCGGCGATGAGGCGGGCATAGGGCCTCATCGTATTCCAGCATGTCGCCGCTTCGCGAGGACGCCGCCCGTGCGCCACTACGATCTAGTACATGAGCGATTATTCACCGGTTCCGCCGCCCGCCCCCGCCTACCAGAACGCCTACGCCGTTCAAGCGAAGACGAACGTCCTCGCCATCATCTCGCTGATCGCCGCCTTCGTGATGCCGGTCGCGGCCATCGTCACGGGTCACATCGCGATGTCGCAGATCCGCCGCACGGGCGAGCAGGGCGAGGGTCTCGCCAAGGCCGGCCTCATCCTCGGCTACGTGTTCACGTCTCTCGGCGTGCTGTTCGTGATCGCGTACATCCTGTTCTTCGTCGTTCTGATCGCGACACAGGGCGGCAGCAGCAGCTACTAACGGTCGCTACGAGCGGGGTGCGGATGCGGCCTGGGCCGCGCGCATCCCGCTCGACCCGAGAACGCGGTCGACGGCGATGCGGATGACCACGCGCTGCGGGTTCGGCTGCGGCTGACGGTAGCGTTCCGCGTAGAGGTTCTCCGCGAGGGTGATCGCGTCTCGTCCACGCTCGATCACAGCGGTTCCGACGAAGCTGATCCAGCGCGCGCCGTCGACCTGCCCCACCGTCGCGCGGGAATCTCGCTCCACATTGCGCACCTTCTGGCTGCCGTCGCGCGTGATGATGCGCACGACCCCGTCGTGCACCGTGAAGCCCACCGCTACCTGATGGATGGTCCCGTCGCGCGCGACGGTGGACAGCATGGCGAGATGGCGGTCCGCGACGAACTGCAGTGCGTCGGGCGAGAGGTCTGTGGTCACCAGCCCAATCTTGCCAGTGCGCAAGCCGCTTCGTCGCCGTCGGCCTGCGGTTCTACACTCGATGAGGCTCACTCAGTCGGTCCGTCGCACACGTGGAGGCTTCTATGCTCGCTCGAATTCTCGGACTCACAACGGTCGGCGCGGCCGTGATCGTCGCGGTCGGCGGGTGCGCGTTGCTGCCCGACGCCGGCCCGCCCGTGACGCGCGAGCAGCGGGTCGGCGAGGCGTCGGCGGTCATGCTGCGCACCTCGGGCGACCTCGTCGTAACCCGGGGAGACGCCGCGAGCCTCACCACCACCGCGAGCGAGCGCGCGTTCGAGGCGTTGACCTTCGAGGTCGTCGACGGCGTTCTTATGCTCGACAGCGACGGGCCCATGATGCCGGGGCTCGGCCGAGTGCGGTACGAGCTCACCCTGCCGCAGCTGGACTCGATCGGAGTGGAGGGGTCGGGCGACGTCGAGGCGGACTTCTCCGGCGCTCGCGAGGTCGAGATCGAAATCCGAGGCTCGGGAGACGTCACGGGAGACTCGCTAGAAGCCGACAGCGTCGTCGTGTCCGTCTCCGGATCGGGCGACGTGCGGCTCAGCGGCGAGACGGCGGAGCAGTCGGTGACCATCCGCGGCTCCGGCGACTACCTGGGGCGCGGACTGACGAGCGACACTGCCACCATCAGCATCGCGGGCTCCGGCGACGCCGAGGTGCACGCGACCGACACCCTCGACGTGTCGATCGCCGGCAGCGGGTCGGTGCGGCACACCGGCGGCGCCCGAGTCGACTCCGACGTGGCCGGGTCTGGCGACGTGTCGGAGTTCTAACCGGACCGATCCGTCGTCTTCGACCAGTAGCATTCCCGTGAGCGCCCGTCCGGGGCGTCGACACGGGGGAGTTCAGCGCATGGCGGTTCAGCGCGAGCGGATCGTCAGGCAGCGTCGTTCGGCCGGAGACGCGCTCGCCCTGCCCGTGTGCCTGACCTGGGCCGTGGCCCAGCTCGCCGCGATCGCCTTCGCCCTTCCCACCGCCGCGTGGGCGGCACCAGGCCTCGTCGCCGGAGTGCTCTCGCTGATGCTGCGCAGGAGACGCGAGTCGATCGTCTACTTCTGGGTCGCCGTACTGTTCTTCGTGCTGTTTATGCTGACGGGGGACCCCTTCGGGGCCTGACTAGGGCGGGCGCCTTGCGCTCGCGACGGGCATAGACCAGAGCGCGCTCGCTCGACAGGGCGAGCAGCAGCAGGATGTCGAGCGCGAGTCCCGGCAGGTTGGTCTGCAGCGTGATCCCCGGTCCGCCCTGCACGACGTTCGCCGCCTGGGCGAGGATCGCGACGGTGCTGAGCGCCATGGCCGCGAGCCTCGCCCAGTTGCGCCCGAGCAGCACCGCCCAGGCCAGCCCGAGCTCGGCCGCCGCGAACAGCACGAGAATGCCCACAACCGTCCAGAACGCGACCGTGCGCTCGCCCCCCGCCGGGACGACCGCGAGGTCGGACGCGAACGCGGCGGGCGACACGAGCAACGAGATCGCGAGATAGAGGGCGAACAGGCCGCGCACGAAGACGAACGCCGCGCCGATCACGGTGGGCGCGGGGCGGCGGTCCCGGCTGTCGGTCGTGAAGTCCACGTGCGCGGCGATCGGCCCGCGCACGTGCCGCAGGTCGACGACGGGCAGGTTGCCGTCGGTCGCGATGGCATCGCCGCCGCCGTTGCGGGCGTGGTAGCCCGTCGAGAAGTCCTCGATGACGTCGACGACCACCGCCGGGTTGGCTGCCTCGATGCTGCTGACGACGTGATCGCGCTCCGCGTCGGTGTTCGCGTCGATCTTGTGCGTGACCTGCAGGGTGAACAGCGACAGGCCGACGCTGCGGTCGTACGTTCCGGCCGCCAGCCACTCCGCGTCCCGGCCTCCCGGAAGCTTCCACCCTGCTGGGCAACGCCAGAACCGTACGTGATGCCGCCTGCCCGGGGAGCCGTCGACCTCCTGCTGATAGGCGAAGTCCTGCTTGCGGGTGAAGAGCAGCAGCGGGCTGACCGGCGCCTCGAGATAGCTGCGCCGCAGCAGAGTGGATGTCACGATCCGCCAGCCCGTCGCGACGGACAGGTCGTCGGCCATCGTCCACCCCGCCCGCGACATGACCTCGTGCACCTGCGACTCGGTGCCGAGCAGGGCCAGGTTCACCGGGTCGCCGAGCAGCCCGTCGCTCGTACGCGCCCGGCCGATGAAGTACTCGGGCACGTAGATCCGCGTGAGGATGCGGTGCAGGCGCGGCAGCACGAGATACGCGAGAAACATCCAGAACACCACTATGACGGCGATCTGCCACCAGCCGAAGTCGAAGCTGTCCCAGAACACGAGGGCGGCGAGCCAGACGGCGGCGGCCCCGCCGAACACGAAGAACGCCCAGTCGAGCGCGCTGTCGAAGGCCTGGCGTACTGCTCTTCTGCGGCTCTCCACGATGTGAACGTAGCGTCAGTCGCGGCTCGGCGCGAGGGGGAGACCGCCGTCAGGCGGTCGCCCGTGCGTCAGCGGGTGCGCGAGCGCTCCTCGATGATCGCGACGATTCGCGCGCGGGCCTCGCCGGGCGACGACGAGTCTGGGCCGCGCAGGGCGAGGGCGCTCCCGGCGAGGGCGTCGGCCGCTCCGACGATGCTGCCGCGCACGTTCTCGAGAAGCTCGGGGAAGGCGGTGAACGCCCGGTCGGCGAACTCACTGACGCGCTGCAGCTCGGTCGAAGTGCGCTCGCGGTGGTAGATGTCGTTGCGGATGCGAGCCAGTCGCAGCTCGAACGTCGTCTCGCGGTCTTGCACAGTCATGCGTTCCCCCTCGAACCCATACCCAACAACTTCTCGTGTTCACATAATGGACTATCCGACGCTGCCGGGCAACAACCGGGCCGCTGTAGCCCGGCGCGGGTGAGTCGTGCGCGACGGCTGCATTGCATCATGAGTGCCGACGAGAGGAGGCCACAGATGATCGACAGCCGCAGTGCCGAGAAGAGCGCGGGCTGGTGGGGGGCATTCGCCGGCCTCATCACCGCCGTCCTCGTCGCGTTCCCGGTCTCGACTGCATTCGCCTTCGCGACACAGCCGGCGACTCAACGGCTGTTCGGCGGGCGGCTGGAGGAGGCGTCGCAGGCCGGCTATGTGGCCTTCTGGTGGATAGTCACCCTCCTCTTCGCCTCCCTGCCCTTCATCGTGGGGTTCGGCATCGCCAAGCTGTCCGACCGCGGCATCAGAGTGCTCGTCGCCGTCGTCGCGGTGGTCGTCATCGCCATCGTCGTTCTCGGGCAGCTGTTCGTCTACTAGCCCACGCACCGTGCGATGCTTTTCGCATGGCTGCCGCACACCCCGAGCTCCGCACATCGTTCACCGACCGGGCTCTGATCGACGATTCGGCGGCGGGATCGACCACCATCGGGCTCGGCGGGCTCCTCGCCAGACGCGGCCACCGCGCTCGTCGGGCGCGGGTGCCGGGTTCCGCCGCGGTGCGCGGATTCCGGTGGCGACTCGTCGACGTCTTCTCCCAGACCTGGTGGCCGCAGGGCGTCGCGGTAGGGGAGCACGACGGCGGGCCGGTCGTGATCACCAGCTGGTTCGCCCAGCGCAGACGCGGCCGCGACATGGGTTCGCGCATCAGCGTGATCGACCTGCGCGATGAGAGACGCCCGCGCTACCACCATGTGCTGCTGGTGTCGCCCCGACGCGGCGGATACGACCCGGTCGTGGTGCACGCCGGGGGCATCGTCATCGCCGGAGATCGCCTGCTGGTGTCGGCGACCCTGGGCGGCATCCGCGAGTTCCGCCTCGGCGACCTCGTCCGGGCGCCGTCCCGCGGCCTGCTGCGGCGGTCGGCCGGGCCGTTCGGCTACCGCTACCTGTTGCCGGAGTTCGCGAGCCACCGCCCGCCGAAGGACGCAGACGCGGGGCGGATGCGGTACTCGTTCATCGCTGCCGAGACCAGCACCCGCGAAGAGCACGAGGCCGAGGTGCTGCGCATCGTGGCCGGCGAGTACGCGAAGCACGACCGTCGGCGCCTGGCCCGGCTCAGCGTGCGGGGCGACGTGACGACGATCGACGAGACACATGTTCCCGGCATCGCCGAGATGCAGGGCGTGGCCGTGCACGACGGCCGCTGGTTCGTGAACGCGAGCCGCGGCGACAAGCTCGGCGCCGACCTGTGGGTGGGGACACCCGACGCGATGGTCCGACACGAGGGGGTGCTGCCGCCGGGTCCGGAGGACCTCGCCGTGTGGCCCGAGCGCGGCGAGCTGTGGTCGGTCACCGAGTTTCCCGGAAAACGCTGGATCTACGCCGTCGATCTCGCCCGCTTCGGCGAAGAGCGGGCCTGAGCCGTGCGCGACGTGATACTCCCGCTCGCCTCCGGTCCGGTGATCCTGCGCCGAGCGACCGCCGACGACCTGCCGGCCATCATCTCGCTTCTCGCCGACGACCCGATAAGTGCGGCTCGCGGCGACGTGGCCGGCAGCGGCGACCTGCCGGCCTACGAGCGCGCATTCGCCGCGATCGACGTCGATCCCGCGCAGCAGCTGCTCGTCGTGGCATCCCATGCCGGCGACGTTCTCGGCACCATGCAGCTGACGACCATTCCCGGACTGGCGCGGGTCGGGGCGTCTCGGCTGCAGATCGAAGCGGTGCGTGTGCGATCCGACCAGCGCGATCGCGGCATCGGCGGTGCGATGATGCGCTGGGCGGTCGCCGAGGCGCCCGCGCTCGGCGCGAAGCTCGTGCAGCTCACCTCCGATGCGGCACGCGTCGACGCCCACCGGTTCTACGAGCGACTCGGCTTCACCGCTTCGCACGTCGGTTTCAAGTACACCGTTCCCGACTGACCGAGCCCTTCCGGACCGGCCGGATCAGGAGTTTACTGGTGCCCTCACCCGCTAGAGAGGTCGTCACACCATGGATACCAACCTGCTCATCTGGATCGCCGTCGCCGTCGTCGTCGTTCTCGTCGCCGTGGCGATCATCGCCTCGACGATGCGCATGCGGTCGCGCGCGGTCGCGGAGGCGAACCGTCAGCGAGCGGCAGAGCTGCGCAGCAAGGCCCAGGCCGAGGGGATAGACGCCCGCGAGCACGAGGCTCGGGCGACGAGGGCAGAGGCGGAGGCGCAGCAGGCGCGAGTCGACGCCGACCGGCTCGCCCGGGAGAGCGCCGAACGTCAGGAGGAGGCACAGCGTGTTCGCGCCGCGTCGGAGGACCGGCTGCGCGAGGCCGACTCGATCGATCCCGATGCCGGCGGACGAACGAGAGGCGCGCACCGTCAGCCCGGCGACGTCGACCAGACCGACACGAGCCGCCCCGACACCGACCCGGCCGACACGAACCGCGCGGATCCGAACGGCACAGGCCCGAACCGCGCCTAGCGCGTGTAAGTCTCGACGATATTGCCGCCCGCGAACGACTGCACCGACTCCAGCTCGAAGGCGGTCGGGTTGAAATGCGCCCCGAACGCCGGGATGCCGTCGCCGGCGACCACGGGATACCGCTTCACCACGAGCCGGTCGATCTCGCCGAGCAGCGCGCCCGCGAGTCGTCCGCCGCCGGCGAGGTAGATCCCCAGGTCGGCGTCCCTTCCCTTGAGCTCGCGGACGACCTCGAGAGGGTTGTGACGGATGACCGAGACCCGCGGATGCGACTCCTCCAGGCTGGTCGAGATCACGAACTGGCGCAGATGGGAGTAGGGGGAGAGGATGCCCGCGGCCAGGGCCGGCTCGTAGGTGCGTCTGCCCATCACGACGGTGTCGAATCGGGTGAGCGGCGCATCGGCGAGGCCGAGCTGCTCGCGCACGTGGGAGGGCAGGGCGTCGGCGTACTCGTCCGCCATCCACGTCATGTACTCGTCGGAACCCTCGAAGAAGTCGACCTCGTCGTCGGGGCCCGCGATGAAGCCGTCGATCGACAGTGCGATGAAGTAGGTGAGTGCCTGCACGGGTCCTCCTCGTCGGGTGTTGTCGCAATTATCCGCGCGCGGCCTCGAAACGGCGACCGGTCACTGCCTCGGGGACGATGCGGATGTAGTTCCACGTCGTGGTCGGTGTGAGGGCGTGCAGTGCGAGCACGCCCGAGGCGAGGATCTCGGAGTCGGTGTCCATCCGCTCCGCACGGCCGCGCACCACGACGCTCCACCAGACGCGCCCCTCCGCCCCGTCGATCTCGAACGCCACCGCCGGATCCCTCGTCAGGTCGACGAGCTTCGACCCCGGCGCGCTGCGGAAGAAGATGCGCCTGTCGTTCACCGTGTAGTTCACCGGGAAGATGTCGACGCCGTCTCCGCGTCGTAGGGCGAGCCGCGCCAGGTCGTTTCCGGCCAGCAGCGCCCAGCACTCGTCTTCGCCGAGGCGCTCGATGGGGGACTCCTCCATAAGCGGGATGTGTTTTTCCATGGGTCAACTCTGCGCCGTCGCATCCGTCACCGACAGGGTCGAAAGACCCGACGCCGCCACTGGTGCGGGCAGACGCGGTGGGCCACACTGGAAATGCGGTCCATCACCGGAAGGAAGCACGCAATGTCGAGCAGACCCGTGTCATCGCGCGTGGGCCAGACCTCCGACATCGCCCTGATCACCGAGGAGTCGATCTACGGCACGGTGCTCGTCGGGGGCATGATCGTCGCCTCGGGCCCGCTCAAGGCGACGTCATGGGAGACGTTCCTCAGCGTCGTCGGCACTGTGATCGTCTTCTGGGCGGCGCACATGTATGCCGGCGCTATCGCCCGCAGCGGACGCTCCGCCGACGGCATGGGCCTCGGCGCCGCCATCCGCCGGTCGTTCCGTAGCTCGCTCGGCTTTCTCACCTCGGCTCTGCTGCCGTGTGTCATCCTGCTGCTCGGCGCGACGCGCGTGGTGCCCGACACCCTGGCCATCTGGACGGCGCTGTGGCTCGGCGTGGTGATCCTCGGCGTCATCGGGTTCAGGATCTTCGCACTGCGGAGCGAGAGCTGGTTGGTTCGAGTTCTCGGATCCCTCGGCACCGCCGCTTTCGGACTGGCGATGATCGTGCTCAAGGCGGTCATCCACTGACGGCTTCTCGTCCGCTCACACCGAGGGGCGCGTCAGCAGCAGTCGCACTGCTCCACGTCGCGCTCGCCGGTGAGGGCCGACACCGGCACCGCGCAGGCGTCGCCCCGCCAGGCCTCAAGCCCCTCGCGCACGGCGAAGCCAGCGATCACCAGGGCGGCGAGCGAGTCCGCCCAGGCCCAGCCGAGCAGCGAGTTGAGCAGCAGTCCGACGAGGAGCGCGGCCGAGAGGTAGCTGCAGATAAGGGTCTGCTTCGAGTCGGCGATCGCCGAGGCGGAGCCCAGCTCCCTACCCGTTCGGCGTTCGAACCAGCTGAGGAACGGCATGACCGCGAGGCTCACCGCGGCGAGCGCGATGCCCACGGGGCTGTGCTCTGCCTCGCGAACGCCGACCAGTGAGAGCGCCGCCTCGACGGAGACGTAGGCGGCGAGCGCGAAGAACGAGACGGCGATGGCCCGGAGGGCGACCCGTTCGCGCTTCTCGGGGTCGGGCGCGGCGAACTGCCAGGCGACCGCCGCGGCCGAGAGCACCTCGACGATGGAGTCGAGTCCGAAGCCGATGAGCGCGGCAGACGACGCCACGGTGCCTGCCGCGAGGGCGATCGCGGCCTCCACCACGTTGTAGGCGATGGTGATCGCGACGATCAGGCGGATGCGCCGCTGGAGCACGCGCCTGCGCAGCGGATCGACGGTGCGGCCCGGCCGGACGGCGGTCATGCTCCGGCTCCGCAGCAGAGCGGCACGTCGCAGTCGTCGTCCGAGCACGGTGCGCCGTCGTCGACGGCGAGCACCACGTCGACCAGTGCCGCGAGCGCGCGGGCGAGGTGCGGGTCGGCGATCTCGTAGCGTGTCCGACGGCCCTCGGGCACGGCGGCGACGATTCCGCAGCCGCGGAGGCAGGCGAGGTGGTTCGACACGTTCGACCGGGTCAGTTCGAGCTCACGCGCGAGGTGCGCGGTGTACCCCGGCTCGGCGAGAAGGCTGATCAGGATGCGCGACCGGTTCGGGTCGGCCATGGCGCGGCCGAGGCGGTTCATGACATCGAGACGCGGCGCAATGGTCAGCATGCACTGACCTTACCGCAGGCGCGTCAGCCCGCACAGCGGAACCCGATGTGGCTCATCCCGGTGTCGATCATCTGCGGGCGGCGGGCCGCCGGCCGATACCGCATGCAATAGCTGTCGGCGCACAGGAACGAGCCGCCCTTCACGACCTTCCTCGGCACGGCAAACGGCTGGCCGGGGTCGACGCTGTCCGCGGCGGTACCCCCCGTGGGGTTGGAGGGCGCGCAGCAGTGGTCGGTCGGCTCTGGCTGCGTGTACCAGTCGGCCGTCCACTCCCAGACGTTGCCGGCCATGTCGAAGAGGCCGTAGCCGTTCGGCGGAAACGAGCCGACCGGGGCCGTCGACCCGTAGCCGGAAGCCGCCCGCCACGGGAACTCGCCGTGCCAGTAGTTCGCGAGCTTCTCGCCCGACCGCTCAGCCCTGTCGCCCCAGGTGTAGCGGGCGCCGTCCAGCCCGCCGCGCGCGGCCAGCTCCCACTCCGCCTCGGTGGGGAGCCGACGCCCGGCCCAGACGGCGTAGGCGTCGGCATCCTCGTAGGCGACGTGGACGACCGGATGATTCATCCGATGGTCTATCGACGACCGGGGCCCGAACGGCCGCCGCCAGCTCGCCCCCGGCACCCACGCCCACCACTGGCTCAGGTGGCGCAGGTCGACGGGTCCGCGGGTGCCCGTGAAGACCATAGATCCGGGTTGCAGGTTCTCGGCGGGTGCCCCGGGGAAGTCGGCGGGGTCGAGCGGCCGTTCGGCCACGGTGGTGTACCCGGTCGACCGCACGAAGTCGGCGAACTGCGAGTTCGTCACCGTCGTGACGTCGATGCTGAAGGCGTCGACGTAGACCCTGCGCTCCGGTCCCTCCTCGGGGTAGTGCGCGTCGGAGCCCATCGTGAACTCCGCGGCGTCGATGCGGACCTGGTCTGTGCGCACCTGGTCGCTGCGAACCTGGTCGCTGCGGGCTGCGAGCTCGACCATCCGGCGCTAGTCCCCGCCCGCGAGGAAGGCCTGCAGCTTGGCCACGGCCTGGTCGATGCTGAAGCTGGCGGCCTTCTGCCGAGGCGGAAATTCCCTGAACGTCGCCAGGAACCGGCCCATGAGGATCTGGGCGGCGAAGACCAGGTACGCGTTTGTGAGCAGCCAGTCGTAGTAGGTGTTCGACGTGATGTCCGCCTGCTCGTAGGGGTCGGTGCGCAGGTTGAACAGCTTCGGCACCCTGAGAGGCGTGAACGGGTTGGCCCAGACCGCGAGCGTGCCCGGGAGGCGCTGCTCCATAAAGACGATCTTCCAGTTGTCGAAGCGCATCGCGAGCACGTCTCCGTCGTCGGAGAAGTAGACCAGCCCCTCCCGTGGACTGGAGGCCTCCTGGCCGGTCAGGTACGGCAGCAGGTTGTACCCGTCGATATGCACCTTGAACGTGGTGTCGCCGACGGTCTTCCCCTGCGTGAGCTCGTCGACCGTCGTGGTGTCGCCGGCCGCGGCGAGCAGTGTGGGCAGCCAGTCGTGGTGCTGCACGATATCGTTCGAGACGGTGCCCGCGGCTATGCGGCCGGGCCAGCGGATCAGCTCGGGCACCCGGAACGCGCCCTCCCAGTTGGTGTTCTTCTCGCTGCGGAACGGCGTTGTGCCGCCGTCGGGCCAGGTGTTGGAGTGCGGCCCGTTGTCGGTCGAATAGATCACGATCGTGTCATCCGCCAGTCCCAGCTCGTCGAGCTGGTCGAGCAGTTCGCCGACGATGGCGTCGTGGTCGATCATCGTGTCGTGGTACTCGGACTGCCAACGGCCTGCCTGCCCCACGCTCGACGGCTTGGGGTGCGTGCGGAAATGCATGTGGGTGGTGTTCATCCAGACGAAGAAGGGGGTGTCGGCCTCGTGGGCGCGGGCGATGAAGTTCTTGGCGGCCGCGGCGAACTCCTCGTCGACGGTCTCCATGCGCGCCTTGGTCAGCGGGCCGGTGTCTTCGATGCGCTGCTTGCCGGTGACCCCGTAGCGCTCGTCGGTGGTGTCGTCGACCTCGTCGGTGGCCCAGGAGTGGATGACCCCGCGTGGACGCGCCTTGCGGTTGAACTCCGGGAAGTCCTCGGTCGACGGCCAGTCGGGCGACTCCGGCTCCTCCTCCGCGTTGAGGTGGTAGAGGTTGCCGTAGAACTCGTCGAAGCCGTGCACGGTGGGGAGGAACTCGTTCTTGTCTCCCAGGTGGTTCTTGCCGAACTGGCCGGTGGCGTAGCCGAGCGGCTTGAGCAACTGCGCGATGGTGGGGTCTTCGGCGCGCAGGCCGATGTCGGCGCCGGGGATGCCGACCTTGCTCAGTCCCGTGCGGAACACGCTCTGACCGGTGATGAACGAAGCCCGGCCCGCCGTGCAGCTCTGTTCTCCGTAGGAGTCGGTGAAGCGCATGCCCTCGTCGGCGATCCTGTCGATGTTCGGGGTGCGGTATCCCATCAGCCCGTCGCTGTAGCAGCTGAGATTGCTGATGCCGATGTCGTCGCCCCAGATCACGAGGATGTTCGGCTTGCCGTCGGTCATGTGTGCCTCCATCGGTGTCGTTGGAAGACAGCCTGTGCGGCGTGTGCCCGTGGCTCTTCACCCCGGGCGGGTGACAGGGCTAGACCGCTGGAGGGAGGATGGCGCGCGGCAGAAGCGGTGAGGAGTACACGACGCTCGTGGTCACGCTGCCGAGGGTGCCGATGCGCCCGCTGACCCGTTCGAGGTGTCCCATAGAGGTGGCCACGACCTTCATGATGAAGCAGTCGTCTCCCGTGACGTGGTGGGCCTCGACGACCTCGGGGGTGTCGGCGAGCAGCCGGTGCAGTGGGTCGTAGCTGCTGCTCGGATAGCGCAGGCGCAGAAACGCCATGATCGAGAACCCGAGCGGTTCCGGCTCTACCCGCGCGCCGTAGCCGCTGATGATGCCCGACTCCTCGAGGCGCCGAACCCGCTCCGCCGCCGCGCTGTGCGACATGCTGATGCTTCGTGCGAGGTCGGCGATGCTCAGGCGTCCGTTCGCCTGGAGGGCTATCAGGATCGCCGTATCGACCTTGTCGAGAGCGGAAGTGATATTCGCGGTCATGACGAAACTATGGCACGAGAATGGCGGTCTGCTCGCGTTAATGGCGTGGATTGGCTCTTCAGAACCGCATTCCGGCTTGGATATCGTCGGTGCATGCACATCACACCCTCACAGACCGATCGCCTCGTCGCCCATTTCTCGTCGAAACTCGACTTCGAGACCGACCCCTCCGATGTTCACGCAGACCTGGAAAACGGGGTGAGGTTCGCGCTGATCGACTCGCGCGGGGTCTCCGGATGGCGTCAGGACCGGGTGACGGGTGCACTGCACATGCCGACCGCCGAGATCGCCGTTCGCGCTGCCGCCGAGATCCCCCTCGACATGCCCGTGGTGACCTATTGCTGGGGGCCGGGATGCAACGGCTCCACGCGTGCGGCGCTGGAGTTCGCGAAGCTCGGGTACCGGGTCGTGGAGATGATCGGCGGCTACGAGTACTGGGCGCGGGAGGGGTACCCGACCGAGAACGACGACGGGGCCACGACGCGCCCGAAGGACGCGCTCACCGCGCCGATGAACTCCATCACCTGTGACTGCTGAACCGTCGGGGCCGGTCACGATACGGATGGCGCGGCCCGACGATCTCGCAGAGCTGGAGCTGCTCATCCGCGAGCACGCCCTGTTCGAGCGGGCGGCACCGATCGACGGTGGACTCGTTGCGCGCCTGGAGTCGCTCCTGTTCTCGCCGCCGCCCCGACTGCACGCCATCGTCGCCGAGGGGGACGGGGGTCTGGACGGGTATGCGACGGCGAGCCTCGAGGTGTCGACGTGGAGGGCATCCCACTTTCTGCACCTCGACTGCCTGTATCTGCGTCCCGGCGCCCGCGGGGCGGGGATCGGGCGCCGGATCCTCGACCGCGTGCGGGTGCTCGCGCTCGAGCTCGGGGTCGCCGAGGTGCAGTGGCAGACGCCCGACTGGAACGACGACGCAGTGCGCTTCTACGAGCGGCAGGGCGCGGTCTATCGCGACAAGAAGCGGTTCACGCTCGACGTGACGCGCTAGGGCGCCCCGGACTGATCACGACGAGAGCAGCGCTCTGGCGCTCGAGTCGAGCGCCTCGGGCACGACGCGGTAGTACGCCCATTTCCCACGCTGCTCACGGGTGGCGAGGCCGGCGGCGACGAGCTTGCCCATGTGGTGCGACACCGTCGGCTGGGTCAGCCCGACCGGCTCGGTGAGGTCGCAGATGCACGCCTCGCCGCCGTCGCTCGCCGCGATGAGTGAGAGCAGGCGCACCCGGGTGGGGTCGCCGAGGGCCTTGAAGACACGCGCGATGCGCTCGGCCTGGGGCGCGTCGAGCACCCCGCCGGTCACGGTGGCGCAGCAGGAGGCGTCGTCGACGAGGGGGAGCGGCGAGGTCATGGATTCATCCTGCCATTCATATTGACAAATGTCGATGTATCGACGAGTCTCGATGCATCGAAGTCAGCATCAGCCGCTCGTCGCGAGGAGACCACCGTGAGCCAACTGCCCGTCGTCGTGATCGGGGCCGGCCCGCAGGGGCTCGCCGCCGCCGCCCACCTGCTGGAGCGAGGGGAGTCGCCGCTGGTTCTGGAAGCGGGATCGGGGCCGGCGTCGGCCGTCGCCGAGTGGGGACACGTGCGGTTGTTCTCCGACTGGAGAGAGCTCGTCGACCGGGCGGCGGCGCGTCTGCTCGAGCCCACGGGATGGGCGGCGCCCGAGAGCGGCTATCCGACCGGCAGCGAGTGGATCTCGGCGTATCTCGCGCCGCTCGCCGCCGTCGTAGGGGAGCGCGTGCGGTACGGCACGCGTGTCACCGGCGTCGGGCGCAGGGGACGCGACCGGCTCGTCGACGCGGGGCGCGACGGGCAGCCCTTCACCGTTCATATCGTGGATGCCTCGGGGCGCGAGTCGCGCGTCGACGCTCGCGCCGTGATCGACGCCTCCGGCACATGGGGGCAACCGAACCCCGCCGGAGCCGATGGGCTTGCCGCGATCGGCGAGCGGGCGGCATCCGGGAGTCTGTCCTATCGCATCCCCGACTTCGCGCACCCGCAGCCCTTCGCCGGAAGGCACACCGTCGTCGTAGGCAGCGGGCACTCGGCGGCGACCGCGGTGAACGAGCTGGCGAGAATCGCCGGGAGTCACCCCGGAACGCGCGTCACCTGGGTGCTGCGGCGCGGCACTGTCGGCAACACCTTCGGCGGCGGGGAGGCCGACGAGCTGCCCGCCCGCGGGGCACTCGGTCTGCGGGCCAAGCGCGCCGTCGACGCCGGGGTGGTCGAACTCGTCACCGGCTTCCGCGTCGAACGCGTCGAGCAGGCCGCTGAAGGCGTCGTGCTCGTCTCCGAAGGCGGGCGCACGCTGCCGGCGGCCGACCGGGTCGTTGTGCTCACCGGCTTCCGTCCCGATCTGTCGTTCCTGTCGGAGATGCGCCTCGACCTCGATCCGACCCTGCAGGCTCCGGCGCGGATCGCTGCCGAGGTCGACCCGAACATCCACAGCTGCGGGTCGGTGCGGGCCACCGGAGCCTCCGACCTCGCCCAGCCGGAGAAGGGCCTCTACCTCGTGGGATCGAAGTCGTACGGGCGCGCGCCGACGTTCCTCGCGATGACCGGATACGAGCAGGTACGCAGCGTAGTGGCCGCGCTCGCCGGAGACCACGCCGCGGCGGCCCGCGTCGAGCTGGCGCTTCCCGACACGGGTGTGTGCGGCGGCTCGGGCGCCTTCGACGGCGACGGAGACGCGGCGGGATGCTGCGCGCCGACGCTGCTGCAGATCGGTCGCGCGCCGATGTCCGTGTAGGCGCCTCCGCGTCATTCGAACACATGTACGATAGCGCGCATGGCGACCACCCTGCTGCTGCACGCCGACGCGGACTCCTTCTTCGCCTCGGTCGTCCTGCGGCACCGGCCCGAGCTCGCGACAGTGCCGGTCGCCGTCGTCGCCCACGTGTTCGTGGCGAGCGCCAATTACCCGGCCCGCGACCGCGGCGTGCGCGGCGGAATGCTAGCGCAGGAGGCGCAGCGGCTGTGCCCCGAGCTCGTGCTCATCGACGTGCCGCGCGACGAGGTCGAGGAGGTCAGCGACCGGCTGTTCGACATCTTCGGCGCGAGCGCCCGCACCGTGGAGCCCGGCTCGATGGAGGAGGCGTTTCTCGACGTCGGCACCGACGACTGGCAGATCGCCATCGAGGCCGCCCGGGGGCTGCGCGCGCGTGCCGCCCGCGAGCTCGGCATCCCGGTCAGCGTCGGCATCGGACGCACCAAGCTGATGGCGAAGCTGGCCTCCCGGGCGGCCAAGCCCGACGGGCTGCACGTGATCGGCCTCGAGGAGGAGCTGCGGCTGCGCGAGAGCCTGCCGATCACCGACGTCTGGGGGCTCGGCGCGAAGACCGTCGAACGGCTGCGTCTCATCGGCGTCGCGCGCATGGGCGACATCGACCGCGTGCCGCGCGACGAGCTGCAGCGGGTGTGCGGCACCACCATGGCCCGGAGGCTGTGGCGCATCCGTGACGCCACTGACGACTCCGTGCTGCACCCGATAGCGAGCCGCACCACCCTGACCTCGGAGGGCACCATCTCGGGCTTCAACCGCCGCGACTGGGCGCCGGTCGAACTGATGGAGGCGTGCATCGAACGGGTCTGCCGCCGGGCCGAGCGCGCGGGCCTCGCCGCGACCGGCATCACGATCACTCTTCGAGGGGAGGCGTCGGCGTCCGACGTGGTGCTGAAACACAGGGTCGCGGATGCCACGGCCGACTCGAGTATCTGGACGGAGGCGATGCGCGAGCCACTCGCGTCGGCGCCCGGCTCCCGTCTGATCGGCTTGCGCGCGACGCTGACCGGCCTTGTTCCCGTGGACCGGATCGAGCAGACGCTGTTCTGACCGCCAGTTGCCGATCAGCGCTTCTCGAGGGTGCCGATCTCGTCGCCGCCCGTTCGGTAGACGACGAGGGTGTCGCCGTCGACCTTCGCCGTGGACGCGAGGTTGAGCCAGGGCGTCACACCCTCGCACGCCTTGAGCGTGGACGCGAACGGGCCGAAGGTGAACGTGTCGCCGGAGATCGTGCCGGTGCCCTTGAGCGGGTTGCAGCCGTCGGTTCCCGAGAATGCTCCGTCGGACTCGATGCGCAGGGATGGCTCGCCCGGAGCGTCGTCTCCCCAGCTGCCGGTGAACGAAGAGCCTGAGGAGCAGCCGGTGATGGCGCTCACAGCCAGAATTGCCATGACGACGACGGCCATCCGAGACGTCCTTGTGCCCATACGCCGAAGCCTAGCGAGCGAGCGTCGCGGTGGGAAGCGATCCCTGGCTCACGATCGCAGCCACTCGCGGGCGGCGGCGACCAGGGCCGCGACCCCGCGATCGAGCGTCGGCTGGATGTCCGGGGCGAAACGAGGCGAATGATTGGACGGGATGTCCCGGTCGACGGTTCCCGCGGTCGCGGCGACCCGATACGACTCCGGGTGAGCTCCGCCGAGGATCCAGTAGACCAGCGGTGCGTTCGCAGCGGTCGCGAGCAGACCGACGTCTTCGCTTCCGGAGACCTGTCCGGGGTCGATGACCGCCGCGTCGCCGAACAGCGCCCGGAACACCGTCATCGTGCGCTCGGTGGCCACTGGGTCGTTCACGGTCACCGGAAACGACTCGGCGTACTCGATCGTCGGGTCTGGCGCGCCCGACGCAGCGGACTCGGCGCGGACGATGCGCTCGATCGCGGCGAGAATGCGCTGCCGGACCTCCTCGCTGTACGCCCGGATGCTCAGCCCGATCTCCGCGATCTCGGGAATGATGTTGTTCTTCGTCCCGGCGCTCAGCCGTCCCACGGAGAGCACCGCGGTATCCTGCGGCGCGATCTCACGGGACACGATCGACTGCAGCCGCCCCACGATCGCCGCCGCGATCACGATGGGATCGATCGTCGTCTCGGGCCTTGAGCCGTGACCGCCGCGTCCGCTCACCGTGACGTCGATGCTGTCGGCGGAGGCGAAGGCCGCTCCGGCATGAGCGCCCACCATGCCCGCGGTGACGGGGCCGACGTGTTGGCCGAGCACCACATCCGGAACCGGCACCTTCTCGTACAGTCCGTCGTCGAGCATCTTCTGCGCGCCGCCGCCGACCTCCTCGGCCGGCTGGAAGAGGGCGACCACCGTGCCGCTCCAGTCCTCCCGTGTGACGGCCAGCTCGCGGGCCGCGCCTATCAGGCACGCGACATGCACGTCGTGTCCGCACGCGTGCATGACGCCCGGCACGATGCTCGAGTACGAGAGCCCGGTGTCCTCGACCACCGGCAGCGCGTCCATGTCGGCACGCAGCAACACCGTGGGCCCCTCGCCGTTTCGCAGCACTCCGGCTACGCCGGTGACACCGATGCCCTCGATCACATCGAAACCCGCAGCGCGGAGTTCTGCGGCGGCGATCCCGGCCGTCCGGGTCTCCTCGAAGGAGAGCTCCGGGTGGGAATGCAGGTCGCGATACAGATCGTCGATGCTCATGGGCTCATAGTCCCGCAGGTGCCCGGCTGGACGCCAGCATTTTCGAGCGACCCTCACCGGGTACGGTTTGTGAGACGGCCGCAACGACGCGGCCGCAGTGAACGGGGGTGACGGCATGACAGGTGCCTACTTCGAGCCTGTGGCGGCGGGGGTCTACCGGCCCACCGCGCTGGCCGGCGGAGCATGGAACGACGACGAGATCCACTTCAGCCCGCTCGGCGGGCTCATCGTGCACGCCATGGACCTGCACCGCGACGCGCGCGGCTCGCACGGCGACGGCAAAGAGCTCGGGCGCATCAGTTTCGACATCCTCGGATTCCTGGCCGCCGACGACTGCGCGATCTCGGTCGAGACCATCCGCCCCGGACGAACGATCGAGCTCGTCGAGGCGACCGTCACGATCGCCGGCCGCACCGCGGTTCTCGCCCGCGCCTGGTTCATCGCCACCGCCGACACGGTCGTCGTCGCCGGGGGAGAACCGGCCTCGCTGCCCGAACCCGACGCCTGCGAGCCGTGGGCGATGTCGGAGGGCTGGCCCGGCGGCTACGTCGCCTCGCTCGAGGTGCGTGTGGTCGCGCCGCCGCTGCCGGGTCGCACCAGCGCCTGGCTGCGTACGGGTGCCGATCTCGTCGCCGATCAGCCGTCGAGCGCCCACGCTCGGTTCGTCGCCCTCATCGACACGGCGAATGGGATCGCCGTGCGCAAGTCGCCGACCGAGTGGATGTTTCCGAACCTCGACCTCACCGTGCACCTCTACCGGCAGCCGACCGGGCCCTGGGTAGGCCTCGACACCACGGTGACGTTCGGACCAGCCGGACACGGTCTCACCAGCAGTGGGCTGCACGACGTCGACGGGCCGGTGGGTCGCGCGGAGCAGATCCTGACTCTGCGGCCGATCGTGGGGTGAGGAGATGATCGACGCGGCGCTGGTCGGCTGACTCCACCGGACGCCGTCCATACCACGGATTCGCGCCGCGATCGATATGTTGAGAACATTCAAGAATCGAATTTTCCTCGACTACGCGTAGGCTGGCGTCGTTCACGATCACGACTGGCGAGGAACCGTATATGGCAAATCCCGGGGTCTATTTCCCGCACGCGTCAGACACCGCATGGCCGTTTCTCGCGTTCGTCGGCGCCGTGTTCTCTGTTCCCCTTCTGGGCCTCGCAATTCTGATGTTGATCGCGGGACACGTTTCGCGGATGCGCACCGTGGCCGGAGCCGTTCTCGCTCTCGCGATTGCGGCCGCGAGCGTCGCGGGGCTCATCACGGCCGGTTCAGAGTTTCGCAAAGCAGAAACCGCACATCGGATCGCCTACCTCGGGGAGGCGAGAGCGTGGCTGGAGCGAGGTTACGGTGTCACCCTCACAGAAGCGGAGCTGTCGGAACTCGTGACGACCCAGGGGATTTCCGGGCAGTTCGAAGGCGCGACTGCTTTCATCACAATCCGAGGCGACCGCGATACCGGAAACCTCCTCGTCACCGGCCGCGATGGAGAAGAAATTCCTCCGCTCGAATAGTGACCCTTCAGGGGCGCGCCGCGGGAGGCCCGTCGACAAGCTCAGTGAACGAGACTGCTTCGACAGGCTATTTGTACAGTGCCCCAGACAGATTCGAACTGCCGCCCCTGCCTCCGGAGGGCGAACTGGCGCGTTGCAATGGTGCCAATCAGCGGCAACTTCCGCATGATTTCAGCGTTTTTCGATCATCGTGGATTGCCTCGAAACGACTCGTTTTCCGCGAAGTGTTGCCATTCTGTTGCCACGGCTGAGTTGACGCCCCCGCCTTCGCGTTGCCGCAACAATCTATGCGGTCGGCCGATTCTCAACCGCTCGCTCGAGGAGCGATAAAGCTCGCGGGCAAGCTTCGTGCAACTTTGCAGTGAACCACGAGGGCCTCAGTGTTTGTGCGCATCTCAAGGCAAAGTCCAGTGATCCCAGGATCTTTGCGTGGGACGTTGACGGTCATCGCCGCTGTGCGCGATTACAAACGACGTCGGATGCATTTCCGCTTGGGTGCGCCGTGGAGCTGGTGTTGTCGGCGGGGTGGCGCATACTGGCCAAAACAAAGGGGTTACAGGTGGCAAAGTTCGACGCGAACAAGTTCAAGAGAGATTTGCAGGCGGCTCAGCGAAAAGCGCAGGCGGACGCAAAACGCCAGGTCGACGCTATCAATCGGAAAAACCAACAAGTTGTGGACGACTACAACCGCAAGGTCAGGGCTTCCAATCAGAGAGCCGTCAATAGCCACAATCAGCAAGTCGCCGCCCAAAATCGGGAGATTCAGCGCGTGAACACGCACAATGTCAAGGTCGTAGCGAATTTAAACAAGCAGCTCCGTTCCGCAAGCACTGTTCGGTCGACTTACACGCCCGACGAGCAGGCGCTCACGGATCGGGTTCAGGAAGCTCTCGTCGCTCGAGATGAGCGAGAATGGGACGTTTTTCTCAGTTACGCCCGCATCGACGGCGAAGCGACGGCTCAAGCTCTATGCGAGTCGCTCGAGTCTTTGGGTGTCCGAGTCTGGTTTGATGCGCTCGCAATCGTCCCGGGGAAGAGCCAGTCGCTTCAAATGGACCAAGGGCTACGCAAAGCGCGAGCTGGAGTTGTTCTTTTGACTCCTGCGTATCTAGTCGGACGATTCTGGACAGAACGCGAATTAGGGGCTTTGCTACACAAGAGCACGCTTATCCCAGTGCTTCACCAGTCGACATTCGACCAGGTCGCCGAATACAGCGGGATGCTTCCCGACTTGGCCGGATTCGAAACGGCGCGCGATCCCATAGAGGTCATTGCGGAGAAGATTGCCGCCGCAGTTCTTCCGGCCGGAGGGGCAGAATGACCGTGGCTAGTTTCATTGGCGTGCATGACTCCCTGCAGTACCTGTCGCTGAGTGAGTCCGACTTCTCCGCTGGCAATGAGGTTGTTGATCGTATCGCCGCGTTCAAACGTTCCATCGACGAGTTGGATGTCCCTGGAGAGCCATGGGTGGACGAATGGCTGGCCGCCGAACACTATAAATCTGCAGTTCTCTACGCCGCCGCGAAGGTCAATTGGAATCACGAACAAAACGGCCGTGGCTCGAATGCCGATCGCCTCATGCGGGCTCGCATCATTGTCAGATTCAATGAATGGGGGGAACAAGCGCAGCGGCGACTAAACGAATACGAAAGTAGCAGTAGGCACAGTTCGGTCGTATTGTCGTGGCGAGGCGAGCTGGAACGATTCAGAGACGACCCAGTACAAAATCCATGAAGCCAGTTTTTTTCGTTCTCGGAGGCGGCGCTCCGGTGCCGGTGCGTTTTGGCGGCATTTTGCCGTCGCTAAGTAACGGTTCAAGTCGTCGCGGGGTTCAGCCCTTCCGGCACGCACTGCGTTGATTTGGAGGGTCTTGCTAGCCGCTACATGCGACCTAGCATTAGCGATTTCACGGATTGACGGAACGCACGTGCAGCGCCCAGTGGTTCATGGTCGACGGCTTTACGCTGTTGGTCAGTTGAACGCTGGATCGGCGAGGTTGGCCTGTCGTTTGCCGCAGACCACGCCAACTGCATTCATGCAACGCCGAAGGTGAATCAGTCTGCGCGTTTGGCGAAAACGGAGCCTGATTCCAGCAAAGAACTGCCACCCGAGGCCCGGATCATCATGTCGAAATGCGCGCCGTGCCCTTGCAGCTCAAAAAACAGCTGGAGAAGCTGAAGAAATTCTCTGGCACCCCCTATGTAGTGAGATTGAGCGAAGTCATCGATGATCGTGTGTGATCCCGAGTTCGCCCAAGTCAGGAACATCGACATGAGAAGTTCGTCTGCGACCGAAAGTGGTTGCTGTCGGTCATGGGGCTGAGTCGAACCGACCGTTTTGAAATAGCCCTCGATGATTCGTCGGACGATGTTGAACACGCCCACTTGCGCGATCGGTGAATCCTCATCGCCCCCTGCGATGTCGGCTACAGACTGCCAGAGCAATTCGTAGCTGCCGCGGATCTTGCTCCGCGCGCCGTCGTCTTGAACTTTAGTGATCCCGTCGAGGCCCTTCCGCAGTCGGTAATGGCGGCGGTCAGTGGCCTTTGCCGTCTCCGTCGCGTACGCCGCTTCGTGGTGAAACTGCGTGTTGTGCGTGAGCACAATTAGTTGATCGATGTTCGTCTGTCCCTCGATTACCTTCTTGGCGATGTCGCGAATGTAGGCCGCGACGATGAAGAGCGTGTCGCTGTCGAGGCTGGAGATTGGATCGTCGATGACGGCAATTACGGGATTGATTGTCCCCCCTGAAACACTGCTTCCACTCAGGGACTCGAGGAAATAGGCGAAGCAGACAAACGACTTTTCCCCTTCAGAAAGCGAATCGAATGCGAGAGACCCGTCGTCGCGTTCGATCCGGTAGCCGCCCGCTATTTCATCCGCGATGGCTAGGTGAAATCGGTGAAATCCGAGCGCCTGAAGTAGCTCGTTGATACGCTCAGCGACCGCTACAGTATTCGAAATTGAATTGCGAAGCGTTTCGATTTCTGTCTCGCGGGCTTCATCCGCTTGCTGGCTCTCACTGATCTGAGAACGCAGCTGCTCGATCTTTTCCAGCTTGCTGGCACTGACTCCTCGGTAACGTTTCAGCAGTTTCGAGGTGTCTGCACCTTCGAGGAACAGGTCCCAACCGTCGTCGACGAGCTTCTGAAGTTCTGTGGCGGAGTGCTCGATAAGGCCGTTGTGCACGCCGATAACCGTGTTGATTTCTCTAACTAATTCATTCAAGTGGCTAACGAGAGGCCCAATGTCATCGACATCTACTCGTGCCGTCGGGTGGCGGCGTTTCTCGGCGAGTCTGGACAGCACGAGCTCAGTTGCGGTCCGAATCGAGTCGATCACATCAGTGAAGCGCGGAGAATCGATCGCGGAGTCAGCCTCTATGGCGGCTTCGAGTCTGCTTAGCTCCGAATATAGAAGCTCCGAGCGAGTATTCACTAGCTCTGTGATGCTAGTGACGAGTGCGAGCGCGTCGTCGTAGCCGGCGGCGAAGTATGCACTAAGTCTGGTGCCGAAGGTTTCTGGAAGCTCTTGCTGACAGAACGGGCAAATACCATCTGTGTGCTGAAGATGCTGCCGGCCCTGACTCACCCAGTCTTCGTTCGCCAGATTGTGGATAAGAGTGGCAAGATCGCCAGTTCCGACCGTCGTGGCGTCCGCCTGGAGTTGGGTGATCTGTTCCTCTGAGAGAAGCACTAGGACAGAAAGAACGCTGAGCGGCGAGCGACGATGCCGCTCACCCGTCAGCGACGCATTGCGGGCTTCCAGCGCCTCCCACGTCACATTCTTCGCGACGGCTACCCCGGGGCCATACCGCGAGCTCGCCTCTTCGAAGAATTTGTCTTTACTTCCGCGAAAGCCTTTGAAGATCGTGTCGCGGACTTGCTCTGGGGTGTTCTTGTGACTCTCGAAGATGGCGTCACTGGCGTTCCGGCGCTCAGCCTCAATTTCGCCGAGTAGCCCACTTGCTTGACCATTTCCGGCGGCAGAGCCAATCGCTTTCGTCCATATTTCTCGGTCGGTGCGGTGATCGACGCGCTCCCGTTCCAAGAGCGTGATCCTGGCGTTCACGGCGGTCGACTCCGCGCCAATTGTGAAGATCCCGTCGACTTGCTCGTTGAGGACTTTCGATCGATACGCCTCGTTGAACACCCGGATGGACGTGTCGGTCGCCGCAATCTGCCAAGTCAGACGTGAATCTGGATCGAGTGGCTGATGGGAAAGGGCGTTAGAGATGGTTGTCTTGCCTGAGCCGTTGGGGGCGTGGATAAAATTGACCTTGGCTAGGTTTGTCAGCTCCAGCGGCGTGCTGCCGAAGCAATACTCCGCGGCAACTCTAATTTCAGTGAGTCCCATTGTTCCTCCGTCAATTGTTGAGAATGCCCGCTGTCCATCCACCGGCACTCAAGTCGTCTCCGTTGCAGCGTTGTGGTTTTCTTCGGCAGTGGGCGCGCCCAAAGCGCCGCTGCAGCTTCGCAACGAGTACGCAGTAGCAGTGCAGAACCGCGCAGTGCCAACCTACTTCGTGAAGGCAGTACAAAGCGAGTTCGACTCAATAGATCAGATTTCGAGAAGTGGCGCTGGCGGGCGCCTAAACCGCTTCTGCATTTTGTCGCCAATCCACTCCGACGAACTCACCGCAAAATGCCCATGCCGTATGGCGTTCGGGATTTGCGACGTCTCATCGACGCCAGACCGGTAGGAGCCTGAGGCCCCTAGCTACCGTGGCGCGGCAATTTTCACAACTTTGTTTCTCGACCCCACGGTTGAAGTTGGGCATTCAGAGTCCGTTGGGAAACACCTAAAGCTCCGTGACAAAAGCGGTTTGACCGGGCGTGAACCAGACCGTAGTCCGGACGGCTACGATCTGCTCGTCACTTTCGATCCGCTCACCAATGCGAAACAGCTGCCAAAGTCGGAAGCGGTTCATCGACGCCGGCGTCTACCATCCTTGGCAATCAAAGTGTCACCGTCGCATCTCTAGTCAGCACCGATTCCACGTCATTTCCGTTCCTGAACCGGAATGGTGCGACACGCGCCAAAACTTGTCTCTGAAGCCGCAGGGTATTCCCGCACCCCTTCCCAAGGTGGGAAGTAGTGCGGGAAGGGTTTTCAATTTTAAGTCCTGATCAGCCGCCACCCCCGAGCGAGCTCGCTTCCCGACCCCCCACTCTCCGCAAGCTCTGAGTGGGGGGTCGGGAAGTAAAGGGGTGGCGGCTGATCAGGACTCCTATGGCTGGTTGTGAGAAGTGCGTATGGGGGAGTTGCTGCAATGGGTAACAGAGCGGATGCTGGCGCAGGTGAGGGGAATTGCGTGGGCGGTCCGAGGGCGAAATGACGGTCGAAAGGACTAGCGTTTTTCCATGGGAAGCATCAGTGCTTACGTGACGTCCAGTGGCAAGCGGTACCGCGTCATCTACCGGAAGCCCGATCACTCGCAGACGCAGCAACGCGGGTTCAAGACCAAGCGTGACGCCGAGCTGTTCCTCGCGAACATGGAGTCGATAAGAGCCGCGGCGCGTATGTCGATCCATCGAAGTCACGGGTGCTACTGGGGGAGTGGCTCGACGACTGGATGGCCACCAGAGCCGACTGGCAGCCGACCTCGCGAGAACGAGCCCGCGGCATCGTCGAGATCCATATCAAGCCCAAGCTGGGCCAGTACCCTCTCGGCGCTCTCGACCATCAGACGATCCAGAAGTGGGCGGGAGGGCTCTCGGCGAGCCAGGGTGCATCCAGCGTGCGCAAGATCGTCAACGTGCTCTCAGGCAGCCTGCAGATGGCCGTCAAAGACGGACGGCTTCCGGCGAACCCCGCACACGGCCTCAATCTGCCGAAGGTCGGCAAACCCGCCAAGCGCTATCTGAACCACGAACAGGTGCGCGACCTCTCCGACGCAGTCGACACGCTCGGCAAGGGCATGTACCGCGGAGAGCGGAACGGCTACGGGCTGCTCGTGAAGATCCTTGCCTACTGCGGACTCAGGTGGGGTGAGGCCTCCGGTCTTCGCGTGAAGGACATCGATTTCAAGCGCGGGCGTCTCGAGGTGCAGCACACGATCGTCGAGGTCGACGGCGTGCAGCTCGACTCGCAGCCCAAAGACTACGAAGCGAGATCCATCCCGGTTCCGGCGTCGCTGCTCGCCGAACTAAAGGTGCACGTCAATGGCAAGGAGGCCGGCTCGCCGACCTTCGCGGCAGCCCGTGGTGGATGGCTGCGGGGGAGAGTATTCCGTCACGGATTATTCAACGAGGCAGCAGAAATGATTGGTCAGGACGCCTCAACCCGCCCGAGATGAAACATACCGCCGATAAGTAGATTTCTCGCACGGATGTTGCCGAAACGTCGCCACGCGCCGAAAAGGCCCTTCGACAAGCTCAGGGACCGCGGGACCGCTTCGACAGGCGGGTTTCGACAGGCTCGGCGACCGGCGATAAGACAGTGCCCCCAGGCAGATTCGAACTGCCGCCCCTGCCTCCGGAGGGCAGTGCTCTATCCCCTGAGCTATGGGGGCCCAGGTGCTTCACTAGGGTAGCAGCGTCTGAGCGCAGCTTCGGCTACACGACCGTGGGTAGTCTGGATTCATGACCGAAACATCGTGGCGCGACAACCTCCGAGCTCTTCCCGTCTTCACCGGAGATCTTCCGACCTTCGATACGGATGCCACACCGGCGAGCCCCATCGCCCTCCTCGAGGAGTGGCTGAGCGGTGCCATCTCCGCCAACGTCGCGCAGCCGCACGCCATGACGCTCGCCACCGCCGCCGTCGACGGATCCCCGTCGGCCCGCACCCTGCTTCTGAAAGACATCACCGACGAGGGCCTCTGGTTCGCGTCGCTCGACTCGAGCCCCAAGGGCCGCGAGCTCGCCGCCAACCCCAAGGCCGCCCTCGCCCTGTACTGGCGCGAGCAGGGCCGCCAGGTTCGGGTGGTCGGCAGCATCGAGAAGGGTCCGCGCGAGGTCAGCGAGAAGGACTTCCTCGCCCGCAAGCCCGGCGCCCGCGCCGCAGCGATCGCCGGCCCCGAGAGCGAGGTGCTCTCGAGCCAGCAGAAGTTCCTCGACCGCGTCGAGGAGGCCAAGGCGATCCTCGAGTTCCGCCCCGACTTCGTTCCCGACGAGTGGACCGCCTACCTGGTGCGCCCCGAGTCGATCGAGTTCTGGCAGGCCGCCCGCGAGCGCGACCAGGTTCGCCTGCGCTACTCCCGCGACGAGTCCGGATGGTCGAAGAGCCTGCTCTGGCCGTAGTCCGCCGCCAAGGGCCGTAGTCCGCCGCCGAAAGCCGTAGTCCTCCGCCGAAAAGCCACAATCCGCGCGAGAAAGCCATAGCCCGCGCCAGAAATGTCACGGCAACAATCGCCTGTCAGGATCGAAGCATGAAGCGTTCCGTCTCCGCACACCTCGAACTCGACATCTCCGGGCGAACCGACATGGTCTTCTCGCTCGCGGTGAGCGCCAATTCGCTGTTCAACCGCGAGAACCTGTCGATCACGCTGAACGGCGAGCCGCAGCATCCGACGGAGCTCGTCGACCGCCACGGCACCCGGCTGCACCGCCTGATCGGCGAGGCGGGGCTCATGGTCGTCGACTACAGCGCCGAGGTCGCCGGCCGCTCGCTGCCGGCGCCGGTCGACGAGATCGACCTCGTCACCTACCTGCGGCCGAGCCGCTACTGCGAGTCCGACAGTCTGCTGCCGACCGCCCGCAGCGAGTTCGCGGGGCTCAGCGGCCACGCGCTGCTGACCGCGGTCACGCTCTGGGTCTGGGAGAAGCTGAGCTACGTGCCGGGATCCAGCCTGGTGACGGATGGCGCGGCGAGAACCCTCATGGCCCGCCGCGGGGTGTGCCGCGACTACGCCCACCTCGTGATCGCGTTACTGCGCGCCCTCGACGTTCCCGCCCGCATGGCGGCCGTCTACGCTCCGGGGCTCAGCCCGATGGACTTCCACGCCGTCGCCGAGGCGCACATCGACGGGCAGTGGTGGGTCGTCGACGCCACCCGCCTCGCCCCGCGCCAGAGCCTGCTGCGCATCTCGACCGGGCGCGACGCGGCAGACATCGCGTTCCTCACCAACCACTGGGCGAACCTCACGCTCACCCGGCTGGAGGTGCTCGCGGTCGCCGACGTGCTGCCGGTCGACGACGGCCAGCAGCTGCTGCAGCTCGGCTGATCCGGCGCGGCTCGAGCCGGCCGTCCGGGCGCTACTCGAGCCGGCCGTCCGGGCGCTACTCGAGCCGGCCGGCCGGGCGCTACTGGCCGAGTCCGGCGATGGCGGCCACGACGACCGGCTGCGCGTCGCCCGGCTCGAAGAACGAGGCAGACGCGGCAGAGATCCAGTACGGGCCGGCGAACGCCTGCGCCTGTCCGACGCCCTGGGCCAGCTCGAAGTAGCCCTCGACCTTCGTCGGGTCGCCGTAGGTGGGCACCGAGTTGCTCGACGTGACGAACGCATTCTTCAACTCGGTGAGCCTGTCGGCCGGGAGGTTCGCCACGGCGACCTCGACGATCTCGCCGCTCGTCTGGTTGATCCAGGCGCAGGCGAGCCCGTCGACTCCGACGATGTCGGCGGCCTCGGTGCCCGCGGCGGGCTTGTAGCTCTCGCTCAGGCCGAAGTTGGGGTTGTAGTCGTACATCGCCTGCGGGCTGATGAGCGTGTTGCAGTCGATCGTCACCGGGGTGCCGACCGGGGCGGCGGTGGCGCTGGCCGTGGGCTCGGGCGTCTGGCTCGGCGCGGACGTCGGCGTCGTAGTCGCATCGGGCGTCGCGGCGGTCTCAGGAGCGCAGGCCGTGACGGCTGCGGCGACCACTCCGGCAAGGGCGAGGGCGGTGATGACGCGCGAGGCGGATGCAGACATGGGAACATTCTCACCCACGCACACCGGCTTCTCGCACCACCCCGCGCGATCGCGCGGGCCGCGCGCGAGGATAAGCTTGGAAATCGTGAATCCCGCTGACCTCTCCGCCTCCCTGCTCACCATCGTCAACTCCGTGGTGGCCGGCCGCGGAGGCCAGCCGGTCGGCATCGCCGACGTCGCGCTCGAGCGCCCGAAGAACCGCGACCACGGCGACTGGGCGTCGAACATCGCGATGAAGATCGCCAAGGCGCTGGGAGCCAACCCACGAGAGCTCGCCACCGAGATCGCCACCGCCCTCGAGAGTGTCGACGGCGTGGCATCCGTCGACGTCGCCGGCCCCGGGTTCATCAACATCACCCTGGATGCCGCGGCCGCCGGCGCCCTCGCGAAGACCATCGTCGACACCGTTGACAGCTACGGGCACAACGACTCGCTCGCGGGCCAGACCATCAACCTCGAGTTCGTCTCTGCCAACCCCACCGGCCCGCTGCACATCGGGCACACCCGCTGGGCGGCGCTCGGCGACTCGCTCTCCCGCGTGCTCAAGGCCAGCGGAGCGACCCTCGTCAGCGAGTTCTACATCAACGACGCCGGCAACCAGATGGACAACTTCGGCGCCTCGATTCTCGCCGCAGCGAAGGGCCTGCCGACGCCGGAGAACGGCTACCCAGGCGAGTACATCACCGAGCTGTCGACCCGCGTGCTCGAGCTCGTGCCGACACTGCTCGAGATGCCCGACGACGAGGCGCTCGCCAACGCCCGCGAGACCGGCTACCAGCTGCAGCTCACCGAGATCAAGGAGTCGCTCGCCCGCTTCAACGTGCACTTCGACGTGTGGTTCAGCGAACGCGAGCTGCACGCCCTCGACCCCGCCACGGGCGTCAGCGGCATCGACTCGGCGATCGAGCGCCTGCGCGCGCAGGGCCACGTCTACGACGCCGACGACGCCGTCTGGGTGAAGACGACCGACTTCGGTGACGACAAAGACCGCGTCATCCGCCGCGGAAACGGCATCTTCACCTACTTCGCCGCCGACGCCGCCTACTACCTGAGCAAGGGCGACCGCGGCTACGCACACAAGATCTACCTGCTCGGCGCCGACCACCACGGCTACGTGCACCGCCTCAAGGCCCTCGCCGGCTCGGCCGGAGACGACCCCGAGAAGGACATCGAGGTGCTCATCGGCCAGCTCGTGAGCATCAACGGCGCCAAGCTGTCGAAGCGCGCGGGCAACATCATCGAGCTCAACGACCTGCAGTCCTGGCTCGGCACCGACGCGCTGCGCTACTCGCTCGGCCGCTACCCGGCCGACTCGCCTCTCACGCTCGACCCCGAGATCCTGCAGAAGCGCACCAACGACAACCCCGTCTTCTACGTGCAGTACGCCCACGCGCGCACCCACTCCGTGGCGCGCAACGCCGCCGACTCCGGGGTCACCCGCGACGCCTTCGACGCCGCACTGCTCACGCACGAGACCGAGAGCATCCTGCTCGGCACCCTCGCCGAGTTCCCGCGCATCGTGCGCCAGGCCGCCGAGCTGCGCGAGCCGCACCGCGTCGCCCGCTACGCCGAGGAACTCGCCGGCGCCTACCACCGCTGGTACGACAACTGCCGCGTCACCCCCATGGGCGACGAGGAGGTCACCGACGTGCATCGCACCCGGCTGTGGCTGAACGACGCTACCGGTATTGTTCTGCGCAACGCCCTCGCCCTGCTCGGGGTGAGCGCCCCGGAACGGATGTAGATGACCACCGCCGACACCCTGCCGCTCGCCCCGCTGCCCGAGACGCCGAAGAAGCGCCGCCGCTACATCGGCTGGGCGATCGCGGCGGGTGTGCTCGTCGTCGTGGTGGTGATCGGCGCGTTCGTGGCCGAGAGCGTGGCGCGCGGCATCGCCACCGACCGGATCCACGACGAGCTCGTCACCGGGCTCGCGCTCGAGGCCGACCACCCCATGAACATCGATCTCGGCGGCGGGTCGCTCATCGTGCAGGGCCTCGCGGGCACCGTCGACTCGGTGCACATCGCCATCGACGACGTGCCGCTCGGTGACATCGTCGGCGACATCGCGCTCACGGCGACCGGCATCCCGATCGACATGGACAAGCCGGTCGCCACCGTCGACGCCACAGTCACCGTCGACGCCGCGAACGTCGAGAAGCTCGCCGGATCCGTCGAGGGCGTCGCTCTCGACTCGGTCACCCTCGGCGACGGAGTGATCGAGGTCGCCGCCACCCTCGAGGCGCTCGTCTTCTCGATCCCGGTGTCGGCCACGGTGGCCCCGTCGGCGGCCGACGGCCAGCTCGTGCTCGCGCCGCAGTCGATCACCATCAACGGCACCTCGACGGGCGTCGACGAACTGCGCGACGGACCGCTCGGATCTCTCGCGGGCGGCCTCTTCGGGCAGCAGTCGATCTGCATCGCCCAGTACCTTCCCGCGATCCTCACGCTCGAGGGGGTCGACGTCACGGAGACCGCCGTGGTTCTCGACTTCTCCGGCGACGGCGCGGTGCTCGGAGCCGACGATCTCGCGGCCAAGGGGACCTGCCACTGACCCTCGCCGAAATATTGCTCAGGTGAACTGGGCGGAGGTTAGGCTGTGTCTGTGGGCAGCGAATCAGGAATCCAGTGGACCTCGATCGACGCGCCCAAGACCATCCCGCCGCGTTTCCGCTGGATCGGCTGGCTCGTCATCCTCGGCATCTTCGGTGCGCTCGTCACCTTCGCCCTGATCGAGGGCGACAAGATCGTGCGTGACGTCGCCGGGGGAGTCGTTCGTTCGGGCGTCGTCGCCGCGCTCGACCTGCCAGACACGCAGAAGGTCGACGTCGACCTCGGCGGCGGGCTGCTCGTGTTCCAGGCGATCACCGGCAAACTCGACTCGGTCGACGTGACCGTGCCCGACGTCGCCTTCGGAGAGGCGGTCGGCACGCTCGCGCTCACCGTCACCGAGGTGCCCCTCGACCCTGGCAAGCCCGTGGGCACCCTCACCGCCGACGTGCTCATCGACGAGGCCAACCTCGCCAAGTACGCCGCGTACCTCAGCGGGGTGCCGCTCACCAGCGTGGTGCTCGCCGACCAGTTCGCCACCGTCGGAGCCGACCTCGCCGGGGTGCCCGTCACCGTCTCGCTCGCACCGAGCGTCGCCACGGGCGCGGTCGTCTTCACGCCGGCCGCGGTGACCGCGGGCGGAGTCGCCGCCAGCGTCGAGGAGATCGCCGCCGGCCCGCTGGCGCCGCTGGCCGCGCCCATGCTCGCCTCACGACCGCTGTGCGTCGCGCAGTACCTGCCGAAGGCGCTCACCGTGACCGGCGCCGCAGTCACCGGCAAGAACCTCGTCATAACCGCGACCGGCGCCGACGTCGGACTCGCCTCGCTCGGCACCAAGGGCACGTGCGAACCGCCCGTCGCCTAGCCCGATAAGATAAGACCGGCTTCAGGGACCAAGCCGGGTTCGCTCGCCTCACTCAACAATAAATTCCGTGAGGTATATCCGTGTCTTCTCCCAACCCGCTCGCCCCCTCGTGGCTTGAGCTCCCCGCCGACGCCAACGCCCTCCCCGCATCTGTGTGGTCGCACAACGCAGAACGCTCGACCGACGGCGAACTCCTGATCGCCGGCGTCGGCGCCGAGAACCTCGCCGCCGAATTCGGCACACCGCTCTACGTCGTCGACGAGGCCGACGTGCGCGACCGTGCCCGCGGCATCCGCGACTCCTTCGACCGTGAGTTCGCGCGGGTCGGAACCACCGTGAAGGTCTACTACGCGGGCAAGGCGTTCCTCTCCACCCAGGTCGCAGCGTGGATGATCGACGACGGGCTCAACATCGACGTCTGCAGCGGCGGCGAGCTCGCCGTCGCCCTCGCCGGGGGAGCGCCCGCCGCGCGCCTCGGTCTCCACGGAAACAACAAGAGCCTCGGCGAGATCGACCGCGCCGTGAGCGTCGGTCTCGGAGCGATCGTGCTCGACAGCCTCATCGAGATCGAGAGAGTGGCGGATGCCGCGGCTCGCCATTCCCGCGTGCAGGGTGTGCGCCTCCGCGTCAACAGCGGCGTGCACGCGAGCACCCACGAGTACCTGGCCACCGCCCGCGAAGACCAGAAGTTCGGCATCCCGCTCGCCGACGTGCCCGCGACCGTCGCGCTGATCCGAGCGCGGCCCGAGCTCGAGTTCCTCGGCCTGCACTCGCACATCGGCTCGCAGATCTTCGAGAGCGACGGCTTCGCCGAGGCGGCCAGGCGGCTGTTCGCGGTGCACGTCGAGCTGCTCGCCGATGGCCCGGTGCCCGAGCTCAACCTCGGCGGCGGCTTCGGCATCGCCTACACCAGCGCCGACGTCGCGCTGCCGATCGACGTGCTCGCGGCGAACCTCGCCGACGCCGTCGCCGGGCTCGCGGCGGAGTTCGGCGTCGACGTGCCGGTCATCGCGATCGAGCCGGGGCGCTCGATCATCGGACCTTCGACGACGACTCTCTACACGGTGGGCACGATCAAAGATGTGCTCGTCAGCACGGTCCCTGAGCCTGTCGAAAGGCCTGAGTCCGTCGAAGGGCCTGAGTCCGTCGAACGGCCGGGCGCTTCGACAAGCTCAGCGACCGGGGCCGTGCGCAAGTACGTCTCCGTCGACGGGGGCATGAGCGACAACATCCGCCCCGCCCTGTACGCCGCCGACTACTCGGCCCGCATCGCCAACCGCTCGTCCGACGCCGACGCGGCCCTCGTGCGCGTCGCGGGCAAGCACTGCGAGAGCGGCGACATCGTCGTTCACGCCGACTACCTCCCCGGCGACGTCGCGCCCGGCGACCTCCTCGCCGTGCCGGCGACCGGCGCCTACGGCTGGGCCATGGCGAGCAACTACAACTATCTCGGCCGTGCCCCCGTCGTCGCAGTGCGCGACGGCGTGGCGCGCATCATCGTCCGCGGCGAGACCGAGGCGGATCTACTCAGCAGGGATGCTGGATTGGAAAACAACGCATGATCGAGTACCGCAACCTCCGAGTCGCCCTCTTGGGCGGCGGCAGCGTCGGCGCCCAGGTCGCCGCGCTGCTGCTCGAGCACGGCGAAGAGCTCGCCAACCGCTCGGGCGCGGGCCTCGAGCTCGTCGGGGTCGCCGTGCGCGACATCGACGCAGAGCGCACCCCGGCCATCCCCAAGCACCTGCTCACGACCGACGCGGAGAGCCTCATCCTCGGCGCCGACATCGTCGTCGAGCTCATGGGCGGCCTCGAGCCGGCGCGCAGCTACATCCTGCAGGCCATCAACTCCGGCGCCGACGTCATCACCGCCAACAAGGCGCTGCTCGCCACCCACGGCCCGGAGCTGTTCGAGGCGGCCGAGCAGGTGGGCGCCCAGCTCTACTACGAGGCGGCCGTCGGCGGCGCGATCCCGATCATCCGCCCGCTGCGTGACAGCCTCGCCGGCGACCGGGTCACGCGCATCCTCGGCATCGTCAACGGAACGACCAACTTCATCCTCGACCGCATGGACGTGAACGGCGACACGCTCGACGACGCGCTCGCCATCGCGACCGAGCTCGGTTACGCGGAGGCCGACCCCACGGCCGACATCGGCGGCTACGACGCGGCGCAGAAGGCCGCGATCCTCGCGAGCCTCGCCTTCCACACCACCGTGCCGCTCGAGTCGGTGCACCGCGAGGGCATCACCGAGGTCACCGCCGAGCAGGTCGACGCCGCCCGCAAGGCCGGCTACGTCGTGAAGCTGCTCGCCATCTGCGAGCGCATCGCCATCACGGGCGACGACGGCGTGGAGACGGGGGAGTACGGCGTCTCCGCGCGAGTGCATCCCGCGCTCATCCCCGTGGCGCATCCGCTCGCCGCGGTCCACGGTGCGAACAACGCCGTCTTCGTTCAGGCAGAGGCCGCGGGCAGCCTGATGTTCTACGGCGCGGGCGCCGGCGGCATCGAGACCGCGTCGGCCGTGCTCGGCGACCTCGTCTCCGCCGCCCGCCGCCACGTCATCGGCGGCCCCGGCATTGCCGAGTCGACCCACGCCACCATCGCGGTACTGCCCATGTCGAGCGTGCGCACCCGGTACCAGATCACCCTCACCGTGGTCGACCAGCCCGGCGTGCTCGCCACGATCGCGAGCCTGTTCAGCGACCACGGCGTCTCGGTCGAGGCCGTGTCACAATCCGTAAGCGACGGTAAGAGCGACTCTCTTCCCACCGCTACCCTTGTAATCGTCACCCACGAGGCAACCGAGTCGTCACTCGCAACAACAGTCGCGTCACTCGCAAGCAACGACGTCGTGAGTGCCGTGGTTTCCGTACTGAGAGTAGAGGGACTGTAAGTGCCAAACAGCAAGGTGATCAGCCGCCAGTGGCGTGGAGTGCTCAACGAGTACCGCGACCGCCTCGACATCACGGATGCCACGCCCGTCGTCACCCTCGGAGAGGGAGGCACCCCGCTGCTGCCCGCTCCCGCGCTCTCAGCCCGCACCGGCGCGACCGTCTGGGTCAAGTACGAGGGCATGAACCCGACCGGCTCCTTCAAGGACCGCGGCATGACCATGGCCATCTCGAAGGCGATCGAGCACGGCGCCAAGGCCGTCATCTGCGCCTCCACCGGCAACACGTCCGCCTCGGCCGCCGCCTACGCCACCCACGCCGGCATCAAGGCCGTCGTGCTCGTGCCGGAGGGCAAGATCGCGCTCGGCAAGCTCAGCCAGGCCATCGCGCACAACGCCGAGCTGCTGCAGGTTCAGGGCAACTTCGACGACTGCCTCGACATCGCCCGCGACCTGTCGGCCAACTACCCGGTGCACCTCGTCAACTCGGTGAACCCCGACCGCATCAACGGCCAGAAGACCGCGGCCTACGAGGTCGTCGAGGTGCTCGAAGACGCGCCCGACATCCACATCCTCCCCGTCGGCAACGCCGGCAACTACACCGCGTACTCGCGCGGCTACGCAGAAGAGCTCGAGCGCGGCGCCACCACGAAGCTCCCGCGCATGTTCGGCTTCCAGGCCTCAGGGTCCGCGCCCATCGTCGTCGGCCACGTCGTCAAGCACCCCGAGACGATCGCCAGCGCGATCCGCATCGGCAACCCCGCATCGTGGGACCTCGCCATCGCGGCGCGCGAGGCCACCGACGGCTACTTCGGCGCCATCGACGACGACAAGATCCTCGAGGCGTACCGCATCCTCGCCGGCGAGGTCGGCATCTTCGTCGAGCCCGCCTCGGCGATCAGCGTCGCCGGGCTGCTGGAGCGGGCCGACGCCGGCCAGATCCCCAAGGGCTCAACGGTCGTCCTGACCGTCACCGGCCACGGCCTCAAAGACCCGCAGTGGGCGCTCAAGACCGCCACGGGCGACGAGATCACCCCCACGATCGTGCCCGTCGACACGACGGCCATCGCCGAAGTGCTCGGACTGAGCAAGGCATGACGCTGCAGCCCGCGCCCGACCTGACCGGTCGCTCGGTCACGGTGAAGGTGCCCGCGACGACGGCGAACCTCGGCCCAGGCTTCGACACGCTCGGCCTCGCCCTGTCGCTTTACGACGAGCTGCACGTCTCGGTTCGCGACGAGCCGGGCGTCTACGTCGACGTGCACGGCGTCGGCGCAGGAGAGGTGCCGACCGACGCGTCGAACCTCGTCGTCACCGCCATCGCGCACACGTTCAACTCGTACGGCTTCGAGCTGCCGAACCTGAACCTCGAGGCGCACAACGTCATTCCGCACGGTCGCGGGCTCGGTTCATCCGGCGCAGCCATCGTCTCCGGCATCATGGCCGCCAAGGGCCTGCTCGAAGGCGTCGTCGACATCGACTCCGTCGGCCTGCTGCGTCTCGCCACCGAGATGGAGGGGCACCCCGACAACGTCGCGCCCGCCCTCTTCGGCGGCCTGACCATCGCCTGGGTCACCCCCGACGGTCCGCAGCACAAGAAGCTCATCGTGCACCGCGGCGTATCGCCGCTCGTGTGCGTGCCCGAGACGACCATGTCGACGGCGCTGGCCCGCAGCCTGCAGCCCTCGTCTGTGCCCCACGAAGACGCCATCTTCAACGTGTCCCGCTCCGCGCTGCTCATCGCCGCGCTCATCCAGAGCCCGGAGCTGCTGCTCGCGGCCACGGAGGACAAGCTGCACCAGAGCTACCGCGCGAGCGCCATGCCCGAGACCGACAGCCTCATCCAGGTGCTGCGCAAGAACGGTCTCGCCGCCGTCGTCTCCGGCGCGGGACCCTCGCTCCTCGTCCTGTGCAGCGACCCCGCACAGCGCCTCGTCGCCGCCCAGCTGGTGGCCGACAACGCCGCGACACCCTGGCAGTCTCTTATGCTGGCCGTCGACTTCAAAGGTGCTACTGTTATTTCGCACCCGGTAGAAGCAGTGGCCTAGCCACCGCTCGTTTCCCCACTGGCGTCCACCACTGGATCCGCACTGGAGAAGCAACGGAACTTCGCCTGTTCTGGTACCGCCCGGTGTGCACTTTCACCCACACTCGCATCGCCCAAGTAGATTCCTGTGCACCCGCACAGACACGGGGCGATCGATCACCCCTCCGCCGCGTATCTGAATTCTCGGCCGGGGAAAGGAACCCCCCTAGTGACTGATGTCAATGTTCGCGCATCGAGCGCGAATTCCAGCTCGAACCTGAGCGCCCTCCGTCTTCCCGAGCTCCAGGCACTCGCTGCCGAGCTGGGACTGAGCGGCGCATCCAAACTTCGTAAGGGAGAACTCGTGAACGCCATCAACGAGATCCAGAGCACGTCGACGACGGATGCGGCCGACGCCGCCCCCGCCGAGGCAGCCCCCGTCGCGACCGAGACCGAGACCGCGGTCGCCGAGCCCGCGGTCGCTGAGCCTGTCGAAGCGCCCGCCGTCGCAGCGCCCGCCGCCGTCGCGCCCGCCGCCACCGCCCCGGTAGCCAAGAAGCGCGTCTCCCGTCGCGCCACGACGGCCGACGCCGAGGCCATCGCCGCAGCGGCAGCAGCCGCCGCCGAGGCCGTCACCGAGTCCGCCACCGCGGCCGCCGACAGCATCGTCGACGCCCCGCGCTCCGCGACCTCGCACGTGAACCAGGCCGAGTCCGGCCTGGCGGCCGACGAGGAAGCTCCCGTCGAGCGTCCCCTCTACTCCCGCGAGCCGCAGCAGAAGGCGCAGGTGCCCGAGGGCCGCGGATCCCAGTCGCGCGAACCGCGCCAGCGTCGCCAGGGCGGCCGCGCCAAGGCCGAGGCCGCCGCACCCACCGACGCCGAGAAGGCCGAGGCGCTCAACTCGATCGAGCTGCCCGTCGCCGAGTCTCCCGCGAACAACAACCAGGGCGCCGACGCCCAGCAGTCCGACGAGCAGAACGGCGAACCCCGCGAGGGCGGCTCGTCGCGCAGCCGCAACCGCAACCGCCGTGACCGCCAGGCCGGTCGCGAGCAGGCCGGACGCGAGCAGGGCGACCGCCAGCAAGGCGACCGCCAGCAGAACGACCGCCAGCAGGGCGAGCGCCAGCAGGGCGAGCAGGACGAGCAGAACGACCAGCAGTCCGGCCGTCAGCAGGGCGACCGCCAGCCCCGCCAGCAGAACGAGCGCCAGCAGGGTGACCGCCAGCAGAACGAGCGCCAGCAGGGTGACCGCCAGCAGGGCGGCGACCAGCCGCGCGCCGGCCGTGGTGGCAACGAGCAGCGCGGCGACGGTCCCGACCGCAACGCGCCTCTCGACGACGATTCCGAGCGCGGCGGCCGCAACCGCTACCGCGACCGCAAGCGTGGCCGCGGCCCCGTCGGAGACGACTTCGAGCCCGAGATCACCGAAGACGACGTGCTCATCCCCGTCGCCGGAATCCTCGACGTGCTCGACAACTACGCCTTCGTCCGCACCTCGGGCTACCTGCCCGGAAACAACGACGTCTACGTCTCACTCGGCCAGGTCAAGAAGTACAACCTGCGCAAGGGTGACGCCGTCGTCGGCTCCATCCGCCAGCCGCGCGAGGGCGACCAGGGCCAGGGACGCCAGAAGTACAACGCGATCGTCAAGATCGACTCGATCAACGGCCTCTCCATCGAGGAAGCCGCGAACCGCGTCGAGTTCGGCAAGCTGACCCCGCTGTACCCGAAGGAGCGCCTGCGCCTCGAGTCGGAGTCGGCCAAGCTGTCGACCCGCATCATCGACCTCGTCGCCCCGATCGGCAAGGGCCAGCGCGGCCTCATCGTCTCGCCGCCCAAGGCCGGCAAGACCCTCGTGCTGCAGGCCATCGCGAACGCCATCGCCAAGAACAACCCCGAGGTCCACCTCATGGTCGTTCTCGTCGACGAGCGCCCCGAAGAAGTCACCGACATGCAGCGCACCGTCAAGGGCGAGGTCATCGCCTCGACCTTCGACCGCCCCGCAGAAGACCACACCACGGTCGCCGAGCTCGCCATCGAGCGCGCCAAGCGTCTCGTCGAGCTCGGCCACGACGTCGTCGTGCTGCTCGACTCGATCACCCGCCTGGGCCGTGCCTACAACCTGACCGCCCCGGCGTCGGGACGCATCCTCTCCGGCGGAGTCGACTCGGCCGCCCTGTACCCGCCGAAGCGTTTCTTCGGTGCGGCACGCAACATCGAAGAGGGCGGCTCGCTCACCATCATCGCCACCGCTCTCGTCGAGACCGGCAGCAAGATGGACGAGGTCATCTTCGAGGAGTTCAAGGGCACCGGCAACATGGAGCTCCGCCTCTCGCGCCAGCTGGCCGACAAGCGCATCTTCCCCGCCGTCGACATCAACGCCTCCGGCACGCGCCGCGAGGAGATGCTGCTCGGCGCCGACGAGGTCAAGGTCACCTGGAAGCTGCGTCGCGCCCTCGCGGGACTCGACCAGCAGCAGGCGCTCGAGATCGTCCTCGGCAAGCTTCGCGAGACGCAGTCGAACGTCGAGTTCCTCATGCAGATCCAGAAGTCGCTGCCGGGCGCCGCGAGCTCCAAGGACGACTAGACCGTGTTCGAGTCAGTGCAGAGTCTGCTGGCCGAGCACGAGTCGCTTCAGGAACAGCTGGCTGATCCGGAACTGCACTCGAATCCGGCCAGGAGCAAGAAGGTCAACCGGCGCTACGCCGAGCTCAGCCGCATCGTGGCCGCGTATCACGAGTGGCGTCAGCTGACCGACGACCTCGAGGCCGCGACCGAGATGGCCGCGGAAGACGAGTCGTTCGCGGCCGAGATTCCCGGCATGACCGAGACCCTCGCCGAGGCTGAGGAGACGCTGCGGCGTCTCCTCATCCCGCGCGACCCCAACGACGGCCGCGACATCATCATGGAGATCAAGATGGGGGAGGGCGGCGCCGAGTCGGCGCTGTTCGCCGCCGATCTGCTGCGCATGTACCTGCACTACGCGGAGTCGAAGAAGTGGAAGACGGAGATCATCACGTCGACCCAGAGCGATCTGGGCGGCTACAAAGACGTGCAGCTCGCCATCAAGGGGTCGTCCACCGACCCCGCAGAGGGCGTGTGGGCGCACCTGAAGTACGAGGGCGGTGTGCACCGCGTCCAGCGTGTGCCGGCGACCGAGTCGCAGGGGCGCATCCACACCTCGGCGGCCGGCGTGCTCGTCTTCCCCGAGGTCGACGAGCCCGAAGAGGTCGAGATCAACCAGAACGACCTCAAGATCGACGTCTACCGCTCGAGCGGCCCCGGCGGCCAGTCGGTCAACACGACCGACTCCGCCGTGCGCATCACCCACCTTCCCACCGGGATCGTGGTCGCGATGCAGAACGAGAAGTCGCAGCTGCAGAACCGTGAGGCCGGAATGCGCGTCCTGCGCGCCCGCATCCTCGCGCGCTACCAGGAGGAGGCCGACGCCGAGGCGTCGGTGTTCCGCAAGAGCCAGATCCGCACCATGGATCGCTCGGAGCGCATCCGCACCTACAACTTCCCCGAGAACCGCATCGCCGACCACCGCACCGGCTACAAGGCCTACAACCTCGACGCCGTGATGAACGGCGCCCTCGAGCCCGTCATCCAGTCGTGCATCGCCTCCGACGAGGAAGCGCAGCTCGCCGACATCGGTTCCGAAGGCTAAGTGACTCTTCCGCAGCCCAGCACTGTGAGCGGCGCCCTCGAGGGCGCCGTTTCGCAGCTGACCCTCGCGGGAGTGCCGAACGCCCGGGTCGACGCGGAGCTGCTCGTCGGCCACGTGCTCGGCCTCACTCGCGGCGCGGTGCAGTCGAAGGCGATAACGGATGCCTCGCTCGATGCGGCCCACGCCGCGACCATCGCGGAGCTCGTCGACCGTCGGGCCGCCCGCGAGCCCCTGCAGCACATCACCGGGCGCGCCCCGTTCCGCTCGCTCGAGCTCGCCGTTGGCCCCGGCGTCTTCGTGCCCCGCCCTGAGACCGAGCAAGTGGTGCAGTTCGCGATCGACGCACTGCGCGCGGTGGCGGTCCCTGAGCCCACACCGGCCCCTGAGCTTGTCGAAGGGCCGCCCGCCGGCCCCATCGCCGTCGACCTCGGCACCGGCAGCGGCGCGATCGCGCTGGCCATGGCCACCGAGGTCCCTCACGCACGTGTCTACGGCGTCGAGGTGTCTCCGCTCGCCTTCGTCTGGACCAAGCAGAACTTCCGCGAGAGCGGCGCCACCAACGCGACCCCGATCTTCACCGATCTCGCGATCGCGCTCCCCGAGCTGAACGGCACCGTCTCGGTCGTGATCTCGAACCCGCCGTACATCCCGCGGGCCGCGATCCCACGCGACCCCGAGGTGCGACTGTTCGACCCCGAGATCGCCCTCTACGGCGGAGACGACGGCCTCGACGTCGTGCACCAGGTCTCTGCCACCGGCCTGCGCCTGCTGCACAGCGGTGGCACCCTCGTTATGGAGCATGGCGAACTGCAGGCGGCCGAGATCGCGGAGCTGCTCCGCGCCGACGGCTGGCTCGCCGTTGCATCCCACCCCGACCTTCTCGGACGCGACCGCGCCACCACCGCGCTGCGCCCATAGCGGCCTGCCGAGACCGCCTCGAGTGGCCGAAACCAGCTCGCGGGGGACTCGGCGGCGCCGCGAGTTGTCGCTAACGGGCCTCCATCGTGCCGAAACAGGCCCGCTTGTGACAACTGGATCGTTTCACCATCGGGCGCGCAACTCGCGCGCAACTCTCGCGCAACCCTCGCGTCACCCCGCGCAGCCCTCGCGCTAACCCCGCCCCGCGGCGAACTCCTCGATCGCGGCGTGCATGGCCGCAGCGGTCGTGTACAGGTGCGCGGTGATTCCCACGCTGGCGGCCCCCTCGACGTTCTCGGGCATGTCGTCGGCGAAGAACGCGTGCTCGGCCTCGACACCGTAGGCGTCGAGCACCCGTTCGAACACCACCGGGTCTGGCTTGCGCGCGCCGTAGACGCTCGACGTGTGCAGGTGCTCGCCGAACAGCTCGACCAGCTCCGGGGCGAGCACGGGGAGGTGCTCGGCAGTGAGCGCCCCGTTGTTCGTCAGCAGGGTCACCCGCCCGAGCTCGCCCGCCCGCGCCACGGCCGCGAGCGCTTCGGGCCGCGGGGTCATCGCCTCGCCACGCACTCGCACCCACTCGTCCTCGTCGACCGCGCAGCCGAGCGCCGCCTCGAGCGCGGCGAGGTACTCGCGTCCCGTGGCGTAGCCTCCCGCCTCCGCGGCGAGCTCGCCCTCCGGCGTCCACCATCGGCGCCGCAGCTCGTGCAGAGAGTGCCCGGTCATCCGGGTCATACCGGCCATCCTGGCGGGCCAGTCGTAGTCGTAGAGCACGTCGTCCATGTCGAAGATGAAGAGGAGGGTCATGGCTTGCGCTCCGAGAAGGTGCTTATCGCGTCATCCAGAAGCTCTGGAGCGGTGGAGTGGTGGGCGTGGATACGCGCCGGCTCCGGCAGGCGCTTGCGAAAGTCGTACACGTACAGCGTCGTGTCGAAGTCGAACAGGTAGAGATCCACGTTGCCTCCACGCTACCCCCGCATTCATCTTTCCCCACGCGGCGCCCGGTATCATGAACGAGACATGGCCTCTATTTACAATTGCTCAGTTGAGACGGAGCTGCTCACCGGCATGCGCCTCGCTCGGCAGGCCATCGGCAAGGGTGAGCTGATCGTGCTCCCCACCGACACCGTCTACGGGGTCGCCGCCGACGCGTTCTCGCCCGCAGCGGTGACCCGGCTGCTCGCGGCCAAGGGCCGTGGCCGCCAGTCGCCTCCTCCGGTGCTGATCCCCGGGATACCCACGCTCGACGCCCTCGCCGAGACCGTGCCCGACGAGGTTCGTGCACTGGTCGCCGCCTTCTGGCCCGGCGGTCTCACCGTCATCCTGCCCGCGAGGTCGTCGCTCAACTGGGACCTCGGCGAGACGGCGGGCACCGTCGCGCTGCGCATGCCGTCGAACCGCGTCGCCCTGGAGATCCTCTCCGAGACGGGCCCGTTGGCCGTGTCCAGCGCCAATCTCACCGGCGAGCCGGCCGCGATGACCATCGAAGAGGCCGAGCGGATGCTGGGCGATTCGGTGTCCGTCTATCTCGACGATGGCGAGGCAGGCGCCGACTACCCGCACGCCGCGGCCGCGACCGGGTCGACGATCGTCGACGCCACCGGTCTGCTGCTGCCCGACGGCAAGCTGCGCATCGTGCGCAGCGGCGTGATCTCCGACGACGCCATCCGCGAGATCGTGGGCGAACGATGCGCATAGTCTTCTACGTGCTCGTCACGGGCGTCTCGGCGCTCGTCACCTTCGGGCTCGCGTTCCTCATCCTCAAGCTCAGCCACCGCTACCGGCTCTATCCGAAGGTGCGCGAGCGCGACGTACACACCCGCCCCACCCCGCGGCTCGGCGGCATCGCCATGTTCATCGGCATGATCGTGGCGTTCGTCGTCGCCTCCGGGCTGCCGAGCATGAGCCTGATCTTCTCGGAGCCGCTCAAGGTGTGGGGTCTGTTCGCCGCTGCCCTCATCATCGTGCTCATCGGAGTCGCCGACGACATCTGGGACCTCGACTGGATGACGAAGCTGGCCGGCCAGATCATCGCCGGAGGCGTGCTCGCCTGGTCGGGGATCCAGATCTACACGCTCCCGATCTTCGGGGGAGTGACGATCCTGTCGCCCGCGGCCTCGCTCGCACTAACGGTGTTCGCGGTCGTGCTGGTGATGAACGCCATCAACTTCATCGACGGCCTCGACGGACTCGTCGCCGGAGTGGCTCTCATCGCCAACGGCGTGTTCTTCATCTACAGCTACATCCTCGCCGTGAACACGGGCCAGAGCGAGTACTTCAACCTCGCCTCGCTCATCACGGCCGTGCTCATCGGCGCCTGCCTGGGCTTCCTGCCGCTGAACTTCTACCCGGCCAAGCTGTTCATGGGCGACGCCGGGGCGCTGCTGGTGGGCCTGCTGATGGCCGCATCCGCGATCTCGGTGACCGGCAACGCCGACCCCGAGAGCTGGGGCGGCCGGCAGCTGCTCCCGGCATTCATCCCGATCCTGCTCCCCGCCGCGGTACTCCTGCTCCCGTTGCTCGACTTCGCGCTCGCGGTCGTCCGCCGCCTGCTCGCGGGCAAGTCGCCCTTCGCGGCCGACCGCAAGCACCTTCACCACCGCCTGATGGACATGGGGCACACGCACCTGCAGTCCGTGCTCGTGTTCTACAGCTGGACCACCGTGGTCGCCGTCGGCTGCCTGTCGTTCATGTTCGTGCCCTGGTACTGGGCGACCACGATCATCGCCGTGGGTTTCGTGGTGTGCACGGCCGTCACGCTCGGTCCGCTGCGTCGTCGCACCCCGCTCCTCCGTGAGCCGGCGCCTGCGGCCGTGCCCTCCACAGACGCCGTCTCCGCCCTCGAAGCGGCTCCCGCCCCCGAAGCGACCCCCGCTTCAGAAACGAAAGGGCACCCGCTGTGAATAGCGCAATGCCGGTACTCAAGAACACGATCCTCTACGGGGGCATCCTCGCGGTCGTCATCGCGGTTGTGGGGTCGGTCATCGGCTACCTCGTCGACGGCAGCGTTGGTCTCGTCAGCGCGCTCGTGGGGGCTGCCATGGCCTTCGTGTTCCTCGGCGTCACGGCGGCCAGCATCCTGCTGGGAAACAAGATCGCCCACTCCGACTTCCTGAGCCCCCTGTTCTTCATCACGGTGCTCGGCGGCTGGCTGCTGAAGTTCGCCGTGTTCCTGGTGCTGCTGTTCCTGCTCAAGGACCAGCCGTGGGTGAACAACGTCGTGCTGCTGCTCACTGTCATCGTGGGTGTCATCGGCAGTCTCGTCGTCGACATGGTCGTGATCGCGCGTTCCCGCCAGCCCTACGTCGACGTGGCTCTGCCCGGCGACCGCCCCTCGACCGAGGGTGGCGTGGAGCGTAGTACGCCTTAGTAATAGGGAACACCCTCGGATTCGTTCTGACCGAGTTCTATTGATAGGGTTTCCTAAGTACAAACCCCCCACTTTTCCATCGCCGCGTTTACGCGTCTACGATTCTGGAGTTAGCGCTGTTGCACCTCGCTTTGACCCCGCTACTTCCCTTCGCCGCTGACGACGAGCACGGTGGAGGAGGTTTCCACGCCCCTTCGATCGCCGAATTCTTCCCCGACGCGATCTTCTTCGAAGGCACTAACTTCGAGATCAACCGCATCGTCCTGATCCGCTTCCTCGCGGTCATCGCGATCGTCCTGATCTTCTGGCTCGGTACCCGTCGCATGCGTCTCATCCCCGGCCGCTTCCAGGGCGCCGTCGAGATGGGCCTCGACCTGGTCCGCGTCAACATCGCAGAAGACCTCCTCGGCAAGAAGGACGGAGCCCGCTTCCTGCCGATCCTCACCACGATCTTCTTCATGGTCATCGTGATGAATATCACCGGAATCATCCCGCTGCTGAATATCGCGGGCACCTCGGTGATCGGTGTGCCTCTCGTGCTCGCGGTCGTCTCGTACGTCACGTTCATCTACGCGGGCGTCAAGAAGCACCCGGGAGCGTTCTTCAAGAACGCGCTGTTCCCGCCGGGAGTGCCGAAGGGCCTGTACCTGATCGTGACCCCGATCGAGTTCGTCTCGACCTTCATCCTGCGTCCCATCACCCTGACGCTGCGACTCCTGATGAACATGGTCGTCGGCCACCTCCTCCTGGTGCTGTTCTTCGCAGCGACCCACTTCTTCTTCTTCAGCGCCGGCGGGCTCTTCCCGCTGTTCGGTGTCGGCACCCTGGCCTTCGGAGTCGTCTTCACGTTCTTCGAGATCCTCGTCGCCGTGCTGCAGGCCTACGTCTTCACCCTCCTGACCGCCGTCTACCTCCAGCTCGCGCTGGCAGACGAGCACTAGGCACCAACTCACCAGACCAACGCACTACCGGTTCGGGCACACGCTCGGACTGACATCACGGAAGGAACCCACAACGTGGACGCAACATCCATCGTCGCTGCGCTCAGCGGAAACATCGCCACCATCGGTTACGGCCTCGCGGCCATCGGCCCGGCAATCGGTGTAGGTATCGTCGTCGGCAAGACCATCGAGTCTGTCGCCCGCCAGCCTGAGCTCCAGGGTCGCCTCACGGTCCTCATGTACATCGGTATCGCATTCACCGAGGCGCTCGCCTTCATCGGTATCGCCACGTACTTCATCTTCACCACCGGCCAGTAAGGACTCGGATGCTTAACGCACTCGTACTCGCGGCGGGAGAAGGTGAGACCGCCACGAAGAACCCGTTGATCCCTGAGATCTACGACATCGTCTGGTCGCTGGTCCCGTTCGCGATCATCCTCTTCCTGTTCTGGAAGATCGTTCTTCCGGCGATGCGCAAGACGCTGGATGCGCGTGCCGAGCTCATCGAGGGCGGCATCAAGAAGGCTGAGAACGCGCAGGCGGAAGCCGACGCAGCCCTCGAGGAGTACAAGAAGCAGCTCGCTGAGGCCCGCGCCGAAGCAGCTCGCATCCGTGAGCAGGCCCGTCTCGACGGAACCGCGATCATCAACGAGCTCAAGGAGCAGGCGACCGTCGAGGCCGCCCGCGTCACCGCGAGCGCCAAGGCCCAGATCGAAGCGGAGCGCCAGAGCGCGATCATCTCGCTGCGGTCCGAGGTCGGCACGCTCGCGATCGACCTCGCATCCGGTGTCATCGGTGAGAGCCTGAGCGACGACAAGAAGGCTTCGGCCGTCGTCGACCGGTTCCTCGCCGAGTTGGAAGCGTCTGAGAAGGCCAAGGCAGGCAAGTAATGGGTTCGGCATCGAGAGAAGCACTCTCCGTATCGCGTGCGGCACTCGCCGCGCTCGGTGGCAAGGCGACACTGGCGACGGGCGAACAACTGCTCGCCGCCGGTCGTGTGCTCGGCACGTCCTTCCAGTTGCGTGCGGCTCTCGCCGACCCGTCCGGTGACCCGAGCGACAAGCTCTCGGTCATCAACGCGGTCTTCGCGTCGGTCGAACAGCCCGCCCGCGAGCTGCTCGGCGTCATCGCGACCAACGCCTGGTCGACCGAAGACGAGTTCCTCGCCGGAATCGAGGAGATCGGCATCCGTGCCCTCGCCGAGTCCGCGTCGAGCGAGAACATCGAGGCCGAGCTCTTCGCGTTCGGGGCCGCCGTCGGCTCCGACGCGCAGCTCGAGCTCGCCGTCGGCAGCAAGCTGGGTTCCGACGAGTCGAAGGCGGCGCTCATCGAGCGCCTCCTCGGTTCGAAGGCCAGCAAGCAGACCGTCGCGATCGTCTCACACCTCGTGCAGCAGCCTCGCGGCCGCCGCATCGCAGAGCTGCTGAGATTCGCCACCACCGTCGTCGCAGACGAGGCCGGCCTCGCGGTCGCCACCGTCACGACCGCCTCGGCGATCTCGCCGGCGCAGCTCACCCGCCTCGTCTCGGCTCTGTCCGTCAGCTACGGCCGCGGATTGCGCATCAACCACGTGATCGACCCGACGCTCGTCGGCGGGGTTCGCGTCCAGCTGGGTGACGAGATCATCGACGGCAGCGTCGCATCCCGTCTCAACGAACTCAGGCTCCAGCTCGCCTAGCGGCGGCTGCACAGACTTTCCACCAGAAGAGGAAAAAGAAGATGGCAGAACTAACAATCAGCCCGGATGAGATCCGCGACGCGCTGAAAGACTTCGTCAAGGCCTACGAGCCGAGCACGTCGTCCAAGACGGAGGTCGGCTACGTCGTCGACGCCGCCGACGGCATCGCCCACGTCGAGGGTCTCCCCGGCGTCATGGCCAACGAGCTCATCAAGTTCTCCAACGGCGTCCTGGGCCTCGCCCAGAACCTCGACGAGAACGAGATCGGCGTCGTTGTGCTCGGCGAGTTCCAGGAGATCGTAGAAGGCATGGAGGTGACCCGCACTGGCGAGGTCCTCTCCGTACCCGTCGGCGACGCCTACCTGGGTCGCGTCGTCGACCCCCTCGGTTCGCCCATCGACGGCCTCGGCGAGATCGCGGCCGAGGGACGCCGCGCACTCGAGCTCCAGGCTCCCGGCGTTATGCAGCGCAAGAGCGTGCACGAGCCCATGCAGACCGGAATCAAGGCAATCGACGCCATGATCCCGATCGGCCGCGGCCAGCGCCAGCTCATCATCGGCGACCGCCAGACCGGTAAGACGGCCATCGCGATCGACACGATCATCAACCAGAAGGCCAACTGGGAGTCGGGCGACACCAACAAGCAGGTTCGCTGCATCTACGTCGCCATCGGCCAGAAGGGCTCCACGATCGCCGCCGTCAAGGGCGCGCTCGAGGACGCCGGAGCAATGGAGTACACGACGATCGTCGCCGCTCCCGCCTCCGACCCGGCCGGCTTCAAATACCTCGCCCCCTACACCGGCTCGGCCATCGGCCAGCACTGGATGTACTCGGGCAAGCACGTCCTGATCATCTTCGACGACCTGTCGAAGCAGGCAGAGGCCTACCGCGCCGTATCTCTCCTCCTGCGCCGCCCGCCGGGACGCGAGGCGTACCCGGGTGACGTCTTCTACCTGCACTCGCGTCTGCTCGAGCGTTGCGCCAAGCTGTCCGACGAGCTGGGTGCCGGCTCGATGACCGGTCTCCCGATCATCGAGACCAAGGCGAACGACGTCTCGGCCTACATCCCCACCAACGTGATCTCGATCACCGACGGCCAGATCTTCCTGCAGTCCGACCTCTTCAACGCCAACCAGCGTCCCGCGGTCGACGTGGGAATCTCGGTCTCGCGAGTCGGTGGCGACGCCCAGGTGAAGTCGATCAAGAAGGTATCGGGAACGCTCAAGCTCGAGCTCGCCCAGTACCGTTCGCTCGAGGCGTTCGCGATGTTCGCGTCCGACCTCGACCCGACCAGCCGCCGCCAGCTCGCCCGTGGCGCCCGTCTCACCGAGCTCCTGCGCCAGCCGCAGTACTCGCCGTACCCCGTCGAGGACCAGGTCGTCTCGATCTGGGCCGGAACGAACGGCAAGCTCGACGAGGTTCCCCTCGAAGACGTGCTGCGCTTCGAGCGCGAGCTGCTCGACTACCTCGGTCGCAACACCGAGGTGCTCACCAAGCTGCGCGACACGAACGTCCTGAGCGACGACATCGTCACCGCTCTCGAAACAGGCGTCGACAAGTTCAAGCTCGAGTTCCAGACGGGCGAGGGCAAGCCGCTCCTCTCCGCCGGCAGCGAGCAGTTCGAAGAACTCGCCGCCGACGACGTCAACCAGGAAAAGATCGTCAAGCAGAAGCGCTAGTCGCCTCTCCTTCACGCATCGATTACTGAAACCAAAGGAAGAAAGACATGGGAGCGCAACTTCGGGTCTACCGGCAGAAGATCAAGTCTGCCAAGACGACCAAGAAGATCACTCGGGCCATGGAGCTCATCTCCGCGTCGCGCATTCAGAAAGCGCAACAGCGGGTTGCAGCATCCGGACCCTACTCGCGCGCTGTGACGCGCGCCGTGTCGGCTGTCGCCACGTTCTCCAACGTCGACCACATCCTCACGACCGAGCCGGAGAAGATCGAACGCGCAGCGATCGTCATCTTCTCCTCCGATCGCGGCCTCGCCGGCGCGTTCAGCTCGAATGTCCTGAAGGAAGCCGGCGAACTCGCAGCCCTGCTCACGAGCCAGGGCCGCGAGGTCGTCTACTACCTCGTCGGACGCAAGGCGATCGCGAACTTCGCGTTCCGCAAGCGCCAGTCGGAGCAGGTGTGGACGGGGTCGACCGAGAAGCCCGAGTTCGAGACCGCGCAGTCGATCGGCGAGGCCCTCGTGGCCAAGTTCGTTCAGCCCGCGAGCGAGGGCGGAGTGGACGAGATCCACATCGTCTACAACCGTTTCGTGAGCGTCGTCACGCAGGTTCCCGAGGTCGTGCGTCTGCTTCCTCTCGAGGTTGTGGAGGGTGTCGAAAGCCCCGAGCCGACCGACGTGCTCCCGCTCTACGAGTTCGAGCCTGAGGTGGGAGGCGTTCTCGACGCTCTTCTGCCGGTGTACATCGAAAGCCGGATCTTCAACGCGATGCTGCAGTCCGCTGCATCCGAGCACGCTGCCCGCCAGCGTGCGATGAAGTCGGCAAGCGACAACGCCGACAAGCTCATCGAGAACTACACGCGACTGTCGAACAACGCTCGCCAGTCCGAGATCACCCAGCAGATTTCCGAGATCGTTGGCGGCGCAGACGCCCTCAGCTCGGCGAAATAGAACCACAGGAGAATAGGGAAGCCATGACTACCTCAGCCCCCGCCGCCACGCCGGATGTGGCCACGCCCACCGGCGTCGGCCGCATCGCCCGCGTAACCGGCCCCGTCGTCGACATCGAGTTTCCTCACGACTCGATCCCCGGCATCTACAACGCCCTCAAGACCACGCTCACCATCGGTGACGTGACCAGCGAGATCACCCTCGAGGTAGCACAGCACCTCGGAGACGACCTCGTCCGCGCCATCGCGCTCAACCCGACCGACGGACTCGTCCGCGGCCAGGAAGTGCGCGACTCCGGCGAGCCGATCACGGTTCCCGTGGGCGACGTCACCAAGGGCAAGGTCTTCAACGTCATCGGCGACATCCTCAACAACGAGGGTGGCGAGGCGATCGAGATCACCGAGCGCTGGCCCATCCACCGCAAGCCCCCGGCATTCGACCAGCTCGAGTCGAAGACCGAGCTGTTCGAGACCGGCATCAAGGTCATCGACCTTCTCACGCCCTACGTTCTCGGCGGAAAGATCGGCCTCTTCGGCGGAGCCGGCGTCGGAAAGACCGTTCTCATCCAGGAGATGATCCAGCGCGTCGCGCAGGACCACGGCGGAGTGTCCGTGTTCGCCGGTGTCGGCGAGCGCACCCGTGAGGGCAACGACCTCATCGCCGAGATGGAAGAGGCCGGCGTCTTCGACAAGACCGCGTTGGTCTTCGGCCAGATGGACGAGCCGCCGGGAACGCGTCTTCGCGTCGCCCTGTCGGCGCTGACGATGGCGGAGTACTTCCGCGACGTGAAGAACCAGGACGTCCTGCTCTTCATCGACAACATCTTCCGCTTCACGCAGGCCGGTTCCGAGGTGTCGACCCTTCTGGGACGCATGCCTTCCGCCGTGGGCTACCAGCCGAACCTCGCCGACGAGATGGGTGTGCTCCAGGAGCGCATCACCTCGACGCGTGGTCGCTCGATCACCTCGCTGCAGGCGATCTACGTGCCCGCCGACGACTACACCGACCCCGCGCCGGCAACGACGTTCGCCCACCTGGACGCGACCACCGAGCTCAGCCGCGAGATCGCGTCGAAGGGCCTGTACCCGGCCGTCGACCCGCTCACCTCCACGAGCCGCATCCTCGACCCCCGCTACCTGGGCGCCGACCACTACCGCGTCGCAACCGCGGTGAAGGCGATTCTTCAGAAGAACAAGGAGCTCCAGGAGATCATCGCGATCCTCGGTGTCGACGAGCTCTCTGAAGAAGACAAGATCACAGTGTCGCGTGCACGCCGCATCCAGCAGTTCCTGTCGCAGAACACCTACATGGCGAAGAAGTTCACCGGTGTAGAGGGTTCGACGGTTCCGCTCAAGGACACGATCGAGTCGTTCGACGCGATCACCAAGGGCGAGTTCGACCACGTTGCCGAGCAGGCGTTCTTCAACGTCGGTGGAATCAACGACGTCGAAGAGCAGTGGGCGAAGATCCAGAAGGAGAACGGCTAACCATGGCCGACCTGAAGGTCAGCGTCGTCTCGGCCGACCACGAGGTCTGGTCCGGGCTGGCGAAGCAGATCGTGGCGCGCACGACAGAGGGCGAGATCGGCATCCTGCCCGGTCACGAGCCGCTGTTGGCGATCCTCGCCGCGGGTGAAGTGCGTGTGACCACGCTCGAAGGCGCCGTCGTGAAGGCGAATGCCGAAGACGGGTTCCTCTCTGTCGAGCACGACACAGTGACGATCGTTGCGCGCAACGCCGCGCTGGTATAACCCATGCTGGTAGCGATGGCCGGTCTTCCCGGTACAGGGAAGACCGCCATCGCCGAAGCGATAGGCGCGCGGCTGTTGAAGCCCGTCGTGTCGGTCGATCCGATCGAGTCCGCGATCCTGCGGGCCGGGATCGACGCCGACCAGCCGACCGGTCTCGCCGCCTACTTGGTGGCCGAGGCCCTCGCCGAGACCGTGCTGCGTGCCGGTCACGGCGCCATCATCGACGCGGTGAACGCGGTCGACCCCGCCCGTGAGCAGTGGGTCAACCTCGCCGCCCGCGCCGGTGAGCCGCTGCGATTCCTCGAGGTCGTGTGCTCCGATCTGGGAGTGCACCGCAACCGTCTCGAGGCGCGAGAACGCGACCTCCCGCACGTGACCTCCCCGACGTGGCACGCCGTCGAGCAGAGCCTCGACGAGTACGCTGAATGGTCGGGATCGAGCGGCGACGTCGAACGTCTCACCCTCGACTCCGTCGAGCCGTTGGAGACGCTGGTGCAGCGTGCACTCGCATTCCTGGCCCGGCCCGTCGACTCCCCACCCACAGCCCCGTAAGGTCACATGCTCGTACTGCTCCCTCCCTCCGAGACCAAGCGGGACGGCGGTGAACCGGGCAGCAGCCTCGACCTCGCCGGCCTCAGCTACCCCGAGCTCGCCGCGCACCGCGCCGAGACCCTCGACGCCCTGCGCAAGCTCTCGCGCAATCTCACCGTCGCCACCGGCGCTCTCGGACTGGGCCCCACCCAGCGGTTCGAGGTCGATCGCAACCGTGTCGTGCTCTCGTCTCCCGTCATGCCGGTGATCGACCGGTACACGGGCGTGCTGTTCGACGGGATCGCGGCGGAGTCCCTGCGCGACTCCGAGCGGCAGTGGGTGCTCGAGCACGTCGCTGTGAACTCCGCGCTGTTCGGCCTCGTCGGCGCCGGCGATTGCATCCCCGCCTACCGCCTGTCGCACGATTCCCGGCTGCCCGGCCTGTCGCTGAAGAAGCACTGGCGTCAGGCCATCGGCGAGCTGATCGCGCGGGAGCCCGGGCTCGTGCTCGACCTGCGCTCCGAGTCGTACGCGGCGCTCGGACCGCTCACCGCCGGCCCGGACGCCCACTACCTCCGGGTCGTCACCGAGACCGACACCGGCCAGAAGAAGGCGCTCACCCACTTCAATAAGAAGGGGAAGGGTGTGTTCGTTCGCGAGCTCGCCGTGGCGGGCATAGACCATGCGAATGCCGACTCTCTTCTGGCTTGGGCTGCCACGGCCGGCATCCGGCTCGAGCGCGGCAAGCCGGGCGAGCTCGAGCTCTACGTCTGAGCGGCGGCCGCCTCAGAGCGACGTCGGCGCCGATAGAGTGGGCGCACCCGCTTCATGCGACACACCCCAGGGGGACCGCCATCGACTCGTACGACAGCTACACCAGCGACGCGCAGGCCGCGGCCACCGTGGGACTGGTCCTGCTCGCCTTCGTCGCGTTCGTGGCGGCGGTCGTCATCGTGAACTACCTGCTGACGGCTGTGCCGCTCGCCGCCCTGTTTCGCAAGACGGGCGTAGAGCCGTGGAAGGCCTGGGTGCCGGTGCTGAACACGTACACCTGGCTGCGACTCGGCGGGCAGAACGGCAACTGGGCCTGGGCGTCGTTCGTGCCGTACGGCAGCGTCGTCACCTCCGTCTTCCTGTATGTCGGGATGCACCGGACGGGCCGGGCCTTCGGCAAGGGCACCGGCTTTCTCGTGCTCGGGATCGTGCTGCCATGGGTCTGGCTCTTCGTCCTGGGCTTCGGACGCGCCGAGTACCGACCGCACACTCTCACGGTGGAGGGCTACAAGCCGCCCCTGGTCGGCCACGGGTCCCCGACGTCCGCACTCGACGGTGCCGCGACCTCCGGCACTGCGCTGCCGGGCGCCGCGCTGCCGGGCACACCGCCCGAGTACCTGGCAACGCCCTACGCGCCACCGCGCGAGCCGTAGGCCACGTCTGGCCGCACCCTCTGATTCAGGAACTCTGATTCAGGGCCTCTGATTCAGAGGCCTATCGGCCGGCTCACCGCTCGCCACTTTGCGCCCTCGCACAACCGAGGACGTGGTCGTTCACCATGCCGCTCGACTGCATGAGCGCGTAGAGCGTCGTCGGTCCGACGAATTTGAAGCCTCGAGCGCGCAGCGCAGCGCTCATCGCCGTGGACTCCGGGGTGATCGCCGGAACCTGCGACAAGGAGGCCGGGGGAGCGGCACGCGCCGGGGGAGCGAACCCCCACATCAGCTCGTCGAGGGCGCCGGGTCGCTCGTCTACCATCGACTGCGTGATGGCAGCGTTGGCGATCGTCGCCTGGATCTTCGCGCGGTTGCGGATGATGGCGGCGTTCTGCATCAATGCGTCGGCCTCGTCGGGCTCCATGGCCGCCACGCGGGCGATGTCGAAGCCGTGGAACGCCTGCCGGAAGCTCTCCCGCCTGCGCAGGATCGTGATCCACGACAGGCCGGCCTGAAAGCCCTCGAGGGAGAGCTTCTCGAAGAGCGGACGATCGCCGTGCAGCGGCGTACCCCACTCCTCGTCGTGGTAGCGGGAGTACTCCACGTCGCCGCCTGCCCACCCGCACCGGGGCACTCCGTCGTCTCCGACGACGATGCTCGCCCGTTCGGCCGTCAAGCGGGCACCGGCTCGAAGCCCACGGTGTGGTGCACGATGCCCTCGTGGTCGAGCAGCCAGGCCTTGGTCGGTATGCCGTTGCCGCCGCTGTAGCCGGTGATCTTGCCGTTGCCGGCGAGGATGCGGTGGCAGGGGACGATGATGGGGATCGGGTTCGCGCCGACCGCGCCGCCGACGGCTCGGCCGGCGGTGGCTCGGCCGGTGGCCAGTCCCACGCTGCCGTAGGAGGCCACTTCGCCCCACTGCAGGTCGCGCAGTTGCGCCCAGACGGCCTTCTGGAAAGCGGTGCCCTCGAGGCGCACCGGCAGGTCGAAGTCGCGGCGACGGCCGTCGAAGTACTCGGCCAGCTGTTCGGCCGCGGCGTCGAGCACCGAATTGCGGTTCTCGGGAAACTCCTCGAGCGGCAGAGAGCCGGCACGCTCGATGCTGAGGGAGGTGATCGCCTCGCCGTCGCTGGTGATCTCGAGCCTGCCGATGGGACTCGGCACGCGGACGAGGTACCGCGGGGGTTCGAATGTGGCTGTTCGAATGGTCATGACACGACTGTAGCCCGCGGTGCCGACGCGGTTCTGGCACTTTTCGGACATGGCGAAACCGGCGACGGCCGAGATTCCTGTGGAGGAGAGGACACGGCGGTCTAGCATCGAAGAATGGCAATCATCGAGTACCGCAACCTCGGCGCGAGCGGCCTGCGCGTCTCAACGATCGGCCTCGGCTGCAACAACTTCGGACGGGCCGGCACGTCGAGCGAGTCGCAGGAGGGCACCGACGCGGTGATCAACGCGGCGATCGACGCCGGGGTGACCCTCTTCGACACGGCGGACATCTACGGCGCCGAACGGGGATTGAGCGAGACCCTGATGGGCAACTCCCTCGGCGCCAGGCGCGGAGACATCGTGCTCGCGACGAAGTTCGGCATGGACATGGCCGGAGCGAACGGGCCCGACTGGGGTGCGCGCGGCTCCCGCCGGTACATCCGGCTGGCGGTCGAGGCGTCGCTGAGACGCCTGCAGACCGACTGGATCGACCTCTACCAGCTGCACACGCCAGACCCGCTCACCCCCGTCGAGGAGACCCTGGCGACTCTCGACGACCTCATATCCGAGGGCAAGGTGAGATACATCGGGCACTCCAATCTCGCCGGCTGGCAGATCGCGGAGGCCGAGTACGTCGCGACGCTCGCGTCGCATCCGAAGTTCGTGTCCGCCCAGAACGAGTACAGCCTCCTCGTGCGCGACGCGGAGGCCGAGGTGCTGCCGGCGGTGAACGCCTACGGACTGGGCTTTCTGCCCTTCTTCCCGCTCTACAACGGCCTGTTCACCGGCAAGTTCTCCCGTGAGGGTGGCCCAGCCGACAGCCGCATCATGCGTACCCGCTCGCACCTGCTGGCCGATGCGCCGTGGGACGCTATCGAGCGCTACGAGGCCTTCTGCGCCGCCCGCGACGTGAGCATGCTCGAGGCCACGTTCGCGTGGTTGCTCGCGCAGCCCGGACTCACCAGCGTCATCGCCGGTGCGACGCGCGCCGAGCAGATCGTGCAGAACGCGGATGCCGCTACCGCGTGGACGCCGACCGCCGAGGAGGTCGCCGAGATCTCGGAGCTGTTCGACCCCGCCACGCTCTCCTGAGACGGGCCGGCTCGGCGCTAGTCCGTCACGAGATCGTCAGCACGATCTTGCCGAGCCCGCTGCGCTCCTCGAGGCGTCGGTACGCGTCGACGACGTCGGCGAGCGGGTAGGTGGCGAGGATCGGGAAGACGATGGCGCCGGTGGCCGCCGCCGTGGCCAGGCGCTCGAGGCCGGCCCGGTTCTTGCCACCGCCGCCCACGTTGGTGATGCCGAACTCCTCGCCCGCCTCGTAGTCGGCGATCGAGTTGATCCGGCCGGGCGGGATCTCGAGGGCGAGCGCGAGCTCGACGCCCGAGCGGCCGACGTTGTCGAGCGCCGCCGTGAAACCGCCCGGTGCCGCGGCCCTGGCCCGTTCCACCTCGCCCTCGCCGTACGCGATGGGGATCGCGCCGAGCGAACGCAGAAATTCGTGATGCGGTTCGCTCGCGGTCGCGACGACCGTGGCGCCCGCCTTGCGGGCGAACTGTACGGCGAGCAGCCCCACGCCGCCCGCGCCGGCCGTGACGAGCACCGTGTCGTCGGGCGTCAGCGAGAGCGAGTCGACGGAACGCTCCGCCGTGTTGCCCACGAGGCCGATGCCGCCGGCGACGGCCCAGTCGAGCTCGGCGGGCTTCGGGGCGGTGCGGGCGCTGGGAACGACCACGTACTCCGCCTGGGCGGCGAACGACGTGAAGCCGAGTACCTCGTCGCCGACCGAGACATCCGTCACGCCCTCCCCGACCTCGTCGACGACGCCGGCGAATTCGGATCCCTGACCGCTCGGCAGCGGGATCGGCTTGCCGTATCCGCCCCGGCGCACCTTGAAGTCGTAGGGGTTCAGCCCGGCGGTGCGCACCGCGACCCGCACCTCGCCCGGGCCTGCGTGGGGTTCGTCGACGTCGACGACCCTGAGAACGTCGGCGTCGCCGTGTTCCGAATACCTGACAGCGAGCGACATCCGGATCTCCTCTTCTTGCAGCATGTGTCGTCTGCAGCTTAGGCGAGCGCGCTGCCGCCCCCCGCTATCCACAGGCGCGGAGTTGTCCACAGATCCGACCGCGGCGTCCCGGTGCGCCGTCGACGGGCGGAGGCTGTGGGTCATGACGACGATCGTGAAAACCGCCCACGCCAAGGACTTCCTCGCCCTCGTGCCTCAGCTCGTGGGCTTCCAACCGCGGCAGAGCATCGTGTTCGTCGCCTTCCGGGGCAGCCGAACGTGCGCTGCGGTGCGGTTCGATCTTCCGGATGACTCGTCCCAGCAGCATCACCGACGTGTGGCCACCTCGCTCGTCGGCATGCTGAGCAAACTGCCCGGCGCAGACGGGGTGGTGCCCGTCGTGTACACCGAGCGTGCGTATCGCGGCGACGGCGGCGATCCAGACGCCCCGGCCGGCGACGCGGGCCCTCCGCACAGCCTTTTCGTGGCCGCCGTCATCGAGCGTTTCCGGTTCTCCGGCTATCGTGTGCGCGACGCCCTGTGTGTGGCCGGCGACGCCTGGGGCTCGTACCTCGATCCCGACTGCCCCGCCGAGGGGCGCTCGCTCGACGACATCGCCGGGTCGGAGGCCCTCGGCGAGGTTCCGCAGCTCGCCCGGTCCCGCTTCGGCGACGTCGCTCAGTGGGCGGCGCTGCCCGTCGTCGATCTGGCGACCAAGGAGGTGGTGGCACGCAAGCTGCGCGAGCTCACCCGCGCGTTCCAGCCCGGGCGATCCGGCGCCCCGGCGACCGCTCACGCCGACGACGGCATCACCGCCGTCGAGGCCGACGTCGCGCTCGCCCTCGGCCTGGACGATCCCGCCAGGGTGCACGACCTCCCCGCAGTGCTCGAGCTGATCCTCGCGCACGACGTCGCCCGGCTCGACGACCGGGCGGCGGCGTTCGTCATCGCGATCTGCCGGTCGCCGGCTCTGCGCGACGTCGTGATGCTGCAGTGGGCCTTCGACCTCGCGACGGGCGGCCGTGTGCTCGACGACGCCGAGAGTTTCGCGGCCGGCACCCCGGCCGAGAGCCTCGACAGCGGAGTGCTGATGCTCGGCCAGGGCCCACGGCCCGACCCGGAGCGTGTCGAGGTGGCGATCGAGCTGCTCAAGGCGATCGCCGCGCGGGCGCCCCGGCCCGACCGACCGCCGTTGCTCTGCATGCTCGCCTGGCTGAACTGGGCGCTCGGTCGCAGCAGTGTCGCGCACCTGTTCGTCACGGCGGCGCAGGAGATCGACGGACGCTACGGGCTCGCCGAACTGTTGCGCACCGTGCTCGACCGCGGCATGCTCCCGGAGTGGGCCTTCGCGGTCGACTAGGGGGCGCACGTCCCGCGACAGGAGCCGGCCCGCCCGTCGCCTTCCCGCCCGTCGCCTTCTCGCCCGTATCCTTCCCGCCCGTCAGGAGTTCAGCGCGGCGAGTGCCCAGTTCAGCGTCGTGGCGAACAGCACCCAGGCCCAGTACGGCACCAGCAGCCACGCCGCGGTCTTGCTCACGGGCCAGAACGCGATCATGGTCAGGAGAACCATCACGTCGAGCGCGAGGATGATGGCGAGCGCGACCCACAGGGCGGGCGCACCGATGAAGGGGAACAGGCCGAAGAACACCGGTGTCCAGATCGAGTTGAGCACGAGCTGCACCACGTAGAGGGCGAGCGGACGCCGCACCGACACCCGGTGCCGCTGACGCCACACCAGCCACGCGGCGACGCTCATCAGCGTGTACAGCAGCGTCCACGCGGGTCCGAAGACCCAGCTCGGCGGATTCCACGGCGCCTTCGCGGCATCCGCGTACCAGCCCTCGACGTTGCCGGCCGTGGCGATGGATCCGAGAGCGGCGACGCCGAAGGAGATGGCGAGAAACGCGACGAGGACCAGTGCGGAGGTGAGTGTGGACGTGCGATCGGAAGTGCGGTTCATGCGTTTCACCCTACGTTCGCCCACCGGCCTCGGCTATAGCCCGCCGCCGGGTCGCGGTGCGATGTTGATGCTGCTATTGAGCTCGTCGACGTCGGCGTTCAGCGCGTCGAGCTGGGCGACCAGCGCCGTGTAGGTCGCGTCCCGCGCGGAGATCGAGGCGTAGAGGGCGTCGAGGTCGTCGCGGCGTTGCACGAGTGCGTCGTATTCGCGGTCGAACTGTCGCTGGGAGTCGAAGTCGCCGGAGGTGGCGCGGGCGTTGAACGACTGCACGTCGACGTCGAACTGGTCGTAGCCGGCCGTGTAGCTGGCGTAGTCCGCCTCGATGTCGGCCGCCAGCGCGTCGAGCTGCGCGACCAGGTCGGCCGCCTGCTTCTCGATGTCGACGAAGACCTGGTTCGACACGGCGTGCAGCGCCACGAGCGCCTGTCGGTCGGAGAACAGGTCGGCGTAGTGCCTCTCGAGCCGAGGATCCAGCTCGGCGACCTCCGTGCCGAGGATCGAGTGCAGCTCGTTCAACCGCTCGCCGGGCTCGCTGCGCGCGTAGAACTCCATCCGTGCGGCGAACTCCGGATCGGCCTCCGACAACAGCGCCTGCTCCTCGAGCAGCGGACCGATCGCCGCGAGCTCGTCGTCGCCCATCCGCGCCCACGCGGCGTGCAGCATCTCGTGCGCGGCGATGACCTCCTCCATGCCGTCGAGACGCTCGTCCGTGATGTCGTACAGGTGGATCGCGCCCGTCGCGGGCAGGTAGCAGCCGAGCGTGCCTATGCCCTCCTCGTCGCTCGAACAGATCTCGTCGAACGACTCCTTCGAATTCACCACCGGACTGCTGGCGTAGAAGAGAAACGCGCCCAGCTCGGTCATCGTCGACCGGTCGACGTAGGTCTCGAGCACGTCGGTGGGGGAGAAGTTCCACACCGCGATCTGGTCGGCGAGCCGCTGGCCGTGCAGTGAGATCCAGACCACGGCGACGAGCGGGATGATCTGCACCGCCACCAGGAGGGCTATCGCGATCGCGCCCACGACGGGAAACCGCGTGCGTGAGGTTCGCTCGTTCAGAGGCTCGTCTCCCAGAAATCAAACCGGACGGGGTTGGGCACACCCTACCAGCGGGTGCGCCGAGCAGGCGGGCCCAGGCGGCACGTGTGGCACCATTGCTGAAGCCCGACCCGAGACGGAAGCGACCCGAATGAACACCACCAGCGCCACCCCGACCGGGGTCATCGTCATCGTCGCGGCCGTGATCACCGACGAGGCCGGACGGCTGCTGCTCGTGCGCAAGCGCGGAACGGACCGGTTTATGCAGGCAGGCGGAAAGATCGACGCCGGCGAGACGCCCGCGGTCGCGCTCATGCGCGAGCTGGGCGAGGAACTCGCCATCGACGTGCTGCCGGGCGACCTCGACTATCTCGGGCGCTTCCACGCCCCGGCGGCCAACGAGGCGGGTTACGTCGTCGACGCCGAGATCTTCTTCGTCTCCGTGCGCGGAGAGGCCGTGGCATCCGCGGAGATCGACGAGCTGATCTGGGTCTCGCCCGACGAGGCGCTCGACTATCCGCTCGCCCCGCTCACCAGCGAGGTGCTGCTGCCCCTGCTCGCGGCGCGCGCCTCGTAACGCGGTCGCGCCGCTACCGCTTCTTGTGCGGATGCTTGTTGTGGTTATGCCGAAGCTTGGGCGGGTCTGCGGCGAGAAACTCCACGGCCTCGTCGATCGAGGTGACCTCGGCGGGGGTGCCGTCGTCGAGTTCGAACGGCTTCCAGGCGAGGATGACGTTCTGCCCGGCCTCGATGTAGCCGACGGTGTTGCCGTCCGACAGCACCTGCCAGTCGAGCTTGACGTCGGGAACGCCCATCCCGAGCTTGCGGGTGTGGGCGGTCGGCATGATCGTGACGAGGTGGCCCACCGCCTCGAAGTCGATTCCTTGGGGTCGCAACGCTGCGAGATCTTCGAGAGTAACCATGGGCATACCCTAGGTCGCGTCAGGGCGGGCCGCTAGTACCGCGCTAGTGTCCGGTGAGCGGCGCCATCACGCGCGCGGCGAGCGACGGCCGACCCGTCACGGCCTCCTCGGCGTCGGCGACCGCCATCGCCGCCAGCCCGAGATTGGCGCCGACGAAGCGCAGCGGCTCGCGCTCCCACCGCGGAGAGCGGTGTCCCACCCAGGGCAGAGCCGTCAGCGTCGAGCTCGCGCCGGTGATGAGGTCGGCGAGGGTGCGGCCGGCGAGGTTCGTGGTGCTGAGGCCGTCGCCCACGTAGCCACCGGCGCGGGCGATGCCGGTGGCGCGATCGTGGTGCACGCTCGCGTGCCAGTCTCGGGGCACCCCGAGCGGCCCGCCCCACCGGTGGGTGACTCGGGCCCCCGCGGCCTCGGGGAACAGGTCGACCAGGCTCGCCCGCAGGTGCTCGAACACGCGGGGAGCGCGGTCGTACTCGGCGCGGATTCTGCTTCCCCAGTGATAGCGCGCCCCCCGACCGCCGAACGCGAACCGGTTGTCGGCCGTGCGCTGCCCGTAGACGAGCAGGTGGCGGTAGTCGGTGAACGTCTGCCCGTGCTCGATGCCGATAGACCGCCACGCGGCGTCGGTGAGCGGCTCGGTCGCGATCATCAGCGAGTAGAGCGGCAGCACGTCGCGCCGGGTCTGGGGGATCGTCGCGCCGTAGCCCTCGGTCGCGATGACGACGTGATCGGCGGTCACCGTTCCGCGCGCCGTCAGCACCCGGTGCGGCTCCCAGCCCAGCACCTCGGTGCCCTCGAAGATGCGAGCGCCGCGCGCCTCGACCACCCGGGCGAGCCCGCGAACCAGCTTCGCCGGATGCAGCCGCGCGCAGGCCGGGTCGACGGCGCCGCCGAGCGCTCCGGCGACCGCGGTCTGCACGAGACGCAGGTCGTCGACGCCGTAGGCGCGCGCCGTGACGACCTCGGCGCGGGCCGCGGACAGCTGCACCTCAGACCGGGCGAGCGAGAGAGTGCCGCCCTTCACGAAGTCGCAGTCGATGCCCTCGGCGGCGGCCACACGCCCGACCTCGTCGACGGTGTCGACCATCGCGCGGCGCATGGCCAGGGTCGCGTCCCGTCCGTGCTCGCGCACCAGGGCGGTGGTGGATGCGGGGAAGAGCGCGCTGCACCAGCCCCCGTTACGCCCCGACGCCCCGAACCCCGCGATGTGCTTCTCGAGCACGGCGATGCGCAGGCCGGGGTCGCGCTGCAGCAGGTAGTAGGCGGTCCACAGGCCGGTCAGCCCGCCGCCCACGACTGCCACGTCGACCGCGGTGTCTCCCGGCAGCGGGGAACGCGGGGTGAGATCATCCGCCACCGTGCCGTGCCAGAGACTGAGCCCGCGGTAGACGCTCTCGCCGTCGTCCACCTAGAGCTTGGTCCACGCCTCGGTGAGCACAGAGCGCAGTATGCCCTCGATCTCGTCGAACTCCGCGGGTCCGACGGTGAGCGGCGGGGCAAGCTGGATGACGGGGTCGCCGCGGTCGTCGGCACGGCAGTACAGCCCCGCCTCGAACAGCGCCTTGGAGAGGAATCCGCGCAACAGCCGCTCGGCCTCGTCGTCGTCGAACGTCTCCTTCGTGGCCTTGTCCTTGACGAGCTCGATGCCGAAGAAGTAGCCGTCGCCGCGCACGTTGCCGACGATCGGCAGGTCGAGCAGCTTCTCGAGCGTCGCCCGGAAGACGGGCGAGTTGGCGCGCACGTTCTCGTTGAGCTTCTCCTCCTCGAAGATGTCGAGGTTGGCGAGGGCGACGGCCGACGAGACGGGATGCCCGCCGAAGGTGTAGCCGTGATAGAACGACGTGTCGCCGTGCTTGAACGGCTCGTAGATTTTCTCGCTGACGATCGTGGCGCCGATGGGGGAGTACCCGCTCGTCATGCCCTTCGCGCAGGTGATCATGTCGGGCTCGAAACCGTAGGTGGTCGAGGCGAACATGTTGCCGATGCGCCCGAACGCGGTGATGACCTCGTCGGCGACGAGCAGCACGTCGTACTGGTCGCAGATCTCGCGCACCCGCGCGAAGTAGCCGGGCGGAGGCGGGAAGGCTCCGCCGGAGTTCTGCACCGGCTCGAGGAACACCGCTGCCACCGTCTCCGGGCCCTCGAACAGGATCATCTCCTCGATGCGGTTCGCGGCCCACTGCCCGAACAGATACGGGTCGTCGGCCGGCGCGCCCATCTCCGAGGCGCGGTAGTAGTTGGTGTTCGGCACCCGGAAACCGCCCGGGGTGACCGGCTCGAACATCTGCTTCATCGCGGGGATGCCGGTGATGGCGAGCGCGCCCTGGGTCGTGCCGTGGTAGGCGACGGAGCGGGAGATGACCTTGTGCTTCGTCGGCCGGCCCTGCAGCTTCCAGTAGTACTTCGCCAGCTTGAACGCGGTCTCGACGGCCTCGCCGCCACCCGAGGAGAAGAAGACGCGGTTCAGCTCGCCGGGCGCGTAGGAGGCGAGCCGGTCGGCGAGCTCGATAGCCGAGGGGTGCGCGTACGACCAGAGCGGGAAGAACGCGAGCTCCTCGGCCTGCTTGGCTGCGACCTCGGCGAGCCGCTTCCGGCCGTGGCCGGCGTTGACCACGAAGAGCCCGGAGAGGCCGTCGAAGTACTTCTTGCCGCGGGAGTCGAAGATGTGGTGGCCGCTGCCCTTAACGATGATCGGCACGCCGCCGCCGTCTTCCATCACGGACTGCCGGTTGAAGTGCATCCAGAGATGGTCCTTGGCCTTCCGCTGCAGCGCGGCGTCGTCGCCGCCCTCGCTCGAAGCCGGGCCGACTGTCTGCTCTGTGGTGGTCATCGCGGTTACCTCGTTCCCCAGTTGTAGAGCTGCTTGAAGAGTTTCAGATAGACGAATGTCTCGGTGGACTGCACGCCCTCGATCGCCCGGATCTGCTTGTTCAACAGGTCGATGAGGTCGTCGTCGTTCTCGCACACCACCTCGGCCAGGATGTCGAAGCTGCCCGCGGTGAGAACGACGTAGTCGACGGCGTCGAGCGCGCCGAGCGCCTCGGCCACGAGGGTCGTGTCTCCCGAGACCCGCACGCCGATCATCGCCTGACGGTAGAACCCGAGCTGCATCGGATCGGTCACGGCGACGACCTGCATCACGCCCGACTCGGTGAGCTTCTGCACGCGCTGCCGCACCGCCGCCTCGCTGAGCCCGACCGCCTTGCCGATCTCGGCGTACGACCTTCGGCCGTCGGTCTGCAACTGCTCGATGATCGCCTTCGAGACGGCGTCGAGCTGTACGGGCTTTGCAATGGACTTGCCGAGCGAGTTCATGGGTTGATTCTGTCAGTGCGCCGTGGCGGCCACAAGCGATTCCGCAACGTGCGGCAGATCAGACCGTCGAAATCCGTCGAAATAGCCCGCTGTGCACAATGATCGGGCTCGTCGCGCCGCGGGTCGGCGGATAGCGAATAATAGGGCTGTGATCCCCGACCTCGACGACACCATCCGATCGGTCGACCGTGCGGCGGCGACCGGCATCGGCGGCGACCTCGACGACACGATCGTCGGTCGACCGGGCCCCGCGTCGACCGGCGTCGCCGCATCCGCCCCGCCCCGCGCCCCCGAACCCGCCCCGCCGGCGCAGCCCTCGCAGCCGGCGGCGGCGGCGCCGCCCGCCCGCTACGGGTTCCGCATCGGGCGCAGCGAACGCACGGTGCTGCTCGACGTCGCGGCCTATGTTGGCCGGTCGCCCAGCTCGCCCCGCATCAGCAACGGCGAACTGCCCAAGCTCATCCGCGTGCAGTCACCGAAGGGGGAGGTGTCGGGCACCCACCTGGAGATACGTCAGCTCGGTACATCCGTCATCGTCACCGACCTGCGTTCGACCAACGGTTCGACGGTCTCCGTGCCCGGCAGCGCGCCCCGCTCTCTGAGACAGGGTGAGGCGATGGTCGTCACCCCCGGTACGCTCGTGGACATTGGCGACGGCAATATCATCGAGATCCTGCCGCTACAACGCCACCTCGGGCCAACCGGTCATGAACGGCCAGACGGCCATGAAGAGTAGGGCAGCATGACCGAGATCGGCGCGAGCAACCCAGAGCTGCCCATTCCCCTCCCCGGGGGAGGTGCGGGCGAGATCCGCATCGCCTGGGCGGCGGTGACGGATGTCGGACGCCGACGCGCGGCCAACGAGGACAGCTTCATCGCCGCTCCGCCGATCTTCGCGGTCGCCGACGGCATGGGCGGACACCTCGCCGGCGACCGGGCGAGCGCCGCGGTCGTCACCCGCCTCGCCGAGGCACGCACGTCTGACTTCATCGAGCCGGAGTCGATCGAGCGGGCGCTAGAGAAGGCGACCGCCGACATCGACGTGATCTCCGACGGCAGCGAACTCGGCGTCGGAACGACGGTCACCGGCGCGGCCCTCACCATGATCGACGGCGAGCCTTACTTCGCCATCTTCAACATCGGCGACAGCCGCGTCTACCGGTACGAGCGCAACGAGCTCGCCCAGGTCACCGTCGACCACTCCCTCGTGCAGCAGCTCGTCGAGAGCGGGCTGATCACCCCCGCTCAGGCACACAACCACCCCGAGGGCAACGTCATCACGCGGGCCGTCGGATTCCAGTCGCAGCCCACCCCCGACTACTGGCTCCTGCCGCTGAAGCCGGGGCTGCGGTTGCTGATCTGCTCCGACGGGCTCACCGGCGAGATCGAGGACGAACGCCTGCGGCTGCACCTCGCCGCCGGACTCTCGGCCACCGAGACGGCGAGTGCGCTGGTCGATGCGGCGCTCGCCGAGGGCGGACGCGACAACGTCACCGTGCTCATCGTCGACGTCGTCGACGTGATCGGAGCGCATGCCGCAGAGGGCGGCGCGGACACCGGGATCACGGCACCCCGGGCAAACCATAGAGTGCTCTGACACAACCTGCTTAGAATAAGGCAAAGTTGTCCGCGGTCTGAGGGGGGTCTACGTGGCGCGTCGCCTTCCTTCGCAACCTCCGATCCTGCCCGGGTTCTCGTACATCCACGTGCTCGGTTCCGGCGGTTTCGCCGACGTCTTCCTCTACGAGCAGAACATGCCTCGGCGCCAGGTCGCCGTCAAGGTCATGCTCGCCGAGGTCGTCAACGACCAGGTGCGGCAGATGTTCCAGGCCGAGGCCAACCTCATGGCGCAGTTGAGCGCCCACCCCTCGATCCTCACCGTGTATCAGGCCAGCGTCTCCTCCGACGGGCGACCGTATCTGGTGATGGAGATGTGCTCGTCGTCGCTCAGCCAGCGCTACCGCGCCGAGCGGCTGCCCGTCGCCGAGGTAATGCGCATCGCGATCAAGATCGGCAGCGCCATCGAGACGGCGCACATGGCCGGCGTGCTGCACCGTGACATCAAGCCGTCGAACATCCTCATGACCGCCTACGGCCACCCCGTGCTCTCCGACTTCGGCATCGCGGCCACGCTGAGCGAGTCGGACTCGCAGCAGGCCATCGGCATGTCGATCCCGTGGTCGGCTCCCGAGGTGCTGATGGACGAGACGGCCGGCACGATCGCGTCGGAGGTGTGGGCGTTCGCCGCCACCGTGTACTCGCTGCTCGCCGGCAGGTCGCCCTTCGAGGTGCCGGGAGAGTCCAACACCTCCGTCGACCTGATCTCCCGGATCAACCGGGCGAAGGCCCAGCCGATCGCCCGCCCTGACGTCCCCGCCAGCCTGGAGCGTGCGCTGACCAGGGCCATGTCGAAGAGCACCAAGAACCGGCCGGCGAGCATCCTGGAGCTCGTCCGCGAACTGCAGTCGGTCGAGACCGAGATCGGTGTGGCGCAGACCCCGGTCGAGGTCGCCATGGACGACTGGGCGCTCGCCACCGTCGCCGACCTGGAAGACCGCACGCGGGTGCGCGGCGTCGCCGGTGCCGCCGCCCCCGTCGCGCCCGGCCGTCGCCGCCGACGCGTCGCGGCCGTCGCCGACAACTACGACGCCGTCGGCACCCTGATCAAGGGCAACAGCGACAACCGCAACACGGCGGGAGACCGCGGTCAGGGCAACCGCACCGTCGGCCACCGCAGCCAGGGCCACCGCAGCCTCGGGCAGCGCGGCTCGACGCGCGCCCCGGTCGGCAAGCGCATGCAGCTGCTGGCCTGGATCCTCGTGGCCTGCTCCGTGCTCGTCATCGCGCTCGGGGCGACGGCCACGCTGGTGCTGATCCGGTCGAGTTCCGACGATATCCCCGTGGTCAGCGATATCGCGTCGTCGATGAGCGGCGAGACGGTCACCTTCACCTGGGACGATCCGGGTCTCGCCGACGCCGACGCCTATCAGATCGAGCTCGACGGCGACACGCAGAGCGTGCAGAGCACGCCGGAGTTCGTCGCCGACGGCTCGGCGGGCGACTACATGTGCATGACCGTCCGGGTCAGCCGCGACGGCCGCCTCGGCGAGCCGAGCAACCCGAAATGCGTGGACATCCCCGGGTGAGTGGCGCATGATCAGGGATTGGATCCGAGGGCACAAGTCGCTCGTCACCACGGTGACGAGCGGTTCTCTTGTAGCGGCGCTGGTCGCGACGATCGCCGTGGTCTCGAACGGCTACTCGGCTCAACGACTCGACCTCAACGACGCCTCCGTGTGGGTGTCGAACGGCGCCGACCAGTTCATCGGCAGGGCCAACACCGAGGTGTTCGAGCTCAACACGGTCGTCGCCGGCGCGAGCGCAGAACTCGACGTCGTGCAGCGGGGATCCACCGTGCTGATGTTCGACCGCAGCGACGCCACCCTCGACCTCGTCGACGCGGCGACCTCGACCGTCACCGAGAGCGTGCCCCTGCCTCCGCTGCAGCCGGCTGTGTTCCTCGCCGGCGACAACGTGGTGCTCTTCTCCCAGGGCACCGGCGAGGTGTGGATCATCCCGCTCGCCGACCTCTCCGACTTCGACACGGGCCAGGAGGCGACCCTGAGTCTCGGTGCGAACTCCGCCGTCAGCGTCGACCCCGACGGATTGCTGTTCGCCTTCAGCCCCGAGACGAACAAGGTCTACCGCGTCGATGCCGCGATGGCGTCGACGGGAGCCGTGACGGCGGATGCCACGGCCTCGACCGAGCTCGGAGGCACGACCGGCGACTACGCCGTCACCTCCGTCGGCGGACGCTGGGCCGTGCTCGACATCGAAGCCGACCGAGTCGAGGTCGCCGGCCGGGTCGTCGACCTCGCCGACTCGCTCGGCGACAGCGCCGGAGACGGTGCCGCAGGCGTGCGGCTTCAGGCCCCGAGCTCGGCGGGCGGCCCGCTGCTCATCGCCCACTCTTCCGGCCTGATCGGACTGTCGCTCGGCGGAGGCGACCCCACTTCCCTGGTCACCGACGGCGGCGGTACCGCGGCCGCACCCACCGTGGTCGACGGCTGCGCATACGCCGCGTGGTCGAACGGCCGGTCCTGGCAGCGCTGCGACGGCGAGCCGAGCACCCGGTCGCTCGAGAACATGCCCGCGAACGCGCGACTCGAGTTTCAGGTCAACGGCGCACGCACGGTTCTGAACGACGCAGCCGGCGGGGCGTCGTGGGCGGTGCAGGCCGACGGAGAGCTCATCGACAACTGGTCAGACCTGATCGACGTCGACGAAGACGAACAGCAGGTCGAGCAGAACGACGACAACACGCCGCCCGAGATAGAGAAGACCCAGCTGCCGCCCGTCGCCGTCGACGACGCCTTCGGAGCCAGGCCCGGCCGTTCCACGGTTCTGCCCGTCCTGCTCAACGACTACGACCCCAACGCCGACGTCATCGTCGTCAGCTCCGTCACCGACATCGATCCCGCCGTCGGACGCATTGACCTCATCCAGGACCGTCAGCAGTTGCAGCTCACGCTCGAACCGGGCGCAGCGGGCACGGTGAACTTCGGCTACACGATCGACGACGGCCGTGGCGGGACAGCGAGCGCGAACGTCGAGGTCGCGATCCGCCAGCCCGGCGAGAACTCGCCCCCGCAGCAGGCCCGGGCAACGAAGACCACCCTCGCCAGCGGCGGCACGGTCACCGTCTCGACCCTCGACGACTGGATCGACCCGGACGGCGACCCGTTCTACCTCGTCAGTGCGACGGCACCCTCGCAGATCACGGCCAGCTTCAAACCGGAGGGGACCGTGATCCTCACCGACGCCGGCTCCGGCATGGGACCGTCGTCCGTGTCGCTCGTGGCATCGGACGGCACCGCGTCGGCGGCCGGCTCGCTCTCGGTCGAGACCATGGCGGCAGACGAGGTGCCGCTCGTCGCCGAATCCTTCGTGGTGCCGGCCCACACGGGCAAGGAGACCACCGTCTCGCCGCTCGACCACGTGCGCGGAGGCAACGGCTCTGTGCGGCTCAACGCCGTGCCCGCGAAGGCCGGGGTCACGATCACGCCGAGCTACGAGACGGGCACCTTCCGCTTCATCACCGACGAGCCGCGCTCGCACTATCTCGAGTACACCGTCACCGACAACGAGCAGACCGCGACGGGCCTCATCCGGGTGGACGTGACCGCGCCGCCCGACGCGAACACGAAACCCGTCACGATCCCGAAGACGATGTTCGTCCCCACGTTGAGCAGCCGCTCCGTCGACGTCGCGGCGACCGACATCGATCCGGCCGGGGGAGTGCTGCTGGTCACGGGCGTGGTGGACGTGCCCGCGACATCCGGAATCCGCGCCGAAGTACTCGAACAGCGGTCGGTGCGGGTGACGCTGACCGGCCCGCTGCAGGGACCGGTGAGTTTCGGCTACCGCATCACCAACGGGCTATCGGAGGCCATGGGCACAATCACCGTGATCGAGGTGGCGCCGCCGACCCGGCTGCAGCCCCCGATCGCGCGGGACGACTCGGCCACCGTGCGGGTCGGCGACGCGATCACCATCGACGTCATGCAGAACGACGAGCAGCCCGACGGTGAGCCGATCACCCTCAACCCGGTGCTCGTCGACGGTCTGAGCGGCTCGTCGGGTCTGCTGTTCGCCTCCGGCGACTCGCTGCGCTATCTCGCGCCGACGACGACGGGCAATTTCACGGCCGTCTACGAGATCGTCGGCCCGCTCGGGCAGACGGCGCAGGCGCAGCTGAGCATCGAGGTGCGCGAGCCCAACGCCGAGACGAACACCCCGCCGGTGCCGAAGACCGTCGTGGCACGGGTGCTCGCCGGCGAGAGCGTGCGCATCGAGATCCCGCTCGACGGCATCGACCCCGACGGCGACTCCGTGCAGCTGCTCGGGCAGGAGTCCAGCCCGGAGAAGGGCGGTGTCGTCGCGGTCGGTGCGACGAGCATCGACTACGAGGCGGGCGACTACTCCGCGGGGACCGACGCCTTCACCTACACGGTGCGCGACGCCCTCGGAGCGCGGGCGACCGGCACCGTGCGGGTCGGCATCAGCCCGCGCGGCGACGAGACGCGCAACCCCGTGGCGATCGAAGACGAAGTGAACGTGCGCCCCGGCGCTACCGTGTCGGTGCAGGTGCTCGCCAACGACTCCGACCCCGACGGCAGTCCGCTGCGGGTGGTCGCGGTGCAGCCGAACGACGACAGCCTCACCGCCGAGATCGACGACGACACCATCGTCGACATCACTGCCCCCACAGCGGAAGGCATCTACGGGCTCGTCTACTCGATCGAGAACGAGGTCGGCGGGTCGAGCTCGAACTTCGTGACGGTGGTCGTCAGCGACGACGCCCCGCTCGCGTACCCGCTGGCTCGCGACACGGTGCTCACCCTCACCGACGTGCTCGACCGCACCGCCATCAACGTCGACGTGCTCGACAACGTGTTCTTCGCCGACGGCGACGCGCGCGATCTCGATCTCGCGATCGTCCCCGGCTACGGGGGCAGCGCGACGGTCACTGCGCGCAAGGAGATCCGAGTCACCATCACAGACGAGCGGCAGATCATCCCGTTCGCGGTCTCCCATCCCGACGACAGCTCCGCCCGCTCGTACGCGTTCATCTGGGTGCCCGGGTACAAAGACGCCCTGCCGCAGCTCAACCGTGACGCGCCCCGGCTGCAGGTCGTGAGCGAGGAGACCCTGCGGATCGACCTCAACGACTACGTGATCGCCGTCGACGGCAAGAAGGTGCGCCTGACCGACTCGAGCACCGTGCGCGCGACGCACGCCGACGGCTCGTCGCTGGTCGTCAACTCGAGCACGCTCTCCTTCACCTCCGCCGACCTGTACTTCGGGGCGGCATCGATCTCGTTCGAGGTCACAGACGGCACCTCGGCCAACGACCCGGAGGGTCGGAAGGCCAGTCTCGTGCTGCCGATCACCGTGAAGCCGCGTCAGAACCAGCCGCCGGTGTTCAGCGGAGCCAGCATCGACTTCGAACCGGGCCAGGAGAAGGTCATCGACCTCGCCAACCTGACCAACTACCCGTACGCCGACGACCTCGACGAGCTCGTCTACTCCGTGCGCGAGCCCGCACCGGTCGGATTCAGCCACCAGCTCGTCGGCCAGAGCCTGACCCTCCGCGCCGACGACACGGCCGCGAAGGGCTCGACCACGGCGATCTCCCTCGGGGTGCGCGATGCCACGGCCGAGGGACAGGCGGGCCGAATCCAGCTGCGCGTCGTCCCCTCCACCCGCCCGCTCGCGATCCCGGCGACCGACAACGCGGTGGTAAAGCGCGGTCAGTCGACGGTGGTCGACGTTCTGTCCAACGACGAGGCGACCAACCCGTTCCCCGGCGAGCCGCTGCGCGTCGTCGCGGTACGCGGCATCGACGGCGGTTCGCTGCCCGCCGGCGTCGCGGTGACCGCCTCGAACGACAACCGCAGGCTCACCGTCACGGTGGCGGCGACGGCCGCTCCGGTCGACGCGATGGTTCAGTATCAGGTGGCCGACGCGAGCCGTGACAGCGACCGGTACGTCTGGGGATCGGTACGGATCTCCGTTCAAGACGTGCCGGATGCCCCGGCCAAGCCCACTCGCCAGGGGAGCAGTATCAGCGGCGAGCTCGTGCTGCGCATCACGGCGCCGGTCACGAACAACTCGCCGATCACGAACTACCGCGTGACGACCGCGAGCGGGTACGCGTTCGACTGCGGCACGCAGCTGATCTGCGCCCTGCCAGGCCTCGTCGTGGGCGAGCCGTACCGGTTCCAGGTGACGGCCGTCAACGCCATCGGGCCGAGCGCGCCGAGCGCGCCCAGCGACGCGTACACGGTCGACTACCTTCCCGCGGCTCCCGTGGTGACGGCCGAGGCATCGACCGCGGAGGTCGCCCCGACCGGAGGCGCGCTCACCGTCTCCTGGCCCGCCGTCGACGACCCGACGCCGGGCACAGCGGTCACCGGCTACACCGTCGAGGTCGACGGCCTGCCGCCCCGCGACGTCTCTCGAGCGGTCACGACCACGACCTTCCGCGACCTCCCGGCCGCGACGAGCTACTCGGTCAGGGTCTACGCCCGCAACAGCGCCCAGGTGGGCTCGGCCGGCGACTGGCGCCGCTCGAACCTCGCGACGGCGACCACCATCGGCCTGCCCACCCCTCCGCAGCCCGGGCCGAGTGCGGTGAGCGGCCTGAACGGCGCGATCAGTGTCTCCTGGGGGGCTTTCGCGCCGAACGGCGGCGGCGAGGTGACCTACGCCGTGCGTCGCACGACCACGGGCGAGCCCGCCCCCACGGCCTGCGTGTCGCCGACGGCGTCGACGGGCACATCGCTGTCGTGGACCGACTCGGGGCGCAGCGACGCGGTCAGCTACACGTACTACGTCTTCGCCGACAACGGCCGATACTGCTCCGTCGCGTCGACCGGCCCCGCCGAGGGCAAGCTGCCGCCGGGCGAGGTCATCGGCAGCGTGATCCTCACCGATCGCGAAACGGGGCAGCTCGACGTGCAGGCGGTGATCAACGGGGTCAGATTCGGCATCGCCGGCCGTTACGAGTACCGCGTCGCCGGCGGAAACTGGGCGCCCGTGACCCCCGGCCAGTGGCTCACGTCGACGGGGGACTCCTCGGTCTACGGCACATCCGTCGCGGTCAGCTACCGGGCCTGCCGTGACGCCTCGACCGACTACTGCGGGCCGGAGTCCGGTGCGGGCTCCGCGACGCCTCTCAACGGGGTCGCCTCGATCGCCAGCTGCACGCCACCCGCGGGCAGCGACCAGGGTTCGCTAGTGCTGGCACGTCCGCTCAGCTCGCCGTCGCAGAGCGTGTCGTACAGCGTGTCCTTCAATCGACCGCTCGCGGGCGACATCGGAGGACCGCTCATCCCGAACTGGGGCGCGTTCGAGACCTACAATGAGGGAGATCCTGTACCGTCGGGAACCGCCGGAGTCCGGGTGAGAACGACGGTATCGGCCGGGGGAACGTCGTTTGGCGATGCCCCCGTGCTAGAGAGTGTGTGCGGCAGTTGATCGGCGCCCGCACAGACTCCGCCACGACCCAACAGAGGGAACCCAGTATGACCATGACACCCGAGCAGGCCGGCTGGTTCTCCGACAATTTCGCGAGGCTCGTCTCGAACGTCGAGACCGTGCTGCTCGGCAAGACCTTCGTGATCCGCCTCGGATTCACCGCGCTGCTCAGCGAGGGGCACCTCCTGCTCGAGGACTTCCCCGGTACGGGCAAGACGTCGTTCGCGCGCGCGATCGCGCAGAGCGTCGACGGGGTCAGCAACCGGGTGCAGTTCACGCCCGACCTGCTTCCCGGCGACATCACCGGCGTCAGCATCTTCGACCAGAGATCGGGCGAGTTCGAGTTCCACCGCGGACCGATCTTCGCCAACGTGGTGCTGGCCGACGAGATCAACCGGGCCAGCCCGAAGACCCAGTCCGCGCTGCTCGAGGTCATGGAGGAGGGCACGGTCACCGTCGACGGCGTCACCCACGACGTGGGCCTCCCGTTCATGGTCATCGCCACCCAGAACCCCATCGAGCAGGCCGGAACCTACCGGCTGCCCGAGGCCCAGCTCGACCGTTTCATCATGAAGACGTCGATCGGCTACCCCGACCACGCCTCCACCCTGCGCATCCTCGAGGGCGCAGGAACGCGCGCGCACGAGACCACGGTGCCGGCCATCGCCAGCGCCGAGGTCATCATCGAGATGGCACGCCTCGCGCGCACCGTGCACGTCGATCCCACCATCAACGACTACGTGTCGAGACTCGTGGATGCCACGCGGTCGGCCACCGAGGTGCGGCTGGGGGCGAGCGTGCGTGGCGCCCTGGCGCTGCTGCGCTGCGCGAAGACCCTCGCGGCCTCGAACGGCCGTCACTACGTGATCCCCGACGACGTGAAGGCCCTCGCCGAGGTCGTGCTCGCGCACCGACTGGTGCTCGACCCCGAGGCCGAGTTCGACGGGGTGACAGGCACGAGCATCATCAGCCAGCTGCTCATCGAGACACCCCCGCCGAGCGATCGGCAAGCCGTGTGACGCTGCGATCCGACTCCCACTACCCGACGGCGACCGAGGGCCTCACCAACGCGCGAACCAAGCTCGTAGGTAATCGAACCGGATTCGTCGCCGACGCCGTGATCACCACCGTGCGCTTCGCCGGCGCGCTGCGCTCGGTGCTCGCGCGCCTCGCGCGACGGGCGGCCGCGGTCGTGACCCCGCTCGGCTGGGTGGTGCTGGCGATCATCCCCGTCGCCCTGTTCGCCGGGTACGGACTCGGGTGGGTCGAGCTCGTGGTCGCGGGATTCGCCGGCGTCGTTCTCGTGGCCGTCGCGGTCGTCTATCTCATCGGTCGCAATTCGATCGAGATCGGGCTCGATGTCGCCCACTCGCGCGTCGTCGTCGGCGAAGTCGCGACCGGCACTGTCACCGTCCGCAACGCCGGAATCGGCCGCACCCTCGGAGTCACCGTCGAGATCCCCGTGGCCCACGGGCTCGCCGAGATCGCCGTCCCCAGTCTCGCCCGCGGAGCCCAGTCGGTGCAGCGCTTCTCGATCCCCACGAGGCGGCGCGGCGTCGTCGCCGTCGGTCCAGCGCGCACCGTGCGCGCCGACCCGATCGGCCTGGTGCGCCGCGAGCTGCTCTGGACCGACTCCACCGACCTCTACATCCACCCGCGCACCATCGGAATACCCAGCATGAGCGCGGGGCTGGTGCGCGACCTCGAGGGGTCGCCCACTCGCGACCTGACCAACTCCGACATCGCCTTCCACGCGCTGCGCGAATACCAGCCGGGAGACGAACGGCGAAACATCCACTGGAGGTCCACGGCCAAGACCGGCACCTACATGGTGCGCCAGTTCGAGCAGACGCGGCGCAGCCACCTGGTGATCGCGCTGAGCCTCGCCCACGCCGACTACGCCTCCGACGAGGAGTTCGAGATGGCGGTGAGCGTCGCCGGCTCGCTCGGATCCCGAGCCATCCGGGAGATCCGGGAGGTCTCCGTCGTCGTGAGCGAGAAGACCCCGGAGTTCGCCGCTCGCAAGGTCGTCGCCGTACGCGCCCTGTCCACACGCAGCCGGGTGAAACTGCTCGACGAGCTCGCCGTGGTCGAGTCGGCGGAGACCGCGATCGCCATCACCGACATCGCGCGCGTCGCGGGAGCACAGGTCGCCGGCGTGTCCGTCGCGTTCCTCATCTGCGGATCGACCACTACCGCGACAGAGCTGCGCGCCGCATCGACGAAGTTCCCCGTGGGCGTCGAAGTGATCGCTGTGGTCTGCGACCCCGATGCAGCCCCGTCGCTGCGCACGGCCCCGGGGCTCAGCGTGCTCACCATCGGGTACCTCGAAGACCTGCCCAAGTCGCTCGCCAGGGTGGTGGCCGCGTGAGACGCCCCCGACCTGCTGCGTCCTACATCGTCGCGAACACCGCGATGCTGTGGCTGGGCATCGCGCTCGCCTCCATCGCCCTCTGGCCCATCTACCAGAGCGCGGCAATCGTCCTCCTCGTGGCGGTGACGACGGTCGCCGGCTCCGCGATAGCCATCCTCGGCGCGGTCTTCCGCTGGTCGTCGCCCGTGGTCCTGGCGGCCACGGTCGTCGCCTTCCTCCTGCTGGGGGTGCCCCTCGCCGTCCCTCAGCAGGCGCTCTACGGCGTCCTTCCCACCCTCGACGGGCTCGTCCAGCTCGTGAGCTCGGTCGCCCTCGGCTGGAAGCAGCTGCTCACCATCACCCTCCCGGTCGGCACGTACCAGGGCCTCCTGGTGCCGGCGTTCGTGCTCGTACTCGGCGTCTCGGTGTGCTCTCTCACCGCCGCGCTGCGTGCCCGCCGCGGCGGCCTCGCGGTGATGGGGCCGATCGTGCTCTTCGTCGTTGCCGCGGCGTTCGGGCCCGACTACGCGATACTCCCGCTCTTCGTCTCGCTCGCACTCATCGTCAGCAGCCTGGTCTGGCTCATGTGGCGACGCTGGTACGCACGGCGGAACGCCGTTCGGCTGCTCGCTCGCGAGGCAAGGTCGACCGACGGAACCGGGGCGGTCGTGCCGTCGGAGCACAGGCTCGTCGGCCTGCGCACGATAGTCGCGGCGGGGGTCATCCTCGCTGTCGCCGGCGCCGCCGGAGCGGGAGCCGCCACTCTCGCCCCGCCGACAGGTCCGCGCGAGGTCCTGCGCGCCGCCCTCGTGCAGCCATTCGACCCGCGCGACTACGTGAGCCCGCTCGCCGGCTTCCGTCGCTACCTCCAGACCGGCGAGTCCACCGATGTGCTGTTCACCGTCACCGGCCTGCCCACCGACGCGCGCATCCGCGTCGCGACCCTCGACACGTACGACGGCATCGTCTACTCGGTCGGGAGCGAGGCCGTCGCGAGCGAGTCCGGATCGTTCACCCGGGTGCCCTACCGCTTCGACCAGTCGTCGGTCGAGGGCGACCCCGTCTCGATCGACGTCACGGTGGAGGGGTACACCGGGGTGTGGGTTCCCACCGTGGGCCGGCTCGAGTCCGTGGCCTTCACCGGTTCGCGTTCCGCGACGCTGCGCGACCGGTTCTACTACAACGACACCGCGGCGACCGCCGCGGTGCTGGGCGGCGTGCGCGCGGGCGACCGGTACCGGCTCGAGGCCGTGCTGCCCGACCAGCCGGCTCCTGGTGCGCTGCAGGCACTGCGGCCCGGTGCGGCGGTCGTGCCGGAGATCGGTGTGCTGCCCGCCGAGATCGAGACCGTGCTCGACCGCTACACCGACGGCGTCGAGGGCGCGGGTCCGCAGCTCGCCGTGATGATCGCCGGACTGCGCGAGAACGGGTACATCAGCCATGGAATCGGCGCCGACGAGCCTCCCAGCCGTTCGGGGCACTCGGCAGACCGCGTCACCCAGCTGCTCACCGACCAGCGGATGATCGGAGACGCCGAGCAGTACGCCGTCACCGCGGCCCTGATGGCGCGTCAGCTCGGTTTCCCGGCGCGGGTCGTCTTCGGGTTCGCCCCCGACGTCCAGTCGGGCGAGACCCGCGTCACCGGCGCATCCGTCTCGGCGTGGATCGAGGTCGACACCGTGGGCTTCGGCTGGGTGACGATCGACCCCACCCCGCCCGTGCGGCCGATCCCGGAGGAGCTTCCCGAGGAGCCGACGACGGTGTCCCGCCCGCAGTCGGTCATCCCGCCCCAGGTGGTCGAGCCGGACCGCCCGGTGGAGCAGACACCGCAGGAGTCCACGCCGGAGGAGCCAGCGACACTGCCCGAGTGGCTGGTCATCGTGCTCCTCATCGCACAGGTGCTCGGGTGGACGCTGCTCGCGGCCGCCGTCATCGCGTCGCCGTTCCTCGCGATCATGGCCGCAAAGCTGCGCAGGCGCCGTCGTCGCCGTCGCGCCGCCACCCCGCTCGCGCGCATCAGCGGGGGGTGGAACGAGTACCGCGACCGCGTCGTCGACCACGGGCTCACCCCGCCGGCCACCGCCACCCGACGAGAGCTCGCCACCGTCGTCGGCGGAAGCCAGCCGGTGATCCTCGCGGCGATCGCCGACCGTGCGATGTTCTCGCCCCGCCCGCCCACCGCCGAGGAAGCGGACAAGGTCTGGAAGGCGGTTCGCGAGCTCAGCGCCCACCTCGACAACGGCGCGACGCGCTGGCAGCGCTTCAAGGCACGCATTTCGCTGCGGTCGCTTGGTAAAGTCGCTGGCGGGGGTCGCGTTCCGCGTCGCCCGAACGACAAGGGCACGAGGGATTCCACGCGTGCCGAGGCCAGCCAGGGTGAGGGGGCGACCCCGTGAATTGCAGGAACTGCGGCACCGAGCTGCCGACGGGAGCACTGTTCTGCGGCGAGTGCGGAACCACCGTCGCCGTGCCGCGACTCGTCGAGCCGCACACGCGCCCGCGACCGGGTGACACCGCCATCATCCAGCCGATCGACATCCGAGCTCCCCGACTCGAGTTCCTCGAGCCGGATCCGGCCGACCTCGCTTCCGTCCGGCGGGATTCGCCTGCCGAGCCGGATATCGAGCCGCCCCTCGAACCCGCCGTCGACGCGGCCGTCGAGACGCAGTCCGCGCGGATGGCGGAGCCCGTCTCCGAGCCGATCGCAGAGCCGGCAGACGACGCCCCGCAGATCGAGACCAGCTCGGCCCGCCCGGTCACCGGTCGTGCGCCCGCCGGCCAGGCCGGCCCTTCCGCGCGAGCCCGCCCGAGGGTGCCCGACCCCTGGCCCGTCACAGACCACTCCTCGGTGCCGGTCGTCGAGGCGTCCTTCCCCACGACGATCGCCCCGGCGCCCGCAGCTGCGGGGACTTCCGCGTCCGCGCCGACTACCGCGGCGGTTCCCGCGCCTGTCCCGGAGCCCGCGCCCGCGCCCGCTCCAACGGCACCGCGACGGCTGACCCCGCCGGCCGCCGCACCGGTCTCACCGCCCCTCGCCCCGCCCGCGGTCCGTACGCCGCTCACGCCACCGGCATCCGTCGCTCCGCCCGTCGTTGTTCCGCCCGTCGCCGAGCCGATCTCGCGCCGTCCGTCGAACGCCGCGTTCGAGAGCCAGCACGACGACGTGGAGGCGACCCGCATCGTGCGCGGACGTCAGGGCGACCGGTTCGTGCTGCAGTTCAGCACCGGCGAGAACGCCACGGTGTTCGGAACCGGGCTCGTCGGCCGCAACCCCGTGCTGCAGCCCGGCGAGTTCGTCGACCAGCTCGTGACGATCCTCGACCAGGGCAAGTCGGTGTCGAAGACGCACCTCGAGTTCGGTCAGACCTCCGGGGTGTTCTGGGTGGTCGACCGTTTCTCCGCCAACGGGACGGTCGTGCGCCAGCCCGACGCTCCGCCGCAGCGGCTCGACCCCGGCAAGCGACAGCCGGTCGCGCGTGGAACCCGCGTCGACATCGGCGAGCAGTTCTTCGTCGTGAGCTGACTCCTCCCCAGCCGGAGCGCGGGAGCCCGCTCCACGACTCTCGACGGACGCCGTCGGCCCGTGGCGGGCTGGTGTTCTGCTTGAAGCGTGCAGACAGCTACCGAACACGTCGCCGCGCCCGTTCCGCCCGCGGCCGCGGCGCCATTCAGCTTTCCCCTGATGGCTACGATCGCACCCGTGGCGGTGAGCGTCGCCCTGTGGCTCATCACCTCGTCGGTGTTCGCCCTCGTCTTCGCCGCACTCGGGCCCGCGGTCGCGATCGCGAGCCTCGCGGATGCGCGCCTACAGTCGCGGCGCACGTCCCGGCGCGAGAAGCAGCGGTTCGCCGCGGAGACGGCGGCAGCCCGAGCAGACGTCGTCGGCGCCCACGACCGGGAGCGCGCCATGCTCGCCGCTTCCGCCCCGTCGGCGGGGCGCCTGATCGACGGCGGCTGGAACGAGTCGGAGCAGTGGCTCGGCGGCCTCGACGAGGTCGTCGCGGTGAGTGTCGGGCGGGGCGACCGCCCCAGCGGCGTCGTGCTCGACGGGATGCCGGCCCCGTCCCGCACGGTCGGCGACCACAACGACGCGCTGCGCGAACTGGCGGCGCGGGCACGCACCGTGAGCGACGCACCGCTCGTCGTCGACGCCCGACTCGGTCTCGGCTTCGTCGGTGCGCCGGCGGCGTGCGCCGCTGCCGCGCGGTCGGCGCTCGTGCAGGTGCTCGCGACGCTCCCGCCGGCGTCGCACCGCGTGAGCGGGAGCACGGCGACGCCCGACTGGGCGTGGCTCGACGAGGCACCCCACGGTCGGGGCGACGTCGACTCGGCGGGCGGCATTGCGACCTCCCGAGGCGCAGACGCGGGTGCGGGCACGAGCACGGGAACAAGCACGGGAGCGGTGCCAGGCACGGGCACGGGCACGAACACGGCCTCGGTCGTGCGGGTGATCGGCCCGTCGGGGCAACTCGTCGTCGCCGTCGCGCCCGGCCGCGACGACCTGCCCCGCGCCGCCCGGATCGTCGTGCGGGTGGACGGCACACGGGGGAGGATCGAGCAGCACCCCGACCCGTCGTTCCTCGTCCCTGTCGCCGTCGAGCTCACCTCGAGAGAGCAGGCGGCCGCGGTGGCGCGGCGGTTCTCCGTGCACGCGGCGCGGGAGGGGCTCGTGGCTGCCGCGGGGCTCGTCGACGCCGTGAGCTTCGCCGACTGTGTCGACCGCCGACCGGGGGAGCGCGGCCAGCAAGACCTGGCGGGCGGGCAGGGCCGGCCGGACGCGCCCCGCCGCGGACTAGCCTGCACCGTCGCGGTCGCGGCCGACGGTCCCGTCACCATCGACCTGGTGGAGCACGGGCCGCACGCCGTCGTCGGCGGAACCACCGGCAGCGGCAAGAGCGAGCTGCTCACCGCGTGGGTGCTCGCGCTGGCGCGGTCGCATTCGCCGCGTGACGCGAGCGTGCTCCTGGTCGACTTCAAAGGCGGATCGGCGTTCGCCAGCCTCGCGGCCCTCCCGCACTGCGTCGGCGTGCTCACCGACCTCGACGAGGCGTCTGCCGGGCGCGCCCTGCAGAGTCTCGCCGCCGAGCTGCGTCGGCGCGAACGACACCTCGCCGAGGCCGGCGCGAAATCGATCGACGACCTGACCGAGTCGGTAGACGTGCCCACCGCGTCGGCAGGAGCGAGCGGCCGGTCCGCGTCGGCAGACGCGGAGGGCGCGTCCGGGCGCCTCAGATCGGCCGGGCGGCTGCCGCGACTGGTCATCGTCGTCGACGAGTTCGCGGCCATGGTGTCCGGATTCCCCGACCTGCACGGCCTCTTCGGCGACATCGCTGCCCGCGGCAGATCGCTCGGCGTGCACCTGATCCTGTGCACCCAGCGACCAGCGGGCGTGATCAGGGACGCGGTGCTCGCCAACAGCGCCATCCGCATCTCGCTCCGCGTCAACAACCGGACAGACAGCACCGCCGTCATCGGCACCGACGGCGCGGCGGCGCTCCCGCTGTCGCCGCGGGGGCGGGCGCTGATCTCCTCCGACGGTGACGAGCCCGTCCTCGCCCAGTTCCCGCTCGTGCTGCCCTCCGACATCGAGGCGGTGGCCGCTCTGTGGACGCATGACGTGACTCGCCCGCACCGACCGTGGCTCGACCCGCTGCCGCCATCGATCGATCGCTCACGGCTCAGAGCCGTGGCCGCCGCCACGGAGCCAGGCGTCTCCGCCGACGCCATCCCGTTCGGGCTGCTCGACGATCCCGCGAACCAGTCCCAGCCGGTCGCCCTCTACCGGCCGACGGAGCACGGCAGCCTGCTGGTGCTCGGCGGCGCCGGTTCGGGCAAGTCCACCCTGCTCGCCTCGATCGCGGCCGGTGCCGACGGAGGCGTCGAACGGGTGCCGCAGCACGTGGAGGGCTCGTGGGACGCCCTCGCCGCGCTGCTCGCCGAGATCCGAACACCCGCCGCCGCTCTGCCGGAGCGCCCGTCCGAGGCGCCGCCCGACCGGGTCGTGCTGCTCGACGACCTCGACGTCGTCGTCGCCCGGTGCGGAGAGGACCACGAGAGCGCCGTCGTCGACATGCTGACTCAGTGCCTCCGTGAGGGACCGGCCCGAGGCATCCGTTTCGTCGTCTCGGCGCAGCGCCTCACAGCCGCCCTGCATCCGATCGCCGCCCTCTGCGGCAGCCGCCTGCTGCTGCGTCTGCCCAGCCGTCAGGAGCACGTGCTCGCCGGCGGGGACAGCCAGGACTACATCGAGCGGATGCCGCCCGGCGGTGGTCGCTGGCTCGGGCTGCGGCTGCAGGTCGCGGCGGCGGATCCGGGAGAGACCCACCGTGCGCGGCACGCGAAGCACGAGCTGTCACGGCGCAGCACCATCGACCTCGCTCGGCCGCTCGCCGTGGTCTCGAACCGGCCGGGCCCCTTCGTCGACCGTCTGCGGCGCGCGTTCCCCTCACTCGCCCCCGCCGCGATAACACTCATCGGAGGCGCGCCCGGCGCGACGCCCGACCCGGCGCCCGCCCAGATCACCGTCTCCGTCGGCGCGCGCCCCGAGGTGATCGTGGGCGACGTTGAGGCATGGCAGGCGCAGTGGGGAGCGCTGGCCGCACTGCGGTCGACGCACACGGTCGTCGTCGATCACTGCACCGTCGGCGAGTTCCGCGCCGTGACGCGATCCCGTGCGCTCCCGCCGCCGCTCGCACCAGACGGCGACGTGTTCTGGGTCGTCGCCGCCGAGGACGGCGTCGTTCGCGGAATCCTGCCTCACCATTGATTCCGCACCAAATGCCCCGCAGTTGTGCTGATTTCGTGAAATTCTTGTTACAAGGTCGAGCATTCAGTTGTTTTTTTATGGCCGTCGACCGTGCTCTATGCAAGTATCGACTCACGTAATTCCACCGGCACATTCGCCCAACGCCCAGCGCGCAAGAGGAGTCCCCGTGAACCGAGCCCTTCCCGAAGACCCGATGATCCGGCGCCTCGTGCAGCAGGCCAGGCAGTCTCAGGTCTCGCGTCGCGCGCTGCTCTCCACCGGCGGTGCCGCCGCCGCGACTCTCGCGCTCGCGGCGTGCAGCACGGGAGGGGCGGCGAAGCCCACCGCGGCGCCCGACGAGTCCGACAGCGACAAGAGCCTCAACTGGGCGAACTGGGCCGCATACATCGACGAGGCCGACGACGGCAGCTACCCGACGCTCGAGCGGTTCGAGCAGGAGACTGGCATCTCGGTCAAGTACATGATCGACGTCGACGACAACAACTCCTACTACGGCAAGGTCAAAGACCAGCTCGCCCTCGGTCAGGACATCGGCGCAGACACCGTCTGCCTCACCGACTGGATGGCCGGCCGCTGGATCAAGTTCGGCTACACGCAAGAGCTCGACCACGCCAACATCCCGAACATCTCGAACCTCCTGCCCACCCTGCAGGAGCCCGACTTCGACCCCGGTCGCGCCAACTCGCTGCCGTGGCAGGGCGGTTTCGCCGGCATCTGCTGGAACAAGGAGAAGCTGCCCGACGGCCTCACGAGCGTGAACGACCTGTGGAACCCCGAGCTCAAAGGCCGGGTCGGCGTGCTCTCCGAGATGCGCGACACGATCGGCCTCATCATGCTCCAAGAGGGCATCGACATCTCCGGCGACTTCAGCGACGAGGAGTTCAGCCGGGCCGTCGAGATCTTCCGCACCCATGTGGAGTCGGGCCAGATCCGTAACGTGAAGGGCAACTCCTACCTCGAGGACCTCACCAACGAGGACACCCTCGCCGCGATCGTCTGGTCGGGCGACATCACCGTCATCAACGCCGAAGCCGGCGACAAGTGGGAGTTCATGATTCCCGAGGGCGGCGGCACCATCTGGAACGACAACTTCGTCGTGCCCATCGGCTCGTCGCGCAAGACCAATGCCGAGACCCTCATGAACTACTACTACGAGCCCGAGGTGGCGGCAGAGGTCGCCGCGTGGGTCAACTTCATCACGCCGGTCGCCGGCGCGAAGGAGGCGATGCAGGCCATCGACCCCGAGCTCGCCGAGAACCAGCTCATCTTCCCAGACGAAGAGACCCTCGCGACCGTGAAGGCGTTCCGCACGCTCACCTCCGAGCAGGAGCAGAAGTACGGTGCCGAGTTCCAGAGCGTCCTGCTCGGCGTCTGACCATCGGTCTTAGGGAGAACGACACATGGCAGGATCATTCGCCGAGTCGGGCGCAGACCTCGAACTCGTCGGCATCACCAAGAGATTCCCCGGGTTCACGGCGATCGAGGACCTGAATCTCACCATCCCCGCCGGCTCGTTCTTCGCCCTGCTCGGCCCGAGCGGCTGCGGCAAGACGACGACGCTGCGCCTGGTCGCCGGGCTCGAGGAGGCGACGGCGGGGCGCATCCTCATCGGCGGAAAGGACGTCACGACGACCAAGTCGTTCCAACGGCCGGTCAACACCGTCTTTCAGAGCTATGCACTCTTCCCGCACATGAGCGTTCTCGAGAACGTCGCGTTCGGGCTGAAGAGACGCAGGATCGCGGATGCCACGGCCAAGGCCCATGAGGCCCTGAGACTCGTCGAGCTCGACCACCTCGCGCAGCGAAAGCCGCAGCAGCTCTCGGGTGGCCAGCAGCAGCGCGTCGCCCTCGCCCGCGCGGTGGTCAACCGGCCCGCGCTGCTCCTGCTCGACGAGCCGCTCGGCGCGCTCGACCTGAAGCTGCGCCGGCAGATGCAGATCGAGCTGAAGACGATCCAGCAGGATGTCGGCCTCACCTTCCTGCACGTCACCCACGACCAGGAGGAGGCCATGACCATGGCCGACACGGTCGCCGTGATGAACAAGGGGCAGATCGAGCAGATGGGCGCGCCCGAGGAGCTCTACGAGCTTCCGAGAACCGCGTTCGTCGCGAACTTCCTCGGTCAGTCGAACCTCTTCACCGGGCCGGTCGTCACGTCCACCTCGACATCGATCGTCGTCGACGTCGCGGGGCGCAGGATCGAGATCCCGACCGAGCGGGCTCAACGCCACGCGGGCGACGTGACCGTGGGAGTGCGGCCCGAGAAGCTCATGCTGCACACGAGCGCCCCCGAGGAGCAGCCAGACATAAACGTCGTCGGACCGGGTCGCGTCACCGACGTCTCGTTCAGCGGCGTCAGCACCCAGTACCAGGTCGCGGTGCCCGGCCTCGGCTCGATGGTGGTCTTCGCGCAGAACATGGTCTTCGGCCCGGTCGTGTCTCTCGGCGCCGAAGTGTGGCTGACCTGGAACACCGACCACGGCTTCGGGCTCGCCGACGACCCGGCAGACGCACCGCGCTTCGCGGCCGACACCGACACGCACTCTCTCGCGCTGCAGAAGCGCGAGAAGCTCGAGGCGGAGTTGGAAGAGGCCTAGGAATGGCCTTCGGAGCATTCGCCAGCACGGCCACGGCGCCGGCCGAACCCGTCGTACGCCGACGCAGCAGGGTCGCACTCTGGTTGCTGCTCCCCGGCATCCTGTACCTGGCCCTGTTCTTCCTCGCGCCGCTGCTGTCGCTCGTCATCACGTCGTTCCAGGCGCCGGTCGAGTTCGGCGACATCGGGCAGTATCAGACGGCGTTCAAGTGGGAGAACTACACCACCGTCATCGGCACCTACGGGCCGCACATCGTCCGGTCGTTCGTGTTCGCCGCCACCGCGACCGTCGCCGCGCTGCTGTTCAGCTTCCCCCTCGCCTACTTCATCGGAGTGAAACTGCGCCGGTTCCCGCTGCTGCAGGCCCTCGCACTCACCCTCGTCATCGCACCGTTCTTCATCAGCTTCCTGCTGCGCACGCTGGCGTGGAAGCAGCTGCTATCCGACGAGAGCTGGCTGGTCTCCAGCCTGCACGGCCTGCAACTGCTGCCGCCGGGCGCCCACGTCACCGGCACCGCCTTCTCGGTGATCTTCGGTCTCACCTACAACTTCATCCCGTTTATGACGCTGCCGATCTACGCCTCGCTCGAGCGTCTCGATCTGCGCTACGTCGAGGCCGGGGGCGACCTCTACGCGAGCCCCGCGTCGACCTTCCTCCGTGTCACCGTGCCGCTGGCGGCCCCCGGCATCATCTCCGGCGCCCTGCTCACCTTCATCCCCGCGGCCGGCGACTACATCAACGCGAGCCGGGACTTCCTCGGAAGCACCGACACCGCCATGATCGGAAACGTCATCGAGGCCAACTTCCTGGTGCTGCAGAACTATCCGGCCGCCGCGGCGCTGTCGCTGATCCTGATGGTGGCGATACTGATCCCGGTCAGCGTCTACGTGGTGCGTAGTGGAACGGATGATCTGCTGTGAACTCCTTCTCCCGCTGGTTCGGGCGCTACGCGCTGTGGATCTACTCCGTGCTCGCCTTCGCCTTCCTCCTCGTGCCGATCGTCTACACGATCGTCTTCTCGTTCAACGACTCGCGCCGCTCGAACATCGTCTGGCGCGGGTTCACCCTCGACAACTGGACCAGCGTCTGCGAGTCGCAGGGTGTGTGCGAGGCGTTCGGCAACAGCGTGCTGGTCGGCGTCGCCGCCACTCTGATCGCCACGACGCTCGGCACGATGATCGCCATCGCCCTCGTGCGGTTCCGCTTCCCGTTCCGCAACTCGACCACGCTGCTGCTCTTCCTGCCGATGGCCACCCCCGAGGTCGTGCTCGGCGCCGGGCTCGCCGCCGAATTCCTCACGGCCGGCGTGCAGAAGGGGATCGGCACGGTCATCCTCGCGCACACGATGTTCTGCATCAGCTTCGTCGTGGTCACGGTGCGTGCGAGGGTGGCGAGCCTCGATCCGGCGCTCGAGGAGGCGGGCCGCGACCTCTACGCGTCTCCGGCCCAGGTGTTCCTGCGTGTCACCTTCCCGCTGCTGCTGCCCGGCATCGTCGCCGCGGCCCTGCTGAGCTTCGCGCTCAGCTTCGACGACTTCATCATCACGAACTTCAACTCGGGGTCGTTCGTGACGTTCCCGAAGTACGTCTACACCGCCGCAGCGCGGGGGATACCGGCCGAGGCCAACGTGATCGCGTCAGCCGTCTTCATCATCGCGATCGTGTTCGTCGTGACGTCGCAGGTGTCTGCGGCCGCCAGGCGCAAGCGGCTGGCGCGGCAGGGCTGATCGTTAGCGGAGGCTGTCGACGGGCGCTTCGACAGGCTCAGCGACCGGCTGCTTCGACGGGCTCAGCGACCGGCTGCTTCGACGGGCTCAGCGACCGGCTGCTTCGACGGGCTCAGCGACCGGCGCGCTTCGGCGGGCTCAGAGCCCGGCGAAGCCCTCGTCGAGCACGCCGACCGCCTCGAGCAGCAGCTCGTCGCTGATGGCCAGGCTGGGCAGGAAACGAAGCACGTTGCCGTAGGTGCCCGCTGTCAGCACCAGAACGCCGTTCTGCGCCGCGTGACTGGCGAGCGCGGCGACGGCGGCCGGGTTCGGGTCGCGCGTTCCCGGCTGCACCAGCTCGATCGCGATCATCGCGCCGATTCCGCGCACATCGCCGATCACGGGGTATTTCTCCTGCAGTTCGAGCAGGGCGGTGGTCAGCGTGTTGCCGATGCGCACACCCTCTGCGAGCAGGTCGTTCGACTCGATCTGCTCGAACACCGCGATGGCCGCGGCCGCCGAGACGGGGTTGCCTCCGAAGGTGCCGCCGAGTCCGCCGGGCTGGGCGGAGTCCATGATCTCCGCGCGACCGGTGACCCCGGCGAGCGGCAGGCCGCCCGCGATGCCCTTCGCCGAGAGGATCATGTCGGGCACGAGGCCGAGGTGCTCGCTCGCCCAGTACTTGCCGGTGCGGCCCATGCCGCTCTGGATCTCGTCGGCGATGAAGACGATGCCGTTCGCCGTGCACCACTCCTGCAACGCGGGAAGGTAGCCGTCGGCGGGCACCATGAAGCCGCCCTCGCCCTGGATCGGCTCGACGACGAGGCACGCGAGGTCGGCCGCTCCCACGGTCTTCTCGAGGTAGGAGATGGTGTTCACCGCGGCATCCGCCCCGCTGAGTCCGTCGTGGAACGGGTACGAGCTGGGCGCACGGTACACGTCGCCCGCGAACGGACCGAAGCCGGTGCTGTAGGGCGCCGCCTTGAAGTTCATCGCCATCGTCAGGTTGGTGCGGCCGTGGTACGCGTGCTCGAGCACGGCGATGCCGTTGCGGCCGGTGTGCTTGCGGGCGATCTTGACGCCGTTCTCCACGGCCTCCGCTCCGGAGTTCACCAGCACGGTGCGCTTGGCGTGATCTCCCGGCGTGTGCTGCGCGAGTAGCTCCGCGACGCGCACGTAGCTCTCGTACGGCGTGACGGTGAACAGCGTGTGGGTGAAGTCCCGCAGCTGACGCGTCGCCGCCTCGACGACGGCGTCGTTCGTGTGGCCGATGGTGGTCACGCCGATTCCCGCGCCCAGGTCGATGAACTGGTTGCCGTCGACGTCGACGATGATGGCGCCGTGAGCGCGTTCGATGTAGACCGGAAGTGCCGACGAGACGCCGGGAGGCACCACCGCGAGGCGGCGCTGGTGCAGCTCCTGCGACTTCGGACCAGGTACCGCGGTGACCACTCGTCGCTCCTGAGCGACGGTAGAAGCGGACGGGGTCGTGGAGGATGTCAGCAAGTCAGTCATGATGGAGTGAAGTTTACCCTCTCGACACCGTGCAACCGGGAGCACCCGGCTAAGGAGAACATGAATCTCGAACACCACTACACGACGGCCATCGAGTGGGTCGGCAACCGCGGAACCGGCACGAGCGCCTACAAGGCCTACGGTCGCGAGACGGTGATCACGGCGGCCGGCAAGCACTCCATCGAGGGATCGAGCGACCGGGTCTTCCACGGCAACGCCGAGCGCTGGAATCCGGAGGAGCTGCTGCTCGCCGCGCTGAGCGAGTGCCACCTGCTGAGCTACCTGCACGTGGCCGCGAGCAACGGCGTCGTCGTGACCGAGTACACGGATGCCGCCACGGGGACGATGGTGCAGACGGCAGACGGCGGCGGGCACTTCACGACGGTCACCCTGCGCCCGCGGGTGACGATCTCATCGGGAGACGTCGACCTCGCGCGCGCACTGCACCGCGAGGCCAGCACGAAGTGCTTCATCGCCGCGTCGATGAACTTCCCCGTGCTCCACGAGCCGGAGATCGTACTCGTCCCCGCCTGATAGGGCGGCCGGTGCACGACCGACGCCCCGCACTGTGACACGATTGAAAAATGAGGCGATTGTGGGCAGTGGCGGCGGCGAGCGTTCTGCTCGCGGCGACCGCCGCCGTCGCACCCGCGAACGCCTGCACCTGCGGCGCGATCGCACCGGCCCCTGGCGCGGCCGTCTCCGTCACCGACGAGAGCGCGATTCTCAGCTACGCCGCCGGTGTCCAGAGCATCCAGCTGTCGCTCGGCGTCGAATCCGCCATCGCCAGCGCGGGCCTCATCATCCCGACGCCCAGCCCCGCCACGGTCGTCGCGGGCGACCAGAAGCTGTTCCAGGCGCTCGACGAGCAGATCGCCCCGCGCGAGCACCAGGTCGACGACTGGTGGGGGAACATGGTCGACCCCCGGGCGACCACCGAGCCGACAGTCCTCGCCAGCACGAGCATCGGCGGCCTCGAGGCCACCGCGCTCGACGCCTCCGACCTCGCCGGCCTCGCAGCCTGGCTCGGCCAGCACGGGTTCGCGCTCACGCCGGAGGTGTCGGCCCAGCTCGAGCAGTACAACGCGAAGGGCTGGTACTTCGTCGCCGTCGCCCTCACGAACGACGACCACCTCGACGGCCGACTCGAGCCCATCAACGTGTCGTTCCCCACCACGTCGCTCGTCTACCCGATCGGACTGACGCGCGCGACCGACCAGCAACGTTCGCTGCGTCTCAGCGTCGTCAGCGACCACCGCGTCGACGTCGTCCAGGCGGGCTCGTCGAGCGCGCCGCTCAACGCCGCCGAGCGCGTCGTCTGGGCGGGGCCCGTGACCGAGAAGCCGCTCGCCGCGCTCGGCAGCTATCTCACCGTCGTCGACCTGCGCTTCGACAACCCTGCCGCCCAGGTCACCACCGACATCGGACTCACCTTCTCGCCCAACGACGACGTCGTCGAGCACACCGTCTCGGTCGTCCGTCCCATCCAACTGCTCGGGTTCCCCCTCGGAACGCTTCTCGCGGTGTGGGGGGCGCTCGGACTGCTCGGACTTCTCGGCGCGATCATCGCCCGCAGCAGGCTGCGATAGGGGCCCGTCGCCGACCTCTGCCCGACTTGCCACCCTGCGCCCAGCTTGAGTGCGGGACAATGGTTGCTGCCCCCGCACCGGGACGGCACAGCAAACAGCGAAAAGAAGGGTGCGAATTGCGCACAGCATTGTCACTCGTGGTCGTACTCGGACTGGTCGGCTCGCTCGCCGCCTGCTCTGCGGCCGCCCCAGAAGCCAGTTCGGACTGCACGCCCACCAAGTCGGGCAAGGCGTCTGAGAGCGTCAAGGTCAGCGGCGACTTCGGCGCGAAGCCCACCGTCGACATCAAGGACCCGCTCACCGCGAGCACCACCCAGCGTTCGGTGGTCATCGAGGGTGACGGCGCCGTCGCCCAGGCCGGCAACGACGTCACGATGGAGTTCACCATCTACAACGGCGCGACCGGCGAGGCCATCGAGGGCGGCGGAACCGAGTACAAGGAAGAGCCGGCCGCGTTCACACTCGACGAGAACCTCATCGCGGGCTTCACCAAGACGCTGGAGTGCTCCACGGAGGGCAGCCGCGTCGTGGGAGTCTTCTCGCCGGCCGACGGAATCGTCGCCGAGAACCTCGAGAGCTTCGGCATGACCAAGGACGACTCGCTCGTCATGGTCGCCGACCTCATCTCGACCGAGAAGCCGGCCACAGTGCTGCCGAAGTCCGACGGAGAGCCTCAGGAGCTCCCCGAAGGCTTCCCCGCCATCGAGCTGAGCGTCGCCGACGACGAGACGGGCACCCCGACCGTCACGCTTCCAGGCGGCACCGCGCCCGCCGAACTGCAGATCGCCACCACGATCAAGGGCGACGGCAAAGAGGTCGCCGACGGCGACTCGGTCACCGTCAACTACCAGGGCATCAACTGGCGCACCGGTGAGGTGTTCGACCAGAGCTGGGGCGCCGAGCCCGCGACCTTCCCCACCGACCAGGTCGTCTCCGGCTTCGGCCAGGCCCTCGTCGGCCAGACCGTCGGCTCGCAGGTCATCGCAGTCATCCCGCCCGACCTCGGCTACGGCCCGCAGGGCGGCAACGAGCAGGCCGGCATCCTCGCCGACGACACGCTCGTCTTCGTGATCGACATCCTCGCCACCAAGGGCTAGGCACCAGGGCACCACACGACGGGGATCGAGCGCACGCCGCTCGGTCCCCGTCTCTGCGTCCGGGCGTCCCGGCTAGGCTGACACGGTGCGCACAGTCATAGTCCTCGGCTCGACCGGGTCGATCGGAGTCCAGGCCCTCGAGGTCATCGCCGAGAACCCCGAACAGTTCACGCTGGTGGGCCTCGGCGCCGGCAGTAACCGGGAGCGGCTCGCCGAGCAGGCCGCGGCCTTCGGCGTCGAGCACACCGCCCTGGGCGCCGACGAGGCCAGCGCACTCGTGCGGGGCGTACGCGCCGACGTCGTGCTCAACGGAATCACCGGGTCGGTAGGACTCGGCCCGACGCTGGCCACTCTGGAGACCGACGCCACACTGGCCCTCGCCAACAAGGAGTCGCTCATCGTGGGCGGCGGCCTCGTCAAGGCGCTCGCGAAGCCCGGGCAGATCGTGCCGGTCGACTCGGAGCACTCCGCCATCGCGCAGGCGCTGCGCTCCGGCACGTCGGCCGAGGTGCGCCGCCTCATCGTCACCGCCTCGGGCGGTCCGTTCCGCGGCCGCAGCCGCGAGTCGCTCGCGAACGTCACCCCGCGTGAGGCGCTCGCGCATCCGACCTGGGACATGGGCCTCGTCATCACGACCAACTCCGCCACCCTCGTCAACAAGGGCCTCGAGGTCATCGAGGCGCACCTGCTCTTCGACGTGCCGTACGACCGCATCGACGTGACCGTGCACCCGCAGTCGATCGTGCACTCAATGGTCGAGTTCGTCGACGGATCGACGATCGCGCAGGCCAGCCCGCCCAACATGAAGCTTCCGATCTCGCTCGGCCTCGACTGGCCGAACCGCATCACCGGCGTCGGCACGCCGCTGGACTGGACCACCGCGAGCACCTGGACGTTCGAGCCGCTCGACGACGAGGTCTTCCCGGCTGTCGAGCTCGCGAAGACCGTCGGCCGCCTCGGCGGCACGTTCCCCGCCGTCTTCAACGCCGCCAACGAGCAGGCCGTGCTCGCCTTCCACGCCGGACGCATCGGCTTCCTCGACATCCTCGACACGGTCACGCGCGCGGTCGAGCTGCACGAGGCGGGGGAGTACTCGCTCGAGGGCGTCTACGAGGCCGAACGGTGGGCCCGGCGCACCGCAGACGCGCTGCTCGACTCTCGCGCCTAGCATTCAGCCCGCGCTCAGCGGATCCATGGCCGCGCGAGGCTATTGTTAGCCAGTGGAATCCGTGCTGCTCTATCTCCTGGGCATAATCATCGTCGTCGTCGGCCTCGTCGTCTCCATCGGGCTGCACGAGGTCGGGCACCTCGTTCCCGCCAAACTGTTCGGCGTCAAGGTCGGTCAGTACATGATCGGCTTCGGCAAGACCCTCTGGTCGCGCAAGATCGGCGAGACCGAGTACGGCTTCAAGGCCATCCCCATGGGCGGCTACATCTCGATGGCCGGCATGTACCCGCCCGAGAAGGAGGGCGGCTCGGCCCGCGCCTCCAGCACCGGGTTCTTCCAGACGCTCGTCCAAGACGCCCGGACCGCCAGCGCCGAGGGCGTCATCGTCGGCGAAGAGCAGCGCGTCTTCTACAAGCTCGCCGTCTGGAAGCGCATCGTCATCATGCTCGGCGGGCCGGCCATGAACCTGCTGATCGGCATCGTACTCTACGCGGTCCTGCTGATGGGCTTCGGCGCCGCGCAGGCCTCGACGACCGTCGGCAGCGTCTCCGCGTGCGTCGTCAGCCAGTCCAGCTCGACCGACCCCGCCGACGACACGGAGTGCTCCGCCGGGGACGCGACGGCGCCGGGAGCCGCAGCGGGTCTCAAGCCCGGCGACCGGTTCGTCAGCCTCGACGGCACCCCGATCACGTCGTGGGACCAAGCCACCCAGATCATCCGCGACTCCGCGGGCGACGACCTCACGATGGTCGTCGAACGCGACGGCGAGAACGTCACCCTCACCTCGGTGCCGCTGCTGACCGAGCGGTACGTCTACGACGAGAACAGCGAAGTGCTGACGGATGCCTCGGGCGATACCGTCACCGAAGAGGTCGGGTTCCTCGGAATCGGACCGGCCCTCGAGACGGTGCAGCAGCCGATCACTGCCGTGCTTCCCGCCGTCGGCGACAACATCGGCCGTGTCGGCCACATGATCCTCAACCTGCCCGAGCGCCTCGTCGACGTCGTGAACGCTGCCTTCGGCACCGAGGAACGAGACCCGAACGGCCCGATCAGCGTCGTCGGCGTCGGCCGTCTCGCCGGCGAGATCTCCAGCCTCGACTCCATCGCCGTCGCCGACAAGGCTGCGAGCCTCGTCGGCCTGCTCGCCTCGCTGAACATCGCCCTGTTCGTCTTCAACCTCGTGCCGCTGATGCCGCTCGACGGCGGCCACGTCGCCGGGGCGCTCTGGGAGGGCATCCGCCGGTTCTTCGCGAAGCTCTTCGGCCGGAAGGATCCCGGTCCAGTCGACATCGCAAAGCTCGTGCCGCTGACCCTCGTCGTCGTAGTGCTGCTCGGCAGCATGAGCGCCCTGCTCATCTACGCCGACCTCGTCAAGCCGATCAGCATCCTCTAGCAGTCCTTCACGCCGCCAGCGAACCGTGACCTTACGAAAGTAGAATCGACGCGTGCCTGCAATAAACCTCGGACTCCCCAAAGCTCCCAACGTCCTCACTCCCCGCCGCAAGACCCGCCAGATCAAGGTCGGCAAGATCGGGGTCGGCAGCGAGTCCCAGGTGAGCGTGCAGTCGATGACGACGACGCAGACGACGAACATCAACGCCACCCTGCAGCAGATCGCCGAGCTCACCGCGACCGGCTGCGACATCGTGCGTGTCGCCGTTCCGCATCAGGACGACGCCGACGTGCTGCACATCATCGCTGCGAAGAGCCAGCTGCCCATCATCGCCGACATCCACTTCCAGCCGCGCTACGTCTACACGGCCATCGACGCCGGCGTCGGCGCGGTGCGCGTCAACCCCGGCAACATCCGCAAGTTCGACGACCAGGTCGGCAAGATCGCCGCGGCGGCGAAGGCCGCGGGCGTCTCGATCCGCATCGGCGTCAACGCCGGATCGCTCGAGCCGAGCCTGCTTCAGAAGTACGGCAAGGCCACCCCCGAGGCGCTCGTCGAGAGCGCCGTGTGGGAGGCGAGCCTGTTCGAGGAGCACGACTTCCACGACTTCAAGATCTCGGTCAAGCACAACGATCCGGTGACCATGGTCAAGGCCTACCGCCTGCTCGCCGAGCAGGGCGACTGGCCGCTGCACCTCGGCGTCACGGAGGCCGGCCCCGAGTTCCAGGGCACCATCAAGAGCGCGACGGCCTTCGGTCTGCTGCTCGGCGAGGGCATCGGCGACACCATCCGCGTCTCGCTGTCCGCGCCACCCGCGCAGGAGGTCAAGGTCGGACTCCAGATCCTGCAGTCGCTCGGCCTGCGCGAGCGCAAGCTCGAGATCGTCTCCTGCCCGAGTTGCGGCCGTGCCCAGGTCGACGTGTACAAGCTCGCCAACGACGTGACCGAGGGGCTCGAGAAGATGACCGTGCCGCTGCGCGTCGCCGTCATGGGCTGCGTCGTCAACGGTCCCGGTGAGGCCCGTGAGGCCGACCTCGGCGTCGCGAGCGGCAACGGCCGCGGCCAGATCTTCGTCAAGGGCGAGGTCATCAAGACCGTGCCGGAGGCCGACATCGTCGCAACACTGATCGAAGAGGCCAACCGGCTCGCCGCCGAGATGCCCGTCGGCGCCACCGGCTCTCCGGTCGTCGTCACCCCGTAACGGCTCGACCTCGTAACGGCTCGACCCCGTGGCCGCCCGAGCCCCGAGCGGTCCGGGAACACCGAGGTTGCTCAACTAGAATCGCCGGGTGTCTACTCGTCTCTCGCAGCTCTTTGTCCGCACCCTCCGTGAAGATCCCGTCGACGCGGAGGTGACCAGCCACCGCCTGCTCGTTCGCGCCGGCTACATCCGCCGCCAGGCGCCAGGTATCTACGCCTGGCTGCCGCTCGGCCTCAAGGTCAAGCGCAAGATCGAGGCGATCGTGCGCGAGGAGATGGAGGCCGCCGGCGCCCAGGAAGTGCACTTCCCCGCGCTGCTGCCCCGCGAGCCCTACGAGACGACGGGCCGCTGGACCGAGTACGGCGAGAACCTGTTCCGCCTACACGACCGCAAGGGCGCCGACTACCTGCTCGCCCCCACCCACGAAGAGGTCTTCACCCTGCTGGTGAAAGACCTGTACTCGTCGTACAAAGACCTGCCGCTGTCGATCTACCAGATCCAGGACAAGTACCGCGACGAGGCACGTTCACGCGGGGGGCTGCTGCGCGGCCGCGAGTTCACGATGAAAGACGCGTACAGCTTCGACTACACCGACGCCGGACTCGACGTCAGCTACCAGGCCCAGCGCGACGCCTACGAGCGCATCTTCACCCGCCTCGGCCTCGAGTACGTGATCGTGAAGGCCGACGCCGGAGCGATGGGCGGCAGCCGGTCCGAGGAGTTCCTGCACCCGACCCCGGTCGGCGAGGACACCTTCGTGCGCACCGACGGCGGCTACGCGGCCAACGTGGAGGCCTTCGAGACGCTCGCCGCCGAACCGCGCTCCTACGAGAAGCTGACCCCGGCCGAGGTGCTCGACACCCCGGACACCCCGACCATCGCCACCCTGGTCGACGTCGCGAACGAGAAGCACCCACGCCCCGACGGCCGCGCCTGGACCGCCGCCGACACTCTCAAGAACGTGGTGCTGGCGCTCACGAACCTTGACGGAACCCGCGAACTCGTCATCGTCGGCCTGCCCGGCGACCGCGGGGTCGACATGAAGCGTGCCGAGGTCGCCTTCGCGCCCGCCGCCGTCGAAGCAGCCACCGAGGAGGACTTCACGAAGCACCCCGGACTGGTCAAGGGCTACATCGGCCCGTGGTCGGCCGAGGGACCGGTGCTCGGCACCGAGTTCGAATCGGTCACCGGCATCCGCTTCCTGCTCGACCCCCGGGTCTCCGACGGCACCGGCTGGATCACCGGAGCGAACGAGCACGGCAGGCACGTCTTCGGACTCGTCGCCGGACGCGACTTCACCGCCGACGGCGTCGCCCAGGTGGCCGAGGTCGTCGCGGGCGATCCCGCACCCGACGGCTCCGGCCCGGTCGAACTCGCGCGCGGCATGGAGATCGGCCACGTCTTCCAGCTCGGACGCAAGTACGCCGAGGCCCTGGGTCTCAAGGTGCTCGACGAGAACGGCAAGCTCGTCACCGTCACGATGGGCTCGTACGGGGTCGGGATCACCCGGATCATGGCCGTCATCGCCGAGAGCAACAACGACGGCAAGGGCCTCATCTGGCCGACCAACGTGAGCCCGTTCGACGTGCACGTCGTCGCGGCAGGCAAGGAGCCCGTCGTCTGGGAGACCGCAGAGGCGCTCGTCTCCGCGCTGGAGACCAGCGGCAAGGACGTGCTCTTCGACGACCGCCCCAAGGTCTCGCCCGGCGTGAAGTTCGGCGACGCCGAGCTGCTCGGCGTGCCGCTGATCGTCATCGTCGGACGCGGGGCCGTCGACGGCAACGTCGAGCTGTGGGACCGCCGCACCAACGAGCGCACCCCGTACCCCGTCGCCGAGCTCGTGGAGGTGCTGTCGAAGTGACCGTAGCCGTGGGCAGCACCCGGGTCACCCCGCAGGAGCTCGACCGCGCCCGGTCGATCCTCGCCACGATCACCGAATCGTACGAGCACACCGTCGTCGGCCAGGACGGTCTGCGCTCCAGCCTGATGATCGCCCTGATGACGGGCGGCCACATCCTGCTCGAGAGCGTGCCCGGACTGGCGAAGACCACGGCGGCGAAGGCCCTCGCCGACGCCGTGAGCGCCAGTTTCAAGCGCATCCAGTGCACGCCCGACCTGCTGCCGAGCGACATCATCGGCAGCCAGGTCTTCGACTACGCCACCTCGACGTTCTCCACCCAGCTCGGCCCGGTGCACGCGAACTTCGTGCTGCTCGACGAGATCAACCGCTCGAGCGCGAAGACGCAGAGCGCGATGCTCGAGGCCATGCAGGAACGGCAGACCACCATCGGCGGCGAGATCTTCGCGCTGCCGCACCCGTTCCTCGTGCTCGCCACCCAGAACCCCATCGAGCAGGAGGGCACCTACCACCTGCCCGAGGCGCAGCTCGACCGCTTCCTGCTCAAGGAGGTTCTCGACTACCCGCAGTTCGCCGAGGAGATCGAGATCCTGGCGCGGCTCGAGGCCGGCGTCTACGACGCGGCCGACGAGTCGACGGATGTCCCGCCGCCGACCGTCTCGATCGACGACGTGCTCTTCCTCCAGTCGGTCACAAAGCGCGTGTTCCTCGACGAGTCGATCACGAACTACATCGTCTCCGCGGTCTACGTCACCCGTCACGCCGAGCAGTACATCGGCGCCGACCTCGCGGGAGCGATCGAGTACGGCGCGAGTCCGCGCGCGAGCATCGCGTTCAGCAAGGCGGCGCGCGCGCTCGCCCTGCTGAACGGCCGCGACCACGTGATCCCCGACGACGTGAAGGCGCTCCGTCACGTGGTGCTGCGACACCGGATCATCCTGAACTTCGAGGCGATCGCCGACCAGATCGTTCCCGAGACGATCATCGACGCGGTCTTCGACGCCGTGCAGGCGCCCTAGGACGGCGCCTTTGAGCCTCCTCCGTCGCGTCAAGACGACCCTCTCGATCCGCGCCCACCGCAGGGTGCGCGGACTGCTCGAGGGGGAGTACACCTCGATCTTCCACGGTCGCAGCATGGAGTTCGACGACCTTCGGCCGTACGTTCCGGGCGACGAGGTGCGCGACATCGACTGGAAGGCGACGGCGCGGCTGCGCACCCCGATGACGAAGCGGTTCATCGCCTCACGCAAACACACCGTTCTCGTGATCGCCGACACCGGCCGCAACATGGCCGCTCTCGCCGAGAAGGGCGACACCAAGAGCGACCTGGCCATTCTCGCGGCGGGCACGATCGGGTACATCGCGATCCGGCACGGCGACCGCGTGGCCATGGTCGCCGGCGACGCCGACCACACGGTTTTCGTCGAGCCAGCCTCCACCGAGGCGCACCTGGAGCGCATGCTGCAGAAGATCGCCGCGAACACCAGCGTCGCAGCCGGAGCGAGCGACCTGACGCGTCAGCTCGAATACGCCGTGCGCGCGTTCCGGCGGCGCATGATCGTCTTCGTGATAGCCGACGACCGCGAGCTCGGGGCGCCGGAGCAACGGCTCGTGCGCAGGCTGTGCGTGCAGCACGAGGTACTGTGGCTGCGCATCGGCGACGCCGACCTGATGAAGCCCGAGTGGAGCTCCGCCGGCATGCACGACGTGCACGACGCAGCCCCCATCCCCGCCTTCGTGCGCGGCGACCCGGCACTGCGCGCCGAGTTCGCCGCAGCGGTGGCCGAGAGCTCGGCGCGGGCGGAAGACGTGTTCGACGGCTTCGCGGTCAGCAGCCAACGCGTCAGCGCCGAGAGCGACGTCGTGCCCGGGCTGTTCCGCCTGCTGGAGGTGCATCGCCATGCCAGGAGGTGAGACCTTCTTCCCGCCCGTGCAGTACTCGCCGATCTGGTTCATCATCGGCGTCGTGATCATCGCGCTCGTGATCGGCTGGTACCTGTTCGTGCTGCTGCTCACACGCCGCCGGCCAGACCCGGTCGAGTTCGTCGGCTCCATTCCCGAGCTCACCACGAGCGTGCGCGACGCGTATCTCGGACGCATCGACGAGGTCGGGCGGCGCTACGCCCACGGCGACGTGTCGTACAGCCAGGCGCACCACGAGCTGAGCGCCCTGGTGCGCTCCTTCGCCGCGCAGGCGCAGGGCGTGCGTGCGCAGTTCATGACCCTCGACGATCTGCGCCGCACACCGCACCACGACCTCGCCGCCACCGTCGAGCGGCTGTACCCCGGCGCGTTCAGCGGTGCCACCGCCGGCAGCATCGACGATGCGACCGCCCGCGCGAGTGAGCTGGTGCGCTCGTGGAACTGATCTTCTGGTGGACGATCCCCGTCTGGGCAGCACTAATCGTCGTCGTGGCGCTGCTGCTGCGCCGCCGCCGTGCCGAACGTGCCGCCGTGTCGCTGCCGATCGCCCATCGCGACCGTCTCACCTCGCTGCCCGGCTATGCGCGCGCCCTCGGCCGCTACCGCCGCCTGCTCGTGCTGATAGTGGCGAGCCTCGCGCTCGTGCTGTTCGGCGCCGTCGCGCTCACGGCGAGACCCGCGTCCGTTGCATCCGTACAGCCTGAACTCAAGAACCGCGACATCGTGCTGTGCCTCGATATCTCCGGTTCGATGGTCGACTACGACAAAGAGGTGCTCGACGTCTTCGGCGAGCTCGCGCAGCAGTTCACGGGGGAGCGCATCTCCCTCGTCGTCTTCAACGCCTCGGCCGTCACCCGCTTCCCGCTCACGAGCGACTACGACTACATCTCGAAACAGCTGGCCGAGCTGCGCGAGCAGTTCGACTCCACCGACAGCGACTACTACCGGGGAACGCTGTACGGCAACGGCTCGTCGCTCGTCGGCGACGGTCTCGCGTCGTGCGCCGTGCGGTTCGACTCGCCCGACCAGGAGCGCAGCCGCTCGGTGATCCTCGTAACCGACAACCTGATCGCGGGGAAGCCGGTCTTCACCCTCCCCGAGGCGGGGGAGCTTGCCAGGTCGCGCGGGGTGCGCGTCTACGGCATCAACCCGGGCGACACCGAGGCGAAGGCCTACCTCGCCGAGCTCGCGACCGAGTTCCGCACCGTCGTCGACGGCACCGGCGGCGCGTACTACGCCCTCGACGATCCGGCGACCATCCCCTCCATCGTCGACGACATCACCGCCCAGCAGGCCGCGTCGATGACCGGCGAGCCCGAACTCGTGCTCGTCGACCAGCCGGCGTTCGGGGTGCTGCTCGCGTTCGTCGGACTCGCCGGGTTCTTCGGACTCGTCTGGAGGCTGCGCCGATGATCGCTCTCGACCCCGTGGCCCCCGTCTGGCTCATCGTCGTTCTCGCGGCGGCCCTCGCCGCCTTCTGCGGCTGGTGCCTCGCCACCTCGTCCGACGCCCGCGCGCGCCTCGCCTGGGCCGTGCGCATCGTCGCGGTCCTGCTGCTCGTCTCCGTCGCAGTGCGCCCGATGATCCCCGCCGACCCCGCCTCACGTTCGACGTCGGCCGGGGGACTCGAGGTCTACATCGCCGTCGACACGACCAGCAGCATGGCCGCGGAAGACTGGGGTGACGCGGGCGCAGACCCCGACGCGGCCCAGCGGCTCGCCGGCGTCAAGGCCGACATCGCGGCCATCGCCGACCGCCTGCGCGGCGCGAGCTTCTCACTGGTCACCTTCGACGGCGACGCCGTGCAACGGGTCCCGTTGACGTCGGATGCCTCGGCTCTCGTCTCTGCCGCCGAGGTGCTCACCCAGGAGATCACCGCCTACTCGCAGGGCTCGAGCGTCGACGAACCCGTCGAGCTGCTGACCGAGATCATCGGCGGCGCCGCCGATCAGGACCCCGGCCAGCAACGCGTGCTCTTCTACCTGGGCGACGGCGAGCAGACCGCGGCCACCCAGCCAGGGTCCTTCGAGGCGCTCGCCCCGCTGATCAGCGGGGGAGCGGTGCTCGGCTACGGAACACCCGAGGGGGGACGCATGCGGGAGTTCGGCGGATACGTCGACCCCAACGCGCCGACCGCCTACATCCAGGACTACTCGGACGGCGACCCGGTCGACGCCGTATCGCGCATCGACGACGCGCGGCTCGAGGCCATCGCCGCGCAGCTCGGAGTCGGCTACCTGCACCGCGACGCGGGATCGGGCATCGACGCGCTGCTCGCACCGCTCGAGCCGGGAACCTCGACCGTCACCGACGGTGTGCGCGGCGAGCGCACCGAGCTGTACTGGATCCCCGCGATCGCACTCGGGCTCTTCGCGCTCTACGAGGTCCTCGCGCTCGGCGGGCTCCTCGTCGAGGCTCGCGGCGCGGGAGGGCGAACGCCCCGCCGTCGCGACCGTGACCTCGACCCCGATCGCGATCGGAGCGCGCCATGACCCGGGAACTCGAGACCCGCACACGCCGTCGGCGTCGCACGAAGTACCTTCTCTGGTCGCTGCCGGTGGTGCTGGGCCTGCTCTACGTGGCGACCCGGTTGATGGGGCTATCGATCACCAATGGCGCGGCGCTCAGCCTGTTCGACTCCGCACGGTTCGAGTCGAGCGCCGAGAAGTCGACGGAGCTTCTCGACGAGACCCTCATCGAGCCGTACATCCCGTGGTTCAACCGGGGCGACGCGTACGCGGCGCAGGAGAAGTACACCGACGCGATCGACGACTTCGAGAGAGCGCTCGAGCTCGCCCCGGCCGAACGTCAGTGCGACGTGCGCGTCAACCTCGCCCTCGGCTGGGAGCGGCTCGGCGACATCTATGCGGTCAACGGTTATCCGCAGGGGGCTGTGCTGCTCTACGAGACCGCGCTCAAGGTCATCTCCGAGGGCGAGGACTGCGTTCCGCCAGAACCCTCCGGCGAAGACCTGCAGGCGGCGGAACCCCGCGTCGAGGGCAAGATCGAGCAGTCGGAGCGCCAGCGCGACGCGGCAGAGGGGTCGCAAGACGAGGGGCCGGGGAGCCTCGACGAGCAGCTCGACGAGCTGGGTCAGAAGAGCGAGGCCGGAGAGCAGGACAAGGCGACACAGGACGCCGCGGATCGCGGCGAAGAGTCACAGGAAACGGGGCGGCCGGCGAAACCGTGGTGACGGGTGGTAGGCGGTGATGGGCTGGCTCGGGTAACTTAGTCTTCAGGTATTCGCGACCCAGAGGACGCGAAACCGAACAGATACCTGAATAGTGGAGGCCCTCAGTGGACATCGATCTGAGCGTGCTGCGTCTCATGGAACGAGAGCGCGAGATTCCGTTCGAGGAACTCGTGGGCATCATCGAGCAGGCCATCCTCACGGCCTACCTCAAGCACACCGAAGAGAACGAACAGAAGCCCGGTGAGGCGCCCGCCAAGGCGCGCGTGCACCTGGACCGGAAGACCGGACACGTGAGCGTGTTCGTGGCCGAGCTCGACGACGACGGGACCGTGATCGGCGAGGCCGAGGACAGCCCGAGCGACTTCGGCCGCATCGCCGCCTTCGCGGCCAAGCAGGTCATCAACCAGCGTCTTCGCGACATCGCCGACGAGCACATCCTCGGCGAGTTCCGCGGGCGTGAGGGCGACATCGTCGCCGGGGTCATCCAGCAGGGACCCAACCCCCGCATGATCCACGTCGACCTCGGAACCATCGAGGCGATCCTGCCGCCCGAGGAGCAGGTTCCGAGCGAGGAGTACAAGCACGGCAGCCGGCTGCGCGTCTACGTGACGAGCGTCGCCAAGGGCGCGAAGGGTCCGCAGATCACCGTGAGCCGCACGCATCCGGCCCTCGTCCGCAAGCTCTTCGCCCTCGAGGTCCCCGAGATCGCGAGCGGACTTGTCGAGATCACCTCGCTCGCTCGCGAGGCCGGTCACCGCACCAAGATGGCCGTGCGGGCGACCGAGGCGGGTATCAACGCCAAGGGCTCGTGCATCGGCGAGCTCGGTCAGCGCGTCCGCGCCGTCTCGGCCGAACTGGGCGACGAGAAGATCGACATCGTCGACTACTCCGAGGATCTCGCGACGTTCGTCGCGAACGCCCTGTCGCCCGCCCGCGTCACGAGCTCCTACGTGATCGACGAGTCGACCAAGGCCGTACGCGCCCTCGTGCCCGACTACCAGCTGTCGCTCGCGATCGGCAAGGAGGGCCAGAACGCCCGACTCGCCGCGAAGCTCACCGGCGCGCGCATCGACATCCAGCCCGACTCCATCCTCGAAGACAAGTAGTCTTCCGGACGCTGAGCCTGTCGAAGCGCCCCTTCGACGGGCTCGGGGACCGGTACCTGCACCAAACAGGGGGTAGTATGGACTCCGTTAGAACTTGCCTCGGCTGCCGAGCGCGCGCCGACCGTTCCTCCTTGTTGAGATTGGTCGCTCGTGACGGCGTCGTCGTCGCCGATCAGTCGGCAACGCTTCCCGGTCGAGGTGCGTGGGTTCACCCCACGGTTCAGTGCGTAGAAGCCTCAGTGAAACGCAAGGCCTTCGGCCGGGCGTTTCGTTCGAGCGTCACGGTCGATACCGTGCAGCTTCTCGCAGATGGAGGAGTCTCGACGAGACTCCATGAAGAACAGGCTGATTGACCTATGGACAACTAATGAGCGGCTCGAAATGAGTTCCGTCCACTAATGGTCTGCCCCTGTCCGGGTGCAGACCCAGACAGGAGAATTGTGGCTGCCAAACCACGCGTACACGAAATCGCCGCCGAACTCGGCGTCGACAGCAAGATCGCCCTCGACAAGCTCAAAGAAATGGGCGAATACGTCAAGGGCCCGTCATCCAGCATTGAGCCTCCCGTAGCGCGCCGCCTCAAAGCAGCGCTCGAGGCCGCAGGCGTCAAGCCCGCAGCCGCGGCTCCCAGTGCTCCCAAGCCCCCCGTCAAGGCCGCGGCTCCGCGCCCGGCGGCGCCCAAGCCCCCCGTGGCCGAGGCTCCCGTCGTGGTCGACGAGCCGGTGGCAGAGCCCGTCGTCACGACGCCCGCTCCGCTCACCGTCGCCGAGCGCCAGGCGCAGGCCGAAGCGGCAGCAGCCGCCGCGGCCGCGGCACCTGCGGCTCCCGCCGAGGGCGCGGCTCCGGCCGCGACACCCGGCAAGCCCGGCGCCTCGAGCATCCCGCGCCCCGGCCAGCCCCGACCAGGCAACAACCCGTTCGGCAGCAACCAGGGAATGCAGCGTCCAGGCGCGGCTCGCCCCGGCAACAACCCCTTCGCGAGCAACCAGGGCATGCAGCGTCCCGGCGCCCCGGTTGCGGGCGGCACGTCCAGTGCCCCCGGCATCCCGCGTCCCGGTGCTCCGCGTCCCGGCGCACCGCGTCCGGGCGGACCCGGCCAGGGCGCACGCCCGCCGGCATTCGGTGCTCGTCCGGCAGGCGCCGGTCGTCCCGGTGGCGCAGGCGGAGCTCGACCCGCCGGTGGCGGCTTCCGCCCCGGTGGCGCTCCCGGATCCACGCCCGGCACTCCCGGCTCCAACTTCGGCCCGAACCGTCCAGCAGGCGGCGGCGGTCGTGGTCGCGGTCCCGGCGGCGGCACCGCAGGTGCCTTCGGCCGTGGTGGCGGAAAGAGCAAGGCCCGCAAGTCGAAGCGCACGAAGCGCGCCGAGTTCGAGCTTCGCGAAGCCCCGTCGCTCGGCGGCGTCAGCGTTCCCCGCGGCGACGGCTCGACGGTCATCCGTCTCCGTCGCGGCGCGTCGATCACCGACTTCGCCGACAAGATCGACACGAGCCCCGGAAACCTCGTCACCGTGCTGTTCCACCTCGGACAGATGGCGACGGCGACCGAGTCCCTCGACGAGGCGACCTTCGGCATCCTCGGCGACGAGCTCGGCTTCAAGATCGACATGGTCTCGCCGGAAGACGAAGACCGCGAGCTGCTGAGCGGCTTCGACATCGATCTCGACCAGGAGCTCGAAGACGAAGACGACGAAGACCTCGAGATCCGTCCCCCCGTCGTCACCGTCATGGGTCACGTCGACCACGGTAAGACCCGTCTCCTCGACGCCATCCGCAATGCGAACGTCGTCGCGAGCGAAGCCGGCGGAATCACGCAGCACATCGGTGCGTACCAGGTCGCTGCCGAGCACGAGGGCATCGAGCGCAAGATCACCTTCATCGACACCCCGGGCCACGAGGCGTTTACCGCCATGCGCGCCCGTGGTGCGCAGGTCACCGACATCGCGATCCTCGTGGTGGCGGCGGACGACGGCATCATGCCGCAGACCGTCGAGGCGCTCAACCACGCCCAGGCGGCCGGCGTTCCGATCGTCGTCGCGGTGAACAAGGTCGACAAGGTCGGTGCGAACCCGGCCAAGGTGCGCCAGCAGCTCACCGAGTTCGGCCTCGTCGCCGAAGAGTACGGCGGAGACACGATGTTCGTCGACGTCTCGGCGCTCAACAACGTCGGTATCGACAAGCTGCTCGACGCCGTCTTGCTCACCGCAGACGCCGGTCTCGACATGCGTGCCAACCCGAACAAGGACGCCCGCGGTGTCTCGATCGAGGCGAAGCTCGACAAGGGACGCGGTGCTGTCGCTACCGTGCTCATCCAGTCGGGAACGCTCGAGGTCGGAGACCCGATCGTCTCCGGAACGGCATACGGCCGTGTGCGCGCCATGTTCGACGAGAACGGCAACTCGGTCGAGTTCGCGACGCCGGCCCGCCCCGTGCAGGTACTCGGACTCACGTCCGTTCCCCGCGCAGGCGACACGTTCCTTGTGACCGACGACGACCGCACCGCCCGCCAGATCGCCGAGAAGCGCGAAGCAGCAGAGCGCAACGCACTGCTCGCCCGCAGCCGCAAGCGCATCAGCCTCGAGGACTTCACCAAGGCCCTCGAAGACGGCAAGGTCGAATCGCTCAACCTCATCATCAAGGGTGACGTCTCCGGTGCTGTCGAAGCACTCGAGGAGTCCCTGCTCAAGATCGAGGTCGACGAGTCGGTCCAGCTGCGCATCATCCACCGCGGTGTCGGTGCTGTCACGGAGAGCGACGTCAACCTCGCCACCGTCGACAACGCCATCATCATCGGCTTCAACGTGCGCCCCGACCCGAAGGCGCGCGACCGCGCGTCTCGCGAGGGTGTCGACGTGCGCTTCTACTCGGTCATCTACGCCGCGCTCGAAGACGTGGAGAACGCCCTCAAGGGCATGCTCAAGCCCGAGTTCGAAGAGGTGCAGTCGGGTGTCGCCGAGATCCGCGAGATCTTCCGCTCCTCCAAGTTCGGCAACGTCGCAGGTGTCATCGTCCGCTCCGGCACGATCACCCGCAACGCCAAGGCCCGCGTCATCCGCGAGGGAGTCGTCGTCGGCGACAACCTCGCGATCGAGAGCCTGCGCCGCTTCAAGGACGACGTCACCGAGGTTCGTACGGACTTCGAGGCCGGTATCGGTCTCGGCAAGTTCAACGACATCCAGATCGGCGACGAGATCGAGACGATCGAAATGAAGGAAAAGCCGCGGGTCTAACACCCCGGCGGGATCGGTGATTGGGCAGGTCGTTCGCGGCCTGCCCAATCACCGCCTTAACCACCTAAGGAGCAACACATGGCCGACCAGGCTCGCGCCGCCAAGATGGCGGACCGCATCAAGGTAATCATCGCCAAGTCACTCGAACGCGGCGTCAAGGACCCCAGGCTCGGCTTCGTGACCATCACAGACGTGCGCGTGACGGGAGACCTCCAGCACGCCTCCGTGTTCTACACCGTCTACGGCTCCGACGAGGAGCGCGCCGACACGGCCGCCGCGCTGAAGTCCGCCACCGGAATGCTTCGCAGCGAGGTCGGCAAGAACATTACCGCCCGCCTCACGCCGAGCATCGAGTTCATCGCCGACGGCATCCCCGAGAACGCCGCGCTCATCGAGTCGCTGCTCAACGAGGCCCGCTCACGCGATGCCGAGTCGGAGACCCTCGCCAAGACCGCGCAGTACGCCGGCGACGAGGATCCCTACGTCAAGCCCCGCGCGTTCGTGGGCGACGAGAACGACGTCGACGATGACGATGACGATGACGAAGACGACGCCGTGTTCGAGGCCGGACCCCGCCCGTAGCCCTCGTCAGCCGTTGGCAGTGACCAGCAGGATCGGCAGCACGATGGCGGTGTTCAGCAGGCACGCGGCGACGAGAGCGACGACGCCCAGCACGTTGGTGCGTCCCCCCTCGCCCGAATATGCCCTCCTGGCACGCACTAGCCCGGCGATCGCCACAGCGATCGTGATGAGACCGGCGAAGAACGACACCGCCCAGGAGAACAGGATAAAGTAACCGGTCTCCTGCGAATTCACCCAGTCGGGCCGGTCGAACGGTTCGCCCAGCGTCCAGACGATGAACGCCCAGTACACCACCAGCACGGCGTCTGAGACGAGGGCCACCCAGGTGAGCTTGGATACCGGATGCTTCGGGGTGGTGTCATTTCCATAGATGAGGGGCACTCCGCAACCCTCTCATGGTTACCGAGTGCTGCATGCTCAATCGGGCAGCTGGTACGCGTCGTCTACGGCCACGACCAGGCCGTCGGCGAGCAGCCCCGCCAGAGCACGGACGCGCTGCTCCTCGAGAGCGCAGACCAACGCGACCTCGTCGGCGGTCACCGGCACGTCGCTCGCACGCAGCTCGGCCATGATGAGGCCGCGCACCTGCCGGTCGGACCCGGCGAATTTCTTCTGCACGGGCGCCCGCTTCCCCTCGAACGCCGGGTAGCCCGCCAGGCGCCACGCGCACTGGTCGGCGATGGGGCAGGCGTCGCAGCGAGGCGACCTCGCCGTGCACACGACGGCCCCGAGCTCCATGATGGCGACGTTGGCCCGGCGGGCATCCGTCACCGACTCGGGCAGGATCGCCTCCATGTCGGCGAGGTCCCGCTTGGCGGCCGGTCCTGGCTCGCCCTGTCCGTGTACTGCCCTGGCGATGACCCTGCGGATGTTCACGTCGACGACCGGGTGCCGGTGGCCGTAGGCGAAGACGGCGACGGCCCGCGCGGTGTAGTCGCCCACCCCGGGCAGGGCCAGCAGCGACGGCACGTCGTGCGGCACGACTCCGACGTGGCGCTCGGTGATGGCGACCGCGGCGGCGTGCAACGCCAGCGCGCGCCGCGGGTAGCCGAGGCTCGCCCACGCCCGCACGGCGTCGCCCGACGGCGCCGCTGCGAGGTCCGCGGGTGTCGGCCAGCGGTCGAGCCACTCCTCGAGGCGGGGGATGACCCGAACGACGGGGGTCTGCTGCAGCATGAACTCGCTGACCAGGGTTCCCCACGCGGTGAACCCGGGGCGTCGCCACGGGAGATCCCGGCCGTTGCCCTCGAACCAGTCGCTCGTCGCGGGTGCAATGCTCACATCCCCACTCTAGGCTCGGCCCGAACCGACGAGGCGTAGGCTGACGGCATGACGCGCTGGGCACCACAGAAGAAGGACGTTCTCGCCTCCCTCGCCGAGGAGATCCTGCACAACTACGGCCGGGGGCGCACCATCGTCGCGGTCGACGGAATCGACGTCGCCGGCACGGGCGAGTTCGCCGACGACCTCGCCGAAGCCATGCGGCTCAAGGGCCACACGGTGTTCCGCGCCTCGATCGAGGGATTCCACCGCCCGCGCGCGCTGCGGTACGCGAGGGGGAGGGACTCGCCGGAGGGCTTCTACCGCGACTCCTACGACTACCGCACCTTCAAGCGCACCCTCGTCGAACCGTTCCGCATGGGAGGCAGCACCAGCTTCGTCGCCGCCGCCTTCGACGTCCGCCGCGACGCGCAGGTCGAGCCCGTGTGGCTCAGCGGTCCGGCAGACGCCGTGCTCATCGTCGACGGGAACTTCCTGAACCGCCCCGAGCTGCGTGGGCTGTGGAACTACTCGGTGTGGCTCGAGGTCTCCGAGGCGGAGGCCGACGCGAGACGCATCGACCGCGACCGAACCTCGCCCAGCCCACGTCCCGAGCGCCACCTGCGCTACAGCGGCGCCCAGGCCCTCTACGCGGTCGAGTCCACACCCCGCACACGCGCTACCGCGATCATCGACAACACCGACGTCGACGTGCCCCGTCGCGTGTTCGCCGACAGCTGCTAGACGCCTCGCTCAGGACGCGGTCGCGGCCCTGGCCACGACGACCTCCGGCACGACGAAGGCCTTGCTCGACTCCACCTCGTGCACGAGCCGCACGATGAGGGCGTTGATCGGCGTCGCCACGCCGCCGCGCTCGCCCGCCGCGACGACCGCGCCGTTGAGGTAGTCGATCTCGCTCGGCTGGTCGCGCCGGATGCTCTGCAGGGTCGAACCCGGGTTCGGCACCGCGCCCATGCGGCGTCGCATCAGCAGGGGCAGCTGCTGCGCAGCCCAGTAGGGTGCGCGTGCGAAGGCGCTGAGCGACGCGTCGCCTAGGCCTCCGAGCTTCGCGAACCTCACACCGAGCGCGTGCCCCGCCAGGACGCCCTCGCGCATGCTCTGCACGAGCACTCGGCGCAGTCCGCTGTGAGAGATGACCTCCTGCACGCTCAGTCCGGTGACCGCGGGCAGAGCGTTCACCTGGTTGATCAGCAGCTTGGTCCACTGCGCGGAGGCGAAGTCGTCGATGCGCCGCACGGGCAGCACTGGCGAGAGCACCCTCTCGAACTCGCGGGCCGCTGCGTCGTCGTCGCCGCCGATGAACGTCGGGTTGGGCGTGGTGATGGTGACTTCGCCGGGGGAGAGGTAGGAGGCGGCGAACATCGCCAGTCCGCCGACGACGCGGGCCCCGGGCGCCGCGGCGCGCGCGTTGGCGATGCCGTCGAGGCCGTTCTGCACGACCAGCATCGGAGAGTCGCCGACGAACGCCAGGTTGTCGGTGATGGCGGCGACGGCGTCCTGCGCCTTGGTCGTCACGATCACGAGCTCAGCGGGAGCAGACAGACGCTCCGCCGCCGTGACCGCCGCAATCGCCTCGCCCCAGGCGCCGCGCAGCCGGATGCCCCGCTCGCGGATCGCGTCGAGGTGGGCGCCACGGGCGGTGACCTCGACCTCGTGCCCGGCGCCGGCGAGAAGCGCGGCGACGGCTCCGCCCACGGCCCCGGCTCCGATCACAGCGATTCGCATAGGGAGAGCCTAGGCGCTCGCGCTGTCCGCACCCGGGGAAGGCGCACCCCGCGGATTGCTACCATCGACTTCATGCATCCTTCGCGCCATCCGTCGTCGATCGCCGCCCGGTGAAGCCGCCGACGAACCCGGCCAGCGGCATCCTGCTCGTCGACAAGCCGAAGGGTCTCACCAGTCACGACGTCGTCTCGCGCACCCGAAAGATCGCGGGCACCCGCAAGATCGGCCACGCCGGAACCCTCGACCCCATGGCGACCGGGCTGCTCGTCCTCGGTATGAACAGCTCGACGCGGCTGCTCACCTTCCTCGTCGGCCTCGGCAAGGAGTACTTCGCGACGATCCGGCTCGGGCAGTCCAGCGACACGGATGACGCGGAGGGAACCCTCGGCGAGCCCGCCGACACCTCCGGGGTGCACGGGGCAGCCGTCGCCGCGGGCATCGCGGCGCTCACCGGCGAGATCTCGCAGGTGCCGAGCAGCTTCAGCGCCATCAAGGTCGACGGCAAGCGCGCCTACTCGCTCGCGCGGGCGGGGGAGGACGTCGAGTTGAGGGCTCGCACCGTCACCATCGCGGCCTTCGAGGTGCTCGAGACGCGCGAGGTCGACGGTTTCGTCGACCTCGACGTGCGGGTGGAATGCTCGAGCGGCACCTACATCCGCGCGCTCGCCCGCGACCTCGGCCTCTCCCTCGGCGTCGGCGGCCACCTCACGGCCCTGCGCCGCTCGAAGGTGGGGCCGTTCGACGTCGCCCAGGCGTCGACGCTCGCGGACCTCGTGGTGAACGACCGGCTGCTCACGCCGGCCAGCGTCGCCACCACCCTCTTCCCCGCTCACAGGCTCGACGAGCAGAGTGTCATCGACCTCGTGCACGGCAAACGGCTCGAGATCCCCGAGCTCGCAGGCACGGACGGTCCGATCGCAGGGCTCGGCCCGGACGGTCGGCTGGTCGGGCTGCTGGCCGCGAACGGCGCGACGGTCAAGCCGCTCGTCAACTTCCCGACCGACGAGGTGCTCGCGTGACCGGGGTGCCCGCATGATCGAGTGGTTCACCTGGGCGCAGATCGCGGTCGCGGTCGTCGCCGGCCTGCTCGCGGTCGCCCTCGGCCTGTTCGGCCGCACCCCGGACGACCTCACCATGGGCGCCACGGCGCTCGTCACGGTGCTCCTGGTCGTGCAGGTCGTCGTCTCGCTGCTCGCCCCGGCCTTCGGGAACACGGCGACGGGGAGCGCACTCGAGTTCTGGGTGTACCTCGTCACGGCGCTGATCATCCCCCCGCTGGCCATCGTCTGGGGCCTCGTCGACCGCACGCGGTGGAGCACCGCCATCCTCGGCGTCGCCTGCCTCGCCGTCGCGGTGATGCTGTACCGCATGTATCAGATCTGGTTCGTCCAGGTCGCGTAATCTAAAGGCAATGACCACAACGACTTCCTCGCGTTCGACCGGCGTCGGACGCGTACTCATCGCCGTCTACGGCCTCCTCGCACTCGCGGCCACGGGCCGGAGCGTCTTCCAGCTCTTCGACGACTTCGACCGGGCGCCCGTCGCCTACTCGCTGTCGGCGCTGGCCGCCGTCGTCTACATCGTCGCGACCGTCGCCCTCATCATGCCGGGTGACGTCTGGTACCGGGTCGCCTGGATCACCATCGGCTTCGAGCTGCTCGGCGTCCTCGTCGTGGGGCTGCTCAGCATCTTCGACCCGGTGCTCTTCCCCGCCAAGACCGTGTGGTCGATGTTCGGGCGCGGCTACGGCTTCGTGCCCCTCGTGCTGCCGATCCTCGGCATGCTCTGGCTGTACCGCCACCGCGCCCGACCGACGGCCGCCGCCTCGGCGGAACCCCGGGCGGTCTGAGGGTGATCTTCTTCGACTCGCTCGCCGAGGTTCCCGCCGACTTCGGGCCGAGCGCCGTGGCCATCGGCAAGTTCGACGGTGTGCACGCCGGCCACCGCCGCATCATCGACGAGCTGCGCTCAGTGGCCGAGCGGGACTCGCTCGAGTCGACGATCGTCACGTTCGACCGGCATCCGCTCAGCATCATCCGCCCAGAGGCCTGCCCGCCGCCGCTGGTCAGCAACGCGCAGAAGGTCGAGCTGCTCGAGGAGTCGGGTGTCGATGCGACCCTGATGCTCGTCTTCGACCTCCCGTTCAGCCGGCTCTCTCCCGAGGAGTTCGTGCGCAGCATCCTCGTCGACGCCCTGCACGCCCGCGTCGTCATGGTCGGCGCCGACTTCCGCTTCGGGGCGCGGGGCGCGGGCGACGTCGCGCTGCTCCAGCGCCTCGGTGCCGAACAGGGTTTCGCCGTGCAGCTCATCGACGACGTCGTCTCGCCCGCTCCGGGCGCCGAGCACACTCGCCGCGCCTCTTCGACCTGGATCCGCGAGCTGCTCGCCGAGGGTCGCGTCGCCGAGGCCGCCGTCGTGCTCGGACACCTGCCGAGCGTGCGCGGTGTCGTGGTGATGGGCGCGCAGCGGGGTCGCGAGCTCGGTTTCCCCACCGCCAACCTGTCGCCCCAGAACGAGGGCTTCATCCCCGGCGACGGCGTGTACGCCGCCTGGTTCACGGTGGACGGGCGCCGCTACGGCGCCGCCGTCTCGATCGGCAACAACCCCACGTTCCACGGCGTGCCCGAGAAGCAGGTCGAGGCGCACGTGCTCGACGAGACCATCGACCTGTACGGCAAGACCGTCGAGGTGTCGTTCGTCGAGTACATCCGCGGTCAGGTGAAGTACTCCACCGTCGAGGCGCTCATCGACCAGATCGCCGACGACGAGCGCAAGGTGCGCACCATCCTCGGCTACCCCGACAAGGTCGTCGCCTAGGAGAGCCGGCCCGCGTCAGCGCTGGATCAGGTTCGCCAGCGGTACCCGCACGCCGTTCTGGATCTTCGTGATCACGTCGTCGGGGATGTGCTTGACGATCGGCAGTTCGAGCTCCTTCGCCCACGAGCCGATCTTGTCGACGATCTCGTCGCTGTCCAGGCCGCGCAGGAAGGGCTGGATCTGCGCCCACATCGGCTCGAGGGCCTTGATGTCGAAGTGCTTGCCGCCGAACAGGTTGCCGACCACCCCCTCGAGTCCTCCGAGGTCGAATCCGCCGTCTTTGCTGCCAGCCATGTCCTGCTCCTTCGTCGTTCCGCCCTCCATCGTATTCGCTGCGTCGGCGGGCACCCCGGCGCGCCCGAACAGGAACGCCGCGATCTCTGCTCCCGGAGCGTGCACGACCGACCAGCCGCGGCCCACCTGCCAGTCGCCGTCGAGCGCGACGAGCGTCGTGCCGCCGAGTACGGCCCGGATCGGCAGGGGAGCGCTCAGCGCGCGGGCTATGGCCACGGCGCCGAGAGCGATGGGATCGACGGCGACCGGCATGCCGGTGACCGCGGCGGTGTCGAGGGCCGCGACGACGGCAGCGGACAGCTCGGGGATGCGGGTCTGGCGGGCGTCGAGGGCGATCGCCTCCAGTTCGGCGGCCAGCTCGGTGGCCGGCCGCTCGGCCCCGCTGCTCGCGGCGCGCTTAGACAGGCCGGCCGACACCCTGCCCAGCCTCGTCGTCGACAGCCTCCAGACCAGCGGACCTGCCACGGCGCGCAGCCCGGCGTCGTGAGTCGTGCCCGCCGAGTCCCGCACCTGCCCGGCGATCGCCCGCAGCACGGCGGCGAAAGCGGCGGACCAGTCGCCGGATACTCCGCTCTCGTCGCGCTTCGGGCGCTGGCTCAGCGGCAGGTACCGGGACACGTCGCTCATGCCACCTACCTTACGCACCGCGCCTAGACTGATCGCGTGCCACCGACCCGCCCTCTTCCGCTCTGGGGAGGCCGCACCGTCGCGCTTCTCGCCGTCATCGCCGTCGCCCTCAGTCTGCGCACCGCCGTCGCCTCGATCTCGCCGATCATCGCCGAGATCCGCGAGGACATCCCGCTCACCAACGTCGGCATCGGTCTGCTGGGCATGCTGCCGCCCATCTTCTTCGCCCTCTCCGGCTTCGTCGGCCCGCTCGTCTCGCGCCGTCTGGGCCTCGAACTCGCCATCGTCGTGTCGATCGCGGTCATGGCGGCCGGCCATCTCGTGCGCGCCGCGTCCGGGTCGTTCACGATCCTCCTGATCGGCAGCGCTCTCGTTCTGATGGGCGTCGGCATCTGCAACGTGCTGCTGCCGCCGGTGGTCAAGCGCTACTTCCCCGACCGGATCGGCCTGGTGACCGCCACCTACGCCACGATCATGTCGATCAGCACCGCCGTTCCGTCGCTCCTCGCGGTCCCGGTGAGCGACTCGCTCGGCTGGCGGTTCTCGCTCGCGATCTGGGCGGCACTGGCCGGAGTGGCACTGCTGCCCTGGCTCGTGCTGCTCGCCAGGCAGCGGCGGGCGTCGGCCGAGCGGGCGGCAGACGACCTGTCGGCCGTCGAGGTTCCGGATGCGGCCCTGGAGCGCCGTCTCTGGCATTCTCCCGTCGCGATCGCCATCGTCGTGACCTTCTCGGTCTCGACGATCAACGTGTACGCGCTGTTCGCCTGGCTGCCGCAGATCCTCATCGACATCGTCGGCGTCACCCCCGCCGCCGCGGGCACCCTGCTCGCCGTCTTCAGCATCGCCGGTCTCCCGGCGTCGATCATCGCGCCGATCCTCGTGAGCCGGCTGCGCAGCCCGGCGTGGATCATCGTCGCCGGTGTGGTCTCGTTCCTCGTCGGCTACATCGGCCTGCTGGCGGCCCCCGGCGCGCTCACCGTCGTGTGGGTGCTGCTGCTCGGACTCGGGCCCATCCTCTTCCCGGTGTGCCTCGTGCTCATCAACACCCGCACCCGATCGCACACCGGATCGGTCGCCCTCAGCGGCTTCGCCCAGGCGATCGGGTACTCGGTCGGCGCATTCGGCCCCCTCATCGTCGGGGTGCTGCACGACGCGACCGGCGGCTGGACCCTTCCTCTGGTGTTCCTGCTCGCGACGACGCTCGCCGCGATCTTCGGCGCGGTCGTGCTGTCGAAGCCGGCGTTCGTCGAGGACCAGCTGGCCCGGTAGCCGCGTCGGCCGAACCGCGGCGCCGCGGACGGGGCTGCCGCCGACGGGTCTGCCCCGTCGGTTCGCCTAGTGCAGCATGTCCGCCCGGTGCACGAGGGCGGCCGAGCCGATCAGCGGACCCGCGTCGGAGAGCGACGACGGCACCACCTTCACCTTGGTGACGAAGCCGAACGCCACGCGCTTCGCGATGGCCTCGCGGATGAACCGGAACAGGTCGGGAGTGACTCGCGAGAACCCGCCGCCGATGGCGACGATCTCGAGGTCGGCCAACGCCGTGGCCGAGGCGATGGCCTGACCGATCGCGCGGCCGGAACGCTCGACGGCGGCGATCGCCGTCGCGTCTCCGGCGGCGTAGGCGGCGGCGAGGTCCTCGCCGGTCGCGCCGACCCAGCCCTGTCGGTTGGCCCAGGCGACGGTCTTCGGTCCGGAGGCGATCGCCTCGACGCAGCCGATGCCGCCGCAGAGGCAGGGGTCGTCGAATCCGCCGACCTCGACATGGCCGATGTGTCCGGCGTTGCCGGTCGGGCCGGCCACCGCTGCACCCTCGAGGATGAGCCCGCCGCCGATGCCGGTCGAGACGATCATCCCCATGACGTTGTCGTAGCCGACGGCCGCGCCCACCCAGTGCTCGGCGAGGGTGATGCACTCGCCGTCCATGCGCATGGTCACGGGCACGTCGGGAACCGCGTCGATCACGAGCTGGCGCAGCGGGTAGTCGCGCCAGACCGCCAGGTTGAGAGGGGAGACGAGTCCGTCGGCGACGGTGATCGGGCCGGCCGAGCCGACTCCCACCCCGAGCAGCGTGCTGCCGGGAGTGCGGGAGGCGACGGCGTCGCCGAGCACCGAGCGCACGGCCTCGGCGAGGTCGTCGGAACTCGCGAGCGGCCCGGTGGGGCGGCGGAAACGGCTGCCGGAAACGACCGTGCCGTTCGAGTCGACGAGCGCAGCCTCGGCCTTGGTGCCGCCGATGTCGATCGCCAGTGCGAGGTTCTGGGTGGTGGGAACCTCGGGGCTGGTCGTCGTCATACTCGATATTCTATGGTCGGTCGATGCCCTACCCGCGCTGCGGGGATTCGCAGGGCGCGGGCGTACCGTGGGCGGATGGCTATACAGCGAGTACTGGTTACCGGAGCGAGCGGCTACATCGGGGGGCGTCTGGTTCCACGACTGATCGACGCGGGCTACGACGTGCGTGTCGCGGTGCGCAATCCGCAGCGGCTGCGCGACTACCCGTGGGCGGGTGACGTCGAGATCGTCCAGGCAGACCTCACGGTGCAGGACGAGGTCGAACGCGCCGTCGAGGGTATGGACGTGCTGTACTACCTCGTGCACGCGATGGGTGCCGGCGGCGACTTCGAACGGTCGGAGTCGCTCGCGGCGAACACGGTGGCGACGGCCGCGAAGGCGGCCGGCGTCTCGCGCATCGTCTACCTCGGCGGACTGCACCCCGAGGGCACGCTGAGCCCTCACCTGCGTTCGCGCGCCGAGGTGGGGCGCATCCTGATCGACTCCGGGGTGCCGACCGTGGCGCTGCAGGCGGGAACGGTCATCGGCTCCGGCTCCGCCTCGTTCGAGATGATCCGGCACCTCACCGACGTGCTGCCCTACATGCCGGCGCCCAAATGGGTACGCAACTTCATCCAGCCGATCGCGGTCCGCGACGTGCTGCACTACCTCCTCGGTGCGGCGACGCTGCCGCCCGAGGTCAACCGCACGTTCGACATCGGCGGTCCCGACGTGCTGCGGTACGGACAGATGATGAACGGATACGCCCTCGAGGCCGGGCTCAAGCAGCGGCCGATCGCGTCGCTGCCGGTGCTGACTCCGTGGCTCGCGTCGCAGTGGGTCAACCTCGTCACGCCGATCCCGCGCGCGCTGGCGATTCCGATCATCGCGTCGCTGCAGTACGACTGCGTGGTGCGCGAACACGACATCGACGACTTCATCGCGCCGCCGGAGGGCGGTCTGACCGGCTACCGCCGTTCGGTGAGCCTCGCCCTCGGCAAGGAGCGCGCCGGCGAGGTCGAGACCAGCTGGCAGGACTCCTCGGTGTTCGGGGCGCCCAGCGACCCGCTGCCGAGCGACCCGGAGTGGTCGGGGCACACCGTGTTCACCGACCGGCGGGAGAAGCGCACCTCCGCGAGCCCCGAGGCGCTCTGGCGCGTGGTCGAGGGGATCGGCGGAGACAACGGCTGGTATTCCTTCCCGCTCGCGTGGGCGTTGCGCGGCTGGGCCGACAAAGTCGTGGGCGGCGTCGGTCTACGGCGCGGGCGACGCAACCCCGACCGCCTGAATCTGGGCGAGGCGCTCGACTTCTGGCGGGTCGAGGAGATCGACCGCGGACACTTCCTGCGCCTCCGCGCCGAGATGCGCGTGCCGGGCACCGCCTGGCTCGAGCTCACGGTGACCCCTGACGACGACGACGCACATCCCGGGAACGCCGCGTCCGGCTCGGTGTACACCCAGCGCGCCGTCTTCTTCCCTCACGGCCTCGGCGGACGCCTCTACTGGTTCGCGATCCTGCCCTTCCACGGCGTGATCTTCGCCGGCATGGCGAACCGCATCACGCTCGAAGCCGAGAAGAGCCCCACCCCCGAAAGGGGGCGGCGCGTCAGATAACGGAATGGTAACGGCGTCGCTATAGTTGCTGCATCCCGACTGCGATTCGGGCGAACCCGAACCAGAACGGACTGTCGATGGCGACAACCCGGGCGCTACCCCCGCTTACCCGCAGGCGTACCCGCACCATCTCGGCCTCCGCGCTCGCCGCGGCGCTCGTGCTACTCATCGTGTTGAGCGCGAGCCCCGCGAGAGTGCACGCCGAGAGCGTCTTCGGCACCCTCCGCAGCCCCGGGCAGCCGGCGCTCATCGCCGGTCATCGGGGCGACAGGTCGGCGGCTCCCGAGAACACGCTGCCGGCCCTGCAGGGGGCGCTCGACAGCACCATGGACTTCGTCGAGACCGACCTGCAGCTCACCGCCGACGGTGTGGTGGTGCTGATGCACGACGAGACCGTCGACCGCACCACCGACGGCTCGGGGGCCGTGGCCGACCTGAGCTACGCGCAGATCCGCGCACTCGACGCCGGCACCTGGTACTCGCCGCAGTTCGCCGGGGTCACCGTGCCCACGCTCGAGGAGTTCCTCGGCGTCTTCGCCGGATCGAGCAAGCAGGCGCTGCTCGAGCTCAAGGGATTCTGGACCGTCGACCAGGTCCGCCTCGTGGCGAACCAGGTCAACGCCAGCGGCACCCAGCACCGCGTCACCTTCGCCAGCTTCGACTTCACCACGATGATGAACCTCCGCACAGCGGCGCCGTCCATCCCTCGCGTCATCATCCAGCGGATGCTGCCCGCCGATCCGGTGGCCCTCGCAGAGCACTTCCGGGCGATCGCGATCCTCACCAGCCCGGCGTCGATCGAGGCGGACAAGACAGCGGTCGCCGCGATGCACGAGGCGGGACTCGGGCTGTTGCTCTACACGCTGAACAGCAGGCAGCGCTGGTCGGAGGCTCTCGCGCTGGGCGTCGACGGCATCGTCACCGACAAGCCCAGCAACCTCGACGAGTGGCTGGCCGAGACGGCCCCTGGCACCTAGGCGTCTACAGCTCGCCGACCAGCGTCGTGTAGAAGCGCACGCCGCGCAGCCACGACTCCACGCGTATCCGCTCGTTCATCGCGTGCAGGGTTCCGCGTTCCTCACCCGACATCTCGAACGGGCTGAAGCGGTAGACGTGGTCGCTGATGCGGGTGAAGTGCCGGCTGTCGCTCGCCCCGAGCATGACGTAGGGCGTGACGATGACCTCGTCTTGGCCGAAGGTCTGCCGCACCGTACGCGACAGCAGCTCCCAGGCGGCGCCGGTCGTGGGGGAGACGGGGGAGGGCTCCGACGGCAGCAGCGCCTCGACGCGCACCGCCGGGTCGGCGATGGCCGAGCGGATGTGGCGTTCCGTCTCCTCCACCGACGACCCGACCGCGATACGCACGTTGACCATGGCCTCCGCGCGTTCGGCGAGGGCGTTGGCCGCCTGGCTGCCGCTCAGCTGGGTCACGGCCTGCGTCGTGCGCACCATCGCGCGGGTCTCGTCGCTGAGGCGCGTGAACACGCGCAGCATGAGGGGACCGGTCAGCCAGAGGTTTCCGAGCGCCCAGCGCATCGGGCCGGCGGCGTGGGCGCCGACGGTGCGCAGCATCTCGACGTTCGTCGGCGAGAACCGGGCGGGAAAGGGTCGGGCGTTCAGGCGCACGATCGCGCGGGCGAGCCGCGCCGTGGCGGTGAGCCGGGGCGGGGTCGACGCGTGACCTCCTTGCTGGTCGACGGTGAGGGTGACGGTGGTGATGCCCTTCTCGCTCACACCGATCACCGCCGCGGGCTTGGAGACCCCCGGGAAGACGCCCTCGACGACGGCGCCGCCCTCGTCGAGAACGAGGGCGGGCCGGACGCCCCTGGCCTCGAGCGTCTCGACGATCGCGATCGCGCCCGCTCCCGTGGTCTCCTCGTTGTGGCCGAAGCTGAGATAGACGTCGTGGCGGGGGCGGAAACCCGCCGCTGCGCGGGTCTCGACGGCCTCGAGGATGCTGACCAGCGCCCCCTTGTCGTCGAGGGTGCCGCGCCCCCAGATCACGTCGCCGTCGCCGTCGTCGACGACCTCCGCGGAGAAGGGCGGCCGTGTCCAGCCCTCGCCGGTCGCCGGCACGACGTCGTAGTGCGCCATCAGCACCGTGGGCGGGCCGTCCTCGCGACCGGCCCAGCGGTAGAGCATCGAGTGCCCGCCGACGATCTCCCGCTCGAGCGCGGCGTGCGTCGCCGGATACAGCTGCGGCAGCGCGGCGATGAAGGCGTCGAACTGCCCCCAGTCGGTCTGCGCCTCGTCGATCCGCGACACCGTGGGAATGCGCACCAGCCGCCGGAATCGGTCGATCGACCCGGCCATCGAACCGGCCGCCGAATCGGCCTCTGACGCACTGCGCTCACTCGGGGCATCGCTCATGCCCACGAGCATATTGCCCCGGTGCCGTTCGCCCGGTTGGCAACCCTCACCGACCATCAGGCGGGCTCGACTACAGTAGCCCGATGAGCAAAAACCCTGGGATGGATGTCACGGCTGTACCGTCGTCGTGGCCGCGCACGCTGTCGCGTAGCGACGTCGTTGTGCACAAGGGTCAACTGACCCTCGTGAACGACCATCTCACCCCGCTCGAGTCGATGGTCGACGACCTGCTCTTCGTGCGTCGTGTGCTCGACGAGGCGGGGCTGGAGTACCTGCTTGTGCGCGGAAACGACGCGCGACCGGTGCTCGCCGTAGACATCCGCGACCGTCTCGTCCTGCAGTCGGCGCTGGCGACGGCGTCGGCCACCGAGCCGTTCTACTCGAAGACCGTCGACCCGAACGCCGGACCGGCCTTGTTCGTGGCCGACGGGCGGCTGTCTGCCGACGACAAGGCCCGGGTCTTCCGCCTCTACCGGCCGCGCATCGAGCCGCGCGGACGCCTGCGCTACGGTGCGTCGACGGGTGTGCAGGTGGAGCTGTGGACGTTCGGCGAAGACGAGATCGTCGCCCCCGTCGAGAACTCGCTCACCCGCACCACCATTCCCCGCTCGGAGCTGGTGGAGTCGACGGTGGAGCGCTACGGCACCACCTGGCGAACCGCCGAGCCCATGTTCAACCGGCTCGCCTCCGACGTCACCTTCGACATCGACATCGTCTTCTCCTGGGTCGACGGCACCGACGTCGAGTTCCAGCGCGCCCGCGCCCGGCGCATGGAGAGCTACGTGGTGGGGGAGGGCGACGACCACGAGGCCCGGTTCCGTCAGATCGACGAGCTGCGCTACGCCCTGCGCTCCGTCTACGTGTTCGCGCCGTGGATCCGCCGCATCTTCATCGCCACAGACTCGCCGATGCCGCACTGGCTCGCCGACCACCCCAAGGTGACCGTGGTGCGCAGCGAGGAGTTCTTCTCCGACCCGTCGGTGCTGCCGACGCACAACTCGCAGGCAGTCGAGAGCCAGCTGCACAACATCCCCGGCCTGGCCGAGCACTTCCTCTACTCGAACGACGACATGTTCTTCGGTCGACCGGTCACCCCCGACATGTTCTTCTCGCCCGGCGGCATCACCCGCTTCATCGAGGCGGAGACCCGCATCGGGCTGGGGTCGAGCGCGCCCGAGCGCAGCGGCTTCGAAAACGCCGCGCGCGTGAACCGCAACGTGCTGCTCGAACGCTTCGGCGTGACGATCACGCGCCACCTCGAGCACTCGGCCGCTCCGCTGCGCAAGAGCGTGCTCGCCGAGCTCGAGCGCGAGTTCCCCGAGGAGTTCTCCCGCACCGCAGCGAGCGCCTTCCGCAACCGCAACGACATCTCTGTGACGAACTCGCTGTACCACTACTACGCGCTCGTGACAGGTCGCGCCGTGGCGCAGACCGCGGCCCGCGTCAAATACGTCGACACCACGACGCGTGCCGGGCTCAAGCTCATGGACGGGCTGTTGAAGAAGCGCTCCTACGACATGTTCTGCCTGAACGACGGCAGCTTCCCCGAGGTCGAGCCCGAGGAGCGCACCCGTGCGGTCAAGTCGTTCCTCAACCTGTACTTCCCGATCGTCGCCCCGTGGGAGAAGCCGGCCGCCGTCACCACTGAGCAGGTCGGCTAGCACTGAGCAGGTCGGCTAGCACTGAGCAGGTCGGCTAGCACCGAGCAGGTCGGCTAGCGCGCTACTTCAGGGGCGCGACGACACGCTCTGCGTCGAGGGTCGCGTCGAGCTCCACCGCGCGGATGATGTCGATCGGCACGGTGAGAACGGTCTCCTCGTCGATGGCGTGCGCCGTGGCCGGCGCGATCCGCACTCCCTCGCGGCGCAGGATCGCGGTCGTCTCGTCGGCGCTCACGTAGCTCACGGGGGCGTGGACGCCCAGCGGCACGACGGAGTGCAGCACCGTGTCCTGATAGACGTGCACGAGGTTGAAGGCCTGCGCGCCGTTGCGGGCGCGGGTGCCGCCCACTGGCACGTTCAGGTCCTGCGTGTAGCAGGTGGCGGATGCCACGGACACGGGGATTCCCGCGAAAGTCGCCGTCGACGAGTAGTGCAGGTGGCCGGCGATGATGCTGCGCACGTCGGAGCCGTGCAGCACCTCCGCGAGCCCCGACTGGTCGCGCAGCTCGACGAGCACGGCGAGGTCGAGCACGCTCGGGATAGGCGGGTGGTGCAGTGCGAGGATCGTGCCGTCGGGTGAGGGCGTGCTGAGCTCCTCGGCGAGCCAGTCGAGCTGTGCGCTCGTGATCTCGCCGTAGTGATGGCCGGGCACGGAGGTGTCGAGCGAGATTATGCGCAGTCCGTTCACGTCGTAGACCCGGTCGACGGGCGCCGCGAGCTGGTCTGCGCCGAGGTGGCCCTGGTCGAGGAGCTCGGTGCGGAACGCGCCCCGGTCGTCGTGGTTGCCCATGACCCACACCACCTGGGCGCCTAGCCTGGCCGCAGCCGGCTCGAGGATCGACTTGAGCTGCTGGTAGGCGAGCGGGTCGCCCTTGTCGGCGAGATCGCCGGTGATGACGATGGCCTCCGGCCTGCCGCCCGACGCCTCCAACTCGTCGAAGAGCTGACGCAGATTGCGCTCGCTCTCGACGGATCCGTAGAGGGGGCCCTCAGCCACGAAGTGCGTGTCGCTGAGATGGAGTATGAAGTGGTCCGGCCGAGAGTATTCAGCCGTTCGGAGGCTCATGCAGCCCATTCCATCAGAGGTTTGCTGGACAAACGGTAAACGCGGGCTGGCGGGTCGGAAAATAGCGGAAAAAAAGCGAACGATCGTCTCGGAATCTGCGAGCCGGGGGCCGACGGTAGGATTCAGGGGAGATGAGCGCGTCGTACCCCACACCACAGTTCACCCGCCCGGCGCTCGCACCGGGCATTCTCGGGGCTCTCGCGCTGCTCGCCGGTGTCGCCCTCGTGCAGTCCGACACGTTCACGGTCATCCGCTACGTCGCGAGCATCCTCGCGCTCATCGTGATCGTCTTCGCCTGGAACGCGAAGCAGTGGTGGTGGATCATCGGGCTCGCCCCCATCGTGATCGCCTGGAACCCTGTCGTGCCCATCGAATTCCCCGACGACGTGTGGCTCGGCATGCAGTACGTCGCCGCTCTGATCTTCATCGCAGCGGGTATCCGCATCAAGGTGCGCAACCCCGAAGACCGAAATAGGCGCTGATTACCGGGACATGCTCGCGTATCGCCTAAGATGGGCGTAACGCACCTAGAACCCACCAGCCGCATCGCGACTGGGTCTGGACAACTCGAACGGGCGCCGACCGCACCAGCGATAGTCCCGCGATCGCGAGACGACCCGGGCACGAGGAGAACAATGGCCGAACAGGGCCAGCGCCAACGGCGCCAGAACGACCGACAGTCGAACGGCACAGCGACCGCCCGACGATCGACGCAGCAGCGTCGGGCACGCGGCGGCGACGACGCCGGCGTCATCCCGGTGCTCGCCCGTGCGGCACGCGAGGTCGAGACGGCGGTGCAGAAGGGCCCGCTCAAGCCGGCCAACCGCGCCCGGTTCCAGGTCGCAGCGCTGTTGCTGCGCGAGGAGCGCGCGCGAGTCAAGAAAGACCCGACGCTGACCGACTCGGAACGCGCCAACGAGCAGAAACGCCTCGACGGCCTCGCCGGCATCCTCGCCAAGACCGCAGCCCGCGACACCAGCCTGATCGCCATGCTCGCCGAGGACGCGCCCGTCACCGCGGCAGCAAAGGCGCTGCGCCGTGACCTGCTCCTCGCCGCGGGTGTGGAGCTCAGCCCAGACGAGCTCATCATCACGACAGAGCCGAAGCCCGTCGACAAGACCGTCGAGAAGCAGGTCGTGCCGCAGTCGGTGCGTCAGATGCAGATGTCGAACCCCTTCCTGGCCCCCGACTTCAGCGCACTGCAGCCGAAACCCGTGCAGGTCAACCGCCTCGGCAACTGGGAGCTCATCGAGCCCCTCTTCCGCGCGTTCGAGTACGGGGCGGGCGGCGGCTCGGCCAGCATGGAGCTGCCCGAGGCGCAGAGCCTCGTCACCCCGGGCGGAACCGAGCTCATGCGCCATCAGGCCCGCTTCGTCGAAGAGGTCAAGCGCGGCCACCGCACCTTCCTCCTCGCCGACGAGCCCGGTCTCGGAAAGACCGCGCAGGCCCTCCTTGCCGCATCCGTCTCGAACTCCTACCCGCTGCTCGTCGTCGTTCCCAACGTGGTCAAGACCAACTGGGCGCGCGAGGTCGAACTGTGGACCCCGGGGCGCACGGCGACCGTCGTGCACGGCGACGGCAAAGACGTCGACGCGTTCAGCGACGTCGTCATCGTCAACTACGAGGTGCTCGACCGGCACGTCGGCTGGCTCGGACGCTTCGGCTTCAAAGGCATGGTCGTCGACGAGGCGCACTTCATCAAGAATCTCAAGAGCGAGCGCAGCAAGAACGTGCTGACCCTCAGCCGCAGCATCCGCGCCGCTCAGCCCAGGGCGCTCATGATGGCGCTCACCGGCACGCCGCTCATCAACGACATCGACGACTTCCGCGCCATCTGGCAGTTCCTCGGCTGGATCGACGACAAGAAGCCGCTCTCCACGCTGATGGAGAAGCTCGAGGACACCGGGCTCACCCCCGCCGACTTCGGGTTCTTCTCCGAGGCGCGTCAGGCGGTCATCGACATGGGCATCGTGCGACGGAAGAAGGTGGATGTCGCGGCCGACATCCCCGCACGCCGGGTGGCAGACATCCCCGTCGAACTCGACGACGACCTCGGGCGCACCATCCGCGCCGCCGAGGCCGCGCTCACCGCTCGCCTCATGGCGACCTACCGCCGGGTGCGGGCGCTCAAGCCCGACGCCGACGTCGAGGACCTCATCCGCGTCGTCGCCCACGCCGAGCTCGAGGAGTCGAAGGGCGCGGGCACGGGAGACAACGTCTTCACCATGGTGCGCAAGATCGGTCAGGCCAAGGCCGGGCTCGCCGCCGACTACACCGCGCAGCTCGCCCGCAACGTGGGCAAGGTCGTGTTCTTCGCCAAGCACATCGACGTGATGGACGCCGCGGAGGCGCACTTCGCGAAGGTGGGGCTCACGAGCGTCTCGATCCGTGGCGACCAGTCGCCGAAGGCCCGTCAGGCCGCCATCGACGCTTTCGCCACCGACCCGGAGGTCTCGGTCGTCGTCGCATCGCTCACCGCGGCGGGCGTCGGGCTGAACCTGCAGGCCGCCTCGAACGTCGTCCTGGCCGAGCTCAGCTGGACCAGTGCCGAGCAGACGCAGGCAATCGACCGCGTGCACCGCATCGGGCAGGCGCTGCCCGTGACCGCCTGGCGCATCATCGCGGCCCACACGATCGATGCTCGCATCGCCGAGCTCATCGACTCCAAGGCCGGGCTCGCCGCCCGCGCGCTCGACGGATCCGACGAGGAGATCACCGCGGAGTCGAACATCCAGCTGCAGGCACTGATGAGCCTGCTGCGCGACGCCCTCGACGACTAGGTTCCGGTAGGCCGCCGACGCGCGTCGGCGGCCGCAGCCGCCCCTCGCCCCGGGGTACAGCGCCGCGGCTGGTTACAGCACCGCGGCCGGTTACAGCGCCGCGGCGAAACCCATCAGGTCGATCGGCGTGAGAACGACCGCGGCCGCGCCGGCGGCGTTGAGCAGGAGGAACACCACGGCGGGCGCCCACCCGCGTCCGGCCTGCTGGCGAGTGCGCACCGCGCGTGCCACGAGGTAGGCGAGCGGGGTCAGCAGCGTCCACGCGGGAGACGCCGTCGTCTGGTGGTCGCGCTGCACGAGCTGGCGGCGATCGCTGATGGCCAGGGCGAGGGACGCCATCGCGAACACGAACACGAGCCCGCCGAGGATGAACGGCGAGTAGAACCCGGGGGCGAGGATCGACAGCGCGACAACGACGCCCAACAGGATGGACGGCATCAGAGTCAGCATCCACACCGACCCGGTGTTGACGTGGGTCGGCGGCTCCACGGTGCCCGTCGTGATGCGCGGCGTCATGCCGAACGGCCGGTACTCGATGTCGTCGGGAATGGTGGCCGGCGGCGTGGCGGCGCCCGTGCGCATGACCGGCACGAAGGCAGAGGCGGCGGCCGAGTCGGTGACGACGGGCTCTTGACGGGGGATGACCGAGGTGGCGGCGGTGACCGGCGCGGCGGGCGCGCGGACCGGTGCGGCCACAGGGTTCGCCTGCGCTGCCTGCGCTGCCTGCGCCGCATGCGGGGTCGAGGTCGGGGAGACCACGGCCGCGGCCTGGGCCGCCTCTTCGGTCACGGCGCGCGCCGCGGGAGTGAAGGTGTGGGTCTGGGCGAAGGCGCTCGCGGGAGTGGCGGCCTTCACGGGAGCGAGCGTCTGCGCGACGGCGCGCGGCGGGGCCCCGGTGAGCGATGCCGCGGTGGAGATCGCCGGCGACTTGGTCAACTCCGCGGCCTCCTTCGTGACGTTCTCCGTCGGCGCCTGTGTGGCGACGGTGCGGAACTGCTCGATCGAGAACGACGCCTGGGGCTTCTGGGTGGCCGACACGGCCGGGCCCATGGCGTAGCTGGGAGCGCCGTCGCCGGAGCCCCCCGAGTCGTGCTCCCGCGGCTCGGTGAGCTGCTTCTGCAGTTCGAGCACGGCCGCTGCGTCGCGGAGCTGACGGCGGGTGGGGAAGGAGTCGTTCGCGGATGCCTCGGCCTTGATCGCGTGGCGAACGGTGGGGGCATTCGGCGAGGGGACCCTGCGAACGCTCGGGCCGGGCATGCTGGCGTACGCGGGTGCGGCCGGGCTCGCCGCGGGCGCGGGTGGCGACTCGAGAGCGTGCGTCCAGGACGAGCCGTCCCACCAGCGGCGCTGCGGAAGGCCGCGCGGGTCGGGATACCACCCCGCAGGGATGGTGGGGTGCGTGAATTCGGTCATATCGGGTGACTACACTTTCAGGTTTCGGGTTACTCGAAAGGCGTTCATCACACTAGCCCGTCCGGATCGCAAAAGCCTAGGGATACTTTTGTTTACGTTCGGTTCGTGGGCACGAGCCCACACCACGCCCTGTTAGTTCTCCATGCCCCAGACGCCCCAGTCGAGTACCTGCCACTCGATCCAGCCGTTTGCGCGTTCGAGGCTGACGGAGATCTCGGAGCTCTTGCCGCTCGAGCTCACGGCGTCGCAGACGGTCTGCTCGCCGAACAGAACGGGGGGAGTGGCGGGGCACGAGACGTTCATCTCGGCGCCGCTGATGAGCAGCGCGTCACCCTCGACCGACGCCTCCAGCTGGGAGGTGAACACTCCGGGGAGGATGGCGATCAGCAGGCCGGGGATGGCCACGACGGAGGCCAGGTGCAGTGCGCCCAGTCCGAACCAGACGAGCACCGGTCCGATTCCGTGGCCGGACTCCCTGATGACGGCGCGAGCGCGTGCGAGCAGGTAGACGGGCGCGGTGAGGAACGCCCATGCCCAGTGGGCCGGCCGCTCGATTCCCTGGTTGCCAAGCATGCGGTAGTCGGCGTAGGCGAGCGCGATCACCAGAAGGTAGGGAACGGTGAGGATGCCGAGGAACACGGCCACGTTGCTTCCCATGCCCAGCGCGGTGAGCAGCAGCAGGCTGAGCACGAGCTGGAACAGGGGGATCATCGCGATGATCCACGCGGGAGCGGTGCTCACGAGCGGGTCGCCGCGGCGGGCGCTCGCGGTCGTGGTGCCGCGGTCGGTCGATCGGCGCGACGGGGTTGAGTTCTCGGTCCTGGCCCCGAAGAGGGCGTCGAGGGACTCCTCCGAGACGGGGCCGGCCGCGGCGGGAGCCGGGTCGAAGAGCGAATCGAACGACGGACGAGCCTGATCCGCGGACGGCTGGGCCTGCGTCGGCTGCGCGTAGGACTGGGTGCTGGGCTGCTGAGCGGCGTTCGGCTGGCCGCCGAACTCCGACGGCTGCTCGTAGAAGGCCTGGTAGCCGGCGTCTGGTTCGCTGGGTGCCGCGGTGTCGTCGATCTTCGTGAAGGCGCGGGGAGGCTCGAGCTCACGCAGGGTTGCCGCGGTGGGCTGAGCAGGTCGTGTGGGTGCGCGCTCGTCCCGCTGGCGTTCCCGCTCGCGCTCCTCGCGACGTGTGGGGAGCTCGTCGTCGGCCCATGCGAACTTCGTGTCCTGCATGACCATCGGCTGGCGAGCGGCAGAGGTCTGCTCGGTCCAGGCGTGATTGTTCCACCAGCGAAGTTGTGGCAGCCCCAGAGGGTCTGGATACCATCCCGCTGGCGCCCCGAACAGATCGTCTTGTGCCACGTTGTTGTTCCCCTTTTCGAAAGCCTGATCTTCCGACTTGTTCCCGAGTATAGGGAACCGACAAACCCAAGTGCATCATTTCTCACCTTGTCGAGGCACCCCCAATGCCGGGGGTGCTGACGCCGCGAAACGGGGTACAGATCGGCGTGGTCACTTTGCGCGTCGACAGTTTCCTTTAAGTACACCTCCCGTTCACCGCTACAATCATCGACAGTGGACATGCAGTTAATGGTTGTGCTGGTCATCGTGCTGGCTCTCTTCTTCGACTTCACCAACGGCTTCCACGACACCGCGAACGCGATGGCGACGCCCATCGCCACGGGCGCTCTGAAGCCCAAGGCGGCGGTGGCCATCGCGGCGGTGCTCAACCTCGTCGGAGCGTTCCTGTCGACCGAGGTCGCCCGCACCATCTCCGGTGGCCTCATCAAGGAGGGCGAGAGCGGAATCCAGATCACGCCGGTCATGATCTTCGCCGGGCTCATCGGCGCCACGCTCTGGAACATGACCACGTGGCTGCTGGGGCTCCCGTCCAGCTCGAGTCACGCCCTCTTCGGCGGTCTCATCGGCGCGGCGATCGTGGGCGCCGGTTTCGGCGCGGTCGACTTCTCGGTGCTTATGTCGAAGGTCGTGCTGCCCGCCCTGCTGGCTCCGCTCACCGCGGGACTCGTGGCCTTTCTGGCCACCAAGATCGTGTACGGCATCACCAAGAAGAGACAGCGCAACGGGTTCAAGCACGGCCAGATCTTCACCTCGTCGCTCGTCTCGCTCGCTCACGGCACCAATGACGCGCAGAAGACGATGGGCGTCATCACCCTCACCCTGATCGCCGGGGGGTTCCAGGCCGCCGGCTCCGGACCGGAGTTCTGGGTCATCGCGGTGTGCGCGCTCGCCATCGCGATCGGCACCTACACGGGCGGCTGGCGGATCATCCGCACAATGGGCAAGGGTCTGACCGAGATCGAGCCCGGCCAGGGCTTCTCGGCCGAGGCATCCACCGCCGCCACCATCCTGGCCTCCTCGAACCTCGGGTTCGCCCTGTCGACGACCCAGGTGTCGAGCGGTTCGGTGATCGGAACCGGCATCGGCCGCAAGGGAGCCTCGGTGCGGTGGAGTACCGCCGGGCGCATCGGGGTCGGCTGGCTCATCACCATCCCCGCGGCGGGGCTCGTCGGAGCCCTCGCCGCGGTCGTGGCCCTCAGCGGTGCGCTGGGCGTCGTGATCGACACGGTCGTCGCCGTCGGTGTGATCGTCGGGATCTTCCTCTCCTCCCGGCGCAATCGAGTCGACTCCCGCAACATCCACGACGAGCCGACGGTGTTGATCCGGCCCAAGCGCGGCCGCAATCAGCGCAAGGCAGACGAGAGGCGCAGGGCGGACGAGCAGCAGGTGGCAGCACACACCTCAGACTCCCCGTCGAACCAGAGCGTCACGTCGAACCAGAGCGTCACATCGAACCAGAGCGTCACGACGAACGAGAGCGACCGCGCATGATCGACTGGCCCGCTTTCTTCGTCGTGCTCGTCTCGACCCTCGTCTCCGCCTGCCTCGTCGTCACCTTCTACTCCGTGGGTCTGCGGCTCCTCGACACGGGGCACGGCTGGCGTCGCCCGGCCGGAATCGCCTGCTTCACGATCTGCGCGCTCGTCGTTCTCTACGGCGTCTACCTCGTTATTCCCTACTTTCACCAGTAACATCAGCCCTCTGCACGATCTGCAGAATCGCAACCGAACAGTCAAAGGAGATTGATCGATGCCCACACCCAGGAGCACCGTTCTCGCCGACACGGATCACACCACGATCCCCGACGAAACCAGCCCGACGCACGCCGTCGGCGAGACCCGCCCCACCGGCGAGACCCGCACGGAGTCCGACTCTCTCGGGTCGCTCGAGATCCCCGCCGATGCCTACTGGGGCATCCACACGGCCAGGGCGCTCGAGAACTTCCCGATCACCCGTCGTGCCATCACGAACTACCCCGACCTGATCCGGGCGCTCGCCCGCGTGAAGCAGGCGGCCGCACGCGCGAACGCGCAGATCGGCGTGTTGTCGCAGGAGAAGGCCGACATCATCGACCGTGTCTGCGAGGAGATCATCAGCGGCGCCCTCCACCGCGAGTTCTGTGTCGGCGTCATCCAGGGCGGTGCGGGCACGAGCACCAACATGAACACCAACGAGGTGATCGCCAACCGCGGACTCGAGCTCATGGGGTACAAGAAGGGGGACTACTCCCACCTGCACCCGATCGACGACGTGAACCGCAGCCAGAGCACCAACGACGTCTACCCGACGGCGATCAAGCTCGCCATGGTGTTCGGCATCCACCGCCTGCTGGCCGAGCACCGGCTGCTCACGATGGCCTTCAACCGCAAGGGGATCGAGTTCAACGACATCCTCAAGGTCGGGCGCACGCAGCTGCAGGACGCCGTGCCGATGACCCTCGGTCAGGAGTTCCGCGGGTTCGCCCACACCCTCGACGAGGACTACGACCGGTTGAGCGAGACGATCAAGTGGCTCAACGAGATCAACATGGGCGCGACCGCGATCGGCACCGGAATCACCGCCGACCCGCGCTACGCCGACGCGGTGCGCGAGCAACTGATCAGCGTGACCGGCATCCCGATGGAGACCGCCCCCGACCTGATCGAGGCCACGAGCGACGCGGGCATCTTCATGACGGTGAGCGGCACCCTCAAGCGCGCCGCCGTGAAGCTCTCCAAGATCTGCAACGACCTGCGGCTGCTCAGCTCCGGACCGCAGGCCGGCATCGGCGAGATCAACCTGCCGCCGCGCCAGGCCGGCTCGTCGATCATGCCCGGAAAGGTCAACCCGGTCATTCCCGAGGTCGTCAACCAGGTCGCCTTCAGCGTCATCGGGGCGGATGCCACGGTGACGGCCGCTGCGGAGGCTGGGCAGTTGCAGCTCAACGCCTTCGAGCCCGTGATCGCGCACTCGATCCTGCAGTCGCTGTCGTGGATGACGAAGGCCTGCTACACGCTTCGCGTCAACTGCGTCGACGGCATAACGCCCAACATCGCCAAGCTCGCCCAGCAGGTCGAGTCGTCGGTGGGAGTGGTGACCGCGCTCACGCCCTTCATCGGCTACACGGCGTCGGCGAACCTCGCGCACACCGCCCTCACGACGAACGCCTCGATCGCGGAGCTCGTGGTCGCCGCCGGACTGATGTCGAAGGACGACGTCGCCCGGGTGCTGTCGCCCGAGCGACTCAGCGGGATGATCCCGACCACGTCGGCGATCACCACCATCGACACCGAGGCCGGAGCCGCCGCCGACTCGCGACCGACCGAGTCACGACCGACCGAGTCGAGCCCGATGGCGCCCCCGACCCCGTAACGGCGGAGGGTCGGCGAACGCGCGCGGCTACTTCGAGGGCAGGTCGTCCTCGTCGTCCTCGACGTCGAGGGCGCGGTCGCGCGCCTCGCTCACGCTGAGGGTCACGCGCTCGACCGCGTCTTCGCCGCGCTCGCGCAGGTCGGACGCGGTCTTCACGACCTGGTCCTTCACGTCGTCCGCCGCATCCGTCACCCGGCCCGCAACCGACTTCGCGGTTGCCGTGGTCTTGTCGGCCACGTCTTTCGCGGTCGTGCTGGTCTTGTCTGCGACGTCTCTGGCGAGCGTGCTGGTCTTGTCGGCGACGTCTTTCGCGAGCGTGCTGGTCTTGTCTGCGACGTCTTTCGCGGCGCCGGCGATGGCGCCCGGGGCGGCCTTCGCGGCGGCCCCTGCCCGGTCGCGGATGATCGGAGCCTGGGTGCGCGCGTACGACTCGACGTCGGAGCGCACCTTCGTCACGCGCGGGTCACGCCAGTAGCGCTCGGTCGCGGCCCGCAGCTTGTCGTACTTCTCCCTGCCGGCCCTCGCGCCGACGACGTATCCGATTGCGAGCCCGGTCAGGAAGAGGAGTTTGCGCTTCATGCTTCCACCCTAGCCACCGGCACCCACATCGGCGACCGACGATTCCGCCGCCGCCTGTGCGTCGGCGCCGAGCGTCCCGGACGGATCCTCGACCACGATCTGTGTCACGTCCTTGTCGGGTCGCCAGCCTCGCCAGCTGGGCTGACGCAGCCGCCCCGTCGGCGTCCACTCGGCGAACTCGACCTCGCCGACGAGCCGCGGGCTGACCCACACCGCGTCACGGGCGTCGGCGGCGGGCACGTCGGTGACGGCGCTCGTCTTGCGCGCCATCTTCTTCAACCGAGGGAGCATCTCGTCGAGGGTCTTCTCGTCGAAGCCCGTGCCGACCCGCCCGACATAGCGGATGCCGTCGCCCTCGGGAACGCCCATGAGCAGCGAGCCCACCCGGCGCGCCCGCGAGCCGTGCCCGGGCCGCCAGCCCACCACGACGACTTCCTGCGCGAGGTGGTGCTTGAGTTTGATCCACGTGCGCGATCGGATCCCCGGCGAGTACAGCCCGTCGCGCTTCTTCGCCATGACCCCTTCCAGCCCGAGAGCGCTGCTGCTCGCGAGGGCCGCGCCCAGGTCGCCGTCGAACGCCGGCGGAACCTGGACGAGGTCGCTCGCGCCGACGACCGACCGCAGCGCCTCCCGCCGTCGCGTGTACTCAGCGCCGGTGAGCGACTCGCCGTGGGCCTCGAGCACGTCGAAGACCATGAAGTGCACCGGGATGTCGCGCATCGCAGCGTCGACGTCGTCTTTCTTGCGCAGGTGCATGCGGCCCTGCAACCTGCCGAAACTCGGTCGACCGGTGCGGTCGAGGGCGACGATCTCGCCGTCGAGCACCGCGTCGCCGTCGACCACGTCGGCGAGTTCGACCAGCTCGGGATAGCTGACCGTGATGTCGACGCCGTTGCGGCTGAACAGGCGCACCTTCCCGCCCCTCACCTCCGCTACCGCGCGGATGCCGTCCCATTTCATCTCGAAGGCCCAGTCGCCCTCGTCGTCGATGTCGGCCTCCGCCCCGAGGGTGGCGAGCATGGGCGATGGCGGACGGGAGGCGTCGCGCCGGGCGCGGTCGGCCCCGACCCTGGTGCGCTCCTTCCCGCTCGGTGCGGCCTGAGCCGAGGCATCCGCCGCTCCGGTGCCGTCGCCCGGCTGCTCCTTCATCAGGTGGATCAGCCAGTTGTTCTCCTGGTTCTTGCTGTCGCCGCCGTGCGCCGTGCTGATCAGCGCGTAGCGGTGGGTGCCGTGCTTCTCGCCGTGCAGGACGACGATGACCTCCTTGCCGTCGCGCCACTTCTCGAGGTCGTAGGTCCCGGCGTCCCAGATGGTCACCTCGCCCGCGCCGTACTCCCCGGCGGGGATGCGCCCTTCGAAGCTGCCGTACTCGAGCGGGTGGTCCTCGGTCTGCACCGCGAGGTGGTTGACGCCGCTCTCGGTCGGCACCCCCTTCGGCAACGCCCAGCTCACGAGCACGCCGTCGTGCTCGAGCCGGAAGTCGTAGTGCAGCCGGCGGGCGTGGTGCTCCTGGATCACGAAGCTCGTGCCGTCCGAGGTGGGCGCGGCGGCCGCGGGCACGGGCTCGGGCGTCTTCGAGTCGTCGCGCATGCTGCGGTACTTCTCCAACCGGTCGAAGCCGGCCATGCGCTCGGGCGTCGGCTCGAGGGAGGCGAGGTGGCCGGCGGTGAGCCCGGCAAGGGGGTCGCCGCGGCGGCGTACCCGGGCGAGCACCTCGGTGTAGTCGAGCTGGGCGAGGTTCTTTCCGGCGAGCTCGCGCCAGGTGCGCGGTGCCGCGACGGTTGGGTGCGCGCGTCCGCGCAGCGAGTACGGGGCGATCGTCGTCTTGTTGCCGTTGTTCTGGCTCCAGTCGACGAGCACCTTGCCCGGGCGCAGCGTCTTCTTCATGTCGCTGACCACCAGGTCGGGGTGGTCGGCCTCGAGGGCGCGGGCCAGCTCGTGGGCGACAGCTGCCACCTCGTCGCTCGTCTGCTTGCCGTCGAGCGCCGCATACAGGTGGATGCCCTTGCTGCCGCTCGTGACCGGCAGCGGGTCGAGCCCCATGCCGGTGAGGATGTCGCGGGCGAGCCGGGCCACCTCGGCGCACTCCGCGAGACCCGTGCCCTCGCCGGGATCGAGGTCGAGCACGAGCCGGTCGGGGTTCTTCTGCGTTCCGGTGCGGCCGAACTGCCACTGCGGAACGTGGATCTCGAGCGCCGCGATCTGGGCCAGCCAGGTGAGGGTGGCGAGGTCGTTCACGAGCGGGTACTCGTTGGTGTGGTTCTTGTGTTCGATCGTGCGCCGTTTGACCCACGACGGCGTGGACTCGTCGAGGTTCTTCTGGAAGAACATCTGGCCGGGCTCGTCTGCAGTGCCGACCCCGTGCACCCAGCGCTTGCGGGTCGCCGGCCGGTTCGCGGTGTGCGGGATGAGCACGTCGGCGATGCGGGCGTAGTAGTCGAGCACGTCGCGCTTGGTCGTGCCGGTCTCGGGATAGAGCACCTTGTCGAGGTTGGTGAGACGGATGCGGTGGCCGTCGACGGAGACGACGTGTTCTTCTGTCATATCCCCATGCTGCGCGGATGCCGCATCCGCTGCCACCCGTTGCCCCGAGCCGCACACCTGTGTGTACTTGGGTTATGAGAGCTATCTGGAAGGGTGCGATAACGTTCGGACTCGTCAACGTGCCCGTGAAGGTCTACAGCGCCACCGAGGACCACGACATCTCGCTGCACCAGGTGCACGACAAGGACGGCGGGCGCATCCGCTACCAGCGTCGGTGCGAGATCTGCGGCAAGATCATCGACTTCGAGCACATCGACAAGGCCTACGACGACGGCGAGCGCACCGTCGTGCTCACCAAGGACGACCTGGCGTCGCTGCCCGAGGAGCGCAGCCGGGAGATCGACGTCGTCGAGTTCGTGCCGAGCGAGCAGATCGACCCGATCATGTTCGACCGCAGCTACTTCCTCGAACCCGACTCGAAGTCGAACAAGGCCTACGCGCTGCTGCGACGCACGCTGGAGGAGACGGACCGTACCGCGATCGTGCACTTCGCGCTGCGCCAGAAGACCAGGCTCGGCGCCCTCCGCGTTCGCGGCGACGTGCTCATGCTGCAGTCGTTGCTGTGGGACGACGAGGTGCGCGAGGCGAGCTTCCCCGCCCTCGACGAGCGGGTGCGCCTGTCGGCCAAGGAGCTCGAGATGTCGCACGCCCTCGTGGCCTCGTTCGAGTCGGACTTCGCGCCGGGCAAGTTCAGCGACGACTACCAGGACGAGCTGCGCCAGCTCATCGAGGCGAAACTGAAGAAGGGCGACGCGGTGAGCACCGAGGAGACCTTCGGCGAGCAGCCGGAGAAGGAGGCCGAGGTGCTCGACCTCATGGAGGCGCTGCGCCGCAGCGTGGACTCGAGCCGGGCCAAGAAGGCGCCGGCGAAGAAGGCGCCCGCGAAGAAGAAATCGGCGAAGGCGGCGGGGTAGCCGCCCCCTTCCGGCACCGGTTCAGCTGTTGGGGGCTCAGCTGTTTCGCAGCGCCTCGATCAGCTTCGCCTTGGTGAGCCGGGAGTAGCCGGTGAGGCCGATCTCCTTCGCCCGGCCGCGGAGGTCCGGCACCGTCCAGCCGTCGTAGTCGCCCGACCGGCCGCCCTTCCTGCCGACCTCCGATCGGCCGCGCGCCGCCGCCGCGTTGCTGATGCGGGCCGCCTTCTGCTTGCTGTTTCCCTCCTCGACGAGCTTCTCGTAGAGCTCGGGATCCTTCAGGCTGGGGTTCTCTCTATTCGGCATGCGGCGATTGTGCCACCGCGACCGCGGCGTCGCGAATCGCCTTGCCATCTCGCACGTCGTCTGCTCGCTGCCTCGCGAGTGTGAGGTTGCGAGTGGTGTCGCGCAACGGCAGCTGGATGGTGTCCTCTGCGGCCACGCCGGATGTCAGCTGTCGCAGCCGCACCACCTCGGCGTCGAACTCCGCACCGAGCACGAGCACGAGATTGGTGATGTACAGCCACAGCAGCAGCACTATCCCGCCGCCCAGCCAGCCGTAGATGCGGTCGTACTGCCCGATCGTGGCCACGTAGAGCGCGAAACCCGCCGTTGCGAACGACCAGGTGACGATGGCGAAGACGGCGCCCCAGGAGACCCAGCGCATGCGCAGATGGCGCACGTTCGGGGTGAAGTAGTAGAGCACGCCGGCGACGACTACGGCGAGGACCGCCAGCACCGGCCACTTTCCGATGTTCCACGCCGTGATCCACGGCTCGGCGAGACCCACGTTCTCGGCGATGGCGGCCGTGACCCTCGGCGTCGTCACCAGGATCAGCAGGATGGCTCCGAACGCGACCAGGAGGAGCATGGTGACGAGCAGCATGAGGCCGCGGAACTTCCAGATCTGGCGCCCCTCCATGACCTCGTAGGTGGAGTTGATGGCCCGCCCGAACGCCGTGGCGTAGGCGGAGAGCGTCCAGAGCAGAAGCACGAACCCCACCGCGAAGGCGATGCCGGGATTCTCGATGCTCAGGAACTCCCGCAGCGGCGCCTCCAGCGTCGTCATCGTCGACTCGGTGGCGAACTCGTCGACGATCGAGAGGATGCTCTCGACCGCGCGGTCGCGGTCGCGCACGATCGCGAACGCGGAGACCACGACGAGGGCGCCGGGAAACAGGGCGAGGGTCGCGAAGAAGGTGAGGGCCGCTGCCGAGTCGATGCCGCGGTGGCGCACGAAGCCGTGCCAGGCGCGCCGCAGCGCATAGCGCCACGACGCGCGGCCGATCCCGCGGCTGGTCTGCGTCGTGTTCACGACCGCGGCGACCTGCCGCGCTTGGGGTGCACGAGAGCGGGCAGGCCCACCCAGAAGAAGACGATCACGAGCAGGGTGAGGCCGCCGGCCACGAAACCCGCGACGGGGCCGACGACGACGTCGAAAATGAGCATGACGGTGCCCGTGAGCACGAGCGCCACCCCCACGAGCGTCGCCTTGAGGATGCGGTCGGTGAGGATCACGATCTTCTCCTTCGCACCCTCCCGGAACAGGGCGCGGTGGAGGCTCACCGGGGCGAGCGCGAGGGCGGTCGTGAGTGCGGCGAGCACGACGAGCACGAGGTACACATCGATCTGCAGCTGGCTCAGATCGGCGAACCGCGGCTGGAAGGCGAGGGTGAGGAGGAAGCCGGTGAGGATCTGCGTGCCCGTCTGGGTCACGCGCAGCTCCTGCAGTATCTCGGACCAGTTGCGCTCGAGGCGCTCGGTCTCGGTCTCGACGCGCTCGGGCGTGCCGGGTTCGGCTCGAGTGCGGACAGGGTCGGGTGTGTCGCCGCTCATCCGTTGATCGTACTGCTTTGCTCAGCCCGCCCCGCCGCCGACGGCGACGCTTGCGCGTGCGCGCCACAGGTGCATGGTCACGTAGCTGCGCCACGGCGCCCAGCGCACGCCGTGCAGGGCGATCCAGCGGCGCGTCGACGGGAGTCCGTGCAGGGCCGCGCTCTGCAGCACGACGAGGTCGCTGTCGAGCAGCACGTCGGGGTTGCCGAGGATGCGCATGGCGAGGTACCCGGCCGTCCACGGGCCGACACCCGGAAGCTCGACGAGGCGTGCCGTGAACTCGTCGACGGGCGTGCCGACGTCGAGGCTGAGCGTGCCGTCTGCTACCGCCTCGGCGACGCCGAGGATCGAGCGCACGCGGGGGAGCGGACCGCGGATGACCCCGACGCTGCCCGCGATCCGCTCGGCGGTCGGAAACAGTCCCATCCCGTCGTCGCCCTGCCCGAGCTCATCAGACGGCCCCGCCTCGCCGAGCTCGCGAGTGATGCGGCCGAGCACCGTGCGCGCTGCGGGCACGGAGATCTGCTGGCCGACGAGGGTGCGGAAGAGGGTCTCCTCGGCGTCGAGGCTTCCCGGCAGTCGGAGCCCGGGAAGGGCCGCGACGAGGGGTGCGAGTGTCGTGTCGCCCGCGAGGGCGGCGTCGATGGCGACCGAGTCGGCGTCGAGGTCGAGCAGCTTGCGCACCCGGTTGACCAGGGTCGAGACATCCGCGACGCTGTCGAGCCGCGCTTCGCATCGAACCCAGTCCGCGACGTCGAGCGACAGCCGTACCGTGGCGACGCCGTGCGGTAGCCGCACCCTGCGTGTGAACGAGTGCGGCGTCGCCACCTCGAGGCCGGGCACCGCGTGGTCGGCGAAGAACCGCAGCAGTCCGACGCCGTCGAACGGCGGCCGGGCCGGCAGCCGCAGACTGACCGTGACGCCCTCCCCGGCGGCGGCACCCGCCCCCTTCTCGGCGTGGGTCGGCGCCGCGCGGCGCCGCGAACGCAGCGCGCTGGGTGTGGCCTCGTACACGGCCGAGATGGTGTCGTTGAACTGCCGGATGCTCGAGAATCCGGCGGCGAATGCCACGTCGGCGATGGCGAGGTCTGTCGACACGAGGAGTGTGCGGGCCGTCTGCGCCCGGTGGGCGCGGGCGAGCGCGAGGGGGCCTGCGCCGAGCTCGGCGACGAGCACCCGGGTGAGGTGGCGTGTGGTGTAGCCGAGGCGCGCGGCGAGCCCGGCGACGCCCTCCCGCTCGACGACACCGTCGGTGATGAGGCGCATCGCCCGCGACGCGAGGTCGTCGTGCGTGTTCCAGTCGGGGGAGCCCGGCACGGCATCGGGCAGGCATCGCTTGCAGGCGCGGAGCCCCGCCTCGTGCGCCGCCGCCGCCGTGCGGTAGAACGACACGTTGCGGGCGAGCGGCGTCATCGCCGGGCAGCTGGGGCGGCAGTAGATGCCGGTGGAGTGCACACCGGTGATGAACTGGCCGTCGAATCGTGCGTCGCGCGACGACATGGCCCGGTACCGTTCGGCGAAGAGTGCTTCCATGCCTCCAGCGTCGCACCATCGAGCCGAAGACACTAGCGGGATTCGGACACGGCCTCCCGGCGGTCGGACCGTCGTTCTCAGGCCCGCCCGCCGCGGCCCGGCCTAGGCTGTAGAGGTGAACACCGTCGTGACCCTTCTGCAGTCCCAGCTCGGGAGCATCGTCTCCACCGACCAGGACGAGCTCGAGGCGTGCCGGCTCGACCGCTCCGGTCACCGCTCGGAGTCGGCGCCGATCGCCCTCGTTCACGCCGCGACCATCGCAGACGTGCAGGCGACGATGCGTATCGCCACCGAGACCGGCACGCCCGTCGTCATCCGCGGTGCGGGCACGGGGCTCGCCGGCGCCGCGATCGCGAGCCACGGCGAGATCGTGCTCTCGACCCTCGGCATGACGCGGATCCTCGAGATCTCGGAGGACGACGAGATCGCCGTCGTCGAGCCCGGCCTTATCAACGCCGACCTCAACGCGGCGCTCGTGGCGAAGGGACTCTGGTTCGCCCCCGACCCCGCGAGCCGCGCCATCTCGACCGTCGGCGGCAACATCGCCACCAACGCCGGCGGGTTGCTCTGCGCCAAATACGGCGTCACTCGGGAGTCGGTGCTGGGGCTCAGGATCGTGCTCGCCGACGGCCGGCTGATGTCGCTCGGCCATCGCACCGTCAAGGGCGTCACGGGGCTCGACCTCGTCGGGCTCATGATCGGCTCGGAGGGCACCCTCGGCGTCATCGTCGAGGCGACCGTGAAGCTGCGACGCCTGCCGCAGGGTGTGCCGTCGACGATCGGCGCGTACTTCCCGACGGTGGAGGCCGCGGCCCGCGCATCCTCCGTCATCAGCGCGTCGGGGCTGCGCCCCGCGATCATGGAGCTGCTCGACCCCCTCGCCATGAGCTTCATCGCCGAACACCTCGGGATCGAGGTGCGGGCCGAGTCGTTCCTGCTCGTGCAGACCGACGGCGAGGGTGCCGCCGCCGAGGCCACTGGCGCCCTCGCGATCATCCGCTCTCTCGGCGGAGACGCGACGCTGACCACCGACGTGGCCGAGGGCAACCGCCTCATGGCTTTGCGCCGCTCGTTCCACCCCGCCATGGAGGCGCGCGGCACCGTGCTCATCGAGGACGTCTGCGTTCCCCGGTCGACGCTGCCCGCGATGTTCCACGCCATCGGCGAGATCAGCGCCCGCTACGGCGTGACTATCGCGACCGTGGCGCACGCCGGCGACGGCAACCTGCACCCGAACTTCGTCTACGAGGGAAGCGCTGACGACGGATTCGCCGTGCCAGAGCACGTCTGGACCGCGGCGCACGAGATGTTCGTCACCGCGCTGCGCCTCGGCGGCACGCTGACCGGCGAGCACGGCGTGGGCATTCTCAAGAAGCGCTGGCTGCGCGACGAGCTGGGCGACGACCAGGTCGACCTGCAGCGCGACATCAAGCGCGTCTTCGACCCGAGCGGCATCCTCAATCCGGGAAAGCTCTTCTCCGTCGCCGACGAGAGCCGACCGGCGGATGCCGCGGCCCACGGTGCTCTGACGGAGTAGCGGTGCTCACCCGACAACGGCGACGCTTGTAGAAGGAATATCCAAACGGGGTACAGCGTTTTGTAGGTATGACCCTAGTGAGCCCAACTCCCGTGAACCCCGCTCGCAACAGCGACGCTCGCACCACCCGCGTGAGCCAAGTCGCCACAAGCACGCACGTCTCCACCCCGCACGTCACCACACCGCGCGTCTCCACACCGCGTGTCTCCACCGCCCGTCCCCGCACGCGTGACGGTCTCGCGCGCCCCAAGACAGGCGAGGTGCGGGTGCGCATCGGCGCCCTCGGCCTCAGCTCGCTCGGAATCCAGGCCGCCGGCCTCGTCTCGGCCGTCGGTCCCGACGCCGGCGGCTTCGCCGCGGGCGACCGCGTCTCGTACCGCACCACGCTCTCCGAGGCGGCGCCCGTGCAGGGCACCGGCCGTCTCGCCGTCCCGCCGGCATCCGTCAACACGACCGTGGTTCCGGAACGCGAGCTCATCGGCTTCCCGAAGGACGTCTCGCTCGAGGCCGCCGCGGCGTACCTGCCGCTCGGACTGATGGCCCGCACGATCGTGAAGCAGCTGCACAGCGTGGGCCGCGGCAACCGCGTGCTGGTGGCCGCCGACGAGACCGGTGCAGACGCCTTCGTGACCGCCTGGGTGCTCGACCTCGGCGCGACCGTGGTCGACGATGCGGCCTCGGCCGATGTCGTCGTCACCGCCGCCGACTACCTCGCCGCCCGCCGCTGGCGCTACGCCAACGGACAGGCGCAGATCGCCTCGGCAGACGTCTTCGCCGAGGTGCGCCGCGGCATCTTCGACGACATCGAGGTGACGAACTACCCGATCGCCGACGCGCAGAGGGCCCGCGACGACTTCGAACAGCGTGTGTCGCCCGCTCCGATCGTGCTGTTGCCGGAGGCCCGCGAGGCGGCATAGGTTCAGGCAGGCAGGCAGGCAGGCAGGCAGGCAGGCAGGCAGGCAGGCGTCGAGCCGCGCGGTTAGCCCGCCTCCGCCTGCCGACGACGTAGGCCGATGCTCGTGGCGATCGCCGCGCCGGACGCGGCCAGCCCGATCGCCGCGATGACCGGCGCCCAGATGTCGAGTGCGGGCTCGAGCCCCAGCGCGGTGGCCGACTGGCCGATCAGCACGGCGATGACACCCTGGGCCAGGTAGGCGACGAGATACACCGCCGACAGCGTCGACGCGCGGTGGTGCACGGGCGCGTGTCGGCTGATGAGCCCGAGTCCGCCGAGGAACAGCCAGCCGTACCCGGCCCCCGCCACGACCGACGCCGCGACGAACACCGGCAGCGACTCGAGCGCGGCCGACAGAACGAGCAGCCCGAGTCCTGCGGCGATGGAGAAGCCGCCCACGGCTATCGAGGTGCGCGGCGCCAGCGATCGCGCGAGGATGGCCACGACCCCGATGACGATCGCCGAGATGGAGAGGGCGACACCGGCCACGAGGGCGTTGTCTGTCTTGATCAGGTCCTGGGCGATCTGCGAGCCGAGCGAGAGCAGCAGGGCTCCCATGGCGTAGCCGGCCGAGATGGCGAGGGCGGAGACCGCGAAGACGACGCGGAGACCCCGCGGAACCGCCACGCGCTGCGGGCGCCAGCGCGTCGCGGGGGCGTCGTCGCGCGGCGGGGCTCCGGTCAGTCCGCGCGGCATCCACCAGACCGCGACGAAGACCACTGCCGCGATGCCGAACAGCACCCAGTAGCTCAGGTGCAACGGGAACGGCGCGTATTCGACGAGGCCGCCTCCCACGATCGTCGCGAGGGCGAGCCCCAAGGCCGTCGCCGCGGTGTTCACCGAGCTGGCCCGGCCCGGGCTGCCCGTGTTGTACTCGACCATCGCGGCGCTCGCCGCGCCCATGGCGAAGCCGACGCCCGCGCCCTGGAGCACTCGGCCCAGCATCAGCCAGACCACGTTCGGCGCGACGGCGAACAGCAGCACGCCGGCGCCGATGAGCGCGACGCCGATGAGCAGGGTCGCGCGACGCCCGATGTAGTCGGAGAGGCTGCCGAAGACGACGAGCGTGACGACGAGGCTGATCGGGTAGACCGCGAACACGATCGTCACGAGCGAGGCGGTGAGTCCCCAGTCGCTCGTGTAGACGGGGTAGACGATCGAGGGGGAGCCGCTGGCCCAGAGGGCGAGGGCGGCGACGGATGCGGCGGCGAAGAAGCTGCCCCTGTCGCCGAGGTGTGCGTGGCCTAACCGGGTGCTGAGCATTGCGCCGACGATACACCTCTAAGTTGGATTAACCAACTCAGCCCGGTATAGTCGTCGGATGAGTACAGCACAGAGCCCGCGTTGTTCCGTCGCCCGCAGCCTCGAGGTGCTGGGGGAGAAGTGGACGCTCCTCGTCGTACGCGAGGCGTTCTGGGGCGCCACCCGGTTCTCGGAGTTCAAGTCGACGCTCTCCGTGGCATCCGACATCCTCACCAACCGGCTGGCGACCCTCGTCGACGCTGGGGTCCTCGAGCGGCGCGCCTATCGGGAAGACGGTGCGCGGGAGCGCTCCAGCTACCACCTGACCGAGAGCGGGCTCGCCCTGCGTCCGGTGCTCGCCGCCCTCACGCAGTGGGGCGACGCGTTCCGTCCCAGCGGGTTCGGACCGGCGGCGGTATACCGCGAGCGGGAGTCCGCCGCCCCCGTGCGCATCGCGTTCGTCAGCGACGACGGCCGGGTGATCGAGCCACTCGACGTCGAGGTGGTCCGCGGCGGTGCCGCGCTCGAGGGTGCGCCGTTGGAGAGTGCACTGCGCGACGGTGCGCTCGCAAACGCCAGTGAATAGTGTGTAGTTCATGACCTTTCTGCCCATCACGACCTACGAGAACCTGGCCCCCGCCGCCCGCGCCGCGATCGACCACCAGCTCGAGACGCACGGCGGCCGGCTCACCACGACGAAGGCGACACTGCTGGGGCACCTGCCGAGTTTCGACGCGTACATGCAGTGGTACACGCTCAAGGACGAGCTCGTGCCCTTCATCGGCGAGCGCGCCGTCACCCTGTTCGCCTTCGCGATCTCCCGCGCCGCGGGCAGCGCCGTGAGCGTGGCCTTCTTCACCGAGATCCTGGTCGCGGCGGGGGAGGACCTCGACGATCCCGACGACATTCCGGTGACCGAGGCCGAGGCCCTGCTCATGCGGTGGGGCACTCTCATCGCCACCGCGCCGCACGAGGTCGACGACGAGCTGATCGCGAGCCTCGAAGAGGCGTTCAGCGAGAAGCTGCGGCTGATCCTCGTGGCGTTCGCGGGATTCACCGTCGCGACCAACGTCTTCAACTCGGTCGGGCGCGTCCCGCTCGCCTGACGCGCTGTCGGGCGCACGCTCACGCGGCGCGCTGGCCGGTAAGGTCGCACCATGACACAAGGTCGCACTATGACACCGGGCGCATCGACACCGATCGCATCGCTATGACCCTCAGCGACTCGGACCTCCACGGCGCGGCCACCCAGAAGCCCTACGCGGCGCCCCTGCAGGCGCCGCTCGACGTGCGCCAGGCCGCCGACGTCGTCACCGGTCCGGCGATCACGAGACCGGTGCGTCGCAGCGGCGGGCTGACCGCCGTCGGCATCGTCGGCATCTCGGTGCTCTCCCTCGTCGCCCTCGGCATCCTCGCCTACCTCGTCGCCGGACTGGGCCCCGTCGCCTTCGCGATCGGCGGCATCATGGCCCTCGTGCCGCTCGCCATCGTCTTCCTCGGCGTGCACTGGATCGACCGCTGGGAACCGGAGCCCCGCGGCATCCTCGTCTTCGCCTTCCTCTGGGGTGCCGCGGCGTCAGTCGCCGTCGCCCTCATAGTGGGCGCCCAGCTCGAGGGGGTGCTCGCCGCGCTCACGGGCGGAACCGGCCTGGGTGAGTTCCTCGACTCAGTGGTGCAGGCACCCGTCGTCGAGGAGGGTGCGAAGGGACTAGGCCTGCTCCTCATCTTCTGGTTCGCCCGCAAGCACTTCGACGGCCCCATCGACGGGCTCGTCTACGCCGCATGGGTCGCAGGCGGATTCGCCTTCACCGAGAACATCCTCTACTTCGGCGTGCAGCTGCTCACCGTCGGCGGGGTCGACGGCAGCGTCGCCGAGATCTTCCTCGCCCGCGGAATCATGTCGCCGTTCGCCCACGTGATGTTCACCGCCTGCACCGGGATCGCGCTCGGCTTCGCGGCCCGGCGGGCGAGCGCGCTCGGTGCAGCCGGGGTTTTCCTCGTTGGCCTGGTGCCCGCGATCCTGCTGCACGCCTTCTGGAACGGCTCGCTCTACTTCGTCAGCGACTTCTACGGCTACTACGCGATCGTGCAGTTCCCGCTGTTCGCCATGGCGGTGGTGCTCGTGCTGTTCCTGCGTCGTCAGGAGGCGAGCCTCACCCACGACCGGCTGAGCGAGTATGCGGCGGTCGGCTGGTTCAACCGCGACGAGATCAACGCTCTCGCCACCGGCGCCGGACGCCGCAGGGCTCAGGCGTGGGCGAATCGGAGAGGGGTCGGCAAGGTCATGCGCCGGTACACCCACGACGCCACCCGGCTCGCGTTCACCCGGCAGCGGCTCGTGACCGGTCGGGCGAGCATAGGGGCCGAGGCGGATGAAGCGGCTCTCCTCACCGCGATCGTGGCGAGCCGCGCGACGCTGAGTGCCGCCGCCCGGGGGACCGAGACGCCCCGTTAGACGCTCCGGCCGCGCGACGCTGAGTGCCGCCGCCCGGGGGACCGAGACGCCCCGTTAACAGACTCATCGCCCAGCGGCGCGGCGTTGCCTGCGGCTCATTCTGGGCGACGAGTTGTTCTGGTAAATACCTTGCCCCCGTCGGCGCCCGAATGCAATAGCGAATTCTGCGGCGGGTCGCGCTCGCGGCACGGGGCGCACTGCACGGTGCACATCCCCGCCACCCAAACCACGTAGGCTGGATACCCTGATTTCGAGGGGTGTAGACGTGGCTTCAGCCGATCTGACAAGCGAGCGCGAGTACGTGGCGACCCTCTACGCGAGGCTCGACGAGCTGCGCGACGAGGCGAAGGACCAGCTCGAGGCGGTGCGACGCACGAACCAGGGCGGCACCCACCAGAACCGCTCGGAACGCGACGCGTTCGCCCGAATCTACGAAGACCGGGTGAGCCAGCTCACCGAGATCGACGAGCGTCTCGCCTTCGGGCGCCTCGACCTGGTGCCCGTCGGCGACGACCCCACCGTGCACCGCTACATCGGCCGCATCGGTCTGCGTGACGAGAATCTGCAGCCCATCCTGCTCGACTGGCGGGTGCCGCAGGCACGCGCGTTCTACCAGGCGACCGCGGCCACGCCGCTCGGCGCCAGGGCCCGTCGCCACATCACGAGCAAGGGCCGCGAGGTGGTGCGCATCGACGACGAGATCTTCGACGCCAGCCTGCTCGAGGGCGACACGAGCTCGCTGCAGGGCGAGGCGGCGCTGCTGGCCACCCTCACGGCGCAGCGCACAGGACGCATGGGCGACATCGTCGCCACGATCCAGGCCGAGCAGGACCGGATCATCCGCTCCGACCTGCGCGGCGTGCTCGTGGTGCAGGGCGGCCCGGGAACCGGAAAGACCGCGGTGGCGCTGCACCGGGCCGCGTACCTGCTCTACTCGCACAGGGACCGGCTCGCGACATCCGGAGTCCTCATCGTCGGACCGAGCCGCTCGTTCCTGCAGTACATCGAGGCCGTCCTGCCGTCGCTCGGCGAGACGGGCGTCGTGCTCTCGAGCGTCGGGCAGCTGTATCCGGGCCTGGACACGGCCAACGAGGACACGCAGGATGTCTCGGTGCTCAAGGGCTCGGTCGAGATGGCAGCGCTGCTGGCGCGAGCGGTCAAGTCGCGTCAGGTCGTTCCGCGCCAGCCGCAGACGCTCGAGGTCAACGGCGAGTACCTCACGGTCGAGCCGCAGCTGATCCAGAACGCCATGCACCGGGCGTGGGAGTCGCGCAAGCCGCACAACGAGGCGCGGGCGATCTTCAACAAGGCGGCGATCAACGCGCTCGCGAAGCAGCTCGCCGCCCAGCTGCGCGACCACGGAAACACCATCGAGGACTCCGACCAGAACTGGCTCAAGGAAGACATCCGCACCGCCGAAGACGTGAAGGTCGCGCTGAACACGGCGTGGATCCCGCTGACCCCGCAGAAGTTGCTGCAAGACCTCTACGCGCGGCCGCAATGGCTCGCGACGCTCACGCCCGACTGGAGCGCCGAGCGCCGCGCGCTGCTGCGCCGCGACCGCGAGGCCGACTTCACTGTGAGCGACGTGCCCCTGCTCGACGAGGCCGCCGAGCTGCTCGGCGCCGTGAGCGGCGGCGGCGACGCCGAGAAGCGCGAGCGCAAGCAACAGCGCAAGCGCGACATCGAGAACGCAGAGCAGTCGATCCGCAACATGGGCGTCGAAGGACTCGTCGACGCCGAGTCGCTCGCCGACGGCTTCGAGGCGGCCGTCGAGCGCGGCTCGACCGCCGACCTCGCCGCCGCCGACCGCAGCTGGGCCTACGGGCACATCGTGGTCGACGAGGCGCAGGAGCTGTCGCCCATGCAGTGGCGGCTGCTCATGCGCCGCAACCCGCAGAAGTCGTTCACCATCGTGGGCGACGTCGCGCAGGCGAGCGCCGCGGCGTCCGCCTCCAGCTGGGCCGACGCTCTGCAACCCGTCGTGGGCGACAACTGGCGCCTCGAGGAGCTCACCGTCAACTACCGCACGCCGGCTCAGATCGCCGAGTCCGCGGAGTCGATGGCGATCGCCCACGGGCTGACGATCACCCGGTCGCGCTCGGTGCGGGCGAGCGAGTGGCCCGTCGCCGTGGTCGAGGCGACCGATCTGCTCTCCGCGGTCGAGGAGGCTGTCGCGACCGACCGCGGGATCGACGCCCTCGGCACCATCGCCGTCATCGCGAGCGCGTCGATGGTCGACGATCTCAGCGAGCGGCTCGCCGCGCGCTTCGGCGACGACGTCGGACGCGGAGCAGCGGGCCTCAACCGTGCCGTGGCGGTGCTCACGCCGCAGGAGTCGAAGGGTCTCGAGTTCGACGCGGCGATCGTGGCCGAGCCTCAGCTCATCATCGACGAGATCGCCCGTGGCGCCGCAGCACTCTACGTGGCCATGACCCGGCCGACGCAGCGCCTCCACCTGGTCACCACGACCGCGCTCCCCGTCGGCATCCTCGACTAGCCCCGGTCGGCGCCCTCGACCGGTCGGGCCGTCCGGCGGCTAACCCTCATATCTGGGGGTGGTGGCGCCGGTTCGGGCACGCCACAGTGGGCATAGGAGAAACTCGGGACCGCCGTACTCTCGATCGAGACTCGCGGATGGGGTTGATATGACGCGCACGACCCCGCACGCCGGACCGGCCGTCAACCTGCCCGGGCAGTACGCCATCGTCGAACTCCTGCGGCTCTACGACGCCGCCCCTCCGCGGTCGCGGTTCGCGTCGCTCGTCGGCCTGAGCCCGCTCAGCGCGGAGTCGCGGCCGTGGTTCGAGGCGGCGGAGAGCGAGATCAGGGTGGGAGAGACCCTGGCCGAACTGGGCGAGGAGTGGCTGGTGTTCCACGCCCTTCCCGTGGGTGCCGAGGGTTCGAGGATCGAGCACATCGATCACATCGCGATCGGCAAGAGCGGCGTGTACATCATCGACACGACCAACCACGCGGGCCAGACGGTGTGGGCGTCGCAGCGGGCGTTCCTCGTGTCGGGCATCAGACACCCGTACATCCGCAACATGGAATACGAGATGGGGCGCACCGAGCGGCTTCTCGGTTCTGCGGCCGGCATCTCGGTCGAGGTCAGCGGCATCCTCGCCGTCGTCGCCGCGAAGAGCATCACCGTGCGTGACCGGCACCGCGACGTGACGGTGCTCGAGGTGGGAGCGGTGACTCCGTGGCTTCGGGCGCGTCCTATCGTGCTCACGGCGGAGGACGTGTGCACGATCGGCGGCGTCGCCGCCCTCGAGAGCACCTGGTACCGCGGTGGCGAGCCGGTCGGCGACAGGGGGCCGCTGCAGGAACGCTTCGCCGCGCTGCGCCGCGACGTGCGGCGGGCCCGGCGGCTGCAGGTGATGTGGGCGGCTGGACTCACCGTTCTGGGTGCCGGCGGTTTCGTCGCGGTGACCTACGCCATCCTGGTCGGCGCCCTCGCGACCATCGGCAGCCGCTGACCCCGCGTCGCTAGAATCGCCTGATGTCACGCGCCGTCAGGTTCCACGAATTCGGTCCGGCCTCTGTGCTCCGGATCGACGAGGTCACCGTCGCCGAGCCCAGCGCCGGCCGGGTCCGGGTCGCGGTGCGCACCGCCGGGATCAACCCGGCCGACTACAAGCGGCGCGAGGGGCTCACGACCTCGGCCGACTTCGCCTTTCCGGCGGGTGTCGGCCGGGAACTCGCCGGGGTCGTCGAGGCGGTGGGTGACGGAGTGTCGGGGTTCTCGGTCGGCGACGAGGTGTTCGGCGCTGTGCCCGACGGCTCCATCGCCGACCTCGTCGTCACGAATCCGGCGAACCTGGCGCGCAGACCCCGCGAGCTCGACTGGGCCGTGGCCGGCGGGCTCGCCCTCGTCGGGCAGACCGCCCACGACGCGGTCGCGTCGCTCCACCTGACCGCCGACGACACCGTTCTGGTGAGCGCGGCGGCCGGGGGAGTCGGCACGGTGATCTGCCAGCTCGCGCGGCTCGCCGGCGCCACCGTGATCGGCACCGCCGGCCGGGCGAACCACGACTTCCTCCGCGGTCTCGGTGTGATCCCGGTGCTCTACGGCGACGGCATGGACGAACGGATCCGCGATGCGGCGCCCGGCCGGATCACCGCCGTCTTCGACCAGCAGGGTCGGGAGACGGTCGAGGCCGCCATCCGGCTCGGTGTGCCGCGGGAGCGCATCAACACCATCGCGATGGACCCGCACGAGCTGGGCGTCGAGCGGGTGGGACGCGGGCCGGCGGATGCACCGACCCTGGCCGCCCTCGCCGCCCGAGTCGTCGACGGCTCCCTGGTGCTGCCCGTTGCCGCAACCTACCCGCTCGACCGCGTGCGCCAGGCATTCGAGCAGCTCGAGGCCGGGCACGTGCGCGGCAAGGTCGTCATCGTCGTCGACGAGCCCGTCTGACCCGACCAGGCCGACGAGCGTGACTACCCCGACTAGCTCGCCGCCACCGTGGATCTGCGCGGCAGGGTGAGCAGCGTGGAGATGCTGACGACGATGAGCAGGATCGCCCCGAATACGAGGAACGCGGTCACGGCCAGTGCGGGCAGCGTGAACGTGACGACGCCGGCGACGATCGAGATGACCCCGCTCACGATCGCGAGCCAGCGGGGCGATACGACGCCCTGGATGCCCGCCATGATGTCGATGACACCCTCGGCGATCCAGCCGAAGCCGATCACGAAGGCGATGACGACGAGCGACTTCTCGGGGGAGGCCAGGCAGAAGACGCCCGCCGCCGTGACGAGCAGCCCGAGGATGCCGCTGAGCCAGCGGAGTCCCGCGCCGCCCGGGTGCGGGAGCACCGCGACGGTGATGCGGAAGATCCCCGACGCCACGAGGTAGATGCCGAAGATGATCGCGATCGTGGTCAGTGTCGCGTCCGGCCAGACGAGCGCGACGATGCCGAGCACGAGACCCACGACCGCGACGGCGACGACCTCGCCGCGATGGACGAGCAGGAAGCTGCCGGGGCCGGGAGTTCCGGCGGAGTACAGGTCGGACATGTGCAGCTCCTTCGATCGAGGAAGCCCGCCGTCGGCGACGGCTCCTGCCTCATGGTCGCACTAGCCCGACCCGGAGGGAAGTCAATCGCTCAGGTTTGCCGGATCGGTTCGACGAGTGAGGTGATCAGCGGCGTCGGCTCCAGCCCCAGCACGCTCTGCAGCATCGAGCTGTACCGGTCGTACACCCGCAGCGCCTCCGACTGGTTTCCCTCGGCGAGGTGCACCCTGATGAGGCTCGCGTGGGCGCTCTCGCGCAAGGGTTCGACCTTCATGGCGGCGCGGGCGGCCCCCGCGGCCTCTGCCAGCCGGTCGGCGTCGGTGAGCAGCACGGCCTGCGCCTCGAGTGCGCTCATGCGCAGCTGACGCCAGTCCTCGGCCTCGGCGACGACCCAGTCGTCGTACCAGTCGGGGAGGAGTTCGAGCGAGAGCATCGCGACCGCGGCGGGGTCGAGGTCGGCTTCGAGCGGTGCCTGGTTCGAGTCGAGCAGGCGTCGGGCGAGCGTCTGCCCGTCGCGCAGGTCGACGACGACCGCTTCGGCGAGGCTGAGCCCCGGACTCGCCGAGAGGATCGCGTCGCGCGTCGGTGCGTCCAGTCGCGAGAGCGCCGAGCGCAGGCTGAGTCGGGCGCGTTCATCGGACACCTCCGGCCACATCGCACCGGCCATGGCGATGCGGGCGACAGCTCGATCGTGCAGCGCGAGGAAGGCGAGCAGTCGTTGTGAGCCCACCGAGAGCCCGCCGACGACGGTGCCGCCGACGCGCAGCTCGAACGCCCCGAAGAGGCGGATCTCGATGAGGAGGGCGCCGGCGTCGGCGATCGTGGGGGTGGGGAACAGGCGCTGCCTCGGCTCGGGCGACGCGGGCGGCTCGGGCGACGCGGGCAGTTCGGGCGACGGGGGCAGCTCGGGCGCCGCGGCGAGGAGGGCCCTCTCGGTGACGGGTGACGCTGCCCAGCCGTCGGCCCACGTGCTGAGTGCCACGATGACGGGTTCGAGGTTGCGGCCGTTCTGGGTGAGCAGGTATTCGAGCTCGACCTGCCCGGTGCTGTCGAGCGCGTTCACCGGCCGCAGGGTCATGAGACCCGCGCCGACGAATCCGTCGAGCCGGGCGGCGAGGATGTCGCGTTCGACTCCGACGCGGCGCTCGAACTCGGAGAACCTCGTCACGTCGCGGAAGACGGCTTCGCGGATGATCAGCAGGCTCCACCGTTCGCCCACGGCCTCGAGCGCGCGGGCGGGGGAGAAGTTGTGCACGGCAGGGTCGGGTGCTTCCTCTGCCGCCGCGTGTACGGGGTTCATGATCGTGGCTCCGCTCCTTGCGTCCTGCAAGGCTAGCGGCAATTAGCGAGAGCTGGTCACTATTTGTGCCGTTCTGGCGTTCTCCGTCAGGCGGCGCGGCGGCGCGCCAGCGAGAAGAGGCTCATGGCGCCGCCGATCGCGACGGTCAGCAGGGCGAGCAGCAGCGGCAGCAGGACACTGCTGCCGGTCTCGGCGATGTCCGCCTGCGCGGCGAGGGCCAGGGTGGACACGCCCAGTGCGGTGACCGCCACGGCGACGACCAGCAAGACGAGGATGCCACGGGTGACTGCGGTGCGCGACGCGTCGAGCGTGCCCGTTTCTTCGAGTGTGCGACTGTTCATGTGGTCTCCTCCGGTTCGCTTCGCAGCCTGTCAGAGGGGCCGTCACGAGGCCGTTACCGGGGCGTGACCGCGGGATCCGGCACGACCGGGACCACCCACGACCGGGACCACCCACGACCGGGACCACCCACGACCGAGAACAGCTCAGGGCAGGCGCATCCGCTCACCCTCGCCGTCACGGTCCTCGGCGACTATCCGCGCCTCGAGCAGTGCCAGATCGACGCCGCGCGTCAGCCAGGCGCGTCCCTGCTCGGTGAGCCGGGAGTATCCGAGCACGTCGCAGGCCTCCTTCAGCAGGTCGTCCCGCGTGATGCTGAACGACTCGCGCACGAGCATCTCCACGACGTTCGCGATCTCGTGCGGGCTCACCTCGGTGAGCGCCCGTGCGGCGGTCGACGGCGAGCGTCGGGCGTCGCGCCAGGTCGCCGGGTCGAGGGTCGGCGGCCACGCGAAACCGTCGACGACGGGGAAGGCCGAGGCGAGCGCATCGGACAGCTCGTTGCGGCGACCCTCGCCCATACGCGTGTAGCCGAAGCGTCTCGCGACCGTGGCCACGAGACGAGCCAGCGGGATCGGACCCTCGGTCGACAGCACCTCCGCGCCGATCCGCTCGATGGCCGGCCGGGCCATGCGCATGTTGTCGAGCACCGACTGGTTGGCGATCGCGCTGTCGGCGGCCACCTCGAAGGGGGAGAGGACGATTCCGGATGGCGCGGCCGCGAGCTGCTCCGCGGGTGCGGTCACCCCCGGCTGAACGGCGGGATCCGTCGGCACGAGCAACTCCGCCGGTGCCGCCGCGACCGACACGAACCGGGGGCGCTCGGCCACCGGACGGTCCATGGCCTCGCGGATGCGGCCCAGCACGCCCGCGCGGTCGCGGATCCAGGCCGGAAGCCAGACGCGCACGGTGGCCGGCCAGCCCATGAGGTCGATGAGCAGCTGCGGCGAGCCGTCCCGGTCGGACACGGTGGGTCGCGCCGCCCAGCCGGCGCCGTCGACCATGATCGCGAGGCGCCAGTCGTCGTCGCCCGGCCGGCGCACGGCGAGGTCGACCTTGAACGACGAGAGTCCGAGGGCGGTCTCCACCTCGAAGCCCTCCTCCCGGATCGCGGCGGCGAGCTCCTCGACGAACCGGCCGCCGTTGCCGCCCTGCTGCACGGCGCTCTGTCGAAGCTCGCCCTGCCCGCCCTGCCCGCCCTGCACATGCTGCCCCTCGAGCGTGCGCTGCGCCGCGAACTGCAGGTAGCCCTTCAGGTCGGCGATGCCCTGCGACCCGGTGCGGGCGAGGTCGATGTCGGCGGGGTCGAACGAGGCGAACAGCACCACGTGCTTCCTCGCTCGGGTGACGGCGACGTTGAGGCGGCGCTCGCCGCCGGTGAGGTTGAGCGGGCCGAAGTTGAGCGGGAGCGTCCCGGTCTTCGCGTCGCGGGAGAAGGCGAGGGAGAACAGGATCGTGTCGCGCTCGTCGCCCTGTACGTTCTCGAGGTTCTTCACGAACAGGTCGAGGCCGGGTTCGGCGGTGAGGGCGCGCTGCACGAGCAGGTCGGTGGAGTCCTCGAGCTTGTTCAGGATGAGGTCGCGCTGCTGGATGTTGAAGCAGACCACGCCGATCGACTCGTGCTTGGTGGCCGGGTCGCGCAGGCGCTCGCCGATCTCGGCGACGATGGCCGCGGCCTCCACCTCGTTGGTGCGGGCGGCGCCGCGGGCGAACTCTCCCTGGACACGGCGCAGGCTGAGTCCGGAGCCGTCGCCCGAGCGCGGCGACGGCAGGCTCACGAGCTTGCCGTCGTAGTAGGTGGCGTTCGAGAAAGCGATGAGGCTCTCGTCCTGGCTGCGGTAGTGCCACGACAGCCACAGCTGCGGCAGACCGGATTCGACCGCCTCGCTGAGGATGCTCTCCAGGTCCTCGACGACGAGCTCCTCGCCCGCGACGGCGCGCGAATCGCCTTCCCCCGTGGCATCCACCTGCATGATGCGTGTCGGGGGCATCTGCTTCGAGTCGCCCACCACGATGACGGCCTTGCCGCGGCCCATTGCGCCGATCGCCTGCGGCACGCGGATCTGCGAGGCCTCGTCGAAGATCACCAGATCGAAGTCGATGCTCGACGCGTCGAGGAAGTGCGCCACAGAGCCGGGGCTCATCAGGAACACCGGGACGATCGAGGTCAGGGCGTCGGGGAAACGCTTGGCGACCTCGCGAAAGGCGAGCCCGCCGCGCTTGCGGTCGATCTGACGCTTGAGCTCGGCGACCTCCCCGCGCAGGTTGCCCACGTCGAACGGCCGCTGGGCGATCAGTCGTGCGGCGACCGCGGAGCGCAGCTGCTCCCGCGACACGGCGCTCTGCTCGAGGTAGCTCGCCGCGGCGCGGTCCTGCGCGTCGCCGTCGAAGCTGTCGAGTGAGCCCGCGGCGGTGCGCTCCTCGAGGGAGGCGAGCGCGAGGCCGCGCAGCAGTGCCTCGGGTGCGGCCTCGGGCGGGATCGAGACCCGGGCGAGCTGGTCGGCGAAGCGGGGGAGTCCGGCTGCGGTGATGGCGGCGAGCAGGCGGCGCGTCTCGGCGAACCGCTGCAGCTGCAGCAGGCCTGTCGTCTCGAGGTCGCGTTGCCAGAGGGCCTCGTCGTGCGCCCACTGGTCGAGCCAGCCGCCGGTACCGGCGTCGCCCACCCAGTGCCGCACCGTGGTCTGCGTCCCGCCGATGGCCGCGAGCCAGCGACCCCAGGTGGAGTCGAGATCGGCGAGCACGTCGAGATCGCCGGCATCGGCGGTGTCGGCGGGTGCGGCGCTCAGCAGCGACCACGCGGGTTCGGCGTGCTTCGACAGCCACACGGCCGTCGTGGCGATGAAGACGGCCGAGGCCAGCTCGCGGTGCGCGTCGTCGGTGTACGGGCGCCACGGGTCGGGGGTGATGAGCCCCTGCAGCTGCGCCCGCGCGTTCATCAGCGGCTCGGCGTCGACGAAGGCGTCGCGCAGGCGGGTGAGCATGTCGGTGAACTCCGGTCCGGGCACGGCGACGCCGCTCTTCAGCAGCGGTTCGATGCGCTCGCGCAGCCTGCGCCGACGCCACTCGGGCAGGAACCACTCGCCGTCGAGCTTCGTAGACTTCGCGATGAGCTCGCCGAGTCCGGGGTACTCGAGGGCGGCCGGTGTCGCTTCGGCGAGTGCCCGGGCGTGGGTGGCGCGGTACTGCGCCGTGGCCTTCTGCAGCGCGTCGCTCGCCTCACGCCACGACGTGCGATCGACGTAGGCGAGGTGGCCGGCCGCGGGCAGGAGCCCCGCGGTCCTGGCGGCGGCCAGGCGCACCACGGCGGTGAGTCCGGCTCCGGGCAGCAGCGCCGCGAGCGCCGCGCGCCACGCGTCAGACAGTGCCGCGACCCCGGTGCGGGAGGCGGCGAGGTCTCCGAGCGCGCCGCGCACCGACTCGAGGTCGAGCGCCGCCGCGTCGAGCGACCCGGGGTCTCCCGCGCCGGAGACGAGCCAGGGGTGGCCGGGGCGCAGGCCGAACCGTGTTGCGGCATCCGAGTACTCGCGGGTGAGCTGGGCGACGTCGGCGTCGGAGACCCGCGACAGCCAGGGCAGCGGGATGCTCGCCGCCGGGCCGTCGCCGAGGGCCGCGACGGCGTCGTACGCGCTCCACAGCGAGTAGCCGTGCGCGTTGCGGGAGTGCACGATCGCCGGGTAGCGCTCGAGCTGCACGATGGCCGAGCGCAGTCGCGCGTCCGTGGCATCCCACGCCGCCTGGTCCGTCTCCACCCGTGTGTCGAGCGCCGCACGCAGCTGCTCGCGGATCGAGTTCATCGACTGCTTCGCGCCGTGCAGCTCCAGCCCGAACGAGCCGATGCCGATCGCGTCGAGCCGGCGTTTGACGACCTCGAGGGCCGCCTGCTTCTCGGCGACGAAGAGCACCTTCTTGCCCGCGGTGAGCGCGTGCGCGATGAGGTTGGTGATGGTCTGCGACTTGCCGGTGCCCGGAGGACCCTCGAGCACGAACGACTGTCCGCTCGTGGCGCGCACGATCGCCGCCATCTGCGACCCGTCGGCAGCGATCGGGAGGCGCAGCTCGGTCTCGTCGACGGCAGGCGCGGTGGTCGCGCCCCCGCCGCCCGCCGGGTCGTCGAACGTCTCGCCGGGCGTCTCGACGAGATGACGCACCACCGGGTTCTGCATCAGCGGACGCCAGTTCTCGTCGAGGTCCTTCCAGATCTGGAATGTCGAGAAGCGCAGGATGGCGAGGCTCGCCGACTCGTCGATGCGGTACGGCAGCTCGGCCTCGAGCAGCTGGCGCCGGATGCCGCCGAGCACCGCGCCGATCGCGATGCCGGTGTCGTCGAGCGACGGTGTCGCCAGCTCGGTGAGGTCGAGCCCCTTGGTGGTCTTCAGCCACTGCAGCAGGCACAGGTTCGGCTGGGCGACGTCGTCGCCGTCGAGCTTGATCGCGTACGGCGTGAACGCGAGCCCGCCGGTGAGCCGGACGGGCAGCAGGAACAGGGGAGCCCGCGCCTCGCTGCCGTCGGCCTTGGTGTGCACGAGGCTGCCGAGGGTCAGGTAGAGGTAGTTGCTGCCCGACTCCTGCTCGAGCGTGTCGGCCTCGCGCTTCATCGCCCGCAGCTGGGTGCGGTGCCTCTCGTCGGGCAGGGCGGAGAACACCGTGCGCGTGGTGGTGAACACCGTGGTCATTATCTCGGGGGCGACCTCGCTCGCAACCCGTATCCCCGCGAGCTTCTGCAGCTCGGACGAGTCGAGGCCGCCCGAGACCCGCACGCTCTTGCCGGAGTGCACCACGTCGTCGAGCTTCGGCAGCATGCCGCCGGGCACGAGGAGGTCGAGCACCTTCTGGTTGCGCGGCATGTTGAGCAGCGGATTGCGCAGCGTCAGGTCGAGCAGGTCGCGCTTCCAGTTCTTGAAGCGAGCGGGGGAGTCGTCGTGCCGGTCGAGCTGGCCGCGCACGATCTCCTCCTCCGCGGCGGCGGACAGGTTCTTCAGGCTCGACCGGGCGACGAACGGGCGGTCGAGGGCGGTCTGCTCCGCCGAGACCTCCGACCCGGGCACGGGCATCGGTCGCACTCCGTCGATGCGTGCGCGCGTGACATCCACCATCGTCTGCAGCAGGTGGAAGTCGGTACGGAAGTAGTCGGCGCCCGCCTTCTTCGCCCGCGAGAAGTCGAGCGATCCGCTGCCCGGGCCGAGGCCGGTGAGCTCGACCGGGGTCGCCGCCCCCGACTCGACCAGGTTGGTGAGCACGTTGACCTGTTCGATGGTGGCGCGCTCGCCGTAGGTCTCGGCGGAGTAGAACCCGCCGAACGCGTGGTTGCGGGTGATGAAGACCAGCGGCGAGAGGCCGACCGCCTCGAGGCAGGCGGCGTAGAGCACGGCGAGGTCGACACAGGTGCCGAAGCGGTCGCGCAGCACCTGCTCGGTCGTGCGCACCTTCTGGCCGGTGCGCTCAAACGACGCCGGCGGGTTGATGTAGGTGACTCCGAGGGCGCGGATCGACTCGTAGATCGCTGCGGCGAGCTGGTGGGCCCGCTCGGGGCCGGACTGGTATCCCTCGAGGGAGCCGCTGTTCGTCTTCTTCAGGAGCAGATCGGATGCCGCTCGAAGAATGGTCGTCACGGCCGACGTGTTCGGCTGCACGAATGCCGCAATGGAGGCGTGCAGTCCCGGGAAGTTGAGCCACTCGTTGAAGGCGCTCACCTCGACGGTTGCGAGGATGCGCGCCTCGTTCGCGGTCACGTCGAGAGTCGCGATCGCCGACTCGCTCGCTCCAGCGAGAAGCGGGCTGAACAGGTCGAAGTCGCGTGGGTCGTCGATGCGGGTGACTCCGCCCGCGACGAGCGGTCCGGCGATGCTGCGGCGCCAGACCACCTCGGCGCCGGTAGTGAGCCCCAGGGCGGCGGCGAGTTCGACGGCGGGCAGGTCGGCGCCGGTCTCGTTGTGCACGACGACCGCGCGGATGAACGGGATCCCGCTCAGCACGAGCGAGTAGTTGACCCGCGGCTGAAACTCGATCTGCAGCCGCACGCCGCCCGCCGTGGTGTCGAGTACCTGGTAGATCTCGGTTTCAGCAGCGCTCGAATCCATAGACCGAGGCTACCCGGGCGGGCGTGGATGCCGGGTCAACCCCGCACGATCAGCCGCGCACGCACGTTCCCGACGCGACCGTCGTCGTGAGGGCCGGCGCCTGCTGCGCCACGGGCGTGAGCTCGTTCAGGCTGAGGGCGTAGCCCAGGTTGTCGACGTCGGCGCTGCGGGCGAAGACGACGCCGGCGACGGCGCCGTCGACGGTGAGAAGCGGGCCGCCCGAGTTGCCCTCGCGCACCACGGCGGCGAGCGTGTAGATCTCGCGGGTGCCGCCGGGCTCGCCGTAGATGTCGTCGACCGCGGTGGAGGTGAGCGAGAGCACACGCGCCGGCGTCGTGGTGAACGGTCCGCCGAACGGGTAGCCGTCGACGACACCCGTCGCGCCGACCGGCATCGATCGTGCGAGCGGGAGCGGCGACACGGCCAGCCCGTCGACCGCGATCACCGCGATGTCCTTTCGCGGGTCGAAGTAGACGACGCGACCGGGCAACGATCCGCCGCCGGGCACCTCGACGACGGGTTCCGCGACCCCCGCGACGACGTGCGCGTTCGTCACGACCCGGTCGCCGGCCACGACGAAGCCGCTGCCGGTCTGGTTCTGCCCGCACTCGTAGGCGTTGCCGCTGATGCGCACGACCGACCGGGCCGCCTCGGTGAGAGCCGGGGTGCCCGTGTCGGTGACGGGCAGCTCGGGCGCCGTCGTGACTCCGCCGAGCGCCTCCGTGATCAACGGGATGCCGTCGGTCACCACCGTGGACCGCAGTTCGGCGAGAAACGCCTCGACGGGGTCGGGGGTGAGGTCGTTGATGCCGCGCAGCACTGTCGAGGCGCCGATGGCCTGCGAGAAGGCCGGGACCCCGAGGGAGCCGACGCTGAGCGCGAGCAGCGCGGCGATGAGGGCGGCCGCGACGCCGTTGACCGCGGCGCCCAAGAGCCGGTCGATGAACCGCAGCGGCGACTTCTCGAGTCGTGAGCGGATGCCGCGGCCGACAGCCGCGCCGAGCGAGTGGCCGAACACCACGAGCGCTACCGCAGTGAACACCGTGGCGACGACGCGCCACATCGGTTCCGGCACCCACGAGCCCACGACCGGAATCGCGAAGTAGGCGACGACCGCGCCGATCACGACGCCGGCGAGCGCGAATGCGCTGTGCAGCAGGCCGCGGCGGTATCCCGCGACGACGTAGCCGACGAGCAAGACGACCAGGAGCAGGTCGAGGAGCCAGGCTTCGGGCATCCGTCGTTCCTTCGGTCGTGGTCTGCGGGAGCGGTTATCCCGCAGTCACGACACTACGGGGGTTCAGACCGCCTCTGCTGCGCCGGCACCACCCGTCATGATCGCACGCAGCCGCTCGACCGGAAGCTTGGGGATGCGGTCGGCCGTGACCAGGCCGTTCGTCTCCTGGCCCGTGTCGGTCAGCTGGGTGTAGCAGTAGCCGGCGAGCACCTCGCTCGCACGGACCGCGTCGAGAAGCGACCCGAGTCGGGCGGCGAAGTCGTCGGCCGAGCTCGCGGTCGAGTAGCCCCAGGCGTTGTCGACATCGCTGTTGGGCGCGAACTTCACTCCGCCGAACTCGGTGAGCATGACCGGTTGGCCGCGATCGGGCTCGTCGCCGAGGCGCAGCCGCCGACCGGCCGGGCCGACCCCGTCGAACAGCGCCGCGACGCTCGCGCGGTCGGCGTAACGGGCAGCGACGACGTCGCCGGAGGGCTCGTAGTCGTGGATCGACCAGATGTCGGAGTCGAGGTGCTCCCAGCCGTCGTTCGACACGACCGGCCGGGTCGGGTCGAGGCTCTTGGTGAGGTGGAAGAGCGACCGCGCGTATTCGCGCACCGTGGCGTCGTGGGCGATGTGCTGCACGCCCCAGCTCTCGTTGAGCGGAACCCATGTGACGATGCTGGGATGCGAGGAGTCCCGGCGGATCACGTCGGACCACTCGGCGACGACCCGCCGTGCGGCGGTGGTCGAGAACTCGTACGCGCTAGGCATCTCCTCCCACAGGAGCAGGCCGAGGCGGTCGGCCCAGTACAGGAACCTCGGGTCCTCGATCTTCTGGTGTACGCGCGCGGCGTTGAAGCCGAGGTCCTTGATGAGCTGAACCTCGGCACGCAGCGCATCGCCGCTCGGTGCCGCGAGGTGCGACTGCGGCCAGTACCCCTGGCTCAGCACGGAGCGCAGGAACACCGGGCGGTCGTTGAGCAGGAAGCGGCCGCGGTCGACGGTCGCGCTCCGCAGGCCGAAGTACGAGAACACCGTGTCGCTGCTGTCGACGCCTGTGCGGCCGGTCAGGTCGAGGCGGACGTCGATGAGGCGCGGAGTGCGGTCGCTCCAGAGCAGCTCCTCGTAGTTCTGCCCGTTGATCTGGCGGGGCACGACGACCGTCACGTCGACGCGGTGCGAGTGGACCGCGATCCGGTGGGTCGCGAGCGGCTCTCCCTCGAAGCTGAGCTCGACGTCGAGCAGCGTGTGGTCGTCGGGTCGGCGGTTGAGCTCGACGGTGACGACGACCGAGCCCGTGGTCACATCGGGGGCGAAGGCCAGGTGGTCGACGTACAGCGGGGGCACCGTCTCGAGCCAGACCGGCTGCCAGATCCCGGTCGTGCGGTGGTACCAGATGACATGCGGGTCGAGCTCCCAGTCCTGTTTGCCTCGGGGCTGAGCGACGTCGAGCGGGTCGTCTTCGGCGCGCACGACGAGCGAGTGTTCGCCCTCGCCGTCGAAGGCGTCGGTGACGTCGAAGGAGAAGGGCGTGTGGCCGCCCTCGTGGTGGCCGAGCAGAGTGCCGCCGAGCCAGACGGAGCACCGGTAGTCGACCGCGCCGAAGTGGAGGAGGGTGTGGCCGCCCTCGGTCGTGGGCCGGGTGATCGACCGTCGGTACCAGACCACGGGGTGGAATCCGGTGTCCCCGATTCCGGATGCCGGCGACTCGGGCGGGTACGGCACGGTGATGGTGCGGTCGAACGTGATCGCGGTGGCCGGCGCGAACCACTTCGCCCGGAGTCCGTCGTCGTCGTCGTCGAATCGCAGGTCCCACTCGCCGCCGAGGTCCGTCCACGAGGGCCGCACGAGCTGCGGCCGGGGGTAGCTGCCGTCCTGCCGGGAGGCGCGAACGGGGCTGGCGGTTGTCTCGAGGGCGTCGGTGTCCATGGCTACAGTGTGCTGTATTTTTCCAGCGCTGTAAAACTGTATTACGGCCGAGTTGCCTCGCGCGTCGTCCCCGCGTGCCACTCGATGGGCGGCTAATCGACGCGCGGAGCGCTCTCCCGCACAACGAACGAGTAGTCGGCGATCCGGTGTCGACCGAGCCCGGTGTAGCCGCCGATCCGCTCCTCGAGCATGTCGAGGGCCATCGTCGCGATCTGGCCGGTGTCCGGTGCGATCGTCGTGAGCGACGGGTGGGTGAATGCCGCCATAGAGATGTCGTCCCAGCCGACGACCGCGACGTCCTCCGGAACCCGCAGACCGTGTTCCTGCAGGGCGCGCAGCGCGCCGATCGCGGCCAGGTCGTCTCGACAGACGAGCCCGTCGAAGACGCGGCCGTCCGCGAGGGCGCGACGCACGGCATCCGCCGCCTCCTTGGCGCTGATGGCGGCGCTCGGGATCACGAGCGACATGTCGACGGTCAGCCCCGCCGCGTCGAGGGCCAGCTGGTAGCCGGTGAGTCGCTGCAGCGAGGTGACCGACTGGTCGAACTCCTCGTGGCCGACGAAGCCGATGCGTCGTCGGCCGAGCGCCACGAGGTGCGCGGTGGCCTCGATCGCAGCCGCCTCGTTGTCGATCATGACGTGGTCGACGCTCAAGGGCGCGGGTCCTTCGCCGAGGAGCACGAGCGGCACATCCTCGCGGTGTTTCGCGATCTCGAGCGACGGCATGCGCGACGGCTGGAAGATGACGCCGTCGACGAGGCCCGCCTCTCGCGTGGAGACGATCGCGCGCTCGCTCTCGATCGTGCCGTCGGTCTGCTCGAGCAGGAGTCGGTAGCCGCGGGCCGTCGCCAGATGCGCGATGATGCGCGCCAGTTCGGCGAAGTACGGGAGGCTGACGTCGCTGAAAGCCAGGGACAGCATGCCGGTGCGGCCTGTTGCCAGTCGTCGGGCGGAGGCGTTCGGGCGGTATCCCAGCTCGGCGATGGCCGCCTCGACGCGCGACCGCATGCCCGGGCTGACGTGGGGATAGTCGTGGACCACGTTCGACACGGTCTTCATGGAGACGCCGGCGAGCTCGGCCACATCCTGCAGGCGTACGTTTGCCATCGCGGTGTTCCTTCTCGTCGGCGAGCTCGGGGGAGCGGCGGTCGCCGTAGCCGAGTCCTGCTCGTTCTCGGGTACCACTGTACCGACCGGAGCGCCAGCGGAACCTCATTGCCTTGACTATGCAATTACAGCGCTGTAAATTGACCAGCAGCCACGCACCACCGGCCACACCGCACCATCGGCACGACCCTGCACCGTCACTCAAAGGAGAGCTACACATGAAGAACCCCACACTGCGCGCAGCCGCCGCGGTCGCGATTCTCGGACTAGGGGTGTCGCTCGCTGCGTGCTCCAGCGGAGGTTCGAGCGAATCGTCCGACAGCGTTCGCGCCGACGCCGAGTACTCCGGCCCCCAGGTCGAGATCTCATTCTGGAACGGCTGGACGGGCGGTGCGGCTCCCGTGCTCGTTCCGCAGCTGGTCGCGGAGTTCAACGAGACCCACCCCGACATCAAGGTCAAGAGCAACGCCATGGAGTGGGCTGACATCTCGCAGAAGATGCCACTCGCCATCAAGGCAGGCAAGGGACCGGATGTCGCGGTCGGGCACGGCGATGACGTCGCTACCTACGCGGCTCAGGGCCTGCTGCTCAAGACCGACGACGTCGTCAAGGCTCTCGGCTACGACAAGAGCGACTTCCCCGAGGGCCTGATGGACGCGGGACAGTTCGACGGCAGCCAGTACGGTGTTCCGTGGAGCGTCACCCCGCTCGGTCTCTACATCAACAAAGACGTCCTGGCCAAGGCCGGGCTCGACCCCGAGACCGCTCCGACCGACGCCAAGAGCTACCTCGCCGCGCTCGACGCGCTCAAGGCGGCCGGCGTCCAGGGCGAATGGGCAGACGGCTACGTGTTCACCGGGACCTTCGAGTTCGAGTCGCTGCTGTGGCAGTTCGGGGGCGAGCTCTTCAACGAGGAGGTCACCGAGGCGACCTTCAACTCCGAGGCGGGCGTTAAGGCGCTCACCTGGATGACCGACCTCATCAAGAACGGCTACAGCCCGGCAAACGTCGCGCAGGACGGCAACATCAACGCGCTCATCGGAGGCGAGACGGCGTTCAACTGGAACGGCGTCTGGCAGACGACGAACGAGGCGCTCGACTCGGTGCAGTGGACCGCGATCCCCGTTCCGCAGATCGGAACCGAGAAGGCGGTCTGGTCGAGCTCGACCCATTGGATGTTCCCCGCGAACAAGAACCAGGACGCCGACAAGTCGGCCGCCGCGGCGACGTTCGTCAAGTGGATGAACGACAACTCCGCCCAGTGGGCGTCGACGGGCGAGCTTCCCGCGCAGAACACCGTGCGCGAAGACCCGGCCCTGCTGACCGAGTACCCGGCGCTCGCGCCGTTCCTCGAGCAGCTCGAGTACGCGCACTACGAGACCGTCTCGCCCGGCATCACCAACGCCATGGCCGAGGTCACGACCGGAGTCAACGAGGCGATGCTCGGCAAGAAGTCACCCAAGGAGGCGCTCGACGACGCGGCCGCCAAGGCGACGCAGCTGCTCAAGCAGAACAAGGCACAGTACGGTGGCTAATCCCAGCCTCCTGGCGCCGCTCCGCGGGGGCTCCGGCTCCCGCGGAGCGGCGGTCCGCCGCACCGGCGGAAACCGCACCCCGCACGGCCGTCGCACTCTCACGGCCTATCTCTTCCTAGCGCCATTCCTCGCTATCTTCCTGATCTTCGTGCTCTTCCCCGCGGTCTACGGACTGTGGATCAGCCTGCACGTGTGGAACCCGCTCCTCGACGATCATCCATTCGTCGGCCTCCAGAACTTCTTCGACCTCTTCACCCCCGGCTCCCTCACCTTCGACGACTTCTGGGAGAGCATGCGGGCCACGGGCATCTTCGTCGCCGCGAGCGTTCCACTGCTCCTCGCCGTGCCCCTCGGGATCGCGGTGCTCCTGAACCGCCGGATCAAGGGCGGCACGGTGTTCCGCGGCATCTTCTTCGCCCCGTACGTGCTCGGCGTCGCGGTGGTCAGCGTTCTCTGGCGTTACCTGCTCGACCCGCAGCTCGGAGTGGTCAACGCGGTGCTCGGGCTGCTCGGCCTTCCGTCCGACACGCCCTGGACCGTCGACGTTCCGTGGGCGTGGATCTCGCTCGTCGGAATAACGGTGTGGTGGACGCTCGGGCTCAACACCGTCATCCTGCTCGCCGGCCTCAAGGGCATCAGCCCCGACCTCTACGAGGCCGCCTCGCTCGACGGCGCCGGAGCCTGGCGCAAGTTCACGAATGTCACCCTTCCCGGACTGCGACCGGTGATGACCTTCGTCGTCACCGTCACGCTCCTCTCGTCGGCCAACATGTTCGGGCAGTCGTTCCTGATCACGCAGGGCGGTCCAGGAACCGAGACACGCACCGCGATCATGTACATCGCCAACCAGGGACTGGTGCAGAACCAGATGGGTGCCGCGACGGCGATGAGCTACGTGCTCTTCGCGATCCTCGCCGTGGTCAGCGTCTTCAACTTCCGACTCCAGCGGGACAACACGAAATGAGCACCGTGACAGAGACCATCCCACGCACGTCGCGCCGTGCCCTCGCACCCAGCGTGCTCAGCTACGTCGCGCTGTTCCTGATCTCGTTCATCATCATCGTGCCGCTGCTGTGGATGCTGCTGACATCGTTCAAGACGGACTTCGACGCCATCAACTCGCCCGCGTCGCCGTGGCCGAACCCGTTCACCATCGAGGCCTACGTCACCCTCGCGAGTGGCGACCTGCCGATTCTCCGCTGGTTCGCGAACAGTGTGATCGCCGCGACGGCTCAGACGGTGATCATCCTGGTGACGGCGTCAGCGGCCGCCTACGCGCTCGCCCGACTCGAGTTCCGGGGAAAGAGAATCGTATTCGGCGCGATCGTGGCCACACTCCTCGTTCCCGGCGTCATCTTCCTGATTCCGAACTACCTCATCGTCGACAGCTTCGGCTGGCTCGACACACTCTGGGCGATCATCGTGCCCGGGTCTGCGGGTGCCTTCGGCGTCTTCTTCCTGCGGCAGTTCTTCATCTCGCTGCCCGGGGAGATCGAAGAGGCGGCTCGCGTCGACGGCGCCGGCGACTTCCGGATCTTCTGGCAGATCATCCTTCCGCTGTCACGGCCGGCGCTGGCCACCCTCGCGGTGCTGAGCTTCCTCACCAACTGGAACGACTTCATCTGGCCGATCTACGTGCTGCTCAGCCCCGAGAACCTCACGCTGCAGCCCGGACTGTCGGTGCTGCAGGGCACGTACTCGACGCACTTCGGGATCGTGATGGCCGGTGCGGTGATCGCCTCGGTGCCAGTGCTCATCCTGTTCACGCTCGCGCAGAAGCAGATCGTCGAGAGCGTGGCGTCGTCGGGAGTGAAGGGATGACGCGCCGGGCGCGGAGTTCGCGCGTGGTGGCGGCGGGCGCGCTGCTGGCGCTGGCGCTCGCCGGGTGCGCGGTGGGGCAGGCGGATGCCCCGCCGGAAGACTCCGCGCCGACCGTTGCGACCGACGACTTCGTGATCGACCAGGACTTCCCCGATCCCGACGTGCTCGCCGTCGGCGAGCGGTTCTACGCATATGCGACGAACGGTGCCGGCTTCAACGTGCAGTCGGCCGTGTCGACCGACCTCGAGTCGTGGCAGGTGCAGGGGAGCGACGCGTTGCCCGCGCTGCCCGACTGGGCGCTGCCGGGCAAGACTTGGGCCCCGGATGTCTCGGAGTCCAGTCCCGGCGCCTACGTCATGTACTTCACTGCCGCCAGCAAGGACCCCGCGCTGCAGTGCATCGGCGTGGCGACCGCGACGAGCCCCGAGGGCCCATTCGCTCCGGTCGGCGACGGCCCGGTGGTCTGTCCGCCCGACCAGGGTGGGGCTATCGACCCGGCGACGTTCGTCGACGGCGACGGCACGCGCTACCTGCTCTGGAAGAACGACGGCAACTGCTGCGGCCTCGACACGTGGCTGCAGGTCGCCGAGCTCTCTGTCGACGGCACCGCGCTCGTCGGCGAGACGACGAAGCTGCTCATGCAGGATCAGGCGTGGGAGGGCAACCTCATCGAGGCCCCGACCCTTCTCGAGCGCGACGGCGTCTACGTGCTGCTGTACTCGGCCAATGACTACGGCGGCGACGCCTATGCGACGGGATTCGCCACCGCGTCATCCGTTCGCGGACCGTTCACGAAGGCCGAGGGTCCGCTGCTGACCACGGAACTCACCGGCGGACGCTACCTGGGCCCCGGTGGTCAGGACGTCGTGACGGCGCCGAGCAGCGACGGTGCGGGTAGCGCGGACATGCTGGTGTTCCACTCGTGGGACTCCCTGTACATCCAGCGGGGCGTGAACGTGGTGCCGCTGGACTGGACGGACGGCGTGCCGTCGGTGCAGCTGTCGGACTGACCCTGTCGGGCCGGCCCAGTTGGCCGACCCGTCGCACGTGCCACGCGCGACGCGCGAGAACATACTCGTCAGCCTGTTTTTGCTGACCGGAGGCGCTTTGAGTCCCCGTACGGGGGACTCGTCTGGGCGGTCGCCGGGGTCTAACCTCGGTGCAGAGGAACGATGGGGGCATCCGTGACTGATCTTGTAGTGCGCGTTCGCGCTGCCTCGACGGAGGAAGCGGTCGTGGCCCCCCCAGTGCAGTCCGTTCCGGCTCAGCCGGAACCCATCGAACCGGCCATCCTCGACCAGATCCACATCGAGCGGATGACGCGCGAGCTCAGCCTGCGCGACCGCGCCGCCGGGTACGCCGTTATGCAGCAGTGTCTGAAGCTGCAGGACGACCGCGAGCCCCTCTCGCGACTGGCCCAGATCTTCGGGCGCGAACCGCTGCATCCGGATGCCCGCAGCTGGTACCGCGGAGCGCTCGGCGAGATCGAGGTCGCACGCATCCTCGGGCGGCTCGACCACCAGTGGCGCGTGCTCCACGCGGTGCCGGTGGGCAGCGGCGGCGCCGACATCGACCACGTCGTCATCGGGCCCGGCGGCGTCTTCACGATCAACACCAAGAACCACACCGGCAAGAAGATCTGGGCGGGCGGCGACGGCTTCCTGGTCAACGGCCAACGGCTCGCACACATCCGCAACTCGCTCTTCGAGGCCGAGCGGGCGTCGCGGCTGCTCTCGAAGGTGACCGGCTTCCCCGTCGCCGTGACGCCGCTCATCGTGATCGTGAACCCGGAGTCGATCACCTGCAAAGACCCGAAGGTCGCGGTGCTGTCATCCAACGAGCTCTTCCGGTGGATGCGCCGACGCCCGCAGATGCAGACCAACGAGGCCGTAGCCCGCGTCTTCGCGGCAGCCGAGACCCGCACCACCTGGTGCTCGGCCAGCGAGGACCACGGCGCTCCCCGCCCGATCGTCGAGCACACCGATGCCACGGGGCACGAACTGCGGTTCGCCCGGCTGCGCGCCGAGGTGGATCGGGCCCACGTTCGTCGCAGGGCCTGGTCGCTGCTCGCCGCATCGGCCGTGCTGGTCGGCGTCGCCGCGGCCGTCGTCACTCTCGCACCCGTTCTGGCGGGCCTGATCGCCGGGCTGTAGAGCTGATTCCTCTGCCACTCTGTATTCCTGTGCCACCGCATTCCTGTGCCACCGCGAAGCTAGACCGTCTTCACCCCCGAGATCACGGCGGCCGGGTGCGTCGTATAGACACGTCCACTGGGCGCGGTCCACTCGATGTCGCCGTTCGGCAGGGAGCGCATCCTCACCCGGGTGTGCGTCTTCACCCGGTGATGCGTCTGGCACAGCATGGCGAGATTCGTCAGCGCCGTGGCGCCGCCGAGCGCCCAGTCGTCGGTGTGATCAGCGTCGCAGTTCTCCACCGACCGGTTGCACCCGATAGCGCGGCACGTCTCGTCGCGCACCCGCAGAACCGTGCGCAGATCCGACGGCACCGCGTAGGTCGTGCGGTCGTAGTCGAGAACCGCGCTCGTCACCGGATGAACCAGGATCCGCGAGAAGCTCGGCGCGTGGGCGGCGAGCTCGCGGGCGGTGTCCGCGTCGATGGGCCCGTATCCCTCGAGATTCGCCGGCTCGTCGGAACGACCGAGCAGCGTCATGACGGGCACCGTCACCAGCACCCGGGGACGAATGCCGTGTCCCACGTCGGGCCGCTGCCCTGCCGCCCCCTCCAGCGTCGCGGCACACGTGTCGCCGGTCAGCAACAGGTCGGCGAACGCGTCGGCCCGCTTCTGCGACAGCGAGCGCTCGTCGCTGGCGCTCCTGCCCTCGCCGCTGCCGCTGCCCTCGCCGCTGCCGCTGCCGCTGCCGCTGCCGCTGCTGCCGTCGTCGCCGCCACGTCCGCCGTTGCCGTCACCTCCGCTGCCCGCGCCCTTCGGCTGCCCGAGCCCGATGTGCGTGAGCCGGTCGTAGATCGCGTGCGCGACCTCGGCGGCCAGCCGCGCGCCGACCACGGCCATGCCGTCGTCGGCGGGCTCGAGCCACACCGCACGCTCCTCGACCGCCTTCTCGTGGCGTTCGGTGATCGAAACCGGGTGCGCCTTCTCCCGCTGCCGGTTGGCGACCCTCTTGAACTGTGCGACCGTCAGCTCCTTCGCCGGGCCGAGCAGCGCATCTTCGAATGCGGCGAGCGCCTCGGCGGGCACCGACGAGCTGTTGTCGACGATCACCCGGGCGTGCTGGTAGCTGATCTCGCCCTCGTGGAGGGCGGCGATCGTGGCAGGCAGCTCGTTCACGAGAAACCTGCTCTCTGAGAGCAGGTTGCGCGCCGTGTTCTCGGGCACCCGCAGCAGCCCGACCAGCTCGAACAGCAGCTCGCGTTCGGCACGCGTCTTCGCGTCCCAGCCGTGGCTGTCGGTGTCGTCGTGCGGGTCGACCGCAGCCATCTGCTCGCTGCACCGTCGCAGCCGGTCGATGACCTCGGCCCGGTCGGCGGTCGCCGCGGCGATCGCCCTCTCTGCGGCCTCCAGCTCGTCGACGAGAGCCCTGTAGATTTCCATCATGGATTCGGGCGGTGCATCGTCGCGACCGGCTCTGACAGACGGAAGCGGGCGACCACCGCCGTCGCCGGGCGCCGACGCGGCTCCCGGGGCGGGTGATGTGTCGATGACTTTCATGCGCGCATTCAAAGCCGGGCGTCCGACATCACGACTGCCCGCAACAGGCGGCTGTGGATAGAGTGCTGGGAAACCACCGCAGTGGGGGAGAAGAGTCGTGCCCCCGCCGCCCTCCCCAAACCTGCTAAACTCCCAAGGTTGCCGTCAAACGGCCGCGGATAAAGAGAGCTGGCACACACTGTGACCGGCACCGCGCAACGAGGGAAAGGGGTCATCTATGCCTTTAGCACCAGATGCCAAGAAAGCAATCATCGACGAGTACGCCACTCACCCTGGTGACACGGGAAGCCCCGAAGTGCAGGTCGCTATGCTGACCGCACGGATTCTGGACCTCACCGAGCACTTGAAAGAGCACAAGCACGACCACCACTCGCGTCGTGGCCTGCTTCTGCTGGTCGGCCAGCGTCGTCGCTTGCTCGGCTACCTGTCGGACGTCAACATCGAGCGTTACCGCTCGCTGATCGCGCGTCTCGGCCTGCGCCGCTAGTTCGAACCGCTAGGAACGAATCAGTTCTTGGCACGGAAGCCGTCATCCTCTCGGGTGGCGGCTTTCGTGGGTTAAATGAGGCATGCCGAATTTCATCAAGAGCCGAGCGGATGCCCCGGCCGGATTCTTCGAGGCCGAAGCGGCCGGGCTGGCCTAGCTGGCCGACGCTCCCGACGGTGTGCGCACGGCCCGGGTTCTCGCCGTGCGCCCCGGCACCATCGAGCTCGAGCGCATCGAGACCGCACGCCCGACGCTCGAGGCCGCCCGCGCGTTCGGCGCCGCCCTCGCGCGCACCCACGACGCGGGCGCGGCGGCGTTCGGCTCGCCTCCCGCCGGCTACGCCGGGCCGATGTTCATCGGACGCCGCCCGCTGACCACGGCGCGCCAGACCCGCTGGGGTCGCTTCTACGCGCGAGACCGCGTGCTGCCCTACCTGGTCGAGGCCGTGAAGGCAGACACCGTGACCGAGCGCGAGGAACGGGTCATCCGCACGGCCTGTGACCGCATCGCCGCCGGCGACTTCGACGACGCTGAGGCGCCCGCCCGCCTGCACGGCGACCTGTGGAACGGCAACGTGCTCTGGAGCGCAGAGGGAGTCGTGCTCATCGACCCCGCCGCGCACGGCGGCCACCGCGAGACGGACCTCGCGATGCTCGCCCTCTTCGGCTGCCCGCACCTCGACGAGGTGTTCGCCGCCTACGACGCCGAGATCCCGCTTCGGGCGGGCTGGCGCGAGCGGGTCCCCGTGCACCAGCTGCACCCGCTCGCGGTGCACGCGGCGGGGCACGGACGCAGCTACGGCGTCGCGCTCGTCGAGGCGGCGGAGGCGACGCTCGCGCTGTAGCGCCCGCGGTTAGACGGCGATGTAGCCGCGGTCAGCTCGCGCTGCAGCGCGTACCCTAGACAGGTAGAGCAACGGAGGCACTGTGAGCATCCGGGCCGACGTCCGCAGCCTGTTCGAGCTGCGCCCCAGCCCCGTGCGCTGGCCCATCGCCCTCCAGGCGGCGGTGGCCATCGGCATACCCACCGTCGGGTTCTCGCTCGCCGGCCGCAGCGACCTCGGCCTCCTCGCCAGCACCGGCGGGTTCCTCTCGCTCTACCTCACCGGCCGCAGCCGCCGCGAGCGCGCCGCGAAGCTCCCGCTCATCGCTGCCGGCCTCGTGGCATCCGCGGTCGTCGGCGTCCTCGCCAGCGGCAGCCTGCTCGGCTCGCTGCTCGCGGTATTCGCCATCGCGGCCGTCAGCGCCACTCTCTGCCTCGGACTCTCGGTCGGCCCGCCCGGCGCCCTCTTCTTCGTGCTGATCGGCGGGGTCGCCACGCACCTCGCTGGCCCGCCGGCCATCCGAGGCGCCGGCATCGACGGCGGCCTCGTCGTCGGCCTGCTCGTGCTCGGCTGCGTGATCTCGTACCTCGTGGTGCTCAGCCCCCTGCTGCGGCCCGCGGTCAGGCGCCGCGACGCCGCGCTGCACGAGGAGCGGCTGCCGATGCGTTTTGTCATCGACGACATCAGCCGCGTGATCCTTCTCCGACTCGTGCTCGCGAGCGCCATCGCCGTCGCGGTCTCCGCGCCGCTCGGCCTGCCGCGCGCCTACTGGGTCATTCTCACGGTGGTGGTGATCCTGCAGAACGGGCACACCGTGCGTCTGTCGGCGCTGCGCGGCGTGCACCGCGTTCTCGGCACCTTCGTCGGCCTCGCGCTGTTCGGGCTGATCGCCCTGTTCGCGCCCGAGGGCCTCTGGCTCGCCTTCGTGCTGATGGGCCTGCAGTTCGTGGTCGAGATGGTGGTGATCCGCAACTACGGGCTCGCCCTCGTGTTCATCACCCCGCTCGCGCTGCTCATCTCCACGCAGGGCGGCCATGTGGGCGAGATCATCGCCGACCGGGTCGTCGACACCCTCATCGGAACGGCCATCGCCATGCTCGTGCTGCTCGGGGCCCTCGCACTGCGCAGGCTCAGGAGACGGCGGGGTTCCGACGCAGCATAAGCACGCTGTCGTCGATCGTGCCGGCCGAGCCGTCCGGTGCGGTGACGGGGCGCTCGACCAGCGCCTTCGTGAGCACCGTCCACTCGGCGGGCTCGAGACGCAGCGCCTCGAGCATCTCGTCGGGGGAGGGCAGCTCGACCACCTCGCCTTCGTGCGGCGTGTGGGCGGCCCAGTGCGGAACACCGGCGTGGCCGACGATGAGCAGCAGACCGTCGGATGCCACGGCGGTGGCGGCCCGCCGCAGGATCTCCTCGCGCGGAAGCTCCACGTACGAGTGCAGGAAGCTCGCCGTCACCAGGTCGTACCGGCGCGGCGGCTGCCATTCGGCGAGGTCGGCCACCACCCACTCGATGTCGTCGCCGGGCTGCTGCGCGGCGGCACCGATGGCGATCGCCGACGGGGCGATGTCGACCGCGGTAACCGACCAGCCGTTGTGCGCCAGCCAGAGCGCGTCGCCGCCCTCGCCGCAACCGAGGTCGAGCGCCGAGCCGGGTGCGACCCCGTTCACCTCGCGCTCGAGCGCGGCGTTGACCCGGCCGCTCCACGTGCGACCCCGTTCGCGGTAGCGGTTCTCCCAGTACTGTGCTGCTTCACTCGTCATGACACCACCCTGCACGGGCGGGGTAGGCTCTAGCAAATACTCGTGCCGAATCAGCAAGGAGCCACCGTGGCGGAGCTCGCACTGCAGCAGATCGGGCCGCGCCTGAAGAGCTGGCGCCAGAAGCGCAATCTCACGCTCGACGACCTGTCGCGGCTCACCGACATCTCGGCGAGCACGATCTCACGCCTCGAGTCCGGCAAGCGCGCCCCGAACCTCGAACTGGTCGTGCCGCTCGCCCGCGCGCTGCGACTCGAGCTCGACGACCTCCTGCCGCGTGTCGTGCCCGACCCCCGTGTGCCGCGGGTGACCAAGCGCATCGACCAGGTCACCTTCGAGCAGCTGTCGCCGGAGTCGTCGCCCAGCCAGGCGGCGAAGGTCACCTTCCCTCCGCCCGAGTCCGGCGCGCTGCCCGACCCCAAGGTGCACGACGGCTACGAGTGGCTCTACGTGCTCAGCGGCCGGCTGCGCCTCGTGCTCGGCGAGCACGACATCGTGATGGGGCCGGGGGAGGCCGCGGAGTTCGACACCCGCACCCCGCACTGGCTGCACTCGGCCGGGCCGGGCCCGACCGAGCTGCTCGCCATCTTCAGCAAGCAGGGCAAACGCATCCACCTGCGGGCAAAGCCGAGCGGCGCCGCTGCCGGTCTCTAGCGCGGTCTCCATAGCGCAGGAGGGCCCACTCGCAGAAGCCCCACCCTTTTTTCTGCCCGGGTGCATCCAAACAGGGCCCTCCGAGGGAAGTACCTAGTACACGACGCCGCAGCACTCGCTGGTCTACGGCGCAACGACACTAGGAGGATGCAGTGCGCAGAACACTGATTGCCGGCACCGCCGCCGGATGCATCGCCGCGCTGGGGCTCGTCGCAACCCCGGCGAACGCCATCTCACCCACGACCGCAGACCTGTATGTGCTCCACGCGGTTCCCGACACTCCCGTCGACGTCTACGTCAACGGGGCGCTCACCCTCGACGACTTCCAACCGGGCGACCTCGCCGGACCCCTCGACCTGCCGGCGGGAAGCTACTCGGTCGCGATCACGGCGGCCACGGCGACCGACGCGAGCGCGCCCGTCATCGGCCCGATCGACCTCGTGCTGGCGGCCGGCACCAGCTACACGGCGGTCGCGCACCTCAGCGCGGCCGGCGCACCGACGGCGACGCTCTTCACCAACGACATCGCGAAGACCGCCCCGGGCCAGGGTCGGCTCACGGTGCGGCACGTGGCCGCGGCACCGTCGGTCGACGTGCTAGCCGGTGGAGCGCCCGTGATCACCGCTCTCACCAACCCGAACGAGGCGAAGCTCGACCTCCCGGCGGGCACGATCTCGGCCGCCGTCGCCGCGACGGGCACAACCACCCCGGTGCTCGGACCGACGGATGTCGCGGTGCAGGAGGGCGTGAACACGATCGTCTACGCGTGGGGCAGCCTCGAAGACGAGAACCTGGCCGTCGCCGTGCAGACCATCGGCGGCCTGCACACGCCTCCCGCCGGAGTCCCGGCGGGCGAGGCCGGACTCGCGGCCGACAACGGGCCGGTCGGCCTCGGCACCTGGAGCTCCTCGGTGCTCTGGGGATCGACCGGCCTGCTGATCCTGGCGGCCTTCGCCGGGGCGGCCGTGCTGGCCCGCAGGGCGGCGCCCGTGCGCTCGCGATCGGCTGACGGCGATCGCTGAAGAACGGAGGGTACGGATGCTTCGCCCGCTCGCACTCGCGGGTGCCGCAGTCGCGCTCCTCCTGACCGGATGCTCCTTGAACCCAGCCTCGGAGCATCCGGTCCCCACCGGCGCACTGCCCACCGCCGAGCCGAGCCCGACCGCGACGACACCGCCCGTCCCCGAGGTGCCGATCCAGGGCACCGCGAACACCCCGGCACGCGCCGCCGTGCCGCCGGTGCGGGTGACCGTGCCCGACGCCGGCATCGACATCGCGATCGAGCCGGTGGGCGTGCTCGGCAACGGCGAGATGGAGCTGCCAGCAGACACGAGCATCGCGGGCTGGTACGAGTACGGCCCTGACCCGGCGAGCGCGACGGGGGCGACGATCCTCGCCGCGCACGTCGACTCCCTCGTGTACGGCCTCGGACCGTTCTCCCGCCTGCGGGACCTCGCCGCCGGGGCCCCGGTCGGCGTCACGACCGCCGACGGCGCGGTGCACCGGTACTCGATCGAGTCGATCACCCGGGTCGCGAAGGAGGAGATCGCGCTCGACACCGTCTTCGACCGCACCGGTCCGGCCCACCTCGTGCTGATGACGTGCGGCGGCCAGTTCGACTACGAGACGGGGCACTACCTCGACAACATCCTCGCCAGGGCCGTTCCCGTGGCCGGGTGAGGGAGGCCGTCGCGAGATGACGAGGCAGGCCTACGATAGAACCCCACCCCAGCAACGGAGCCGCGCGGTGACAGACATCTACTCGACCGACAGCGATGAACAGGCCCTCACGGCCGGCTTCGTCGCGGGCGACGAAGCGGCGCTCGAGGCGGCGTACGCCCGGTGGTCGCCGCTCGTGTACACGATCGCCCTGCGCTCGCTCGCCGACGTCACCGACGCCGAAGACGTCACGCAGAAGACATTCGTGGGCGCGTGGCAGGGGCGGCGAGGCTTCGACGCGTCGCGCTCACGGCTGCCGGCGTGGCTCGTCGGAATCGCCAAGAACACGATCGCCGACACCCACGAGGCGCGCGCGAGGCTGCGCAGGCTCGAGGCGGAGCTCGCCGCGAGCATCGCCGTGCACGACGAGGCCGCGCCGACCGTCGACATCGCCGACCGGCTCGCCATCGCCGACGAGATCAGCCTGCTCGAGCCCGATGCACAACGGGTCATCCGGCTCGCGTTCTTCGACGATCTCACGCACAGTGAGATCTCCGACCGACTGGGGATACCGCTGGGAACCGTGAAGAGCCACATCAGACGCAGCCTGCACCGTATGCGCACCAGACTGGAGGTGACCCATGCCGCACCTCGATCCTGACACCCTCGCGCTGCTCTCGCTCGGCGAGGCGGTGGCGACCGACGCCGACACCGCCCACCTCGCCGAGTGCGCGTCGTGCCGCGACGAGATCGAAGCGCTCGCCCTCACCGTGCACGTCGGTCGCGAGTCGCTGACGAGCGAGGCGCTCGTCGCGCCCGACGCCCGCGTCTGGGCTGCCGTCTCTAGCGAACTCGGCCTCGCGCAGCGCCGGTCTCGCCGGATGCGCGTACTCCCGCTGCTCGTCGCCGCCGTGACGGCGCTCGCTCTCGTCGTCGGGGGAGCGGCGGTCTGGCAGGCGCTGCGCCCCGCGTCCGACCCTCTCGGGCCCGTCCCCCTCGGGCCCGATCGTCTCGTCGCGACCGCGGCGCTCGAGCCGTTCCCGGCCTGGCCGACCGCGGCGGGCAGCGCCGTGCTCGAGGAGCACCCCGACGGCACACGATCGGTCACCGTGACCCTCGAGGCACCGCCGGCCGACAGCGGGTTCCGCGAGGCCTGGCTGATCAGCTCCGACGCAACCCAGCTCGTCAGCCTCGGAACGATGCGCGGCGGGTCGGGCACCTTCGACCTGCCTGCGGGGGTCGACACCGCGCGGTTCGATCTCGTCGACGTGTCGGCCGAGGCCGACGACGGCGACGCCGCGCATTCGGGAGATTCGATCGTGCGGGGAAAGCTGGAGAGCGCGACAATCGGAGGGTGAGAACACGGGCGTTCCGAGCTGCATCGGCCGTGGCATCCGCGGTCCTTGTGGTGGTGGGATGCGCTGTGACCGGCTGCGCCCTCGAGCGCCGCGCGCCGGAGGGCCAGAGCCCCGAAGTCGTCGCCGCCGCGGTCGAGGCCGGGCTCGACCGACAGTGGAAGCTGTCCGGACTCGAGGGGGTGGTCGTGCGGCCGAGGTTCCAGCCGCGACCCGTGATCGGCGCGGGCCAGTGGGCGTCGGAAGTGGGCAGGTGCATGGCCGCCTCCGGCATCATGAACTGGGGCTACGACCCCGACGAGGGCCTCTTCATCCCGGGGGATACCCCGACCACCAGCGAGCAGCTGCAGTTCTACTGGTGTTTCGAGCGGTACCCCACCGTCGATGTTCTCACCCCCGCGCAGATCGACTTCATCTACGACTACTACATGCGCTGGCTGATCCCGTGTCTCGAGAGCAGCGGCTACGACGTGACGAGCGCACCCACGCGCACCGCGTTCCGTGACGCCGACCCGGCACTCGAGCGATGGAACCCCTACGCCGCTCTCGAGCGGTATCCGGCGACCCCGGGCGAGCGAGCCGCGCTCGCGGCCAGATGTGCGCCGACCCTCCCGGGTATCGACGGCTGGTCGGAGCAGTGAGAATGGGTTGCGCACGGTCGGGTGCGCCCGGAATAGATTCGGCATGACTTCCGTTGAGAGCAGTACATGCATACGCATAGAGTTGCACGCAGTAGATCTACCCAGGTAACCCGGGAGGGCACAGGAACCATGAGCACCATCGCCAGCGCATCGAACACAGGCACGGGAATGCAGTTCGGAATCTTCACCGTCGGAGACGTCACCACCGACCCGACCAACGACACCACCCCGACCGAGCATCAGCGCATCAAGAACATCCTGACCATCGCCCAGAAGGTCGAGGAGGTCGGCATGGACGTGTTCGCGCTCGGCGAGCACCACAACCCGCCGTTCGTGCCCTCGAGCCCGACGACGATGCTCGGCTACATCGCCGCGAAGACCGAGCGTCTCATCCTCTCCACCGCGACCACGCTCATCACGACCAACGACCCGGTGAAGATCGCCGAGGACTACGCGATGCTGCAGCACGTCGCCGACGGCCGGGTCGACCTGATGATGGGCCGCGGCAACACCGGCCCCGTCTACCCCTGGTTCGGCAAGGACATCCGCGACGGCATCCCGCTCGCCATCGAGAACTACGCGCTGCTCCAGCGTCTCTGGCGCGAGGACTTCGTCAACTGGGAGGGCAAGTTCCGCACACCGCTGCAGGGCTTCCAGTCCACACCGCGCCCGCTCGACGGCGTCGCTCCCTTCGTCTGGCACGGAAGCATCCGCTCTCCTGAGATCGCCGAGCAGGCCGCCTACTACGGCGACGGCTTCTTCGCGAACAACATCTTCTGGCCGAAGGAGCACTACATGAAGCTCATCGGCTACTACCGCCAGCGCTTCGAGCACTACGGACACGGCGCGGCGAGCGAGGCGATCGTGGGCCTCGGCGGCCAGGCGTTTATGGCGAAGAACTCGCAGGACGCCGTCGCGCAGTTCCGCCCGTACTTCGACAACGCGCCCGTCTACGGTCACGGCCCAACCATGGAGGACTTCACCGAGCAGACCCCCCTCACGGTGGGAAGCCCGCAGCAGGTCATCGACCGCTACGCCTCGATGCGCGACTACTACGGCGACTACCAGCGCCAGCTGTTCCTCATGGACCACGCCGGCCTGCCCTTGAAGACGGTTCTCGAGCAGCTCGACCTGCTCGGCGAGGAGGTCATCCCCGTGCTGCGCAAGGAGTTCGCCGAGAACCGTCCGGCCAACGTGCCCGACGGTCCGACGCACGAGGCGCTCGTCGCCAAGCGCGACGCGGCCCTCCTCGCGGTCGCTGAGCCTGTCGAAGCGCCCGAAGCGGCGGTCGCATCATGACCACCCGCAAGATAGCGGTCATCGCCGCGGGGCTCAGCCAGCCGTCGTCGACGCGGCTGCTGGCCGACAGGCTCGCGGATGCCACGACTAGACAGCTTCAGTCGCTGGGCGTCGACGCCGAGGTGCAGATCATCGAACTGCGCGACACCGCACAGGACGTCGTGAACAACCTCATGACCGGATTCCCGAGCCCCAAGCTCGAGGCCGCGATCGAGACCGTGACCGGAGCCGACGCGCTGATCGCCGTCACCCCGATTTTCACAACGAGCTACAGCGGGCTGTTCAAGTCGTTCATCGACGTGCTCGACCCTGCCGCCCTCACCGACCTGCCCGTGCTCATCGCCGCGACGGGAGGCAGCGAGCGCCACTCGCTCGCCCTCGACTACGCGATGCGCCCGCTGTTCACCTACCTGCACGCCGTGGTCGTGCCGACCAGCGTCTACGCCGCGTCGAGCGACTGGGGCAGCACGGGGGATGCCGGTGCGGGGGCCCTGCCCGACCGCATCGACCGCGCCGCGCGCGAGCTCGCCACACTGGCGAAGGAGTCCGACCGCTCGAGCCGCATGGTCGACCCGTTCGCACTTCCCGCCGGGTTCAGCCCCGTCGGCGGATACGGCGCGCAGTAGGCCGGCCGGGCTGCCGCGCCGGGCGCTGTCTAGGCCGGGCCTGTCTAGGATCGAGTAATGACGAAGTTCCTGAGACTGGGCCCGGCCGGCAGCGAGATTCCCGCGATGGAGACGGCAGACGGGGTCGTGCACGACCTGCGTCCGCTGGCCGCCGACATCGACGGCTCCTTCCTCGAGAGCGACGGCCTGCGCCGCGCCCGTGACCTGGCGGCCGAGCTGCCGGTGCTCGAGGGTGCACGCGAACTCCGCGTCGGACCGCCGATCGCCCGCCCCGGCGCGGTGCTCTGCATCGGCCAGAACTACGCGGCGCACGCGGCCGAGTCGGGCAACGCCGCGCCCACCGTGCCCATCCTGTTCTTCAAGCACCCGAACACCGTCGTCGGCCCGTTCGACGACATCCACGTGCCGCCGCGCGCCGAGAAGATCGACTGGGAGGTCGAACTCGGTGTTGTGATCGGCACGCGCGCCCGGTACCTCGCATCCGAGGCGGATGCCCTCGACCACGTCGCCGGCTACGTCGTGAGCCACGACGTCTCCGAGCGCACCTGGCAGAAGGCGGAGTCGGGCGGCCAGTGGTCGAAGGGCAAGATCGCCGAGACCTTCAACCCGCTCGGCCCCGCGCTCGTGCCCGCCGACGAGATCGACCCGCAGGCGCTGCGCATCTGGTCCACGGTCAACGGCGAGGCCCGGCAGGACTCGACGACCGCCGACATGGTGTTCTCCGTCGCGAACCTCGTCTGGCACCTGTCGCAGTACGCGGTGCTCGACCCGGGAGACCTGCTCAACACGGGCACGCCGGAGGGCGTCGCCATGTCGGGCCGCTTCCCGTACCTCGCCGCAGGCGACGTCGTCGAGCTCGGCATCGAGGGTCTCGGCACCATGCGGCAGCGCGTGGTGCCCGCCCCGCGCTAGCCGCGGTTCGCCACGAGCGCCAGCGCGTACTCGTCCCACCAGACGCCCGCGTTCGGGCCGCCGTTGCACGGTCCGTCGCTGACCCCCGGATGCTTCACCCACAGCAGGGCGTCGAGCTTGGTGGTGCCCGCCGTCGGCCTCGGGTTCGCTCCGAGCGCCGCGCCGAGCGGGTTGCACCACGTTCCCGTCCAGCCGCGGCCGTTGCGCGACACGTCGATCACGTAGTGCTTCCAGCCGACCCGTGACGACAGCTTGCCGGCGTAGTCCGACTCCTGCTGCACGGGGTAGAAATTCGAGACATTGGTGAAGAACCCCGTCGCGCGGTCGATGCCCGCGCGTTGCAGCCACACGGCCTGCGCTGCCGGGCCCAGCCAGTTCGAGTTTCCGCCGTCGAGGTAGGTCGCCAGCCCGGCGTCGGCGAGGATGCCGACGGCCTGCGCGATCAGCGCCGGGCGCCGCTCCACCTCTCCGGCGCACTTGGCGGCGGCGAGCGAGGAGAGCGAGTCCGGCTCGACCAGGATCACGGCGCCGGTACCGGCGAGCTCCTCGGCGATGACACGGTTCCAGTCGAGATACGCCTCGTACGTGGTCCCGCCGCCGCTGTGCCCTCCGCAGTCGCGGTACGGGATCGCATAGGTGACGAAGACGAGGGTCGCGCCCTGGGTAGTCGAGCCTTGGGTTGTCGTGCCTTGGGCGGCGGCGGCGGCCACGTGCCTGCGCAGCTTGCTGCGCATGAGCGGCTCCGCCCACCACTCGCCGAGCCACACCGCCGTCGGCTGCGCGGCGATCTGCCCCATCGCCGCGGCGCCCGCCGGGTCCCCGGCGGCGAGGAGGCGCGTCTGCGCCCGACTCGCGTCGGTGTCGGCCTCGAGGTATAGGGGTCTGGAAAACGGAGCGGCTGTCTCGGCGGCGGCCGGGCCCTGTGCACCGGCCAACACGGCCAGGATCACCATCGACGCCGCAATCGACGCCGTCATCGTTCGAACTCCGCGCACAACCCACCCCCGGGTATCGCTCGTCGCAGGATGACTCGGGTTCTGCCCTCACAGGCTAGGCGGCGCGCTCGCGCCTGTCCCTACCCGCGTTCGGGGCGGTCCGGGTGCGGAGCGGGAACGGGGCGGCGGGCGCGGGGCGGAGCTAGTCCGACTTCTTGTCCGTCGCAGCGGGCCGGTTGTCGACCAGGTCGAGCGCCTGCTGCTCCCACCACTGGCCAGCCTTGGGGCCGCCGTTGCACGCTCCGTCGCTGACGCCGGGGTGCTTGATCCAGAGCAGGGCGTCGAGGTTGGTGCTCTCGCTCGTCGTCACGACGGGAGGCTGTCCGAGCGCGGCACCGGTCGGGTTGCACCAGTCGCCCTTCCACCCGTTGCCGTTCCGCGAGACGTCGATCACGAAGCGCTTGTCGCCGATCATGGCCGAAAGCGCCTCCGCATACTCGCGCTCCTCGTCGACGCGGTAGAAGTTCGACACGTTGGTGAAGAATCCGCGGGCGCCGGCCACCCCCGCCTCGGTCAGGAGCTCGGCCATCTGCTTCTCGGGCACCCAGTTGTTGTTGCCGGCGTCGAGGTACGAGGTCAGCCCCGCCTCGGTGAACGCGTCGACGGCGCCCTTGATGAGGCCGGGCCGGGTCTCCCGCTCGCTCGCGCACTTCTCCGCCTTGAGCATCGCCAGCGAGTCGGGCTCGACGATCATGACGGCGCCGGTCCCGCGCAGCTGCTCAGCCAGGGCGCGCACCCAGCCCGCGTAGTCGTCCGACTCGTGGCCGCCGGCCGAGAGGCCGCCGCAGTCGCGGTTCGGAATGGCGTAGACGACGAAGACGAGCGTCGTGCCGTCGGCCCTGGCCTCGGCGGCGTACTCCCCGAGCACCGCGGGCATCTTCTCCTCGGTCAGCCACTCGCCGAGCCAGATCGCGGTCGGCTGCCGGCTGATCTCGGCGATCTTCCTGGCCTTCTCCTTCTCGCCCTTGGCGACGAGCTGCTGCTCGACGACCATCGCCTCCGAGCGAGGATCGAGGAACGGACCGCCGGGGAAGATCTGGCTGCTCGTCTTCTCGCCCGCGCTGTGGGTGGGGGTGGGGCTCGCGGATGACTCGGGGCCGGTCCCGGCGGACGGCGCGGCACAGCCGCTCGCGGCGAGCGCGACGAAGGCGGTGATGGCGGCGACGATGCCCAACCGAGAAATGGAAGGTGTGGTCGTACGCACGGCGCCCCCAGCCAGGTGGTGAGGTTCAAGGTTCGCACGGGGTCCGTGCGGCTGGCAAACGACGCACAGCCGATCCGGAGGTGCCGCGCGAGGCGCGGCTGCGAGATCTAGGCCGGGAGTGGGAACCGGGCGGCGAGGAGGCCGAGCAGGGCAGCGACCGCCGGACTCGGGTTCGCGCGACTCGCGACGCTCAGGCTCCACGCGACGACCGGGTCGACGAGCGGCACGGCGACGGTTCCCGCCGGGGGCGTGAGGCCCAGGGCCGGCACGACGGCCACACCGAGGTCGGCCGCGACGAAGCGGGGAATCTCGCCCAGGTCGCTCACCACTGTGGAGACGGCGCGGGTGATTCCCGCCTCGGCGAAGGCGCGCTCGATGACGACCCGGTTGCCGAAGCCTTCGGGGGAGTCGACGAACCTCTCCTGCGCGAGGTCGTGCATGGTCACGCCGTCGCGGGCGGCGAGTGGATGCCCCTGCGGAAGCACGGCGACGAAGCGGGTCTGGGCGAGCACGAGAACGTCGAGTCCCGCGAGGTCGCGCGCGGGGAGGCCCATGAACGCGACGTCGACCCGGCCGCGGCGCACGTCGTCGGCGAGACCGGTGGAGCCGGACGCCGAGGCCCCGAGCTGCAGGTCGACGAGGGGATGCGACGCGTGGAACTCGCCGAACAACGCGGGGAGGTCGACGAAGCCGATGTTCGTGAAGATGCCGACCCGCAGCCGGCCGCGGATGCCGGCGGTCGACGCGGCGGCCGCGCTGCGCACCCGGTCGACCGCCTCCAGCGCGAGCCGCGCCTCCGGCAGCAGCACCTCGCCCGCGGGGGTGAGGGCGACGCTCTTCGTCGACCGCAGGAACAACGCTGCCCCGACGTCGGCCTCCAGCGCCCGGATCCCGGCCGAGACGGTGGACTGCACGGCGAACATGCGGGCCGCGGCCCGGGTGAAATTGAGCTCCTCCGCGACGGCGACGAAATACTCCAGTTGGCGGGTCTCCATGCCTCATTATCGATGAGACCGATCACCGTATGCAATATCAGTCGTTGGACACGATGGATCGGTCGGCGCAGAGTTGACCCATGACCGTTCTCGCTCCCACACCCTCCCGCTTCCAGCTCCGCCACGGCGCGGGTTTCTGGGTCATCGCCGCAGCCTTCCTCACGGTGATGGCGTTCTCCACCGTGCCGACCCCGCTCTACGCGCTGTACCAGCAGCGCGACGAGTTCGCCACGTTCCTCATCACGGTGATCTTCGCCGCCTACGGCGTCGGCGTGATGGCGAGCCTCTACTTCGCCGGGCACGTGAGCGACTGGCTCGGCCGGCGGAGGATCATCCTCATCGCCGTGCTCGTCGAGATCGTCGCGGCCGTCGTGTTCCTGCTCTGGCCCGACGTACCCGGGCTGATCGTCGCGCGCTTCGTCAACGGCGTCGGCGTCGGCATGCTCACCGCCACGGCGACCGCGCACCTCAGCGAACTGCGCGCCGTCGCGCGGCCCGACGAGGGTCCGTCCACCTCGGGCACGGTGTCGAGCTTCGTCAACATCGGCGGGCTGGCCCTCGGCGCGCTCGTCTCCGGGGTGCTCGCCCAATACGTCGTGGCGCCGCTCGTCGTGCCGTACGCGCTGTTCCTCGTTCTCCTCGTCGCGGCCGCGGTCGCCGTCTGGTTCGTTCCCGAGACCGTCGAACGGCTCGAGGAACGGCCGGCGTACCGCCCGCAGCGGGTGTCGCTCCCCGCTGCATCCCGCTCGACGTTCTTCGCTGCCGCGGCCGGCGCCTTCTCGGCGTTCGCGATCTTCGGCCTCTTCACCTCCCTGGCTCCGACCTTCCTCGCGTCGACGCTGCACGAACCGTCGCGACTCGTCGCCGGCGCGGTCACCTTCGTGGTGTTCGCGGCCGCCGCGATCTCGCAGGTGCTCACGGCGCGGCTGAGCCAGGCGCGTCAGCTCGCGCTCGCGGTCGCGCTCATGGCGTCGGGGCTGATCGCGATGGCGGCGGGCGTGCTCGTCGCGAGCCTGCCGCTCTTCGTCGTCGCCGGCATCGGGGCGGGCGCGGGCGTCGGCATCCTGTTCCGCGCCTCGATCGGCGTCGCGGCGTCGCTCGCGAGCGGACCGTCGCGCGGCGAGATCCTGGCGGCGCTGTTCCTCGTCGCCTACGCGGGCATGTCGATCCCGGTGCTGCTCATCGGGCTCGCGCTGGCCTTCCTGCCGAGCACGACCGTGCTCGTGGGCTTCGCCGCCGTCATCCTGGTGCTGGTGCTCGTGTCAGGCTCGCGCATGATCGCGACGCGTCGCTAGAGGGTTTCGCCGGGCCTGCTGGTAGTCTGATGGGGCAACACCATGGAGCAGGCTGGCGGAACGCTGGTCAGTGGTGGTGAGATTCCAGATGCGTCGACATCCATCTGGCGTTTTTCTACTGTTGACCAGACATGCGTCCCAATCTGGGGAAAGTCCCAACACTGGGTATAGGCGCGCGTACACATATCTGTGTGTCTTACGGCCCCTGCTCCTCGACGAGTCCTCTCCATACGGGAGCGGACGTAAAACAAAGAGGAGAAACCCCCACCATGGAGGGTCCAGAAATCAAATTCGCCGAAGCCGTTCTCGATAACGGCAAGTTCGGCACGCGCACCGTGCGCTTCGAAACCGGTCGTCTCGCACAGCAGGCACAGGGCGCGATCGCGGCCTACCTCGACGAAGACACCATGATCCTCAGCGCGACCAGCGCTGGCAAGCACCCCCGCGAGGGCTTCGACTTCTTCCCCCTCACGGTGGACGTCGAAGAGCGTTCCTACGCTGCAGGCAAGATCCCGGGCTCGTTCTTCCGTCGCGAAGGCCGTCCCTCGACCGAGGCCATCCTCGTCTGCCGTCTCATCGACCGCCCCCTGCGCCCGACCTTCGTCGAAGGCCTGCGCAACGAGGTCCAGGTCGTCATCACGGTGCTGAGCATCGCGCCCGACGAGTTCTACGACGCTCTCGCCATCAACGCGGCATCGCTGTCGACGCAGATCTCGGGCCTTCCGTTCTACGGTCCCATCGGCGGCATCCGCCTCGCACTGATCAACGACCAGTGGGTCGCGTTCCCCAAGTACTCGCAGCTGGAAGAGGCCGTGTTCGACCTCACCGTCGCCGGCCGCCTCGTCACCGATGCCGATGGCAACGAAGACGTCGCGATCATGATGGTGGAGGCAGAAGCCACCGAGAACAGCTGGGACCTCATCAAGGCCGGCGCCACGAAGCCCGACGAGACCGTCGTCGCCCAGGGCCTCGAGGCATCCAAGCCGTTCCTCAAGCAGCTCATCAAGGCCCAGCTCGAGGTCGCAGCGCAGGCCGCGAAGCCGATCGCCGCGTACCCGGTCTTCCCGCCGTACCAGCAGGCCACCTACGACTCGGTCGCGGGCTTCGCCTACGAAGAGCTCAAGGGCGTCTACCAAATCGCCGACAAGGTCGCCCGCCAGGACGCCGACGACGAGCTCAAGGACCGCGTCAAGGCGCACGTCGCAGCCGAGATCGAATCGGGCAAGCTCGACGCGAGCGCCACGGGTGAGATATCCGCCGCCTACAAGTCGGTCAGCAAGAAGGTCATGCGCACCCGCGTCCTGACCGAGGGAATCCGCATCGACGGCCGTGGCCTGTCCGACATCCGCGCGCTCGACGCCGAGGTGCAGGTCATTCCCCGCGTCCACGGTTCGGCGATCTTCCAGCGCGGCGAGACCCAGATCCTGGGCGTCACCACGCTGAACATGCTCAAGATGGAGCAGCAGATCGACTCCCTCGCGCCTGTCACCAAGAAGCGCTATATGCACCACTACAACTTCCCGCCCTACTCGACCGGTGAGACCGGCCGCGTCGGTTCGCCGAAGCGTCGCGAGATCGGGCACGGCTTCCTCGCCGAGCGCGCCATCGCACCGGTTCTGCCTCCCCGCGAGGAGTTCCCCTACGCGATCCGCCAGGTGTCCGAGGCTCTCGGCTCCAACGGTTCGACGTCGATGGGCTCCGTCTGCGCCTCGACCCTGTCGCTGCTCAACGCCGGTGTGCCGCTGCGCGCACCGGTCGCCGGCATCGCCATGGGCCTCATCTCCGACGAGATCGACGGAGTGACGCGCTACGCGGCACTCACCGACATCCTCGGCGCTGAAGACGCTCTCGGCGACATGGACTTCAAGGTCGCCGGCACCAGCGAGTTCGTCACCGCGATCCAGCTCGACACGAAGCTCGCCGGCCTACCCTCCTCCGTTCTGGATGGCGCGCTCAAGCAGGCCAAGGAGGCTCGCACCGCGATCCTCGCCGTGATCAACGCTGCGATCGACGCTCCCGACGAGATGGCCCCCACGGCGCCTCGCGTGATCTCGGTGCAGATCCCGATCGACAAGATCGGCGAGCTGATCGGCCCGAAGGGCAAGACGATCAACCAGATCCAGGACGACACCGGAGCCGACATCTCGATCGAGGACGACGGAACCGTGTACATCGGTGCTGTCGACGGTCCTTCGGCCGAGGCCGCCCGTGCCGCCGTCAACGCGATCGCCAACCCGCTCAACCCCGAGGTCGGGGAACGCTTCCTGGGAACGGTCGTCAAGATCGCGACCTTCGGTGCGTTCGTCTCGCTCACCCCGGGCAAGGACGGCCTGCTCCACATCAGCGAGGTTCGTAAGCTCGCCGGTGGAAAGCGCGTCGAGAACGTCGAAGACGTGCTCGTGGTCGGCCAGAAGATCCAGGTCGAGATCACCAAGATCGACGACCGCGGAAAGCTGTCGCTCGCTCCCGTCGAGGACGAGACCGCCGGTGGAGACACCGAGGGTAGCGCCGCGGCCAGCGAGGGTCCCGAGGCTCCCGCAGAAGGCTGATAGCCTGATGGTTCTGCTCGAGGCCTCTCGCCAGGCGCTCGAGTAAGACGGAGAAGCCCCTCACCGCAAGGTGGGGGGCTTCTCTGCGTCGCGTTCCCTGAGCCTGTCGCGTTCCCTGGGTCTGGGGAGCGCGCGCAAAGCCCAGTTCGGGGGTGATTTCGGCCAGAATGTGACGGGCAGAAGTCCGATCGGCTACGGGCTGATAACGATCGCCGTGTCGCGGCGGAAATGTCGGGGGCTGCGCATATTCTCGGAGCAAGCCAGTCAGCGGGACTGGCGCCGTCTATCCCGAGGCGGTGCAAGCCGAGCGTTGTCGTGACTCAGTGTTGTCGTGACGCGGAGCAGAGCGGCATTGTGTACCCGGGGGAACGAAGCATGACGAGTGTGATGGACACGAGAATGGCCGACACGAAACTGGCGACGACCAGCACCGGCCCCGTGGCGAGCTCCCCGTCGGCCCTCCGCTCCGTGAACCGCCAGCTGGGCGCGTCAGACCTGCACGTCTTCCCTCTCGCCATGAGCGGCAACGTCTTCGGCTGGACCTCAGACGTTGTCGCCACCAACGCGATCCTCGACTCCTACGCCGACGCCGGCGGCAACTTCATCGACACGGCCGACTCCTACGCCGCTGGCCGCAGCGAGATCATGATCGGCAACTGGATGCGCGACCGCCGCAACCGCCGAGACATGGTCGTGGCGACCAAGGTCGGCAAGAGCGCCGACAACCCGGGTCTCTCGGCCCGCGCCCTCACCGCGTCGGTGCATGCCTCCCTGGAGCGCCTGCGCACCGGCTACGTCGACCTCCTGTACCTGCACGTCGACGACGAGTCCGTTCCCTTCGAAGAGACCCTGTTCGCGGTCGACGAGCTCATCCGCGCGGGCAAGGTGCGCTACTTCGGTGTCTCCGACCACACCGGCAACCGGCTGATCGAGGCTCGCATCGCCTCCGGGCAGATGGGCATCGCGCCCATGGTCGCCCTGCAGAACCACTACAACCTCATGCACCGCGGCGAGTACGAGGGCGACCTGGCGCGCGTCGCCGACCGTCAGGGGCTCGGCGTGATGCCGCGGTTCGCCCTGGCGAGCGGCTTCCTCACCGGCAAGTACCGATCGCGCGGCGACCTCGCGAAGAACGAGCGCGGGGGAGAGGCGGCAAAGTACGTCAACCGCCGCGGTCACAAGGTGCTCTCCGTGCTCGACCGCGTAGCGGCATCGCACGAGGCATCCGTCGCCACCGTGGCCTTGGCGTGGCTGCTCACCAAGCCCAACGTCGTCGCCCCCGTCGCCTCGGCGAGTCGGCCCGAGCAGGTGGCCGACCTGACCGCCGCCGCTCGCCTGCAGCTCACGCGCGCGCAGGTCGCCGAGCTCGACAGGGTCAGCGCCTGAGACCAGCTAGACGCCTGAGACCAGCTAGAACAGGCCGGGGATCGCGAGCCAGCCCAGCGCCGTCAGCAGCACGACGGTGTTCAGCACGAGCGCCACGATCGTCAGCGTCGGGCGTCCGCCGCGGCCACCGGTCACGAGAGTGAGCACGAGCACCACCTCGAGCGCTATCGACAGGATCACGAGGCTCAGCGGCGCCGGCAGGGCGACGAAGAAGGTGAGGATCATCAGCACCGCGAGCACCAGCTGCACCACCGCCAGCGCCTTCGACTTGCGGCTCTTGCGAAGCCGGGCGACGCCGTCGAGGAGGGCGAACACCGCTGCGAGCACGGTGATGACGGTCAGCACGTTGATAGTGATCATCAGGTCACGATAGCGGTTGCCCGGTCCCGCCCCGATATTGGCCGCCCCGCGCGGCCTAGCGTAGGCTCGGTGACGATGACCGGTGCAGTGCAGTTACCCCTCGACCTGGCAGAACTCTCTTTCACGGCGACCGGCGATTCGCTCGTGCGCCGCAGTGTGCTGCCCAGCGGGGTGCGCATTCTGAGCGAACGCGTGCCCGGCGCCCGCAGCGCCACGATCGGCTACTGGGTGGCCGTCGGCTCGCGCGACGAGACGCCGTCGACCTACGGCTCGACGCACTTTCTCGAGCACCTGCTCTTCAAGGGCACCGTCACGCGCTCCGCCCTCGACATCGCGGTGAGCTTCGACGCCGTCGGCGGCGAGCACAACGCCATGACGGCCAAGGAATACACCTGCTACTACGCCAAGATCCAGGACCGCGACCTGCCGATGGCGATCGAGGTCATCTCCGACATGCTCACCTCGTCGCTGCTCGACCGTGACGAGTTCGAGACCGAGCGCGGCGTCATCCTCGAAGAGCTGGCCATGGCCGACGACGACCCGGGCGACGTCACGAGCGAGCGCTTCTTCGAGGCCGTGCTCGGCGACCACCCGCTCGGGCGCCCCATCGGCGGCAGCCCGGAGACAATCCAGGCGGTCGACCGTGACGCCGTGTGGAACCACTACCGCGCGAACTACCGCGCCCAGGACCTCGTGATCACCGTGGCGGGAGCCGTCGACCACGACGAGCTCGTCGCGGGCGTCACCGCGGCCCTGCGCCGTGCGGACTGGAACCTCGAGAGCGAGGCCACCCCCGTCTCCCGCCGCAACCCGAGCGGCGACCTGATCGAGCGCGGCAGCCCACTGGCCGTGGTGCAGCGCCCCATCGAGCAGGCGAACATCCTCCTCGGCGTCGAGGGCCTCGCCGCGAGCGACCCGCGCCGGTCGACCCTCGCCGTACTCAACTCCGTGCTCGGCGGCGGCATGTCGAGCCGCCTGTTCCAGGAGATCCGCGAGAAGCGGGGGCTTGCCTACTCGGTGTACTCCTTCTCGCCCAGCTACTCCGACGCCGGGCTCTTCGGCATCTACGCCGGCTGCTCGCCATCCAAGGTCGCCCAGGTGACCGAGCTGATGCTGAGCGAGTTCCGCGCCCTGGCGCGCACGGGCGTCACCGCGGAGGAGCTGCGCCGTGCCAACGGCCAGCTGAGCGGCGCATCGGCCCTCGCCCTCGAGGACTCCGACACCCGCATGTCCAGGCTCGGCCGCGCCGAACTCACCATGGGGGAGTACGTCGACCTCGACGAGTCGCTGCGACGCCTCGACCTGGTGACCGCCGACGGCATCCGTGAACTTGCCGAAGAACTCGTGTCGCGGCCCCTTTCGGTGGCCGCCGTGGGCACGATAGACCAAGACGTATTCACCGGGCTTCTCGAATCAGGGTTGGCAGAGTCGCCGGCCCCGGCAGCCTAGTCTCGAACGACGGGGACCCATTGGCACACTTCATCTACCTCGTCCGTCACGGCGAGCAGCAGGACGCGGAATACGGACTCCCCGACGGACCACTGTCGCCCCGGGGGCGCCGTCAGGCCCAGGCGATCGCCGAGCGGCTCAGCGGCGTGGCCTTCACCGGTGCCTGGCACTCGCCGCTGGAACGCGCCTCGGAGACGGCGCGCATCATGCAGGAGCGGATGCCCGCGCTCGACTCGAAGCCGTCGGCCCTGCTCTTCGACTGCTATCCGAGCGGGCCGACTCCCGACATGCCGCGCGCGTTCGAGTCGTTCTTCGGCGGGGTGACCGAGGAGCAGATCGACGCGGGTCAGGCTCAGATGGCCGACGCGACCGCCGAATTCCTCGCCCCCGCCGCGGGCGACCGCCACGACCTCCTCGTCACTCATAACTTCGTCATCGGCTGGTTCGTGCGCGAGGTGCTCGACGCCCCGAACTGGCGGTGGCTGGGCCTCAACCAGGCCAACTGCGGACTCACCGTGATCCGCGTGCGCAGCGCCAAGCCGCCCGTGCTCGTGATGCACAACGACCTCGGACACCTGCCGATCGAGCTGCGCACCGGGCTGCCCGACCGGTGGACCGTTTAGGCGGAAACTCTCAGGCCAACTGCTTCGCGTACCAGTCGGTCGCGTTCGGGTTGTCGTTGTACGGCTCCACGTTCACGAAGCCGAACGAGCGGTAGAGCCCGCCCGCTGCCTCGAGGCTCGAATTGGTGTCGAGCACGAGCTGCGTCGCCCCGAAGCCGCGCGCCCGCGACTCGAGCTCGACGAGTAGCGCCCGCCCGAAGCCGAGGCCGCGCGTGTGCGGCTGGAGCCACAGGTGCTTCACCTCGAACCGCACGTCTCCGTCGTCGGAGTCGGCGATACGACGGATGCCGCCGCAGCCCACATCCGCAGGCTCTCCGGCGAGATCGTCGCCCTCCACGATGAGGAACACGCCGCGGGGTGGCTCGAACTGCTCGGGAGCCGGGTAGGTGACGGTGTACGTGCCCTGGCTCGCCGCGAAGCCGAGCTCGCGGCTGGTGAAGTACTCGGTGAGTAGTGCCTGAGCCGATTCATCCGTAGTCCGTGCTTCGCGCCAGGTGACCATGAGTCCAGCCTAGAGCCAGCGCCGAACTTGATAGGTTTGAGCAATGACTACGAAGGTCGCCGTCGTCGGCGCTACCGGCACCATGGGGCGTCTCGTCTCCCGACTCGTCGACGCGAGCGACGATTTCGAGCTCGTCGCCTCGCTCTCGTCGAAGGACCCGCTGAGCGACATGCTCGTCGCCGAGGTCGTCGTCGACGTCACCCTCCCCGGGGTGTCTCAGAGCGTCGTCGACTTCGCCGTGGCCAACGGGCTCAACGTGCTCGTCGGCACGTCCGGCTGGTCGAGCGACCGCATCATCTCGCTCGAGCACCTGCTCGCCGACGTCGACGGTGTCGGAGTCGTCATCATCCCCAACTTCTCCATCGGCTCGGTGCTCGCGACGTCGTTCGCGGCCACCGCCGCGCGCTTCTACGAGTCGATCGAGATCATCGAGGCGCACAAGTCGTCGAAGGTCGACTCTCCGAGCGGCACGGCCGTGCGCACCGCCGAGCTCATCGGACGCTCCCGGGCCGCTATCGGGCCGGTCATCGCGCCCCACGCCGACCAGCGGGCCCGCGGGCAGCAGGTCGCCAGCGTGCCCATCCACAGCCTGCGGATGCAGGGCGTCGTCGCCAAGCAGGACGTGGTCTTCGGCGGAACGGGCGAGACCCTCACGCTGAGCCATGAGACCCTCTCCGAGACCTCGTACGAGGCGGGGATCCTGCTCGCCCTCGCCGCCGTGCGCACCGCCGAGGGCGTCACCGTGGGCCTCGACCGACTGATCGACCTCACGTGAGGGGACGCGTCGCCGCCATCGTGATGGCGGTACTGCTCGTGATCTACCTCGTGTTCGTGGTGCACTACTCGTTCGTGCTCATCGGAACGGGCATCGGGGTCGCCATCGCCATGGGGATCGCGCTGCTCGTGCTGCCGCTCATCGCCGCGTGGCTGCTCGCCCGCGAGGTGCAGTTCGTGCTGCGCGGCGAGAAGCTGGTCAAGCGCATGGGCGCCGCCGGAGAGCTGCCCGTCGACGACCTGCCGCGGCTGCCGAGCGGTCGCGCCGACGCAGCGGCCGCCGACGCGCAGTTCCCCGCCTACAAGGCCGCCGTCGAGGCCGACCCGGAGTCGTGGCGCGCCTGGCTGCTGCTCGGGCTCGCGTACGACGCCAGCGGCGACCGCTCGCGCGCCCGCTGGGCGACACGCGAGGCGATCAGACTTTCGCGGAATCCGTCCACACAGCGCTGATCGCGGCGTCGACCGTCGTGTGCTCGAAGACGAAACCGTCGTCGAGCAGCCGCTGCGGCACGACCTTCTGGCTCGGCAGCAGCAGTTCCCTGCCGGGCTCGCGCAGCGCGGTCTGGACCACGGGTTCCGGGATACGCCAGGGGTGCCAGCGGTGCATCGCCTCGGCGAGGGTCGTCGTGACCTGCTTGGCACTCGCAGGTGAGGGCCCTGCGAGGTTGACGGCGCCCGTGAGCGAGCTGGTCAGGAGGTGACGGATGGCCGCAGCCTCGTCGTGCAGGCTGATCCAGGGCCAGAACTGCGCCCCCGTGCCGATGGTCGCGCCGAGGCCGAGCTTCGTCAGCAGTCCGAGCGGCGTGAACGCGCCGCCCTCGCCGACGACGAGGCCGGTGCGGAAGTTGACCACGCGCGTCGAGTGGGCGGCCAGGCGTGACGCCTGCTCCCACGCGTCGACGACGTCGGAGAGGAACCCGGAGCCCTTCGTCGCGTCGTCGCCCAGCGTCTCGCCGGGGCGGTCGCCGTAGTAGCCGACGGCCGACGCGCTGAGGAACGTCGCGGGCGGGGTGAGCGACGATGCGATCGCGTCGGCGAGCGTCTGCGTCGCGTCGATCCTCGACCGCAGGATCTCCCGCTTGTAGCCACGGGTCCACGGCAGACGTCCGGTGGACGCCCCGGAGAGGTTGATCACGGCGTCGGCCGATGCGATGACGCCGGGATCGACGACGCGCGCCGTGGGGAACCATCGCACCTCGTCGGACGACCGACGCTCGTGGCGCACGAGTCGTACCACGTCGTGGCCGTCGGCCTCGAGCTGGCGGCGCAGCTCGGTGCCGATGAGACCGGATGACCCGCTGATCAGTATCCGCATCAGGCGAGGCTTGCTTCCAGGGTGATCGGGATGCCGGCGAGGGCACGCGAGACCGGGCAGTTCTCCTTGGCCTCGACCGCGAGGCGCTGGAACTCCTCGTCGTCGAGGCCGGCGACCTTCGCGCTCACGAGGAGGTGGCTTCCGGTGATGCCGGAGGCGGGGTCGAAGGTGACAGCGGCGGTGACCTGGAGGCTCTCGGGCGTGTGGCCCGCCGTGGCGAGGCCGTTGGCGAAGGCCATCGAGAAGCACGCGGAGTGCGCGGCTCCGAGCAGCTCCTCGGGGTTGGTCTTGCCTGCGACGCCCTGGGAACGGGCCGCCCAGGAGACAGGGAATTCCGCGGCATCCGATGAATCGAGCGACGTCGTCCCCGATCCGGTGGGGAGATCGCCGAACCACAGGGTGGTTGCTTCGCTGGTGACTGACATGGGAAAGCTCCTTTTCGTCGGTTCTCACCCTAGGCGCACAACTCGCGCTCTCACCAGCCGCGCGCTCGCCAGCAGAGACCGGTAATCTGGTCTTTATGCTGCAATATCTCGATCTGCTCCGTGATGTCCTCGAGAACGGCGCCGAGAAGTCGGACCGGACCGGAACCGGAACGCGCAGCGTCTTCGGCCGACAGTTGCGGTTCGACCTCGCCGACGGCTTCCCGATGCTGACCACGAAGAAGCTGCACCAGAAGAGCATCGTGGGCGAGCTCATCTGGTTCTTGCGCGGCGACACGAACGTGCACTGGCTGCAGGAGCGCGGCATCAACATCTGGAACGAGTGGGCGGACGAGAACGGCGACCTCGGTCCGGTGTACGGGCACCAGTGGCGTTCCTGGCCGACGCCCGACGGCGGCTCGATCGACCAGATCGCCAAGGTCATCGCCTCGATCAAGAACAACCCCGACTCCCGCCGTCACATCGTGAGCGCGTGGAACGTGGCCGAGGTCGACGACATGGCTCTCCCGCCGTGCCACACGATGTTCCAGTTCTACGTGGCCGACGGCAAGCTGTCGTGCCAGCTCTACCAGCGCTCCGCCGACGTGTTCCTCGGGGTGCCGTTCAACATCGCCTCCTACGCGCTGCTCACGATGATCGTGGCGCAGCTCACCGGCCTCGAGCCCGGGGAGTTCGTGCACACCTTCGGCGACGCGCACCTGTACAGCAACCACATCGAGCAGGCGCAGCTGCAGCTCACCCGCGAGCCCGGCCCGCTGCCGACGATGGTCATCAACCCCGACCGCACCGAGATCGACAGTTTCGAGATCGAGGACTTCACGCTGCTCGACTACGTCGCCGCGCCCTCGATCAAGGCGCCGATCGCCGTATGACCGTCGCGCTCCCGGTCACCCTCGTCGCGGCGATGGGCAGCAACCGCGTCATCGGGCTCGACGGGGACATGCCGTGGCACTTCTCCGAGGACCTAGCGCACTTCAAACGCACGACCATGGGCGGCACGATGATCATGGGCCGCAAGACCTTCGACACCATCGGACGCCCGCTCCCCGGCCGCCGCACGATCGTGATCACACGCAACACGGAGTGGGCGCACGGGGGTGTGGAGGTCGTGCACTCGCTGGGTGAGGCCATCGAGCTGGCGGCGACGTCGGAGCCCCGGTACTCCGCGGGCGTCTTCATCGTCGGCGGCGGAGACGTCTACGCGCAGGCACTTCCCATCGCAGACCGCCTCGTGCTCACCGAGATCGACGAGGCCCCCGACGGCGACACGTACTTCCCCGAATGGTCCCGCGACGAGTGGACCGAGACGGCCCGCGACGAGGCCGGCGAGCTCGCCTTCGTGACCTGGGAACGCGCCTAGCCTTCCTCCGCGAAGTCTTTCTTGCGATCCAGCGGGCGGCTAACCGATAGCCTTAGACCGTGTCTACTATGCCCAATCCCTTCGGCCAGGTGCTCGTCGCCCTGGTGACGCCCTTCACGCCCGACGGCGAGGTCGACTGGAACGATGTAGAGAAGCACATCGACCGCGTGATCTCCGACGGCGCCGACGGCATCGTCGTGACCGGTACGACGGGGGAGACATCCACCCTCACCGACCCCGAGAAGCTCAAGCTCGTCGAGGTCGCCAAGTCGGTCGCGGGCGGTCGCGCCAAGATCATCACCGGCGGCGGCTCGAACGAGACCGCGCACGCCATCGAGCTCGCGAAGAAGAGCGAGACGGCCGGCGCTGACGGCAACATGATCGTCACGCCCTACTACAACAAGCCGACCCAGGCCGGGGTGCTCACCCACTTCCGCATGATCGCCGACGCCACCGATCTGCCCGTCATCCTCTACGACATCCCGGGCCGCACCGGCATCCCGATCAAGTACGAGACCATTCTCCGCGCGGCGAAGCATCCGAACATCCTCGCCATCAAGGACGCGAAAGGCGACCTCGCCGAGGTGAGCCGCGTGCTCAACCAGACCGACCTCATCTACTTCTGCGGCGACGACGCCAACGTGCTTCCCAGCCTGTCGATCGGCGTGACCGGGCTCATCGGAGTGACGGCCAACATCGCCCCCACCCCGTACCGACACATGATCGACGCGGTGAACGCCGGCGACCTCGCCACGGCGACGGCCGCCCACAAGGCGCTCGAGCCGCTCGTGCGCGCCATCATGACCCACGTGCCCGGCACGGTCTCGACCAAGTACGTGCTGCACGGGCTCGGACGCATCGGTTCGCCCCGCGTGCGACTCCCGCTCGTCGGACCCGAGGAATGGGAAGCCGCGCAGATCGAAGACGAGATCGACCTCGTCAAGGACATCGCGGGCCTCGACTTCGGCAACTTCCGCCCCGACCGCAACGCGGCCGCCGGCGGCGCGCTGCCCAAGGTCGCCGGAACAACCCGCTAGACCCAGCAACACACAAACTTCTCCAAGGGGTGAGACCCCACCTGCTACAAGACAAAACCAAGGAACGCATGCCCTCCACTATCTACACGCCCGCCAAGCTCAAACCAGGCACCCTGCGCATCATCCCGATCGGTGGTCTCGGCGAGATCGGCCGCAACATGACCTCGTTCGAGATCGACGGAAAGATCCTGATCGTCGACTGCGGCGTGCTCTTCCCCGAAGAGCACCAGCCCGGCGTCGACCTGATCCTGCCCGACTTCAGCCCGATCAAGGACCGCCTCGACGACGTCATCGGCGTCGTGCTCACGCACGGCCACGAAGACCACATCGGCGCGGTCCCGTACCTGCTCAAGCTGCGCGCTGACATCCCGCTGATCGGCTCCACCCTCACGCTGGCGCTCATCGAGGCCAAGCTCAAAGAGCACCGCATCGTGCCGTACACGCTCACCGTCGCCGAGGGCGACAAGGAGCACATGGGCCCGTTCGACCTCGAGTTCATCGCCGTGAACCACTCGATCCCCGACGCCCTCGCCGTGGTCATCACCACGAAGGCCGGCACCGTGCTGCACACCGGCGACTTCAAGATGGACCAGTTGCCGCTCGACGACCGCATCACCGACCTGCGCGCGTTCGCCCGCGTCGGCGAGGCCGGACTCGACCTGTTCATGTCCGACTCGACCAACGCCGACGTTCCCGGGTTCACCCCCAACGAGCGCGACATCGGCCCCGTCCTCGAGTCGCTCATCGCCCGTTCGCCGCGCCGCGTCATCGTCGCCAGCTTCTCGAGCCACGTGCACCGCGTGCAGCAGGTGCTCGACGCCGCCCACGCCAACGACCGCAAGGTCGTGCTCATGGGCCGCTCGATGGTGCGCAACATGGGCATCGCCGCCGACCTCGGCTACCTCAAGGTTCCCGAGGGCGTGCTCATCGACGCGAAGAAGGCCGTCAACTTCCCCGACAACAAGCTCGTCTACATGTCGACCGGCAGCCAGGGCGAGCCCATGGCCGTGCTCTCGCGCATGGCCAACCAGGAGCACCAGATCGTGATCGGCAAGGGCGACACGATCATCCTCGCCTCGAGCCTGATCCCCGGCAACGAGAACGGCGTCTACCGCATGATCAACGGGCTGATGAAGCTCGGTGCGAACGTCATCCACAAGGGCAACGCCCGCGTGCACGTCTCCGGCCACGCCGCCGCCGGCGAGCTGCTCTACTGCTACAACATCCTCAAGCCGCGCAACGTGCTGCCGGTGCACGGCGAGCAGCGCCACCTCGTCGCGAACGCGAACCTCGCGATCCAGACGGGTGTGCCCGAGGAGAACACGTTCATCGCCGAAGACGGCACCGTGCTCGACATGCGCGACGGCTACGTCGCCAAGGTCGGCCAGCTCGACCTCGGCTTCGTCTACGTCGACGGTTCGAGCGTCGGCGAGATCACCGACGCCGACCTCAAGGACCGCCGCATCCTGTCTGAAGAGGGCTTCATCTCCATCTTCGTCGCCGTCGACAAGCAGACCGGAAAGGTGCTCGTCGGGCCCGAGATCCAGGCGCGCGGCTACGCCGAAGACGAGTCCGTCTTCGACGCCGTCATCCCGCAGGTCATCAAGGCCCTCGAGGACGCCGCCAACAACGGCACCCGCGACACCGTCGCCCTGCAGCAGGTCGTGCGTCGCACCGTCGGCCGCTGGGTCAACACCCAGCACCGCCGCAAGCCGATGATCGTCCCGGTCGTCATCGAGGCGTAACAGCGCTTCATCGAACGGCCCGGGGGAGTGGAGACACTCTCCCGGGTCGTTCTCGTTTCGTGACCGAAACGCGCCCTCGGTTCGATGAGTTTCAGTCCATACTTGCCGCATGAAGACGACTCGCCGGCCGAGTGCCGCAGCACTCCTCGTGGCCTTGGCCGCAACGCTCGCTGGCTGTAACAGCCAACCCTCGGCAGACGGGCCCGGCCCGGAGTCGAGCCCGACCTCGAGCGCGACGTCGCCCGCCGAGCCCGCGACCCGCCTCGCCCTCAGCGAACTGGTGGTCAGCCCGGCCGGCGTCGGTCCGCTTCTCGTCGGGCAGCCGGTCGCCGACGAACCCGAGGAGTCGGCCGTCGTCACCTGGGACCCGACGGGCTGCATCACCGCAGGCGTCCCGACCGTCGAGGGTGAGCCGTGGTCGGGGTACTGGAGATCGGCGTACGAGGATGCCGGCAATCCCGACGACAGGACGTTCACCGTCGTGACCAAGGACGGCGTCAAAGACGGGCCGATAGCGCGAGTGATCGTATACGGCGACGAACTCGCCACGGAGGAGGGCGTGCGGGTCGGATCGACCGTCGACGAGGTGCTCGCCGCCTACCCGGATGCGGTAGTCCAGCCGGGCCCGGCCGTCAGCCGGCTCTACGTCGTCGAGGGGGCGACGGGATCACTCTCCGTGGAGGTGGCGATCGACAGCCCAGAGCTGCCCGGCTACTGGGATGCCGCGCAGATCGACACCGTGCTCTGGATGGTCGTGTTCGACGCCTCCGACGAGGTGACGGCCGCGGCGGCCTCCGACACGATCGGCCCCTGCCCGGTGTGACGCCAGCGCCGTCGAAGTGCGACACGAATCATCCGTACGGCTGATTCGCCCTCGCCGGGCTGCTGCCCGCGATCGTCGCGGTGCCGCCCAGATCAACACACCTCCCGCCTAACCGGCCGCTGACGGCGGCCGAGGGTACCGTGAACGCATGGCTACGAGTACCAAACCGACCTCTCGTGCGCGCGCGACGTCGTCTCGAGCGCGCCCCGCGGCATCCGCTGCACAGAAGAACACGACCCAGAAGAACGCGCCGACCAAGAAGCTGCCCGCCACCAAGGCGGCGCCCAGCGACGAGCCGGGTCTGCTAAGCCGCGCCTACCTCGGGCTAGCCCACGTCGTGGGCGGCGCCGCCCGCGTGCTCGGCAAAGAGACCCTCGCGAAAGAGGAGCGCCGCGACGGCTTCCCCTTCTTCCTCTTCCTGCTCGCCGTCGTCGGCGCCGTGATCGAGTGGTTCAACCCGCTCGACCCTGTGGCCATCGCCCTCGACGCCTACACCTTCGGCGGCCTGTTCGGCCGCGTCGCGTTCGCCCTGCCCGTGATCATGCTGATCTTCGCGGTGTGGCTCTTCCGCCACCCCGCGAGCGTGCACGACAACGGTCGCATCGGCATCGGGCTCACCGTGCTGCTCACCACGATCAGCGCCCTGTGCCACATCTTCGGCGGGCAACCGAGCTGGCCGCTCGTGGCGTCGGAGATCGCCGCGGCCGGGGGAGTGCTCGGCTGGCTCCTCGCCGCGCCGCTCCTGCTCGCCACCGAGTGGGTCGCCGTGCCCGTGGTCGTCGTGCTGCTCGTGCTCTCGCTCTTCATCATCACGAAGACCCCGCCGAACCGCGTCGGTTCGCGCCTGCGCGAGCTCTACGCGTACCTGTTCGGCGCAGAGCTCGACGAGCCGGAGAAGCCGGCCGGCAAGGCGGGCAAGAACGCGGAGATCGCCGCCGCATCCGACAAGTTCGGCTCGCTCGGCGACCTCGGCGTCGACAACGACTACGACGCCGACCCGGCCAGCGTGCCGTGGTGGCGTCGCAGCAAGACCGAACAGCGCACCGACCAGGCCGCGTTCGACTCTCCCGTCGTCGCGACCGGCGCCACAGACGTGCTCGACCTCAACCACGCCAAGGACGGCGAGTTCGGCATCGAGCTGCTCGAAGAACTGGTGCGCGCCGAAGAGGCGGTCAAACGGTTCACCGGCGAGGTCGAGACGGGCGTCGTCACCGCGATGCGCGAAGACACGCCGACCGCGGTCGCACCGCTTCCCGGCTTCACCACCACCACGAGCGAGAAGGGCAACGCCGGCGAGTTCGACGGCAGCGAGCAGCCCGCCCTGCGCGAGCCCAGCCCGATGGCCACCCACCGCGGCCCCAGCGCCCCGTACCGCCTCCCCGCCGCCGCCATGCTCACGCCCGGCACCCCGCCCAAGTCGAGAAGCGCCGCCAACGACGAGGTGGTCGCCTCGATCACAGAGGTGCTGCGCCAGTTCCAGGTGGATGCCTCGGTGACCGGTTTCAGCCGCGGCCCGTCCGTCACCCGCTACGAGCTCGAACTCGGCCCCGGCGTCAAGGTCGAGCGAGTCACCGCGCTCGCCAAGAACATCAGCTACGCGGTCGCGAGCAACGAGGTCAACATCCTCTCGCCGATCCCCGGCAAGAGCGCCATCGGCGTCGAGATCCCCAACAAAGACCGCGAGATCGTGTCCCTCGGCGATGTGCTGACCTCCGGGGCATCCACTCGCAGCACGCACCCCATGACCATCGGGCTCGGAAAAGACGTCGAGGGCGGATTCGTCGTCGCCAACCTCGCGAAGATGCCCCACCTCCTCGTCGCCGGCTCCACCGGCTCGGGCAAGTCGAGCTTCGTCAACTCCATGATCACCTCGGTGCTCATGCGCGCCACGCCCGCCGAGGTGCGCATGGTGCTCATCGACCCCAAGCGAGTCGAGCTGTCGATCTACGCCGGGGTCCCGCACCTCATCACGCCCATCATCACGAACCCGAAGAAGGCAGCCGAAGCGCTCGCCTGGGTCGTGAAGGAGATGGACATGCGCTACGACGACCTCGCCAGCTTCGGGTTCCGCCACATCGACGACTTCAACAAGGCCGTCATCGCGAACGAGATCGTGCTGCCCGTCGGCAGCGAGCGCAGGCTCTCGCCGTACCCGTACCTGCTGGTGGTCGTCGACGAGCTCGCCGACCTGATGATGGTCGCCCCCCGAGACGTCGAAGACTCCATCGTGCGCATCACCCAGCTCGCCCGTGCATCCGGAATCCACCTCGTGCTCGCCACCCAGCGTCCCAGCGTCGACGTCGTCACCGGTCTGATCAAGGCCAACGTCCCGTCGCGGCTCGCCTTCGCGGTGTCGAGCATGACCGACTCCCGCGTCATCCTCGACCAGCCCGGCGCCGACAAGCTGATCGGCCAGGGCGACGCGCTCTTCCTGCCGATGGGCACCTCGAAGGCCATCCGCGTGCAGGGCGCCTGGGTGCAGGAGAGCGAGATCGCCGCGGTCGTCGCACACGTCATCGCGCAGGCGCAGCCCGATTACCGCGAAGACGTCGCGGTCACCGTCGAGAAGAAGGTCGTCGACGCCGATATCGGCGACGACCTCGAACTGCTCCTCGCCGCGACCGAGCTCATCGTCAGCACCCAGTTCGGCTCGACCTCGATGCTGCAGCGCAAGCTGCGCGTCGGGTTCGCCAAGGCCGGGCGGCTCATGGACCTGCTCGAGTCGCGCGAGATCGTCGGACCCTCCGAGGGATCCAAGGCCCGCGACGTGCTCGTCACCGTGGAACAGCTGCCGGCCGTGCTGGCTCGTCTGCGCGGCGGCGACGAGCCGGGTGCGCCCGTGCAGCCGGGCTCCGTGCAGCCGGGTGCGCCCGTTCAGCCGGGCTCCGTGGCCCACGCCGCTGCCCCCGCCGCGACCCTCGCCCCCGACAGCCTGCTGCGCCGCGATCTCGTCGAAGAGAGTTTCGACGGTTACGATGAGGTCGAGGCTCCGTCAGAAGACGACGCCTGGAACCTGACTGACCGGGAGTAACTTCGTGTCGACTGAACCGGTAGACGGCACGACCCCGCACCCTCCCCGCAAGAGCACCATGTCAGGCCGGGTGTGGCGCGCCGGCGACGGGCCGGTGAGCAACGGCAACGTCCCGAACATCATCACGGTCGTGCGCATCCTGCTCGCGCCTGTCTTCGTCTACCTTCTCCTCCTCGACGACGGCGAACTCGGCGTCGTGCGGTGGATTGCCGCCATCCTGTTCATCGTGGCGATCGCCACCGACGGAATCGACGGGCACATCGCCCGCAGCCGCAACCTCGTGACCGACCTCGGGATCCTGCTCGATCCGATCGCCGACAAGATCCTCACCCTCAGCGCCCTCGTCGCGCTCTCCATCCTGGGCGAGCTCTGGTGGTGGGTGACCATCGTCATCCTCGTGCGCGAGATCGGTATCACCGTTTACCGGTTCGCCGTGCTCAGCAAGGTAGTCATCCCCGCCTCCAAGGGAGGCAAGCTCAAGACGCTCGCACAGGCCGTCGCGATCTCGCTCTTCCTCGTGCCGCTGGTCACCGTTCTGGGCGAGTGGGTGCTCTGGGTCAATTGGATCGCCATGGCGATCGCCTTCGTGCTCACCGTCTACACCGGCATCGAATACCTCGTGCAGGCCGCGCGTGCCCGCCGCGCCTGACGACGACGCCTCGCGCGTAGACGCCACCCGCGACGCCGGGACTCTTAGCGACGTCGCCGCACGCGCCGACGTCGCCGCACGCGCCGACGTCGCCGCCGCGCTCGTCGCCTTGCTCACCGCACGCGGTCTGACGATCGCCGTCGCCGAGTCCCTCACCGGTGGTCTGCTCGTCGCCGAGCTCGTGCGCGTGCCGGGCGCATCGGTCGTCGTCGTCGGGGGAGTGGTCGCCTACGACACGGCGATCAAGCACAGCCTGCTCGGGGTCGACGCCGACCTCCTCGCGCGCCGCGGAGCCGTCGATCCCGAGGTCGCCCGCCAGATGGCGGTCGGCGTGCGCACCGCGCTCGCGGTCGACGGTCGCGCCGCAGACATCGGAATCTCGACCACCGGCGTGGCCGGACCCGACCCGCAAGACGGCAAGCCCGTGGGAACCGTCTACCTCGGCTTCGCTATCGGCGACGAGGTCGTCGACGCCGCGCTCGCCCTGACCGGCGATCGTGATGGCATCCGATCGGCCGTCGTCTCCGAATCACTCATAAGGCTGCACCGGATGCTCGAACGATGAGCCCGGGAATACCGGGAGTTTCAATCTCGTTACATAAATCGGATTAACAAGCGCCACACAGAGTGCTCTGGTTAGAGTACTTACGTATCGGCGGTTGTAGTGTTACTGCTCCAAGAGTTTGTGGGCTCCCACAGAACGCGGTTCAGGGCAATGAGTCTTAGAGGAGGATCCAATGGTTCTAGTACGTCAAGAAATCGGTGATGTTCTCCGCGACTTCCGTTTGCAGAAGGGGCGCACTCTTCGCCAGGTCGCGAGCAAGGCGAGCGTAGCGCTCGGATACCTCAGCGAGGTAGAACGAGGACAGAAAGAGGCGAGCTCCGAGATTCTCGCATCTGTCGCGGAGGCCCTCGAGACCCCTATCTCGGTCATCATGCGCGAGGTGGGCGACCGTCTGGCGATCATCGAGGGAGTCTCCCTCGCAACGACGATCCCCGACACGCTGCCGGACGAACTCGTCGCAGAGTTCGACACGAACCTCGTCTCGCGCTGAGTCTCCTCCCTCATCCCTGATCCGCACGAACACCCCGGCAGTCGCCGGGGTGTTCGTCGTTTAACGAGCGTTCGGGTTGGACGAACACGTTCGATAAGAGGTTCGGATGCTGCGCCGCTGACACCGAGCGGACGCTGCCGGCGCACTGAGGTTAGGGTTGACCGGTGCGATTGAGTGAATTCCGGATAGCCGTCGAAGAAGAGTTCGGCGAGGCATACGGGCGCGTCATCACGAACGACCTCGTGCTCGGCGACGTCGGCGGACTCACCGCCGAGCAGGCGATCAAGGCCGGTTTCCCGCCGCGTGCCATCTGGAACGCCCTGTGCGACGCCAGCGACGTTCCCGCCGACCGTCGATACGGCGTCGGCCTGCGCGAGACTCGGGACTAGTCGCTTCGAGTTAGCAAGGCACCCGTCGATCATCGCTCGTCCACGAGCAGGCATTGTTGGGTGCGCATCCACGAGTTGTAGGGCTCGCATCGTCGAGCTCGCATCGTCGGGCGGGCACGTGTCGGTTAGTCGGCCCCACTCAGAATGGCATCTCCTGGTCGGGGTCGTCGGGTGTGTTCCAGCTGTCGTCGGTGGTGGTCTCGGGTTTCTCGGTGTCGGGTTTCTGGTCGGCGAGTGCTTCGACGAAGGCGGGTGAGAGTCGGCGGTGTGGTGCGACTTTTCTGATCCGGCCGCAGGGGGATACCCACATCTTGTCGCCGTCGGGGAGTTTGACCATGGTCCACCTGGTGTTGTGGACGGTGCGGTGGTCTGATTCGCAGAGGAGGGCGGAGTTGGCGAGGGAGGTGTCGCGGGTGTCGGCCCATTGTCCGGGGTGGTGTCCGTGGGACTCGCCGGCGGTGGCGTCGCACCAGGGGGCGGTGCAGGTCCCGTCGACGAGTTCCACGGCCCGGCGGAGGGACTTCGGCAGGTACCGGTACCGGTCGTCGAAGGCGATCACGGTGCCGGTGATCGGGTCGGTGAGCAGCCGGTAGAAGCCGGGTGCGTCGGCGACGAGCCTTCGGGCGGTGGCCGGGTCGATCGGGATGCTGCCGTCGAGGGTCGCCGGGGCGGTGTCTTGGCCGAGGAGGGTGAGGACGGGGATCTCGATGTGGACCTGGGCGGTGATGCCGTGCCCGAGCCGCCGACCCGAGCCCGCAGCGCCGTCGCCGCTGGGGAGGGCGTCGTCGGTGACGGCGCAGAGGTCGCCCTCGAGGAGGATCGCGGTGGCCACGTCCGCCCGTCGTTGCGCCAGGGTGCGGGGGTCGCCTTGGAAGGTGGGGAGGGCGATGGCGGTGACCCGGTTGTAGATCGCGGCGACCACCTCGGTGGAGTCGCGGATGGTGAGGAACCCGATACCGTCCTCCCCGGGCTCCAGGGTCACGCTGCGGAACGCTGCCGCCCTCTCGTGACGCTCCTCCATCGACTCCGTGTGCAGCCGCTCCCTGGCCTGCAACACCTTGCGGCGGAAGGCGGAGTAGATCAGGGTCTTCGCCCACGGCAGCACCTCCTGTTCGAACGCTCCGCGGGACTGCTCCGGCAGGGACCAGGCGGTGGAGGCGATCAACCGGGCGTGCTCGTAGCGGACCGTGCCGGTGTGCAGGGCCTCCAAGGTCGCGGGCAGGTCGGTCACCAGGGTGCGGCTCTCCTGGATCAGGTGCCGGGCGGCGTTCTTCGACAGGGTGAATGCCGCCGCGACCTCGGTCGCCAGCTCCACCGCGGCCCGGTTCCGGATCGACCAGCCCGCCTCCTGCCCGACGTTCGCCCGCAGCTCCGGCGGCCGGGACAGGTCGTCGGCCTCCTCCTCGGCGGCGACCATCACCGAGATGCGCCGCAGCTCCTCGATACCCACCGCACGACGCGCCGCCGACACCGCGAGCTGCCGGTCCGCGACCTCGGCGTCGTCGAGGAACCTCCCCAGCAGCATCTGCCTCTGCACGTGCGGAGACAGGGTGCGCGGGTCGGGCATCGACTCCCACTCCGGCGGCGGCTCAAACAATGGCGCCCCGAAGGACGACGATGCGAAGGACGACGGTGCGGAGAAGGACCCGGGAGCCAGGTCGTCGGGCGGCGGCTCGAACGTCGGATCGTCCTGCAGCACCGGCGCCGGCCCCGGCCCCGTGTCATCCGCGATATCGGTGATTGTCATACCCACATTTTCCCACATTAGAACACGTGTTCGAGTGAATGTGGCCGAAACTGTGGAGAATACCGGGTGCCTGTGGAAAACAGCTCAGGCGATAGTCGCGACAATACTTCTGCGAAACGCCGGTCGAATTCGTTCGAACATTCGTTCGCATCTCTGTAGACTCCTACACAGCTTCTATCGAAGACGGTTTGTCCACCGACCGCGCGATGTACGACGCAATGTCGTACCCCACGCATACGGTTGAGACAACTGAAACAGCCTTTGTCGGGAGGCTGCGGACCTTGCATCATCGGTCCTCAGCGAACCGACAGCCTATGGGCAGCAACCTACGACTCCAAGGAGACACACAATGGCATCAGCAGCAGACCGCGAAAAAGCCCTCGACACCGCTCTCGCCCAGATCGACCGTCAGTTCGGCAAGGGCTCGGTCATGCGTCTCGGCAGCGACGAGCGCGCGCCTGTCGCCGTGATCCCCACGGGTTCGATCGCACTCGATGTCGCGCTCGGCATAGGCGGGCTTCCCCGCGGCCGCATCGTCGAGATCTACGGACCGGAGTCGTCGGGTAAGACCACCCTCACACTGCACGCCATCGCTAACGCCCAGCGCGCGGGAGGCATCGCCGCCTTCATCGACGCCGAGCACGCGCTCGACCCCGAGTACGCCCAGAAGCTCGGAGTCGATATCGATGCTCTGCTGGTCTCGCAGCCCGACACCGGCGAGCAGGCGCTCGAGATCGCCGACATGCTCGTGCGTTCCGGCTCCATCGACCTCGTCGTCATCGACTCCGTCGCGGCTCTCGTGCCGCGTGCCGAGATCGAGGGCGACATGGGAGACTCCCACGTCGGCCTTCAGGCTCGACTGATGTCACAGGCACTGCGCAAGCTCACCGGTGGTCTCAGCCAGACCAACACCACGATGATCTTCATCAACCAGCTGCGCGAGAAGATCGGCGTGATGTTCGGAAGCCCCGAGACGACCGCCGGTGGAAAGGCGCTGAAGTTCTACGCATCGGTGCGCCTCGACATCCGCCGCATCGAGACCTTGAAAGACGGCACAGAGGCCTATGGCAACCGCACGCGCGTCAAGGTGGTCAAGAACAAGATGGCCCCGCCGTTCAAGCAGGCGGAGTTCGACATCCTCTACGGCGTCGGCATCTCTCGTGAGGGCAGCCTGATCGACTTCGGCGTCGAGCACGAGATCGTGCGCAAGTCCGGCGCTTGGTACACCTACGACGGCGACCAGCTCGGCCAGGGCAAAGACAACTCGCGCAAGTTCCTGCTCGAGAACCCCGAGATCGCTGCCGAGATCGAGGGCAAGATCATGCTCAAGCTGGGCATCGGTGCCGAGGGCAAGGCGGCGAAGGACATCGCCGACAAGGCGGCTGCAGTAGCGCGCTCCGAGGCGAACGCGGCGAAGCTCGCCGCGGCTGCCGAGAAGACGGCGAAGGCTGCCGGCGCTGCGGCGCTCAAGGTATCGAAGGCCGACGCCGCAGCCGCACCCAAGGGTGCCGCCGCTCGGGCCGGTGCCCAGAGCGTCGCCGAGCGCGCGGACGCCGAGCTGCTCAAGGCCGTAGGGGAGTAATCGTGGAGCGTTCCGACGGCCGCCTGGCGACGGTCAGCTACCTGTTCGGTGCATCTGCGCCGTCAGACCAGGCGCCGTCGGAACGTGAGAATGCCGAAACGGATGTTGCGGACAGCACTGTTGCGGACAGCCCCGTATCGAACGGCGACGTCGCGAACGGCGACGTCGCGAACGGCGACCTCGCGAACGGCGACGCCGCGAGTGTCGAGGCCGTAAACGGCACGGCCGCACACAGCGACACCCCGGTCGGCGATACCGCCGGGCCGGCCGCGAACGGTCGCACTCCGGCATCCGGCTGGTACATCGAGCCGGGCGGTGCCGACGAGGTATCGTCGCGCGACGACGAACCCGTCGAGGAAGAGCCCGAGCCGGAGGCCGCGGCGATCGCTGCCGCTCGGCGCTTCCTCTCCCTCGTCGAGAGCGGATCCGCAGGCAAGGCACAGTCGCAGGAAGGGGTCGCGGCAGGCAGCACGTCGGTCGAGACTCCCCATGCTCGGTCGTCGTCCGGCGTGCGTTTCGTCGAAGACACCGAGGCCGAGACCCCCAAGCCGCCGCCGGTGCGCAAGGCGAGCATCAACGCCCTCGCCCGCAAGGGCATGTCGAGCGCCGAGATGGTGTCCCTGCTCGAGAACCGTGAGATCGAACCGGAGGAGGTCGCGGCCGAGGTCGAGCGCCTCGAGCGCGCCGGGCTGCTCGACGACCGCGTGCTGGCCGAAGACCTCGTACGGACGCTGCGCGACCGCAAGGGGCTCGGCAAGTCCGCGATCACGGCCGAGCTGCGTCGCCGTCGCGTCGATCAGACCGCGATCGAGGAGGCACTCGAGAGCGTAGACGTCGACGACGAGCTCGAACGTGCGACCGAGGTCGCCGTCAAGCGCGCCGGACAGCTGAGCTCCTACGACCGTGCGACGGCCGAGCGTCGACTCAGCGCGTTCCTCCAGCGTCGTGGCTACTCCGGCAGCGTCGTGGGCGCGGCGGTCAACGCGGCGCTCGGACCGGTCGGTCCGCGCTTCCGTTGAGGCCGTCTGCGTCCTTTGCGAGCCGAGCCCGCTGAGGCCACCCTTCGGTGTTCCGCGCGCCGGGGAGATCTACACTTGGTTGCACTATGACCCTCGCCCCGCCCGCCCCCGTTCTGACTGAAAACGGCCCCGCAGATACCGCCCGCGCGCGCACGTACGAAGTGCGCACCTACGGCTGCCAGATGAACGTGCACGACTCCGAGCGTCTCAGCGGATCGCTCGAGGCGGCCGGTTACGTGAGGGCGACCGATGAGCAGGCCGACGTGGTCGTCATCAACACCTGCGCCGTGCGTGAGAACGCCGACAACAAGCTGTACGGCAACCTCGGCATGCTCGCCTCGGTGAAGAAGGTGCACGAGGGCATGCAGATCGCGGTCGGCGGGTGCCTCGCTCAGAAGGACAAGTCGGTCATCCTCGAGAAGGCGCCCTGGGTCGATGTCGTCTTCGGCACCCACAACATGGGTGCCCTGCCCACTCTGCTCGAGCGGGCACGCCACAACGACGAGGCGCAGATTGAGATCCTCGAATCCCTCGACGTGTTCCCCTCCACGCTGCCCACCCGCCGCGAGTCCACCTACAGCGGTTGGGTCTCCGTCTCAGTGGGCTGCAACAACACCTGTACCTTCTGCATCGTTCCGGCACTGCGCGGCAAAGAGAAAGACCGTCGTCCCGGCGACGTGCTCGCCGAGGTGCAGGCGCTCGTCGACGACGGCGCACTCGAGGTGACGCTGCTCGGCCAGACCGTCAACTCCTACGGCGTCGAGTTCGGCGACCGGCAGGCCTTCGGCAAGCTGCTGCGCGCCGCGGGAACCATCGACGGCCTCGAGCGCATCCGGTTCACCAGCCCGCACCCCGCCGCCTTCACCGACGACGTCATCGACGCCATGGCCGAGACGCCGGCCGTCATGCCGCAGCTGCACATGCCGTTGCAGTCGGGCTCCGACCGCATCCTCAAGGCGATGAAGCGCAGCTACCGCTCGGAGAAGTTCCTCGGAATCCTCGACCGGGTGCGCGCCAAGATCCCGAACGCGGCCATCAGCACCGACATCATCGTGGGCTTCCCCGGCGAGACCGAGGAAGACTTCCAGGACACGCTGCGCGTCGTCGAAGCGGCCCGCTTCGCATCGGCGTTCACGTTCCAGTACTCGATCCGCCCCGGCACCCCCGCGGCGACGATGGCCGACCAGGTGCCCAAAGAGGTCGTGCAGGAACGCTACGAGCGGCTGACCGCCCTGCAGGACCACATCTCCCGCGAGGAGAACCAGAAGCTCGTCGGCCAGATCGTCAACGTGCTCGTCTCAGCCGGCGAGGGAAAGCGCGACGCAGAACGCCACCGTCTCTCGGGCCGGGCGGAAGACTCCCGGCTCGTGCACTTCGACGTGCCGGAGGGCAGCGAGACGCCCCGCCCCGGCGATATCGTCACCGTGCGCATTAGCGAAGCCGCATCCTTCCACCTCATCGCCGACGCCGCGCCCCACGAGCAGCTGCTCATCCGCCGCACCCGTTCCGGCGACGCCTGGGACCGCGCAGAGGCCGAATCGTGCGGCGTGCCAGCACCCGCCGGCGTCGCCGCCGAGCCGGGCCGCGTGTCGCTCGGACTGCCCGGCTTGCGCATCGGTACGGGCCCCGGCGCTGCGCTGCCGCTGACGGCCGTGAGCACGAAGCGCGCCGACGCCGCGCGCACCCAGGCCGAGCGCACCGACACCGAGAGCACCGACGCGCCGCAGGTGTCGACCACCCCGATCTACGACATGCTCGATGGCGAGCGTTGAACACCCGGGTGCCGCGCTGATCGTCGCACCATGCTGATCGTCGTGGTGGGCGCCACGGGCACGGGCAAGTCCGGGCTCTCGCTCGACCTCGCCGAATCGCTCACCGCCCAGGGGCAGCCCGTCGAGATCGTGAACGCCGACGCCATGCAGCTGTACCGCGGCATGGACATCGGCACGGCGAAGCTCCCACTCGACGAGCGACGCGGCATCCCGCACCACATGCTCGACGTGCTCGACGTGCGTGACGAGGCCAGCGTCGCCGATTATCAGACGGATGCGCGGCAGGCCATCGCCGCCATCGAATCGCGCGGCGCCTGGCCGATCCTCGTGGGCGGCTCCGGACTCTACGTCTCGAGCGTCATCTACGACTTCCGCTTCCCCGGCACCGACCCGGAGATCCGCGAGCGGCTCGAGGCCGACCTCGTGCGCGTCGGGCCCGGACTGATGCACAGGCGGCTGGTCGCGGTCGACCCCGCGGCGGCCGCCGCGATCGGCCCGAGCAACGGCCGCAGGCTCGTTCGCGCGCTCGAGGTGGTCGAGATGACCGGCGAGCCATTCGGCGCCGGCCTACCCGGCGACGAGGCGCTCTGGCGCCCCGCCACGATCCTCGGACTGCGCGCGCCACGCGACGAGCTCGTGCCCCTGCTCGACGCCCGCGTCGAACAGATGTGGCAGCACGGCATCGTCGACGAGATGGCCGCGCTGCTGCCGCGCGAGCTCGGAATCACCGCCTCCCGCGCCATCGGCTACGCCCAGGCGGCGGCGCAGCTGCGCGGCGAGATGACCGAGCGCGAGGCCGTCGAGCAGACGCAGCTGTTCACCCGCAAGTACGCCAGACGCCAGGTGAGCTGGTTCCGCCGCTACGACGCGATCCACTGGCTCGACTACGACGACCCGCAGCGACTGCCCAGCGCACTGGATAGGCTTGCACGGTGACTACTCTGCACTTCACCAAGGGCCACGGCACCGGCAACGACTTCGTGCTGTACTCCGATCCCGACGGCGCCATCGACCTCAGCCCCGCGCAGGTCGCCGCGATCGCCGACCGCCACTTCGGCGTCGGCGCCGACGGAATCCTCCGCGCCGTGCGCTCTATGCACATCCCCGAGGGCGCGGAGGCCCTCGCCGAAGACGACACCGCCGAGTGGTTCATGGACTACCGCAACTCCGACGGCAGTCTCTCCGAGATGTGCGGCAACGGCATCCGCGTGTTCGCCCGCTACCTCATCGAGAACGGCCTCGCGACCCTCGAGCCCGGCGACACGCTCGCCATCGGCACCCGCGCCGGCGTGCGCGACGTACAGCGCAACCTCAGCGGCTTCCAGGTGGACCTGGGCCGCTGGCGTCTCGAGGGCGGAGAACCGCTCGTGCGCGCCAAGAACCTCGCCGTCGCACGCCCGGGGCTCGGCATCAACGTGGGCAACCCGCACGTCGTGGTGGCCGTGGCGAGCGAGGAGGAGCTCGAGAGCGCCGACCTGAGCTTCATCCCGCAGCTCGACCCGGAGGCGCCCGACGGCGCCAACGTCGAGTTCGTGCTGCCCGCCGACCCCATGATCAAGGACGGCGTCGGCTACATCCGCATGCGCGTGCACGAGCGCGGCAGCGGCGAGACCCTGTCGTGCGGAACCGGAGCGGCCGCGGCCGCCCTGGCCACCCGCCACTGGGCCGGCAAGGGAGCGCCCAACCAGTGGAAGGTCGAGGTGCCCGGCGGCACCGTCGGCGTTCGTATGTTCCCGACCGAAGACGGCGAGCACGTCTCGCTGAGCGGCCCCGCCGACCTCGTGTTCGAGGGCGAACTCCGCATCTGACCGCGCAGCCTCACCCGGGGCGGATCCGCCCCGGCACACCGACGAAAAGGACCGCACCGTGCTCCCTCTGAAACTCGGATACAAGGCCAGCGCCGAGCAGTTCGCCCCGCGTGAGCTCGTCGAGATCGCCGTCGCCGCCGAGGGGCACGGGTTCGAGTCGGTGATGGTGAGCGATCACTTCCAGCCCTGGCGGCACACCGGCGGGCACGCGCCGTTCTCGCTCGCGTGGATGGCCGCGGTGGGGGAGCGCACCAGTTCGATCCAGATCGGAACGTCGGTGATGACCCCGACCTTCCGCTACAACCCCGCCGTGATCGCCCAGGCCTTCGCTACCCTCGGCTCGCTCTACCCCGGGCGCATCATCCTCGGTGTGGGCACGGGCGAGGCGCTCAACGAGATCGCAACGGGCTTCCGCGGCGCGGGTGAGCAGGACTGGCCCGAGTTCAAGGAGCGCTACGCCCGGCTGCGCGAGGCGATCACGCTGATGCGGCAGCTGTGGACCGAAGACCAGGTGAGCTTCGACGGCGAGTACTACTCGACGCACGATGCGAGCATCTATGACAGGCCGGATGAACCGATCCCGGTGTACATCGCCGCCGGCGGGCCGCTCGTGGCCGGCTACGCCGGGCGCGCGGGTGACGGTTTCATCTGCACCTCGGGCAAGGGCATGGACCTCTACACGGAGAAGCTGCTTCCCGCCGTGGTGGCGGGCGCGGAGAAGGCCGGCCGCGACGTGGCATCCATCGACCACACGATCGAGATCAAGCTCTCCTACGACACCGACCCCGCCGCCGCCCTCGAGAACACCCGGTTCTGGGCGCCGCTCTCGCTGTCGAAGGAGGAGAAGCACGACATCACCGACCCGGTGGAGATGGAGCGCGCGGCCGACGCGTTGCCCATCGAGCAGGTGGCGTCGCGGTGGATCGTCGGATCCGACCCCGACGAGACGGTGGAACGGATCGGCGAGTACATCGACGCGGGCTTCAACCACCTCGTCTTCCACGCCCCCGGCCACGACCAGCGGCGGTTCATGGAGTCGTTCGAGCGCGACCTCGCGCCGCGGCTGCGAGCTCGGTAGACGCAGCTACTTCTTGCGGGCCCGGATCACCCGGTAGCCCTTGTTCGTGGCGGTGCGCACGAACGTGAAGTCCTCGGGGAAGGTCGCCTGCATCCAGCGGTGCAGCGAGTCGGATCCGAGGTTGCGCTGTACGACGAGCCAGCCGTCCGACCCGGCGTCGAGCCGGGGCAGCCACTTCTCGAGAAGGCCGTGAAGCTCGTTCTTACCCACCCGGATCGGCGGGTTCGACCAGATGGTGGTGAAGACGACGTCGTCGGGCACCTGATCGGGCGTGACCGCATTGATGTTCGTGACGCCGACGATCGCCGCGTTGCGGCGGACCAGGTCGAGCGCGCGCTCATTCACGTCGACCGCCCAGACGGTGCTGCGCGGCGACTCGACCGCGAGGGTCAGCGCGATCGGCCCCCAGCCGCAGCCGAGGTCGAGCACGTTGCCGCCGGGCGGGGGAGCCGGCACGTTGGCGAGCAGCACCTGCGTGCCGGTGTCGATGTGCTCGGGGCTGAAGATGCCGTTCGAGGTGGTGAGCTCGTAGGCTTTTCCGGCGATTTTCGCGTGGATCGTGCGAAGTTTGAGTTCACTCTCCGGGGTCGACGCGAAGTAGTGCTCATTTGACATGCACCGAACCTATCGAAGTCTAGGCGAGTAAGGTTAATGCTAATGAGTGAAAACGTAGACAGTCCCGTTGAGAGCGACGATGTAGTGGCGCGGGTCTTGGCCCATGCTGGCGCACCTGCCGCTGGCCACACCGTGTTCGGTTCGAGCGCGCAGGCGCTGCAGAGCTCTTCCCATTACGAGGAGAGCCGCGACGGCGATCAGTTCGACCGCGAAGACCGGCAGGCGCTGCGCCGCGTCGCCGGACTCTCGACCGAGCTCGACGACGTCACCGAGGTCGAGTACCGGCAGCTGCGCATCGAGCGCGTCGTGCTGATCGGCATCTACACCCAGGGCAACACCGTCGACGCAGAGAACTCCATGCGCGAGCTGTACGCCCTCGCCGAGACCGCGGGAGCCGTGGTGCTCGACGGCCTGCTCCAACGCCGGGCCAACCCCGACCCCAGCACCTACTTCGGAAAGGGCAAGGCCGAAGAGCTGCGCGGCATCGTCGCTGCGAGCGGCGCCGACACGGTCATCGCCGACACCGAGCTCGCTCCGAGCCAGCGCCGCGCGTTGGAGGACATCGTGAAGGTGAAGGTCATCGACCGCACCGCCGTGATCCTCGACATCTTCAGCCAGCACGCCAAGAGCCGCGAGGGCAAGGCTCAGGTCGAGCTCGCGCAGCTCGAGTACATGCTGCCGCGCCTGCGCGGTTGGGGTGAGGCGCTCTCCCGACAGGGTGGTGGCGCCGGTGGTTCCGGAGACGGAATGGGCAGCCGAGGCCCGGGTGAGACGAAGATCGAGCTCGACCGCCGCCGCATCCACACCCGTATGTCCCGCCTGCGCAAGCAGATCAAGGGATTCGCCCCGGCACGCGAGGCGAAGCGGGCCAACCGCAACCGGTTCGAGGTGCCCAGCGTCGCGATCGTCGGCTACACCAACGCCGGCAAGTCGAGCCTGCTCAACCACATCACCAACGCCGGTGTGCTCGTCGAGAACGCACTGTTCGCTACCCTCGACGCCACCGTGCGCAAGTCGGTCACCGCCGACGGCCGGCCGTACACGCTCACCGACACCGTCGGATTCGTGCGCAACCTGCCGCACCAGCTGGTCGAGGCGTTCCGCTCGACGCTCGAGGAGGTCGGCGACTCCGACGTCATCGTGCACGTGGTGGATGCCTCACACCCCGACCCTGCGAGCCAGCTCGCGACCGTGCGAGAGGTCATCGCCGAGGTCGAGGCGCGGGAGATCCCCGAGATCGTCGTGTTCAACAAGGTCGACCTGCTGCAGGACGACGACCAGCGTCTGCTGCTGCGCGCCCTAGAGCCCGCGGCCATCTTCGTCTCCGCCCGCACCGGCGAGGGCGTCGCCGAACTGCAGGCACGCATCGCCGAGCTCGTGCCGTCGCCCGACGTGCAGGTCGAGCTGCTCGTTCCCTACGACCGCGGCGACGTCGTCGCCGGCCTGCACGACCGGGGCCGCATCCTGAGCACCGAGTATGTCGAGGGTGGCACCCGCGTCTCGGCGATGGTGAACGGCATGGACGAGGCCGCCCTCAAGGAGTTCTCGGTCGTCTCTGCGTAACATTCAGCAACTCTCCACCGCCCGCGCCGAGGCGCCGCTAGCGTAGAACCGTTGCCGCGAAGTCTGCGGCGCGGAGCGACAGCCGAGCCCGGCACCCGCCCATACCGAATCAGTTTCCTGATGACCGGAGGGCCCAGGTGAGTACCGTGACGACCGCGTTCGATCGCCCCACGTTCTCGTTCGAGCTCTACCCGCCGCGCTCCGCCGCCGCCGAGGAGGCGCTGCTCGGATCGCTCGAGCACCTGGTGAACGCCGGGCCCGAGTTCATCTCGGTCACCTACGGCGCCAACGGTTCATCCCGCAGCTCCTCGCTCGCCGTGCTGCTGCGACTGCTCGCCGAGACCGACGTGCGCGCCATGGCACACCTCACCTGCGTCGGCTCCTCCTACGCGGAGGCCACCCGTCTCATCCGCGAGTTCCTCGACGCGGGAGTCACCAGCTTCCTCGCCCTGCGCGGCGACCCGCCCGCGGGCTCGGTCGAGGGCGACGCCTTCCTCGGCGACCTCGGCAGCGCGGGGGAGCTCGTGCAGCTCATCCACCGCGTTCAGGCCGAGCGCGAGCAGTTCAGCCTCAACGACGTTCCCGGATTCCCGGGCGCCAAGCGGTTGAGCAGCGGGCACAAGGTCACCATCGCGGTCGCCGCGTTCCCGAACGGGCACCCGCGCAGCCGCTCGGTCGAGCAGGACCTCGACACCCTGCTCGCGAAGGAGGCGGCGGGCGCCAACCTCGCCATCACCCAGCTCTTCTTCCACGCCGACGACTACCTGCGCTTCGTCGACCAGGCGCGTTCGGCCGGCGTGACCATGCGCATCCTCCCCGGCATCATGCCCGTGCTCAGCCCGCAGCGCCTGCGCCGCATCGTCGAGCTCACCGACGAGAAGCTGCCCGCCGACCTGCTCGCCAAGCTCGAGGCCCAGTCGACGCCCGAGGGCCAGGCCGCCGTCGGCATCGAGCACGCCATCGACCTCGGCAACCAGGTCATCGGCGACGACCGCCCCGGCCTGCACCTCTACACCTTCAACCAGCACGAGGCCGTCATCGAGGTCTTGCGCGGCACCGGCCTGCTCTCTCTCACCACCGAACACAACTAAGGAATCCAGCAATGAGCACTCCCTTCCCCACGGGCACCATCCTCGGATACCCGCGCATCGGCCGCCGTCGCGAGCTCAAGAAGGCCGTCGAGGCCTTCTGGGCCGGCAGGATCGGCGCCGACGAGCTCGAGGCGACCGCCGCGGAGCTGCGTGCGACCACCCGCGAACGCCTCGTCGGCCTCGGCCTCGGCGCCACCGACTCCTCGATCCCCGAGGCCTTCTCCTACTACGACCAGGTTCTGGATGCCGCGGTGACGGTCGGTGCCGTCCCCTCGCGTTTCCAGCGGCTGGTGCGCGAAGACGGAACGCTCGACCTCGCCGGATACTTCACGATCGCCCGCGGCGAAGGGCAGGACGTCCCCGCCGAGATGACCAAGTGGTTCGACTCGAACTACCACTACCTCGTGCCCGAGATCGGACCGGAGACCGAGTTCCACCTCGCCTCCGACCGGCTGCTGCGCGAGGTCGCCGAGGCCACAACGACCGGCTACCGCACGCGCCCCGTGATCGTCGGCCCCGTCACCTTCCTGCTGCTCAGCAAGGCCAGCGAGGGCGCCCCCGAGGGGTACCAGCCGCTCGACCGCCTCGACGACCTGCTGCCCGTCTACGCCGAGCTCATCGCCGGCCTGACCGCCGTCGGCGCCGAGTGGGTGCAGCTCGACGAGCCCGCCCTCGTGAGCGAGTCGATCGAGGTCGACCGCGCCACCGTGCTCGAGGCCACCAAGCGCGCCTACGACCTGCTCGGCGCCGTGCCCGCGCGTCCGCAGATCTTCGTCGCCGCGCCCTACGGCTCGCTCGACGACGCCCTCCCCGTGCTGCTCGACACGCCCGTCGAGGCGATCGGGCTCGACCTGGTGAAGGGATCGGTCCCTGAGCTTGTCGAAGGGAGCGCTTCGACACATTCGAGAGGCTCAGTGCAGACGGGCTCAGCGACCGAGAAGACCCTCGTCGGCGGCGTCGTCGACGGCCACAACATCTGGCGCGGCGACCTCGACGCGGCCTTCGGCAAGCTCGAAGCCCTGCGCGCGCTCTCGCCCAACGTCTCCGTGTCGAGCTCGACGAGCCTCTTCCACACCCCGCACTCGATCGCCGACGAGCCTAAGCTCGACGACCGGCTGAAGAGCTGGCTCGCGTTCGCCGACGAGAAGGTCGCCCAGATCGCCGCGCTCGCCACCGGGCTCACCGAGGGACGCGACGCGATCTCGACGACCCTCGCCGAGGCATCCGCCGCACTCGCCGACCGGCACGACGCCCCGGGCGTCCGCGACGGCGCTGTACGGGCCCGCGCTGCGGCACTCACCGACGCCGACTTCAGCCGCGGCGACTACACCGAGCGCCTCGAGGCGCAGGAGGCGGCACTCGGCCTGCCGTTCCTTCCGACGACCACGATCGGCTCGTTTCCGCAGACCGGCGACATCCGCAAGGCGCGCGCAGCCAACGCCCGCGGCGAGATCAGCGAAAACGAGTACATCGACTTCCTCAAGGCCGAGATCAAGAACGTCGTCGACCTACAGGAGGAGATCGGCATCGACGTCATCGTGCACGGCGAGCCCGAGCGCAACGACATGGTGCAGTACTTCGCCGAGCACCTCGACGGCTTCGCGGTGACCGAGAACGGCTGGGTGCAGTCGTACGGCAGCCGTTGCACACGTCCGTCGCTGCTCTGGGGAGACGTGGCCCGCGAGGCGCCGATCACCGTCGAGTGGAGCGCCTACACGCAGAGCCTCACGCCCAAGCCGGTCAAGGGAATGCTCACCGGACCGGTCACGATCCTCGCCTGGAGCTTTGTGCGCGACGACCAGCCGCTCGCCGACACGGCCAACCAGGTCGCCCTCGCCCTGCGCGACGAGATCGCCGACCTCGAGGCCGCCGGCATCGGCGTCATCCAGGTCGACGAGCCGGCCCTACGCGAGCTGCTGCCGCTCAAGAAGGCAGACCAGCCGGCGTACCTCGACTGGTCGGTCGGATCGTTCCGCCTCGCCACTGCGGGCGTCGAGCCGCGCACTCAGATCCACACGCACCTCTGCTACTCGGAGTTCGGTGTCGTGATCGACGCGATCAACCGCCTCGATGCCGACGTCACCTCGATCGAGGCCGCGCGCTCCAAAATGGAGGTCGTGCCCGACATCAAGACGTCGGGGTTCGGCCGGGGGATCGGCCCTGGCGTCTACGACATCCACTCGCCGCGCGTGCCGTCGGTCGAGGAGGTCACCGAGCTCATCGAGATCGCCCTCGGATCGATCCCGAACCGCCAGGTCTGGGTCAACCCCGACTGCGGACTCAAGACCCGCGGCTACACCGAGACGGTCGACTCGCTGCGCAACGTCGTGGCGGCCACGAAGGCCGTGCGCGAGCGGGTCGGCGCCTAGCGCGAGTCGCCTCTCGTCGTGACGAGACCGACGGATGCGCCCCGCGTGGCGCATCCGTAGGTCTTCGGCGCGGGCGGAGGGCTGCGGCGCTGCTCGCGTGGCGAGCGGGGGCGCCGGAATTGCCTCGCGACGCCGGAAGGGGCTCGCGAGCGCGACGGGCTGGAGACAGCTAGACGGAGCGGAGCACCGCTACTACCTTGCCCAGCACCTCGGCGAAGTCGCCGAGGATGGGAGCGAACGAGCTGTTGCGCGGCAGCAGCCAGGTGTGGCCGTCGCGCTGCTGGAACACCTTGACCGTGGCCTCGTCGTCGAGCATGGCCGCGACGATGTCGCCGTTCTCCGCGGTCTTCTGCTGGCGCACGACGATCCAGTCGCCGTCGCAGATCGCGGCGTCGATCATCGAGTCGCCGACGACCTTGAGCATGAACAGCTCGCCCTTGCCCACTAGCTGGCGGGGGAGCGGGAAGACCTCGTCGATCTGCTGATCGGCCAGGATGGGCACGCCGGCGGCGATGCGGCCGACGAGCGGCACCATGGCGGCGTCGCCGACGGATGGCGCGTAGCCCGAGTTCTCGGGCGCATCCTGCTCCTGCGTGGGCATCTCGATGAGCACTTCGAGAGCGCGCGGGCGCTTCGGGTCGCGACGCAGGTAGCCGCTGAGCTCGAGCTGGTTGAGCTGGTGGGTCACGCTCGACAGGGATGAGAGGCCAACGGCGTCGCCGATCTCGCGCATGCTCGGCGGGTAGCCCTGGCTCGCGACCGAGCGCTGGATGACGTCGAGGATGGCGAGCTGCTTGTCGCTGAGGCTCTTCCTCCGGCGGGTCGTCGGCCGGTCGGGGCCGGCGTTGCCACGGGTCTCGTCGCTCATGTGCACTCCAATGTCGGTGGCTGCTGATTGCCTGTCCTCAGACATTCGAAACAGTATCCGCTTCATGAGCGTAAAACAAACACCTATTCGAGTGTGTCGCATGAAAGTTCGTAGAGATATTCGAATAATTGCTTGCGTCGACCATCATTCGAATGTATGTTCGGAACAAAGCTTCGTATCCGGCACTCCCGGCCGAGTGTCGGATACGAAACCCCGTGTGGCCCAGCCACCGAGGTGGAGAAGGTCAGCCAGGCGAGTCACGAGAAGGAGCAGCACATGAGCACAGCAGTCCTGAACACATCGACAGCGGTCGAATCCGTATCGGCCCTGGCCGCGTCTGGTCGATCCGACGTCGCCGTGCGCGTTCCGTCCGCTGCCCCCCGCCTCCGCCTCACCAAGCGCGGCCGGGTCGTGTTCACGACGCTCGCCTCTCTGCCCGTCGTCGCAGCGGTCATGTTCTTCGCCCTCAACGGCGGCGGCGCGACCGCCACGAGCTCGAGCGGCGCGGCCCTCGAAGAGATCACGCTCCAGGCCGGGCAGTCGCTCTGGCAGCTCGCCGAAGACATCGCACCGCACGACGACCCCCGCGACGTGATCAGCGACATCATGGCTGTCAACCAGCTCGAGTCGGGCAGCGTGCAGGCCGGGCAGCGTCTGATGCTGCCGCCCGAGTACAGCGCCGAGTAGCAACGGCCAGTAGCGCGGCGCAGGAGAGCCCGACCGATCTGCAATGCGCCCGACCGATCCGCAATGCGCCCTCCCGATCCGCAATACGATTGAGCAGTGGTAAACCTCTCCGACCTTCCCATCCGTGACGACCTCCGCGGGCTGACGCCCTACGGCGCCCCGCAGAAGGCGGTGCGGGTTGCTCTCAACGTCAACGAGAACACGCATCCGATTCCCGCAGACGTCGCGGTCGACATCGTCGAGTCGCTCGCGGCGGCGATCCTCTCGGTCAACCGGTACCCCGACCGTGAGTTCACCGAGCTGCGCCAGAGCCTGGCCGCCTACCTGAACTTCTCGGTCGAGCCGGAGAAACGCCTCACCGCCGACGACATCTGGGCGGCGAACGGGTCGAACGAGGTGCTGCAGCAGATCCTGCAGGCATTCGGCGGCCCGGGGCGCAGTGTGCTCGGCTTCCCTCCCACCTACTCGATGCACTCGATCATCGCCAGCGGAACCGGCACACGCTGGATCAGCGGCGAACGCGACGCCGGTTACGAGATCTCGCCCGAGACCGTGACCCGCTGGATCGCCGAGACGCGTCCCGACGTGGTGTTCCTCTGCTCACCCAATAACCCGACCGGCACGCCGCTGTCGATCGAGACGATCTCCGCCGCCTACGACGCCACCGATGGAATCGTCGTGGTCGACGAGGCCTACGCCGAGTTCGCCCCCGACGACGTCCGGAGCGCGATCACCCTGCTCGACGGCCGCGAGCGGCTCCTCGTCTCGCGCACCATGAGCAAGGCCTTCGCCTTCGCCGGTGCCCGTGTCGGCTACTTGGCCGCCGACCCGGCGATCAACGATGCGCTGAGACTCGTGCGTCTGCCGTACCACCTCTCCGCCCTGACCCAGGCCGCCGCCGTCGCGGCCCTGCGTCACGCCCCCGAGATGCTCGCGATGGTCGACAACATCCGTTCGCAGCGCGACCGTCTGCTCGAAGAGCTGCCGAAGCTCGGCTACACGCCGCTGCCCAGCTGGTCGAACTTCGTGCTGTTCGGGGGAGTGGACGACCCGCACGCCACCTTCGAGGCCCTGCTCGAGCAGGAGATCCTCGTGCGCGACATCGGGATCCCCGGGCACCTGCGGGTCACTGCGGGCACCGAGGCCGAGACCACCGCCTTCCTCGACGCACTCGCGTCCCTGTAGCATCCATTCGCCCTCGATAGAATCGACCCCATGAGCACCGAACCCCGCGTGGCGCAGATCAAGCGCGAAACGAGCGAGTCCAGCATCGAACTGTCGATCGACCTCGACGGAACCGGTGTCTCCGACATCCACACGAGCGTTCCGTTCTACGACCACATGCTCACCGCGTTCTCGAAGCACTCGCTCATCGACCTGACCGTGAAGGCCACCGGCGACACGCACATCGACGTGCACCACACCGTCGAAGACATCGGCATCGCCCTGGGGCTCGCCATCAAGCAGGCTCTCGGCGACAAGGCAGGCATCTCCCGCTACGGCGACGCCCTCGTGCCCCTCGACGAGGCGCTCGTGCAGGCCGTAGTCGACATCTCCGGCCGCCCGTACCTCGTGCACACCGGAGAGCCCGCAGGCTTCGAGATGCACCTCATCGGCGGCCACTTCACCGGTTCCATGGTTCGCCACGTCTTCGAGGCCATTACCTTCAACGCCGGAATCACGGTGCACGTCACCGTGCTCGGCGGACGCGACCCGCACCACATCGCCGAGGCGGAGTTCAAGGCCTTCGCGCGCGCGATGCGCAAGGCCGTGGAGCCCGACGCCCGCGTGACCGGCATTCCGTCGACCAAGGGCGCGTTGTGAGCCTCGTCTCCCCGTCTGTCGTCGTCCTCGACTACGGCTCCGGCAACGTCCACTCGGCGGCGAAGGCTCTCGAACTGGCCGGCGCCCGCGTCGAGCTCACAGCCGACCGTTCCCGCGTGGCCAACGCCGACGGCCTGTTCGTGCCCGGCGTCGGAGCGTTCTCGGCGGTCGCGCAGGCGCTCGCCAAGGTCGGCGGCGGAGCCATGATCGAGAAACGCCTCACCGGCAGTCGTCCCGTCATGGGGATCTGCGTCGGCATGCAGGTGCTGTTCGAGCACGGAGTCGAACGCGGCAACGACACCCCGGGCCTCGCCGAATGGCCGGGCAGCGTGACCCAGCTCGACGCCCCCGTGCTGCCGCACATGGGCTGGAACACAGTCGAGACCCCCGCCGACACCCGCCTGTTCGACGGCATCCGTGACGAGCGCTTCTACTTCGTGCACTCCTACGCGGCGCAGGAGTGGACCCTCGACGTGCAGCCGCCGTTTCCTGCACCGCTGCTCACCTGGGCGGAACACGGCTCGCGGTTCATCGCGGCGGTCGAGAACGGTCCGCTCACGGCGACCCAGTTCCACCCCGAGAAGTCGGGGGAGCCGGGCATCCGACTCCTCAAGAACTGGCTCGACTCTCTGTAGAGCGGGCCAACCGGTACTATCGAGTGTTTGCGCGCCGCCCGCCGCAGACTCTCCCCAAGGAATCCCGAAGAAAGTACGGCAATGAGCGAGTTCAGCAGGACCCCCGGTCTCACCCTCCTTCCCGCAGTCGACGTCGCGGGTGGCAAGGCCGTGCGCCTCACACAGGGCGAGGCCGGCTCGGAGACCTTCTACGGCAGCCCGATGGATGCCGCGGACGAGTGGATCAGCCAGGGCGCCGAGTGGATCCACCTCGTCGACCTCGACGCCGCGTTCGGCCGGGGCAACAACCGCCACGTGATCGAGAAGGTCATCAAGAACTCCCCGCGCAGCGTCAACATCGAGCTGTCGGGCGGCATCCGCGACGACGCGAGCCTCGACGCCGCTCTCGAGACGGGCGCCAAGCGCATCAATCTCGGCACCGCCGCCCTCGAGAACCCCGAGTGGGCCGCCCACGTGATCGCCGAGTTCGGCGAGGCCATCGCCGTCGGACTCGACGTGCGCGGCACGACCCTCGCCGCCCGCGGCTGGACTCAGGAGGGCGGCGACCTCTGGACCGTGCTCGAGCGTCTCGAGGCCGCCGGCTGCAGCCGTTACGTCGTCACCGACGTCACCAAGGACGGCACTCTCCAGGGCCCGAACCTCGAACTCCTCGCCCAGGTGATGGAGCACACCCACAAGCCCGTCATCGCCTCCGGCGGAATCTCCAGCCTCGACGACATCGCCGACCTGCGCGCGCTCGTCCCCCACGGACTCGAGGGCGCCATCCTCGGCAAGTCGCTCTACGCGAAGAACTTCACCCTCGCGGAGGCGCTCGACGTCGCGAACGACTGATCGTGGCTGAGCACCTGGACCAGAACGGGCAGCACGATCACCACGGCGCGCACGGCGGCGGCGCCGACTCGGCTGGCACCCCCTGGGCCGGGCGCCACTTCGAGCCCAACACCAGCTCGGACGACGACGGCTCGGCGCCCGAGCGGCTGATCGAGGCTCTGCGCCGGTTCGCGACCCACGAGCTCGGCGAGGCCGACGTCGTCGACGCACTGCGCGACGTCCGCCTCCTCGTCCCGCTCGTCGCGCACCTCGGCGAGGCCGGGCTCAACGAGCACGGCGTCGTGATCGACAAGACCCAGGAGCTGTCGATCATCACCGTCGCCGGCCCCGACGGCCGCAACGTCCTGCCGGTGTTCACCTCGGTCACGGCCATGAGCCACTGGAACCCGAAGGCGCGCCCGATCCCGGCCAGCGCCGTGCGCGTGGCCCTCGCCGCCGCGAGCGAGCAGACCGAGCTCGTGGTTCTCGATCCGACCTCCGAGACGGAGTTCGTGCTCCGCCGCCCTGCCCTCTGGGCGATCGCCCAGTCGCAGCCGTGGACGCCGTGCTTCCTCGACGAGCAGGTGCTGGATGCGTTCGCGGATGCCGCGGCCGACGAATCCGCCGTGCGATCGGTCGCGCTCGCACCGGGAGACCCCGCCAGCCGGCTGGCCGGGCCCGAGCTGATCGTGCAGCTCGCCATCGCCGACGGTCTCAGCCGGCCCGAGCTCGACGCCGTCGTCGCCCGGATGCAGCAGAAATGGCTCGCGAGCGAGACGGTCGCGCTGCGCGTCGACTCGATGCGCGTGCAGCTGGTGTCCGCCGCGTCCTAGACCCGCGTGCGGCGCTAGAGTGCTGACATGTCCTCAGATGACGAGCGCTTCCCCGTGATGGCGACGGCCGAGTCGCAGCCCGAACGCCGCAGGCTCATGGGGGTCGTCGTGATCCTGATCGGCCTGCTGGGCCTTGCTCCCGGTTTCGGCGTGTTCGCTGCCGTGGCGGCGATCGCCTGCGGCGGCTTCGCGATGCAGGGAGACGGGATGTCGCGCCTGCTCGGGGCCATCGCGACGGTGCTGGGCGCCGCTGCCATCCTCATCGTGGCGCTGCCGTTCGTCCTCGCCTGGCACTGACCTCCCGGCGAGGGAGCGTATGTGGGAGGATGCCGCCGTGACCGATCATCCAGAACGCCTCATGCTGCTCGACACCGCCGCGCTGTACTTCCGTGCCTTCCACGCCGTTCCCGACACCGTCCACGCGCCGAACGGCATGCCGATCAACGCCGTGCGCGGCCTGCTCGACATCATCGCGCGCCTCGCGACCGAGTTTCGACCGACCGAGATCGTCGCCTGCTGGGACGACGACTGGCGCCCGCAGTGGCGGGTCGACTTGATCCCCAGCTACAAGGCGCACCGCGTCGCCGACGCTTCGACAGGCTCAGCGACCGCGACAGAGACCGTGCCCAACGCGCTCACCCCGCAGGTGCCGATCATCCGTGAGGTGCTCGGTGCGCTGGGCGTGCCGGTAGTGGGCGCCGCAGAACACGAGGCCGACGACGTGATCGGCACCCTCGCCTCCCACGCGCCGATACCGGTCGACGTCGTCACCGGAGACCGCGACCTGTTCCAGCTGGTCGACGACTCTCGCGACGTGCGGGTGATCTACACGGGACGCGGCATGTCGAAGCTCGAGACCCTCACCGACGAGACGCTGACGGCGAAGTGCGGCATCCCGCCCACCCAGTACGCCGATTTCGCCGCCATGAGGGGCGACGCCTCCGACGGCCTGCCCGGAGTCGCCGGCGTCGGCGAGAAAACCGCTGTCACGCTCCTCGCCGCCTACGGCGACCTCGACGGCATCGTCGCCGCGGCATCCGACCCGTCGTCGACGATGACACCGCGCGTGCGCGCCGGGATCCTCGCCGCGGCCGACTACCTGACGGTGGCTCCCGCGGTGGTGAAGGTGGTGCGCGACCTGACGCTGCCCGAGTTCGACGCCCGCATCAGATCGGGCACGCCCGAGCAGGGTGCCGAACTCGACCGGCTCGCCGAGGAGTGGGGACTCGGCAGCTCGATGAAGCGCGTGCGCGACGCGCTGGCGCCGCTGGCTTCCTAGGTCGAGGGGCCTCTCGGCCGACGCGCCTACTCCGCCAAGGCGCCTACTCCGCCAACCCGCCCTCCACGATGCGAGCGATGAGCTTTGCGTAGCGCAGGTCAGGGTCGAGATCGGGGTCGTAGACGCAGATGTCCATGCCGATGCAGCCGGGCACGAGGCCGCGCAGCAGCTCGCCGAGCTGCTCGGCGTCGAGGCCTCCCTCGTCGGGGCTGTCGACGGCGGGCATGATCGAGGGGTCGAGAACGTCGACGTCGACGTGCAGCCACCAGCCCGCGGTGTGGGCCAGCGCGGCGGCGACCGTCGCGACGGCGGCGGGGACCCCGGCCTCCGCGATATCGCTAGCACGCACGACGAGGCGCAGGTCGCCGGTGACCTCGGCGAGATCGTCGTCGCCGTCGCGACATCCGACCTGCACTGTATTCCGCGGCTCGAAGTACGGACCCAGCCCGCGGTGGTCGCTCAGCGTCGACCAGTGCTTGCCCGTGACGGCCGCCAGATCTTCGCCGGCCAGGGCGCCGCACTCGTCGCTGTTCTGCGGGTTGCGGTAGTCGGTGTGGCCGTCGATGTGCACGAGGCCGGCGGGGGACCCGCGGCGCAGGGCGAGACCCACTCCGAGCAGCAGGCTGCAGTCGCCGCCGATAACGATGGGACGACGGCCGCGCGCGATCTCCACGTCGATACGGTCGGCCAGCCGGTCGGCGTGCTCGAGGATGCGGTCGTGGTTGCGCACCCGCTCGTTCGCCGGGTCGGCGTCGTCGAGGTAGCGGGCGGGCAGCACAACACCGGAGTCCTCCGCGCCGTGGGCGACCAGCCGGTCGTAGAGCCCGACCTCGCGCAGGGCCTCGGGAGCCTTCGACGTTCCCGGCGTCGCTCCGGGAACGGGCGGGCGCAGGCCGAGATTCGTCGGCGCCGAGATGATCGACCACCCGCGGTCGGGCGACATCAGGCGTCGTCTTTCGGGAGGGCCCCGTCGTTCGGGAGGGCCGCGTCGTTGGGGAGGGTCGGCTCTTTCGGTAGGGCCTGGTCGTTCGGGAGGGGCGGCTCCTTCGGCACTTTGGGGCTCGGCTTGAACGCGGCGCCGAACAGCCGGCGCATCGCACCGCCGCGGGTCGACGGGCTGTTGCGCACCGGAAACTGCGACGCGAACTCGGCGGGGGAGCCGAACTCGTCTTCGATCGCCTTGCCGGTCTTCTTGGCGTACCGGCGCAGCTCGGTGATCGCACCCGCGATCTCCGGCTCGGTCTGGCCGCGCATGCGCAGCAGGAGCACCAGCTCGCGCTCGTATCGGGCCGTCTTCTTCGCCGCTTCGTCGTCGCTCATCATTCAATTCTCGCGTAACACCGAGGCAACACGGGCTGCTTAGACTGATCCGATGAGAACGGGCGCGCGATCACGGGTGATCGCGCTGCTTTTGGCCACCGTCGCACTCACCGGCTGCGCCTCAGCGGCGGCCGACCAGCCGAAGATCGACGTCGTCGCGCAGTCTGACGTCTACTACCTCACCGTCGACGGCGTCGAGCGCAGCTACGTCGCACACGTGCCCGAGGGCGCCGCCGCGGGAGCGCCCGAGACGCTGCCCGTGCTCGTCGTGCTGCACGGAGCGGGCGGCAACGGCGCGAAAGCCGAGATCGCCACGGGCCTCTCCGGGTTCGCAAAGGCCGACAACTTCATCGTCGCCTACCCGAACGGAACCCAGGCCGCCCAGATCGAGCACCAGCTGGCGTGGAACGCCGACGGATGCTGTGCCACACCCCGCCTCAACGACGTCGACGATGTCGAGTTCATCTCCCGCATGCTCGACGACATCGGTGAGCGCAACGCGATCGACCCCGGGCGCATCTACCTCGCCGGATTCTCGAACGGCGGCATGATGTCGTACCGGCTCTCCTGCGAGCTGGGCGACCGCATCGCGGGCATCGCCGTCGTCGGAGGCGCGTTCAACGTGTCGGATTGCGATTCGGATGAACCGACCGACGTACTCATCGTGCACGGCACGGGCGATCTCACGGTTCCCTACAGAGGGGGGCCCACGAACGAGCGCGCCGCGGCTAGGTTCGGGCAGTGGGTGAACGCGTCCGTCGCAGACGCGAAGCGCGTGTGGGTCGCGCGCAACGGCTGCAGCGGGTTCCCGTCGGAAGACGTGGAGGGAACCGTCACCCGCGAGACCTACGATGACTGTGATGACGATTCGAGGCTCGAGGTGGTGACGATCGCCGGTGGTGCTCACGTGTGGCCGATCGCGCCCGTGAGCGGTTTCGACGCATCCGAGACTCTCATCACGTTCTTCGGACTCGGCTCGTGAGCCAGAAGCCGCCGCCCCTGCCGCCGTTCGGCGTGCGTGACAGCGGCGACGCCTGGGTCTACGGGCCGAACGGCACGCGCTACTGGGGACGTTTCGGGGCGGCCGGGCTGCTGGTCTGGCATCCCGAGGCCGGGGTATTGCTGCAGCACCGCATCGCGTGGAGTCACCACGGCGGAACCTGGGGGCTGCCCGGGGGAGCGCTCAAGGAGGGCGAGTCGGCCGTCGACGGCGCGCTGCGCGAGGCGAACGAGGAGGCCGGCGTCGAGGCCGCTCTGGTGAGAGTGCTGTTCACCTCGGTTCTCGACCTCGGGTTCTGGCAGTACACGACCGTCGTGACCGAGGCGAACACCCACTTCGAGCCCGTGATCGGCGACGCCGAGAGCGAGGCGCTGGCCTGGGTCGCGGTCGATGAGGTAAAAAAACTGCAACTTCATCCCGGCTTTGCGGCCGCTTGGCCTGAACTGCGTTCCCGGCTGCGCTAAGCTATTCGAGTTGCCTTTCGAGGTGACAAGCCACGGGCTGTGGCGCAGCTTGGTAGCGCACTTGACTGGGGGTCAAGGGGTCGCAGGTTCAAATCCTGTCAGCCCGACAGAATGTCTCGGAAACTCAAGGGTTTCCGAGATTTTTTGGTTAAAGGATTTGATGTGTCACCACTACGTCACCACTTTCACCCGTTCGGAGCCGCTGAACCGGCACTGTCGTCCGAGGCGCCGAGGTCGGTCTCGGTCCCTCCCGATCGTCCGGGATCGTCGTGCGCTCCTGCTGGGTATGAGCATCCACGGCGAACACCCAACCTCTCCTCCTGCCGACGCGTGGGGTCTGGAGCCCCTGATGGACGTCCACGAGCTGGCGGCCTACCTGGGCATACCGATCTCCACGGTCTACGACTGGCGGGTGCACGGCAAAGGCCCCGCCGCCTACCGGTTCGGCAAGCATCTGAAGTTCGCGATCTCCGACGTGCGGGCGTGGATCGCCCAGCAACGCGAACCCAGCAGCGAGCCAGGGCGCACCGATCGGCGGTGAGCTGAGATGGCCCGGCAACGGTTGAGCATCGGTACCTTCGGCGACATCAGCACCCGCGTGTCGCCGACCGGCCGATACCTGGCGCGGACCCGGTACCGCGACTGGGACGGCAGGACGCGCCAGGTGCAGAGCACCGGCGCCACCGCCGCGGCAGCCGAGCGCGCGTTGAAGGCGCGGCTCGTCGAGCGGTCCGAGCTGCAGCCGGCGGACACGACGCTGACGCCGGACAGCCTTTTCGCAGACCTCGTGGCGTACTGGCTGGCGGACATCGACATGGAGGTCCGGATCTCCCGGACCACCCGGAACCTGTACGAGCGGAACATGCGCACTCTGGTGTCCCCGGTGTTCGACAGCCTGACCCTGCGCGAGATCGGCGTCGCCCGCTGCGACCGGTTCATCAAGGAGCTGGCGAAACGATCGTACAACCGCGCCAAGCAGGCCAGGGTCGTGCTGCGGCTGGCGCTCGAACTGGCGGTGCGGCACGAGGTTCTCCCACGCAACCCGATGGACCACGTCTCCCGCCTCCGCCGGGAACCGCACATCCCCGAGGCGCTCACGGCACCGGAGGTGAACGTGATCCGTGCCGCGATCGCCCGCTGGGAAGGCGGCGCGGACCACGTCTCCGGCCCGCTGCCGGACGGCCAGCTCGGCGCGATCGTCGAGGTCATGCTCGGCACCTCGGCCCGGATCGGGGAGGTGCTGGCGATCCGCCGCCGCGACGTCGACATCACCGGCGCCGTGCCGTCGATCCGCCTCGCCGGAACGATCGTCAGCCGTATCGGCGAGCAGACCTTCCGGCAAGACCACCCCAAGACCGTCAAGTCCCGGCGGACAGTGGCGCTGCCCTCCTTCACCGCCGACGCTGTCCGCCGGCGTCTCGCCAACGCAGGCCGCCTGGAGCTGGACTCGCTGCTGTTCCAGTCACGGGACGGCACACCGCTGACCACCGCGAACGTGCGCCGCCAGCTGCGACGGGTGCTCGGGGGAGCGGGGATCGCCGGTGTGACCCCGCACATGTTCCGCCGCACGGTGGCGACAGCGGTCAACGACAACGCCAGCGTCGAGCTTGCGGCGGAGCTGCTCGGCCACACAGACACGAGGATAACGGTGATGCACTACATCCAGCGAAGGGAGTTGGTGAACCCGGAGACCGCGGCGCTACTCGACCGGGCATTCAAGAGGGACGACTGAACGCGGTGCTGCCACGGTGGCAGGACCGTCTTGCCTCCCCCCTTACCAATCCCCTGCAAAGCACTTGAATCGCTTTCCGTTCTACACCGAGGTATGGAGCGTATGCAATCGTCTCCAGTGGTGACGGGTCCCGACAGGCATCAGCGCCAACGAGGCCGCGGCTGCGCTTAAGGTCGAACTCGTCGGTCGGCGCGTCGGCGGCGCTGGCGACTCACTCACCGCGGACTCGTCGTTTTTGGCCCTCGCCGCCGCCTGGGTCGAGGATCTGCTCATGGACGTTGATCGTGCAGACAGTCGGTGGACCATATCGTGGCCCCGGGACTCACCGGAGAACGCACGCGGCGTCGCAGGTCCCGTAGCGCGCTTCCGCACAGGTCGCGTTGTCGCGTTCAGCGGGGTGCCGAACGCGCTACCTTGGAGTATGACGATTACTTGGAAGAGACTCGATACGGGAGACCCCGACGAGTACGTCGCTATCTGCAACGAGTGCGACGGCGAAGGTAGTCGGATGATTATCTTCGACCCAGCTGATCCTCCAGAGTGGGGAATGTGCCCGGACTGCGATGGAGCAGGAAACATCTCTGCAGACGCGGACGACTTTCTCTGATGGGGTTCTTGAACTCGCTGCTCGGCGCGCTCGGCGGTGGACCGACGGAGACCTGCCCTGAGTGCGGCTCCAGAATGTCGGGGGACGGAGAGCGCTTCGAGTGCCCGAACTGCGTCGACGGTGGCGTCTATTTCATGGAAGACGGCGAACTGGTCGATTCGATGAGTCGGAGTAGAGGCAACGCCGGTTCCTGTATCAATTGCAACGGATCGCTGTCGGGAGCCGAGCACACCTCGGAGTGGGAGGACGGCGACAATTCTGAGGCATATGTCATTTGCCGTCACTGCCAGACCCAGAACTACGTCTAGCCCCAGTGCCGGTCAGCTAGAAAACTAGCGGCCGGCACAAGCGAGATTCGGTCCATGTCGGCCTGCGGCAGTAGTCTATGAAACTTGCCATTTTTAGGAAGGAGGCGCGGCGTGACGAACGGACATGTCACCGTCGAGCGCTATGCCCTGTCGTTCACCAGCGGCGCTCTCCTTTCTCGTGAAGCCGTGATCGCCGCTCCTCTCTACCTGCGCGAGCGCGACTGGGCGCGTGTACGTGAACTGATCAGAGAGAACAATCTCCTTCAGTCGCGCACCATGTCGTCGGGGTTCCGCCTCGCCCGCGAGGTCGCGCAACGTCTTGCCGTCCTGACGGACCACGAACTTGAAATGCTGATCGAAGCGACAGCGACGGAACGTGGGCACCTCATGTGGGTCGCGGCATGCCGTCGCTACACCTTTGTCGGCGACTTCGCCGAGGAAGTCGTCCGTGAACGATTCATTCTGCTGACGCCCACCCTGAGCTATGACGACTTCGACAGCTTTGTTCGAGGCAAGGCCCTGTGGCATTCCGAGCTCGCAGAACTCAAAGAGTCCACTATGCAAAAGATTCGCTCTACTTTGTTCCAAATGCTGACCGAAGCGGGCTTGCTGTCTGAGCGTGGCGACATCCTCCAGGCGGTGCCGTCCGAACGCGTGGTCGACGCCCTCAACGTGAGTAGACCGAGCGACGTTCGCTTCCTGCCAATGATCGTCTCAGAGAGGGGCACACGATGACCCTGGGCGAACTGTCCCGCCAGGAAGGACACCTTTTCTCGGTGCTCAGCGGCAGTAGGTTCCTGCGAATGGAGGGCCTCAGCAATGAGGTTCCGTTTTTCATCTACCCGTACGACGCGGAGGATACGCTCGCGGTCGCCGACTCCAAGAAGCGGATCAAGAGGCGGTTGTCGAACACGGGCGTCGTGGTTCGCGAGGTGAACCTCTACGACCTGACCGTGGAGATACTTAAGGACCGCGGGGACTGGGACGAAGTGCTCGAAGTCGAGCCGCAGTTGGACAAGTCTGAGTTCACAGAGATGCTGCAATCGATGCTCAATCCGCAGCAGCACCTGGCTCCGGCGATCCGAGAGAAGATCGCTGACGGCGCCTACGACATCCTCTTCCTCACCGGCATCGGCGAGGTTTTTCCGTACATCCGCTCGCACAATGTGCTGAACAACTTGCAGAGTGTGGTCAACGGCAAGCCGATGCTCATGTTCTTTCCGGGCCGGTACGAGCAGTCCAACACCCTCGGGTCGTCGCTCGTTCTGTTCGGACGATTGATGGATGACCAGTACTACCGAGCCAAGAACATCTTGGAACAGGAGGCTTGACTCGATGAATCTCAACGCGATATTTGCCAAGGATGTGCAGCGCCCGATCGAGGGTGTCATCAAGGCTGATGACACCGCTCACCTCAGCACGGAGGTTGACGAGTACGTCCTAACGAATGAAGCTGCCAAGGGCCTGGAACTGCTGCTCGAGGCGTATGCGAACTACACCAACGCCAACGGCGTGTGGATCTCGGGTTTTTTCGGCTCGGGTAAGTCGCACTTGCTCAAGATGCTCGCCCACTTGCTTGGTGATGTGGAGGGGCAAGACTTCTCGCGCGAGCGCGTTTCCGAGAGCTTCGGCGCGAAGGCACAAGGCGCGTTCCTGCCTGCGCTACTCGGGAAGGCCGACCGCATCCCGGCGAAGAGCCTGCTATTCAACATCGACCAAAAAGCGACCCTGATCAGCAAGGACCAGTCAGACGCCCTGCTGAAGGTGTTCGTGAAGGTTTTCGACGAGTCCCGTGGTTACTATGGCGATCAAGGACACGTTGCCCGATTTGAGCGCCAGATGGACGAGGAAGGACAGCTAGACGCGTTCAAGGATGCCTTCAACTCCATCTCCGGCAGAGACTGGGTTGAACGTCGACCAAGCTTCGGGCTGCCGACGGTCCGCAAGCAGGTAAATGAGGCTTATGCGCAGGTCACTGGCGTGGACATTTCGAGCACTCCGGACATCCTTGCGACCTATCAAGCAACCTATGCGGTTTCGATCGAGGACTTCGCCGACGAGGTGAAGGCGTGGCTCGACAAGCAGGAGCCCGACTTCCGGCTGAACTTCTATGTTGACGAGGTGGGGCAGTTCATCGGGTCGAACACGCACCTGATGTTGAATTTGCAGACGATTGCGGAGTCACTTAACACGAAGTGCCAGGGGCGGGCGTGGGTGTTCGTGACGTCGCAGGAAGACATGGACAAGGTCGTCGGCGACCGCACCAAGCAACAGGGCAACGACTTCTCGAAGATCCAGGCCCGATTCAAGACGCGGGTCAAACTGACGAGCGCAGATGTCGAGGAGGTAATTCGCAAGCGTCTACTGGAGAAGAACTCGCATGGCGCTGCCGCCCTGAGCACGATCTATGCGGCGGAGTCGGCGAACTTCAAAACACTGTTCGATTTCGTCGACGGTGCAAAGACGTACCGTAACTACACTGACGAGGACCACTTCGTCGGCACCTACCCATTCGTGAGCTACCAGTTTCCGCTCTTCCAGGCGGCGATCGAGGGCATCTCCGACCACAACGTGTTCGAGGGGCGAAATAGCTCGGTCGGCGAGCGGTCGATGCTCGGCGTCGTGCAGCAGGTCGCCAAAGACATCGGCGACGTCAATGTGGGCACGCTCGCCACCTTTGACCACATGTTCGCGGGCATCCGCGCCTCTCTGAAATCCGCAGCGCAGCGCTCGATCGACGTTGCCGAGCGCAACCTCGACAATGAGCTCGCTGTTCGTCTACTCAAGGCGTTGTTCTTGATCAAGTACGTCGAGAGCTTCCAAGCAACTGCGCGCAACCTCACCGTGCTTGTCTACGACCGTTTTGGCCTCGATCTGCCTGCACTGTCGAAACAGGTGCAGGAGGCGCTGACGCTGCTGGAGATGCAGACGTACGTGCAGCGCAGCGGCAACATCTACGAGTACCTGACCAACGAGGAGCAGGTGATCGAGGAGGAGATCAAGAACGTCGACATCGACGCCTCCGAAATTGCCGGCCGTCTGTTTAAGATTCTCTCGCAGGATGTGGTGCGCACAAGTAAGCTGCGCTATGCCAAGAACGGGCAGGATTTCGCTTTCGGTTACAAGCTCGACGACCAGGTGTACGGCCAGCAACGCGAGTTGTCGGTGCACTTCATCACCCCTGAATATCCGTACGACGCTCAGACGATCCGGGCACACAGCACCGGAAAGGACGAACTCCGCGTGATTCTTGAGCCCGATGAACGGGTGCTCTCGGATCTTCGGTTGCTGATCAAGACCGAGAAGTACACCAAGCGAAAGCAGACCACCTCGCTGTCGGCGGTCGAAGACCAGATCCTGCGCTCGAAGGCCGCGCTGAACGTGGAGCGTGAGAAGGAACTCATCGAGCGCATCCGTCGCGCGGCTGGTAAGGCCGGGCTCGTGATCAACGCTGCCAATGTGACCTCGGGCTCACAGGATGCGCTCTCGCGGGTCACGGACGGTTTTCAGGACCTCATCGCCCGCACCTACACCCAGCTCAGTTTGCTCGGGGGTATGAGTTACACCGAGCAGCAGGTCGCTGGGATCGCCAACCCCGACCAGTCGGGGCTGATCGATGATCCGTCGCTATCGAAGCTCGCCGCGCCAGGTGACGAGGTGCTCTCGCACGTGCTGCGACGTGACCGGCTCGGCGAGCAGCTGACCGTCAAATCGATCGTCGATACTTTCCAGGCCAAGCCGTATGGCTGGGACCTCGCCTCGATCGAGGTCGTGATCGCTTGGCTAATCGGCGCATCGAAGATCATCATCACCGTTGATGCGAACGCCCTCAAGCGCAGCGAGGTCGCCGGCGTGCTTCGTAACACGCAGAAGCACTCGCACGCCGTGGTTGCACCCCAAAGGACGTTCGACGAGCGCAAAGTCGCTGCATTTCGCGCCTTCTGCACCGACTTCTTCGACGAGGCCACCGCACCCAAAGACTCGCTCGAGCTCGCTCGCCACGGCAGCGACAAGTTGCGCGGCAAGCTCGACGAACTGAAGGCGCGGATGACCGGCTCGAAGTACCCGTTCGTGTCTCAGCTTGACGCGTCGATCTCGCTTCTTGAGGAGGTGGTTGGTAAGCCCGACGAGTGGTACCTATCGGAGTTCGCACTCGGCGACGAGCTGCTCGACGCCAAGGAGAGCGTGATTGATCCGATTCAGGCGTTCCTCGGCGGCGGGCAGCGGGCGATTTTCGACGACTCGGCCGAGCTGTTGCGGGCGAATATGAGCAACCTCGGGTATCTCGCCGCAGACAGCGGCGTGGAGGTCACTGCTTTGCTCGATGACCCCCAGGCGTATCGCGGCAGCCGGATGACCCGGCTCAAGCAGGTAACTGACGACCTTCGGGCTCGCATCGAAGAGGTCCTCGCGGCGAACCGTGCAATGGCTATTGCGGAAATCGAGTCACGCAGGGCTGCGATACTCGGCAGCACGATCTACCACGACGCGACCGAAGACGCACAGCAGCGCGTCGTCACGATGGTCGATCAGTTGATTACCCGCATCAGCGACGAGCGGCAAGTCGCGCTCGTCCGCGAACTGGGGAACGGCTTCGAGGAGAAGGTGTTTCCCTCGCTGCTCGATCAACTCGCGGCGGCCGCGCGCCCCAGAGAAGGAACCGACGATCCGTCACCCGCTCCGGCCAAGCAGACCGTCTCGGTCAAGACGATCACGGCCACCGGAGTGCACGGCGTACTGGAGTCGCCCGAGGACGTCGACCGATATGTCGCGGCACTCCGAGCGTCGCTGATCGACGCCCTCAATGACGGGAAGCGGATCGCCCTGTAATGGAAAAGACACCTTGATGGAAACCGCACCTCTCAAGTCCTTCGCCACATGGGCGCGCACTGCCCTGATTCGCGAAGTCAACGCGCGCATCGTCGCGGTGCTCGCTCCGGCCTCCACGGATCGAGTCGAAAGTGCCAGCGCGGTCGCCGCGCTCGAACGCGATATCGCGGCGGAGGGCGGAGGCGACGCGGTTGCCGACAAAGTTGCCTACACCTGGTTCAACCGCATCATCGCTCTTCGCTTCATGGATGCCAACGGCTACACCGGAATCGGCGTCGTCTCGCCCGCGCGCGGGCAGACCACCGGGCAACCAGAAGTGCTGGCCGATGCCAAGCGTGGCAACATCGATTTCGCCGTCGTCATGAACAAGCGCGGCATCGAGACTATAACAGCGTTGCTCGACGGTACCCGTCGCAGCGACGACCCACAGGGCGAGGCATACGCCTTGCTGCTGGCCGAGTACTGCCGCCATTGGAACCGCTCCATGCCGTTCATGTTCGAACGCGAAGGCGACTACACGGAGCTACTTATCCCCGCCAACATGCTCGCCGACGACTCCGTGGTCGCCCGCGCCGCCACCGTGCTTACCGAGGATGTCTGCCGAGATGTCGAGGTCATCGGCTGGCTATACCAGTTCTACATCTCGGAACGGAAAGACGAGGTGTTCGCCGGGTTCAAGAAGAACAAGAAGGCCGGCGCCGCCGAGATCCCTGCGGCCACCCAGCTATTCACCCCGCACTGGATTGTCCGCTACCTCGTCGAGAACTCCCTTGGCCGCCTCTGGATGCTCAATCGCCCGTCCTCAGGACTCGTCGACCGGATGCAGTACTACGTCGAACCGGTCGACGAGGAGTCCGACTTCCTCAGAGTTTCCAGCCCGGAGGAGCTGAAGGTCATGGACCCAGCCGTCGGCTCCGGGCACATGCTCACCTACGCCTTTGATCTCCTTTACGCGATATATGAAGAAGAGGGGTACGCGCCCGCCGACATCCCAGGACTCATCCTCCAAAACAACCTCTATGGGACCGAGATTGACCCGCGCGCCGGAGTATTGGCAGCGTTCGCGCTCGCGATGAAGGCGCGGGCTAAGCAGCGCACGTTCTTCTCGAGAGGCATCCAGCCGCATATTTGTGTCCTCACGGCTATCCGGTTCGACGAGCAAGAACTTGACTACCTCGCAGAACCGGGTATTCGAACAGCACTGACGGACGCATATCACGACCACGATCGCTCCGACGTGGACGATTTTTGGAATACCTTCGAGCGTGCTGACACGTTTGGCTCGCTAATCCAACCACGAGCCGAGTTTCTCGCTCCGCTCAAACGGCACCTTGAAGATCGCCCGCCAAAGGATGGTGATCTGCTTGCCGACAAAGTATTTAGCAGGGCCATCCGTGTTACGCAACAGGCGGAGTACCTGTCGCGCTCATACTCGGTCATCGTCGCCAACCCGCCGTACATGGGAAGCGGGAACATGAGCGACCTGCTTGGCGAATACGCCAGCATCAACTATCCAGGCAGCAAGTCCAACCTTTACGCAATGTTCGTGGAGCGTTGCATGGCTTTTGCCAGCAGGAAAGGGATCGTTGGCATGATCACCATGGAGGGGTGGATGTTCTTGGGGTCGTTCGCCGGTCTCAGGCAGCGCCTTCTACGATCGAACGCTGTGAGGAACATGGCGCATCTCGGGGTCGGCGCGTTTGACAGCATCGGCGGTCAAGTCGTTGCTACCTCGGCATTCATACTCGCCACGGATATCGGGCAGGATTCACCGGCCGCGTATGTCCGCCTTGTCGAGGAGCCAAACGAGGCAGCAAAGTCTTCCGTCCTACGGAGTGCGGTGAAAGATGCAGGTCATCCGGAACGTCACAGGGTGAATGCTCAAGCACTATTGGAGATCCCTAGCGCAATCATGGCCTACTGGATGCAACCTGAGGCTGTTGAAGCCTTTCGGCTCGGTACCGTTAGCCAGCATGCGCAATCGGAAGGCGCAGTAAAGACGGGGGACAACGCGCGCTATCTCCGAATGGTCTGGGAGGTAAGCGCGAAAGAGATCGGGGAGAGCAATCACTGGAGGCGGCACCCAAAAGGAGGCGGATTCCGTCGCTGGTATGGAAACGTTGACACCGTGGTCGACTGGTCTGCGTCGGCGCGAGCGCATTATCGCAACGATCGGATCGCTCGCATTCCATCTAAAGAGATTTGGGGTCTCACTGGGATAACTTGGTCTTCTGTATCCACAGATCGGGCATCGTTTCGCTTGTTGGAATCGCATGAAATCGCGAACAATGCCGCGTTGTTCATATTTCCAAACGACCCCAGCCGAATACACTCGATCCTCGGGTATCTGAACTCTGACTTCGCAGCCGAGTATCTTGAAGCGGTTGCCCCTACGATCAACTATCTTGTCGGGGATGTGATGTCGCTTCCACTCCCGGCAGAATTCGTTGACGAAAAAACACTAAACACTAATGTTGAGAAGCTCATCAGCCTTTCCCACGACCTGTGGGATGAGTCAGAGACGAGTGCCGGGTTCGCACGGTTGCACCTCCTTGAGCTCGGCGCGGCAAGACTGGGCGATGCATTGTTCTCTACCGCCCGCCAGCAGGCCGAGCGGTTAGATCGAATTCGCGCCGTTGAAGAGGACAACGAACGTCTACTCCGCCTCACGTTTGGCCATATCGCGGCACCAATGCGTTCCACTCGCCAGAGTGCCAGCCGGCATACATCCGGTCCCCAGTACCGCGATCTCTTGCTAGATCTGGTGTCGTACTCGGTTGGCTGTATGTTCGGCCGTTACAGCCTTGACAAGCCGGAGCTGATCCTCGCTAGCCAGGGCGAGACATTGCAGGAGTATCTGGCGAAGGTGCCCAGGCCGTCGTTCATGCCGGACAATGACAACATCATCCCGATCGTGGATGGCGACTGGTTTGAGGACGACATCGTGGCGAGATTCCGGCAGTTCCTGCGGGTCGCGTTCGGTGAAGAGTACTTCGAGGAAAACCTCCGCTTCGTCACCGAGTCACTCGGGGTGAAGGATTTGCGCGACTACTTCGTGAAGTCCTTTTACAAGGATCATGTGCAGCGGTACAAGAAGCGTCCGATCTACTGGTTGTTCTCCAGCCCAAAGGGGTCGTTCAATGCGCTCATGTACATGCACCGCTACACGACGTCGACCGTCTCGACGGTCCTGAACGAGTACCTACGCGAGTTCAAGTCGAAGCTGGAGGCCAGCCGCCAGCACCACGAGCGTCTCGTGCTCGGTACGGGCACACCACGCGAGAAGGCGGCGGCTGAAAAAGAGGTTGACCGCCTGCGCAAAGTGCTGCTCGAACTCGACGAGTACGAGCATGATGTGCTCTACCCGCTCGCAACCCAGCAACTGGCCATCGATCTCGACGACGGCGTGAAGGTCAACTACCCGAAGTTCGGCGCGGCGCTCAAGAAGATCCCCGGCTTGGAGGCGAGCGATGAGTGAAACCAGCGCTGTGAGGGAGCACCTGGCACGTCAGTTCGACTCACAGCGCGTCGTGTTCTGGCATGACCCAGACGGTGAGTATGCGGGCGACCTCCACGCGCTCGGCCTAGATGGCGTCGAGACGGTGCGTGTAGAGAACAACGAGTACGCGGTCAAAAACCGGCTGCTGCACGACGCGCCGAAGACCAAGTTCCTCGTCTATCGCGCGGGATCTGTCCCGACCGGGGTCTCGAACTGGCTGCTCGACCTCGAACTGGCCTACGGAGTATTTACGGCCGACCGCACTTCCCTAATGCAGCAAGACCTTGCCCTGACTGCAGACGGCATCGACGAAGTTGTCCGTGTGCACGAGAAGTTCTTCCGGGCCGCGAAGCGTGTTCAGAGCCTCAAGGCGCTGCTCGATCCAGATGATGATGCTGACAAGCTGCGGGCGAAGATGCTGGCGGTGCTTCTCGGACAACGCGAGCATAGCCTGCTCGAACTCATGCGCGCGCTGCTGATAGAAAACGCCGCCGGCGGTGATGCAAAATACCGTGCGCTAGTCGACCACGGGCTCGACGAGTTCCACTGGAAGGGCGCCGCTGCGATCTACGGCTACACGGCGCAAAGCCCGAGTGTCGATGACTTCGCACTGTGGGTGTTCCGCCAGGCGATCGACGGGTTTAAGTCAGATCGCCCGAGCGCGCTGCGCAATATCCAGCTTGACTTCGCGAGTCTGCGCAACGACCGACGCAGCACGGTCGCACTCACTGCCCTCGCAAGGCGTGCTGCATTGGATCTCGACTACGTGAGCAGGATCGAGAACGCCACGTTCCGTGACCTTGCGGGCAACGATCTGTTCGAGGAGGTCGAACGCAAGATCATCAGCGACCTAGCCCGTGCCGTCGCCGAACGCACGGTCACCGCGCGCGACGTCAGCGACGTCATTCGGAGTCGCCAGAGCAGCATTTGGGTCGACGGTTACCGCATGCTGTACGCGGCCATCGGCAGTGCATCCGAGCTGCTGAGCGAGTTGACTTCGCTGAAGCTCACTGTGTCGTCGTTCGACGAGGGGCTCGACCGCTACCGGCGTGAGTGGTTTCGCGTTGACCAGCTCTACCGGCAGTTTGTTTTCGCCGCGCGTACGGCCGAGCACTCCGGGCCGCTGGAGGCTCTGCGTGCCGAGGTGGAGAAGTTCTACGCGAACAAATTCCTCTACGAGCTGGGCAACGCCTGGCAGCAGCAGGTCGATGCGACGGATCGGTGGCGTTCGGCGGTGCTACGACCGCAGACCGCGTTCTACGCAGAGCATGTCGCTCCGATAATTCGCGATGGCCGCAAGAAGGCCGTCGTCATCATCTCGGACGCCTTGCGCTATGAGGTTGCCGAAGAACTCGGCACGCGTATTCGGCAGGAAGACCGGTTCGACGCGACCCTCGACGCCGTGCTCGGCGTGCTGCCCAGCTACACCCAACTCGGCATGGCCGCGCTTCTTCCACACAAGATGATCGGGCACTCGAAGGCTGGCGACCCCGTACTCGTTGATGGGCAGCGCTCCGACGGCACGGCAAACCGCAACAAGGTTCTCGGTGCTGTCGACGGCAAAGCGATCCAGGCAGAAGACGTGCTTTCGCTTTCTCGGGACGAGCTGCGTGAGCTCTATACGCAGCACCAAGTGCTGTACGTCTACCACGACCGCATCGATGCGACCGGCGACAAAGCGCGTACCGAACGCCAGGTCTTCGAGGCAGCCGACGACGCGCTTCGCGAGCTGGTTGATCTCGTCAAGCGCCTCACGAACGCCAACGCGACCAATATTCTTATCACCGCAGACCACGGGTTTCTTTTCCAGGACACCGCGCTCACTGATTCTTTCTACCTCTCCACGCTCCCACAGGGCGATGACGTCATCGTCACCAACCGCCGATATGTGCTTGGTCGTGGGTTGAAAGACGACCCGGCATTCCGCACCTTTGCCCCGGAGCAGCTCGGCCTTGACAGCGACCTTCAGGTGCAGATCCCGAAGTCGATCCATCGACTGCGCCTGCCGGGTGCCGGTTCGCGGTTCGTGCACGGCGGCGCTGCGTTGCAGGAGATCGTCGTGCCCGTGCTGACTATCAACAAAAAGCGCAAAAGCGACACCCGACTGGTCAACGTCGAAGTGCTGCCGGAGTCCGACAAGATCACCACCGGCCAGCTCGTCGTCAAGTTGTTCCAGTCGGAACCGGTCAGCGAGAAGGTGCAGCCCCGTGTGGTGCGCGCTGGCCTCTATGTGGGCGAGTCGCTGATCTCCAACGAGCCCGAGCTAACCTTTGGCCAGGAGTCGACCGACAAGCGTGACCGCTATCAGAGCGCGCACATGCTGTTGAGCCAAGACGCGAACGAGTTCAACAACCGAGCCGTCGAGTTCCGGCTCGAGGAACGCATCCCGAACACTAACCAGTGGCGCGTGTATGCCAAGGCGATGTACACGCTGAAGCGGTCGTTCGCCTCGGACTTCGATTTCTAGGATAGGACAGCCATGACACTTGACAGCGTCACGCAGCCGGAGGGCGACGCGCCTGAAAGCGGAGCAGCCGCAGTCCCGCCGCCGCAGACTGACCTCGACCGCAAGATCAATGAGCACTTCGCCGGAGCGGTGGTCCGTAAGGACCTCGTAAAGGCGGTCAAGGGCAACGCGATTGTGCCGTCGTACGTGCTGGAATACCTACTCGGCCAATATGCGGCATCCGACGACGAGGCGACGATTCAAGCGGGCATCGGCCGCGTGCGGGAGATTCTCGCCCAGCACTATGTGCATCGCAACGAGTCAGAACTCGTCAAGTCAAAGATCAAGGAGCGCGGGCGCTACCGGGTCATCGACAAAGTCAGCGTCGCGCTGAACGAGAAGGATGACGTCTACCAAGCCTCGTTCGCCAACCTTGGGATCAGCGGTGTCGTCGACTCCGCAACTGTCACCGCACACCAGAAGTTGCTCGTCGGTGGGGTCTGGTGTCTGTGCGATGTCGAGTACTTTCACTCCGATGACGCCCGTGTTTCGCCCTGGATTCTCGGATCACTCAAGCCGATCCAGATGTCGAACTTCGACTTTGACGGCTACCTCGCCTCCCGAGCCGCGTTCACCACTGATGAGTGGATCGACCTGCTAATCCAGTCCATCGGGTTCAACCCCGAAATGTTTGGTCGGCGCGCGAAGCTGCTGCAGCTAGTGCGCTTGATCCCATTCGTCGAGCGCAACTACAACCTCGTCGAGCTAGGACCCAAGGGCACTGGTAAGTCACACATTTACTCAGAGTTCTCGCCGCACGGGATGTTGATCTCAGGCGGCGAAGTGACCGTACCGAAGTTGTTCGTGAACAACGCAAACGGGCGCCTCGGGCTCGTCGGGTACTGGGATGTTGTCGCATTTGACGAGTTCGCGGGCAAGAAGAAGCGAACCGACAAGGCGCTCGTCGACATTATGAAGAACTACATGGCGAACAAGTCGTTCTCGCGTGGTGTTGAGACCCTCGGCGCGGAGGCCTCCATTGTGTTCGTCGGTAACACTTCGCACACTGTGCCGTTCATGCTCAAGCACTCCGATTTGTTCGACGAGCTGCCCGAGAGCTATCACGACCCGGCATATCTCGACCGCCTGCATTTCTATATCCCAGGGTGGGAGATCGACACGATCCGCAGCGAGATGTTCTCGGACGGCTACGGGTTCGTGGTCGACTACATCGCTGAAGTACTGAAGTCGATGCGCAACTTCGACTATTCGGACCGCTACCAGCAGTACTTCACGCTCGGATCAGACATCTCGACTCGCGATCGTGACGGGATCCACAAGACTTTCTCGGGGCTAATGAAGCTCATCTACCCCCATGGTGAAGCAACCGCTGAACAGATTGAGGAATTGCTGCGCTTGGCAATTGAAGGGCGTAAGCGCGTCAAGGATCAGATCCTGCGAATCGACTCGACGATGGCCGAAGTGAAGTTCGGCTATTCAGACGTAGCCGGTGTGTGGCATGCGGTATCCACGCTCGAAGAAGACGAGTACCCGAAGTACTATCACCGGCGGTCTGCGAAGGGAGCCGGCGACGTTGCGAGCGACGAACACACCAATCCTCGGCAGGGCGTTGAAGAGCCGATCGAGGTGGCTCCGCCTGCCGAGCCGACATTCTTCGAGGGGCACCGAGAGTACCAGGAGAACCAACGCGGCGTCTCGTACGATGCCATGCTGCTGTCGTATTTGCGCGGCGCAACTGACATCACGATCGTCGACCCGTACATCCGTCTCCCACACCAGGGTCGCAATCTTGTGGACCTTCTGGCTCTCCTTGCTGCCGCGAAAGATCCTGCTGACGAGATCGCCGTCACCCTCCTAACGAAGGAGGACACCGGCGAGTTCCAAAGGCAGCACTTGCTCATGATGAATGAGATCCAGGACGGAGCTGCGGCCGTGGGGATCAAATTTGCGGTCGTCTGGGACGAGACAATCCACGATCGTTCCATTAGAGCGGACAACGGCTGGAAGATCCTGCTTGGGCGCGGGCTCGACATATTCCAGAAGGGTTCTGGCAGCCAATTCGACCTCGGTGCGCGTCGCCAGGAGTTCCGCCAGGTCGTCGCCTTCGGCGTCACCTACATTCGCGAGAAAGCGAATCGGTGACGCCTCATTGATTTGTTTGTCGTTCAACGACACCTCGGGCATCAGGTGCTACGGCGGGTCAGAATTCATGGGACGATCGTTGCAGGGGAGAGTTGAGTATGGCTGAAGATCGACTAGCGATGGTTGAGGTGCTCGCGTGGGTTCGCGGTGTGACCTCGCACTCGCCTGCGCTCAAGCCAATTGTTGGAATCAACGACTCGGAGAATCGGCAGCTCGCGCGGCTTGGTGCCCTGCTTAGTGAACGACTAGCCGACGATGTGCCAAGTGATCTCGTCGTCGCGTTGACCGCGGATGGTCCCATCAAGGCGCCTGCAGATGCGCTAAACGCGTTCGAGAAACTAATTGAGGAGGACGCTGTCGTGCATCTCGCAGAGCTGTACGCAGCGATCGTGAAGCCGGCGAATCGTCGCGCGCTCGGTACATTCTTTACACCGCGAGACTCGGCCAAGGCGATCGTTGATGGATACGCGGGTCGTCACGCCGCGCCCGAAGCGGTCGTCGACGTAGGGGCCGGTGTCGGCATCTTCTCGGAGATAGCACGCGCACGATGGCCCTCCGCAAGCATCCACGCGATTGATATCAACCCACTCACCCTCGGACTCCAAGCCGTCGCAGCTGCAGGACACCCCGAGTGGAATGTTCACCTTGAGCTCGCGGACTACCGCAGCTGGCTTGCGTCCAATTCGCCCACAAAACCAACGCTGTATCTCGGGAATCCGCCTTACACGCGCTGGCAGCTAATAGAGAGCGGCGCTCGCGCCGACTTGCTTGAGTCCGCAGGTGGAATCGTGGGATCTAGAGCAAATCTGTCGACCCTGTTCCTGGGGATGACACTCAACAAGCTGCGTCCCGAGGACTCTATTGCGATGATTATTCCTGCCGGTTGGATGCGAGCAGACTACGGAAAAACTCTTAGATCTCATCTACGTGCTGCCGACCGCCGGCAAATTTCTCTCCGCCTCGCCGACTCGTGGCGATTTGAACAAGCCATCGTTGACGCTGTCCTCGTGGAGGTCGGACCTGAAGTAGCGGCCGTTCGGCCTATCGAAGTTTCAGATTGGTCGGGATCCGAGCAGTTGACTGTGGACCGTTCCGAAGGCGAGGCGGCCTTCCCGGCGCCAGGGAGGCAACACTTATCGACACCGTCCCGCAGCTCCATGGAAGCTCGGCTGGGTGGGTTAGCTCGAGTCACCCGAGGGACCGCATCTGGTGCCAACCTGTTCTTCGTCAAGAGCGCCGCCGACTGGGACGCACTGGGCATCCCTGTTCAATTTCGACGTGCGCTCGCCCGTAGGCTTCGACCTGGGACTGGCTCGTCGCCGCTGCTGGAGGCTGCTGAGCTGCTCGTACTTGATGACTACGAGCGAGGAACCGACGTCAACGTCGACGCATGGATCGCGACGGGTGAGGACGAAGGCACTCATGAGCTCCATCTCTGTGCGAAGCGAAAGCGCTGGTTCGACCTCTCAGCCGAGGTGAAGACCCCGGACGTGATTATTTCAGCGCTCGCTCGCGATTCATTCCACGTGCTCCTAAACGCGGATAGGTTGGCGATCACCAACAATCTTTTCGGCCTCTATTGGAAGCCGAACGTCGACCAAGAGACCAAGGGCCAAATCGTTGTCTGGCTACGAAGCGGATCGGGGCAAGTGGCCTTAAGAGCAAGCTCATCGGTCGAGGCAAACGGCCTTCACCGGCTTAGTCCAAGGGCAGTCGTAGAAATCGAAATCTCCGTCTCCTCACAGACAACGGGCGGCCTCGGCGTGGGCGCGGCGGAAATCGTCGCAATTGGGACGGTGCGGAGTGAGTGAGAACGGCTTCATCGTAGACACGCACCTCTTGCGAGAACTTGGCGACCTTCTAGTTGGTCGCGACAGTACGGCGATCCTCGAACTCGTAAAGAACGGCTACGACGCCGATGCGACTGTCGTCCGGATAGACGCCCAAAATCTTACGAATCCCGATGCTGCAGTCCTGACCGTAGAAGACAACGGCCACGGCATGACAGCAGATCGTTTCCGCTCCGCGTTCCTTCGCATCGCCGGGCGAGACAAAGAGGAGGGGACACGGGAATCGCCAGTGTTCCAAAGGTCCTACACCGGCCAAAAGGGAATCGGACGCCTAGCCAGCCAAAAGTTGGCGAAGGTCCTTGAGGTGCGAAGCACGCCAGATGCAGACGTTCCGGGCGGCGCTGGATACGGGGTCGAGGCATCAATCGATTGGGAAGAGATCGACCGACAGGACCGGCTCGACCAACTCGCATCCGGTTTGGTTGTAACGGAGGTGGCTGAGTCCGAGGTCGCATCAGGGACGACACTCACAATGCGCTCGCTCAAGCGGGACTGGACGGCAGCAGATATCGGGAAGTTCATCAACGAGCTTCAGTCGGCGCAGCCACCCGCCCTTCTGCTCGGATCTTCAAAAGAAGATCTGGCCCTTGTCGGTGAGCCACTTATCGGCAAGCCCGCCATTCGCAGGGCGGGACCAGATGATCCAGGCTTCGATCTCGAACTGATCGGCGAACTCACCCCGGGCGACGACCTCTGGGTGAAGGCAGCCGAAGACTTTCAGTGGTGTGTCGAGATAGATGTCACCGACGGACGAGTGCGATACAGGATCTCCCCGACTGTGTCCTATTCCCGCACCGAGCCACTTGCGCAGGTGTACTCATTCGAAGCGCCGGCCGACGAGCATTTGCAGTTTCAAGCACGTTTTTACATGATGATGAATGCAAGTACTCGCCGAGGACCACTCAAAGGGTTCGTCCGTTCAACAAGCGGGATCCGCGTCTACCTCGAGGGTTTTAGGGTGCTTCCGTATGCGGAGTACGGCGATGACTGGCTCGAGATCGATCGGGAATACCGTTCCGGAGCGCGCTATTACACCATCGAGCTCGACGACAATGCGAGCGATCGGCTGGATACAGACAAGAAAGAAGCGCTGAACGCGCTTGCGAGCAACAGCTATTTCGGCGCAGTTTTCCTTACCACTGACGGTGCTCCAGGCCTCAAGAGCCTCGTGAATCGCGAGGGTTTCGTGCCTGGTCAGACGTTCACCGCCATCCGTCAGATAGTTCAAGACGGTGTACGTCTAAGCGTTCGTGTTCGCCGCTCCATTTTCAACCAACGGGAGCGTTTATCCGCAGTCGCCCCCGCGGTTCCCTCGGAACCATCCGAGAATAACCCCACGGCTGATCTCGGCAAGCCGCCGATATTCGATCCGACGGGCCGAACCCCATTCGAAGTGCTGGCACCCCACGGAACCATCGGCGACGACGATCGCAAGATCGCCGCCGCTGCTGCAATCGCTGCGACTCTCTCGGCTGCTCCAGAGACGCCGCAGATAACTGGTGAAGAATTATCACCTGTCCTGCAGTTGGTTGATGGTTTTCAAGCGGCACGTGCTGCGCTTCAAGCTGTGCAAAGCGTCCAGCCCGAGCTGCGGACGCTCGCAGGAGTGGGACTGCAACTTGGCGCCTATGTCCACGACATCAACGGCATGCTTGCGTCAGCTACGACTATCCGCGAACTTCTGCGGGGAATGCTTGAAAAGCTGACTGATCCTGAGCAGCGAAACATTCTTCAGGTCACATTGCGCACGGCCGACGAACTTGCGCACACTCTCGCGCGGCAGACCTCCTATTTGACTGATGTACTGAGCGCAGATCCACGCCGCCGGCGCTCGCAGGTGAAAGTCCAGGATCGGGTCGATTCGGTACTCCGATTCCTCGCCCCTCGAATCACGGAAAAGGGCATCTCCGTCCATGTTGCGTTGGATCCAAAACTTCGAACTGGTCCGATGTTTCCTGCCGAGTTGATGATCCTGCTCACCAACCTTCTCTCGAACGCGGTCAAAAATGCCGCTTCTGGAGGACACATTTGGATTGACGGCGCAGACCTAGGGGAATCAGTCGAGATCATCGTGGGCAACGATGGGGTCGCTGTTGACCTCGTCGAAGCCGAGCGCTGGTTCCTTCCTTTCGAGAGCACGACCACTGAGGTTGACGAGGTGCTCGGGCAAGGAATGGGGCTCGGCCTGCCGATCGTCCGAGCGCTAACCGACGACTACAGGGGAGACGCTCGCTTTGTGCCGCCGCTTCACGGTCCGGGGACGTCGATAAGAGTTGTACTTCCGAAGAAGGGCACATCGAATTGACCACCAAGCCATTCGTTCTCCTCGTAGACGATGATCCTAGCCAAGAGGCGTTTGCGCTGCTACTGAGCCAAAAAGGCGTCGATGCTAAGCATGTGCTGCCGGACGAAATCACCACAGAGGACCTCACGCGCGCGAACTTGGTGCTCATCGATGAGTTCATCGAAACCTGGCCAGGTAGAGACAAAGTGAACGACAGCTTGGGGTTGTTCGTCCGGGATGGGATCGCGCTGGCCGGAGTGCTGCGGTCTGCTTTGGAGGGGCGCGGCCCGAGTTCTGAGAACCCACCAATCCCAAAGAACACGGCTCTAGTGCTTCGCACAGGGCACCTGAATGTTCTTGCAGCGGGCACCCCAGGCTTTGTTCGACCGATGGCTATTGCCAGTCGACACGACCTGGAATGGGTCTCCGAGAAACGCGAGATATCTGCGTCCACAGTTGCCTCGTTGGCTCGAGCTACGGCCGCTCTTCCTGCTGACTGGTCGAACCCCTCCGACCCGGCCGCGCAAATTGAGTGGCTCGGATTGGCGGAGAAACCTTGGCTAGACCAAGCTCTCGCTCAGATCGAGATTTGCCGTCCGCCATGGTCTGTTCTGGCTGCTACATCAGCCGGGAGGCGTTGGCTTGCCTGGTTCCTTCAAAGAATATTGCCCTTCCCGACTTTTCTCGTTGACGATCTCCGCGCGGCCAGCTATCTCGGTCTGAAGCCGAGTGCCCTCGACGCCCTCGCCGGCGGAAACTCACGCTTGGCCGACCCACTAAAGGCGGCCTTGTATACCGGGCAGCTCGCAGAGTTCAGCGGGCGCCGATGGTGGCGCGCTGGAATCGCTGCGGTAAAGGGCCTCGCATTGGAAGCCGCAGATGGGCGAAACGCGGACGATATTGCTCGCGCAATTGTCACGATACATGGATCCGAGCTAGAACAACTCGCGCTCAGTCAACCAGTGTTCCAAATCGACGCCGACTATCGTGTTGTCGCTGAGGCCCTGGAGGTTTCGGATGCGGTTCGTCTCCAGCCAGACGATTGGCCGTCCTACGCGGACGATCCATGGTACGAAACTGCGCTGGCGGGGAACGAGCCGTCGCTAGACGCGCTAATTGTCATCGACGATCGAGCGGACGCCACGGATGTCCTGGAAGGATAGCTTCGGGGCGTACGTGTGTTTCCGCGATTCGGGACCGTCGAGACGTCGCGACGCACGTCTTCCGAAAGAAGCCTCCGACACGTTTCTTGGATCAGAAATCGACTGGCCGGGTTGGCAACGATGAGCGCGCCGACGAAGTCCAAGGTCGAGGATCACTATCTCGATTCAGGGCCCCTATTTTGCTTGGGAGGGTCTTCAGTGCTGGCCGATCTTTTCGACAGTCACTTCTTAAATAAATCGAAGGTCGTTGCGGCGGTAGCCGGTGAAGTGGTTCGCAATGCCACCCTAGTTCTTCCACCTATTGGGCCACATCAGAAACGACACTTACACAAGTCGGCCAAGGTTGTCCGAGGGAGATATAAAGAGCTTCTGGCTTCGGCAACGCCGTCGCCTTCACCGGTTCCGACGCTTCTTGCATCGGTGAAAGCAGAATTGACGGTCAGCGGCAAGCTCAAGCTCAAGGCGGGTCAGACGCTACACGCAAACGCAAACGATGGGGAAGCTGAGTCGATTTATTGGGCAGCGACCGGCTCCATAGATGTGATCACAAACGACGGCGACGCACACCTGCTCGCCGAAAAGCACCATGTCTCAAGTAGTACATTCGTCGAGGTCGCTCGTCACATGGTGATGTCGCAAAAGCTCGTGGGGAGACATGCGATCTTCCGCGAATTGATGACCCTAAGCAACCGCTCGATCTTCCCGGGCGAGCACATCACCAGCGAACTTGATCTGGTCTGAGAGAAGTCATACCTGGAGGCGTAACTCGATCGATGGGTTTGATGCGCGAACGTTTATTCAGTGTTTATTGAATTGATCACTCTCGACGAGTCGAAGCGTCCCTATGAAAGTGGCATCAGGCAGAGCAAGGAATTCCCGGTCAGACCAAGGTAAGGCGAGGTGAACCGAGGTCTGCCGACAAGTGACGGATCGCGTGTACCGGATGCATCGGTCACGCTTTCGAGTCCCATCACAACAAAACGAGCGATCTGGTCGCAACCGGATGCCGGGAGGGTAGGACGACTAGGTCGCCGTCGCCGTCGTGGGCTTGTCGAGCCGTGGCCGAGCACTGGCAAGCCGACAAGACCACCGCCATCTACTGCCACCCCATCGGCGCCAAGCACGATCGCCCGTGCACGCCACTGCAGCTTTGCTCTCGGGCTGCGTCGATGATGAACTGCACGCGGACGGTCGTCCAGACCATTTGCTGCTCCATGTCGATTGCCACGCCTCTTGCAGATAGAGGTGGCGCACCTTCTCTGCGATGACGGAGGTGGGCGCAGTGACGGTGTCGATGCGGGTGATGAGCGCCGGCGACGGCTACAAATACCTGTTGCGAACCGTCGCCGCCGGTGACGGCAACCGCTCGTTGTCCACGCCGTTGACCAGGTACTACAGCGCCAGCGGCACCCCGCCGGGCCGGTGGATGGGTGATGGCCTACGCGGGATAGGCGCGTGCGGCATCGGCGCGGGGGACGAGGTCACCGAGTCGCACCTTCAGCTTCTTATCGGCCAGGGTCGCGACCCGGTGACGGGGGAGGCTCTCGGCCGCGCGTACCCGGTCTATGGATCAGTACCGGACGCACGTGAGGCAGTCGGTGCACGCCGCCGCGCAGTCGCTGGATACGACTTCACCTTCTCGATTCCGAAGTCGGCGAGCGTCCTCTGGGGCATTGCAGACGCACCCACGCAGGCGCGCATCGTGCGCGCACACCATGACGCAGTTGCAGAGGCTGTTGCGTTCCTCGAGCGCGAGGCAGCATCGACTCGTACCGGCATCAGCGGGCGTGACGGCGCGGTTGCGCAGGTCTGTGTCGCCGGCCTGATCGCGACCGCGTTCGACCACTTCGACAGCAGGGCGGGGGACCCGCACCTGCACACGCACGTGGTGGTCAGCAACAAGGTCCAGACGCTGCTCGACGGGAAGTGGCGGTCTCTGGACGGCCGGCCCATGCACGCAATCGTCGTCGCACTCTCCGAACTTCACGAGGCGCTGTTCGCCGACGCCCTCACTCGGTCGCTCGGCGTGACGTGGGAGGCGCGAGAGCGTGGTCGAGATCGTCACCCCGCCTTGGCTGTGACGTCGGTCCCGGACACCCTCGTCGCCGAGTTCTCGACCAGGTCGCAACACATCGATATCGAGACTGATCGGCTGATCGCGGATTATGTGGCGACGAACGGTCACCGCCCTAGCCCCGTCACGATCACGAAGCTCCGCGCGCAGGCAACACTCACCACCCGGCCGGCCAAGCACGTGCAGTCGCTTGCGGAACTCACCGGGCGATGGCGCCGACGCGCCACCGGCGTGCTCGCGCAGGACGCCTCCGCGTGGGCACGGGCCGCGTGCTCGGATCGGTCGCCGACGCTTCTGCGCGCGGAAGACGTGCAACTCGACGCAATCGACATGCTCGGTGAGAGCACGATGATGGCGGTGAGCGAGAAGCGCGCAACCTGGCGGCACTGGAACCTCGCTGCCGAAGCGTCGCGGCAACTCATGCAACACCGGTTCGCATCGGCGCTCGATCGAGAAGCCGTCGTCGGCCTGGTCGTGGATGCGGCCGAGCGTGCGTCGTTGCAGATCACGCCGCCCGAGCTCGCATCGAGTCCGCCGGAGTTCCAACGGGAAGACGGGACATCCGTCTTCCGCCCCATGCACTCGACGGTGTTCACGTCGTCTGCGCTGCTCGACGCGGAATCCCGACTCCTCGCACGAGCCGCAAACAGGGCTGCACCGAAGACCGCAACGGCCCTGCTCGGTTCGGTTGCGGGCCAAGCACTCCCGAGCTGCGGGCAGCTGTCACAGGATCAACTCGACGCACTCGCGTCCATCGCCGACTCCGGGCGCACCCTCGACGTGCTGGTCGGACCAGCCGGCGCCGGCAAGACGACGGCGATGACAGTGCTCCGGCGGGCCTGGGAGTCAGCGCACGGATCCGGCGCGGTAGTAGGGCTTGCTCCTTCCGCCGCCGCGGCGCAGGTGCTCGCCGAGGACCTCGGCATCGCGACGGAGAATCTGGCGAAGTGGTGGCAGACCCACCTCGACCAGGGCGCGGCGTTCCGCGCCGGTCAACTCGTCATCATCGACGAGGCATCGTTGGCGGGCACGATGGCGCTCGACCGGATCACAGGGCTCGCCGCAGACGCCGGCGCGAAAGTGCTGCTGGTCGGTGACTTCGCCCAGCTGCAATCCGTCGAGGCGGGCGGTGCCTTCTCCCTGCTCGTGCACGACAGGGCGGACGCCCCCGAACTTATCGACGTGCATCGGTTCACCCACGAGTGGGAGAAGGCTGCGTCGCTCGCTCTGCGCCGAGGCGCGCCCGAGTCGATCGATTTGTACGACGTTCACGGCAGGGTGCGCGGTGGCACTTCGGACGACATGGCGGATGCCGCGTTCGCCGCGTGGCGCGCGGACACGCGGGCCCGTAGGAGCTCTGTCTTGATCAGCGACTCGAACGAGGCGGTCGCCGCTATGAACGTCCGCGCCCGCAGCGAACTGATCTTGGACGGCCGGGTCGACGCAGTTCGCGAGATCCCGCTCCACGATGGAACCGCTGCATCCGTCGGCGACACGGTCATCACGCGCCACAACGACCGCCGGCTCCGTGTATCCGGCACCTGGGTGCGCAACTGCGATCGCTGGACTGTGGTCGGCGTGCATCCGGACGGTTCCATCGACGTTCGCCGGAGCGGGCGGCGGTGGGGGAGCACAGTGCCTCTCCCTGCCGGTTACGTAAGGAACTGCGTCGAACTCGGCTACGCGGTCACGTCCCACCGCGCACAAGGCATAACGACTGACACAGCTCACGTCGTCGTCTCCTCGGGCATGACCCGGGAGAACCTGTACGTGGCCATGACTCGCGGGCGGGATTCGAACACCGCCTATGTCGCCATCGACCAGCCGGATGTCGCCCACGCGGGACCTCGCCCAGGCGACAATTCCGACGCGACCGCCCACAGCATCCTCTACGGCGTCCTGCAACACGTCGGCGCCGAACTCACCGCCCACGGGACGCTCAGAGCGGAACAGGCCGCATGGGGCTCGACGGCCCAGATCGCCGCCGAGTACGAGAGCATCGCGGCGGCCGCCCAGCACGATCGATGGGTCGCCTTAGTCGGACGGAGCGGGCTCACATCCGATCAGGTCGACCGTGTCGTCGATTCGGATGCGTTCGGTGCGTTGACTGCGGAACTCCGGCGAGCCGAGGCGCATCATCTCGACGTCGAACAGGTGCTGCCGCGCGTCGTGGCAGCCCGCGACTTCGCAGACGCCAAAGACATCGCGGCCATCATCCAAGCCAGGCTTGCAGCGTCGATCGGTGCGCACTCCGCTCGGGAGAGCGGTCGGAGAAAGCCGCGGCTCATTGTGGGGCTCATCCCGGAGGCAGTCGGGCACATGGATCCGGACATGCGGGCGGCATTGGTCGAGCGACGTCGGCTTCTCGAGGAACGAGCGAGCGCAATGCTCGACCAGGCGCTGCTCGCGGGGGAGAGGTGGACGCGATCCCTCGGGGCCGCTCCTCAGGGCTTTGCCGAGTCCGCCTGGCGCGGTCACGCGTGCACGGTCGCGGCGTACCGGGACCGTTATGACGTCGTCGGCCCAAGGACGCTCGGGCAGCCGGCCCAGTCGACAGCGCAGCGCCTAGACGAGCGCCGTGCGCGCGCTGCGCTCGGCGCAGCTCAGCGGCTGGCTTACGGAAGCCATGTGGATGCCGCGACGCATAGAGCTGCTGCACCGAATCTTCCGCCGATGATCCATCGACTCTGACCGTTGATGTAAGTAGTTAGCCGAGAACCGATCGTTGGCGATCAGGACGTTTCGTGCTGTGCGGGACACGTACGGGTTAGACGACAGCAATCGACCGAACGGACAGCATGCCAATCTCGACCGACGACCTCCTGCCCGCTGCCGATCAACGCTCGACCGTGTTCGTCGACATCACCATATACTCGTCGCGAAGCTGGAGGGGAGTTCCGAATCCGCCCGCCGCCCTCCGGCTGACGTCCGCGATCTTCTCCGCACCGCCGGCCGTCGCCGGCAACGCCTGGTTCGCGGTGCACGGCGGTCGCATCGATCTGGTGGAGACGCTGCTGCTGGGAACCTTCGTCGTGCTGATCCTCGTGCAACTGATGATACCGGGCGCGTACTGGCGGCTGCCCTTCACGCTGGGATTCTGGGTGTTCACGTTCACCGCCACATCCAGCGGAACCTACACGGTGCACTGGCTCGCGCTGTGGGGAGGCCCCGGACACGCGGTGTGGGCGTGGTTCGCCATCGCGCTGGTCACGATATTAATCGGGAGCATCGCCGTGCGATCCGCTGCCTTACTCACCGCTCATAGCCGAATCGACGCACAAGGTGTCGCGCCGTCAGCTCAGCTGCTCTGAGCCCAAGCTGCGACTCGATGCGTTACTGAAGGGCGTCGACGACTGCTGCGACCCCGGAAATAAGCGAGGCGCGATGTTGCCCAAGACGCAGTTCTGCTGGTTTACTCATGTATCGGACTGACGGGCTCGTTGTATTCCAGGCTTGCGCCATGGCAAGAGTAAGCATGAGAGCATCCATGCCGCGGGTGTCGTCGACGCCCATCGCTCGAGCGAGAGCCTCCGCTTTAGACACATGAGAGTTCAGTTCCATGTCTGTGGCGTCGGGCCGCTCCAGCTGTTTCCACTGCGTGAGTCGGACAAGTTCGGGATGCTCGACCATGTGGTCAAAGAGGGCGCCGATATAGCCCGTGAGGTCATCCGGGGTATAAGGGACGATGTCGGCCAGCACGCCCAGGCGATCTTCCAGGACGGCGTCAAACAATCCCTCTTTGGAAGCGAAGTAGAGGTAGATCGCCTGCTTGTTTGCGCCTGACTCTGATGCGATTCGATTCACTCGCGCACCTGCAAATCCTCGATCGGCGAACTCGGCATAGGCAGAATCCAGCAGGCGGGCGCGTGTTGCGGCGGAGTCGTAGGACATACCCGAATTCTAAACCAAACGTTCGGTTGACATGAACGGACACAGGCTGTACATTAAATAAACCATCCAGTTGGATTAGTAACTTTTGCAGGGAGAGAAACATGAGAACGTGGCTCATCACGGGGGCGTCATCCGGAATCGGTCGCTCGGTTACGACGAGATTGCTGGAGCAGGGGGACCGCGTAGCTGCGTTCGTTCGCCGGCCAGAAATCTTCAATGAACTATCCGACACGTACCCCGGGAAGCTGTGGGTGGCGCCGGTCGATGTCACCGACACGCGCGTCCTGCGCGACGCCGTAAACCGGGCATTCACTGATCTCGGGAAGATCGATGTCGTCTTCTCGAATGCCGGAGCAGGTGCATTCGGAGCCGCCGAAGAGCTCGACGATAGCGCGATCGAGCAACAGCTCGCGCTCAACCTCGTCGCACCGATCCAGCTCATCCGGGCCGTCCTCCCGCACCTCCGCGCCCAAGGTGGGGGTCGGATCATCCAGATGTCCACAATGGGCGGCCAGATCACCAGCGCCGGAGGCAGCATGTATCACGCCTCCAAGTGGGGGATCGAAGGGTTCACCGAGTCGGTGATGGGCGAGGTCGCCCCCTTCGGCATCGGCATCACCCTGGTCGAGCCCGGAAATGTGCGCACCGCGTTTGGCGCGGCGCTCACCATCGCCGCGCCCATCGAGGCCTACGCCGACACTCCCGTCGGTCACGTACGGCAGTACATCGAAGCTGCCGGTGGCAACCTCACCGGCGACGCCCTAGGCGACCCGGCCCGCGTCGCCGAAGCGATCATCGCTGTGTCGGTGCAGTCACCCGCCCCTGAGCGTCTGGTCCTGGGAAGCGACGCCCATTCGGCAATCCGCGCCGCACTCACCGCCCGGCTCAGCCAACTTGATGCAGGCAGGGCGGTCTCCGAGAGCACCGACTTCCCCGCAAACACCTGAGCGGCAGCCGCGCCCTAATCCGACGGGTACTCAGAGCCTGTGGGCTCAGCCTAACCACACCAAATACGACCAAGCACATCAAGGAGAAACATCATGACAAGCACACCTGCTAAGACCATCGCCCGCGAATTCTGGGAGAGCTGGGGGCGCGGCGATCTGGACGCGACCTGGCGCCAGTACGTCGCGGACGACATCGTCATCCACCCGTCGTCGGGATACGAATTCACGCGGCAGAGTTGGCTGGAGGCCGAAAAGGCACTCCATGCCGCGTTCGAGGACATCAAGGTCACCGTCGTCGATCAAATCGAGGACGGCGACATGGTCGCGACCCGATGGGCCGTCACTGCCCGGCAGAGCGGAGAGTTCTTCGGCGTGCCCTCCAGCGGACGGACCGCCACCCTTACTGGAACCACCTTCGACCGCGTTCAGGACGGCAAACTCGCCGAGCACTGGGCCGAAGTGGGCGTTCCGCAGTTCCTCCAGCAGCTCTCCGCCTAAACCCACCCCTCGCTAAGAAAGAAGATCGACATGCCTCTAGAACAGATCGGCAACCTCGTCACTGATTCCGACCACATCGAACTCACGCGCCTCGCCCTCGAGGTCGCCTGGCGCGTCGACATCGGCCAAGCCGAGACGCTCCCGGAGCTCTTCACTGAAGACGGCTGGATCGCGACCCTGGGCGAACCCAACGTCGGACACGCCGCCATCCGCAGCTGGGGGCAGATGATGGACACGGATAGCCCCATACCCGGGGTACGCCACGTCCTGACGAACTTCCGGTTCACAACTGAGGCACCTGACCAAGCTGTCGGCACGATGTACATCACCGCCTACTTGGCCGGGGCCCCGGAGGGACAGGCCACCGTCCCCTTCGCGATGGGCACTGGCACCGACAACTACCGCCGCACCGCCGACGGCTGGAAGGTCACCTCCCGAGCCTTCTCGCCACATTTTCTCCGCGAATAACACGAACTCGTCGGGGAAGTGCGCCCCGCATTGGCCTCGATCCGCCGGTCAGCACGCGACTTGGCGGATCGAGGCGACGGACGTAGCACGCCCAGCGTGAGTCTCTGGCGCTATTCGCTCCAGGCGGAGTTCCGGATCACGTCGACGAAGTCGATGCGGCGGAAGTCGGCTTGGAAATGCTCCAGAACGTCGGCGTTGACGGTGCCGAAGGTTGTGTCCGGGCGGTCGGAGAAGCCGTCGAAGAATGCCTGCAGAATGCGCTTCTTGAAGTCCGGACGCGGATGCGCCGCCGTGATGGCGCCGATCTGGCTCTCTGACAGCGAGTCGAGGTTGATCCCAAGCACATCGGCCTCAACCCCGGCCGTTGTCGCCGCGATCACCGGGCTCATCCGGTACGGAACTTCGGGCGTGGTGTGCAGGGCAATTGCGGTCCACACCTCATCCGCGTCGCCGCCGGAGATGCCGTGCGAGGTGAGGAACTCGCGGGCGTGCCCGGCACCATCCAGTTCGAAGCGTTGGGCGACGTTCTTGTACGGGGCGACCAGTCCGAGATCGTGGAACAGCGCAGCGACATATAGCAGCTCGGGTTCCGGCGTGATATTCAGCGCCTGCGCGCGCAGACTGCCGAAGAGGAACACCCGGCGGGAGTGGTTGAAGATGAGTTCATTGGTCGTATCGCGCACCAATTCGGTAGCTTCGACGGCAAGGGAGCTGTCGGGAATGGCGATGCCGGCGATGGTCTGTGTCATGTGCGTCTCCTGGTTGGCCGGGCGACGCGATCATGCGGCGTCACGGGATTGTGTTGTACTTGCCTCAAGCGTGCCGACCCGCGGGCGTCCGCACCCCACCGTACGGGGCTCGAATCCCACTGAATCGGACATCTACGAAGGGCCTCTCCGTGTCTGCCGCACCGCATAGAGTCGGGATTCTCGTCTTCGACGGAATGAAACTTCTTGACATGGCTGGGCCCGCCGAAGTGTTCACTGAGGCGAACCTTTCCGGGGCGAATTACCGCATGAGCATTGTGTCCACCGACGGCGGCGATGTCCGATCCTCCATCGGCATGCGTGTGCCAGTCGATGCTTCCGCCGCCGACGCCGGTCGTTTCGATACCATCCTGGTGGCGGGCGGCGAGGTGTTCCCGGCACACCCCGTCCCAGAATCCCTCGCCGGCGCAGCGCTCCACCTTGCCGACAGGGCGTCGCGCATCGCGTCAATCTGCACCGGTGCTTTTGTCTTGGCGGCGGCAGGACTGCTGGACGGCAAGCGGGCGACCACGCACTGGAAGCACACTCGAGAACTCGCCCTGCGGTATCCCGCAACACAGGTAGAACCCGATGCCATCTTCGTCCGAGATCAGAGCACGTATTCGTCCGCCGGAGTCACCGCCGGGATCGATCTCGCCCTCGCGCTGCTGGAGGAAGACGAAGGCGACGGACTCACCCGGACCGTCGCCCGCTCGTTGGTCGTTCACATGCAGCGCGCCGGAGGACAATCTCAGTTTTCCGCGACCCTGCAGGGCCCGGCGCCCCGCACGGCCTTGCTGCGCGGCGTCGTGGACATTGTGAACGCCGACCCGGCGGCCGAGTACACCGTGACCCGGCTCGCGGCGATCGCGCAGGTGAGCCCACGCCACCTCACCCGCCTCTTCCATGACGAGCTCGGAACCTCGCCGGGCAGGTACGTCGAGCTGATCCGCTTCGATAAGGCCAAGGCGTTGCTGGATACCGGAATGAGCGTCACGGATGTGGCCCAGTACTCGGGCTTCGGCACATCCGAGTCCCTCCGGCGTGCCTTCATCACTCACCTGGCGATCCCACCGTCCAAGTATCGAGGCCGGTTCTCCCCGATGTCGGGAACGATAAAACCTGCCGCCTGAGCACTCCTGGTCAGTTGTCCCAAACCGTTGGCTTCATGTCTGCCCTGGCGGGGCGGGTCGTCGCAGCGGTCGCAAAACTGGGGTACCGCTTCAGGAAGGAAGCCACCAGATGCCCAACGACCAGAACCAGCACATCGTCGACATCCCGATGTCGAGCACCCCACGATTCATCGCCAGCCACACGCTCCTGAGTAGCCTGCAGTCGGTGCTCGTGGATCTGATCGAACTAAACCTCCAGGGTAAGCAAGCACATTGGAACGTCGTCGGGCCGAACTTCCCCGACGTGCACCGGCAACTCGACCTGATTGTGTCGACGGCCCGCAATGCCGCGGACGGGGTCGCCGAGCGCATGCGCGCGGTTGGTGGAATTCCCGACGGGCTGAGCTCCACGGTGGCTGAGACCACCGGACTTCTGGCCTATCCCCGGGGTGAAGTGACCACTCGGCAGACGATCGACCTCATCTCGGAACGCATTTACACCTCCGTGGCAAATGCACGCGCCGTGCACTCAGCCGTCGACGACGAGGATCGGGTGTCCGCCGACCTGCTCAACGGCACGATCGCCCAGCTTGAGCAGCACGCTTGGTTGCTGTCGTCTGAAAACCGCTCGCCGAGCTTGTGAACCAGCCGGCCTCACTGGCCGCTATCCCGTTGTCCCTCGGGCGGATGCTGATCGCGTCGACAATTCCCGTATTTCTTGATTCACCCATCAACTATCAGAACCATTGGAGCTCCACATGACGGTCACCACCGCCACCCTCGCCCCCATCCAGCCCGAGGACGCCACGGGCGTCGCCAAAGACCTGCTCGCGCAGGTGCAGAAGGGCCTCGGCCGCGTGCCGAACATGACCAAGGTCATGGCGAACAGCCCGGCGCTTCTCAAGAGCTACCTCGTTTTGTCTGCCGCCGTAGGCTCCGGCACCCTTCCGGCCGCCGTTCGTGACCGCCTCGCGATCGCGACCGCCCAGTTGAATGGATGCGAATACTGCCTCTCCGCACATACCTACATCGGCAGCAACGTGTCGAAGGTGACCGCCGACGAACTCGATTCCGCACGACGCAGCGACTCGACCAACCCCCACGTTGCCGCGCTGCTCACGCTCTCCAGTGCGATCGCGGAGAATGCCGGCGACGTGGCTGAGGACGCGATCGCGAAGGCCCGCGAAGCCGGGGTGACGGACCAGGAGATCGGGGAACTGGTGGCAAATCTGGCGTTGAATGTGCTGACGAACTACTTCAACGTCCTGGCCCGGGTCGAAAACGACTGGCCCGTTGTGGCTTTGTAGGCGGATACCGGTGCCACGAGCCTCTTCAGCCTCACTCTTCGATGTTGCGTCGCACTACAGCCAGCTACCTCGAATTGAAATCATGTCCGTATTCGAGGGCAGTCTGGCCGGAGACGCGGGGCGGCTGAGGCCGGGCATCTTCAGACTGAATATACGGCCCGACCCAGAGCGGGCCACAGCAAGAACCACTCTTCTAGCGGATAGGAACACCATGTCAGTCATCACCGTCGGCACCGAGAACAGCACGTCGATCGACCTGTATTACGAAGACCACGGCAGCGGCCAGCCTGTCGTGCTCATCCACGGCTACCCTCTCAACGGGGCCTCGTGGGCACCGCAAACCCGTGCACTTCTCGAGGCTGGCTACCGGGTGATCACCTATGACCGCCGCGGTTTCGGCAAGTCCAGCCAGCCGAGCGAAGGCTACAACTACGACACCTTCGCCGCCGACCTCGACGTCGTCCTCACGACCCTCGACCTCCAGGACGTGCTGCTCGTCGGCTTCTCCATGGGCACCGGCGAGGTCGGCCGGTACACGGCGACCTACGGTACCGATCGCCTCGCGAAGATCGCGTTCCTGGCGCCGATCGAGCCGTTCCTGCTCAAGACCGATGACAACCCCACCGGGCTCCCGCAGGAAGTTTTCGACGGCATCGCTGCGGGCGCGCAAGCTGACCCGTACGCGTTTTACACGTCGTTCTATGAGAACTTCTACAACCTCGATGAGAACCTCGGCACCCGCGTGAGCCCCGAGGTCGTTCAAGGGAGCTGGAACGTCGCAACCGGCGGTTCGCTGATCGCGGCCTACGCGGTCGTGCCGTCCTGGCACGAAGACTTCCGCGGCGATATCGAGAAGATCCGCGCGACCGGGATTCGCAGCCTGATCATGCAGGGTGTGCTCGACCGCATCCTCCCGATCGACGCGACCGGGCGCGCCTTCCACAAGGCGTTCCCCGAGAGCGACTACGTGGAGATCGAAGGCGGACCCCACGGCTTCGGCTGGAGCCACGCCGCCGAGGTCAACGAAAACCTGCTGCGCTTCCTCGCGAGCTAGTACTGCAGTGTTCCGCCGTCGGAAAGCCGGCGGGACACTGGAGCGCGACACATTGACTTTGAGGAGAACGCGGCGATGGGCGAGGAACTGAAGACACTAAGGGTGCATGGCAGCGTCGCTGAGGCGACGGCTCGCCTCCGCGATCTGTTGCAGCGACGGGGCGTGGCAGTGCTCGCGAGCATCGATCACGCCGCAGGGGCGCGGGCGGCGGGCCTGGAGCTAGCCGATGAAGTCGTCGTGTTCTTCGGCGACCCGGCCGTGGGTACTGGGGTGATGCAGGACGATCCGAGAGCCGGAATCGATCTCCCGCTTCGGATGCTGGTCTGGGACGACAACGGTTCCACGTACATCAGCTACCGCGACCCGCACGTGCTCTCCGACCTGTTTGACCTCGACATCCATCGCGACGTGCCGGCGAAGCTGAGCGGCTTCATGGAACGGATTGCACACGATCTCTCGGCCGAGCAGTGACCGCCATGGACGCCGACGACATTCGAGGAGCGTTCCTCGCCCTCATGGGGAGCACCGTGCACGAACGCATCCCCAGATCCAGTCTTGTCCCGACGGACCCAACTACCTTGTTCACCGGAAGCGGGATGCAGCAGCTGCTTCCCGTCCCGCTTGGTGAACCTGATCCGCGGGGCACCAGGCTCACCGATAGCCAGCCCTGCTTTCGAGCCCAGGACATCGACGAGGTCGGAGACGGCAGACACACGACCTTCTTCGAGATGTTGGGAAACTGGAGCCTCGGCGACTACTCCAAGCAGCACTAGATCAATACTTTCTTCCGGTTCCTCACCGACGTCGTCGGTCTCGACCCAGATCGCCTGTATGTCACTTGCTTCATCGGTGACCGTCACCACAACGTCCCCCGAGACGACGAGGCCGCTCTGATTTGGCAGGCAGCATTCGCTTCACAGGGTATCGACGCGGGAATCGCGGAGATCGGTTGTGCGGCCGCGGGAGATGCCCGAGGAATCATGGGGAACGAACGCATCTTCTTCTACGATGCCGACGAGAATTGGTGGAGCCGCGGCGGGAATCTGTCGTCGACTCCCATCGGCGACCCGTGTGGACCCGACAGCGAAGTCTTCTACGACTTCGGCCCGCATCATCACGATCCGAGCTACGGACTTGCCCATCCGGCGAGCGACGGAGGCCGGTTCCTCGAGATCGGGAATCAGGTCTTCATGCAGTATCGACGTGATGAGGACGGTACTTTCTCTCCGCTGAAGCGGCGAATCGTGGATTTCGGCGGCGGGCTGGAACGCATCGCCGCCGCCGCCCTGGGCGTACCCGACGTATACGCGGTCAGCGTGCTCGCACCATTGCTCGAGGTCGTGGAAGTGCTGTCCGGTACCGCCTACGCGGCTGCCCCCGGGCACATGCGCGTGATTGTGGACCATGTGCGAGGAGCGTACTTCTTGGCGGTTGACGGCGTGATACCCGCGAACAAAGAGCGAGGCTACGTGATGCGACGGTTGATTCGTCGATCCATCACAACGGCGAGAACAATCGGGCTACAAGAGGAGTTCTTCGCGCCCCTCGTCGCGGAACTGGGTTCCATTTACGCGCGGGCGTATCCGGAAACAGTGGAGCGAGGCGGCGAGATTCTCGCGACTCTGCTCCGCGAGGAGAAGGCGTTCCGCCGGACCCTCGACGGCGGCCTGCGCGCACTCACACAGTTTGAGGGCAGAACGCTCACCGGGGCCGACATCTTCATGCTCTCCGACACCTTCGGGTTTCCCCAAGAGATCACCATCGAGGAATCGGAAAAGTTGAACATTGCAGTATCGAAAGACTGGGAGCTCGTCTACCGGCGCGCATTGCAGGAACAGCGCGAACGTTCACGGGCCTCGTCAAAGCTCGGCGCTGACAGCGTGCCGCAATAGCGCCAATTCACTGTCCTACCGCCGAACCTTCACGGCGGCCGGGGAGAAACGTCCTCGATATTTGGACGGCGGGATTGCGAGGTGCAGCAGAAAGGCCCGCCTCAACGTCTCGGAACTGCCGAATCCCGAAGCCTCTGCGGCTTCGGTAACACTTCGCCCGTCATCGAGCAGCTGTTTTGCCCTGTTCAGGCGGGTGACCTCGACGTACTTTCCAGGGGTCATTCCCAACTCTTCTTGGAACAGACGAGAGAGGTGGCGAGGGCTCACCCGGGCTATCCCCGCGAGGACACTGGTCGAATACTCGGCGGCAGGATCGGCTCTCACGACGTCGATGACGGTGCGGAGCAGCGATGCACGCGGCACCTGCTCGACCGTCGCCCCGGAGAACTGCGACTGTCCGCCGTCTCGCTGCAGGTAGACGACCAGCGAGCGTGCCACGGTTCTCGCGAGCTCCACCCCTTCGTCCTCCTCGAGGAGAGCCAGCGCGAGATCGATTCCCGCAGTCACGCCAGCCGACGAATACGTACTGTCGTCCTTCACGAAGATCGCATCAGGTTCCACCCGAATGCCGGGGTAGCGAAGGGCCAACTCTGCGGCATGCTGCCAGTGCGTGGTCGCTCGTTTTCCCTCGAGCAGCCCGGCCGCTGCCAAGACGAATGCACCCGTGCAGATCGACCCCGTTCGAGTCGCCCGCTGCGACAAATCGAACGCACCGGACGCCAGACTGTCCGAGACGGGACCAGCGGGGAAGACTTCACCTCCGGCGACGAGAACGGTGTCGAAGCTTCCCGCGTCTGAAGCGGCGAGGTCGACAGGGAGGGTCAGGCCCATTGACGTACGCACGTCGCGACCGTCGATCGAAACCATGCTGATCCGGTAGTCGCCCCCAAAAGTGTTTGCTTCTGCGAATACTTCAGCAGGCCCGGCAAAATCGAGGAGCTTCATCCCGTCGAAGACGAGGATTCCGACCGTGTGTGGAGACGGAGTCACGCGACATCCCTTCGATACCTCGTCGCTGTCGGGGCATCGGCTTCAGCCGCGTCGGCTGCGCGATGAGGGAAAGTAAAACACATTCGAGCGCACGGGGAGTTATATGTGAACAACGTGAGGGCTCGGAAGGCGTCGAGGCTTAACCTGCTTTACGCGAATCAGGCTGTCAAGGAGCCTCGCCACTTGAGTTTTCCGTCCGGTGCTTCGGGAGGCTGACGGTATCGCTCACGGTCTTTCCAAGGCCATCATTTCCCATCTACTTCATCTCTATTTGACCAAAACGAAGGGCTACAATCGGAGACAGCGAACCGCCCGGTTCCCTGTAAACATAAGGGAATCCGAGGGTTTTCGGACACATTCGGCAACGACGAAAATTGGGCCTGAACCCTCCAGGGGGTGGCAGGTTCAAGTCCTGTCAGCCCGAGAGAATGTCTCGGAAACTCAAGTGTTGAAAGAACGACCGTCACAGACTCGACACGACCGCGTGCAATCGATGCCTAGGAAACTAGCGAGCGCAATGCTCGACCAAGCGCTGCTCGCGGGGGAGACGTGGACGAGATCCCTAGGGGCCGCTCCGCGGGGCTCCGCCGCGTCCGTTTGGCGGCGTCACGCGAGCACGGTCGCGGCGTACCGGGACCGTTATTACGTCGTCGGCTCAAGGACGCTCGGGCAGCCGGCTCAGTCGACAGCGCAGCGCCAAGACGAGCGCCGTGCGCTCGCTGCGCTCGGCGCAGCTCAGCGGCTGGCTTACGGAAGCCATGTGGATGCCGCGACGCATAGAGCTGCTGCACCGAGTCTTCCGCCGATGATCCATCGACTCTGACCGTTGACCTAAGTACTTAGCCGAAACCGATCTTCGGCGGTTAGGACGTTCCGTGCTGTGCCGGACACGTACGGGTTAGACGACCGCAATCGACCGAACGGACAGAATGCCAATGTCGACCGACAACCTCCTGCCAGCCGCCGATCAACACTCGACGGTGTCCGTCGACATCACCCATATACTCGTCGCGATGCTGGAGGGAAGTTTCGAATGATGCTCAACCGCACCCAGCCTCCGCCCTATCACTTCCCCGTCGGAGCGAAATTTTCGCGTCGACTCTGGGCATCGTCATGACGTCCCCGGGAGAGAGGCTGCACGAGACGCTACTCGAGCCGGTCAGCCCCGCCGTGCACCAGGCGCTGATGAGCGCATCGGCCGAGGCCGAGGCGCAGGCCGGGGGTGGGCGAAGCGGCCTGCACTTCCGCCGCATAAGCGGTAGGGCGCTGGGCATCATCGCCGGAGTCACCCTCTCCGGTGCAGTGATCGCAGCTGCAGCAGTCCCGTTCGCCCTGGACGTGCTCTTCCCGCCCCCCGTATCGACGTCGTTCACGTTCGAATCAGGGACCGTCTGCGACGTCGACATCAAGGTCACCCCCGACTTCGCGACCAGCGACAGTCCGGAGGCGGCGATGGACGTCGCCCAGAGATTCATCAGCACTCTCGACGTCTCCGCGCTGCCGATCCAGCGCGCGCTCGACCACCCGTCCGGCGAACGTTCCGCCTCGCTCGAAGCGGACAAAGCTGCGAGCGATGCCGGGGAGGCGGCCGGACTTCCGGACGTGGTGGCGAGTCCGTATGCGGCGGAATCGTCCGCGGTCTCCGACACGGTGGTCACTGCGATCTGGGCGGAACTGGCTGACAAAGGCATGCAGGGCGGCGTCTCGATCGAGTCGAGGATCTCGTGCAAGTAGAGCTGCGTGATCGCATCAGCGCCCTCGCGGAGACGAACATCGACGACCTGTTCTCCTACTTCGCACGCCGCGTCCTCCCACGCGACGAGGCGGCGGACCTCGTCGGGGAGACGATGCTCGTCGTCTGGAGGCGGGCAGGCGACGCACCGGCCGACGATCTCAAGGCCCGGATGTGGATGTTCGGCATCGCCCGACGGGTGCTGATGAACCACGAGCGAGGCCGCCGGCGACGAATCGCGCTCACCGCCCGGATCCGCGACGAGATCGTGAGCGGCATGACCTCGCCGGACCCCGACGACAGATCAGACGACATTCGAGCTGCCATACGCCGCCTGCCGCCGAAGCAGAGGGAGGTCATTCTTCTCGTCTACGGAGAGGGCTTCACTCTCGCCGAGACCGGCAAGATCATGAGCACGTCTGCCTCTAGCACGCGGTCTCGGCACTCGTACGCCCTTAGCGCTCTCCGTTCCCACCTGAACGAAGTAGACGGCCTCGGTCCATTGCTCGCGTCCGCGACGGCCTGGGAGGGATAGCGTCTTGCTCGAACCGTCGATGACCAATCCCGGCCCTTATCTGGCGCTCTCGTCAGAGGTGACCTGGCCATTCGTCGCCCTACTCGGCGCGATACTCGCCGTGCCGCTCACTAGTATCGCTGTCCTGATGCTCATCGCCGGGCGGTCGATGCGACCACGGGCGATCGTCGCTGCCGGGTTAGCCCTGATTGTGGGTGGGGTGAGCGGTGCGGGCCTGCTTAAAGCTGACTCGGAATTTGCGGCAGAGCAATCACGGCATCACAACGTCTACATCGAAAACGTCCAGTCTTGGATGAAGACGTCGTACCGTCTCACGGCCATGACTGAAGAGGTAGAAAAACTCCTCGAACCCGCCGGCCCGTTTCTTCGAGTCGACGGCTCGTCGGGGCAGATCGGAATTCGAACAGATGCGACGGGACGACGCCTTGTCGTTGTAGACGAGGCCTTAGTCGAGCTGCCGGCGGAGAACGATTGAGGCCTGGTATGAGCTGTCGGGTGCATGGGACGTTTATCTTCTCGACCTGCCGGACACCGCGGTGCTTGACTATAGCTCAGAACGTGGTTAGCTCATCGAAAGCCCGCATGAACTCGCCTTCCCGACCCGGGCCCGCTCAACAGAGGAACTTGTTATGGCAGGAAGAAGGTGACCACTCGCAGGCTATTCGCGGCCGCAGTCGTCCTGGGGGTCGCCCTTTCTCTCTGCGGTTGCTCATCGCAACAGGACGCCGACGGGAACGCCGCAGTGCTCTCCCGAGTCGAAAGAGCCCACGACCGACTACACGGATTTCTCTCCTCTTCGACGACGACGCCGGAAACGGATCTACTCGCGGAAATCGAAGGAAAACTGGAAGAAGACATCCGCGATGTAACGGCACGTGAGTACGCAGACTACGGCGGTGCGAGGCAGGGCCTATTCGACTTCGAACAGAGCGAACACGAGGTGCGGGCGAAGTTCTTGCTACTCACGGGGATAACGTCGGGAGGATTCAGCAGCCAGGTAGTCGAGTACTACACGTGCATAGATTTGCGGGGCGAGCGCACAACACGCGAGCACGCCGTCGAAGTGATCAGCACTCCCTGCCCTTCACGCCTCGTCAAAATTTTTGGGCTGGATCGGGCCACCTTCGTCGACCCGTCACAACTCGACCTGGAAAAGATCACGTGAGTCGACGGGTTGATTCCGCCCCGCGTTCGGGAAATCTTTTTCCTACCGGTTCTAGCCGGACCGCGCGGTTGATCGCAGTTTCGGTCTGCGTTGCAGCATCGGTGCTGCTGTCTGCCTGCACTACGCCTGAACCACACCCCGGTCCGCACGGGGGTCGGCCGAGTGCGTCCAGCTCGGTGCCACCCGCGGACGTCCCGTCCGACACACCTCAAGGGACAGACACCGCCTCGACGCCGAATTCGACCTCATCCGGCCAATTCGTATCACAGGCAGCCGTGACCTCTGGTACGGCAACCCTGGTTGAAAACCCGGACCAGTCCATAAGCCTCACCCTTACCGACTTTTCCACGGAAGATCGTCCGGACATCCGGATGTATTTGAACTCCGACCCTGTGGTTCTGGACGTCGACGGCTTCTTCAAGGTGATCGACGGACCGTCCTCGACTGGGCACCTAGAAATAGGCCACCTGAGCTCCGCCATTGGAGACCAGACGTACGATCTCACGTCGTCACGTCGATCGTTGCGGTCGACCCTGAGCCTCACTCTCTACGACTACGACGCCAGAGAAGCCCTCGGTTCAGTAAATATCGGTCCAATCGGCCAGCCCTTCACCGTCGCGACCGACGAGTCGAGCTTCAGGGCGCCAACGAAATCGAGCGAAGAGGCGGGGTATTCGAAGCCTCGATAGAGGATGCTTTCGTACCCGATCCGGCCAGCATGGCAATGATTGCCCGAACTGTCGAAGCGCGACTGAACGGGCCCGACGATGCGAGAATCGGGCTGCTCGCAACTTGATCGAAACCGGTGATCGAAAGTCTGCTCGAAATCAAACCGGTATCGAGCAGGTTCAATCGGCAGGTGGTTTTGGAACCGTTTTCGACCGGCGGTTCCAAGCCGCGCCGGGTGCTCGCGGTCATGCCCTGAAGAGACCGGCTAACGGGCACTCCACGCCGCCGAACTCCACTTTGTATGGTGCTCCTTAAGTGGCTCCCGTGTCTCGCAACCTAACCGTGTCCCAGCCCATGGGAGGCGAGTTACAAGCAGGCGGTCACTCTCTCGCTGCAACGTTCGCTCAGGCGAAGAGCCGCAGAGGCGTCAGCAGAGGGCTTTGCGTCCTACCATCCTATTCCAGCACTAGCTATATTCCGGACGCCGGAGTATGGTCGGCGTATGCAAACAGAAATGCGGGAACCGACCTTTTGGGTCCTCACCGTTTTAGCGGCAGGACGCAACCACGGATACGCACTGATAGCCGGCGCGAGGGAACTCTCAGACGGGCGCGTGCAGCTCAAAGTGGCCACACTTTATGCCGCATTGGAGCGGCTGAGTGGGGAGGGCCTCGTCATGGTCGATGGTGATGAGGTGGTCGACGGACGGCTGCGGCGCTACTTCCGAATCACAAATGCCGGTATCACCGCCCTGACGTTCGAGGTCAACCGACTCGAAATGAATGCCCGACAAGCCCGAACGCGTTTGCAGGCCCTTTCAGGCGTCACCGGGTTGGGAATCGCATGAATCCGGGCGACGTGGACCTTCCACGGACGTTCTCGGTCGCCGTCCCGTTCCTGCCGGTGGCCGCTTCGAGGTCGATGAACGGCATTCTTCGTGACGAGAGTCTGGCCGACGTCCGCCACGACCAGCTCCGGGACGCCGATTTCCACAAGATGCTGCGTTGGTATCCATCAGCGTGGCGTGAAAGGAATTCGGCGGCCGTGGTCAGCATCTTGCTCGACCAAGCCGAGGCCCTCGGGCGTGATCGTCCAGGCGCCGGGGACCGGCTGGCGCTTGCGCTTGGCGGGATCTGGGAACGATTCGTTGCACCAGTCCGGTTGCCTCGCGGCGCCGTCGTCGCTCTCGCGCTGAATGCGGCTTTCTCGGTCTTCTATTTCGTATTCATCGCGTGGGGACCTGGCATCGAGTTCGCGGGCACAGTCGGGCCGTTCACGAATCCGTCAGTAGTCGCCGGAACCCTATTCGTGTTCGCTCTGGGATTCGCCGTTGCAGGGCGAGGCCGCACCGCCAGGTTGCTTTCCGGTCTCGGCATAGCGGTAGTAGTCGCCGTCGGCATACTCTCGCAGACCTTCACGTGGCTCGGACCGAGTTGGTCGACTGTAGCTATATTCGCCGGATTCGCCTTCTTTGCAGTCTTCCCTCCGCAGAGCCCCCGACGCACCTTCTGGACCATCGCCGCGCTGTCCAGCTTGGTTGCCGTGCTTACGGTCGTGCCTATCGCATGGGCGGGCCTAATCGCATATCGCCCAGCGATTCTCGCAGCAGAGATCGTCCTTTCAGCGGGGATCGTCGCGTTCGGGGTTCGAATCATCACGCGGCTGCGGACTATCGGGGAAGCTGTATGAAAGGAGCGAAGTTGAGGCAGCGGCAAAACAGCCGCAACAGGGGAGCAGACGTTTATGGCCGCACCGGGCAATGATCCCTTTTTGTCTCCTATGGGTTTCGAGGAAGTGCGTTACCAGACACAACTCTCATGGGCTCGAGACGGTCCATTCAGGATTCGCTGCCTCGGAGATGCGTAAACGACGACGTAAAGAAGGCGGCTCTCCACCATCACCAAGTCATCATTTAGTCACCACATTGAATCGTGAGCGACCGGATTTGACCGCGTACAATCGAAGCCAGCGAACCGCCCGGTTCCCTGTAAACACAAGGGAATCCGAGGGTTTTCGGAGACATTCGGCAACGATCAAAATAGGGCCTGAACCCTCCAAGGGGTCGCAGGTTCAAATCCTGTCGGCCCGACAGAATGTCGTAGACGCAGGCCGCTCGCCATTCGGCATGTCCGATGCGAACGGCACGGACGGGCATGCCGACCCGCTCACGGAATTGTGCTCCCTATCGGGCGGGAACCAGGGCTGCCGCCGCGGTCCGGTACGGGAGCATGAGGGCCGCCGAGGCGAGCCAGATGAGCCCGACGATGCTGAGTAGGACGCCACCGTCGATACCGACGAAGGGCGCTATGAGTGCCGCACCGAGCGCTCCCGCGGCGGCTCGGAGTCCGGATCCGACTGTGAAGACCTGGGCTCGGACGGGGGCGACGCTGTTGATCGTGCGCAGTTCGAACATCGCTGCGACGCTCGGCGCCGAGAACACGCCGGACAGCCCGACGAAGACGATCGTCCACGCGAGGGAGGCGTTGAGGGCGCCGATGACGGTGAGTATTCCGGTGAGGGCGAAGCCCCAGGCCATGACGAGCGCTGGGGGCAGCTTCTCGATCGGCCGGATCGCGACGGCGACGGCGCTCACGAGAGTGCCCACGGAGAACGCCGTGACGATCCATCCGCCGGTCTCCGCCTGATGCCAGTGCTGCAGCGAGAACACGACTGCCGCGATCGGGAAGGCACCGGCTCCGATCTGGGTGAGGGTGCTGGACGCAGTCACGAGCAGGAGCGGTCGGTGCCGCACGAGATAGACGGCGCCCTGTGTCATCCGCCTCCACAATCCGTCCGACCTCCCGTGGGAGTGCCGCTGTGGTCGAAGCGCCAGCATCACGAGGGCCCCGGCGAGAGCGGCGGCGGCGAGCGACAGCGCCGCCCAGCGCGGTGAGGCGATCGCGATGACAACGGAGCACAGTGCCGGGCCTCCGACACCGGCGATGCTGTATGCGAGAGTGTCGGTGGCGTACGCCGTGCGCTCCGGGGCGATCAGGCCCGTGACGAAGCTCGACAGCCCGCCCATGAGGACGGGCGTCGCGCAGCCCGCCGCGACCAGCGCGAGCACAACGGCGCCGAAGGGGACCGACCCGAGCAGGGCGGCCGTCGCGTACCCGCCGGCCGACACCACGCCGGCTCCGAAGAGGTAGAGGCGGGGATGTCTGGCCGAGTCCAGCACGGCGCCGACGAGCGGTGAGAACACCACCGTCGGAGCCAGGGCCGCCGCGACGAGGACTGCTCCGGCCGACAGGTCGTCCAGCTCGCGCAACGCGAGGATCGGGAATACGACGACTCCGCCCGCCGCGGCGATGCGCGACAGCACAGCTGCGACGAGGAATGTGAGGACCTGCACCCAGCCATCCTCCCGTTTGGCTCCGACATCGAGTTCTCGCCTATCATCCCAGCCGCGGCGCCAGCGACGTGGGAGGAGGCGGTCGAGGCCGACGCGCCGCACGTCAGCCAGGCCGGGGTACAGGACTGTCCTCCACCGCTTGTCCTCCTCGACAACGCTGCCGCGATGCGCAAGGCTCAGAGCAGTCGGCGGCATGTCAGGCCCGCCGTGAGACGCCGGCGGCACCCCGACGGCCGGCGTCCGTAAATCGGGGGTGCCCAGTGTCCAGCCCAATCTCAGTTTCCCAGACCGGCCTCGACGCGGGCCGGCGACCACGACGCGCCCGCCTCGCCAGGGTGGTCCTCGCCGCGGCGACGGTGGCGGCCCTCGCGCTCGCGGCGCCGCCGCCAGCGAGCGCCGATCCGTGGACGCCGGGCGCGCGCCAATACGCGGGCGTCGGCGCCGCATCCACGTCCCTCCTCTGGGACGTCCTGAGCAACGGCCGTGCGAACATCGCCGACGGTACGCCCCAGGCTCCGGATGTCGCATCGTTCGACCCCACCGGCAGCGCCACGATCGTCACGAAGCCGGGCGCCGCACCGATTCCGCGCCCTGCTACCGAGGCCGCGGGCTTCGCGGCGCTCCGCGACTACCCCGAACAGGTCGACTTCGTGCGTTCCGCGAACCGTCCGGTGAACATCGCCGGCATCGCCGACGACGCCGTTACGTACCTGCCGATCGGGCGGGATGCGGTGAGCGTGGCCGGGTTCCGCCTGGCGCGCGGGCTAGACAACCTCACACGGGAGGAGCTCACCGCGATCTACACCTGCACCTCGGCGGGCAACGTGCGCACCTCGGTCTTCGGCGCGAACGCTGTGGTGGTCTACGACGACGGAGCGTACATCCTCCAGCAGCTGCGCCCGCAGCTGCCCGCGGCGGGCACAGACGTGCGCGCCTTCTTCCTCCGTGCCATCGGTGTGACGGAACCCGGCGCGTGCGTCCGCGGGGACTCGACGACGCCCGAGAACGACGCGCGCGTGCTGAGCGTGCAGGGGCAGATCATCCCGTTCCTCGCATCGCAGTGGATCGCGCAGAAGAACAACATGGTGAACCGCACGATGACCGTCGACGTCCACACGCTGTTGAAGATCAACGGCGAACGCCCCATCGACGACCGGTACAACCCCGACCAGCCTCCCCTCATGCCCGGACCGCTGTTCGGGCGCGGGGCATACCCACCCGGCACGCAGCGCGGCGTCTTCACACGCGACGTCTACGCCATCATCCGCACCGCCGAGCTCGAGTCACCACTCACCGCGGCCCTCACCGCGCCACTCGCGACCGGCACCGGCCAGCTCGCGCTCAACCGGTCCGGGTACAAACGGGTCGACTACCTCGGTGACCCGCGTCAGTTCTTGGGGGCGGCGTACCCAGAGTGACAGTCGCGGGTGGTTGGCTTGAAAGTCAACCGCGCGCCGTCGCGACCGCCGCGGCCACCGCCGACTCGTTGTACTCGTTCATAAACAATGGGCCGGGTGCTTCGCTCAGAACGGCGGTAGACAGATCACCGGTGTCGAAAGGCACGAGCCCCGCGTCGGCGATCAATCCTGCGACGGTGTCCTTGGCCCGGTTGTCGTCGCCGGCGATGAAGACCACGACGGGAGTCTCCCGCATGGCCGAGGCGGCCTGCTCTACTGACACGTTGTGAAGCGCTTTGACCACCAGTGCATCACGGAACAGTTCTGCAACCTTCTCCGAAGCGGTGCTCGTTCCGAGATCGACCAGCCCGGTGCGCTCCGGATTGAAAGGATTGGTGGTGTCGACCACCACCTTTCCGGATACCGGACCGAGGAGCGCGGCCGCGTGCTCGATCTGCTCGAATGGCGGCGCGAAAATAACCACGTCCGAGAACGCCGCCACATCCTCCACCTCGAGCACGTACGCCCTCGCACCCAGCAGGCCGACGAAGGACTCGAGGCGGCCGACATCTCTCACGTAGCTGAACGCGACCTCGTGGCCTCGCTTCACCCACTCCTCGCCATACAGCCTGCCCACGTTGCCCGCGCCCACGATTCCGATTCTCATTCCGCTCCCCGCCCTGTCATTCACTTCGACTATCGAAGTGGGTCGAAAGTATCACTTCGATTATCGAAGCGCAAGCGGTATTGTGGACCCCATGTCGAGCACACCACTCCCGGGAAGACCAGCCAAGGGTTCGCGCACGGGCAGGCCGCTGTTCGCGCTACTCGACCTCATGACGCGGCGATGGAGCATGAGAATCGTCTGGGAGCTGCAGGGCCGCGATCTCACGTTCCTGGAGCTCCAACGAGAGTGCGACGGGATGTCTTCGTCGACGTTGACTCTCCGACTTCGTGAACTCACCGAGGCGAGGGTGGTCGCTCGCCACCAGGACGGTTCCTACGCGTTGTCCCCGCTGGGTTCATCCCTCCCCGCTGCGTTCGGGCCGCTCGTCTCCTGGGCGGAGGAGTGGGCTGCGGCTACCGCATCCGATCAACCGGCAGCCGAGGTCGGGGACCCCGCGAACACCGACATCTCTCCCGCCGCAACATAGAGATACATCACGCACTGTCCGTGAGAAACGGCTCATGGCGGTAGCCCGAGGCAGCCACGATGGCCACAGTCGATTCGGGGACTTCCTGGAAGACGCCGGGCAAGTCGTTGAGGGGTTCGGAGACGACGAGTCGGTCGCCCGGCGCGAACAGTTTGAGCCGCTCGGCGTCTGGGTACATCTCGCGCAGCGTCTCCACGTCGACGGAGTGGAACAATGAACGGGTGCGCCCCTGCGAGGAGTAGCGGAACGCCCAGATAGTCACACCGTCGGTGATCGCGACCGTGCCCTGCATGGGGAACGCGATACCGTGATCGTGTCCCACCATCTCGACCATGCGGATTGCCGCTCCCATCGCCGCCACCGGGTCGTCCATGAGCCCCAGCGTCAACGCGAGGTAGAACAGCACCTCGGAGTCGGTCGTGCCCAGGATGTGCGGGTAGAGAGAAGGATCGACGGCGAACGTCAGATCCCGCTTCACCCGTGAGAAGTCGGCCAGCGCGCCGTTGTGCATGAACATCCAGTTCTTGTACCTGAACGGGTGGCAGTTGGTCTGCTGGATCGGAGGTGCGATGGCCGCGCGAACGTGGCTGAAGAACAACGGGCTCCGAACGCTCCGCGTCAGCTCTCGCAGGTTCTGGTCGTTCCAGGCCGGTTCGATGCTGTGGAAATACGCCGGCTCGGCCCCGGGCTGGCCCTCCGGATACCAGCCGAACCCGAACCCGTCACCATTGACGGTCTCCTTGCCGAGCGGTGAGTTCAGCGCTTGAGCGACCAGCGAATGTTGTGCGTCCAGAATGACGGTGGAGGGTTGAAGCGCCCCACCCGAGTAGGCCAGCCATCGACACATATTCGCCTTCCCTTCGTCGTGATGGGCGGATGCGCCAACAGTAGATTCGGGCGCGAGCCCGGGGCGTCATCCAGAGGGGATGATCCCGCGTCTTCACCGTGTCACTGACTGTCGCTCGCGAGCTCCTGGAGTGTTCGCGGTGTGCTGCCGCCGGCGAGAAGCCTGCCGAGGTGCGGCAGCCCTCCGCTCTGGAACGCGGCGCGCTGCCGCTCCGCACCGGTCCCGTCGGCGCGCAGTCTGGCGACGGCATCCGTCGTCGCCTCGAGGTCGCCCGCCTCCTCGAGCTCCCCGCGGAGCATCCGAAGCAGACCGTTCAGGCATTCTCCCGCGGGGGCGAGCGCCCCCGTCAACGGATTGAACACGTCGCGCCGCATGCCGAAGTGTGCCGCATGCAGGATCGCCGCCGAGAGGAGCTCGGTCGGCATTCCCGCCGAATCATCCGCCGCGGCGCTCTCGGCCGACGGGACATCCAGCGCGTGCGTCACGAATGCGCGACACAGTGCGGCGACGAGGAGTGTGGTCTCCGTGTGAAGCTGCGCGTCCGCCATCCTGAACTCGATGGTGGGCAGGTGCTCCGACAGGCGGACGTCCCACATGATCACCGCACGATCGAGGGTGCCGCCCATGCCGAGCAACCGCGACACGCGCCGTTCGTAGTCCGCGGCGTCGATGAACGCGGGCGGCGATCCGGAGGTGGTCCAGCGGCGCAGCAGCACCGTCCGCCAGCTGTCATACCCCGTGTCATGGCCCCTCCAGAGCGGCGAGTTCGACGCGAGGGCCGTGAGGAGCGGAAGCCACGGACGCACCGCGTTCAGTGCGATGACGCCGTGGTCGCGGCTCGGAACGGCCACGTGCACGTGGAGGCCGCTCAGTTGATGATCGGCGATGACGCCGTCCATCTCGCGCACGATCCGGTGGTACCGCTCGAGGTCGGTGATGGCGGGAAACGGCGTGGTGTCGGGCGGAGTGCCGATGCTCGCCGCAATGGCACCGAGTCCGGCGCCCTCGCGCGCGATCAACCGGCGAAAGCCGTCGAGCGCGGCGCCCGCGTCGTCCAGGGTCTCGAACACGGTCGAGGCGTGCTCGATCTGCGACGCCAGGAACTCCCGATGGGTGACCGCACGCCACTGGGGATCCGCAGCGAGCCGGTCGAAGACTCGAGCTCCGACGTCGGCCGGGCGCAGCGTCTCCGGGTCGAGGAACTGGAACTCCTCCTCAATGCCGAACGTCCTCACGCTGACCTCGACTTCGCGTCAATTGGCTTCACAGTTGATCGGGTGCATTGGACTGTGCGCCGCGCCCCAGCGAGACGTCTTCACCCGGACCGAATGACCCGGTCGTCAGCGCCGTCGGGTCGTGCGCGCGCGGTCGTGCTCAGCGCCTGGAGCGCAAGCGCCGGTGCAGGGCGAACAGGCGTGGCACAACGAGGTACACGGCGAGCGGCACGACGATCAGAGTCAGCACGAGCGCACGCAGAACGGGGTGCCAATCGACGGTGATCGGCGCCATCACGGTCATGCCGACGGCGACGAGGGGGAAGATGGCCAGCCAGGTGAGAGCCGCACGCACGTGCACGTTCGGCGGAGCCGGGGTGCCGGGACGTTCGGCGGGCGCTGCCGCGGTTGCGTTAGGGCGTGCGCGTGTCATCTCTTCCTCCGGCTGGGCGTTCGCACTGAATCTAACACCGGTAGACCGTCTGGTTTTCCTGCCGCGCGTCGGCGTACTCTGGGCCCGTGCCGTTGACTCCCGACGATTACCGAAAGCCCCTCGCGCACGCCACAGCGCACGCCGCCGACTGGCTCGACTCCCTTCCCTCCCGCCCGATCGGTCCGCGAGAGAATATCGAGCAGCTCGAGGCCGCGTTCGCCATGGAGCTGCCGGAGGGACCGACGGATGCCACGGACGTCGTCGACGAACTCGCACGGCTCGCGCAACCGGGCCTCATGGCGATCGGCTCTGGCCGGTTCTTCGGCTGGGTGATGGGCGGCACGTTGCCTGCGGCACTGGCATCGGACTGGATGGTCAGCGCCTGGGACCAGAACAACGGCCTGCGTTACGCGACTCCCGCCGCCGCAGCGATCGAGGAGCGTGCCGGTGCGTGGATTCTCGACCTCCTCGGTCTTCCCCCCTCGAGCTCGATCGGATTCACCACCGGCGGCACGATGGCGAATTTCGTCGGGCTTGCCTCCGGGCGAGGCGCCGTCCTCGAAGCCGCGGGATGGAATGTCAACCGCGACGGTCTGACGGGTGCGCCGAAGGTGACCGTGCTGGCGGGCCGCGAGGTGCACAGCTCGGTGGAGCTCGTCCTGCGCTATCTGGGCCTGGGGGAGCCGACCCTGGTCGCCTCCGACGACCAGGGGCGAATACGGCTCGATGCCCTCGCCGACGCTCTCGACGCGGTGTCGGGTCCGCTGATCGTCTCGCTCCAGGCCGGCAATCTCCACTCCGGCGCCTTCGACCCTCTCGCCGAGGCGATTCGCATGGCCCATGCCCACGGAGCGTGGGTGCACGTCGACGGTGCATTCGGACTGTGGGCGGCGGCGAGCCCGCGTTGGAACGACGCCCTCGACGGTCTCCACGCTGCCGACTCCTGGGCCACCGATGCCCACAAGACGCTCAACGTGCCCTACGACTGCGGCGTCGCGATCGTCGCGCGGGCCGGCGCGGCGACGTCGGCGTTCACGTCGCACACCAGTTACTTCATCCGGGACGACGCGGGCGTCGCCGACCCGATGGACCGCGTGCCGGAGCTCTCGAGACGGTCGCGAGGTATTCCCGTGTGGGCGGCGCTCCGCTCACTGGGGCGCAGCGGCGCCGTGGCGCTCGTCGAGGGACTGGCGGCGAATGCGCGAGCCCTCGCAGAGGGTCTGGCGTCGATCCCCGGCGTCGAGGTGCTCAACGACGTCGTGTTCACGCAGATCACGGTGGCGTTCGGCTCCGACGAGCGCACGAGGGCCGTCACCCGGGCTTTGATCGACGACGGCGTCGTGTGGATGTCGGGATCGAGATGGGCGGGACGGGAGGTACTGCGCATCTCCGTCAGCAACTGGTCGACGGATGCGGCGGACGTGGCGAGGTCGGTCGACGCCGTCGCTCGCGCGGTCGCCCGTTGATCGGAGGATGATCTCCGGGCTAGCCGCGCGCGTTGCGCGCCGCGGCGACGAGCACCGCGTCGAGTTCAGGACCGGTGGTGTCGTGCCCGGCCCCGGCTATCTCCACCAGACGGGCGTTGGGCAGCAGCGAGCAGATCTCGACCGAGGCACTGCGCGGACTGCGGGCGTCGGCGGTGCCACGCACGACTACGGTCGGGGTCTGGATCGACGGTAGATCCGGGCGCAGATCCGGCACCATGACGTCGATGACGGCCGCCGTTGTCGCCGGACGCCAGTCGTCGAGGAGGCTCCGCGCCTGTGCGCGTCGCCGTCGCGGCGCGTCGGCCGGGTACACGGTATCGAGGAGGTTGTCCGCCCACTCCTCGACGGGGTGTTCCATCGTGAACCGGCTCGCCGCGACGCGCTGCTCGAGCGACGCGGCGTCCAGAGATCCGCCCCAACCGGCGTACGCGCCGACCAGCACGAGGCCTCCGACGGATTGCGGATGATCGCGGGCGAGCAGCAGCGCGAACACCGACCCCAGCGAGAACCCCGCGACAGCGGGCGCCGTCAGGCTCAGCGCGGAGACGAATCCGGATGCCGCATCCGCCCAGTCGACGGCGCCCCACCCCGGCGGCACGTCGTCCGAGGCACCGCACCCGGGGGCATCCCACGCTACGAGGTCGACGTAACGGGCGAGGCGGTCGAACTCGTCGGCCCAGATCCGCGAGTCTTCGAATGCGCCGTGGAAGAGCACGAGAGCGGGCCCGCTCCCGCGCCGCCGGTACGCGATGCGCACCCCGTCGACGACCACCTCGGCCATACCCGCGAGGCTACTCCTCCGTGCTGCCTGCCTGACAGAGCGCTCATGGCAGATCGCAACCCTGGATAACCCCTCGGCTATCGACCCGTCTCGGCGAGAAGACTGGAGTCGAGCTTCTCGAGGAGATCGACGACGTCGTCGTACACTTCCGCGGCGCCCGCCGAAACGAGCTCTTCCCGACCGAACCCTCCACTGAGAACCCCGATGCTCCTGACACCCGCCCGTGTGGCCGCCCCCATGTCCCATACCGAGTCGCCCACCATCACCGCAGCGTCGGCGGATGCCCCGGCCCGGTCGAGCGCGACATGGATGATGTCGGGGTCGGGTTTGGCCGTGCCCACATCTTCGGCGGACGTCACCGCCTGCACGGCGTCGTCCACGTCGAGCACGCCGAGGAGGATCTTCAGCTCGCCCTCCGGCGCGGACGTCGCGAGGACCACCGAATGACCTCTCCGCGCGAGCTCGGCGAGCAGCTCGTCCGCGCCCGAGATTGCGCGCAGCCGGTCGGTGCTCTCCATGTAGACGGCCGTGTGACGCTCCTTCGCGTCGTCGCCGAGAGCGGATGCATCGTCACCGAGCAGGGTTTCCAGCAACTTGCCCGAGTCCATGCCGATGGCGCGGTGGATCTTCCAGAGATCGACGGGATGCCCGACGCCCGTGAAGGCCCGATCCCACGCGTCGATATGGAGATAGTTCGAGTCGACCAGGGTCCCGTCGATGTCGAAGAGGACCGCCGCGCGGGCGGGGGTGTCGTTTTCTCTCATGGTTCGGCCTATCAGTGCGCGAAGTTGCCGCGGTAGTACTCGTAGACCCACCCGACCAGGGAGATGACGAGGAACCCGGCTCCGATGAAGGCGACCCAGAACCCCACGGCGACGCCGAGGAAGACGAGGGCGAGGGATGCGGCGAGCGTGACGGGCCACCAGCTCCACGGGCTGAAGAAGCCCTGCTCGGCTTCGCCGTCGTCGATGTGGGCGTCGACGCGGTCCTCGGGCAGCTCGCCGCCCTGGGTCGAGTGGATGCGGCCGACGAAGAATGCGATGAGTGCCGAGGCCGCGCCCGCGAGGAGCAGTCCGATGGTTCCCGCGTACTCGACGACGACGTCGGTCTTTCCGCCCGCCCCCGGGTCTTGTGCGAGGTCTTGTGCGCCGTACAGGAGGGTCCACACCGTGTACACCGCCGAAAGCGCGGTGAAGAACGCGGCCAGGATCCAGAACAGCCGTGCGTTGACACCCATAAATACTCCTCAGATTGCGGTGACCCCATCCAATCTGCATCGGGAGCCGAAATTCTGGGCGTTGACATCCGTGAGCCGCACACGCATAGGTGTCGGCGAGCGGAGTCGGTCTACAACATGATCTGCTCGCCGTCGGTGAGGAGAATCCAACGCTCCGCCTCGCGACCGGTCGCGACCACCTCGAACCGGTCGGCATCCGCGAGAAGACCCACGTCCAGTCCCGTCACCGCGCCGATGTCCGACACCGGCACCTGGAAAGTGAGGAAGGGCCCGAGAGGCGGGGGAGTCTCGCCGCCGGCGACGTCGCGGAGACCCAGGTCGATGGCGTCGAGCGACGGGCCCTGGTCCAGGAGAAAGCCGGCCGACCGCAACTCCGGTGCGGCGCTGCCGTCGACAGCCATCCAGGCCGCGATCTTCCAGAACCGGCGCGGTATCCGGATTCCCCGATAGACGATGTCGTCGTCGGCCAGCACCGGCCCGGTGAAGACGCTGATCTTCTGCTCGTGGGCGCTCGCGTACTCGAGAACGTGGTCCTCGAGCCCCACCCAAAGATTGGGGCCCTGGTTGAACGGCGCCGCCTGCGGTGCGGCGTTGGTGAACACGAACGTCGCGTCGTTGGCGGCCGCGGCCACATCCGGTGCGCCCCAGACGGGATCGCGCCGCCGCACGAGGTGGCCCCGGTCGAGGTCGTTGCGCGCGTAGAGCGCCTCGCCGGCCTGGTCGGACGCGGGGACCCGCGGGTCGAGCCGCCAGTCGTCGGCGCGCTTCAGGTCGAGAAGTGCGGCGCCGTCGATGTTCACGCCGGTGGCGGCAGCGAGACGGCGCGCGGGGTCGAGAAGGATGGTGAAGTGGATGTACGGCAGCTCGACGACCTCGCGCCCGTCGACCGGACGTGGCAGGGGGAGGTCGGCGGTCAGGAAGTCGGAACGGTAGCCATCGGCGATCAATGCCATGAACGACAGTGTGCCATCAACGTGGCGCCGATCTCGCGCGCACGTGTGCGCTCTCACCCTGCTTTCCGAAAAGGCTGAGCACCTCGGCCGCGTTGCCGTAAGCCGAGCCGAACCAGTGCGGCAGCCGGGTGTCGAACTCGGCGACCTCTCCTGCGCCGAGGGTGAGGTCGTTGTCGCCGAGTATCAGCCGCATGCGTCCCGACAACACGTACAGCCACTCGTATCCCTCGTGCGTGCGGGGCTCGGGCTCTGTCTGGCTTCCGGGGATGACGATCTTCCACGCCTGCAGGCCGCCCGGGTTGGGGGTGAGCGGGATCACCGTCCGGCCGTTCACCCGGCGCGGCCTGAGCCGAACCCGAGGGTCGCCGACCTCCGGTGCCCCGACCAGGTCGTCCAAGGGGATGCGGTAGGCGAGGGCGAGAGGCAGCAGCAGCTCGAGGCTCGCCCTGCGCTGACCCGTCTCCAGTCGCGACAGCGTGCTCTGGGAGATGCCGGTGGTCTCCGACAGCTCGGTGAGTGTGATGCCGTGCTGCGAACGCAGCCTCTTGAGCCGCGGACCGACGGCCTCGAGCGCGGAGGAGATGATCGCGGAGTGTTCCATGCCACCATCCCACCGCACGAATCCCGGAAACGGCAACAAACTTTGCCGTTTCCGGTGGGCGGAGGTCAGGGTTGAGACCAAGCGGGCTCGACACATCGTGGTCGCGACATCCACTCTCACTCACCGGCAAGGAGCATCAACGCATGTCCACAGCACCCGCAACGACCCAGGTCGGGCCCCCGACGAAACACCAGCTGGCCCTGATGATCTGGATCGCCGTCTTCCCCACGCTCACCGTTCTCAACCTGGTGCTGGGCGCTCTCATCTCCGAGCTGCCGATGGTGGTACGAACGCTGATCCTCGCAACCATCGCCGTGCCGATCGTGATCTACGGGATCATGCCGCATCTGCACAGAGCTCGCCGCGCACTGCTCAGCCGCCGCTCCTGAACCTCCGCGTCACCGCCCACGCGGACGGCGCAGCACGAGCATCAAGCCCACCACGAGCACCGGCCCCGCGAAAACCAGAGGATCGAGCCAGATGTGCTTGAGGTCGGCACGGCCCCGCCCGAACCGCGACGCGATCGGGTGGTAGCGGCGCTCGCCCAGCACGCCCGACTCGGCGATCATGTTGTCGGGGCGGCCCTGACGCACCGAGCTCACGTGCGAACCGATGGCGTCGACGCGGTCTCCGAGCACCAGCAACAGCCAGTGGGCAGCTCGGGCCTCGCTGAAACGCTCGTAGGCGAACCGACGGATCGCGCCGGACGGGCCGTGCAGCGGGGCTACTGTTCCGAACACGGGGGTGAGCCGCTCGTGCTCGATCGACCGCTCACGCGGCTGTAGCTCTGGCTGGTTCTCGGGGATGTCCCAGTGGGCGCCCGTGACCAGGTCTGTGCGCTCGCGCGGCACCGACGGGCGGTCGGCCGGGTCGAGGTCGGCTCCCCAGCCGGGGATACGGGCGCGCAGTTCGTCGGAGGAGGGGCGGCGGTGCTGATTGGCTTCGTATGGCATTGTCGTGGCTCCTAGTCGCCGGTGGTGATGACGGTCTTGATGCAGTCGTCGAGCTTCGCCGAGAACAGGTGGTAGCCCTCTGCGATGTGCTCGAGCGGAATGCGGTGGGTGATGATGTCGCGGGGAGACAGGTGCCCGGCCTGGATGTGCTCGAGCAGCCGGGGCCACTGCCGCTTGGCCGGCGCCTGGTTCATGCGGAGCGTGAGCCCCTTGTTCATCGCGTCGCCGAATTTGACGGCGCTGAACAGGGGACCGTAGGCGCCCATCACCGAGACGGTTCCGCCCTTGCGCACTCCGTCGATCGCCCAGTTCAGGGCCACGGGCGACCCGCCCTGCAGCTTCAGCTTGGCCGCCGAGATGTGCTGCAGCAGGTTGCCGTCGGCCTCGGCACCGACGGCCTCGATCACGACGTCGGCGCCGAGGCCGAATGTCTGCTTTTTGAGCTCGACGACGATGTCGTCGACCTCGGTGAAGCTGATCGTCTCGGCGAAGGCGAACTCGCGTGCCTTCTCCAGGCGGTAGTCCAGGTGGTCGACGACGATGACCCGCCCGGCACCCATCAGCCAGGAGGAGCGTGCGGCGAACAGCCCCACCGGTCCCGCGCCGAGCACCACCACGGTGTCGCCCTCGACGATGTCGCCGAGCTGGGCGCCGAAGTACCCCGTCGCGAGGGCGTCGGTCATCAACAACGCGTCTTCCTCGTGCAGCCAGTCGGGGATGATCGACGGCCCGACGTCGGCGAGCGGCACGCGCACGAACTCTGCCTGCCCGCCGTCGTAGCCGCCGCAGGTGTGCGAGTAGCCGTAGATGCCGCCGACGGCCGTCGCATTCGGATTCACGTTGTGGCAGTTGGAGTACAGGCCTTTGGCGCAGAAGTAGCAGGTACCGCAGTAGATGTTGAAAGGGACCATCACCCGGTCGCCCGGCTTCAGGTTCTCCACCGACGGGCCGACCTCGTGCACGACGCCGATGAACTCGTGGCCGAAGGTCATTCCCACGCGGGTGTCCGGCATCATGCCGTGATAAAGATGCAGGTCGCTCCCGCAGATCGCTGCCCTTGTCACCCGTACGATGGCATCGTTGGGGTGCTCGATCTTCGGGATGTCCTTCTCTTCGACTCGGACCTTGTACGGCCCCCGGTACACCATCGCTCGCATTCGTCGCTCCTCGGTTCACGTCGACTGGCTGTCGAACGCTCTCGAGTCGAACACCGCGGGTTCGCGAATCCTAGGGGGTTGCGCCACCGCAGGCCCATGGGCCAGCGTCGTCGGAGACGGGATGCGCGGACGGCGAGAGGGGGAGATGATGACCCGCGGGCTGGCGACCGCCATGTGGACGGCGATACTCCTGCTCATCGCCATCGTGCTGGTCTTCGCGGGCATGCGCGTGGCGGACGACCTGCCCCTCGTCGTCTCCGGAGTGCCCGCCGAGCTGGGGAGTTTCGGGGAACGCTACGTCGCCAACCCGTGGTTGGCCTACCCACACATCGTGCCGGGGGTGCTCTACCTGGTCGGGGCGCCGCTGCAGTTGTCGCGGCGGTTCCGCACCCGCCACTTCGCCTTCCACCGCCGATTCGGCAGGGTGCTGATCGTCCTCGGGATCACGAGCGGCGTCTTCGCGCTCGTGTTCGGAGTTCCCTTCGCATTCGGAGGCGCCTGGCAGTCGCTCGCGGCGGCAGTCTTCGGATCCTGGTTCCTGGTGGCGCTGCTGCTGGCCTTCCGCGCGATCCGTCGACGCGACGTGCGGATGCACCGGCGGTGGATGATCCGTGCCTTCGCCGTCGGTCTCGGAGTGGGCACCATCCGGATCTGGGTCGGTCTTTTCGCGTTGCTCGACCTGGCGTCACTGCGAGATAGCTTCGCCCCGGCGTTCTGGCTGGGGCTCTCGATGCACGTCCTCGCGGCGGAGGCCTGGCTCTGGTGGCGTCCGAATGCGAACGGCAGACCGCGGAGATCGGTGCTTCCGTAGGTCTACTTCTGGCGGCGCACCATCTCGGCGATCCAGACTGGCGCGAACGGCGACGTGCAGTCCGGGGGAGTCGGGTAGTCCTTGAGCACCTCGAGGCGCTCGCCGATGGCGACGGCGCGCTCACGGTGCTCGGGGTGCGTGATCCCGATCTGGGCGAGGCACGTGTTCATCGCCCACTGCAGCCGGTCGGGCTCCGTCTTCATCCGCGCCTCGATGATGTCGAGCAGCCCCGACAGGTCGAGGCCTTCCGGGCGCTTCACTACCCTGTCCGACGTGAGCGCCCAGCCGGCGCTCGCCACGATCGGATCGGGGTCGGTGAACCACCGCAGCCGCAGTTCCTCGGCCCGCGGGTGCTTTTTCACGACGTAGTTGACGAGCCAGTCCTGCACCTTCGGCGCAGGGGCGTCGCGCAGCATGGAGTCGAGCTCGTCGAGCTCGAACGCCTTCGGGCTGCAGATCAGAATGGCGAGCAGGCGGGCCGCCGTGTCGCCGGTGTCCCAGAGCTCGACCGCGAGCGGCTGTTGGGTCTTCAGCCGTTTGGCCACCGCGCGCAGCTTGGTCAGGTTGACGGCGTGGTCGTCGCCGTGCCGGAGATTTACCTCGAGAATGCGCGGGTCGGCGAGGTCTGCCAGCTCGGCCATCACCTCCGCGACGGTCGTCCCGGTCATCGTCTGCACCACTGCGGCCTCCCCTCTCTCGACTGCGTTCAGCCTACGACGAGGCCGCGCGGTCGGCCATCAGGCGGCGGGTCGCCGGCCGGATGCGCCCGGCGTTTCGGGATACGAATTCGTCGAGCCGAGCGGCGTCGATGCGCCGGATCTCGCGGAGGGCGGTGCCTACCGAGGTCTGCACGAAGTGCTCGTCGTCGTCGAGCAGCAGGTCGGCGAGGGCGAGCGGGTCGTCGAGGTCGCCGCTGCGGATGATCCAGAAGGCCGCCGTGATCGCCGTACGGCGCTCCCACGGGTCACCCGACCGCGCGAGGTCGAACAGGGGGGCGCGCGAACGGTGGAGGAGGTAGTCGCCGACGACGCGCGGTGCCGCGCGGTCGACGAGATCCCAGGTGTCGATGTGGCGGTGCTCGGCGAGGAACAGCTCGTAGATCGCGCTTCGGTCGTCCGTCGTCGCGGGCGATCGACGGGCGCGCGCGTCGAGGATGCTGACCGCGACGACACGCGCCTCGTACCAGGGCGACCGCAGCAGCAGCCGCACCTCGTCGAGGTCCATGGACGCCTGCTCGTTCGCGAGGTCGAATAGCCGTTTCATCCGCACCCCGATCACCTGCTCGCGGCTCACGCGCTTCACGATCTTGTCGAACTCGGCCGGGTCGGCGAGCTCGTGCAGCCGCAGCAGCACGTCGGCGGCCGAGCCGGGCGAAGCGTCGGGTGTCATGGGGCCTCCGAGCGATCGGGATCAGACAATCGTCGCGGATGACGCAGCGTCTCCGCTAGGCGGCGTCGTCGGCGAACTCGGCCCGCGCACGGGCGACGACCATGCCGCGGGCCGAGGTGGGGAAACGCTCGAGCATCGCCCGCACTGCCGTGGCGTCGACGTCGGATCCGAACAGCTCGGTGCTCGGCTCGAAGCGCACACCCTCGGCGAGCGGACCGGCGACGACCGGGTCGAAGCCGAGCGCGTCGACCAGGTCGGCGACCGCCGACACGTCGGCGGGGTCGTCGCCCGCGATCGCGAGCGCCTTGCGCCCGGACTCTCCGGCGGGGCGCGCCTCGTCGTCGAGGTCGTGGTAGCCCATGTGGTTGAACGCCTTGACGACCCTGGAGCGGGGGAGGAAGTCCTGCACGGTCTCGCTCGACGAGGTGCGCGGGTCGACGAGGTCGTCGCGGATGCCGTCGATCTCCCACCAGTAGTTCATGGCGTCGACGACGATCTTGCCGTCGAGAGCGTCGACGGGGATGCTGCGGTACTTGCCGAGGGGGAGCGCGAGGATCACGATGTCGGAGTTCTGCGCAGCGTCGGCCGCTGTCGTGGCGACGGCGCCGTGGCTGAGTACGTCGACGATGAGCGAGATCTTCTCCGGCGACCCCGACCCCGCGATGCGCACCCGGTAGCCGGCCTCGATCGCGAGACGGGCGAGGATCGTTCCGACCTTGCCCGCGCCCAGAATGCCGATCGTCGTGTCCATGTCGCTGCGCCCTACTCTCGTCGTGTCTCAGCCGATGTGCCCTATAGAGGTCAAGCGGGTTGCAGTCGCCGACATTCCCCGGGTAGACCCGAGGTCATGAATCCGGCGGCTAGGCGAGTGCAGCGCGTCTACCTGATCCTGCTGCTCGGCAACACGCTCGCCGCGTCGTTCATCTGGGGGATCAACACGCTCTTCCTGCTCGACGCCGGTCTGTCGAACTTCGAGGCGTTCGCCGCCAACGCGTTCTTCACCGCCGGCATGGTGGTCTTCGAGATCCCTACCGGGGTGGTCGCCGACACCGTGGGGCGCAAGGCGTCGTACCTGCTCGGCACCATCACCCTCGCCGCGACGACCGGCCTCTACTGGCTGCTGTGGGTCTGGAGCGCTCCGTTCGTGTGGTGGGCCGTGGCATCCGTTCTCCTCGGCCTGGGCTTCACCTTCTTCTCCGGAGCGGTCGAGGCGTGGCTGGTCGACGCGCTCACCTCCACCGGGTACACCGGCAGCCTCGAGGCGGTGTTCGGCCGCGGACTCGTGGTCACCGGCGTCGCCATGTTCGTGGGATCGGTGCTGGGCGGGGTCGTCGCGCAGGCCACGGATCTCGGAGTGCCGTTCGTGCTGCGGGCCGTGATCCTCGTGATCATGTTCGTCTTCGCGGCAGTGGTGATGCGCGACATGGGGTTCACCCCCGACCGTTCTCTCGGACCGCTGAAGGCGACCCGCCACGTGCTCTCCGAATCGGTGGAACACGGCCTCAGAAAACGGTCGGTGCGCTACGTCATCCTCTCGGCGCCGTTCGCGTCCGGTGTGGGCATCTACGCGTTCTACGCCCTGCAGCCCTACCTGCTCGAGCTCTACGGCGACCCGTCGGCCTACTCGATCGCGGGACTCGCCGCGGCGGTGCTCTCACTCGCCCAGGTCGCCGGCGGCGTGCTGGCGCCCCGCCTGCGCGGCATGTTCGCCAAGCGCACGACCACGGTGATCGGTGCCTCGCTGATCAGCATCGCCACGCTCATCCTGCTCGGCCTGAACAGCCTCTTCTGGCTGGCCGTCATCCTGCTGGTGGTCTGGGGATTCGTGTTCGCCGTCGCCGGCCCGGTGCGGCAGGCCTACCTCAACGACATGATCCCGTCGAAGCAGCGCGCCACCGTGCTGTCGTTCGACTCGCTCTTCGGCAGCCTCGGCGGCGTGTTCGTGCAGCCCGCGCTGGGTCGCGCGGCCGACCTAGGCGGCTACGGCACCTCGCTCGTGATCGGAGGGGTGGTCGAGCTGATCGGCATCCCGTTCCTGTTCGCCAGCCGACGCCAGCACGACCCGGCAGACACGAACACGGCGAAGCAGGCCGCCGACCAGTAGGCAGAGCACGTGTAGTAGACACAGCAAGTATCGTCATGCCGGTCGCTCCTAGCGTGGTCGTATGAGAACAGACACCCTGACCAGTCCGCTGGCGGTCGCCGGCATCGCGCTGCGCACCAACAACCTCGAGGCGGCAGAGACCATCCCGCCGCAGTGGGGCGCCTTCTTCGACGGTGGCGGCGTCACGCAGATCCCGCACCGCCTCGGCGACGACGTGGTCGCCGTCTACACGGCGTTCGCGAACGAGGGCGAGAACAACGACGGCGACTACACGTTCGTGATCGGATGCATCGTGCCGGAAGGATCCGCCCCGCCGCAGGGGCTGGCCACTGTCACCGTGCCGGCATCCGACCGTCTGGTCTTCCCCGTGGCCGCCGGTCGCCCCGACCTGGTCGGCGAAGCGTGGCAGCAGATCTGGGCGCGAACCGACCTCGCGAAGACCTTCGTCGCCGACTTCGAGCGCTATTCTGCCGAGGGAGACATCGAGATCTCGATCGGAGTGCGACCGCAGCAATGAATCGTGCCGACTACACGCGTCAGCTCGTCGACGTCTGCGACTACATCTACGACCACCTCGACGACGACCTCGACCTGTTCCGGCTGGCGGAGGTCGCGCACCTCTCGTCGTACCACTGGCACCGTGTGTACCACGCGATGAGCGGGGAGACCGCGGCGAGCACCGTGCGTCGACTGCGGCTGCAGCGCGCGGCCGGCTACCTCGCAGACACCGCGATGCCGGTGGCCGAGGTGGCCCGACGCAGCGGTTTCGCCAGCACGGAGGTGTTCTCCCGCAACTTCCGCGAGGCGTACGGGATTCCGCCCGCCCGGTTCCGGGCATCGGGCGACCACACGCTGTACCGGGCGACGGCAGAAGCGCAGGCGGGGCGGCTGCCCGCGCACCCGGTCGGTCTGCGTCGCCTCGAGCAGCGGGTGATCGCAGCCTCCCCGCATCGCGGCGCGTTCGTCGACATCGGCCGGGCGTTCACCCGCGCGCGAGAGGGAGTCGGGGCGTCGCCCGGCGGCATGGTCGCCGTGTACTACGACGATCCGGAGGGTGCGCCAGAGGCCGAGCTGCGGTCGGCCGCGGGCATAGAGATCGCAGCGGATGCCCCGTTGCCCACTCAGCTCGAACGGATCGTGCTGCCCGCCGGCGAGTACGCCGTGCTGGCCTACCGTGGCCCGTACGCCTCGATGCGCTCGGCGTACACCTGGTTCTACGGCAGCTGGCTGCCGCAGAGCGGACGTGTGCCCGCCGACCATCCCGTGGTCGAGCACTACCTCAACGACCCCGCGGTCACTCCGCCCGGCGACCTGCGCACCGACATCGCGGTGCTGCTGGAGGGGTGACTGCGCCTCACGCCCGCCAGAAGCCGCAGAACGTGACATTGGCCTTCGGCACCCCGCGCGTGTTCACGAGCCAGCGACGCAGCGACGTGGGCAGCGACTGCTCGCCGACGAGGTACGCGTAGACCGGGCCCTCCGGAAGGTCGAAGTCCTGGACGGTGCTGAGGGCCAGCGCGCCCGGCCGGTCGTCGTGGCCGCGGACGAGCCAGTGCACGGTCATACCGGCGGGTGGGTCGAGCGGCTGGGCGTCGGCCGCATCCGGGATCTCGATGAACGCGTGACCCACCGAATCCCGCGGCATGTCGCGCAGGACTCCCGCTACGGCGGGCAGCCCGCTCTCGTCGGCGACCAGCAGCTGCCAGTCGACACCCGCGACGGGGGCGAACATGATGCCCTGGTCGAGCAGGGCGACGGTGTCGCCGGCGCGCGCCGAGCCCGCCCATCTGCTCGCCGGGCCGTCGTCGCCGTGCGCGACGAAGTCGATGTCGAGCTCCCGCTCGGCCGCGCGGAAATCGCGGACCGTGTAGTTGCGCATCACCGGGCGGGTGGCCTTCGGCATCGCCAGGAACTGCACGTAGCCGAGCAGGTTGATCTTCTTCGGCAGGTCGAAGTTCGCCACGACGTCGTCGGTCGGCGGCAGGAACAGCCGGAACCACTGGTCGAACCCCATCGGTTCGAACCGGTCGAGCGCCTCGCCGCCGAGGGTGACGCGGATGATGCCGGGGCTGATGCGGGCCGCGCGCACCACCTCGGCCACGACCATGGTCGGGTTGGTCGGCTGCAGGGTGCGGGCGGGGGCGCTCATGGTGGCCTCTCTAGAGTGCGGAAAGCTCGGTCATGTGGTGGCGTCCGATCGGCAGCATGAGCGGCTTGCCCGATGTCGGGTCGAGGATGACGCGGCTGTCGAGCCCGAACACGGTGCGCACCACCTCCTCGGTCAGCACCTCGGCGGGCGAGCCCTGCGCGTGCACCCGGCCGGCGGAGAGGGCGACGAGGTGGTCGGAGTATCGAGCGGCGAGGTTGAGGTCGTGCAGCACCATGACGATCGTGGTGCCCCGCGTGCTGTTGAGGTCGGTGAGAAGGTCGAGAACCTCGATCTGGTGGCTCACGTCGAGAAACGTCGTCGGCTCGTCGAGCAGCAGCAGGTCGGTCTGCTGGGCTAGGGCCATGGCGATCCAGACGCGCTGGCGCTGGCCGCCGGAGAGCTCGTCGACGCTGCGCTCGGCCAGCGCGGCGGTCTCGGTAGCCTCGAGGGCTTCAGCGACGGCGATGTCGTCTTCCCTGCTCCAACGGGAGAGGATGCCCTGGTGGGGGTGCCGTCCGCGCCCGACGAGGTCGGCGACGGTGATGCCCTCCGGGGCGATGGGCGACTGGGGGAGCAGGCCGAGCGTGCGCGCCAGCTGCTTGGCGGGCATGCGGTGCACGTCTCTGCCGTCGAGGACGACCCGGCCGGTGCGCGGGGCGAGCAGCCGTGACATCGATCGCAGAAGGGTCGACTTGCCGCAGGCGTTGGCGCCGACGATCGCGGTGACCTTGCCCGCGGGCACAACGAGGTCGAGCCCGTCGATGACCGTGCGGTCGGCGTAGCCGAGGGTCAGGTTCTCGATGGAGAGTGTGTGGTCGGTGGTCATAGCGAGCCTCCCGCGCGATTGGTGCGGACGATGAGATAGATGAGGTACGGGGCGCCGAGCACGCCGGTGACGACGCCGACGGGGAAGCGGGTGTCGAACGCGAACTGTCCGCAGAAGTCGGCGACGAGCACCAGCAGGGCGCCGACCAGCGCCGAGGGGATGAGCAGGGATCCGCCGGGGCCGACGATGCGGGATGCGATGGGTCCGGCGAGGAAGGCGACGAACGCAATCGGGCCGGTCGCCGCCGTCGCGAACGCGATCAGCCCGACCGCGGCGATGATGACGACGATGCGGGAGCGTTCGACGCGCACGCCGAGCGCCGACGCGGTGTCGTCGCCGAGCTGCCCCATCGAGAGGTTGCGCGACTGGCCGACGAGCACGGGCCCGAGCACGGCGAGTGCGACGAGCACCGGCACCACCTGCGCCCAGTTGGAGCCGTTGAGGCTGCCGGTGAGCCAGCGCGTCGCCTCCTGGAGGTCCCACTCGGCGGCCTGGGAGAGAACGTAGGCGGTGACGCTGTCGAGCATCGCGGCGATGCCGATGCCGATCAGGATCAGCCGGGTGCCGACGACGCCGCTCTTGAACGACAGCCCGTAGACGACGAGCGCGACGACGAGACCCGCGACGATGGCGAACGCAGACACCTGCGCCTCGCCGAGAGAGAGGGTGACGATCGCGAACGCGGCGGCGGCACTCGCGCCGGAGCTGATGCCGATGATGTCGGGGCTCGCGAGCGGGTTGCGCAGCATCGTCTGGAAGGTGACGCCGCCGATGCCGAAGCAGAGGCCGACGAGCACCGCGAGCACGGCGCGGGGCAGACGCAGCCTGCCGACCGTGAACGTGGCGCCGGCGACGTCGTGGCCGAGGATCACGCCGATCACGTCGGCGGGCGGGTAGAACGTCTGACCGACCATGAGCGTGATCGCGAAGCAGACGACGATGAGCGCGCCGAGCACCGCCATCACCGCTCGGCGGCGGGTCGCCCTGCGTCTGCGGCTGCTCGCGACGGTGTCGGCGGTGATCTCGCGCCGCTGCGTCGGGGCGTCGACGGTTTCGGTGCTGGCGTTCACCGTGCCCGCGCTCACAGTGCCCGCACCTTCTGCCGGCGCACGATGTAGATGAAGAAGGGGGCGCCGATCAGCGCGGTGATGATTCCGACGTCGACCTCGCCGGGGCGGGCGGCGATCCGGCCGACGATGTCGGCACCGGTGAGCAGGGCGGCGCCGAGCACGGCCGAGAACGGCAGCAGCCAGCGGTGGTCGACGCCGATGAGCAGTCGGCAGGCGTGCGGCACGACGAGTCCGACGAAGGCGATCGGACCGGTGACCGCCGTGGTCGCGCCGCAGAGCACGACCGCGCCGAGCGAGGCGGCGCCGCGGGCGATCGCGACCCGTTCGCCGAGGCCGGCGGCGAGGTCGTCGCCCAGGGCGAGGGAGTTGAGGCCGCGGGCTGACAGGAAGCAGATGGCGAACCCGACGAGGAGAAACGGCAGCACCTGCAGGGTGCTGTCGAAGCTCGCACCGCCGACGCCGCCGATCTGCCACGACCGCACGCCGCCGGCGATATCGTTGCGGGGCAGCACGACGGCGGTGACGAACGAGGCGAGGGCGGCGGATGTCGCGGCTCCGGCGAGGGCGAGCTTGAGGGGTGTCGCGCCTCCACGGCCGAGTGATCCGACCGTGTAGACGAAGAGGGCGGCCACGGCGGCGCCGGCGATCGCCACCCAGATGAAGCTCGTCGCCGACGAGAGACCGAAGTAGGCGAGGCCGATGACGACGGCGAGCGACGCCCCGAGGTTCACCCCGAGGATCCCGGGGTCGGCGAGCGGGTTGCGCGTCACTCCCTGCATGACGGCGCCCGACATGCCGAGGGCGGCGCCGGCGATGACGGCGAGCACTGTGCGGGGGATGCGCTTGGCGACGGCGGCCTCGTCGAAGCCGTCGACCGAGCCGCCGAGGGCGGCGACGATGTCGTCGAGGCCGACCTCGCGGGAGCCGACCATGACCGACGCCACCATGAGAAGGCCCAGCACCCCGAGAGCGCCGAGCAACCATACCCCCCGCAGCCGCCGCGGACGTCGCACGATGGCGACGTCCGGGGCGGTCAGGGTACCGCTAGCGGTCATTCTGCCTTGTCAGCGGCCTGGGAGATGAGCGACGCGTAGTCGTCGAGCACCCAGGAGATGGAGAGGGGTGTGGGGTTGGCGGCGGTACCCAGCGGGCTGGTACCGGGCAGGTTCACGATCGAGCCACTCGCAACCGCCGGCATCTGCGACAGCAGCGGGTCGGCCGTGAGGGCGGCGACGAGGTCGTCTCCGCCGTAGGTCACGATGATGTCGACATCGCCGAACGCGTCGGCCTGCTCGGCGCTCTGCGTGAGCGAGAACTTGTCGGTCGAGTCGGACGCCTCGGCGATGCTGGCCGGGAACTCGAGTCCGAGGTCTTCGAAGAACATCGTGCGGGTGTCGTGCGTGGTGTAGAAGCTGACCTCGCTGAGGTCGGCGGTGTCGACGTGGGTGAGGAACATCGCGGTCTTGCCCGCGATCGACGGGTACTTCGCTGCGGTGGCGGCGATCTCGTCCTCAAGCTCGGCGATGAGAGCGTCGCCCTCGTCGGCCAGGCCGATGGCCTCGCTGTTGAGCTCGATCATCTCGCGCCACGGGGTGCCCCAGGCGGTCTCCTTGTATGCGACTACGGGGGCGATCTCGCTCAGCGTGTCGTAGTCCTCCTGGGTGAGCCCGGAGTATGCGGCGAGGATCACGTCGGGCTGGGTGTCGGCGACGGCCTCGAAGTCGATGCCGTCGGTCTCGTCGAACAGCACCGGGGTCTCGGCGTCGAGCTCGTCGAGCTTCTCCTTCACCCAGGGCAGCAGGCCGTCGGAGTCGTCGTCGCCGAAGTTCGCGGCGGCCATTCCGACCGGGACGACTCCGAGTGCGAGCGGCACCTCGTGGTTGGCCCAGTTCACCGTGGCGACGCGCTCGGGCTTGGTCTCGATCGTGGTGGTTCCGAGTGCGTGCTCGATCGTGATCGGGGTCCAGTCGCCGTCTGCCTCTGCTTGGGCGCTCGGAGCGGGGGTGGAGCAGGCGGTGAGCCCGGCTACGAGCAGCGTGGCCGCGGAGATGACGGCCAGTCGTGATGCGCGAGGCATGGTGTCCTTTCGGTTGGGAGTGCAGATCCATGGATGCCCGGCGCGAGTGCGAAGCTTAGGATTGCCTTACCAAACCTAGGGCAGCGTCAGTCGCTTTGCAAACGGGGAGCCCGGGATCTACTGCAGCGCGGAGGTGAGCCGGGCGAGACCGTCGAGGAAGGTCGCCGATCTCGGCTCCTTCTGCCACTCCTCGAGGGTGAGCTCGCGCCCGACCGCGCGGTAGCCCGCCTCGATCTCGCGCATCTCGGCGACGAACGCGTGGCCGCGCACTAGCAGCGACACCTCGAGGTCGAGCGCGAACGAGCGGATGTCCATGTTGCTCGACCCGATCACCGCCACGTCGTCGTCGATCGACAGGTGCTTGGCGTGCAGGATGAACGGCGGCGGATACATCCAGATGTGCACACCCGCGGTGAGCAAGGCGGTGTAGTACGAGCGCTGGGCGTGGAACACCCCGCCTTGGTCGCCGGTCTCCGAGACGAAGAGCTGCACCTCGAGCCCGCGCTGCACGGCGGATGTGATCGCGTACATCATCGCCTCGTCGGGCACGAAATAGGGGCTCGTGATGATGATGCGCTCCTGCGCCGAGTACAGCAGCCCGAGGAACAGCCGGAGGTTGTTCTCGCCGTCGAACCCGGGACCGCTGGGCACCACCTGGCAGTCGAGGGCGGCGGATGACTCGTGCCTGGCCACCTTCGTGATCGGCACGTTCTCCGCCGTGATGAACTCGTCGGTCTCGCAGAACCAGTCGCCGATGAAGACCACGTTGATGCTCGTGACGACGGGGCCGGTGATCCGCGTCATGAGCTCCTGCCACTTCAGCCCGCGTTTGAGGTTCTTCTCCAGGTTGTAGCTGCGGTCGATGAGGTTCTGCGACCCCATGTAACCGACGCGCCCGTCGACCACGACGATCTTGCGGTGGTTGCGCAGATCCGGGCGCTGGTAGTTGCCCTTCAGCGGCTGCACGGGCAGCATAAAGCTCCACTTCACCCCGATCCGGTCGAGCTCCGCGACGGTCTCCTTGTGGCCGACGGCGCGAACGGATGCCACGTGGTCGAGTAGCACTCGCACGGTCACGCCGCGCTTCACCGCGGCCTCGAGTGCGGCGAAGAATCCGGCGGTGGTCGTATCGAACGACACGATGTAGAACTCGACGTGCACGAACGAGGTCGCGGTGTCGATGTCGGCGGCCATGGCGGCGAACGACCGCTCGTAGTCGTCGATGAGATGCGCCTCGTTGCCGCCGGCGATGGACATGCCGCTGACCGCCCGGTTCATCTCGGTGACCCCCTCGAGCCATGCCGGCCAGCTGGACCGGTCGGCCTGGAGCTCGCCGCCGACGGCTGCATCGGCGATGAGCGCGTTGATCCTTCTCTGCTTCTCGCGTCTGGCCTTCGGCAGGTGCACGCTGCCGATCAGCAGGAAGAAGAAGATGCCCACGAACGGGATCAGGAAGATTGCCAGCAGCCACGCCATCGCGGCCGTGGGTTTGCGGTCTCGCGGGATGATGATGAGCGCGGCGATTCGGATCGCCCAGTCGACCGCGAACGCCAGCACGAGCAGCACGGTGGTGACGTCGTTCATGCGTCTATCTCGTCCTGGCTAGGTCGGCGACTCGGTCTTGCGCTCGTCCATGCCCCGGCCCCGAGTGCCGATGTAGACGACCGCGCCGATGAACGGCACGAAGACCAGGAAGAGGATCCACGCCGCCTTGGCCCAGCCGCCCGTCGATCGGTCGCGGAACAGGTCGGCGAAAATCGCGAACAGCACGATCAACAGCGAGATGACCACGTAGCTCCAGAAGAAGAACCCGAAGAAATCCCAGAAATCGTCCATGATCGGTCCTTACTGTCTGGCCATCGCGATGCGCAGCGTCTCGAGTGGGTCGATGAGGTGGTCGTGGTCGTCGTCGCCGAGATCGATCTGCACCCAGTGGATCGCGCCGGTGAACCGGCTGGTCTGCGGCGTGTAGTCGGCCGTGACTGAGGTTCCGGACTCGTAGCCGACATCCGTCGTCTCGTCCGCGGAGAAGATCATTGCCTGCGTCGCCCCCACGCGTCCCGTGCCCGCTGGCTCGCCGTCGTAGTAGAGGGCGACGTCGCCGCCCTTGCCGAGCCCGCCGCCGTCGTAGGCGAACCGCACACGCACCTGGTGCTTGCCTGGCGCCAGCTGCCGTTCGGCCTCGGTGGCGAACTCCTGGAGGCCCAGCACGTTGTAGCTGAACTTGATCCTTCCTGCCTTGGCATACACGCTCCACCCGCCGAAACGACCGCCCTGGGCGATGATCACACCCTCGGCGCCCCCGTCGGGGATCGTCACCTCGGCGGTCACCGAGAACGACTTGTTCTTGATGCTCACGACGCTGTTCTCCGACAGCCGTCCCATGCCCGAGAACAACAGCTGGGTCTTGCCGTGGATCAGCGTGGGGCGTCCGGCGATCTCGGGGGTGGCCCGCTCCACCCCGCGGTCGTCGATCGGGAGCACGTTGTACTTCGTGGCCTCGATGATCCACAGTCGCTGCAGCTTCGCGAGCATGGCCGGGTCGTCGCCCGCGAGATTGCGGGCCTGGCTGTAGTCGGTGCTGCCATCGTAGAGCTCCCAGACGTCGTCGTCGAAAGCGGGCAGCGTAGGGCCGACCATCTCCCACGGTGTCCTGTGCTTGGTGACGGCGCTCCAGCCCTTGTAGTACAGGCCCCGATTGCCGAACATCTCGAAGTACTGCAGCTCGTGGCGTTCGGGGGCCTCGCGCTCGTTGAAGCTGTAGAGCATGCTGGTGCCCTCCATGGGCGACTGCAGCACGCCGTTGACCATGGTCGGCTCGGGCAACCCGGCGGCCTCGAGGATCGTCGGGGCCACGTCGATGACGTGGGTGAACTGCGAACGCAATCCGCCCTTCTCGTCGATGCCGTTCGGCCAGTGCACGATGGTTCCGTTGCGGGTGCCGCCCCAGTGCGAAGCCACCTGCTTGGTCCACTGGAACGGGGTGTCCATCGCCCAGGCCCAGCCGACGGCGTAGTGGTTGTACGACTCCGGTCCACCGAGCTGGTCGAGTTTGGAGGCCAGGAACTCCGGCGTTTCGAGGGCGGCCATGCCGTTGAAGTTCGCCATCTCGTTGAAGGCCCCGTTGAGGGTTCCCTCGGCCGAGGCGCCGTTGTCGCCGACGATGTAGTAGATGATCGTGTTCTCGAGCAGCCCGAGCTCTTCGATGGTGTCGATGACCCGGCCGACGTGGTGGTCGGTGTGCTCGAGGAACCCCGCGTACACCTCCATCTCACGTTCGAGCACGGGCTTCAGAGCGTCGGGCATGTCGTCCCAGGCGGGGATCTCGGTGTGCCGCGGGGTCAGCTCGGCGTCGGCGGGGATGATTCCCATCTCCTTCTGCCTGGCGAAGGTGCTCTCGCGCTGCGCGTCCCAGCCGTCGGCGAACTCGCCCGCGTACCTGTCGGCCCACTCCTTCGGGACGTGGTGCGGGGCGTGGGTGGCTCCCGGAGCGAAGTAGACGAAGAACGGCTTGTCGGGCATCAGGGCCTTCTGGGTGCGGATCCAGCTCACCGCGTGATCGGCGAGGTCCTCGGTGAGGTGGTAGCCCTCCTCGACGGTGGCGGGCGGCTCGACGGGCGTCGTGCCGTTGTAGAGCGCCGGCTCCCACTGGTTGTCCTCGCCGCCGATGAAGCCGTAGAAGGTCTCGAAACCGCCGCCGGCCGACGGCCACGCGTCGAACGGCCCCATGGGTGAAGACTGCCACACGGGCACCTCGTGGCACTTGCCGAACTGGGCGGTCGAGTACCCGTTGAGTTTGAGGGTCATCGGCAGCGGGGCCTTGGTGTTCGGACGCAGCGAGCTGTTGCCGGGAGCCGATGTCGCCGTCTCGGTGATGCTGCCCATCCCGACCGAGTGGTGGTTGCGACCGGTGAGCATGGCCTGCCTGGTCGGGGCGCACAGGGCGGTGGTGTGGAACCGGTTGTAGGTGAGCCCGCCGGCCGCGAGCTTCTCGGCGTTGGGGGTGCGGCACGGCCCGCCGAACGCGCTCGACGCGCCGAAGCCGGCGTCGTCGATGAGGATGACGAGCACGTTCGGTGCACCGGCGGGCGGCAGCAGCGGCTGGATCGGCGGGTACGACGTGTCGGGGTCTTTGGCGTCGTAGGTGGTGAGACCCGGCGCGGGCACGTCGGGGATGGGCAGCATGGCACGCGAGTGACGATCGGGACTCATGGTCTTCTCCGGAACCGGGGTAGCGGACTCAGACGTCGGCCGCGAGTTCGCGGCCGTGAGCCGTGAGCGCGTAGATGACGAGGATGTCGAGGGCGATGATGATCGTCGACCACCAGGGTTGCGCCGGCAGCAGCAGCAGTTGGCCGACAGCGCTGAGTACGCACAGGATGATCGCGATCACCCGGGCCCACATCGCGCCCGTGAAGAGCGCGGCGGCGGTGAACATGAGCAGCAGCCCGATCACGATGTGCCACCATCCCCACCCGCTCAGGTCGAAGAGGAACAGGCTGCCCTCCGTGGTGATGAAGTAGGGATCGGGCGCGATCAGGGCGACAACCCCCTGGAGCAGCCCGAACACACCGCTGATGAATATGATCACTCCCGCGAATCGGCCCCAGCCGACCCATCCGGTTACCTCGACATTGCTCATCGTGTCGTTCCTCTCGTAATTGGTTCTGAAACGTTCGTCTACAGGCGGCGTCTACGCGGAGTCACCGCGGCTCCGACGACCGCGGCCTTGGCCACGGGGGCGGGGCCGGGGCGCACGGCACGTGTCACGACGGCCGCTTTGGCAACCGGTGCGCGCACGACGCCGACCCGGCCGATTCGTCCGGCTCTCAACATGTCAGGCTCCCTGTTCTTCGAGCTCGCGCTCGGCTTCGATCGCCGCGGCGATGGCTTGGGTGTGGATGCGGCCGTCGGCTACCAGCTCGCCGCCCGCCCGGCGGGCCGCCATCGCGAACGGCGCTGCCCACACGTTCTCGTAGACCAGCACGCCGGCGACGGTTCCCGGGTCGATGGCCTCGGCGAGATGGGCGACGTCGTCGGCGGCCAGGAACTCCGCGAACTCGCCCACGAGCGACTCGAGAGTGTTCGACTCGTCGTACTCGGAGAGCTCGAAGGCGTCGACGGTGCCGTCGTCGTCTTTCACCACGACGATCGCGTCGATGACCCGGATGGTTCCCGCCTCGACGAGTCGGGAGACCTCTTCGAGGATCTCGCCCGTGAAGGCAGCGGTCTTCGCAGGGAACCGGATGATGACGAAGTCGATCGGTCCGGCGATGTCGTGCGCTTCATCTGTCATGGTCGGCTCCTGTGCTGTCGTTCTGGTGCGCGAGGATCGCAGTGATGTCGATAGGGCTCGTCGGTGTGAGCTCGGGATCCGCTGGACCTGTGGGATTCATGAAGGGTCTCCCTCCTGTGAGCGCCGAGGGACTCGGCTGGGTTGACGGTATCGCTGAGCGAAAGTCGAGGGCCTCATCCGGCCGGGGTGATGTCCGGGGCGTCTCGTCGCCGGGCCTTCGCGTGCAGTTCCGGGGCGGCTTTCTTTCGCCCGCGCCGGTCGCGCTTGGCCTCGTCTTCCGAGGCCCGCGCCATGTCTCGCGTCTCGCCGGTCGGCCCGAGAGCGGGGCGCCACCAGTGCGACTCGGGGTTCGCGTCGACGAGGAAGGTCTTGGCCATCAGTGTGAGCGGCACCGCGAGGATGGCGCCGATCGGCCCGATGACGACCGCCCAGAACAGCACGGAGAAGAAGGTGATCGTCTGGCTCAGCGACACGGCGTGTCCGACGACCCGGGGCTGGATGATCGACTGCACGACGGCGTTGATGACCCCGTAGACCACGATCACCGCGATCACGGTCGGCCACCCTCCCACGAGATATCCGAAGAGCACGGGAGGCACGATCGCGAAGAAGTAGCCGATGTTCGGGATGAAGCTGCAGAGGAACGCGAGCAGGCCCCACAGGAGGGCGGCAGGAACCTGCAGGACGACGAGCGCTATCGCGTTCAGAGCGCCCTGGGCGATCCCGAGCACGGTCGTCACGACCATGTACCGCCGCACGTTCGACGCATAGTCGCCGAGCGCCAGAACGAGGTTCGGGTTGTGCGAGCGGAGCTGCCCGAGGATGGTGCGCGAGTAGACGGCGTCGGCCGCCATCAGGATCATCATTGTGAGGATGATCACGAGGGCGCCGGTGATGCCGGCGATGCTGCCGATGGCGTTCGTCACGACCCCCGCGATGTTGCCCGGATCGATTCCCGAGACCACCGACTGCACCTGCGCCTGACCGAAGCCCAGGCTCTGCAGCCAGGCGCCGACGTTGGTCCCGATCTGTGCGATCTCGTCGGCGTAGTCGGGGAGCATGTCGACGAACTGGGCGAACGCAATGACGATCGTGTAGGTGAACGTTGCGAGGAGCCCGAACACCACGAGGATCACCGAGCCGGTCGCGAGACCGGGAGGTACCCCTTTGGCGAGCAGCCAGGTGCGCACCGGGTTGGCGCAGATGACGAGGATCAGAGTCAGCAGGGTGGGCGCCAGGATGCCCCGGATCGAACTCATGCCGATGGCTACGACAGTCGCCGCCGCGAGGGCCACCAGAATCGTGGTCGCGCGTGGAGATCGCGCCGCCGCGGTGTCGGTCATGCTGCGCTCGGGGTCATGGCCACACGCTATTGAGCCGGTCACGGGAGCTACATCATCTCTACGGGGTGAGGTAGCGGCGCCTCGCTGCGGACTACCGTCGCCTCACCCGGACGGATTCCCGGTCCGTGTGCGGCTGATCGAGACGGTGGGTTCATGTGGGCTGCGGTGGGTCACATCCTCCCCGTCGCCTTCGCGGGCGCCCTCAGCTCCGTTCCCATAACCGCGGTGATCCTCCTGCTGCTCTCGCCGAACAGGAGCCGTTCTCCGACCGCCTTTCTCATCGGGTGGGTGTTGGGGCTGGCCGCGATGATCACCGCGTTCGCGGCGCTCGCCGCGGTGATCCCCGTATCCCGACGGCAGGCGGACGAGGCCCTCGGTGCTGCGCTCGTCGCGGTGGGGCTCGGGCTGATCGTCGTGGCCGTCGTCACGTGGCGTCGCCGCGGACTGTCGGACGGCGACGAGATGCCGAGGTGGCTCCGTGCGGTCGGCACCATGCGGCCGCTGACGGCGTTCGGTTTCGCTCTGCTCCTGAACGTGCGTCCGAAGGCCGTGCTTCTCGCGGCGGCCGCCGGACTGTCGCTGCGCGGCGACTCGCTCTCGACGGGCGAGATGGCGTTCGTGATCGGAACCTACACGGTCGTCTCGGCGTCGTCGGTCGCGACACCGGTCATCGCCAGTCTCGTCGCGCCCGGCCGCACCGACAAGCAGCTCGAGCGGGCGCGCGTGTGGATCGCCGCGAACACCACCATCGTCAGCGTCGTGATCATGCTGATGATCGGTGTCGTGATCGTCGGCAGCGGGCTGACCCGGTTCTGACTCACGTCGGGGATTAGAACAAGACGGGGAAGCTCGCCAGAACGGCTACCCCGCCGAGTGAGACAAGGCCGGCGAGGCAGATCAAGAACCAACTCGACCACCGGGACGTGGCGCGCTCGGCAATCGCGGCGAAGAAGAGTACGAGGGCGAACATCACCGTCAGCATCGAGTAGTTGTCGCCGCGCTGGTTGCTCTGGAGGGCCAGAGCGAATTTCGCGTCGGCGAGTTTCGATGCCTTCCTCGATTCGACCTCGCCCGCGGGAACATACGACGGCTCGGCGAACGGCGACTTGAGTTGCTCGCCCCCCTGCACCCAGTCGTCGAACGCCGTTGTGAACTCAGGGGTGAACCGGTTGCTGACGTACGTCGCGAACGCTTCGTCCTGCCTGGCCTTGGCGTCTACCCACTGCGTGTAGATCGCCAGGTCTACCGAACGCGCGTCGCGGGCCTCGCTCGCGAAGTCGATCGAACGGATGCGGGCGCTCGACGCCTCGCTGAACTGGATCGACATCTGGCCGCTCCACTTCGACGACTCGAATCCGCACCAAGCCGTGAGGATTGCCGTCAACGACAACAGCACCACCGCGATGATCTCGCGAACCTCGTCACCGCGCCCGGACTTGGCGTGGGCGGTGATGGCCGGTTCGGGCGAGACGGGTTCGTGCAACGCAGCCTCCTCTGGGTGATTAGAGAGTGCTCCAGTCACACGTCCCGGTCAAGAGGGTCACTGGTCGCCCGACTCCGCGGCGCGCTGCCCGAACGTGCCCGCCGTCACCCTCCGGTACGACTGTTCGACGATGCTCTCGAGCACGCCGAGGTCGACGCGGTCGAGGTGTTTGAGATAGAGGCATCCGACGCCGGTCGTGTGCTCACCCAGCCGCTCGAGCTCGTCGGCGTAGGCGCCGACTCCATCGGGGAGGTAGATGGTGGTGGCCGCTTTGCGGGGTGAGAAGCCGGCCGCGGCCGCGTCGCCCTCCCGGCCGCTGGCGTACTCGTAGTGGTACCGCCCGAAACCGATGATGGTCGGCCCCCACATGCGCGGCGTCTCGCCGGTCACGCGCCCCATGATCTCGATGAGCGTCTTCGCGTCGCGTCGGCGGGCGTCGCCGGGGACGGCGTCGACGAACTCGCACACACTCGCGTCCGTCGGGTTCATCGGCGTGTCGATTCGGAGGCCATGCCTCTACGGTACGACGCCGACCCATCGCGCGCACCTGCAACCCAGGGGTTGCGGAATGCCTCGAATTAATGCAACTGTGGGGTTGCAGTAATCGACCGAAAGGAACACAATCATGACCATGACTGCGAACCCGTCCACCGTCGTCGACCCCGGCGGATACTCCGTGCGGCGCACCATCTCCATCGCCGCACCTCTCGAGAGGGTGTGGGCCGCGATCACCCAGGCCGAGCACATCGCGCGGTGGTTCCCGCAGCGCGCGGAACTCGAGCCCGTCGCCGTGGGAGCCGGCGGGGTGCTGCACTTCGACGGCTACGACGATCTGCCCATCGCCGTCGAGGAGCTCGACGAGCCCCGGATGATCGCCTACCGCTGGAGCAACTCGGTCGGCGAGAGTGCCGACCCGGCGCGCGTCGACCCGGCGCACTCGACCGTCTTCCGCTTCACGCTGCAGCCGTTCGACGGCGGCACACAGCTCACCGTCGTCGAGACCGGGTTCGACACACTTGCCGACCCGGCCGCCAGCATGGAGGACCACCGCAGCGGGTGGGACTCCGAGCTCGACGAACTGGTCGCGTATCTCGAAGGCGGCTCGTGAGCCAGACCCCGTTAGTACCCGTGTTCGCCGCTCTCGGTGACGAGACCCGGTGGAGCATCCTGGCGGCTCTCGGCGGGGGCGACGCTTCGGCGTCTACCCTCGCCGGGCGCCTACCGGTGACGCGCCAGGCGATCGCGAAGCACCTCGCGGTGCTGCAGGACGTCGGGCTCGTCGAACCCGTGCGTGTGGGCCGCGAGGTGCGCTACCGGGTGCTCGGCGCGCGGCTGACCGCGACCGCCCGCGACCTCGACCGCGTCGGCGCCGAGTGGGAGCAGCGGCTCGCCGAGATCAAGCGCATCGCCGAAGGGCTGTGACCGGGTCACTGCACCAGAATCTGCACGGGGAATTCGTTCTCGATCGAACCGTCTGCGGCCGAGATGCTGAAGGCGACGAGGTCATAGAACCCGCCGGGCAGGTGTGCGGGCAGAGTCACCAGCTCGCCGAAGTTCGACTCGACTCCGCCCTCCTCGGTCAGGAGGTCGCGCGAGAACACCACGGTGCCCCCGGCATCCCGAAGATCCACTGTGAGTGCCGCCTCGAAGACCGTCGCCCTGCCCTGAACCGAGACGACGCCCCCGGGGGCGACGGTGTCGCCGCACACGGGACTGGTGAGATAGATCACGGGCCGAGTGGCTGACAACGTCACCGGCCGCTCGACGAGATTCGCGATCGAGTCGTCCTCGGGGCTGCGCTCGTAGGCTCTGAGCACGATGGGAGCGTCGGCGTCCGACTCCGGAACGATACCGAGAACCGTCGACCAGGTCCCCTCGGTTCCGCTGCCCGACGTCGCAGACACGTGACGGATGCAGAGGGTGTCGCCTGCCTCATTCTGCGCGTCGACCACGAGGTGAGCCTCGAATGTGTTCGCCGTGCCGCTCAGGGCGACGGGGGTGGTGACCGTCGCGTCGAGCGCGGGCTCGACGATGCGGATGAGCGGTTCCCGCGCGGTCGCCGTGGGGGTCGGTGTGCCGGACGCCCCCGGTGGAGAGCCGCTGTACGGAGGAGTACCGCCGTCGTCACCGCACGCCGTGATCGCGAGAATCGTGGCGGAGACTGCAATGAGAGAAATCGTTCTGCGCCGGACCATCGTCCTGGTCCTTTCCACGCCCGATTTTACTCCGCACGAGCCTCGGCGGCTCGGTTTTCTCGGCCGGCTGCGGCTGTTGCCCGACCGACTCCCGTGGCACGATCGATGGATGACCCCGACCCTGCACATCACCGACGACGACACGGCCGACGCGCTGCTGTCGAACGACCCGCTGGCCCTGCTCATCGGCATGCTGCTCGACCAGCAGGTGCCGATGGAGACCGCGTTCGCCGGCCCCGCCAAGCTGCTCGACCGCATCGGAACCCTCGACCCCAAGGCGATCGCCGACTACGACTCCGACGAGCTCGAGGCGGTGTTCCGCATCACCCCGTCGATCCACCGGTATCCGGGATCGATGGCCGGCCGCGTGCAGGCCCTCTGCGCGGCGGTCGTCGAGAACTGGGGCGGCGAGGCATCCGCCATCTGGACCGAGGGGGAGCCCGACGGCCCGGAGATCCTCAGGCGGCTGAAGGCCCTGCCCGGCTTCGGCGAGCAGAAGGCCAAGATCTTCCTCGCCCTGCTGGGCAAGCAGTACGGCGTGACGGCAGACGGATGGCGCGCGGCCGCCGGCGACTACGGACTCGAGGGCTCGCACCGTTCCGTCGCCGACATCGTCGACCCGCAATCGCTCACCAAGGTGCGCGAGTTCAAGAAGGCCGCGAAGGCGGCTGCCAAGGGCTGACGGAATTCCGGCGGGCCCGAGGGCGTTGCCCCCGGCAATGACTTCGACACAAAGCAACCAGCAGACCGCCGCCCGCACCGCCCTCGTCGTGGGCGCCACAGGGATCGGCGGTTCGGCTCTCACCGACCGGCTCGTGGACGACGGGTGGACGGTGCTCGCGCTGGCGCGCAGAGCGGGGGCGGAGCGCGACGGAGTGCGGTGGGTCACGGCCGACCTGCGCTCGCCCGACGACCTGCGCGCGGCGCTCGGCACGCTTCATCCGACCCACGTCTTCTTCACCGCGTGGGCCCGGCAGGCCACCGAACGCGAGAACATCGCGGTAAACGGAGCGATGGTGCGCGACCTGCTCGCTGCGCTCGACCATGCGCCGCTCGAGCACGTGGCTCTCGTCACCGGGCTGAAGCACTACCTCGGCCCGTTCGAGACCTACGGGCAGGGCCCCATCCCCGAGACCCCGTTCCGCGAGGACGAACCGCGACTGGAAGCCCCGAACTTCTACTACGCGCAGGAGGACGAGCTGTTCGCTGCGGCGGAGCGGCAGGGCTTCACCTGGTCGGTGCACCGCTCGCATACCGTGATCGGACACGCGGTCGGCAACCTGATGAACATGGGGCTGACCCTCGCGGTGTACGCCTCGATCTGCCGCGAGCTCGACCTGCCATTCGCCTTCCCCGGCAGCGAGACCCAGTGGAACGGGCTGACCGACATGACCGACGCGACGGTGCTCGCCGAACAGCTGGTCTGGGCGGCGACCACCGACGAGGGCCGCGACCAGGCGTTCAACGTGGTCAACGGCGACGTGTTCCGCTGGCGCTCGATGTGGCTTCGGCTCGCCGACTACTTCGGGGTGGAGCCCGTGGGACCCTCGGTTGCGCCGAACACGCTCGAGGCCCAGATGACCGGCATGGATGACACGTGGGCACGCATCGCTCGGGAGCACGGTCTCGCCGAGACCGACCTGTCACGCCTCGCGTCGTGGTGGCACACCGACGCCGACCTGGGCCGGCAGATCGAGGTGGTCGCCGACATGAGCAAGGCGAGGCTCGCCGGCTTCACGACGCACCACCGCACCTCGGACTCGTTCACGGCGCTCTTCGACCGGTACCGCGCCGAGAAGCTGATCCCCGCCGCCTAGCGAACGGGCTCTCGTCGGGCCCTCGACGGGCCCGACGAGGTGCGCCGCTACCGGCGCGGCTTGCGGTCGGGGCGGTCGCCGTAGGTCTCGCGCTTCGGGCCGCCGCGGTCGGGCTTGATCTCGATCAGCTTGCCGCTGATGCGGGTGTCGGACAGCTTGTCGAGCACGTCAGAGGCGAGGTCGGCCGGCAGCTCGACGAGCGAGAAGTCGGGTCGGATGTCGATGTGGCCGAAGTCCTCACGGCTCAGGCCGCCCTCGTTGGCGAGCGCCCCGACGATCTGGCGCGGCTCGACGCGGTGACGCTTGCCGACCTCGATGCGGTAGGTCGACAGCGGCTTGCCGCTCGTGCGCGGGCGGCGCTCGGCACGCTCGGGCCGGTCGGGCCGGTCGTCGCGGAACGACCGCTCGGAGCGACCCTGGCGGTCGTTCTGGTCGCGGTCCATGCGCTCGCGCTCGCGACGGGCGAAGCGGGGGTCGTCGGGGGAGAGCAGCAGGGGGGTGTCGCCCTGCGCCACGACCGCCAGCGCGGCGGCGACATCGGACTCGACGACGTCGTGGTGCTCGACGTAGTGCGCGATGATGTCGCGGAACGTGTTGAGCGTCGTCTCGTCGCCGAGCGCCGCGGTGATCGCGTCGTCGAAGCGGGTGAGGCGGGTGACGTTCACGTCTTCGACGCTCGGCATGCGCATCTCGACCATCGGCTGGCGCGTGGCCTTCTCGATGGCGCCGAGCAGGCGTCGCTCGCGCGGGGTGACGAAGCTGATCGCGGCGCCGCTGCGTCCCGCGCGGCCGGTGCGGCCGATGCGGTGTACGTACGACTCGGTGTCGATCGGGATGTCGTAGTTGACGACGTGCGAGATGCGCTCGACGTCGAGGCCGCGAGCCGCGACATCCGTCGCCACCAGGATGTCGAGCTTACCGTTCTTGAGCTGCTCGACGGTGCGCTCACGCTGCGCCTGGGCGACGTCGCCGCTGATGGCCGAGGCCGAGTAGCCGCGGGCGCGCAGCTTCTCGGCGAGGGTCTCCGTCTCGTTCTTGGTGCGCACGAACACGATCATCCCCTCGAAGTTCTCGACCTCGAGTATGCGGGTGAGGGCGTCGATCTTCTGCGGGTACGACACCATGAGGTAGCGCTGCGTGGTGTTCGCGCTGGTCGTGGTCTTGTTCTTGACCGTGATCTCTTCGGGGTCGTGCAGGTACTTCTGCGAGATGCGGCGGATCTGTGCGGGCATCGTCGCGGAGAACAACGCGATCTGCTTGTCGTCGGGGGTGTCGGCGAGGATCGTCTCGACGTCTTCGGCGAAGCCCATCTTCAGCATCTCGTCTGCCTCGTCGAGCACGAGGTACTTCAGCTGCGAGAGGTCGAGGGTGCCCTTGTCGAGGTGGTCCATGATGCGGCCCGGGGTGCCGACGACGACGTGGACGCCGCGGCGGAGCGCAGAGAGCTGCACGCCGTAGCCCTGTCCGCCGTAGACCGGCAGCACGTGCACGCCCTTGAGGTGCGACGCGTAGCGCTCGAACGCCTCGCACACCTGGAGTGCGAGCTCGCGAGTGGGGGCGAGCACGAGCGCCTGCGGGCTCTTCTGGCTCAGGTCGAGGCGCGAGAGGATGGGGAGCGCGAAGGCCGCGGTCTTTCCGGTTCCGGTCTGCGCGACGCCGAGCACGTCGCGGCCGGAGAGCAGCGGCGGGATGGTCGCGGCCTGGATGGCCGACGGGGTCTCGTAGCCGACGTCCTTGAGGGCCTTCAGTACTGCGTCACCGAGCCCCAATTCGGTGAACGTGAGGGTAGCGGGGGCGGCTTCTGCCTCGCTGGGTGCGGATGTTTCTGGGGAAGTCATACCCCAACGGTAGCCCGTCGCGACGGTGCGGGATATCGCGGCGGTGCAATACTGAGTAGTATGCGGCCGAATCCGGCGCCGGATCGGCCCGCAGGGAGAGCGCTGCACTCCTTCTTCCGAGAGTCAATGGGGAGATTTCTCTAGGAAAAGTCGGGAACAGGTGTTGTAATTCATTAAGTGTAGGTGTTTCGCCTTTGGCGGGGCCGAGCGCTCAGGCAGTTAGGGGAAGCCACATGAACCAGTTCCGACTCGGCCCACGATCCGCATCCGCAGGTGTGGTGGCGGTCCTCCTGGGGATCGGCGTGGCCCTCGTGCCGGCCGGCACCGCCACCGCCGACACCACCATCGACGGACCGGTGAACCTCGGAACCGCGACCCCCTACGGAGTGCTCGGCGCGAGCACCGTCACCAACACCGGTCCGTCAGTGATCGGCGGCGACCTCGGGCTCAGCCCGGGCACGTCGATCACCGGTTTCCCTCCCGGAACCGTGCTCGGCACCACGCACCCCACCGACGCCGTCGCCACGCAGGCGCAGATCGACCTCACCACCGCGTACAACGTCGCGGCGAGTCTCACGCCGACGACGACCGGCCTCGCCGACCTCGTCGGGCTGTCGCTCACCCCGGGCGTCTACTCCGGGCAGGAGCTCTCGCTCTCCGGCGACCTCACCCTGGCGGGCACCGCGTCTTCGGTCTGGGTGTTCCAGGCCGCGAGCACTCTCGTGACGGGCTCGGCCAGCCGCATCATCCTCACCGGCGGCGCCACCGCCTGCAACGTCTTCTGGCAGGTAGGCAGTTCTGCCACGCTCGGAACGTCATCCCAGTTCACCGGCACCATCATGGCGAACCAGTCGATCACCGCGACGACGTCGGCGACCATCGCCGGGCGCCTGCTCGCCGACAACGGCGCAGTGACCCTGGACAGCAACGTCATCACGACGCCGACCGGGTGCAACCCTCCCGGTACCGTCTCGACCAGCCCGACCATCACCTCGGGGGCACCGACCGCCACCGGCGTGGTCGGCACCCCCTACTCGTACACCGTGACGTCGTCCGGCACGCCGACCCCGACGTACTCGATCACCGGCAGCCTGCCCACCGGTCTCTCGCTCAACGCCACGACGGGTGCGATCACCGGCACGCCGACCACTCCGGGCACGTACACCTTCACGATCACCGCTGACAACGGCGTGACGCCCGCTGTCTCCGCGAGCTACTCGATAGTCATCGCCGCCGTGGCCGCTGCGACTCCCGGAGGCGGCGGTGGCGGCGGTGCTGCCGGCACGCGCGTCTCCGAGCTCGCGAACACCGGCGTCGACGCCGCGCCACTGGCGACGCTGGGCGCGCTCCTGCTCGGCCTCGGTGCCGTGCTGCTGATGCTTCGTCGCAGCGCGTCGAGTGGCGAAGTAGGTCGAGTGTCGAAGTAGGGCGACGCTCGCAGTAGGACGGCGGCTCGCGGAGTCACCGCCGCACGACGAGCACCGGGCACGTCGCGTGCCGCACGCACTGCTCGCTCACCGAACCGAGCAGCAGCGACGAGAATCCGCCCCTGCCGCGCGAGCCGATGACCAGCATGAGGGACTCGGCGGATGCCTCCATCAGCACGGCTGCGGGATGTCCGAGCACCCCGCGGTAGTCGACGGTGACCGCCGGGTGCCGTGCCGCCAGGGCTCTCGTCGACTCCTCGAGCTTGTCGCGCACCTTCGCCGACACCTCGTCGAACGACGCCACGTAGCCGTGGTCGACGAGCGCTCCTCTAGGCGCGGTGTCGACGGTCCAGGCTCGGATCACGACGAGGTCGGCGCCCAGCTTCTCGGCGAGCTCGAGGGCGAACTCGAGCGCCTCGGTCGAGCTGCGTGACCCGTCGTTGCCCACGACGATCGTGGATGTGTGCTCCGCCGACATGTCGAACCTCCCGTGAGTCAGCACGTATACGCCAGAGGCTATGCCTGCCGCGTGCCCGCCGCTTTGGCCCTACCGCTGGCCGGTCGCAGCCGCGACGATGGACATAGCCGCGGCGTCTCGCGCGGCGGCCTGAAGCGAAGGAGCGATCATGGCCGACAGGGTGGTCGTGGCGGTCGACAACCGCGCCGCGAGCGAATCGGTGCTGCACTGGCTGCACACGAGATGGACGAGAGCGGGCGACTTCGACGTCGAGGTCGTCGCGGTCGCCGACCTCGGCTGGGTGCCGGTCGGATCGAGCGACGTCGGCTACCGCTCGGGGTATGAGACGGCGCTCGAGGAGTCGGGCGCGGCCATCCGCGAACGGCTACCGGGCGCGAGCGTCGAGACCACCGTGCTGTGGGGGCTCCCGCCCGACGTGCTCGTCGACGTGTCGAAGCGCGCCGACCTGCTCGTGCTTGGTAGTGACAAGACGGGGTTCTTCCAAGGACTCGTGTCTGGAACGCTTCCCCTGCGGGTCGCGGCGCACAGTCACTGCCCGGTCGTCGTCGTGCCCGCAGGGTGGAGTCCGGGGGAGCCGCGGGTCGTGGTCGGCGTCGCCCTGGACGCGACGGATGCCGCGCCGATCGAGGTCGGCGCGCGCGAGGCGGAGCGTTCCGGGGGCGGACTGCGGCTTCTGCACGCCGTCACTCTTCCCCAGTCGCTGCTGGTGGAAGACCTCATCACCACCGAGACCTACGACGAGGTCGCCGAGGCCCGCACCCGCATGCTCGCTCTCGCCGTCGAGGAGGTTCGAGCGCGCCATCCGGGAATCGAGGTCTCCACCGCACTCCCTCGAGGACGCGCGGTGGTCGCACTCGTCGACGAGGCGCGCGACGGGGCTCTCGTCGTCGTGGGCACTCATCGACGACGGGCGCTCGCCCGGTTGATTCTCGGCTCGGTGAGCCACGACGTGCTGCTCAACGCGCCGTGTCCGATCATCGTGGTTCCGACGACCTAGGTGCGGCTAGCATGATGCTGTGCAGACCATCTCGACACAATCTCAGTTCATGGCGGGCGCCCGCCGCACGGTGAGCACCGCGTGAGCGAGATCGACCGTCGAGACGACTCCGACCTGATGGCGCTGCTCTCCGCCGGACAGGCGTCCGTGTGGGACCCTCGCGGCGCGGAGGCCGTCGCGGCGAGACGGCGGGGCCGACGCCGTGGATTGATCGCGGCGGGGGTGGTCGCACTCGTGATCCTGGCCGTCGTCGGAACGTACATCCCGCTGAGTCTCAACGCGCCCGTCGTCGCCCCGACTGTGACGCTGACGCCGCCGGTGCCCGAGCAGCCGGCGGCCGTGAACCTGACGCCGCCGACGGCGGGTGTGAGCGCCGTGAGCGTGACCGGCGCCGAGCAGTTTCCCGGCACCGTCGGCACCGACGGCATGCTGGTGCTGAACGGCGGGGCGGAGGCGCGCCCGATCGCGAGCCTCACCAAGGTGATCACGGCGCTCGTGGTGCTCGGGGCGAAGCCGCTCGCGCCGGGCGAGGCCGGTCCGACCCTCACGTTCTCGAAGGCCGACAACGACCTCTACGACAAGTACTACGTGCTCGGCGCGTCGATCCAACGGATGAAGATCGGCTCGGCGATGACGCAGCGCGACGCGCTCGAGGTCATGCTCGTGGCCTCGGCGTCGAACTACGGCGAGGCCGTCGCCAACTGGGCGTTCGGTTCTACGGCGAACTTCAGGGCGGCCACGAAGACCTGGTTGGCATCGAACGGGCTCGCCGCGACCACCATCGTCGAACCGACGGGCATCGACCCGCGCAACACCAGCACGCCGGCCGATCTGATCGCCATCGCCAGAATCGCCATGGCGAACCCTGTGGTCGCCGAGATCGTCGGCTCGCGCAGCGTCGACGTGCCGAACCTCGGGCAGCTGTCGAACACCAACCCGATCCTCGGTTCCGACGGCGTCGTCGGCCTCAAGACCGGCACGCTCGAGCAGTCCGGCTCGTGCCTGCTGTTCTCGGCGAGCATCGAGGTGGGGCTCGCGGCCCCGATCACACTCACCGGGGTGGTGCTCGAGGCGTCGGACAACTTCGCCGCCGGTGTCGCGGCACGAGCGCTGATCGACACCGTGCGGGCCGGCTTCCGGGAGGTGCGGCTCGTGCCGTTGAACACGGTCGTCGGCACCTACACGACGCCGTGGGGCGACACCGCCGACGTGGTGACGGCGTCGAGCCCGACGGTGTTGACCTGGTCGGACACCCCCGTGTCGGTCACCCTCGCGAGCGATCCAGTGCGGGAGGCGAAGAGCGGCACCGAGGTCGGCAGCCTCACCTACGTGGTCGGTGCCGAGACGGTCGTCGTGCCGCTCGAGCTGCGCGGCGGGATCGCCGGTCCCGGCGGCCAGTGGCGCCTGACCCACCCCGAGATCCTGCTCGCGCAGTAGCGTCTACCGCCCCGACAGCACCCGCACGAAGTCGGAGAGGAACGCCGCACGGTCGACGTCGACCACGACGACGGTGTCGGGCGCGTCGTCCCACTTCCAGCTCACCGGCAGTCCCTCGGCGGTGCGCATGAGGTGCGCGCGGATTGCGAACCCGTCGGTCGTGATGTTCACCGGGCCGTGCAGCGCGGACGTGATCCACTCGGGGTGGAAGAGCAGGGCGGCGGCCAGCCCGTCGTGGGCGGGCGAGACCCGGCGGCCCCAGGAGAACTGGTAGAAGTCCATGTACGCCTCGAGGATCTGCGCCGAGAACGTGCCCCACGGGGTGCCCGCGCGCTGCAGGGCCTGCACCGCCTGCTCGTCGACGATCGTGCCCGCCGTGACGTTGACCCCGACCATGACGAGACGCTCGCGGGGCGCCGCGAAGACGAGAGCCGCGGCATCCGCGTCGTTGTGGATGTTGGCGTCGACCATCTGCACCGTCCCGAGCGGCGGGAACGGCCCCGAGCCGCCCATGATCACGACGGAGCGGAACAGTGTGAGCAGCTCGGGCTCGATCTGCAGCGCGAGGCCGATGTTGGTGAGCGGGCCGACCGGCAGCAGGTCGTAGTAGCCGGGGCGCGAGCGGGCCAGGTCGACGATGAGCTCGGCCGACGACAGCGGCGAGAGGTTCGCGGGGGAGATCGGGGTGGACCACAGGTCGCCGAGTCCGTCGGCGCCGTGCACGTGGCCGGCGATGCGCGGCTCGCCGTTCAGCGGGCCGTCGGCGCCGCGCGCGACGAGGATGTCGTCACGGCCGGCGAGCTCGAGCACGCGGGCGATGTTGGTGAGCGCCGCCTCGACGGGCGTGTTTCCGTAGACGCTCGTGATCGCCGAGACCTCGACGTTCTCGCTGCCGAGCAGGTAGAGCAGCGCTAGGGCGTCGTCGATGCCGGTGTCGGTGTCGAGGATGACGTGGCGCACGGAGTCGGCGGCCTGGGAGGTCTGGGTCACGGTGTGCTTTCTGTCGAGATGGACGCCCTGCGGGCGGGGAAACGGATGCGGGTCGCGACGAGCACGAGCAGGGTGATCGCGTACGGCGCGGCGTCGGTGAGCTGCTGCGGTGCGCCGACGCCCTGCAGGCGGAATCCGAGGGCCTCCGCGGCCCCGAACCCGAGGCAGGCGACGGGCAGCCAGAGCGGCCTGCCGGCGACGAGCATAACCGCTGCGACGGCGATCCAGCCCCGGCCGGCGGTCATGTTCTCGGTGAACACGGTCACGTTGCCGAGCGAGAGCTGCGCGCCGGCGATGCCGCAGAGGGCTCCGGCGGCGATCGTCACCCAGAACTGGTAGCCCGAGACGTTGATGCCGAGGCTCGATGCGGCTTCCGGATGCTCCCCGACGCCGCGCAGCCGCAGCCCTCGAGGCGAGAACTTCAACCACAGGCCGACCGCGACGATCAGCACGAGCGCGAGCGGCACGAGCGGGGTCTGCCCGGCGAAGATCGGACCGATCACGGGAATGCCTTCCAGCCAGCGCATCTTCTCGAGGCCCTGAAGCCCGCGGGGGGAGAACGAGCCGGAGACGTCGAAGAGCACACGCATCAGGAAGCCCGTGATTCCGAGGGCGAACAGGTTGGAGCCGATCGCGATGACGATCGGGTCGGCCTTCCACCGGGCGGCGCCGACGGCGAGGGCCAGCGAGAACACCGCGGTGGAGACGATCGCGGTGAACACCCCGGCCCAGGCGCTGCCGGTGTAGTAGCTGGCCGCCACGGCGGAGAACGCGCCCCAGAGCATCTGGCCCTCGAGCGCGATGTTGAACACTCCGACCTGCGCGGAGAGCGCGCCGGCCAGCGACGCGAACAGCACGGGCGTCGCGGCGAGAAGAACGGCCGCGACGAAGCTGAGTTCGAGGATCTGCATCAGCGCGCCCCCTTCTCGCCGGAACGGCGGTTGTCGACGACGGTGCGCAGAGCCAGCACCACGATGACGACTCCCTGCAGCACGTCGGAGAGCTGGCGGGGAACGTCGGCCGACCGCTCCATGGCGGCGCCGCCCACCTGGAGCACCGTGAACAGCACCGCAGTGACGGGGATGAGGGCCGGGCGGCCGCCGGCGAGAAGGGCAGCGGCGAGACCGGCGAAGGTGTAGCCGGGCGAGAGCAGCGCGCCGTCGGTCAGCCGGTAGGGCGCGGAGAGCGTGATGATGGCGCCGACGATGCCGGCGACCGCGCCGGAGGCGGCCATCGCGCCGAGGGCGAGCCTGCCGACCCGGACGCCGCCGTAGGCGCCGAAACGCCGGTTGGCCCCGACGACGCGCAGTTCGAAGCCGACGGCGGTGCGGCTGTCGACGAGCCAGTAGGCGACCATCAGCAGGATGACGATGATGAGCCCGACGTTGGTGTACGAGAGGTCTCCGAGCGCCCACATGCGCGCGCTCTCTGGGAAGCGGTCGGTCTGTGCGACGGCCGCCCCCTTCTCGCCGATCTGGAAGCGCAGCAGGTACGACACGACCGCGACGGCGACGGGAGACAGCAGGAGGGTGCTGATGATGATCGGGATGCCGAAGCGGGTGGCGAGCGGGGCCGAGATCGCGCCGAAAGCGCCGGCGAGCACGGCGGCGGCGAGGATCGCGACGGGCACGGCGAGCAGGGGAGGCAGGCCCGACTGGCCGGCGACGACGGCGGCCGCGAGTCCGCCGAGCACGAGCTGGCCGTTGCCGCCGAGGTTGAACTCGCCCATGCGCAGCGGGATCGCCGCCACGAGGGCCATTCCGCAGATGAACGCCCACACCGAGACCGTGTAGTCGAGGGTGTCCGGGTCGAAGGCCCCGGAGAGCACCGCGGCGTAGGCGGTCAGCGGGTCGAGGCCGGCGGCGGCGATGATCACGGCGCCGATGAGCACGGCGATGACGACCGCGCCGACCGGGACCACCACGGGGTGGCGCACGGCGACACGCGCGAGCCGCACGAGCGGGTGTCGCAGCACCTGTGGTTCTGGGGGCGCGCTCATCGACGGACTCCGGTCGCGGGGGTGGTTGTGTTTGTGGTGGCGGTCGCGGTGGGGGCGGTCGCGCCCGACATGGCCGCGCCGATCGACGCCGAGGTCGCCTCTGCCCGGCTCAGCTCGGCCACGATCTCGCCGGAGAGCATCACGAGCACGCGGTCGGCGAGGGCGAGCAGCTCGCTGATCTCGTGCGAGACGAGCAGCACGGCGCCGCCAGCCGTGCGGTAGTCGAGCAGGCGGCCGTGGATGGCCTCGATCGCGCCGACGTCGACGCCCTGGGTGGGCTGTTCGGCGACGAGCAGGGGAGCTCCGTATGACAGCTCGCGGGCGATGACCACCTTCTGCGCGTTGCCGCCCGAGAGCGAGCCCGCGGTGTGCTGGCCGCTGGGCGTGCGGATGTCGAACTGCTCGATCAGCTCGCGCGACCGTGCCCGCTGCGCGCGCAGCGAGATCCAGCCGCGGCGGATGCCCCGGTTCGCCCCGATCGGAGCGGTGCGGTGGTGGCCGAGCGTGAGGTTCTCGGCGATGGTCATGGTGATGGCGCTGCCCTCGCCGCGGCGGTCTTCGGGGATCACGGCCACCCCGTGGGCGCGGCGGTCGCGCACGCTCCAGCCCGTGACATCCGCCCCCTGCAGTTCGACGCTGCCTCTCGCGAGCGACCGTGTTCCGAGGATCGCCTCCACGACCTCGTGCTGGCCGTTGCCGGAGACGCCGGCGATGCCGACGATCTCGCCGGCTCGCACGTCGAACGAGATGTTTCCGACGCGCTCGACGCCGCCCTCGGACACGACTGCATCGCGCACGCGCAGCACGGTCGCGCCGGGGGTCACGTCGCCCTGGTTGCTCACCTCGAGCACGTCGCGTCCGGTCATGGCGTGCACCAGTTCGGCGCCCGACGTGTCGCCGGTGGAGAACCGGCCGGTGACGCGGCCGTCGCGCAGCACGGTCACTTCGTCGCTGACCGAGAGCACCTCGTTGATCTTGTGGGTCACGAGCACGACGGTGGTGCCGGAGTCGGCGGCGCGGCGGATGACCGCGAACAGCGAGGAGACCTCGCCGGGGGTGAGCACGGCGGTCGGTTCGTCGAGGATCAGGATCGTGGCATCCCGGTGCAGGGCCTTGAGGATCTCGACTCGCTGGCGCTCGCCCACCGACAGCTGCGACACCCTCGCGCGCGGGTCGATCTCGAGACCGTACCGTTCGCCGAGCTCACGCACGCGGGCCTCGGCCGCCCGGCGGTCGACCAGGCCGAGGCGGCGCGGCTCCGCGCCGAAGACCACGTTGGCGGCCACGGTCATCGACTCGAACAGCCGGAAGTGCTGGTGCACCATGCCGAGACCCGCCGCGATGGCGTCGAGGGGGCTGGAGAACGTGACGGGGGAGCCGTCGACGCGGATCTGGCCGGAGTCGGGGGTGACGAGGCCGAAGAGGATCGACATCAGCGTCGACTTGCCCGCGCCGTTCTCGCCCATCACAGCGTGCACGCTGCCGCGGCGCAGCACGAGGTCGACGCCGTCGTTTGCCACGACGGCGCCGAACCTCTTGCTGATCCCGCTGAGTTCGACGGCGGGAGAGCTGCTTGCAGTCAGGGTCATCCGGCGGTCAGCGGGTCCTCAACGACGATGTCGCCGGCGATGATCTGGTCGCGGATCGCCGTGACCTGCTCGATCACGTCGGGGTGGTCGGCGATCAGGCACTGCGAGTCTGCGACGCCCTCTTCGAGTCCGGTGAGGCTCACGCCGCCCTCGGCGAGGCCGTAGGAGGCGAACCCGCCGGTCGTGCCGTCGAGGATGTCGCCGACCGACTCGACGAGCGCCACGTCGACACGCTTGATGGCGTTGTCGACGACGTTGCCGGGGGAGTCGAGGCACTGGTTGGTGTCGACGCCGAACGCCGCGACGGAGTTCTCGCTGGCAGCCTCGAAGACGCCGAGGTTGCCGCCGGATGCTGCGGCCTGGATGTAGTCGGCACCGGCGTCGGCGAGGATCTGGGCCTGCGCCTTCGAGCGGGCCTGGTCGCCGAACGGGTTGTCGCCGCCGACGTACTGCGCGCCGGTCGTGACGTCGGGGTTGACGCTCTGGGCACCGGCGAAGAACGGGTCGACCCAGCGGTGCAGGAACGGGGTGTCGAGCGATGCGACGACGCCGATGTTGTTCTTCTCGGTGAGCAGCCCGGCCTCGACGCCGGTCAGGTAGGTCGCCTCGTACTCCTTGAACACCGCGGCGGTGAGGTTCTCGGTGGGCTCCTCGGCCGACGTGTCGATGAGCAGGAACTGCTGGTCGGGGTAGTCGATCGCGGCCTCGGTGAACTGGTCGAGCACGCTGAAGGAGACGCCGATGATGACGTCGGGCTTCTCGCGGATCGCGGCATCGAGGTTCTGCTGGATGCTCGCGGGGTCTTCGCTCTCGTATACGTCGAGGCTCGCGTTGTACTTGTCGGCGGCTTCCTCGGCACCGTCGGAGGCGAGCTGGAGGAAGTTGTTCGATCCGATCGCGGTCGGGGTGATGAGGATGAGGGAGGCCTCGGTCGCGTCTCCACCGGCCTCGGCGTTGCCGCCGGCGCTCGCGCAGCCGGTGAGGGTCGCGGTGACCGCGAGCAGGGCGATGCCGGTGCGGAAGCCGGCGCGCGAAGAGATCTTCATGTGGGGTGCCTATCGGGAAGCGGTGTCGACGTTGGGGGTTCGCCGGGTGCTGTGAACTCGCCGGCCTGCCGAGCCTAACAACGGGCGAAGGGTCGTTCCGGCGCCGGTGTCACACTGGTTCACACAGAGCCCACCCACCGACCAGTGGGGCAACGAATCGACCTCGATGGCCGGCTTGCGGGTCGGAAGCTTGCCCCTCGGCTCCGGGGACGTCTAGCCGCACGACCCCGTCGGCCGCTACCGTGTCCCCATGGCTACCGAAGCGACGATGCTCACCGTCGGCGACCGCGAAGTGCGCATCTCGAGCCCGAGCCGGGTGATCTGGCCGAACGACGGCATCACCAAGCTCGACCTCGCCAAGTACCTGGTCGAGGTCGGCACCCCGTTCCTCGCCGCGAACGGCGACCGGCCGCTGTCGCTCCAGCGATTCCCGGGAGGCATCGACGGCGAGCAGTTCTTCTCGAAGAACCCGCCGAAGGGCGCCCCCGACTACGTGCACGAGGTCATGGTCGTCTACCCCAGCGCCCGCTCGCATCCGCAGCTCGTGATCCACGAACCCGCCGCAGCCGTGTGGGCCGCGCAGATGAACACCGTGGTGTTCCACCCCTGGGCGAGCCGGGCGGGCAACACCGACAACCCCGACCAGTTGCGCATCGATCTCGACCCGCAGCCCGGAACCGACTTCGACGACGCCATCCCCGCCGCCGTCGAACTGCGGAAAGTGCTCGAGGAGGCCGGCCTCACCGCCTTCGTCAAGACATCCGGAAACCGCGGCCTGCACGTCTTCGCACCCATCGAACCCACCCACGAATTTCTCGACGTACGTCACGCCGTCATCGGCGCCGCCCGCGAACTGGAACGACGGATGCCACGGAAGGTGACGACCAACTGGTGGAAGGAGGAGCGCGGCGAGCGCATCTTCGTCGACTTCAACCAGGCCAACCGCGACCGCACCATGGCGGGGGCGTACAGCCCGCGAGCGCTTCCCGCGGCGACTGTGTCGTGCCCCATCGAGTGGGACGAGCTCGAGAAGACCGACCCGACGAGATTCACGATCCTCACGGTGCCCGAGCGGCTCGCCACCGTCGGCGACCCGTGGGCCACCATGCACGACAAACCCGGCACGATCGACGTGCTGCTCGGCTGGTGGGAGCGCGACCTCGCGGCGGGCGAGGGTGAACTGCCGTTCCCTCCCGACTACCCGAAGATGCCGGGGGAGCCGCCGCGCGTGCAGCCGAGCCGGGCGAAAGCGCCTGTCACGGAGAGCACCGACTAGGCCAGCACCCGGCTCAGGTCGTAGAGGTGCGGCACCTCGAGCTGCTCGAACGTGCACGATGTCGCCTCGCGGTCGGGCCGCCACCGGGAGAACTGCACCGTGTGCCTGAAGCGGTCGCCCTCCATCTGGTCGTAGCGCACCTCGACCACCCGGCTCGGCTCCAGCCGCACGAACGAGACGTCCTTGCCCGATGAAAAGCGGCTGCGCTCCGTCTCGCCGTGCACGACGGCGCCCGACTCGTCGTGCGCCACGAGCGGTGCGAGCTCGTCGACGAGTTCGAGCCTCCTCGCGTCGCTGAACGCCGACGCCCCGCCCACGTTGCGCAGCACCCCGTCGGAGTCGTACAGCCCGAGCAGCAGCGAGCCGACCCCGGCGCCGCTCTTGTGCACCCGATAGCCCAGCACGACGACATCCGCGGTCCTGTGGTGTTTGATCTTCAGCATCACCCGCTTGCCGGGGGAGTACGGCGCCGCCAACGGCTTCGCGACCACGCCGTCGAGCCCGGCGCCCTCGAACTCGACGAGCCAGCGCCTGGCCAGTTCGACGTCGGTCGTGAGCTGGGTGACGTGCAGCGGGGCGCCGAGCTCGCCCGCGAACGACTCGAGCGCGCTGCGACGCTCGCCGAACGGGGTGTCGAGCAGCGAGGCGCCGTCGAGCTCGAGCAGGTCGAAGGCCACGAACATCGCCGGGGTCTCGACCGACAGCAGCCGGATGCGGCTCTCCGCCGGGTGGATGCGCGCCGACAGCGCCTCCCAGTCGAGTCGTTCGTTTCCCGGCTCGCCGCTGCGCAGCACGATCTCCCCGTCGAGAACGCACGGCGACGTCAGGAGGCGGGCGAAGGCATCCGTCAGCTCCGGAAAATACCGCGTCAGCGGCTTGGCGCCCCGGCTGCCGATCTCGACGGTCGACCCGTCGAAGGTCACGATCGCACGAAACCCGTCCCACTTCGGTTCGTAGGCGAGCCCTCCCTCCACCGAGTCGGATTCGGGAACCGCGTCGACGGCCTTGGCGAGCATGGGGGCGATGGAGGGCATGCGTCGATTCTGCTCTGTGCCGCCCGCCGGGGATAGGCCGGAATCGGCTATTGCCACCGACGGTCGAGGGGCGCATCATCGAGGCAAGCGCATCAGCCGGACGAGCGGGCCGCGGGCCCCGATGGAGGGGTCATGAGTGCAACGCCTGAGAAGACGACAGCGAAGACGGATGCTTCGTCCCCCGAGCTGAAGCGGGTGATCGGGCCGAAACTCCTGCTGCTGTTCATCGTCGGCGACATCCTCGGCACCGGCATCTACGCCCTCACCGGGCAGGTCGCCGCCGAGGTGGGAGGGGCTGCCTGGCTGCCCTTCCTCGCAGCGTTCGCCGTCGCCACGGTGACCGCGTTCTCCTACCTGGAGCTCGTGACGAAGTACCCTCAGGCCGCGGGCGCAGCCCTGTACGTGCACAAGGCCTTCGGCATCCAGTTCTTCAGCTTCATCGTCTGCTTCGTGGTGATGTCGTCGGGCGTCACCTCCGCGTCTGCGGCGTCGCGCGCCTTCGCGGTCAACCTGGTGGCGGGCTTCGGGCTCGACGTCGGCGTCGGCACCGTGCTGCTCATCGCCGTTCTGTTCATCCTGCTCGTGATGTTCGTGAACTTCAGGGGAGTGACCGAGAGCGTCATGCTCAACGTGGTGCTCACCCTCGTCGAGCTCTCGGGTCTGCTGTTCGTGATCCTCATCGGGTTCTGGGCCATCGCCGGCGGCAACGCCGACTTCTCCCGTGTCGTCGCGTTCGAGACCCCCGGCGACAAGGGCGTGCTGCTCGCCATCAGCACGGCGACCTCGCTCGCGTTCTTCGCCATGGTGGGCTTCGAGGACTCGGTCAACATGGCCGAGGAGACCAAGGACCCGAGCCGCATCTTCCCGCGCATCATGCTCACCGGTCTGGGTATCACGGCGACGATCTACGTGCTCGTCTCGATCTGCGCCGTCGCGATCGTGCCGATCGGCGAGCTGGCGGGCAACGAGACCCCGCTGGTGACCGTGGTGCAGACGGCGGCGCCGGGCTTCCCGATCTCCGACCTGATCCCGTTCATCTCGATGTTCGCCGTCGCCAACAGCGCCCTCATCAACATGATGATGGCCAGCCGACTGCTCTACGGCATGAGCAAGCACGGGGTGCTCCCGTCGTTCCTCGGCAAGGTGCACCCGACCCGGCGTACGCCGTGGGCGTCGATCCTGCTCACCACGGCGATCGCGCTCGGCCTCATCAGCTACGTCTCGCTCGACACCGAGGGCTCGGTCGTCGCGCTCCTCGGCGGCACGACCTCGCTGCTGCTGCTGACCGTCTTCACGGTGGTCAACGCCGTTGTCCTGGTGCTGCGGCGCGACAAGGTCGACCACCGCCACTTCAACGCCGGACCCGTGCTGCCGCTCGTCGGCGCCGCCTTCTGCGCGTACCTCGTGCTGCCATGGTCGTCGGGGCGGCCGATCGAGCAGTACCAGATCGCCGGCGTGCTGCTGGCGATCGGCGTGCTGCTGTTCGGTCTCACCTGGCTGGGCCGCAGACTCGTCGGCTCCGAGCGGAAGATCTCGGATGACCCGGCCGACCTCACCACGAAGGTGGACTAGTTCACACGGCGTCACGAACCGACGCCCGCCGGACGGATGTCGGAGGATGGGAGCATGACAAGCCGAGCGCACACCCTGGAGCGCTCGGACTCCGACGTGCGCACGGGCATCAAGCCGTTCCTGCTGCTCGCGTCCCGCGCCGACGACGAGGCGGCCGACGACGAGTACGCGTCGTTCCTCGCCACCGGCGGCCTGCAGCCGCACGAGCTCGTGCGCATCCGCCTCGAGGCCGGGTCGCTGCCGCCCATCGACCTCGACGACTACTCCGGCATCATCGTCGGCGGCAGCCCGTTCAACGCGAGCGACCCGGTCGAGCAGAAGTCCGCCGTGCAGCTCCGGGTCGAGACCGAGCTCGGCGCACTCATCGACCACGTCATCGAACGCGACTTCCCCTTCTTCGGCGCCTGCTACGGCATCGGGCTGCTCACCAGCCGTCTCGGCGGCGTCGTCGACGACAGCACCCCCGAGGTCGCGGGACCCACCCGCATCGCCATCACCGACGACGGCGCGGCCGACCAGCTCTTCGCCGGGCTCCAGGCCGAGTTCGACGCGTACGTCGGCCACAAGGAGGCGTGCGCCGTGCTGCCGCAGGGCGCCGTGCTGCTCGCGAGCGGAACGGCCTGCCCGGTGCAGGCCTTCCGGCTCGGCCGCAACGTGTACGCCACGCAGTTCCACCCCGAGCTGTCGCGCGCCTCGATCCTCACCCGGCTGCGCATCTACAGCGACAACGGCTACTTCGCGCCGGACACCTACGACGAGGTGGTCGCGACGATCAACGGGTCGAGCGTGACCGAGCCTCCCGCGCTCGTGCGTGCCTTCGTCGAGAGGTTCCGCCGACCTACATCGGCCTGACACGACGGCGTCATCACCCGTCGAGCAGCGGGGCAATGTTTCGACGTTCAGCCTCCTGCTGAGCAGTCGAAGTTTGCCCCTCTGCTCTGCGCCGACGCTGGCGGGGCAATGTTTCGACGTTCAGCCTCCTGCTGAGCAGCGGAAGTTTGCCCCTCTGCTCTGCGCCGACGCTGGCGGGGCAATGTTTCGACGTTCAGCCTCCTGCTGAGCAGCCGAAGTTTGCCCCTCTGCTCTGCGAGTCAGCGGGCGTTCTGCGCCAGGAACGCGTGCACGGCGCTCACCACCACCGAGCCCTCGCCGACCGCCGACGCCACCCGTTTCACCGATCCGCGCCGCACGTCGCCGACCACGAAGAACCCGGGCAGCGACGACTCGAGCGGCGACGGCAGCCGGTCGTGCGGCCACGCGCGCCGACCCGCCTCGGCGATGATGTCCTGACCGGTGAGCACGTAGCCCCACTGGTCGCGCAGGACCTCGGGCGCGAGCCAGCCGGTGTGCGGGGCCGCCCCGATCGTGATGAACAGCGCGTCGCAGCGCACGGTCGACTCGACGCCGGTCACCCTGTCGCGCAGGACGATGCTCTCGAGCGCCCCCGCCGACCCGCTACCGCCGACGACTTTCGCCTCGGTGACGATGACGACGCCCGCCGCCGCGAGCTCCTCGACCAGATACTGCGACATGCTCTCGGCGAGCGTCGCGCCGCGGACCACGATGGAGACGGATGCCGCGTAGCGCGCCAGATGCAGCGCCGCCTGCCCGGCCGAGTTGCCGCCCCCGACGACGCAGACCACGCGCCCGGTCTGCGCCTTCGCCTCTCCGGCCGCCGCCCCGTAGAACACCGACGTGCCGAGGTACGGGTCGAGCGCAGGCAGCGAGAGGCGACGGTACGAGACGCCTGAGGCGAGCAGCACGCTGCGCGTCGTCAGCAGCTCGCCCGGAGCGACCTCGAGCACGAAGCCCTCGTCGAACGTCGTCATGCCGACGACCTCGCGGGCATGCGCGAACCGGGCACCGAACACCCACGCCTGCTGGTACGCGCGGTCGGCCAGTTCGGCGCCGGAGACCCCGCGCGAGAAGCCCAGGTAGTTGCGGATCAGCGAGCTCGACCCGGCCTGCCCGCCGACCGCCTCGCGCTCGATCACCGCGGTCTGCAGCCCCTCCGAGGCTGCAGACACCGCCGCAGCTAGACCGCCAGGGCCGGCGCCCACGATCGCGAGGTCGACGGTCGTCGTGGGCAGCGCCGTCGAGAGGCCGTGTGCCTCCGCGCGACGCGGGTCGCCGCGCAGCGAGGTGATGTCGAAGTGCTCGCGGGTGGCGCGCTGCCACTCCAGCAGGAACTCGGTTATCGCCCGGTTGAAGTACTCGTCGGGGCTCAGCCGCGGGCGGATCACGTAGTAGTCGATGTGATTCGTGGCCAGCAGCTGCACGACCGAGGTCGTCGTCGCCTCGTCTGCCCACGACCCCCACTCGATGATCAGCGCACGCCGGGCGTCGGGGTGCAGACGGCGGGTCTCCGCGAACGGCTCGGCGGTCGGGTCGTCGCTGAGGAACAGGGCGACCGGTTCGCCCGTCGCGGCCGACGCTCGGAGGGCCGCCGTCGCCGACGGGCCGGGCCCGGCGACCACGCGGTAGTCGGCGGCGAATCGCCGCTCGAGGGCGGCTGCCATCGCGCGGCGCGACTCCGCGTCGTCGACGGCGAGCACAACGACGGGCCTCGTCGCTACGGACGGCTCGGCGGACACACTCTCAGACACACCCTCAGGCCTACTCTCCTGAGCGGCCCAGCGCGACGGCCTAGACAGCGCGCGCCATCCGCGGCCACAATTCCTCTCATGGATCGCCCGCCCGACCGCATCCGCACGCCCGACCAACGCCTGCGGGTCTTCGTCAGCTCGACGCTCAAGGAGCTCGCTGCGGAACGCAAGTCGGCACGCACGGCGATCGAGCGGCTGCACCTCGCGCCCGTCATGTTCGAACTGGGCGCGCGTCCGCACCCGCCGCGCAGCCTGTACCGCGCCTACCTCGAGCAGAGCGACGTGTTCGTCGGCCTGTACTGGAACCGCTATGGCTGGGTGGCGCCGGGGGAGGAGGTGTCCGGGCTCGAAGACGAGTACAACCTGGCGCCCGCGCTCCCGAAGCTCATCTACATCCGCGAACCAGCTGACGAGCGGGAGCCCCGCCTCACCGAGCTGCTCGACCGCATCCGCACCGACGACGGAGCGTCGTTCAAGTACTTCGCCAACGCTCGAGAGCTCGGCCGGCTGATCGAGTCCGATCTCGCCACGCTGCTCGCCGAACGGTTCGACCAGAGCCGCGAAGATCGTCCCGCGGCACAGCAGGTCGACGCAGCGGCAGAGCCCGTCGGCAGCACCCTCCCGGCCCCGCTCACCCCGCTGATCGGCAGGGAGAGCGAGGTCGACGATGTGGAGCGGATGCTGCGGATGCCGGCCATCCGCATGCTGACCCTCACCGGGCCGGGGGGCATCGGCAAGAGCCGGCTTGCGATCGCGGCCGCGGAGCGGGTGGGCGACGAGTACACCGGCGGGGTCACCTTCGTCGACCTGGCCCCGGTGCGCGAGGCGTCGCTCGTCGTCAACGCGATCGCCGCGGCGCTCGGGGTGCGCGACACGGGTGACGCGCCCCTCGCCGACAAGGTCGTGATGGCGGTGCGCAATCGCCGGCTTCTGCTGATCCTCGACAACGTCGAACAGGTGCTCGACGCCGCGCCGGTCTTCACCACCCTGCTCGCGGCAGCGCCAGCGCTCACACTGCTTCTCACCAGCCGGAGTCTCGTACGGGTGTCGGCCGAACGCAGCTTTCCGGTCGGCCCCCTCGAGCTGCCGCAGGCGGGAGCGACGGCGAGCCTCGACGAGCTGCGCTCCACCGCCGCGGTCGCCCTCTTTGTCGAGCGGGTGCACGCCGTCAAACCCGACTTCGAGCTCACCGAGTCGAACGCCGCGGCGGTCGTCGGCATCTGCGCGGCGCTGGACGGCGTGCCGCTCGCGATCGAGCTCGCGGCCGCCCGCATCCGCAGCCTGTCGCCCGCGACGATGCTGGAGCGCCTCGATCGGCGCCTGCCGTTGCTCGTCGGCGGCATGCGTGACCGGCCCGAACGCCAGCAGACACTGCGTCGCACGATCGAGTGGAGCACCGAGCTGCTGGATGCCCCGGAGCGCGAGCTGCTCGCCACACTGGGCGTCTTCGCCGGCGGGTTCTTCCTCGAGGCGGCCGAGGCGGTGGCGGACGGTTCGGACGGCGACGTCGTCACGCGGCTCGGCAACCTCGTCGACAACTCGCTCGTGCGCGAAGACGACAGAGACGGCTTCTCGCACTTCTCCATGCTCGCCACGGTGCGGGAGTACGCGCTCGAGCAGCTCGAGACGGACGGCAGGCTCGATGCCGTGCTCGAACGGCACGTGGAGTACTACATCGACCTCGGGCGCAGTATCGAGCTCGAACTCGAGGGCGGTCGGCAACGCGCCCTCGTGATGCGGCTCGCCGCCGACAAGGAGAACCTGCGCGCCGCAGAACGGTACCTGCTCGACCGCTCCGACTGGGAGCGCGCCGCGGAGTTCGCCTGGACCCTCTACATCTACTGGTGGGTCGGCGGCCTGCTCGGCGAGGTGCGCGGCTGGATGGACGAGGTGCTCGACGCCGACGACCCGCTGACCGACAGGTCGCGGGCGATAGCTCTCTACTTCACCCGCGCGATCACCTTCTGGCAGGACCCGGACGGCCTCGTCGTGGGCGGCCTCACCGAGAGCGCCGAACTGTTCCGCACCGTGCACGAGCCGGGCGGCGAGGCGCTCGCGCGGGTGTCGCTCGCGCTCGCCCAGCTGGCGGCGGAGCAGCCCGACGTCGCCCGAGCCGACGAACAGCTCGAGATCAGCCTCGCGCTGTTCCGCCAGTCGGGCGACCTGTGGGGCGAGTCGATGGCGCTGGTCACGCTCGGCAGGGTCGGGCTGTTCCAGAACCGGGTGCACGGTGCGTGCAACCGCTTCGAGGAGAGCCTGGCGATCGCCCGCGGCCAGCACGACGAACTCGGCGAGTGCATCGCCCTGCATCACCTCGGTTGGGCCCGTCTGCTCCTCGGGGAGCTGGACGTGGCATCCGGATGCTTCGAACAGAGCCTGTCGATCGCCGCCCGACTGGCGCACGACGACGGGGTCGCCTACGGGCTCGAGGGGCTCGTCGCTGTCGCGGCCTCGACGGGCCGCATCGCCCGCGCCGGCCGTCTGCTCGGCGCCGCGGAGCGACTGCGCGAGGAGAGCGGGCTCTACAACGCGCCGGCGTTCTCCTTCCACCAGCGGCTCGTCGACGGCATCGAGGCCGGGCCGGCCGCCGAGCAGTTCGCGACCGCGCGCTCCGAGGGGCGCCTGCTCACCATCGGCGAGGCGATCGGCGAGGCGCTGAGCGAGGCCGTCGTGTGAAGCGCGACGACGCGATCCATCCGTACACGCGCGTCGTCGCGGCGATCGTGCTGCCGTTCCTCGTCGTCGCCTGGGTGCTGCTGTACCTGCTGCCGAGCGACACAGACACGCTGTTCGCCTGGACGATCGTGCCATCGCTCACGGCGATGTTGCTGGCCGCGGCGTACGCCGGAGGGGTGTGGTTCTTCGTCTCCGTGCTGCGGGCCGGGCGTTGGCATCGGGTGAAGTACGGGTTTCCGGCGGTGCTCGTGTTCGCCGCCCTCCTCGCCGCGGCCACCCTGCTGCACTGGGATCGCTTCCACTTCGGCCACGTCTCGTTCGTCACCTGGGCCACGCTCTACTTCACGACACCGGTGCTCGTCGCCGTGGCGATAGTGCTGAACTGGCGTGCCGACCCCTCCACCGCCGACGAGCGCGACTACCGGATCCCTCTGGCGCCGCGCGTGATGGTCGCGGGGGTGGGCGCGGTGTCGCTCGTCTGCGGTCTGGTGGTCTTCGTGGCTCCCGGCATCGTCGCCGGCGTCTGGGCGTGGGAGCTCACGCCTCTCACCGCCCGGGTGGTCGGCGCGGTGCTCACCCTGCCGGGGGTCGTGAACCTCTGGCTGCTGGCAGACTCGCGCTGGAGCGCGTTCCGCTCGATCTTCCAGGCGCAGATCGTGAGCCTGGTGTTCATCACGGCGGCACTCGTGCTGGCGCGGGGAGACCTGGCCACGTCGGGCCTCGCCGCACCGGCCTTCGTGCTCGGTATCGCCGTGTCACTCGTCGGGTTCGCCGCCTTCTACCTCTGGTGCGAGCGCCGCAGCGCACGCACCGGCTCAGCCGTGAGCGAGTAGCTGCACGCCGATCACGACGAGTCCGAGCAGCAGCAGCGCGGCGAACACCGCGAGCTTCGTCCACCAGGTCAGCCGCGACCGGAACACCGCGATGTAGCCGACCGCGCCGAGCGTGAGCGCCATCACCCAGATCGCGATGCCCAACGCGATCTCGATCGGCACGAGGCCGGCGACGGCGAACAGCAGCACGACGACCGGCAGCGCCACCGTGGCGAGCGCCCCCGCGGAGACCCGCACGAGGTAGCGCAACTCCGCGGCATCCGGGAGGTGGGTGTGCACGGCGAGGTGGGCGATCACCTCGGAGACCAGCCCGGCGAGTCCCGCGCCGATCGCCGCGACCAGCAGCGACCCGACCGCGGTGAGCGGATCGACGTCGGCGGCGTGGGTGCTCAGCGCCAGCAGCACCGCGAGTCCGATGAACGTGACGTACACCCGCTCCTTCAGGTACGGCACGAGCTGGGCGGGCGTGGGGCGGGGTGACGTGTCCATCGGGCTAGTCTGCGCGAGGGCGGGTGGATACGATAGCCGCGACTCGGTCGCTCCCGAGCGGGTCGCACGCAGGTCTCGGTACAGCCCCAAGCGAAAGCGAGCACGCAATGTCGTCGATTAGTCCGTTCCTGTGGTTCGACTCGGAGGCCGAGGAGGCCGCGAACTTCTACGTCTCGCTGTTCCCCGATTCGCGCATCGTCTCGGTGGCCCGGTATCCGGACGGCGCCCCAGAGCCTGCGACCCCCGGGGAGGCGATGTCGGTGACGTTCGTGCTCGACGGACTCGACTTCCAGGCGCTCAACGGCGGCCCCCAGTTCGCGTTCACCGAGGCGATCTCGCTGTACGTCACGGCCGAGACACAGGACAAGATCGACTTCTACTGGGATGCGCTCACGAGCGACGGGGGAGAGGCCGGGCAGTGCGGCTGGCTGAAAGACAGGTGGGGCCTGTCGTGGCAGATCGTCCCTCCCGTGCTCGGCGAGCTGCTGGGCTACCGCGACGTCGCGCGGGCGGGACGCGTGATGCGGGCGATGCTGGGGATGCAGAAGATCGTGATCGCCGATCTCGAGAACGCCTGATCGCTCGGCGCGGCTAGTCGCGGTGCGGGGGTCCTATGCGCAGCACGTCGTCGGCGGGCAGCGAGACCTCGGCGGTCGCCTCCTCCTCTTCCGGCTCGGGAAGCGCGAGGCGCACCGTGCACGTCGACTTGTCGAGGTCGACGATGACGAACCGGCGCCACTCCCAGTCGTCCTCCGGCGCCCTCAGGTCGAGACCGCTCTGCGGCATCGGCCGTGGGGCGCGCGCCCACCAGTAATTGGCGAGAGAGGTGAGGCCGCGGTCGGCGAGAACCGATTCCGCCTCGGTGCGTGTGCCCGCCTCGCCGAGCGGGTGTCCGATCAGGTTGAGCGGGACGAACGCGCTGTCGTCAACGGGATCGAGGTACCCGGTGAGATCCCCGTCGCCCGGACGGTGGAAGGCTATCCAGTGCTCTGCCACGCCACGAACGTAGCACCGCCGTTCCGGTTTGTCTCGGGGGGTGCATAATCGGGGAATGGCTGCCCAGCGCGGATTCGACCGGATCGTCAATCTGAGTGACGCCGTGGTCGCCATCGCCGCGACGCTGCTCGTTCTGCCTCTCGTCGACACGGCGTCGAGCGTCGACACGGCCGGCGCCGCGGGCCTGCTCGCCGACCACTGGAACGACCTCTTCGCCTTCGTTCTGAGCTTCGCCGTTATCTGCCGGTTCTGGCTGGTACACCACGCGATGTTCAACCAGCTGGTCGGCTTCACGACGCCGCTGCTCTGGGTCAACTTCGTCTGGATGCTCGGCATCGCGTTCCTGCCCTTCCCGACCGAGCTCATCGCGTTCTCCGGCGTGGACCACCCGGTGGCCTCTGGGCTCTACGTCGGCACCATGCTCGTCACCTCCGCCGCCAGCACGGCGCAGCAGTGGATCGCCATCCGCACGCCGTCGATCCAGGCCGAGGAGGTGCGCGGCACGCTCACCATCGCGCCCGGCCTCTCTGCGACAGTGGCGCTGCTGGTGATTCTCGTCATCGTGCTGGTGCTTCCCGACGTTGGCCTGTGGGCGCTGCTGCTGCTGGTGCCCGCGGGGTGGATCGGCGCGTTCGCGGCCAGGCGCATCCGCGGCTCCGACGCCGTCTCCGAGTAGTCCTCGTACGTGGCGAGGCTTTCTCAGACATACTGGGAGGGCAATCACACCCACACAGGAGAGCTCACATGGATACCCCCCTGCCCCCGGATGCGATCGTGACCGGCGGAATCATCGCCGTTGTCGTCGTCGTCGTTCTCATCGTCCTACTCACCCTCTTGCGCGGCATCAAGGTCGCCAAGCCCGATGAGGCGATCATCGTCACCTCGAGGCAGAAGACCGTCAAGAAGACGGGCGACGCCGAAGACGAGAACGGCGGCCAGCGAGTGGTCTTCGGCTCGCGGGTGTTCGTGATGCCCATCGTCGAGGCGCACTTCAAGCTCAGCCTGCGCAGCCGTCAGCTCAACGTGCAGGCGACCGCGCAGACCAAGGACGCCATTACCATCAAGGTGAACGCCGTCGCCGTGGTGAAGGTGGGCGGGTCGGAGTCGATGGTGCGCGCCGCCGCCCAGCGATTCCTCAACCAGCAGGACCAGATCGAGACCTCGACCGAGGAGGTGCTGAGCGGTTCCGTCCGCTCCATCGTCGGCCAGCTCACGGTGACCGAGATCATCACGAACCGCTCCGCGCTGCAGGGCCAGGTGCTCGAGGCTGTACGCGAGTCGCTCGACGTGCAGGGTCTCCAGATCGACACGCTGCAGATCAAGGAGATCGACGACGACAACGGCTACATCCGCGACCTCGGTCGCGCCGAGGCCGCCCGCGTGAAGCAGGTCGCCGAGATCGCCGAGTCCGTCTCCCGCCAGGCCTCCGAAGAGGCACGCATCTCGGCCGACCAGGCGGTCGCCGAGCAGCAGCGCAAGCTCGACCTGCGCAACGCCGAGATCCAGAAGGAGACCGACAAGGCCCGCGCCGAGGCGGCCGCCGCACGCCCGCTCGCCGAGTCGATCGCCCAGCAGGGTGTCATCGCGCAGGACGAGATCAACGCCGCGTCACGGGTGGGTCTGCGCAAGCAGGAGCTCGACGCGGAGATCCGCGCCGTCGCCGACGCCGAGGCCTACTCGGTGCTGAAGAACGCCGAGGCGAGCGCCGCGGCGGCCGTCGCCGCCGCAGACTCCAACCGCGACGCCCGAAAGGCGAGCGCCGAGGCCGTCGAGGCCGAGGGTATCGCCGAGAAGAACCGTCGTATCGCAGCCGCTGAGGCGCTGCGAGCCGAGGGCGAGGCCGAGGCCAACTCGATCCGCGTCAAGGGCTCGGCCGAGGCCGAGGCGACGCGGGCGAAGGCCGAGGCGCTCGAGGAGCGCGCCGACGACCTCCTGCGCCAGCAGGTCATCGCCCAGCTGCCCGAGATCGTGCGTGCGGCCGCCGAGCCGCTCGCGGCGATCAAGAACATGACGGTCATCTCGTCCGACGGCGGCGGCTCCGAGCAGGTGGGGCAGAACGTCGCCTCCCAGCTCGCGACCTCCACCCAGATCGTGCGCGACCTGACCGGCATCGACATCGCCGAGATCGTCACCGGCCGTGCGACGGGAACCGCCGTCGGCGACGCCCTCGGCGCACAGCTGCCCCGTCAGCAGGCGGGCGCCGCGAAGGCTCCCAAGGTGGCGAAGGCCTCTACCGAGCCGACCATCTGATCGTGGCCGCACCGACAACCGCCCCCCGCCGTCTCGGCGGGGGCGGTTCTCGTTTACGGTCGCTGAGCCCGCCTACGGTCGCTGAGCCTGTCGAAGCGCCTCCAACCGCGCGATCCGCCCCCGCGCGGCGACCTCCGACGTCGACCTCGTGCCGAGCAGGTACCCGACGAAGCGCAGCACGAACCCGGTCGCCCACACCACGGGCAGCGGGGAGCGGCGCAGCCCGAGCAACTCGCGGTACTCGCGGGGGATCGACGCGACGGCGCCCGCGAACAACACGCGGTACGCGGGCATCATGCTGCGGCGCAGCGGCGGGTTGCGGATGAACCGGACCGCCTCCGCGACGCGTTCGTCGCTCTTCAGGAGGCCCGCCTCGGAGAAGCCGCGCAGCTGACCGCGCAGCTCGGCCTCCGACCGTGGCGGGTCGACTACCCCGACCAGCTCCCCGGCCTTCGCCCACTCGCGCACGTACGCGTCTGCGCCGCCGGGGATGGCCCCGCCCCAGAGTTCGTGGCAGGCGAGGAAGGAGTCGGTGAAGACCACGTGGACCCAGGAGAGCAGCTCGGGGTCGCCGGCGGAGTACGGCCGGATCTCGCCGCGCGCATCCGTGTAGCTGCCCTTCACCCTCTCGTGGAAGCGGCCGACGCGCGACGACTCGGTCACGGCGACCCGGGTGTCGGCGAAGGTCACGGTGACGAGCCACTGGATCGTGCCCGACAGGCGTCCGAGCGGGTCTTCGCGGTAGCGCGACCAGTCGTGGACGCCCGCCATCGCACCGGGGTGCAGCGTCTGCATGAGCAGCGCGCGTATACCGGCGACGAGAGTGGGGATGCCGCCGTGCACGGCCCACGACGCCGATCCAGGGCCGAAGAACCCGGCGTCGTCACCCTCGGCGATGCGGTCGACCCAGCGCGGGTTTCCGTCGCTCGTACCCGAGAAGGTCGTGAGCAGGTGGGAACGCCAGCTGTCGGCGAACCGGCTCACGAGTAGTCGGCACCCGGCCGTCCGGCTTCGCGGTACTCGTAGCCCTCGGAGTCGTCGTTGACGAGCTCCCAGATCATCTCCTCGTCGTCGAAGTCGCCCCCGACGGCTCGGACGAAGCTCTTCTGGGGCAGACCTCCGATGAACTCGAGTTCGACGGTCTCGGTGCCGGCGCTGCCGACGAGGCGGGCTGTGTAGGTTGAGTCGCTCATGTCCCGACGATACGTCGCCGGATCGCCGCTGGCTAGAGCTGGCGTTCGCCGAGCAGTCGCTCTATGTCGCGTCGGTCCTTCTTCGTCGGCCGTCCTGCTCCGCGGTCGCGCACCGCGGTCACGACGCGCTCCTCCCTGGGCGGCGGGGGCGGCGTGAGGTCGTCGAAGCATTCGGCGGCCACCGCGGCGCTCACGCGCTTCACGATCAGCCGGCGCACGATCAGGATGCGCTCGCCCTCCCCGGTGCGCACGCGCACCTCGTCGCCGATGCGCACCGACTGTGCGGCCTTCGCGCGCTCGTCGTTGACCCTGACGTGGCCGGCCTTGCTCGCCGCGGTCGCCGCCGACCGGGTCTTGAGCACACGCACGGCCCAGATCCAGCTGTCCACGCGGACCGTGCTCGGCCCGCCGGGGGGCGTCGCGGCGTTCACTCAGTCCCGCTTGCTCGCGGCTTCGCGCGCCTCACGCGCCTTGCGTTCCTTGCGGGCGGCCTCGGCGACGGCGGCGACCTCCGGGGTCGGCGCGCTTCCGCCGAGCCTCGCCGGCTGCCACCAGGCGCCGGTGCCCTCGTCGGGGTAGCGGTCCTGCAGCGAGTGCACGAGTGCCTGCAGTCGATCGCGCAGCTCGATGGTGACCTCGGCCGCGTCATCCGTCGGCTTCGGGCTGAACGGAGCACCGACGGCGAAACCGATCGGCAGGCCGAACTTCTCCCGCAGCGTCGAGCCGGCCGACTTGGTCAGCAGTCGCTGCCCGCCCCAGACCGCGACGGGGATGACGGGGACGCCGGCCTCCGCAGCCATCCTCACTGCGCCGGTCTTCAGGTCGCGCACCTCGAACGAGGCGCTCACGCCGCCCTCGGGGAACACGCCGAGAACCTCGCCGTCGCGCAGCGCCTGCACGGCGAGACGGTAGGCGTCGGCTCCGGCCGACATGTCGACCGAGATGTGGTGCATGCCGCGGAGGAAGAACCCGACCGCGGGCTTGTCGAAGGCGCCCTTCTGGGCGAGGAAGCGGATGTGCCGCTTGTTGCGCTTGAACATCATCCACTCGACCAGGGCGAAATCCATGTAGCCGAAGTGGGTGATCGCGAGCACGGCACCGCCCGTGTCGGGCAGGTTCCTGCCGCCGGTCACGGTCGGTCTGAGCCTCAGCAGTCCGAACAGTGTGCGTCCGAGACCGACGGCCGTGCTGTAGATGGGCTCCGCCCCGTGCTTCGTCATTGCCTCAGGATAATCCGGTTCGCTGGACGCGCGATCGTGAGCCCGCTTTGGTGTTGAAAGTTAGGCATGCCATACTTAGGCAATGCTTACTTCCGCCGCGACGGAGACCATCGTGCCGGATTCCCGGCCGGCCTACCGCCCCTTCCGTGTCCGCGTGCTGCGGGTGAACGTTCTCAGCGAGCACTTCACCCGGGTCACCTTCACGGGCGACGACCTCGACACCTTCGGCAGCCTCGGCCTCGACCAGCGCATCAATCTGGTCTTCCCGATCGACGGCGTCGGACTCAGCGACTGCGGCTGGGACGACGAACAGCCCATGATCGAGGGCCACTGGTACTCGCAGTGGCGGGCCCTGCCCAACGAGGTGCGCAACCCGCTGCGCGTGTACACGGTGCGAGCGATCCGGCCGCGTGATCGCGAGCTCGACGTCGACTTCGTCGTGCACGGCGACGGCCCGGCCGCGCGCTGGCTCGCCGCGGCCGCGCCCGACGACGAGATCATCGTCATCGGCCCCGACGCCCGCAGCGAGAACTCGCACGCCGGGAGCGACTGGCACCCGGGGGCCGCCCGCAACCTCCTGCTCGTGGGCGACGCGACCGCGGCACCGGCCATCGCGTCCATTCTCGAGGCGCTTCCACCCGAACGCGCGGCGCACGCCATCATCGAGGTTCCGGATGCGGCCGACGCCATCGCGATCGATCACTCGTCCCGGGTGTCGGTCACCTGGATCGAACGGGGCAGCGCCGCACCGGGCGCCACCCTGCTGCCGGCCGTCCACGACTGGGTCGCCGCGCGCCCCGAGATCGTCGACTCCACCCTGGCCGACTCGGCCCAGTCGGTCGAGGAGTCGGCCGACCCCGACGCGATCCTCTGGGACGTGCCCACCGCGCCGACGGGCGCGAGCCTCTACGCGTGGGTGGCCGGCGAGGCATCCGCCATCACGAGCATCCGGCGCTACCTGGTGCGCGACGTGGGCATCGACCGGGGTCAGGTGGCGTTTATGGGCTACTGGCGCAACGGAAGGTCGAACGACTGATCGCGCGACGCGCGCTCGGGTTCGTCGCCCTGGCGGCGGCGCTCCTGGTCGTCGTGCTGCTCAGCCTCGCCGTCGGCTCGCGTGCGATCGCGCCCTCCGTCGTGCTCGACGCGGTCTTCGCGCCGGTCGCGGGAGACACCGATCACGTGGTCGTGCGCGACCTGCGGGTACCCCGAACCGTCGTCGGTCTCCTCGCGGGTCTCGCCCTCGGCCTCGCCGGCTCGATCATGCAGGGCGTCACGCGCAACCCGCTCGCCGACCCAGGGCTCCTCGGCGTGAACGCCGGCGCCTCGCTGTTCGTCGTCGTCGGAATCACCTTCTTCGGCGCCACCCAGCCGGAGGCCTTCGTCTGGTTCGCCTTCGCCGGTGCCGCCGCCGCGACGGCGGCCGTGTACGCGATCGGCGCGAGCGGCCGCGGGGGAGCGACACCGGTCAAGCTCGCGCTCTCCGGCGCGGCCCTCACTGCCGCCATCACGTCGCTCATCACGCTGCTGCTCGTCACCAATCTCGACACACTGCAGATCTACCGATTCTGGGCGGTCGGCTCGCTCGTCGGCCGCGACCTCGGCACGGCCGGGGTCGTGCTGCCGTTCCTGCTCGTCGGCGCCGTGCTCGCGTTCGTCACCTCGCGGTCGCTCAACGTGCTCTCCCTCGGCGACGACGTCGCGCGCGGGCTCGGCCAGAGTCTCGTGCGCGCCAGGGTCACCTCCGCGCTCGCCATCGTGCTGCTGTGCGGCTCGGCCACCGCCCTCGCCGGCCCCCTCGTATTCGTCGGACTCGTCGTGCCGCACATCGCCCGCCGACTGGTCGGTTCCGACTACCGCTGGATACTGGCCTACTCGCTGCTGCTCGGTCCCATGCTCCTGGTCTGCGCCGACATCGTCGGACGCCTCGTCGCCCCGCCCGGCGAGCTCGAGGCCGGGCTGGTCGTCGCCTTCCTCGGCGCTCCCGTGCTGATCGCCTTCGCACGCAGCTCGACGGTGAAGTCGCTGTGAGCGCTGTGGAGACGTCGGTCGCGGCCGTCCGTCACTCCCGCGCACGCCGCAGCCGCCGCTACGTCGTCGTCGTCTCCGTGCTCGCCGCCGTCGTACTCGTCATCGCGGCGGTCAGCCTGTGCGTCGGCGCGTACTCGCTCAGCGTGCCCGACGTGATCCGCACCCTCCTCGGCGGAGGGGAGGGACGGGAGTCGTTCGTCGTGTTGCAGCTCCGCGCGCCGCGGCTGGTGCTCGGCATGCTCGCCGCCGTCTGCTTCGCGGTCGCCGGCGCGCTGTTCCAGACGCTGCTGCGCAACCCGCTCGCGAGCCCCGACATCATCGGCGTCTCCGGCGGAGCCAGCTTCGCCGCCGTCTTCGCGATCCTCGTGCTCGGCCTCGGCGGTCTCGCCGTGTCGCTGTTCGCGTTCGCCGGGGCGCTCGTCGTCGCAGCGGCGATCTACCTGCTCGCGGCGCGCGGCGGACTCAACGGCTACCGGTTCGTGCTCATCGGAATCGGCATGGCGTTCATCGTCAACGCGTCACTCAACTTCATGATCACCAGGGCCGAGGTGCGCGACGCGCAGGAGGCGCTCGTCTGGCTGGTCGGCAGCCTCGGCAGCGCGCGCTGGCCCGAGATCGCCCTGCTCGCGCTCTGTGCCGCGGTTCTGCTGCCGCTCGTCGCCGCGACCGTTCCCCGACTGCGCATGCTGCAGCTCGGCGACGAGACCGCCGTGGGGCTCGGAGTGAACGCCGAGCGTGTGCGCCTCGTGCTGCTCATCCTCGCGGTCGCGCTCGTGGCCGTCGCCACGGCGGCCGTCGGCCCGATCGCCTTCGTCGCCTTCGTGTCGGCGCCCATCGCCCGCCGCATCGTCGCCACCGGGGGACTCGCGCTCCTGCCGAGCGCGCTCGTCGGAATCGTCATCGTCACCCTGTCCGACCTCGTCGCCCAGCACCTTCTGGGCAGCGTCACCGTTCCGGTCGGCGTCATCACGGGCGTCATCGGGGCGCCCTACCTGCTCTGGCTGCTCGCCGCCCCCGGACGAAACGGTCGAGGAGACTGACCATGACCACTCCGCACGAACTGCGGGCGCAGGGCCTGCGCCTCGGCTACGACGGCCGCACCGTCATCGACGACCTCGATCTGCTCGTTCCCGACGGCAAGGTCACGGTCATCGTCGGGGCCAACGCCTCCGGCAAATCGACGCTGTTGCGCGGCATCGCGCGGCTGATGAAGCCGCAGGCGGGCGCGGTCACCCTCGACGGCCGCGACATCCACTCGATGCCCTCGTCGGCGGTCGCGCGCCTGCTCGGCCTGCTTCCCCAGCAGCCGGTCGCCCCCGACGGCATCACCGTCGCCGACCTGGTCGGCCGCGGACGCCACCCCCATCAGAGCTGGTTCCGCCAGTGGACGACGACGGATGAGGCGGCGGTCGCCCGCGCGCTGGAGGCGACCTCCACGACCGAACTCGCCGACCGCCGCGTCGACGAGCTCTCGGGCGGGCAGCGTCAGCGCGTCTGGATCGCCATGGCCCTCGCGCAGGAGACCGACATCCTGCTGCTCGACGAGCCGACCACCTTTCTCGACGTGGCCCACCAGATCGAGGTGCTCGACCTGCTCGCGGCCCTGAACCACGAGCGCGGGACCACCGTGGTCATGGTGCTGCACGACCTCAACCTCGCTGCGCGCTACGCCGACCATCTGGTCGTCATGGTCTCCGGCGGGATCGCGACGAGCGGACCGCCGGAGGCCGTCATCACTCCGGAGGTGGTGACCGCCGCGTTCGGCCTCGACTGCCTCGTCGTCGCCGACCCGGTGTCCGGATCGCCGCTCGTGGTGCCGAAGGGTCGCTTCCATCGGGGCGATCGAGTCGCGTCCTAGGGTAGGCTATCCTTACCAGCATTCAACCCCCGAGGAGTCTTCCCGTGTCCCATCGCTTCACCTTCCGCGCAGCAGCGGCAATCGCAGTCGTCGGCGCGCTCGCGTTGGCCGGCTGCTCGTCCAGTGCCGAACCCGACGAGGGAGAGGCGGCCGCGAGCGACGGAACCTTCCCGGTCACCATCCAGCACGCCTTCGGCGAGACCACGATCGACGAGGCGCCCGCCGACGTCGTCACCTGGGGTTGGGGGAGCACCGAGGCATCGATCGCGCTCGGCGTCGTGCCGGTCGCCATCCCGTTCGACTCCTACGCCGGCGGCGACGACGGCGTGCTGCCCTGGGTGAGCGACGAGCTCGACAGCCTCGGCGTCGACACCCCGATCGTGCTGTCGAACGACGGCGAGGCCCCGCCCTACGAGGAGATCGCCGCGGCCGACCCCGACGTGATCCTCGCCGTGTACTCGGGGCTGACCGAGGAGCAGTACGAGCTGCTGAGCGAGATCGCCCCGACGGTCGCCTACGAGGGTGAGGCGTGGAGCACCCCGTGGAAAGACGTCGTGACGACCGTGGGAACAGCCCTCGGCAAGAGCGAGGAAGCCGACACCGTGCTCGCCGACCTCGACCAGGTGCTCGCCGACAGCGCCGCGGCCCACCCCGAACTAGCGGGCAAGACCGTCGCCGCCGTCTGGGACGTCGCGGGCACCTTCTACGTCTACAAGGCCGCCGACCCCCGCGTCGCGTTCCTCTTCGACCTCGGACTGGTCAACGCGCCCGCCGTCGACGAGCTCTCCAACGGCGACGAGACCTTCTACTACACGCTCAGCTACGAGCAGCTCGACAAGCTCGACAGCGACATCGTCGTGAACTACTCCGACACGGCGGCCGAGCAGGAAGCGTTCCTCGCGGCTTCCTACGCGCAGGCGATTCCCGCCGTCAAGGCGGGAGCCGTCGCGCAGGTCGTCGGAACCGAGGTGGTCGCCTCGGTGTCGCCGCCCACCGCGCTCTCCCTCACCTGGGGCCTCGACGACTACCTCGACAGCCTCTCGGCCGCCGCGGCCGTGGTCGACGCGGAGTAGTACCGCCGAACGCCTAGTGGGCGGCCGCGAGCTCCGACTTCCAGCGCACGAGAGAGCGCACGGTGTCGTCGGGGTCGTCCGCTAGGCGCTCCATCACGTCGGTCGGCACGAAATAGTTGACCGCGAGCCAGCCGCGCACCGTCTCCGACTCGTCGTCGGCGAGCGAGCGCAGGATGTCGCACGGCACCGACTCGTTGCGGGCTAGGCACGCGCGCACGCTCGCCTCCGGATCGTGCGCCAGCGTCTCGAACAGGTCTTCCGGCGCGTGGTAGCTGCTCGCGACGCTCTCCCGGATCTTCGGGTTCGCGTGGGTGGCCAGCAGCCGCAGCCGGGCGATCTTCGACTCGGTCACGGCGGGGGCGGGATGCAGCGCCGCCGCCTGCTCGGGGGTGAGCATCACGGGGGCGTGGTCGCGCAACGCCTGACGCTGCGCCGGAGTGTTGAATCGGATGCAGGACATCCCCCTACGCTACCCGCCGGTCGTGCCCGTCGCCGGAGCGACATCCCGTCGCCGCGGCGGCCACGGGACGATCGCCGAGGTGGTGGCCTGGTAGTCGGCGTACTCCGGATACCTGCCGCGGGTGATGCTCTCGGTGAACGCCGTCGAACCCACGAAGAGCAGGGTGAGCAGCACGGCACCGAGCACGGTCCACTGCAGTACCGACCCGGCGGCGACCGCACCGATAGCGAAGAACACCCACCACTGCGCCTGCTCGAAGAAGAAGTTCGGGTGGCGGGAGAACCTCCAGAGCCCGGTCTGCAGAAACCGCGGGCGGGCGTCGGTCTGAGCGGCCTTCCATACGTGGAACCGCCACTGCTGCTGGTCGGCGACGGTCTCACCGACCAGCAGGGCCACGAAGAGCGCGGCGAGAAGCCCGTCGAGCACCCCGAACGGCGTCGCGGTGTGCTCGAGCGCGGTGAGGGCAGGCAGGGTGATCAGCACAAGGATCGCGTTCTGGTAGAGCACGATGAAGAACAGGTTGAACAGCTCGAACTGCCAGCGCCGCATCCGACCCCGCAGGATGCCCCAGCGATAGTCCTCGGTGCCGGTGTAGCCGCCCTTGCGGGCGAAATTCGCCGTCAGGCGCGCACCCCAGAGGGTGACGAGAGCCGCCATGACATTCAGTCGCGCGTCGGAGAGACCGGCGGATGCTGCGAAGACCCAGACGTACACGACCGGCAGCACCGACCACAGCCGGTCGACCCACGAGTGGTCGCGCGTGATCAGCGACAGCACCCAGGCGGCGGCGCAGGCGGTCGCGGCGATGAGGAGCACCAGTGCCAGCGGACTCATGCACCCAGAGTAGGACCACCCGCTCGCTAGACTCGGGATTTGTGACCCCAGAACGCGAACAGCCGGCCCGCGACGCGGTCAGTTCGCGAGTGTGGACGATACCGAACATCCTGAGTTTCGTGCGGCTCGCGCTCGTGCCGGTGTTCCTCTGGCTGATCATCCGCGGCGACGACGCGCTCGCGCTCCTCGTGCTCGTGATCTCGAGCGTCACCGACTACCTCGACGGGGTCATCGCCCGGCGCTTCCACCAGATCACCCGACTCGGGCAGCTGCTCGACCCGGCCGCCGACCGGCTGTTCATCTTCGCCACGCTCATCGGCCTGTCGGTGCGCGACATCGTGCCGTGGTGGTTCCTCGCGGTCATCCTCGCCCGAGACCTCATGCTCTTAGGGATAGGCATCGGGCTCGCCAACCGGGGGTACGGGCCGCTGCCGGTGCACCACCTCGGCAAGGTCGCCACGTTCTGCCTCTTCTACGCGCTGCCGATCATCATGCTCGGTCAGGCCTTTCCCGCGGTCGCGCCGATCGCCGACCCGATCGGCTGGGCTTTCGCCGTCTGGGGCGCATTCCTCTACTGGTGGGCGGGCGCCGTTTACCTGCGCGAATCGATCCGGGTGGCGCGACTTCGCTAACAGGCACATTCTTTCGCCGCTCAGCGGGGTCCGTATCCGTTACGCTGGAGAACCAAGCAGGGCTAGCCACGAGGTTAGTTAGGGAGGTTCGCCGTGAGTGATTCAGAAAATCGGAGTCAGTCAGGCGCGAATCCGCCCGACGAAGAAACCAACGCTCAAGAGGAAAAAGCCACCGTGCCCCAGGAAAACGACACGACGCTGACATTCGGCAACGAATTCGGTGCCCAGCTGGCCGCCCTCGAGGGAGAGGTCTCCACTGAGGAACAAGAGGCGATCGCCGCATTGCCGTCCGGATCGGCTCTGCTGATCGTCCGTCGCGGACCGACGGCGGGCGCCCGGTTCCTGCTCGACGCCGACGTGACGACGGCGGGGCGTCACCCCGAGGCCGACATCTTCCTCGACGACGTCACCGTCTCCCGTCGCCACGCGCAGTTCCTGCGTCACGGCACGAGCTTCGAGGTGAAAGACCTCGGCTCGCTCAACGGCACCTACCTCAACGGTGAGCGCATCGCGACCGAGCCGCTCGGCGACCGCGCAGAGGTGCAGGTCGGCAAGTTCCGCCTCACCTTCTACGCCTCGCGCGTCGACCTCGCCAACGCGGCTGCGAAATAGTGGCACGAGCAACTGCCCAGGCCCGCGTGCCTGCGGCCAGTGGCCTGTTGAGCATCGGACAGGTGCTCGCGAAGCTCAACCCCGAGTTTCCCGATCTGAGCCCGTCGAAGCTGCGCTTCCTCGAGGAGCGTCAGCTGATCACCCCCGCGCGCACCGACTCGGGCTACCGCAAGTTCAGCGCCTCCGACATGGACCGCCTGCGTTTCGTGCTCACCATGCAGCGCGACCACTACCTGCCGCTCAAGGTCATCCGCGGCTACCTCGACGACTTCGACGCCGGACGCCAGCCGGAGCTGCCGCGCGGCGCCCAGCAGGCGCCGTCGATGCTCAGCTCCGAGCGCCGGCTCTCACGTGACGAGCTCATCCGCGAGGCGGGCGCCAACGCGATGCTGCTGAACGACGCGGTCTCCGCGTCGCTCATCGTCGCCGCCGACAACTTCGGCGAAGACGTTCTCGCCGTGCTGAAGTCGCTCGTCGAACTGCAGCGCTCCGGAATCGAGCCGCGCCACCTGCGCGGTTTCCGTGCCGCCGCCGAGCGCGAACTGGGCCTCATCGAGAACGCCTTGATGCCCGTCGCACGCCGCAAAGACGCCTCGAGCAGGGCGAAGGCCGCCGAGATGGCGCGCGAGATCGCCAGCCAGCTCGAAATTGTTCGCAGCAGTCTCATCCGCTCCGCCCTCACACGCCTCGATTCGTAGTACCGTCGAGTATCAGCACGTGCGACACGCCGGGCCGTTTTTCCGGAATGTGCGGGCGTTCGACCGGTGTCTCGGTACCGTGGAGTTCGACAACATTAAGCGTCAACTTCACGATGAAGGTTAAGAGGACAAAGCCATGAGTGAACTCAGCCGTAGCGAGGAATCCCGCTACGACCTAGGCCTCCTCTTCACCGACGGAATGCCCAACCACGACGACGCCACGGGCTACCGCGGTGCCGTCGCAGCCCGGGCCGCAGGCATCAGCTACCGCCAGCTCGACTACTGGGCACGCACCGAGCTCGTCGTCCCCACCGTGCGCGGAGCGGCCGGCAGCGGCTCGCAGCGGCTCTACGGCTTCCGCGACATCCTCGTTCTCAAACTCGTCAAACGCCTGCTCGACACCGGCATCTCGCTGCAGCAGATCCGCATCGCCGTCAACCAGCTGCGCGAGTCGGGCATCAACGACCTCGCCCAGACCACGCTCATGAGCGACGGGGCGAGCGTCTACCTGTGCACGAGCAACGACGAGGTCATCGACCTCGTCAGCCGCGGCCAGGGCGTCTTCGGCATCGCGGTGGGCAAGGTCCTGCGCGAGGTCGAGACCAGCCTCATCGAACTCGACTCCGTGCTCGCGGAAGACCCGGCAGACGAACTGGCCAAGCGCCGCGTCAGCAAGGCCTCCTAGTTCACGACCCGTACACAAAAACCCCGGCTCCGAAGAGCCGGGGTTTCCCTATGCGCGGATTCTCCGACGCACGGATGTCGCGTGTCTAGCGAACCTCGCTGTAGTCACCGATCTTCGCGGTGCGCATGATGCGGTCGAGCAGCTGGTCGAAGTTGTGCGCCATCTCCTCGGCGCTCTCGCCCGGCCACACGTGCAGCGGTTTCGCGGCGCCCTGCGCCTGCTGCAGCGACGTGCGCTCGGGCAGCTGGGGGCTGAGCACCAGGGGGCCGAACATGTCGCGCAGCTCCTTGATACGGAACTGGTGCTCCAGCGACTGGATGCGCACGCGGTTCACGATGATGCCGAGGGGCTGCAGGCGGGGGGAGAGTCCGCGACGGATCTCCTCGATCGCCCGCAGTGCACGGTCGGCCGCGGCGACGGAGAAGAGGCCGGGCTCGGTGACCACGGTCACGCGGTCGCTCGCCGCCCACGCGGTGCGGGTGAGAGCGTTCAAAGAGGGGGCGCAGTCGATGAGAACCAGGTCGTAGTCGCTCTCGACGTTGGCGAGAGCCTCCTCGAGCTTCCAGATCTCACGGATGCTGGGGTGCGGACCGTCGAAATTGATGGCGGATGGCGAGCCGATGAGAACGTCGATCTTGCCGGGCCGCCCGCGGGTCCAGCCGCTCGGGGCGATCGCTGCTCGAACGACCTTCTCTTTCGGCGACGCGAGCACATCCGCGATGTTGAGTCGGCCGGTGACATCGATATCCATACCGGTGGAAACATCGGCTTGGGGGTCGAGGTCGACGACAAGGGTTCTGAGGCCCTTTGCGAAGGCGGCAGAGGCGAGCCCAAGGGTGACCGTGGTCTTGCCCACACCCCCCTTGAGGGAGCTGACGCTGAGTACATGCACGAGTAACGACGATACCTTCACTAGTCTTAAAGAACCTAAACGTCTGCGGTGTGCCGAAAGGGCTCAATGTTCAAGAAGATTCTCGTCGCCAACCGTGGTGAAATTGCGATCCGCGCTTTCCGCGCAGCCTACGAGCTCGGTGCCAAGACCGTCGCAGTGTTCCCCTACGAAGACCGCAACTCGATGCATCGGCTCAAGGCCGACGAGGCGTACCAGATCGGGGAGCCGGGCCACCCGGTGCGCGCGTACCTCGACGTCGACGAGATCATCCGGGTAGCCGTCGAGTGCGGCGCCGACGCCATTTACCCCGGCTACGGCTTCCTTTCCGAGAACCCCGAGCTCGCCCAGGCCGCGGCGGCCGCCGGCATCACGTTCATCGGGCCGCCCACCAAGGTGCTCCAGATGGCCGGAAACAAGGTCACCGCAAAGGAGCACGCCATCGCGGCGGGCGTGCCGGTGCTCAAGTCGACCGAGGCCTCGAAAGACATCGAACTGCTGCTCTCGCAGGCCGCGGACATCGGGTTCCCGATCTTCGCGAAGGCCGTCGCCGGCGGCGGCGGACGCGGCATGCGCCGCGTAAACACACAGGAAGAACTCAGGGGCGCGCTCGAGGAGGCCATGCGCGAGGCCGACAGCGCTTTCGGCGACCCGACCATGTTCCTCGAGCAGGCCGTCGTGCGCCCGCGTCACATCGAGGTGCAGATCCTCGCCGACGCCCACGGCGAGACCGTGCACCTGTTCGAACGCGACTGCTCGGTGCAGCGGCGCCACCAGAAGGTCATCGAGGTGGCGCCCGCGCCGAACCTCGACGAGACCATCCGCCAGGCCATGTACCGCGACGCCATCGCTTTCGCCAAGTCCATCGACTACGTCAACGCCGGAACGGTCGAGTTCCTGCTCGACACGGTGGGGGAGCGCGAGGGCCAGCACTTCTTCATCGAGATGAACCCCCGCATCCAGGTGGAGCACACCGTGACCGAGGAGGTCACCGACGTCGACCTCGTCTCGTCGCAGATGCGCATCGCCTACGGACAGAGCCTCGCCGAGCTCGGGCTCGAGCAGAAGGACATCAAGCTGCGCGGAGCCGCGCTGCAGTGCCGCATCACCACCGAAGACCCGGCGGCGGGCTTCCGTCCCGACACCGGCAAGATCACGACCTACCGCTCTCCCGGCGGCGCAGGCATCCGCCTCGACGGCGGAACCGTCAGCGCCGGCGCGCAGATCTCGCCCCACTTCGACTCCATGCTCGTGAAGATGACCTGCCGCGGCCGGGACTTCGCCGCCGCGGTCAACCGCGCACGCCGCGGACTCGCCGAGTTCCGTCTCCGCGGAGTCTCGACGAACATCCCGTTCCTCCAGGCGGTTCTCGACGACCCCGACTTCATCGCCGGCGACCTGAGCACCTCCTTCATCGAGGAGCGCCCGCAGCTGCTCAACTCGCACCAGTCCAAGGACCGCGGCACCAAGATCCTCAACTGGCTCGCCGAGGTCACCGTCAACCAGCCGAACGGCGACGGCGCCGGCCTCATCAACCCGCAGGTCAAGCTGCCGGTCGTCGACCTCGAGGCCCCCGCGCCCGCCGGTTCGCGCCAGAAGCTCCTCGAGCTCGGCCCGGTCGGCTTCGCGACCGCGCTGCGCGCCCAGACCGCCCTCGCCGTCACCGACACGACGTTCCGCGACGCCCACCAGTCGCTGCTGGCCACCCGGGTGCGCACCCGCGACCTCGTCGCCGTGCTGCCGCACGTGGCCCGCATGACGCCCGAGCTGCTCTCGGTCGAGGCGTGGGGCGGTGCGACCTACGACGTCGCGCTGCGCTTCCTCGGCGAAGAGCCGTGGGAGCGGCTTGCCACCATGCGCGAGGCGCTGCCCAACGTCAACATCCAGATGCTGCTCCGCGGCCGCAACACCGTCGGCTACACCCCGTACCCGACCCAGGTCACCGACGCCTTCGTGCGCGAGGCCGCCGCGACCGGCGTCGACATCTTCCGCATCTTCGACGCCCTCAACGACGTCTCCCAGATGCGGCCGGCGATCGAGTCGGTGCTCGAGACGGGCACCACGCTCGCCGAGGTCGCGCTCTGCTACACCGGCGACCTGCTCGACCCCGACGAGAACCTGTACACCCTCGACTACTACCTGCGCCTCGCCGAGCAGATCGTCGACACCGGCGCGCACGTGCTCGCGATCAAGGACATGGCCGGCGTCATGCGCGCGGGCGCGGCTGAGAAGCTCGTGACGGCCCTGAGAGAGCGTTTCGACCTCCCGGTGCACGTGCACACGCACGACACCGCGGGCGGCCAGCTGGCGACGCTCCTCGCCGCCGCGCGTGCGGGAGCCGACGCGGTAGACGTGGCGAGCGCCCCGATGGCCGGCACGACCAGCCAGCCGTCGGCATCCGCCCTCGTCGCGGCCCTCGCCCACACCGAACGCGACACCGGACTCTCGCTCCAGGCGGTCAGCGACCTCGAGCCGTACTGGGAGGCCGTGCGTCACGTCTACAAGCCGTTCGAGTCCGGACTCGCCGGTCCCACCGGCCGGGTCTACAAGCACGAGATCCCGGGAGGCCAGCTCTCCAACCTGCGCCAGCAGGCGATCGCGCTGGGTCTCGCCGACCACTTCGAGAAGATCGAAGACCTCTACGCCGCGGCGAACGTCATGCTCGGCCGTCCGCCCAAGGTCACCCCGTCGTCGAAGGTGGTCGGCGACCTCGCCCTCGCCCTCGCCGCGGCCGACGCAGACCCGGCCGACTTCGAGCAGAACCCCGACAAGTACGACATCCCCGACTCGGTGATCGGCTTCATGGCCGGCGAGCTGGGCGAGCTGCCCGGCGGATGGCCGGAGCCGTTCCGCACGAAGGTCCTGGCCGGCCGCACGGTCAAGATCGGGGTCGAGGAGCTCGACGACGCCGACAAGGCGGCGCTCGAGGCCGACTCAGCGTCGCGGCGTTCTGCGCTGAACCGCCTGCTCTTCGCGGGGCCGGCGAAGATCTTCGACACCGTTCGCGAGACTTACGGCGACCTCTCGGTGCTCGACACCACCGACTACCTCTACGGCCTGCACCAGGGCGCGGAGCACGTCGTCGAGATCGACAAGGGCGTGAGCCTCTACGTCGGCCTCGAGGCGATCGGCGACGCCGACGACAAGGGATTCCGCACCGTGATGGCCACTCTCAACGGCCAGCTGCGCCCCGTCTTCGTGCGCGACACGAGCATCAAGGTGGTCACGGCGACGGCCGAGAAGGCGGATGCCTCGAAGCCCGGTCACATCGCGGCGCCGTTCTCGGGCGTCGTCACCGTGCAGGTCGCCGTGGGCGACGTCGTCGCCGCCGGCCAGAGCATCGCGTCGATCGAGGCCATGAAGATGGAGGCCGCGATCACGACCTCCGTCGCGGGCACTGTCGCGCGACTGGCCATCCCGAAGACGCAGCAGGTAGACGCCGGCGACCTGCTCGTCGAGGTCACTCCCGCCTAGTTCTGGGCCGAGGGGAGGGCCACGGCGGCTCTGGCAGTAAACTGACAGCTGTACTGCACCGAAAGGGAAAGCCGCCGTGGCCATTAAACGAAAAAGGGAAGACGGGTCGATTCAGGTTCTCGACGACGAGACCACCGACTCCGCACCCGAGAACGGGGAGCTCGTCAGCGAGCTCGCCGACGATTCCGGTGCCGACCTCGCGAGCGCTCTGCCGGAGAGCATGACCATCAACGTCGACCTCCCCGCGACCGTGCACTCGGCCCCCGAGCACGAGATCGCCGTCTCGATCGACGAGAACACCATCAACCCCGGCGAGGTGGTGCTGACCTCCGAACCGACGACGACGACGATCTCGGTGGTCGCCGAAGACGTCACGATCCACCCCGACGAGCCGGTCGAAGAAGAGAAGGTCATCCCCGAGCTTCCGACCAACGACCGCCAGTTCAGCCGTCGCGACCGTCTGCGCGGCAACGTCTCCGACACCCCCGAGACCGCGGCGATGCTGACCGCCGACCGCCTGCTCGACACCAAGGGCAAGCGTCGGCACGCTCCGGAGGGCGGCTGGCCCTCTTTCGTCTACGCGGTCACCTTCCACCTCGTGAACCTCGGCGACTCGCAGAAGGTGCGCGAACGCAAGGCCGTCGACGCCCGCATCGACCGCCAGTTCGAGGGCTCTGCCCGCTTCGTTCCCGTTCTCACCCGCAAGGGCGGCGTGGGCAAGACCACGATCACCACGATCATGGGCATGGCCTTCGCCGACGTCCGTGAAGACCGCATCGTCGCCATCGACGCGAACCCCGACCGCGGCACCCTCGCCGAGCGCATCAACAAGCAGACGCGCGCCACGGTGCGCGACGTCGTCACCCGGGCGCCATCCATCAACGGCTTCACCGACTTCTCGACACTCGTGTCGCGTGACGAGACCAGGCTCGACATCCTCGCCTCCGACACCGACCCGCTGCTCTCCGAGGCCTTCGACGAGAACGACTACAACGTCGTCGCCGACCTGACCGAGCGCTACTACTCCCTCGTGCTCACCGACTGCGGCACGGGCATCGTGCACTCGGTCATGCGCGCCACCCTGCAACGCGCCGACTCGATCGTCATCGTCTCCGGCGGCAGCGTCGACGAGGCCCGTCTCGCCTCCGAGACCCTCACCTGGCTCGAGGCGAACGGCTACGGCGACCTCGTGCGCAACGCCGTCGTCGCCCTCAACACGGCGACCCAGGGCACCAACCTGATCAAGCTCGAGGAGATCGAGGCGCACTTCCGGTCGCGTGTGCGCGAGATCGTGCGCATCCCGTACGACCCGCAGCTCGCCGCGGGATCCGTCGTCAACTACCGCGAGTTGCGCCCCATGACGCGCAACGCCGCCCGTGAGCTCGCGGCCCTCGTGGCCGACGGGCTCCCGGTCCGCCGGGTCATCTAAGCCGGTGGCAGTCCGTCAGATCCGCCTCTTCGGCGACCCCGTCCTCCGCTCCAAGTGCGACACCGTGCCCGTGGGCGACCCGCGTGCGGCCGGCCTCATCGCCGACCTCATCGACACCGTCGAGGTGCCCGGCCGCGCCGGCGTCGCCGCCAACCAGATCGGCGTGGGCCAGCGCGCGTTCAGCTACAACGTCGACGGCGTCGTCGGATACGTCATCAACCCCGTGCTCGTCGAGGTGTCGGGGGAGCCCGAGCTCGTCGACGAGGGATGCCTGTCTGTGCCGGGGTTCTACTTCCCGCGCCTGCGTTACCCGTTCGCCAGGGTCACCGGCGTCGACCTCGCGGGCGAGCCGGTCGAGCTCAGCGGCGACGGCCTCATGGCGCAGGCGCTGCAGCACGAGACCGACCACCTCGACGGACACCTGTTCATCGAGGGGCTCGAGCCGGAAGCCAAGCGCGACGCGATGAAGCTCATCCGGCAGTCGGAGTGGTGGGCGTAGCTCACGCATCTACGACGAAGCCGGCCGCCCGCGAGTCGCGAGCGGCCGGCTCGGCCGGCGGCATCTGCTACGAGAGGCTCAGCCCGGCGGTCGACGGCGAGTCCGAGTAGAGCGCCTCGATCGCGGGCGTGAACTCCTCCACGATGAGCGCGCGCTTGATGCTCAGCTTCGGCGTGAGGTGCCCGCTGGCCTCGGTCAGCTCGATCGGCAGCAGCTCGAACTTCCGGATCGACTCCGCACGCGACACGAGGGCGTTCGCGGCGTCGATGGCGCGCTGCACCTCGGCGATCACGTGCGGGTTCTTCGCCGCCTCCGCGAGGGTCATCGACGGGTCCTCGCCGTTGTTCTTCAGCCAGGTGGGCAGCATCTCCGCGTCGAGCGTGACGAGGGCCGCGATGAACGGTTTCTTGTCGCCGACGACGATGACCTGGCCCACGAGCGGGTTGGCGCGGATCGGGTCTTCGAGCGCCGCGGGGGCGACGTTCTTGCCGCCGGCGGTGACGAGGATCTCCTTCTTGCGGCCGGTGATGGTGAGGTAGCCGTCGGAGTCGAGCGAGCCGATGTCGCCGGTCTTGAACCAGTCGCCGTCCATGACCTCGGCGGTGGCCGCCGGGTTGTTCCAGTAACCGCCGAAGACGTTGACGCCCTTGATCGAGATCTCTCCGTCGTCGCCGATGCGCAGACCGACGCCGGGAAGCGCGGGTCCGGTCGTGCCGATCTTGAACTTGTCGGGCAGGTTCACGGTGGCCGGCGCGGTCGACTCGGTGAGGCCGTAGCCCTCGAGGATGCGCAGGTCGAGGCTGCGGAAGAAGTGGCCGAGGCGCGGGCCGAGCGGCGCTGATCCGGAGACCGCGTACTTCACACGGCCACCGAGGGCCGCACGGATCTTGCTCAGCACCAGCCGGTCGAAGAGCGCGAACTGCAGCTTGAGGCCGAGAGGCACCGAGCCGGCGTCGAGGGCCTTGGAGTGCGCGATCGCGACGTCTGCGGCCTTGCGGAAGATCTTGCCCTTGCCGTTGCCCTCCGCCTTCTGCTCCGACGAGTTGTAGACCTTCTCGAACACGCGGGGCACGGCGAGCAGGAAGGTCGGGCGGAACGACGCCATCGACGGCAGCAGCAGCTTCGTGTCGGGCTGGTGGCCGACCTTGACGCCGGCGTGCACCGACAGCACCGAGATGAAACGGGCGAAGATGTGCGCGGTGGTGATGAAGAGCAGGGTGGATGAACCGGGGGCGAGCACCTCGTGCATCACGACCGCCGCGTTGCGGGTGAGCTCCACGAAGTTCGAGTGCGTCAGGATGACACCCTTGGGGCGCCCGGTCGAGCCCGACGTGTAGATCAGCGTGGCGATGTCGGAGCCGACCGCGATCGAACGGCGTCGCTCGACCTCCTCGTCGCTCACTCCCGCGCCCGCGACGACGAGCTTGTCGAGGTCGCCGAGGTCGACCTGCCACACGTTGTCGATGGCGGGAACGTCGCCGCGGATCTCGTCGAACTTGGCGAAGTGGGTGGCGCTCTCGACGATGATCGAGGTGGCGCCGGAGTCGGTGAGGTTCCAGTGCAGCTGGGTGGGCGACGAGGTCTCGTAGATCGGCACCATGATGGCGCCGCTGAACCAGAGCGCGAAGTCGACGAGCGTCCACTCATAGCGCGTCTTGCACATGAAGCCGACCTTGTCGCCCGGCTCGATGCCGCTGGCGATGAAGCCCTTCGCGAGTGCGACGACCTGGGCGAGGAACTCGGCCGACGTGACGTCGCTCCATCCGCCGGTGGCGGTGGGGGTGGCGAACAGCGGCTCGTTCGGTGTCGCGGCAACTCGGGCGACCAGCAGATCGGTCGCGTTGGCATCGGGATCCGGCTCCACCACAGGTGGGACGAAATATTCGGTCACGGTAACTCCTTTGGCACCGGGGCGGACTAGGTTTTCCCTACTCTAACCGGGATTGATGAGCACAAACCGGCTTTGCGCCGTGGGCCGCGCCCCCAAGTCGCGGGTCGTGGTCCACCAACTAGACTCGACTCTCGTGCATGCCATCGGAATAGACATCGGCGGAACCAAGATCGCCGGAGCCCTGGTCAGCGAGACCGGCGAGATCATCGCCGAAGACCGCCAGCCCACCCCGGCGGGTGAACGGGGACAGATCGTCGACCTCGTCGTCGCCATGATCGACCGGCTCGCCACGGGCCACGAGGTGACGGCGGCAGGCGTCGCGGCCGCGGGGTTCGTCGACGCCGCGCAGTCCACGGTGTACTACGCCCCCAACATCAGCTGGCGCAACGAGCCGCTGCAACGGCTCATCTCCGAGCGCGTGAGCATGCCCATCACTATCGACAACGACGCGAACGCGGCGGGCTGGGCGGAGTACCGCTTCGGCGCCGGTCGCGCGGTCACCGACATGACGATGCTCACCATCGGAACCGGTGTCGGCGGCGCGATCGTCACCCAGGGCCACCTGTTCCGCGGCGGATTCGGCGCCGGAGCCGAACTCGGCCACCTCAGGGTCGTGCCGGACGGCCTCGCCTGCGGCTGCGGCGCCCGCGGCTGCATCGAGCAGTACGGCTCGGGCCGTGCGCTGCTGCGCATGGCCAACGCCCTGGCCGACGCCGGCGGCATCGGCCTGGCCCTCGCGGAGGCCCGCGCCGCGAACGGCGAGCTCAACGGGACCATCGTGGGTGAGTTCATCGCTGCGGGCGACCCCGGCGCCGTGCACGCCCTGCAAGAGCTAGGCCGGTGGCTCGGCCAGGCCTGCGCCTCGCTCAGCGCCGTGCTCGACCCGCAGCTGTTCGTGTTCGGCGGGGGAGTCGCCGTCGCGGGCGACCTGCTGCTCGACCCCATCCGCGAGGCGTACCTGCAGCACCTGCCGGCCCGCGGATACCACCCGGAGCCCGGCTTCGTCATCGCCGAGCTGGAGAACGACGCGGGAGTGGTCGGCGCGGCCGACCTCGCGCGCATCCACGCGACCGCGCATTAGAGTAGTGAACCCAAGCGGAGGCGGATAACGATGTTCTACTGGTTCATGAAGAACCTCGTGGCCGGGCCGATCCTGAAGACGGTTTTCCGTCCGTGGGTGACCGGTCTCGACAACATCCCGAAGAAGGGCGGCGTGATCCTCGCGATCAACCACCTCTCGTTCATCGACTCGGTGTTCCTGCCCCTCGTGCTCGACCGGCGCATCTTCTTCCTCGCCAAGAGCGACTACTTCACCGGGCGCGGCCTCAAGGGCTGGGCGACGAAGGCGTTTATGAACGGCACGGGCATGCTGCCCATCGACCGCTCGGGCGGCAAGGCCTCCGAGGCGAGCCTCAACACCGGTCTCAAGGTGCTGCACGACGGTGAGGTGCTCGGCATCTATCCCGAGGGCACACGCAGCCCAGACGGCAAGCTCTATCGCGGACGCACCGGTGTGGCCCGCATGATCCTCGAGGGCAACGTGCCCGTCGTCCCCGTGGCGATGATCGACACCGAGAAGATCATGCCGCAGGGCACCACGATCCCCAAGGTGCAGCGTCTCGGCATCGTCATCGGCGAGCCCCTCGACTTCTCTCGCTTCGCCGGTCTCGAGAGCGACAGGTTCATCCTGCGATCGATCACCGACGAGATCATGTACGAGCTCAACCGCCTGAGCGGCCAGGAGTACGTCGACGTCTACGCCTCGTCGGTCAAGGACCGCATGAGCGCCCGTCCCGCGCGCTGATCAACTCGAAGCGCACGCCGTAACACACCACCCGCGAGCGGATAAGCTCGTGAGTCGGGCCGTAGTGCCCGCTGTCCCACCCCTCAACCAAAGGAAGCCCCGTGGTAGACCCGTCAGAGCAAGTCGTTCTCGCCGATCCAGCAGTGATCGCCGGGCTCGACTATTGGCGTGAACTGCCCATCAAGCAGCAGCCGGAATGGCCGGATGCCGCGGCCGTGGCCGAGGCGTCGAAGCAGATCGCGAGCTTCCCGCCACTCGTCTTCGCGGGAGAGGTCGACGACCTGCGCGACAAGCTCGGTCGCGCGGCAGCCGGAGAGGCCTTCCTGCTGCAGGGCGGTGACTGCGCCGAGACCTTCGCGGGAGCCACAGCGGAGCAGATCAAGAACCGGGTCAAGACCATCCTGCAGATGGCAGTGGTGCTCACCTACGGTGCATCCATGCCCATCGTGAAGATGGGACGCATGGCGGGCCAGTTCGCCAAGCCGCGCTCGACCGACACCGAGACCCGTGGCGACGTCACGCTGCCCGCGTACCGCGGCGACATCGTCAACGGCTACCCGTTCACCGCCGAGTCGCGCACGCCCGACCCGAGCCGTCTCGTGCAGGGGTACCACACGGCAGTCTCGACGCTGAACCTCGTTCGCGCATTCACGCAGGGCGGCTTCGCCGACCTGCGCCAGGTGCACAGCTGGAACAAGGGCTTCGCCGCCAACCCGGCGAACAAGCGCTACGAGATCCTCGCCCGCGACATCGACCGCGCCATCAAGTTCATGGAGGCGGCGGGAGCCGACTTCGACGAGCTGCGCCGCGTCGACTTCTACGCGAGCCACGAGGGCCTGCTCATGGACTACGAGCGTCCGATGACGCGCATCGACTCGCGCACCGGAACGCCGTACAACACGAGCGCGCACTTCCTCTGGGTCGGTGAGCGCACCCGTGACCTCGACGGAGCGCACATCGACTACTTCTCGCGTGTTCGCAACCCGATCGGCGTGAAGCTCGGCCCCACGACGAGCCCCGACGACATGCTGCGGCTCATCGACAAGCTCGATCCCGACCGCGAGCCGGGGCGCCTCACGTTCATCACGCGCATGGGCGCTGGCAAGGTGCGCGACGCGCTGCCGCCCCTGCTCGAGGCGATCAAGGGCCACGAGGCCACTCCGCTGTGGGTGTCCGACCCGATGCACGGCAACGGGCTCACCACGTCGACCGGCTACAAGACGCGTCGTTTCGACGACGTCGTCGACGAGGTCAAGGGCTTCTTCGAGGCGCACCGAGCCGTGGGCACCCACCCCGGTGGAATCCACATCGAGCTCACCGGCGACGACGTCACCGAGTGCCTCGGCGGTTCGGAGCACATCGACGAGGCCGACCTGGCGACCCGCTACGAGTCGCTGTGCGACCCGCGGCTGAACCACATGCAGTCGCTCGAGCTGGCGTTCCTCGTGGCCGAGGAGCTCGCCGCGGTCTAGGCGCGACAACGACGAAGGGCGGTCCGCTGGTGCGGGCCGCCCTTTGTCGTATCGTGAATCCTCTAGCCCGACAGCTGCAGGTACAGGTTCACCGTGGACCCCTTCGGGACCTCGGTGCCGATCGCGGGGTCCGTGCCCGTCACCGTCGAGCCGGGGAACGGCGTGAACAAAGGGTTGTACTTGACCACGAGGCCGAGGGCCTCGAGAGCTGCGGTGGCACCGCGACGGGTGTCGCCCTGCACGTCGGGGATCAGGACGGGAGGCGGGCCGTCGGAGACGAGGATGTTGATCGTGTCGCCGGGAACGATGGCCGCGTCGGGTGTCGTCGTCTGCAGGCCGATCACCAGACCCTTCGGGACGGTGTCGTTGAACACCGGCGCTGCGGCGACACCGGTCAGCTCGGCTTCGATGAGCCTCGCCTGGGCGTCGGCGATCGTTAGCCCGCCGACATCCGGCAGCGGTCCCGCCGAGACGAGGAAGGTCACCGGTCGCTGGTCGAAGTAGTTCTCGCCGGTGACGAGGGTGACGCGTGCCTGGGCGTCGTCCTGCCCGTACGCGGCGAGAACCACCCCGGCCGCGACATCCGCACTGAACTGTCGTTCGCTGTCGGTCGGCGGGAAGCCCGTCGACGTGGCGAGTTCCTTCGCCGCGTCTTCGGAGAGCCCGGCGAACTCCGGCACGACGATCGGCTGCGGACCCTTGGAGATCTTGAGCGCCACGACCGTGTCGCGCGGCACCTGGGTGCCAGCGGGCGGGTCGGTCGCCGCGACGCTCCCTGCGGCGATGTCGGGGGAGAAGACCTCCTCGCGTGAGGTGTCGACCGTCAGGCCCGCCTCCGCGATCGCAGCGGCCGCGGCATCCGGGTCCTGGCCGATCACGTTCTCCACCGGAATCTCGACCTGCGAACCCGGTCCGGCACCGAAGTACCAGCCCGTGCCGCCGGCGAGCCCGGCCACGACGATGAACAGCAGGATCCACCACCACGCACGGGCGTGGCGTTTGTTGGCCTGGAGTGTCAGGGCGGCCGTCGCGTCGGACACGGGTGCGACGGGGCCGGACGGCTGCGCCGGTCGGATGACCGTGGTCTGGTCGCCGGTGCCGGACGGGGCGAGCGCGACGGGCAGCACGGTGGTCCGCTGGATGATCGAGGTCGCGCCGGTGGGCAGCGCCGTGAGCAGCTGCGACTGGGTCTCGACGACCTGCTCGAGCATGATGCGGGCGTCGCGGGGGCGCTCGTTCGGTTCGCGCGCGGTGGCCCAGAGCACGAGCTCGTCGAGCTCGGCCGGCACGTTGGGGTTCTTCGTACTGGGTGTCGGTACCGAGTCGTTGGCGTGCTGGTAGGCGATCTGCATCGGCTGCTCGCCGCGGAACGGCTGCTCGCCTGCGAGCATCTCGTACATCATGATGCCCACCGCGTAGATGTCGCTGCGGGCGTCCGCGATGCCGCGGGTCACGAGCTCGGGGGAGAGGTAGGCGATGGTGCCGAGGAGCGCGGCCCCGGTCGCGGTGTTCGCGCTCGCGGCTCTGGCGAGCCCGAAGTCGCCGATCTTGATGCGGCCGTCGTCGGCGAGAAGCACGTTCTCGGGCTTGAGGTCGCGGTGCACGATGCCCGACTTGTGGGCGGCCGCGAGTCCGGAGAGCACCGCCTCGAGGATGTCGAGGGTCTGCTCGGGGGTGAGTATCTTGTGCTCGGTCAGCAGGTCGCGCAGGGTGATGCCGGAGAGGTACTCCATGACCAGGTAGGCCATGTCGCTGTCCTGGCCCTGGTCGAAGACGTTGACGACGTTCGGATGCGCCAGGCGCGCGGCGCTTCTGGCCTCCTGGATGAACCGTTCCTTGAACTGGCTGTCATCGGCGAGGTGCCCGTGCATGATCTTGATCGCGACCCGGCGCTCGAGACGCAGGTCGGTCGCCAGGTAGACGGTGGCCATGCCGCCCCGCGCGATGCGCGATCTGACCTGATAGCGGCCGTCGATGAGACGGCCAATCATGGGGTCAGTTATGTTCGTGCTCACTCGGCCATTCTAAAGTTCGCCCACCTGAACGCCCGGTTGAACACGGGGCGGTTCGCCAACACGCCGGTGTCGGCACGCAACGATTTGGTTACTTCAGTTCGGAGAGCCAGAACCGGGCAGACGTCTCCCACTTCGCGTACGCGTCGGGGTAGGCGGAGATCTGCACCTTCTGCGCCGCCTGGGTCACGGTGAGTGCCGACCAGCCGGAGATGTCGAGCAGTCCGCGCGTGATGCCGGCGTTCGGGTTCGACGGCCCGCCGTAGAAGAGCTTGGCGGCGTGCGCGGGATCGGTGAGCTGAGCGACGGAGCCCCAACCGGAGCTCGGTCGCTGCTGGAAGAGGCCGACCGAGTCGAGGTGGCCGTAGTTGATGTTGCGGAGGCTCGACTCCTGCATCGCAGCCGCGAGGGCGATGACGATGCCGTAGTCGCTGACGCCGAGGTTGCGGCCGACCGACACGATGACGCGGGCGTTGGCCTCCATCTCGGCGGTGAGCAGGGTGATGGCGCCGGGAGTGCCCGCCGGAACAGCCGCCACGGCGGCGGGGTTCACGAGCGTGCGGCCTGCGTAGATGATGCTCGACGTGGTGAGTCCGTTCGCGCTCAGCAGCGCCTGCACCGTCACACCGAGCTTCTTCGCGATCTTGGAGACGTTGTCGCCGGCGACGATCGTGTAGGAGGCGCCGACCGCCGGCGCCGGGGAGGCCGCGACGGGTGCGGCCACGGGGGCGGCTGCCACGGGGGCGCGGACCGGTGCCGCAGCCGGGGCGCTCGAGCCGGGAATCGCGACCGTCTGGCCCGGGTAGATGATGCTGGACGTGCCGAGACCGTTTGCGGTCAGCACCGCCTGCGTGGTGACACCGAAACGCGACGCGATCCGGCTGATGGTGTCACCGGCGACGATGGTGTAGCGGCCGCCAGCGACCGGAGCGGCGGGCGCCGCGGGTGCGGCGGTGATCACGCCGGCCCCCAGCTTCAGCACCTGTCCGGGGAAGATGGTGGATTTCCAGCCGAGTCCGTTGAGCGCGAGCACGGAGGCCGTCGAGAGCCCGTATCGGCCCGCGACGCTGCTGACCGTGTCGCCGGCGGCGACGCGATAGGTGCTGGGGGCGGCGGCGACAGCGATCTCGCCGGCAGGCGTGTTCTCGGCGGCGGCGACTCCCGCGTCGCGAACCGCGGTGTCGGTGGTCGGACGTGACTTCTCCGACTTGTCTCCGACGGGAGACTTGGCTTCGACGCGCTCGATGGGACCGGTGAGGTTCATCGATACCGCGATCGAGCCGACCAGGAGTATGGGCATGGTGGCGAAGAGGGACTTGCTGATCTTCGACTCCCGCGAGACCGCAGCCGCCCTGAGGGGAGAGGAAGGTGTGGGGACGAGTCCCGACAGAACCGTTCCGGCAGTCGTCTGTGTGTCGTGCTCAGAAAGATTAGTCATGAGTTCCCCGTCTTGCTCCCGGCCAGGATCGCGTCGCGCACAGCTGGCGCGACCTCTCAAACGTGACACAGATGCCTATGAGAGTCAATCAGTGTGGCCAATGTGACTCGGGTTAATCTGCTCGAAACATTTGCGATTCACCCACGTCAATGGCGCTCAAACCGCTCGTGTCGTGGCACTCTTAATGGGTGACTGAAACTCCCGACGCCACCTGGCTGACCGTTCCCGACCTGACCGAACTCCTCGGAGTCAAGGTGAGTCAGGTGCGCCGCTTGATCGAAGATCGCGCACTCCTCGCCCGCAAGATCGACGGCGTATGGAAGGTGCCCGCCTCGTTCATCGTCGACGGCGAGCCCATGAGCGAGCTTCGCGGAACTCTCGTGGTGCTCGGCGACATCGGGTTCACCGACGACGAGGCGATGGACTGGCTCCTCAGCCCCGAGGACAGCCTCGGCGTGAGCCCCATCGAGGCCCTCCACGCCGGGCGCAAGGCCGAAGTCCGCCGGGTCGCGCAGGCTCTGGCCTGACCACGCACTCTCCGGCTGGGCTCCGAAAACCCGGAGGCGGCTCAGGCGGTACGCCGGCTGACCGTGTCGGCGAGTTGAGTGAGCTGCGCGCGCGATGATGCGCTGAGCGGCGCCGTCTCGAGGGCCGCCCTGGCGAGCCCCACGTTGTGGGTGATGATCCGCTCCACTCGGTCGATCGCCCCGCTGTCGCGGATCACCGACTGCAGAACCTCGACCTGCCGCGCGTCGAGGTCGCGGTCGCCGAGGAGCTCGTCGAGCAGCGCCCGCGAGTTCGCGGGAAGCGCCGTGCGAGCGAGCGCTATGAGCACGGTGCGCTTTCCCTCACGCAGGTCGTCGCCAGCGGGCTTGCCGGTCACCTCCGGGTCTCCGAAGACCCCGAGCAGATCGTCGCGGAGCTGGTAGGCGATTCCCAGTGGCAGTCCGAACGCTCGAAGCGCGGCGGTCTGCTCCGCCGTGCCACCGCCGAGGGCGGCGCCGATGGCGAGCGGCGACTCGACGCTGTACTTCGCCGACTTGTAGACGATGACGCGATGAGAGCGGGGGAGCAGCTCGCTCTCCGGGTGATTGCGCCAGGCGTTCTCCTCCACGATGTCGAGATACTGGCCCACGGTGACCTCGGTGCGCATCCTATTGAACTCGGCCCGGCCCGCGGCGCTGGCCGCTGGGTCGGTGAGCGAACGAAGCGCGGTGTCGAAGATCTCGTCACTCCAACCGAGGAGCAGATCACCGAGAAGGAGAGCGGCCGAGCCGCCGAAGCTCCTCGGGTTGCCGAGCCAGCCGTTCTCGCCGTGCAACGCCTCGAAGCGCTTATGGGCCGCAGGCCGACCGCGGCGCGTGTCCGAGTTGTCCATGATGTCGTCGTGCACCAGCGCCGCCGCATGGAAGACCTCGAGGGCGGCTGCAGCCGTCACGATGGCGGGCAGGTCGCGCTCCGGGGCCTCGTCGACGACGTCGAAACCGACTCCCGGCGTACTCACGGCTTGCCAACCCCAGTAGCAGAAGAGCGCACGGAATCGCTTGCCGCCGGACAGCAGATCGCGTGATGTGCCGACGAAATCGTCGATTTCCTCGGCTATCGCCGAAAGCTGCGGTGCTCGTTCCTCCAGGAATTCGTCTATGCGTTCTTGAACAAGGTCAACTAACCGCGTACTCTCAGCCACACTCATAGCCTACCGAGGCCTGTGGGGCGTATTATCGAAACCCATAGCGCAAGAACAATCCGAGCCGGAGGGGATCAGGATGCCACTTTCCGAGCAGGAGCAGCGTCTCCTGGAAGAGATGGAGCGGGGTCTCTACCAAAATGACGCCGATTTCGTTGCAACCGTGGGTCAGCGCCGCGGCAAGCCGAACTACACCGTGGTGGTGGTCGGGGCCCTGTTGGGAATCCTGGGAATCGCCACGCTCGTCGTAGGCGTCGTCATCCATCAGACCCTCGTCGGAGTCCTCGGCTTCATCATCATGTTCGCGGGTGTGCTGCTGGCATTCGCCCCTCCTCGTCGTGGCGAGGCAGTGGGCGGTAGCGCCGGCCCGCAGAAGAGCGGCGCGGGCAAGCAAAAGGCCGGCGGCTTTATGAACGGACTCGGAGACCGCTGGGACAAGCGACAAGACGAGCGCGGCCGCTAAACTCCCGCCGCATACCTAATCAGGACCGACCCTCGGGTCGGTCCTTTTTTTGTGCCCACTTTCACTCAAAGTGCCTCCATTTCCCTCCACTCCTATTTCCCGCATAAATAAAGGCGACTTTGACCCCAATACGGCCGAAGTGAGCTGTTTTTCTACTTTTGTGGTGCGTTGTGGAGTAAAGTGGAGGGTATCCATCCGGGCCGGAGTGAAGGGAGTGTCGCGTGTTTCTAGGCACCTACGCTCCCAAGCTCGACGACAAGGGCCGCGTCATCCTCCCCGCCAAGTTCTGGGACGAGCTCTCGAACGGGCTCGTGATCACCCGCGGTCAGGAGCGCTGCCTCTACGTCTTCACCGAGCGCGAGTTCGAGAACGTGCACGAGAAGATCCGTCAGGCGCCCGTGTCGAACAAGCAGGCGCGTGACTTCCTGCGCGTCTTCCTCTCGGGCGCGAGCCAGGAGCGACCGGATACGCAGCACCGCATCACCATCCCGTCGACGCTCCGGGACTACGCGGGCCTCGGTCGCGACCTCACGATCATCGGCGCGGGCAGCCGCGCCGAGATCTGGGACACCGACACGTGGAACGCCTACTACGAGAGCACCGAAGCCGCTTTCTCCGACACCGACGAGGAGGTGATCCCCGGACTCTTCTAGCTCCCTGGCGATGACTCCCAGCCGATCACTGCCCTGACTTTCTTCCCCGATGTCAGGTCGGACCGGATGGGGATCACCGCCAGCGATATGGAAACCGAATAGCTATGACTGACAACGACATCCACACCCCGGTGAATCTCGACCGCACCATCGAACTGCTCGGCCCCGCGCTCGCCCACGAAGGTGCAGTGCTGGTCGACGCGACCCTCGGCATGGGCGGCCACGCCGAGGCCTTCCTCTCGCGCTTCCCCGACATCGTCTTCGTCGGCATCGACCGCGACACCGACGCTCTCGCCATCGCCGGAAAGCGTCTCGCTCGCTTCGGCGACCGGGTGCACCTCGTGCACTCCGTGTACGACGAGATCCCCGCAGCGCTCCAGTCGCTCGACATCGACGCCGTCTCGGCCTACCTTTTCGACCTCGGCGTCTCCTCGCTGCAGCTCGACGAGGTCGACCGCGGCTTCTCCTACTCGAAGGACGCGCCGCTCGACATGCGCATGGACGCGTCGTCGCCGCTGACCGCCGAGCGCATCCTCGCCGAGTACAGCGAATTCGAACTCCGACGCATCTTCTACGACTACGGCGAGGAGAAGCTCGCGCCCCGCTACGCGAGCAAGATCGTGCAGCGCCGTGAGGTGGAGCCGTTCGTGCGTTCCTCCCAGCTCGTCGAGGTCATCATCGCCGCGACGCCCGCCGCCGTGCAGCGCGCAGGCCACCCCGCCAAGCGCGTCTTCCAGGCGCTGCGCATCGAGGTCAACCAGGAACTCTCCGTACTGGAGCGCGCGATCCCGGCCGCCATCGACACCCTCGAGGTCGGCGGTCGCATCGTGGTGCTCTCCTACCAGTCGCTCGAAGACCGCATCGTCAAGCGAATCCTCGCCGCGCGCTCTGCATCGACCGCGCCGGCCGGGCTCCCCGTCGAGCTTCCGGAACACCGCCCCGAGCTGAAGCTGCTCGTGCGCGGAGCCGAGCTCGCCAGCGAGGCCGAGAAGGCCGTCAACCCCCGTGCAACCCCCGTGCGCCTCCGCGCCGCCGAACGACTGAGGAGAATCCAGTGAGTAGCAACCTCGCCTTCGCCACTCCGCTGCGCTCTCCGCGCGACGAGCAGCCCACCCGCCACATCGAGATCGTCTCGAACCGTGAGCAGCGCAAGTCGCGTCCGCGCATCGTCTACGCGCTGGTCACCGTCGGCGGGCTCTTCGCCCTGTTCATCGCCCAGCTGCTGCTGAGCATCGTCGTCTCGCAGGGTGCCTACAGCATCGCGAGCCTGCAGACCCAGCAGCGCGACCTCGGCCGCCAGGAGCAGGCGCTCAGCGAGCAGCTCGACCTGCTGGCGTCGCCGCAGAACCTCGCAACCCAGGCCGAGTCCCTCGGGATGGTCCTGAGCAACACGTCGCCCGTCTACCTGCGTCTGGCCGACGGCGTCATCGTCGGTTCCGCTTCCCCCGCCGGTGCGGGCGAGACCGTCGTAGCGGCAGCCGGCAGCCTCGTCCCCAACTCGTTGCTGGGCGGGATTCCCCTCGTCACCCCGACCGTGCCCGAAGCGACCGTGACGGAGGTCGCTGGCGCGCCTGAGACGCCTACGGCGCCCGGATCTGTAGCGTCGAACCCGTTGGCGCTGCCTTCTCCGGTAACCCGCTAGAGGTCAGCAGCCGCACGCAAGAACGACAAGGGTGAGGAACCGACTCAGTGAACGATGCTCGTAGGAACAAGCGCAGAGTCGGAATCGCGGTCCTCGTGATCTTCGCTGTCGTCGCGGTCTTCGTGGTGCGTCTCGTCGACATCCAGGTCGTGCGGGCCGCCGAGCTGAACACCGAGTCGCTCAGCAAGCGGTCGGTGAGCCAGACGACGTACGGCGCACGCGGCAACATCGTCGACACGAACGGCAACGTGCTCGCCGACAGCGTCGACAGATTCGACATCACCGCCTCGCCCCTCCTCGTCGACGAATTCGAGCGGCTGCAGAAAGACGGCAAGAGCAAGGTGACCGTGACCGTGTCCGACGCGATCGCCGAACTCGCAACCGCCACCGGAGCGAGCGTCGCCGAGATAACGAAGGCGCTCACCGAGAACCCGAAGTCGAACTTCGCGTACGTGGCGAAATCCGTGACCCTCGAGCAGCTGGGCGACGTGCGCGCCCTCAAGATCCCGTGGACCTACGACGTACTGCACCCGAGCCGCACCTACCCCAACGGCGCCGTCGCCGGAAACCTCGTCGGCTTCATCGGCGCCGACGGCCCGCAGAACGGTCTCGAGCGGACGCAGAACCATTGTGTCGGCAACGTCAACGGCTCCGCCACCTACGAGCGCGGTGCCGACGGCATCCGTATCCCCGGCAGCACCGTCACAGCGAAGGAAGCCAAAGACGGCGGCACGCTCAAGCTCACCATCGACAGCGACCTGCAGTGGTACGCGCAGCAGAGCCTCGCGCAGCGCGCGATCGAGCTCGGCGCCGACTGGGGAACCATCACGGTGGTGCGGGTGCGCGACGGCCACCTCATGGCCGTGGCCGACTACCCCTCCGTCGACCCGAACAATGTCGAAGGCGTGACCCGTTACGACTGGGGATCCCGCGCGTTCAGCTCGCCGTTCGAACCCGGCTCGACGATGAAGTCGCTCACCGTGGCATCCCTCCTCGACGCCGGCGTCATCGAGCCGCTCACCCAGGTCACCGCCCCGGGCCGACGCGACCTCGGCGACGGGCAGTCGATCAAGGACGCCTGGGCGCACGCAGACATCCCGTACACGGCCACCGGGGTGCTGACGAACTCGTCGAACACCGGCATCTCGTACCTCGTCGACAAGCTCTCCGACAAGGAGAAGCGTCGCGACTACATGCTGAGGTTCGGCCTCAACGAGAAGACGGCCGTCGACTTCCAGGGGGAGTCTCGCGGCGACATCCCGGCGACCCAGAACTGGGACGCCGTCACCAACTACGCCGTGCAGTTCGGCCAGGGCATGACCACCACCTCCGTGCAGATGGCATCGGCGTACCAGGCCCTGGGCAACGGCGGCGTGCACGTTCCGCTCACGCTCGTCGAGGGCTGCGAGTGGGCAGACGGCACCGTCACCGGCACCCCGTCGACCGAGTCGACCCAGGTCGTCTCCGCCTCCGCCGCCGCCCAGACGGTGGCGATGATGGAGAACGTCGTCAGCCAGGGCGGCCTGAGCCAGGAGCTCAGCATCCCCGGCTACCGGGTCGCGGCGAAGACCGGAACCGCCGAAGTGGCCAACGGCAACGGCTACGGCAGCGACCGAATCGTCTCTATAGCAGGTCTCGTTCCCGCCGAGGCGCCGGAGTACGCGATTGTCGTCACTTTCGCCAAGCCGGATACGATGAAGACATCCAGCGCGGTCTCGACGACGTTCAAGAAGATCACAACCCAGGTGATCAAGTCGTTCCGGATCGAGCCGTCAGACGAACCGTCCCCGCAGATGCCTCTCACGTGGTGAGAGACCGCATCGCACACCTGCAGAAATGAGAACCGCGTGACCGCCAGGATCCCCCCGGTACTTCGACCGGAGCATCCGTCGGCCCGATCTCTCGCCGAGCTGGTGAGCGAGTTCGGTCTCGACTACCGCGGCTCGCTCGACCACGTCGAGATCCGCGGAGTGACCCTGAGCACCGGCGACCTGCACCCCGGCGACCTCTACGTCGGCATGCCCGGGGCGCACAGCCACGGCGCGAGCTACGCGGAACGAGCGAAAGAGGGCGGCGCAGTCGCCGTGCTGACGGATGCCGCGGGCGCAGAGCTCGCCGCGCCCACCGGTCTTCCCATCCTGATCGTCGAGTCGCCGCGCGAAGCGCTCGGCGAGATCTCCGCGTGGGTGTACCGCACCAACGAACATCCGCCGCTGCTGTTCGGCACCACGGGCACCAACGGCAAGACGTCGACGTCGTACCTCCTGGAGGGCATCCTGCGCCAGCTCGGCCTGGTCACCGGCCTCAGCTCCACCGCGGAGCGTCACATCGGCGACCTCACCGTCGTCAGCCGCCTCACCACGCCCGAGGCGAGCGAGATGCACGCGCTGTTGGCCCGCATGCGCGAGAGCGAGGTGCGCGCCGTGGTGATCGAGGTGAGCGCCCAGGCGCTGAGCCGCAACCGCGTCGACGGCCTGCTGTTCGACGTCGTCGCGTTCACCAACCTCAGCCACGACCACCTCGACGACTACGCCGACATGGAGGAGTACTTCCAGGCGAAGCTGCCGCTCTTCCAGCCCGACCGCGGCAAGCGCGGCGTCGTCTCGCTCGACTCGCCGTACGGCCAGCGGGTCGTCGACGAATCGCGCATCCCGCTCACCACCATCTCGTCGACGCCCGGCGTCGTGGGGGAGTGGAACGTCGAGATCACTGCCGAGGAGGCCGCATACACCGCGTTCACCCTCACCGGACCCGAGGGCCGCACGCTGTCGAGCCGTGTACCGATCATCGGACGCCACATGGCGGCGAACGGCGCACTCGCGATCGTGATGCTCGTCGAGGCCGGATTCGAGCTCGAGGCCATCGGCCAGGCGCTCGAAACCCACGGCGGCATCGACGCGTACCTCCCCGGCCGCACCGAGCGTGTCTCGGGCGACACGGGCCCGAGCGTCTTCGTCGACTTCGGCCACAGCCCAGACGCCTTCCTCAACACCCTCGCCGCCGTGCGCACCTTCACTCCTGGCAAGGTCATCATGGTGTTCGGCGCCGACGGCGACCGCGACGCGACCAAACGGCACGAGATGGCGCGGGTCGCATCCGAGGGCTCCGACATCCTCGTCATCACCGACCACCACCCTCGTTTCGAGAACGCGGCGTCGATTCGCGCGACTCTCGTCGAGGGCGCGGCCCTCGCCGAGCACCCGGCCGAGCTGCACGAGGTGAGCCCGCCCGAGAAGGCGATCCGCGTCGCCGTCTCCCTCGCACGCGAGGGCGACTCGATCCTCTGGGCGGGTCCGGGGCACCAGGACTACCGTGACATCGAGGGTGTGCGCACCCCGTACTCCGCCCGTGAGGAGGCCCGCTCCGCCCTGCGCGAAGCCGGCTGGGACGAAGCCGGTCGACCGTGATCATCGCTGTCGCCGGACGCCGCGGCGATACGGCCCGCGTCCTGCTGGCCGCGCTGCTGAGCGACGTGCCCCACGAATTCGCGTCGCTCGACGCGATGACCCCCCACCACACGGCCCCCGACGCCGTCGTGGTCCTCGGCGACGAGCCCGGACTGGCGGAGCGGCTGGCCGCGCTTCCCTCGGGCACCGTCGTCTACGGCTACGCGGATGACGCGGCCGTCGTCTCCGCGACGGCGCAGACAGCCGCCCGGTTCGTCGGGTTCGGCATCGGCGGCTCTGCCGACGTTCGTGCAGACCAGATCGAGTCCTCGCTCTCCGGCACGACCTTCACGACCGGCGGAACCCGCGTGCGCGTCGGGATCCTGGGGGAGTCGATCGTCCCGGTCGCCCTCGCAGCCCTCACCGTGGCATCCGACGCCGGCGTCGACGTCGACACGGCCGTTCGGGCACTCGACCGCGTCGACCGGGCCGCCCGGTGGGACATGCAGGTCACGCGCCCGACCGACGACCTCGTCGTGATCAACGACTCCGCCGACGGTTCGCCCCGCTCGACCGCCGACGCCCTCAAGGCACTCGCCCAGCTCACGATCGACGGCACACGGTCCGTCGCGGTTCTCGGCGACCTCGACCTCGCGCCCGGCACCGACGCGATCGAGTCGCGCGACGAGCACGACCGCATCGGTCGACTCGTCGTCAGGCTCAACGTGTCGCGCCTCATCGTCGTCGGCCAGTCGGCCAGGCACATCCACAACGCCGCGAGCCTCGAAGGTTCGTGGGACGGGGAGTCGGTGCTCGTCGACACCGCCGATCAGGCATACGATTTGCTGAATGAGACCGAGCTTTCCCTCCATCGCACCACCACGGTTGTCCTCGTGAAGTCGGCGGCGTCAACGGCGCTCGGCGACCTCGGTGACCGGATCGCCGCCACCGGCGGAAAGCGCACGGTAATCGCATGATCGCACTGCTGACGGGTGCGGGCTTCTCGCTCATCTTCACCCTCCTCACCACCCCGCTCTTCATCAAGCTCTTCAACCGCATCGGCTGGGGCCAGTTCATCCGCGACGACGGTCCGAAGTCGCACCACGCCAAGCGCGGAACGCCCACGATGGGCGGAATCGTCTTCATCATCGGCGCCGTCCTCGGCTACTTCGTCGGGCACCTCATCGCGGGCGATCCCTTCACGCTCGTCGCCTTCCTCGTGATGTTCCTCATGGTCGGGCTCGGCGCCGTCGGATTCCTCGACGACTTCCTGAAGACCCGCAACCAGCGCAGCCTCGGGCTCGGCGGGTGGTCGAAGATCCTCGGCCAGGTCATCGTCGCCGCGATCTTCGCCGCCATCGCGCTGAACTTCCCGGACGAGAACAACCTCACCCCGGTCTCAACGATCATCGACGACGTGCAGCACACCTACATCTCGTTCGTGCGCGACATCGCGTGGCTCGACTTCGCCACCTTCGGTCTCATCGCCGGCGGCATCCTGTTCGCGCTCTGGTCGATCGTCATCGTCGTGAGCGCCTCGAACGGCGTCAACGTCGCCGACGGTCTCGACGGCCTCGCCACCGGCGCCTCGATCCTCGCCATCACCTCGTACATCTTCATCGGCTTCTGGCAGAACAACCAGTCGTGCTTCAACCCCAGCGTCATCGAGAGCGCCGAGAACTATTCGCGGTGCTACCAGGTGCGCGACCCGCTCGATCTCGCGGTCATCGCCGCCTGCATCGTGGGAAGCCTCATCGGCTTCCTCTGGTGGAACACCAGCCCCGCTCAGATCTTCATGGGCGACACGGGCTCTCTCGGCCTCGGCGGAGCACTCGCCGCCCTCGCCATCCTCACCCGCACCGACATCCTCCTCGTCTTCATCGGCGGCCTCTTCCTCATCGTCACCGGCTCGGTGATCCTGCAGCGCATCTACTTCAAGCTCACCAAGGGCAAACGCATCTTCCTGATGAGCCCGCTGCACCACCACTTCGAGCTCAAGGGCTGGGCCGAGATCACCGTTGTCGTGCGATTCTGGATCATCGCCGGCCTCTTCGTCGCCGCCGGCGTCGGAATCTTCTACCTCGAATGGGCGACAGCGCGACCGTGACCGACCTCACCACCCTCACGAGCTGGCATTCCGACTGGAAGGGCCTGCGCGTCGCCGTGCTCGGCCTCGGCATGACCGGCTTCGCCGCAGCCGACACCCTGGTCGAACTCGGCGCCACCGTGCTCGTCGTCGCGGCCAAGGCGCCCGAGGAGCACGCCGATCTGCTCGGCGTCATCGGCGCCGAGCTCGTCGAGCAGCCAGGACTCGACAGTGTGCCCCCGCGCCTCGCCGACTTCGACGCCGAACTGATCATCGTCTCGCCCGGCTTCCATCCCGACCACACGGTGCTCCTCTGGGCGGCCGAGCAGGGCATCCCGGTGTGGGGCGACATAGAGCTGGCCTGGCGGGTTCGCGACAAGGTGCGTGCAGCCGAGTGGATTACCGTCACCGGCACCAACGGAAAGACCACGACCGTGCAGCTCGCCACCCACCTGCTCGTCGCCGCAGGCCACCGTGCGGCGGCAGTAGGCAACATCGGCGTGCCCGTGCTCGACGCCGTGCGCGACCCGATCGGCTTCGACGTGCTCGTCGTCGAACTCTCGAGCTACCAGCTGCACTGGATCAACCAGACCTCCGAGGGCTCGCTCTTCCCCTTCGCGAGCGTCTGCCTCAACCTCGCCGACGACCACATCGACTGGCACGGCACCTCAGACGCCTACGCGGCGGCGAAGGGCAAGGTCTACGACAACACCCGCGTGGCGTGCGTCTACAACCTCGCCGACGAGGCCACGAGACACATGGTCGAAGAGGCCGACGTCGTCGACGGCTGCCGCGCCATCGGCTTCGGTCTGAGCGCGCCCGGTCCGAGCGACCTCGGGCTGGTCGACGGGATCATCATCGACCGGGCCTTCCACGACGACCGTCGCAATTCGGCCTTCGAACTGACCACGCGAGGCGAGCTCGCAGCCGCCGGACTCGCCGCCCCCCACTCCGTGTCCAACGTGCTCGCGGCATCCGCCCTCGTCCGCGCGTTCGGAGTCGCCCCCGCGGTCGTCCGCGACGCCCTCGCGACGTTCCGCATCGACCACCACCGCACCGAGACGGTGCTCGAGAGCGACGGCATCGCCTGGATCGACGACTCGAAGGCCACGAACCCGCACGCCGCCGACGCCGCGCTGAGCGCGTTCGACCGCGTGGTGTGGGTCGTGGGAGGTCTGCTCAAGGGCGTCGATGTGAACGACCTCGTCGCCCGTCACACGCCGAGGCTGGCCGCGGCCATCATCATCGGCACCGACCGGCAGATGCTCAGGGAGGCATTCGCGCGACACGCGCCCTCGCTTCCGGTCTTTGAGGTCGAGGCGACCGAGACTGAACGGGTAATGCCCGAAGTCGTGCGTGTCTCGGCCACGATCGCCCGCCCGGGCGACACGGTCCTGCTCGCGCCGGCGGCGGCGTCGATGGACCAGTTCGCCGACTACGGGGATCGGGGCAGGCGCTTCGCCGCCGCGGTTCTCGACCAGATAGCAGCGAACAACGACACAGGAGGTGCAGCGGATGACGACGACACGCAATCCGGGCACGAACCGGGGACCGCAGCCCCCTCCGCCTAGACAGCCCCCGGCGCCCAAGTCCTCGGATACCAAGGGCGCGGTCAAGAGCACGGTCGTCGTCGGCGTGCGCAAGCTGTTCGCCGCCGAGACGCCGAACTTCTTCCTGCTGCTCGGCACGACGGTCTTCCTCGTCGCCTTCGGGCTGGTGATGGTGCTGTCGTCGTCGTCGGTCGAGTCGCACCTCGAGAGCGACGACTTCTTCGCGTCGTTCTCCCGGCAGGGCCTGTACGCGCTCATCGGTGTGCCGTTTATGCTCGTGGCCTCCCGCATGCCGATCACCTTCTGGAAGCGCTGGGCCTGGCCCGCGATCTTCGTGGGCCTCGGCCTGCAGCTGCTCGTGTTCAGCCCGCTCGGCTACGAGTACGGCGGCAACCGCAACTGGATCAACTTCGGCTCGTTCAGCGCGCAGCCTTCGGAGCTGCTGAAGCTCGCCATCATCGTCTGGATCGCCTTCATCCTCACGTCGAAGGAGGGCCTGCTCGACGACTGGAAGCACGTGCTCATCCCGATCGGCCCCGTCGCGGGGCTCGCGATCGGCCTCGTGCTCATCGGAAACGACCTCGGCACCGCCGTGATCATGCTCTCGATCGTGCTCGGCGGGCTCTACTTCGCCGGCGTCAGGATCAAGTTCATCGGCGTCGCCGTCGCCGTACTCGCGTTCTTCGGCCTCATCATCGCCTTCGCGAGCTCGTCACGCACCGACCGCATCAACGCCTGGCTCTACGGCTGCACCGCCGAACAGTACGAGGGTTTCTGCTGGCAGCCGACGCACGGCACCTGGGCGCTCGCCTCAGGGGGCGTGTTCGGCGTCGGACTCGGCAACTCCAAGGCCAAATGGTCGTGGCTGCCGGAGGCCGACAACGACTACATCTTCGCGATCATCGGCGAAGAACTCGGGCTCATCGGCGCCGTCGTCGTGCTCGTGCTGTTCATCGTGCTCGCGATCTCGTTCGTGCGCATCATCCGTTCGAGCACCGACGCCTTCGCTCGCATCGTCACCGCCGGCGTCGGCATCTGGATCGTCGGCCAGGCGCTCGTCAACATCGCCGTGGTGCTCGGGGTGCTGCCGGTGCTCGGCGTTCCGCTGCCCCTCATCTCCGCCGGAGGCTCCGCCCTCATCTCCACCCTCCTCGCCATCGGCGTCGTGCTGTCGTTCGCGCGCGAACCGGCGAGCGTCGACGACGCCTCATTCGACCAGTCTCCGGCGCAGCGCTCACGCCTCGCCTCCGCCCAGAGAACGCGCCAGCCAGCACGCGGCGCGCCAGAAAGACGCCAACGGTGACCACATACCTCCTCGCGGGCGGCGGCACAGCCGGCCACGTGAACCCCCTGCTCGCGACCGCCGACCGCATCAGGGAGAGACATCCGGATGCCACGGTGCTGGTCATCGGAACCCGCGAGGGCCTCGAGGCCAGACTCGTACCCGAACGCGGCTACGAACTGCTCACCGTCGCCCGGCTGCCGTTCCCGCGCCGGCTCGGCCGTGCCGCCGTGCGCTTCCCCGTCGCCCTGCGCGACGCGGTCGCCGATACCCGCCAGATGATCCGCGACCGCGGCGTCGACGTGGTCGTCGGTTTCGGCGGCTACGCGTCCGCACCCGCCTACCTCGCCGCGTGGCGAGAGAAGGTGCCGCTCGTCGTCCACGAGGCGAACGCCAAGCCGGGCATCGCGAACCGCCTGGGCAGCCGCATCACGAAGTACGTGGGCGTCGCGTTCTCATCGACGCGACTTGCCCACGCCACCCTCGTCGGCATGCCGCTGCGCAGCGAGGTGGAGCGACTCGACCGCCGCGCCGAACGTGCCGCCGCCATCGCGTACTTCGACCTCGACCCGTCGAAACCCACCCTGCTCGTCACGGGCGGTTCCAGCGGCGCGCGTCACATCAACGAGACCGTGTCGAACGCGATCGCCCTCATCCTCGGCGCCGGGTGGCAGGTCGTGCACATCGCGGGGGAGAAGTCGCAGATCACCGATCCGGGGCTCGCCGGCTACCGGCTGCTGCCCTACTGCAACCGCATGGAGCTCGCGATCGCCGTCGCAGACCTCGCCGTCTCGCGGGCGGGCTCCGCCACGGTGAGCGAGTTCTCGGCGATCGGCGTTCCCGCGGTCTACATCCCCTACCCGGTCGGCAACGGCGAACAGCGATTCAACGCCAAGGACGCCGTGGCCGCCGGGGGAGCCCTGCTCGTCTCCGACGCGGAGTTCACGCCGGACTGGGTGCTGCAGAGCCTCGTACCCCTGCTGCAGGACCGCGCGCTCATCGCCGAGATGGCGGCGCGCGTCACCGGCGTCGGAGTCCTCGACGGGGCCGACCGCATGGTCGACCTGGTCGACCGCGCCGTCGCGGAGACCCCGGTCACCGCGACGACCGAAGAGCCTGCGTCGACCGATGCCTCCGAACACTCCAACGACACCGGGCACCCAGACGACCCCGAGCACCCCCACGACACCGAGCGGTAAAATCGAGACCAATGATCTTTCCTGACTTCACCCAGCCCCTGCCCGGCGCACTCGGCACCGTCCACTTCGTCGGCATCGGCGGCTCCGGGATGAGCGGCATCGCCCGCCTCTTCCTCAGCGCCGGCCATACCGTGACCGGATCCGACCGCAGCGAGAACCACAACACCGAGGCCCTGCGCGCGCTCGGCGCGACCGTCACGATCGGTCACGATGCGGCGAACCTCGGCGACGCCGACGCCCTGGTCTTCACGGGCGCCCTCTGGCCCGACAACCCGGAATACCTGCTCGCGGTCGAGCGAGGCATCCCGCTACTCCACCGTTCGCAGGCCCTCGCCTGGCTGATCAGCGGCCAGCGCCTCATCGCCGTGGCAGGCGCCCACGGCAAGACCACCTCGACCGGCATGATCGTCACTGCGCTGCTCGAACTCGGAGAGGACCCCAGCTTCGTCAACGGCGGCGTCATCCAGTCCATCGGCACGAGCGCCGCCCGCGGCACCGGCGACCTGTTCGTCGTCGAGGCCGACGAGTCGGACAAGTCGTTCCTGCTGTACGACACCTCGGTCGCGCTCGTCACCAACGTCGACGCCGACCACCTCGACCACTACGGGTCGCACGAGGCGTTCGACGAGGCGTTCGTCGAGTTCTCCGGCAAGGCGAGCGAGCTCGTCGTCGTCTCGAGCGACGACGCCGGAGCCGTGCGTGTCACGGCGTCGCTGCGTGAGCGCGCCGACGGATCCCCCCGCATCCTCACATTCGGAACCGACGACGCGGCCGATGTGCGTATCCACTCCGTCGTCGCCGACGGCCCGGTCTCGTTCGTCGTGTCGTGGCAGGGCGCCGACTACGCCGCGCGGCTGCGCGTGCCCGGTGTGCACAACGCCCTCAACGCGGCCGGCGCCTTCGCCGTGCTCGTGGGTCTCGGTTTCGACCCCGAACGGGTGCTCGCCGGCATCGAGCGGTTCGGCGGTACGGAACGCCGGTTCGAGCTGCACGGGGTCGTGCGTGGAGTGAGTGTCTACGACGACTACGCCCACCACCCGACCGAGGTCGCCGCAGCGCTGTCCGCCGCGCGGAGCGTCGTCGGCGAGGGACGCCTCATCGCCATCCACCAGCCGCACCTCTACAGTCGCACCCAACTCATGGCCGGCGACTTCGCCCGCGTGTACGAGGAGCTCGCCGACCAGACGATCGTGCTCGACGTGTTCGGCGCGCGTGAAGACCCCATCGAGGGAGTCACCGGTGCGCTGGTGTCGGATCGGTTCGCCGACCAGACCCATGTCGACTACCTGCCCGACTGGCAGGCCGCCGCCGACCGCGCGGCCGAGATCGCGCGGGAGGGCGACATCATCATGACGCTCAGCTGCGGCGACGTCTACCGCATCGTGCCGCAGGTGCTCGCGTCGCTCGGCGCGACCGTCGCCACGACCGGCGACTAGCACCGCCGTGAAGAGGCCGGAAGGATTCGACCCTCCCAAGCCGGGCGCACCAGATACCGGCAAGGACAGGGCGGCGCGCCGACCCCGCACGCAGCAGACGCCGCCGTCTCCGGTGCCGCCGCCCGCGGCCCCGCGGTCTCCTGTGCCGCCGGCTGCCGTGCCACCGGCTGCCGTGCCACCGGCTGCCGAGAAGCAGTCAGCGGCGAGGCCGACCGGCCCCGCCGCATCCGCGCGCCCCACTCCCGCCCGTCCCACCGGCGTGGGCCCGTCCTCGTCGGCACAGTCGCCGATGGCGCAGCCCGGCTCGGCTCAGCGCCGACCGAACGCTCCCGGTGCGCCGCGTCGTCCCGTGCTGCCCGGCAGCGCGAAGGCGCCAGAGCCCGTAGCGCCGGCGAAGAGCGTGCCGGCGAAGAGCGCCAAGCGTGCGGAGCGCGCGCCGCGGGTCGTCGCACCCGCCGTCGTCACCGAGCGTGACGCGCGCCGCGAACTGGCCCGCGCCGCGCGCGAGCGCCGCAGGTTCGAGAAGGGGGAGGTCAAGCGCTTCACCCGCCGGTCGCGCGCCCGCCGAACCGCCTGGCTCACGGTCTCCGGTGTGGTCGTCGTGCTGGGGATCATCCTCGCCGTCGCGGTCTACTCACCGCTCCTCGCGCTGCGCACGGTCACCGTCGACGGAACCGCCCGCGTCGACGCCGCAGAGGTGACCAAAGCCGTCGAGTCGCAGCTGGGCACACCGGTCGCGCTCATCGACTACGACACGATCACGAAGCAGCTCGCGAAGTTCCCGCTCATCCGCAGCTACGTCACCGAGGTCGTCCCTCCCGGCACGCTGCTCATCCACGTCGTGGAGCGCGCACCGGTCGGAGCCGTCGTGAACGGGGTCCAGTTCGACCTGCTCGACCCGGCGGGCATCGTCGTGCAGTCGAGCCCCACCCGGCCGCCGGACGTGCCGCTCATCAACATCGGCGACCAGGACGCCGATAGCGCCGCCTACGCCTCCGTCGTCGAGGTGCTGTTGGCACTTCCGGCGCCGCTGCTCGCCCAGGTCGACACGATCACCGCGACCACGAAGGACGACGTGTCGTTCGTGCTCCGCGGAGTCGGGCAGTCGGTGGTGTGGGGCAGCTCCGAGAACTCGGAGTACAAGGCGCGCACACTCGCGGCGATGGTGCCGAACCAGGACGCAGACAGGCTGCTCGAGTACGACGTCTCGGCGCCCGGAAGCGTCGTCGTCACCCCGCGGTGAGCCCGGTGGCGCGCACGAGGGCGAGAACGATTCGGTTGTTCGGCGGATATCTTTCGACACGCTGGAATTTCTGCGGCGCGCGCGCGGACTGCCGACCTACCCTCAGAGCAGTAAATCTAAAATGAGTATAACTTTAGACCTCAACTAGAGGTTGAGAGTTTCGCCACACCGAGTGTGGACACGACAATTTTTTTCAGCAGTATATTTTGCCAGCGGAGGCCGGACGTGACATCGAACCAAAACTACCTAGCCGTGATCAAGGTCGTCGGCATAGGCGGCGGCGGCGTCAACGCCGTCAACCGCATGATCGAACTCGGTCTGCGGGGCGTTGAATTCATCGCCATCAACACGGACGCCCAGGCGCTCCTGATGAGCGACGCCGACGTCAAACTCGACGTCGGTCGCGAACTCACCCGCGGCCTCGGCGCGGGCGCTGACCCCGAGGTCGGCCGTCGTGCCGCCGAGGACCACGCAGAAGAGATCGAAGAGGCACTCGCCGGCGCGGACATGGTGTTCGTCACCGCGGGCGAGGGCGGCGGAACCGGAACCGGTGGCGCTCCCGTCGTGGCCCGTATCGCCAAGTCCATCGGCGCGCTCACCATCGGTGTCGTCACGAAGCCGTTCGGCTTCGAGGGCAAGCGCCGTTCCTCGCAGGCCGAGATCGGTGTCGCCAGCCTCAAGAACGAGGTCGACACCCTCATCGTCGTGCCGAACGACCGCCTGCTGGAGATCAGCGACCGCGGCATCAGCATGATGGAGGCCTTCGCCACCGCCGACCAGGTGCTGCTCGCCGGCGTCCAGGGCATCACCGACCTGATCACGACCCCCGGCCTGATCAACCTCGACTTCGCCGACGTCAAGTCGGTCATGCAGGGTGCCGGTTCGGCGCTTATGGGCATCGGCTCCGCGCGCGGTGCCGACCGCTCGATCAAGGCAGCAGAACTCGCCGTAGCCTCGCCCCTCCTCGAAGCCAGCATCGACGGCGCGCACGGCGTGCTCATCTCGATCCAGGGCGGGTCGAACCTCGGTATCTTCGAGATCAACGACGCCGCGCGTCTCATTCAGGAGGCGGTGCACCCGGAGGCGAACATCATCTTCGGTGCCGTCATCGACGACACCCTCGGTGACGAGGTCCGCGTCACGGTCATCGCCGCGGGATTCGACGGGGGAGAGCCCGTGCAGAAGGTCGTCGAGACCAAGCGCACGAATTTCGTCAACCCTGCCGCCGGCAGCGAGACCGGACAGGTCGCCCCCGCGGCAACCGCCGCCGCAGCAGCAGCTCCCGCCGCCGCGTGGACACCCGAGCCGGAAGCCGTCGCGACCGCCCAGGCCGACCGCACGTTCGACGATGACGAGAGCAACGACCTCGACATCCCCGACTTCCTCAAGTAACACGGTGGCAGGCGACGGCGCGCTGGCCGAGAGGCTGGCGCGTGTCGAGGCCGGGATAGCCGACGCCGTGCGCGAGGCCGGGCGCGACCCGGCAGACGTCACGACGATCGTCGTGACCAAGTTCCACCCGGCGACCCTCGTGCGCGAGCTCGCGGGCCTGGGTGTCGTCGACGTGGGCGAGAACCGCCAGCAAGAGGCCAGCGAGAAATCGGCCGAGCTCGCCGATCTCGAGCTGCGCTGGCACTTCATCGGCCAGCTGCAGAGCAAGAAGGCGCGGCTGGTCTCGGGCTTCGCGACCGCTGTGCACTCGCTCGACCGTCTCTCCCTCGTCACGGCGCTCGGCTCGGCCCTCGCCTCACGCGATCCCCGCACCACCCTCGACGGCTTCATCCAGGTCAATCTCACCGACGACACCGCCCGCGGCGGGGTGCGACCCGGCGACCTCGACGCGTTCGCCGAATCCGTCCTCGCGACCGACGGCATCCGTCTTCGCGGCCTCATGGCCGTCGCGCCGCTCGACGTCGAGCCACGAGCGGCATTCGAGGCCGTTCGCCTCCTGGGGGAGCGCCTGCGGACTGTGGCGCCGGAGGCCACCGCACTCTCGATGGGCATGTCGGGCGACTACCGCGAAGCCGTGCTCGAGGGCGCGACACACCTTCGGATAGGCACGGCAATCACGGGAAACCGCCCCCTCGCCGGTTAATCTGGCTGCAGGAGCTATACACGGAGGATCACAATGGCCAACCCACTGCGCAAGACCATGGTTTACCTGGGCCTCGCCGACGAAGAATACGACTACGAAGCTGCGCAGCCGAGTGCACCCGCCCAGCCCGCAACACAGCGTGAGGCGTCTCAGAGCGCCCACGCACCGAGCGCCACCCAGAGCAGCGCGCCGGCCCAGACCCGCGCTCCCGTAACCCCGCTGCGCCGCCCCACCGCGGCGCGCCAGGCAGGACCAGCTGAAATGAACGAGATCCTCACGGTGCACCCCACGCACTACAAGGACGCCCAGGTGATCGCCGAGACCTTCCGCGAGGGAATCCCGGTCATCATCAACCTGTCGCAGATGAGCGAGCCCGACGCGCGTCGACTCGTCGACTTCGCGAGCGGCCTCTCGCAGGGCCTGTACGGCAAGATCGAGCGCGTCACCGGCAAGGTGTTCCTGCTGTCTCCCGCGCACGTCGTCGTCAGCGGCGACCACGCGGAAGCCGAGACCGACGTCGAAGCCTCCTTCTTCTCCCAGCAGTGACTTCCGGCATCAGACCCCGTCCGTCGAGCGGCTCCCCGGTGACGAGCCTGTGAACGGCGTCTCCATCGTCGCGACGATCATCGTCGTGGCGCTCAACCTCTTCGTCGTGGTCATGTGGGCGCGCTTCATCCTCGACCTCGTGGCCATGCTGGCTCGCCAGTGGAAGCCTCGCGGAATCGTGCTCGTGTTGGCGGAACTCGTCTACACGATCACCGATCCGCCCGTGAAGGCGGTCCGCCGCATCGTGCCTCCGCTTCGCGCCGGGGGAGTAGTCATCGACTTTTCCTGGAGCATCGTGCTCATCGCGGCAATCATCCTCAGCTACATCGCCGCGGGATTCATCTAACAGCCGACCCCATGTACGCTGGACGAGTCGATCACGTGCGGAATGACAGATCAGCGGGCACCGGTCCGGCTGAGTTGCAGTAGAGAATTACTTGGTAGCGTTAGCTAAACGTTACGTTCAGTTCAAGAAAGTGTTAGAGGTGACGGATATGGCTTTGACTCCCGAAGACGTAGTCAACAAGCGGTTCCAACCGACCAAGTTTCGCGAAGGCTACGACCAGGACGAGGTCGACGATTTCCTCGATGAGGTAGTTGTCGAGCTCCGCCGCCTCAATCAGGAGAACGAAGAGCTTCGCCAGCGCCTGATCGCGAGCGACTCGCGCATCAACGAGCTGCAGCGCAGCGCGGGCTCCGCACCGGCGAACTCCGCTCCCGCCGCTCCCGCGCCGAGCTTCATCTCACAGCCCGTCGAGCCCACGCCGGCCCCCGAGACCAGCCAGCCGGCACCGGCGTTCGCCGCAGCCCCCGCCGCACCGCCGGCAGCCGTGCCGTTCACGGCTCCCGCCGCCGACGTCGACCCCAACAACACCAACAACCTCCTGCAGCTGGCTCGCCGACTGCACGAGGAGCACGTGCGTGAGGGCGTCGAGAAGCGCGACGCTCTGATCGCCGAGGGTCACGAAGAGGCAGCCCGCGTCGTATCCGAGGCGGAGGCCGCTCAGCGCGCCGCCGCTCAGGAGGCCGAGGCAGCCGCCCGTGCCCAGCTCTCCACCCTCGAGGCCGAGCGCCAGCAGCTCGAGGCCGAGCGCCAGCAGCTCGAGGGCAAGGTCGAAGACCTTCGCAACTTCGAGCGCGAGTACCGCCTCAAGCTGAAGAGCTACATCGAGGGCCAGTTGCGCGAGCTCGACTCGAACAACGTGATCGGCACCGAGACCCCCGCGACGCCGGCACAGTCCTACGGGTCCTCCGCCGCCGCGCCGAACTACACGGGCTTTGCCGGAACCAACTAGCACCGCCACGACGGCCAGTGCGCCGAGAGTCAGGATTCTGGCTCTCGTCGTACTGGCCATCGTTGCTGTGTGCGTGTACGCCCTAGACCAGTTCACCAAGTTTCTCGTCGTCGAGAACCTCACGGAGCGCGAGCCCGTCGAGGTCATCGGACAGTTCCTTCAGTTCTACTTCGTGAAGAACGCCGGGGCGGCCTTCTCCCTCGGCAGCGGCAGCACCTGGATCTTCGCGATCATCGCCAGCGCCGTCGCGATCTTCATCGTCGTCTTCGCCCCGCGCATCCGCTCGCTCGCCTGGGCCGCGCTCTTCGGACTGCTGCTCGGAGGCAACCTCGGCAACCTGACCGACCGGCTCTTCCGCGAGCCGGGCTTCGGCGTCGGCCACGTGATCGACTTCATCCAGGTGCAGTACTTCCCGGCCATCTTCAACGTCGCCGACATGGCGATCGTCGCGAGCATGGGAATCTTCATCATCCTCACCGTGCGCGGCATCCCGCTCTCGGGCAAGCCGGCGACCGACGGCACGCCCGACGAGACCGTCGAGTCGCCGAGCGAGCCGCAGAACCCGACCAAGGACGCCGCATAGTGGAGACCCGCAGCATGCCCGTCCCCGACGGACTCGTCGGACAGCGCGTCGACTCGGCTCTCGCCAAGCTTCTCGGTTTCTCGCGCACGTTCGCGGCGGAGGTCGCAGAGGCAGGGGGAGTCACCGCCGACGGCGTCGTGCTGGGCAAGTCCGACCGACTGCTCGCCGACGTCTGGCTCGAAGTCAACTGGGAAGACAAGCACGCGCCCGAGGTCGTTCCTGTGATCGTCAGCGACCTCGCGATCGTCTACGACGACGACGACTTCGTGGTGATCGACAAGCCCGTCGGCGTCGCCGCCCACCCCTCGGTCGGCTGGACCGGTCCCACCGTTCTCGGAGCCCTCGCGGGCGCCGGCTTCCGCGTCTCGACCTCGGGTGCCACCGAGCGCGCGGGCATCGTGCACCGTCTCGATGTGGGCACGAGCGGACTGATGGTCGTCGCAAAGTCGGAGCGCGCCTACACCGAGCTCAAGCGACAGTTCCACGACCGCGAGGTCACCAAGATCTACCACGCGGTCGTGCAGGGCCACCCCGACCCGCTCTCCGGCACCATCGACGCGCCCATCGGCCGGCACCCCGGCAGCTCGTGGAAGTTCGCGATCACCGCTGACGGCAAGCCCTCGGTGACGCACTACGAGACGCTCGAGGCATTCCCGTACGCATCTCTGCTGGAGGTGCATCTCGAGACGGGGCGCACTCACCAGATCCGCGTGCACATGGCTGCCCAGCGCCACCCGTGTGTCGGCGACGCCATGTACGGCGCAGACCCCACCATCAGCGCGCGCCTGGGGCTCTCACGGCAGTGGCTGCACGCCATGAAGCTCGAGTTCACCCACCCGTCGAGCGGCGAGCGAGTCCGTTTCGAGACGCGCTACCCGGACGACCTGCAGCACGCCCTCGATGTCCTCCGTGAGGCTTAGGCTTAACTCCTTCCGGTCGCCTGTTCTCTTTCTCTAGTCGGAGTTGCTTTGCCCAGTAACGATTCATTCGTTCACCTGCACGTTCACAGCGAGTACTCGATGCTCGACGGAGCCGCGCGCGTCGGCCCGCTGATGAAGGCGGCCGCCGAAGAAGGCATGCCCGCCATCGCCATGACCGACCACGGCAACATGTTCGGCGCCTACGACTTCTGGAAGCAGGCCACCGCCAACGGCGTCAAGCCGATCATCGGCACCGAGGCCTACATCACCCCCGGCACGGCTCGCGGCGACCGCACCCGCGTGCGCTGGGGCGGCCAGCACCAGAACCAGGACGACGTCGGCGGCTCCGGCTCCTACACGCACATGACGCTGCTGTCGGAGAACAACGAGGGCATGCACAACCTGTTCCGCCTGTCGTCCCTCGCCTCGATCGAGGGCTTCTACTTCAAGCCGCGCATGGACCGCGAACTGCTCAGCAGATACTCCAAGGGCATCATTGCGACGACCGGATGCGTCGGTGGAGAAGTCCAGACACGGTTGCGTCTCGGGCAGTACGACGAGGCGCTCAAGGCCGCAGCCGACTTCAGGGACATCTTCGGCGAGGGCAATTTCTTCGCCGAGGTGATGGACCACGGTATCGACATCGAGAAGCGCACGATGGAAGACCTCTTCCGCCTCGCGAAAGACCTCAACCTGCCCCTCGTGGCCACAAACGACCTCCACTACACCCACGCCCACGACGCCACGGCGCACGCGGCTCTGCTGTGCGTGCAGTCGGCGTCGACGCTCGACGACCCGAACCGGTTCAAGTTCGACTCCGACGAGTTCTACCTCAAGTCCGCGGCCCAGATGCGGCACCTGTTCCGCGACCACCCCGAGGCCTGCGACAACACGCTGCTCATCGCCGAGCGCTGCGAGGTCAACTTCGAGCACCGCAACCTCATGCCCCGCTTCCCGGTGCCGGAGGGCGAGACCGAGGCGAGCTGGTTCGAGAAGGAGGTCGCCGCCGGCATGATGCGGCGCTTCCACAACGCGCCATCCGAAGCCCACCTCGCCCAGGCCAAGTACGAGGTCGACGTCATCAAGCAGATGGGGTTCCCCGGCTACTTCCTCGTCGTCGCCGACTTCATCACCTGGGCAAAGCAGCAGGGCATCCGAGTCGGACCCGGCCGAGGATCCGCCGCCGGCTCCATGGCCAGCTACGCGATGGGAATCACCGAGCTCGACCCGATCGCTCACGGCCTGATCTTCGAGCGCTTCCTCAACCCCGAGCGCGTGTCCATGCCCGACGTCGACGTCGACTTCGACGACCGCCGCCGCCCCGAGGTCATCCGCTACGTCACCGACAAGTACGGCGACGACCGCGTGGCGCAGATCGTGACCTACGGAACCATCAAGGCCAAGCAGGCGCTGAAAGACTCCTCGCGAGTGCTCGGCATGCCGTACTCGGTCGGCGAGAAGCTGACGAAGGCCATGCCGCCGGCCATCATGGGCAAGGACATCGCCCTCGGCGACATCATGAACAAGGATGCGCCTCGCTGGAAAGAGGCGAGCGACATCCGCGCGGTCATCGAGACCGACATGGAGGCCGCGAAGGTCTTCGAGACGGCCCTCGGAATCGAGAACCTCAAGCGCCAGTGGGGCGTGCACGCCGCCGGCGTCATCCTCTCCGCCGAACCGCTGCTCGATGTGCTCCCGATCATGAAGCGCGAAGACGACGGCGCGATCATCACCCAGTTCGACCAGCCGCCGCTGGAAGACCTCGGCCTGATCAAGATGGACTTCCTGGGGCTGCGCAACCTCACCATCATCGAAGACGCGCTGCGCATGATCGAGAAGAACACGGGCTCGAAGCTCGTCATCGAAGACCTCGACCTCGACGCCGACCAGAAGACGTACGACCTGCTCGCGCGCGGAGACACCCTCGGCGTGTTCCAGCTCGACGGCGGACCGATGCGCGCGCTGCTCAAGCAGCTCAAGCCCACCAACTTCGAAGACATCTCCGCCGTCATCGCGCTCTACCGCCCGGGTCCCATGGGCATGAACTCGCACACGAACTACGCCCTGCGCAAGAACGGCCTGCAGGAGATCGTGCCGATCCACCCCGAGCTGGCGGAGCCGCTGGAGGAGAGCCTCGGCATAACCTACGGCCTCATCGTCTACCAGGAGCAGGTGATGTTCGTCGCCCAGAAGGTGGCGGGATTCTCCCTCGGCCAGGCCGACGTGCTGCGCCGCGCGATGGGAAAGAAGAAGAAGAGCGAGCTCGACAAGCAGTTCGCCGACTTCGAGGGCGGAATGGTCGCCAACGGCTACAGCGCCGCAGCGGTCAAGGTGCTCTGGGACACCCTGATGCCCTTCGCCGACTACGCCTTCAACAAGGCGCACTCCGCCGGCTACGGCGTGCTCAGCTACTGGACCGCCTACCTCAAGGCGAACTTCCCTGCGGAGTACATGGCCGCGCTGCTCACCAGCGTCGGCGACTCCAAGGACAAGCTCGGCATGTACCTCAACGAGTGCCGCCGCATGGGCATCAAGGTGCTCGCCCCCGACGTCAACGAGTCGTTCGTCGACTTCACCGCCGTGCCGAGCGACGGAGACGGCATCGGCGACATCCGCTTCGGCCTCGGAGCGGTGCGCAACGTCGGAGCCAACGTCGTCGAGGGCATCCGCGTCGCCCGCGAGAGCAAGGGCCGCTTCGAGTCGTTCCACGACTTCCTCGCCAAGGTGCCGCTGCAGGTCACGAACAAGCGCACGGTCGAGTCGCTGATCAAGGCCGGGGCGTTCGACTCCCTCGGGTCCACCCGGCGCGCCCTCCTCGAGATCCACGAAGACGCGGTCGACGGCTCGGTCAACGTCAAGCGCACCGAGGCCACCGGCCAGGCGGGATTCGACTTCGACAGCCTCTTCGACGAACCGCAGGAGACGTCCAAAGTGCCCGACCGGCCCGAGTGGGCCAAGCGCGACAAGCTCGCGTTCGAGCGCGAGATGCTCGGGCTCTACGTCTCCGACCATCCGCTGGCAGGCCTCGAGGTCGCCCTCGCCAAGCACGCGAGCGCGACCATCACCGACCTCCTCGCGGGCGAGGTCGCCGGCGACGGAGAACACGTCACGGTCGCCGGGCTGATCACGAGCGTTCAGCACCGCGTGGCCAAGAACTCGGGCAACCAGTACGGCATCATCTCGGTGGAGGATTTCGGCGCGCAGATCGATGTGATGTTCCTCGGCAAGGCGTACCAGGAGTTCGCCCCCGAGCTCGTCAACGACTCCGTCGTGGTCATCCGCGGGCGCGTGAGCATGCGCGACGACGGCATGAACCTGCACGGCTCGAGCCTCATGGTGCCCGAGCTCGGCCAGGGCGGTGTCGCCGGGTCGATCATGATCTCGCTTCCCGACACCCGGGCGACGCCGCCGACGATCCGGGCTCTGCGCGAGATGTTCCTGCGCCACAAGGGAGACGGCGAGGTGCGCCTGCGCCTGACCAAGGGCGACGTCGGACGCATCTACGAGCTGCCGTACGCGGTGCAGACCACCGGCGACTTCTTCGGCGAGCTGAAGAGCCTGCTCGGCCCCGGCTGCCTCGTGTGAGTTCGGGCCGCGGCTAGAGCTCGCTCGGCTTCATGTAGGCACGCTCGTGGTAGAGCAGCGCGTCGTCGTGCTCGCCGAGCGCGCCCGTCTCGATCTGCACGATCACGACGGCGTTGTTGTGCACCGGGTGCACCTCGATGATCCGGCCGACCATCCACGCGGTGACGTCCTTGAGCACGGGCACCCCGTGCGGACCCGGCGCCCAGTGGTCGCCGACGAAACGCACCGCGTTGTCGGCCGCGAGCTTCTGCGCCTGGTGCTGCGATCGTGGGCCGAGCGTGTGGATGGCGACGTAGTTGCCCACCGTCATCGCCGGCCAGGCGCTGGCAATCCGCGCCATGTTGAACGTGACCAGCGGAGGCACTGCCGCGAGACTCGCGAGCGACGTCGCCGTGAACCCCACCGGCCGCCCAGCCGGGTCGAGCGACGTGATGGCGGCCACGCCCGCCGCGTGACGGCGGAACGTCTGCTTGAAGGCCTCGAGGTCGGCGGGCCCGTCGGCGTGTTCGGGGGAGGGGGCTGTGTCGTCCATACTCACGTATCAATCGGTCATGGGCTCGCGGTATTCCCCGGCGCCGGTACGCGGCGTCAGCGACACACAACTAACATGGTGAGGCCATGATTCAAATCATCGACCTCCGTGACATCCAGCCTAATCGTGTCGACCTCGCCGAGCTCATCCCTCGGTCGCAGAGCGACTTCTCCGTCGCGACCGACGTCGCCAAGGGCCTCATCGACGCGGTGCGCGAGCGCGGCGAGGCGGCGCTCCTCGAGCAGGCCGAACGGCTCGACGGTGTGCGCCCCGCGCGCATCCGCATCCACGCGGAGGAGATCGGCCGTGCCGTGAACGCCCTCGACCCCGCGGTGCGCGAGGCGATCGAAGAGGCCATCCGCCGGGTCACCGTCGCGTCGCAGGCGCAGCTGCCCACCCCCGTCGTCACCCGGCTGGGCGAGGGCGCCGAGGTCATCCAGCGCTGGCAGCCGGTCAAGCGCGTCGGCCTCTACGTGCCAGGCGGCAAGGCCGTCTACCCGTCGAGCGTCGTCATGAACGTCGTTCCGGCACAGGTCGCCGGCGTCTCGTCGATCGCGCTCGCCTCCCCGGCGCAGAAGCAGTTCGACGGATCCGTGCACCCCACCATCCTCGCCGCGGCCGGCCTGCTCGGCGTCGACGAGGTCTACGCGATGGGCGGCGCCGGAGCCGTCGGCGCCTTCGCCTACGGGGTGCCGAGCATCGGCCTCGACCCCGTGCACGTCATCACGGGTCCGGGCAACATCTACGTCGCCGCCGCCAAGCGCCTCGTGCGCGGTGTCACCGGGATCGATTCCGAGGCCGGGCCCACCGAAATCCTCGTCATAGCGGATGCCACGGCCAACGCCCGGCTGATAGCCGCCGATCTCGTCAGCCAGGCCGAGCACGACGAGGTCGCAGCGGCGGTGCTCGTCACCGACTCCCCGGAGCTCGCCGAACGCGTGCGCGAAGAGCTCGTCACCGTCGCCGCATCCACCCACCACGCCGCACGCGTCGCCGAGGCGCTCGCGGGGCAGCAGTCGGCTATCGTCCTCGTCGCCGACCTCTCGGCCGCAGCTGCCTTCAGCAACGCCTACGGTCCAGAGCACCTCGAGATCCAGACCGCGGAGCCGGGGGCCGTGCTCGACCTGATCGACAGCGCCGGCGCGATCTTCCTCGGCGAGAACTCGCCGGTGAGCCTCGGCGACTACCTCGCCGGGTCGAACCACGTTCTGCCCACCGGCGGCCAGTCGCACTTCTCGTCTGGCCTCGGCGCGTACACGTTCCTGCGTCCGCAGCAGATCGTGAAGTACGACCGGCCCGCACTGCAGGAGGTCAGGGAGCGGATCGTCGCGCTGAGCTCCGCCGAGGACCTGCCCGCCCACGGCGACGCGGTCACCGCGCGGTTCTCCGACTCGTAGACGGACAGCCTCCCCACTTCGCGGGGTCGCACGCGGTACTCTGGGACCACTATGTTCTGCCCCTTCTGCCGCCATCCCGACAGCCGCGTCGTCGACTCTCGAACGAGCGATGACGGCATGTCGATCCGTCGTCGTCGCCAGTGCCCCGAGTGCGGACGCCGCTTCAGCACCACCGAGACGGCGAGCCTCAGCGTGATCAAGCGCAACGGGGTCGTCGAACCGTTCAGCCGGGAGAAGATCGTGAGCGGCGTGCGCAAGGCGTGCCAGGGACGCCCCGTCACCGACACCGATCTCGCCGTTCTCGCCCAGCGGGTGGAAGAGGCGATCCGTGCCACCGGTGCCGCGCAGATCGAGGCGAACGACATCGGCCTCGCCATCCTCCCGCCGCTGCGCGAACTCGACGAGGTCGCCTACCTCCGGTTCGCCAGCGTCTACCAGGGCTTCGACTCGCTCGACGACTTCGAGGCTGCGATCGGTCTGCTGCGCGTTGGCCACGACGCCCGTCAGGCGCCGCTCGTCTCCGAATAGAGAGCAGGGCCGGGGGAGCGTGGTCGGCGCTGTAGCGTTGACCCCAGCATGTACAGACTCCTCTTCTCCACGGTCCTCACCCGCATCGACCCGGAACGCGCCCACCACCTCGCGTTCTTCGTCATCCAGCGGCTGCCGCTGCTGGGGATCGGGGCGCTCGTGCGCCGGTTCACCCGGCCCGACCCGCGGCTCGCCGTGCGCACGCTCGGACTCGATTTCGACTCGCCGTTCGGCGTAGCCGCGGGGTTCGACAAAGACGGCGACGCCATCCGCGGGCTCGGCCAGCTCGGGTTCGGACACGTCGAGGTCGGCACGATCACGGCGCGCCCGCAGCCCGGCAACTCGCGTCCGCGCCTGTTCCGCCTCGTGCCCGACCGCGCCGTCATCAACCGGATGGGCTTCAACAACCACGGGGCGGCCGCCGCCCGCGACAGGCTCGCCCGTGAGGCCCGTCGAGGCGCACGGCCCGTCATCGGGGTCAACATCGGCAAGTCGCGCATCGTCGAGGTGGATGACGCGATCGCCGACTACCGGGAGAGCGCGGCCCTGCTCGCCCCGGCCGCCGACTACCTCGTCGTCAACGTCAGCTCGCCGAACACGCCCGGCCTGCGCGGTCTGCAGGAGCTCGACCGACTCGCCCCGCTGCTCGCGGAGGTGCAGGCCACGGCCACGGGCACGCCGGTCCTCGTGAAGATCGCGCCCGACCTCAGCGACGACGAGGTGCGCCGCATCACCGAACTCGCACTCGAGCTCGGTCTCGACGGCATCATCGCGAACAACACCACGCTGTCGCGCGATGGCCTGCTCACCGATCCCGCCGTCGTCGTCGCGGCCGGCGCCGGGGGACTCTCCGGCGCGCCCCTCGCCGCGCGATCGCTCGAGCTGCTCGTGCTCATCCGGTCGCTCGTGCCCGCAGACTTCTGCGTGATCTCCGTCGGCGGTGTGGACACGGCGGCGGATGTCGCGGCCAGGCTCGATGCGGGGGCGACACTCGTGCAGGGCTACACGGCGTTCATCTACCGGGGCCCGCTCTGGGCTCGGCAGATCAACCGCGGCCTGGCCGCGCTGCGCGACTAACGCGTCCGGACGCCGAAACGGCCTGTCACCTCGCGGTGACAGGCCGTTTCGAGTCTCTCCTAGCTCGGGTACTGGCGGCGCTTGACCTGCGGCTTGGGCAGACGCATCAGACGCAGCTGCAGGGCGCGCATCGCGGCGTACCAGCGAACTCCGGTCTCCACGTTGTCCTCGCCGAACTTGGCGCGGAGCTTCTTGCGCACCACGAAGCCGAGCACGAAGCAGTCGATCACGGCGACGGCGAAGAACAGCCAGAGCAGGGCGAACGAGCCGACCTGCACCTCGGGGGAGGGCACGACGGTCGCGATGAGCACGACGAGCATGATCGGGATCAGGAACTCGCCGACGCTCGTGCGTGCATCGACGTAGTCGCGCACGTACTTGCGCTGAGGACCACGGTCGCGCACCGGCAAGTACTTGTCGATGCCGGCGGCCATGCCGATGCGCTGCTTCTCACGCTCGACGGCGAGGGCCGCCTTCGACTGGCGACGCGCCTCCGCGCGGTCGTTCGAGACGAGGGGGCGCTTGCGGGCCTCCTCCTTCTCTCGACGCGTCGGTGTGGGACGGCCCTTGCCGACCTCCACGGTCTCCGGGGTCGGCTCGACCTCGACAACGCTGTCGGTCGATTTTCTGAAGTTGATGGGCACGATGAGTCCTTGCGCTTGGGGTCGACTTAAGATTACCTCCATGACAGATTTCGAGCAGACAATCCCCGCAACCGCACAGCCTCACCCCGCGCTCGACGCGCTGAGGGAGTCCGTGCAGCTCGGACTGCCCACGGCCATCGCCGACCTCTCGCGTCTCGTGCGCATCCCCTCCGTGTCGTGGGACGGCTTCGACCCCGCGCACGTCGCGGAGAGCGCCACCGCGGTGGCCGGCCTGTTCGAGGCCCTCGGCGTCTTCGACTCGGTGGAGATCTCGCGCGCAGACATCGGACAGACCGGGGTTCTCGGCCAGCCGGCCGTGCTCGCGACCCGTGCGGCCCGCAACGGGCGGCCGACGATCCTGCTCTACGCCCACCACGACGTGCAGCCACAGGGAGACGACGCCGACTGGGAGTCGTCGCCGTTCGAGCCGACCGTGCGCGGCGACCGGCTGTACGGCCGCGGCGCGGCCGACGACAAGGCCGGGGTCATGGCGCACGTCGCCGCCATCCGCGCCTTCGTCGCCACGGTCGGCGACGACTTCGACCTGGGTCTCGCCGTCTTCATCGAGGGCGAGGAGGAGTTCGGCTCGCGCTCGTTCTCTAACTTCCTCGCCAAGCACCAGACCGCACTCGCGGCCGACGTCATCGTCGTCGCCGACTCCGACAACTGGGACACGTCGACACCGGCGCTCACCGTGGCGCTGCGCGGCAACGTGACGTTCAAGCTGAACGTCGCGACCCTGGCACACGCCTCCCACTCGGGGATGTTCGGCGGAGCCGTCCCCGACGCCATGCTCGCCACGATCAGGCTGCTCGCCACCCTGCACGACGAGGTCGGATCCGTCGCGGTGCCCGGGCTCACCTCGCGGGAGAGCGACACGCCCCCCTACGACGAGGCGAAGCTGCGCGAGGAGGCCGGACTCCTCGACGGCGTCACCCCGATCGGAACCGGCACGGTGCTCAGCCGGCTCTGGTCTCAGCCCGCCATCACCATCACCGGCATCGACGCGCCGACGGTCGTCAACGCGTCGAACACCCTCTCTCCGAGCGTGACCGTCAAGGTCAGCGCTCGCATCGCGCCGGGGCAGACGGCCGAAGACGCCTTCGCCGCCATCGAGGCCCACCTGCGGTCGAACGCCCCCTTCGGCGCCCATCTCGCGATCTCCGACGTCGACCTCGGCAACCCGTTCCTCGTCGACACGAGCGGCTGGGCCGCCGTCGAGGCGAAGGCGGCGATGCACGAGGCCTGGGGGGTGGAGCCGGTCGAGACCGGCATCGGCGGGTCGATCCCGTTCATCGCCGACCTCGTCGCCGTCTTCGGCGACGCGCAGATCCTGGTCACGGGCGTCGAAGACCCCGACTCGCGAGCCCACAGCCCCAACGAATCCCTCCACCTGGGAGTCTTCTCGCGGGCCATCCTCACCGAGGCCGTGTTGTTCGCAAAACTCAACGACCGCGCGTAGAATCGCGATCATGACTGACACCACTCTCACCTCGCCCGAGACGGCGGCTGCGCACGGCGTCGGACTTTCGGATGCGGCAGCGCAGAAAGTCCGCAGCCTCATGACCCAGGAGGGCCGTGACGACCTCCGCCTCCGCGTGGCCGTGCAGCCCGGCGGCTGCTCCGGCCTCATCTACCAGCTCTACTTCGACGAGCGCTTCCTCGACGGCGACGCCTCTGTCGACTTCGGAGACGGTGTCGAGGTCGTCGTCGACAAGATGAGCGTGCCCTATCTGATGGGTGCCTCGATCGATTTCGAGGACACCATCCAGAAGCAGGGCTTCACGATCGACAACCCCAATGCCGCGGGAAGCTGCGCATGTGGAGACTCGTTCCACTAAAAAATACGAGTGACACGATTCGCAAGAGGCACTGACCGCGAGGTCGGTGCCTCTTCGTCGTTATAGACTCGTATCGTTCCAGTCCGTGTCATCCGAGAGGTTCCAGGTGCGCTCCAAACGCCTAAGTCGATGGGCCATTATCCCCATTGCGGTCGCAGTCTCGGTGGTTCTCGCCGGGTGCACGCAGGCCCAGTTGCAGGGCTATCTGCCCGGCGACCCCGATACCACCAACCACACCAGCCGCATTATGGGCCTGTGGGTCACGTCGTGGATCGTGCTTCTCGGCGTCGGCGTCGCGACCTGGGGTCTCATCATCTGGGCAGCTGTCGTCTACCGCCGCCGCAAGGGCCAGACCGGCCTGCCGGTGCAGATGCGCTACAACCTCCCGGTCGAGATCTTCTACACGATCGTGCCCCTCATCCTCGTCCTCGGCTTCTTCGCCTTCACGGCGCGCGACCAGGCGGCCATCGAGTCCGACCCGGGCAGCCCCGACGTGAAGATCGAGGTGTTCGGCAAGCGCTGGGCATGGGACTTCAACTACCTCAACGAAGAGGTCTACAGCGCGGGCGTCCAGGCACAAGAGCTCGACGACTCCGACGGCGTCGACACGGACGCTCTCCCCGTCCTGTACCTGCCCGTGGACAAGAAGGTCCAGGTCGACATCGAGTCCCGCGACGTCATCCACTCCTTCTGGATCATCGACTTCCTCTACAAGAAGGACATGATCCCCGGCAAGTCGAACCACATGTACTTCACGCCGACCAAGATCGGCACCTACCAGGGCAAGTGCGCCGAGCTCTGTGGCGAATACCACTCGCTCATGCTCTTCCAGGTGAAGGTCGTGTCGCAGGACGACTACGACGCATACATCGAAGGCCAGCGTGCCGCAGGCTTCGAGGGTCGCCTCGGCCCGGAGTACAACACGAACACCAACCTCCCGGGCACCGGCGCGGTTGACCACGGCGAAGAAGGCTAGTCGCAATGAGCACAGCAACAGCAACCCGGCCGGGCCTGAGCACACCAGCAGTGGTGCGCACGGGCAACGTCCTCGTCAGCTGGATCACCTCCACTGACCACAAGACGATCGGGTACATGTACCTGATCAGCTCCTTCATCTACTTCTGCATCGGCGGGGTGATGGCGCTCATCATCCGCGCCCAGCTCTTCGCCCCGGGGCTCGAGATCGTCGACTCCAAGGAGCAGTACAACCAGCTCTTCACGATGCACGGCACGATCATGCTGCTCATGTTCGCGACGCCGCTGTTCGCGGGCTTCGCCAACGTGCTGATGCCCCTCCAGATCGGTGCACCGGATGTCGCGTTCCCGCGACTGAACGCGTTCGCCTACTGGCTCTACAGCTTCGGCAGCCTGATGGCCGTCGCCGGCTTCCTCACCCCGCAGGGCGCAGCGTCGTTCGGCTGGTTCGCCTATGCGCCACTGTCGAGCACGACGTTCTCACCGGGTGTCGGAGGCAACCTCTGGGTCTTCGGTCTGGCGATGAGCGGATTCGGAACCATCCTCGGCGCCGTCAACTTCATCACCACCATCATCACCATGCGCGCCCCCGGCATGACGATGTTCCGCATGCCGATCTTCACATGGAACATCCTGGTCACGTCGATTCTCGTGCTCATGGCGTTCCCGGTTCTCGCCGCCGCGCTCTTCGGACTCGGCGCCGACAGGGTCTTCGACGCGCACATCTACGACCCGGCCAACGGCGGAGTGATCCTCTGGCAGCACCTGTTCTGGTTCTTCGGCCACCCCGAGGTGTACATCATCGCGCTGCCGTTCTTCGGCATCGTCTCCGAGGTCTTCCCGGTCTTCAGCCGCAAGCCGATCTTCGGATACAAGACCCTCATCTACGCGACCATCGCGATCGCCGCGCTGTCCGTCACCGTGTGGGCTCACCACATGTACGTGACCGGATCGGTGCTTCTGCCGTTCTTCGCTCTGATGACGATGCTCATCGCGGTGCCGACGGGTGTGAAGATCTTCAACTGGATCGGCACGCTCTGGCGCGGATCGGTGACGTTCGAGACGCCCATGCTCTGGGCCATCGGCTTCCTGATCACGTTCACCTTCGGCGGACTCACCGGTGTCATCCTGGCCTCGCCGCCGCTCGACTTCCACGTCTCCGACTCGTACTTCGTCGTCGCGCACTTCCACTACGTGGTCTTCGGCACCGTCGTGTTCGCGATGTTCAGCGGCTTCTACTTCTGGTGGCCCAAGTGGACCGGCAAGATGCTCAACGAGCGTCTCGGCAAGATCCACTTCTGGCTCCTGTTCATCGGCTTCCACACGACGTTCCTCATCCAGCACTGGATCGGCGTCGTCGGTATGCCGCGCCGGTACGCGACGTATCTGCCCGAAGACGGAGTGACCTGGATGAACCAGCTCTCCACCGTCGGAGCCGCGATCCTCGCCACCTCGATGCTGCCGTTCTTCTACAACGTGTACCTGACGGCGCGCACCGCGCCCAAGGTGACGGTGAACGACCCGTGGGGCTTCTCGCGCTCGCTCGAGTGGGCCACGTCGTGCCCGCCGCCCCGCCACAACTTCACCTCGATTCCGCGCATTCGTTCGGAAGCTCCCGCGTTCGACCTGAACCACCCGGAGGCAGAAGTGCCGGTCGGTATCGGTCCGGGCAAGGATGCGCCCGACGCTCCCGTTTACGACATCGCAGACGACAAGGTCAAGTAACACATGAAAGCCAATATCAACCTCTTCTGGATCCTCGCGGCGTACTGCGTGGTTGCGGATGCGGCCTACATCACCTGGTCTCTGATCGACCAGACGCACGGCGGGACCATCGAGTGGGTGGGAACCCTCGCGATCGGGCTGAGCGGCATCCTGGCCGCGTTCATCGCGTTCTACATCTCACGCGTGCACGCCGGCCAGGGAGCAACACTTCCCGAAGACCGTCTCGACGCGAACATCGACGACGGCGACGCCGAGCAGGGCTTCTTCAGCCCGTGGAGCTGGTGGCCCGTGATGCTGGCCGCGAGCCTGTCGCTCATGTTCCTCGGCCTGGCGGTCGGGGTGTGGATCTCCTTCATCGGCGCGATCGTCGTCGTCGTCAGCCTCGTGGGGTGGGTGTATGAGTACTACCGAGGCAATTTCGCCCACTAGCCAGGTGCAGATCCGTCCGGCGCTCGCGAGCGACGCCGACGCGGTCTTCTCCCTGCTGAACGAGCTCGACGTCAGCTACCTGCCCGACCGCGAGGCATTCGACGTCACGTTCGACTCCTTCGTCGAGGGGGAGTCGAACGCGCTCCTGTTCGTCGCCGAGATCGACGGAGTGGTGCGCGGTTACGCGCTCACGACGGTGACCAGGCTGCTGTACACGAACGGCAGCTCCGCGCAGCTGCAGGAGCTCGTCGTCGAGAGCTCGGCGCAGGGCGCCGGCGTCGGCTCGCTCCTGGTCGAGACGACCGAGCGCGCCTGCCGTGAGCGCGGCGTACGCCAGCTCACCGTCGCGAGCCGTCGAGCCTCCGGGTTCTACGAGCGCCTCGGCTACGGCTCGACCGCCGACTACCTCAAGCGCAGCTTCGACTAGACGGCGCGGCTAGACCCGCCGATACGAGGTTAGACCCGCCGGTACGACGAGACGTCGACCGCAACGGTCACCCGTGCACTCCCTGCGTCCGAGGGCGTCTCCGCTGTGCCGTGGTGCCCGCTGGGGCCCATTCCGGCCAGGCTCCGCACCGCGTGGGGGAGCAGGTCTACGTCGTACTCGAGCCGCCGCCTGTCGTCGACGGCGAACAGGTCCGAGAGGGCGTCGTCGAGATGGGCCAGCTTGTCGCTCTGCATGCCGATGACGCGGCCGCTCTCACGCAGCTGCACCAGATGGTTCTCGGCCGGCGTGACCACGACGAGACGACCGTGCGGCCGCAGCAGGCGTGCGAACTCTGCCGCGTTGCGCGGTGCGAACACGCACAGCACCACGTCGGCGCTGTCGTCGCGCACGGGCAGGGCCCGCCACACGTCGGCCGCGACCCCGGCCGTCTGTGCGCCGGCCGAGCGAACGGCCATCGCCACGGCGTCGACGGAGACGTCGAGCGCGAGCGCGCGCCAGTCGTCCCTCCGGGCCAGCAGTTCGGTCAGGTAGTAGCCCGTGCCGCATCCGGAGTCCACGATGCTCTGCCCGGCAGCAGTGGGCAGCACGCCGGCGATCGCGTCGACGATGGGGGAGTAGTGGCCGAGGGCGAGGAAGCGTTCTCGCTCGTCGAGGATCTCACGGGTGTCGCCGAGGATGCCGCGTGAACGGTCGACGAGGTTGAGGTAGCCGCGCTTGTTGGCGTCGAAACTGTGCCCCGAGGAACACGAAAGCGACCAGGCCGCGGGCCCCGGCTGGAGATCTCTCTCACAGCGTGGGCACCGCAGCCAGGTCGCCAGGGTGTCGGCAGAAGCTCCGATAGTCTACGAACCGGTGCTAGTGCGCGTCGCCGTCGTGCGAGCTCTCAATCTCGCCCTTCGAGACCGGGATGATGCGGTCTTCGAAGAACCAGCGAGAGAAGCCGGCGCGCAGGCGCTGGTTGACCGTGATCTTGCCGTCGCTGTTCGGACGGATCATCAGCGGCTCGTAGTCGGTGTAGCTGGTCAGTCTCCAGCGCTCGGCGTCGCTGAGCGGCTGGTGGACCTCGATGTACTCGCCGCCGGGGAGGCGCACGATGCGGCCGGACTCGAAGCCGTGGAGCGCGATTTCGCGGTCCTTCTTCTGCAGACCGAAGCAGATGCGCTTGGTGACGATGTAGGCGATGATCGGGCCCAGGAAGAACAGCGCCTGGAGGCCGTGGATGACACCCTCGATGCTGAGCATGAAGTGCGTCGCGATGAGGTCGGAGCTCGCCGCCGCCCACAGCACCGCGTAGAACGTGACACCGGCAGCGCCGATGGCCGTGCGCACCGGGGTGTTGCGCGGGCGGTCGAGCAGGTGGTGCTCGCGCTTGTCACCCGTGATCCACGCCTCGATGAAGGGGTAGAAGGCCACGAGCCCCAGGAACACCGGCAGCACGATCAGCGGCAGCAGCACGTTGAGCGACAGCGTGTAGTCACCGAAGATGATGAACTCGAGTCCCGGCGGTACGAGGCGCAGGGCGCCGTCGGCGAAGCCGATGTACCAGTCGGGCTGGGTACCGGCCGACACCGGTGAGGGGTCGTACGGTCCGTAGTTCCAGATCGGGTTGATCGTGAATGTCGCCGCGATCAGCATGATCACACCGAAGACGATGAAGAAGAATCCACCGGCCTTCGCCGCGAACACGGGCATGACCGGAACGCCGACGACGTTGCTGTTGGTCTTGCCGGGGCCGGCGAACTGCGTGTGCTTGTTGATCACGAGCAGCAGGAGGTGCACGCCGAGGGCCGCGACGAGGATCGCGGGCAGCAGCAGGATGTGCAGCACGTAGAAGCGGCTGACGACGTCGGTTCCGGGGAACTCGCCGCCGAACAGCAGGTACGAGATCCACACGCCGATGACGGGGACGGCCTTGACCATTCCGTCGATGATGCGCAGTCCGTTACCCGAGAGCAGGTCGTCGGGGAGCGAGTATCCGGTGAAGCCCTCGGCCATCGCGAGGATGAACAGCACGAAGCCGATCATCCAGTTGATCTCGCGCGGCTTGCGGTACGCACCCGTGAAGTAGATGCGCAGCATGTGGAGGCCGATGGATGCGACAAAGAGAAGAGCAGCCCAGTGGTGCACCTGGCGCATCAACAGTCCGCCGCGGATGTCGAACGAGAGGTCGAGGCTCGACGCGTATGCGACCGACATCTCGATGCCCTTGAGCGGGACGTACGAGCCGTCGTAGTGCACCTCGGTCATCGAGGGCTCGAAGAAGAAGGTGAGGAACGTACCGGAGAGGAGGATCGCCACGAAGCTGTACAGGGCGACCTCGCCGAGCATGAACGACCAGTGGTCGGGGAAGATCTTGCGACCGACCTCCTTCACCAGCCCGGAGATGCTCGTGCGCTCGTCGATGTAGTTCGCCGCAGCACCCGTGAAGCGGGCGCCGCGCGTGGCGGACGCGAATGGACCGTACGCGGTCGACGTCGACTGCGACGTCGACGCGGGTTCGGTGGAGACGGGGGTCTCGGTTGCTGTGCTCACAGCTCACGCTCCCAGAAGCTCGGGCCGACGGGTTCGAGGAAATCGCTCTTGGCGATCAGATACCCCTCGTCGTCGATGGTGATCGGTAGTTGGGGAAGGGGCCGGCTCGCCGGTCCGAAGGTCACCTTGGCGTGGTCCGCCACGTCGAACGTCGACTGGTGACACGGGCACAGCAGGTTGTGGGTCTGCTGTTCGTACAGCGCGACGGGGCAACCAACGTGCGTGCAGATCTTCGAGTAGGCGACGATGCCCTGGTACGACCAGCTCTTCTTCTCGTCGGTCTCTTTCAAGTCCTCGGGGCGGATCCGCATCATCAGGACGGCGGCCTTGGCCTTCTCCTCGAGCTTGTGCTCGGAGTCGTTGAGTCCTTCGGGGATCACGTGGAAGGCGGAGCCGTAGGTGACGTCCGACGCCTTGATCGGGGTACCTGACGGGTCGCGGGTCAGTCGCGTCCCCTCCGACCACAGCGTGTGACGCAGCAGCTCGCCCGGCTCCTCGGCCGGGGCGAGGTCGCGGAACATGATGACCGCGGGGATCGGGAACACCGCGACGGCCCCGATGAGGCTGTTGCGGATCAGGGTGCGACGGCCGAAACCGGACTCCTTGTTGCCGAGGGTGAAGACCTCGACGGCCTTGGCGCGGGTGGTGTCCGAACCGCGGGTTCCGTGACGCTCCTCGGTGATCTCGGCGTCGGACATCAGCGCCTTGGCCCAGTGCACGGCGCCCACTCCGATGCCGAGCAGTCCCAAGCTGAGCGCGACGCCCAGTGCGAGGTTGCTGATGCGCACCGAGGAGAAGTCGGCCGGGTCGATCGGGATCAGGAAGTAGACGACGACGGCGAGGATGCTGCCGATCAGCGACAGGAAGAAGAGACCGGATACGGCGCGGCTGGCGGCCCTGTCCTTCTTCGGGTCGAGGTCGGTGACACGCAGGCGGTGCGGCGGGTGTCCGGGGTTGGGGATGCCGTCGCTGACGACGACAGCGGTTCCCGGCGAGACCGTACGAGGCACGGATGGCTCGACAGCGGTGCCGGCATCGGTGCTGCCGGACTGGCCACCGTTAAGGTCTGCCATGGTGTTCCCTTCAACTGTGCGCGGAGCGCGAAGTGCGATGTAAGTAGAGCGACCCGCCGGTTGCCCGGCAGGGGTGCGTGTGGAGTTAGTTGGACTTCGCCGTCAGCCAGACGGTGATCGCGACGATCGCGCCCAGGCCGAAGATCCAGATGAACAGACCCTCGGAGACGGGACCCAGGTTGCCCAGGTCGAATCCGCCGGGGGACGGGTTCGCCTCGAGGAACTGCAGGTAGGTGATGATGTCTGCCTTGTCCTCGAGGGTGAGGTTGTTGTTGTTGAACACCGGCATGTTCTGCGGGCCGGTGACCATGGCCTCGTACACGTGGGTCGACGTCACCCCGGCGAGCGACGGGGCGAACTTGCCCTGCGTCAGGGCACCGCCGGCGCCGGCGACGTTGTGGCACATGGCGCAGTTGATGCGGAAGAGCTCGCCGCCGAGGGCAGCGTCGCCGTTGCCGGCGATGGTCTCCTCGTCGGGCAGGCCGGGACCGGGCGACTTCGAGCCGACGAACGTGTACATCGCCTCGATCTGCTCGTCGGTGAACTGCACCGGCTTCTCTTCGGCCTGGGGTCCGCTCGCCGCGAGGGGCATGCGACCGGTGGACACCTGGAAGTGCACGGCGGCTTCGCCGACGCCGATGAGCGTGGGGCCCTCGCTGGTGCCCTGCAGGTCCATGCCGTGGCAGGTGGCGCAGTTGGCCGCGAACAGCTTGCCGCCTTCTTCGACCAGCTGCTCCTGGGATGCCGAGGTGTCGGCGGTCGCGCTCGTTGTGAACAGAGCGTATGCACCACCGGTGCTGAGGAGGCCGACCGCGATGAGGGCGACGGCGGCAAGGGGATGCCTGCGCCCGACCTTGCGTCGGTCAGCTGAGGTGCGTGAGAACTTCTTCGCCATGGTGCGTACGGGTTCCGATTCTTACTTGAGGATATAGATGATGAAGAAGAGGCCGACCCAGACGACATCAACGAAGTGCCAGTAGTAGGAGACCACGATTGCGCTGGTCGCCTCCTTGTGGCCGAAATTCTTGACCGCGTAGGCGCGGCCGATGATGAACAGGAAGGCGATGAGCCCTCCGATGACGTGCAACCCGTGGAAGCCGGTTGCAAGGTAGAAGGCCGAGCCGTACGAGTCGGAGCTCAACGTGAGGCCCTCGCTGACGAGCACCGCGTACTCGTAGATCTGGCCGATGACGAACACGGCGCCCATCGCGTAGGTGAGGAAGAACCACTCGACCATGCCCCACTGTGTGGGCTTCCAGCCGGTGCGGCGGGGCTGCAAGCGCTCGGCCGCGAAGACGCCGAACTGGCAGGTCAGCGAGGAGAGCACGAGGATGATCGTGTTCACCAGCGAGAAGGGCACTGTCAGCAGGCCGGACTGCGATTCCCACAGCCCCGGCGACGTGGATCGCAGGGTGAAGTAGATAGCGAAGAGGCCGGCGAAGAACATGACTTCGCTTCCGAGCCAGACAATGGTGCCAACCGCGACGGTGTTCGGGCGGTTAACCACTTGTGTCCCGATTGAGGGGCTGATGGAGGTCGTAGTCACCCCTCCATTATGTCCGATATCTGAGCCAGCGTTTCGCTTTACGGGGGCCAGTCGCGTCTGATCGGCTGCGAAAAGGGTCGTTAGGATTTGAGCCATGTCCTCCACGTTGACCTGGCCCCGCATTCTCGGCACCCTCGTGGACGGAGAGAACCTCTCCATTTTCGAGGCGACCTGGGCGATGAAGCAGGTCATGGCCGGTCAGGCGACGAGCGCGCAGATGGCGGGACTGCTCGTGGCCCTGCGGGTCAAGGGCGAGACGGTCGACGAGATAGTCGGCTTCCGCGATGCCGTGCTCGAGAACGCACTCCCGCTCGACGTCGACCCGATGGTCCTCGACATCGTGGGCACCGGCGGCGATCCGTACGGGGCGGTGCTCAACATCTCGTCCGTGGCGTCTGTGATCGCCGCGGCATCCGGAGTCCCCGTCATCAAGCACGGAAACCGCGGCGCGAGCTCCGCCTCGGGCGCGTCGGACGTGCTCTCCTCCCTGGGCCTGAACCTCACGATCACGCCCGAGCGCGTCGCCGAGGTGCAGCGCGAGACCGGGATCACCTTCGCGTACGCCGCAATGTTCCACCCGGGTTTCCGTCATGCCGCGACGACGCGCACCGAACTCGGCATCTCCACGCTGTTCAACGTGCTGGGTCCGTTGTGCAACCCGGCCCGCCCGGAGGCGTCCGCCGTCGGGGTGGCGAGTCTCGAGCGGGTGCCGCTAGTCGTCGGCGTGTTCCAGACCCGCGGTGCGACGGCGCTGGTCTACCGCGGCGACGACGGCATCGACAAGCTCACCACGACCGGGCACAGCCACATCTGGGAGGTCTCGCTCGGCGCGGTCACCGAGCACGACCTCGATCCGCTCGACCTCGGCATCGCGCGGGCGGAGATCGAGTCGTTGCTCGGGGCAGGCCCGGAACACAACGCGGGTGTCATCCGTTCGGTGCTGGCGGGGGAGACGGGGCCCGTGCGCGACATCGTGCTGCTCAACGCGGCAGCCGGCCTGGTGTCGTTCGCCCTCGCCCAGGACGCCGACCAGGTGCGCGTGCCGATCCTCGACCGGCTCGCCGAGAAGCTCGAGGTCGCCGCGCGAGTCGTCGACTCCGGTGCGGCCGCCCACAAGCTCGAGGAGTGGGTGGCGGCCACGAACCGCTAGCGCCGCTGTGGGTCTAGACGGCGTCGACGTAGTACCAGCGGCGCCGCTCGCGCACGAACCGGCTGACCTCGTGCTGTTCGCCCGCGCCGCTGCCGAGTCGGTACTTGGCGCGGAATTCCACCGTGCCCGAGTCTTCGAGCATGCCGCCTCGGCTCGTGCGCAGAATATCGAGCAGGTACCACCGCTGGGCGGGGTCGAGGTCGAGAGCGGCAGGACGGGTGGTCGGATGCCACGTGGCGAGCAGATAACGCGCGTTGCCGGTGACGTAGGCCGAGTAGCGGGACCGCATGAGCCTCTCGGCCGAGGGAGCGAGCTCGTCGCCGCGATGGAACGGGCCGCAGCACGAACCGTAGCTCGCCCCGCTGAGGCAGGGGCAGCGCGCGGCGTCGTCGACCGACGGCCAGTCGGGGCCTGCGGAGTGCGTCATGCCTCCATTATCGAGCGTGCGCCGTGCGTGCACGGCTAGGGAACGTAGCGTTCGGGGGTGGGCGAACCCCTTGGCCGCCGCCCCGCGCGGTGCGAAGATGAACATCGTGGACAGAATCATGGTCGTCGTCGACGGCACCGCCTCCGGCGAGGCGGCCGTGCGATGGACCATGGAGCGGGCGAAGGCTGTGCCGGTCTCGATCGAGGTGACCACCGTCTACGTGCCGATGCCGTCGGAGTCGGTGCTCGCCGGAAACGACTTCCGCGCCGTGTATGCCCGGCTGCTCGAGGAGACCGTCGGGCGCATCGAGAGCGCGGTGCCCGGCGTCGCCGTCACCGCCGTGCTGCGCACGGGGCAGTCACGGACCGAGCTGACCACCGCCACGGCCGAGGCCGACCTCTTCGTGATCGGAACCGGCTCGAGCGAGGCGGGCCTGTACGGCGTCCTGCCCATCCGCATCGCCTCCGCCGCACACTGCCCGGTCGTCGTCGTGCCGGCCGATTGGGAGCCCTCGGGCGGCGTGGTCATGGTCGGCCTCGAGTCGACCGAGCAGGAGCCGAAGGTCGTCGACTTCGCCGCGGGGGAGGCGCAGCGGGCGAACACCGAGCTCACCGTCGTGCACTCGTGGAGCGTGCCGACGCTGATCGCGGTGGCCATGTTCGCGCATCCGGGCGTGTGGAAGTCGATGCTCGAGCTGCACAGCAAGTCGCTCGCCGCCACCATGGACTACGTGCGCCGCGTCTGGCCCGACGTCGACGTGCACCAGCGGCTCAAGGAGGGCCAGGCGGCGCGCATCCTCGCGGAGGACGCGCGCGGCGCGGCGCTGCTCGTGGTCGGGCGACGCGAGCACACCACCATGGGCGACACGATACTCGGCTCCACGAGTCACGACCTGCTGATCGCCATGCCGTGCCCCGTCGTCGTCGTGCCCGAGTAGCGGGCACCCGACAGTGCTCCCGGGGGAATACGCACGCCTCGACGCCGTCGCGGTGCGCGAGCTCATCGTCACCCGCCAGGTCACGGCGGCCGAGGTCGAGCGTGCGGCCCGGGTCGCCGTCGCCGCCGTGGATCCCGACCTCGCCGCCCTCGCCCGACCGCTGTTCGACGACGCCCTCTCGAGCGACCCGGCCGGCGAGCTGGCCGGCGTTCCGTTTCTCATCAAGGACAGCGGGCCGTTCGCCCGCGGTGTCGGGTTCGCGATCGGCAGCCGGGCGGTGCGCGGAGCGGTGGCCACCGACGACCATCCGCTGATGACCCGGTTCCGCGCGGCCGGCCTCGCCACCATCGGGCAGACCACCGCGCCCGAGTTCGCGCTGAGCTTCGCCACCGAGTCGACGCTGTACGGCGAGACCCGCAACCCGTGGGCGCCCCACAGGGGCGCCGGGGGATCGAGCGGGGGAGCGGCGGCTCTCGTCGCCGCCGGCGCGGTGCCGATGGCCCACGCCAACGACGGGGCAGGGTCGATCCGCATCCCCGCAGCGGCCTGTGGTCTGGTCGGGCTCAAACCCTCCCGCGGGCGCACCCCGGATGCTCCGCGGTCGATCACCGCCGGGCTGAGCACGTCGAGCGAGTTCGCCGTGACCCGCACGGTCCGTGATGCCGCGCTGCTGTTCCGTCTCGTGGCCGAACCGGCCGGAGGCGACACTCCCGCGGCCGCGGGGCTCCGGATCGGGATCGACACGGGATCGTGGTCGGTCGGGGTCGTCGACCCGCAGGTCGCCGCGGTCACGCAGGAGGTGGGGCGGATGCTCGAATGGATCGGTCATACCGTGACCGTCGCGAGTCCGGACCTCGACGGCGAGCAGGTGATCGACGCCATGATGCTCGGCGTGTACGCCGCGGGCCGCGCGATCCTCTCCGCGCCCCGGCAGCCCGACGCCGACCTCCTGCAGGCGGTGTCGCGCGCGGTGCTCGCGGAGTCCCGCGCCGTCTCTACCGAGCAGCTCGCGGTCGCCGCGCGGGCGCAGTCCCGTGTCTCGAACGCGGTCGACGGGATCTTCGACAGGGTCGACCTGCTGATCACCCCGACCTGGGCGCAGCTCCCGCCGCGGCACGGCACGCTCGACTACGACGACGACCGGTACACGGCGCGCTCCTGGCTCTCCCGGCTGTTCGAGTTCGGGCCGTTCACCGCGCCGTTCAACGTCGGCGGCCACCCCGCGATCAGCCTGCCGCTCGGAGAGAGCGCCGAGGGACTGCCGATCGGGGTGCAGCTCGTCGCCGCACGCGGAGACGACGAGCTGCTGCTCGCCGTCGCGGCCGACCTCGAACAGGCGATGCCGTGGAGGGACCGCACACCGGTCGTCTTCGCCGACTGACCGATCCTGACGAGCCGCGCGCCCTGCGGGTAAGGTGGTGGCGTGCTGATAGACGAGATCGACAGAGCCTAGCCACCGTTTCCCGGTGGCGGCCATCGACCACGCGTTCCGCTGCTCCTCGCAGCCGCCTGGCCATTGCGCTGTCGTTTCCTCCGTGTCGCCCGCTCGACGGCGACGCTCATCGACCCCTGCCCGACCGGCACGCCGCTCGGACGCGACTCTTCTGGAGCACCATGTCTACCCATCCCACCGCCATCGCATTGAACTCGGTCACCCTCCGGTGGCCCGACGGAGGCACCGCCCTCGACGAGGTCACCGGCAGCTTCGGCACCGGGCGGACCGGCCTCGTCGGCCGCAACGGCGCCGGAAAATCCACGCTTCTGCGCCTCATCGCCGGCGAGCTGACTCCCGTCTCCGGCACGGTCTCGACTTCCGGCGAGGTCGGATACCTGCCGCAGACCCTCACCCTCGACGATCGGTCGACGATCGCCGATCTGCTGGGGATCGGCGAGAAGCTGCGCGCGCTCGACGCCATCGTCGAGGGAGACGTCGACGAGGCCAATTTCGAGACCCTGGGCGACGATTGGGACATCGAGACGCGCGCAGACGAGGCGCTTCGCGACATCCGGCTCTCCTCGGCCGATCTGCATCGACCCGTCTCCGGCATCTCCGGGGGAGAGGCGATGCTCGTCGCGATCACCGGACTCCGACTCAGACGCACGCCCATCACCCTGCTCGACGAGCCGACCAACAATCTCGACCGCGACTCGCGAGAGCGCCTCTCGCTGATCGTGCGCGACTGGCCGGGCACCCTCGTCGTCGTCAGTCACGATCTGGATCTGCTGGAGCTGATGGATGACACGGTCGAACTGCACGACGGGGAGCTCACCGTATTCGGCGGACCGTACAGCGCGTGGCGTGAGCATCTCGACGCGCAGCAGGCCGCGGCAGGACGGGCGGCCCGCTCGGCGGAGCAGGCGTTGAAAAAGGAGAAGAGGCAGCGGGTCGACGCCGAGTCCACGCTGGCCCGTCGTGCCCGAGCCGGACAGAAGGCCCACGACAGCAAACAGGGCGCGAAGATCCTGATGAATCAGAGGGCCAGCGATGCGCAGGTCTCTGCGGGAAAGCTCAGGGGCGGACACGACGACCGGGTCGAGTCCGCACGGTCGGCGTTCGACGCCGCCGAGTCGCGGCTGCGCGACGACGAGCACATCCACCTCGAGCTGCCCGACCCCGAGGTGCCGCGCGGACGGGCGATCGCCGAGATCAACGGCTCCAACCGCACGATCCACGTGCGGGGTCCGGAGCGCGTGGCACTGGTCGGCCCCAACGGGGTGGGCAAGACGAGCCTGCTCGAGGTGCTGATCTCCGGGACGAAGCCGGAGCCCGGGCGCGCGGGAGGAAAGCTGCTGACCGACCGGGTCGGCTATCTGAACCAACGGCTCGACACCGTCGAAGACCGGACGAGCGCACTGGAGAACGTGCGACGGGTCGCGCCGAACGCTCTGGATGGCGAGATACGAAACCGTCTCGCGCGACTGTTGCTGCGCGGCGAGAGCGTCAACCGCCCCGTGCGTTCGCTCTCCGGAGGCGAGCGCTTCCGGGTATCGCTCGCGCTGCTGCTGTTCGCCGACCCGCCGTCCCAGCTGCTGATCCTCGACGAGCCGACGAACAACCTCGATGTCCAGAGCGTCGACCAGCTCGTCGACGCCCTCACCGGCTACCGCGGCGCTCTCATCGTCGTCAGCCACGACGAGCCGTTCCTGCGACGGCTCGGACTCACGACCGTCGTCGCCCTGGACGCCGACGGTGCGGTTCGCGAGGTTGCTTTGTAGGCTGATGGTGAATCTGGATATTTCTCGACACCGGGGGAGCCCGTGAGCCGCACGAACGACCTGCCCGACTATCTCGCCACACTTTCCGACGAACGGCGCGCGCTGCACGCCAGGTTGTCCGCCACGGTCGGTGAAGTCAAACCACCCGAGTCGATCGAGGCGTTCGTCTTCCTGCCCAACCAGGCGCAGCATCCGCAATTCGACGACGCCGACACCGTCTTCTGGGCGGCGGTCGAACAGATCTACCTCGAGAACGCGGCGACCGACGGGGAGCTACCCCTGCTCTACTGGGGCTTCCACTCGATCGACATCCTGACCCGGCGTTCGTCGAACGGCATTCTCATCACCGACCGATCCGTCTACGTGGAGGATGTGGGGCGGACCTCGGCACGGATGCCGCTCGCGGCAATCGCCCCCGACGCGATCCGCGTCGTCGCCGACACACTGGTGCTGGGCGAGGCCGGCATCGGGCTGGCCCAGGTGTCGCGCCTGCTGGGGGAGTCGGGCGGCGCCGACTCGGTCGCGTTTCTGCGGCGTGTGATCGACATCGTGCGGGGGAGCGCGGCGGCCTCCGCCCCACAGCCGACGAGCGAGACGGTGGACGAGCTCGTGCGGGCGGGGAGGCTCAGCGCCGACTTCCTGCTGCCGAGCCGGCCGAAGGACGCGAAGAGGATCGCGAAGCTGAGCGCGAAGTGGCGGATTCCGGCGGATGAGACCGTGCTGGCGTCGCTCTCGAGCGCCACCTTCGCGGGAATCTACGGACTCGCGATCACCGACCGGGCGATCTACTCCCGCGATCTGATGGAGCCGCTCGACCGCACCGCCCTGGGCGACGTCGAGCAGATCGAGTGGATCGCCGAGAGCTCCGCGTTCCGCGTGGCCGACGGGCATCTCGTGCCGGCGTTCCCCGCGGTCACCGACGACAACCGTCAGTACTTCATCGGTCTCCTCACCGCTCTCATCGCCTCGGGACGGTGAGCCGGCGCGCTACGAGGAGCGATCAGATCCGCGAATCAGGCGCGCCGACCGTCCGCCGCTCGTTTCGCCTCGTCGAGAGAGACGAAACGCTGAATAGCGCCGGTGCGGCAGTCGGTGAGACGGAAGCCGAACTGCGGGCACAGTTCGATCATCGCGACCGCCGTGCCCTCATCGTCGCGGCCGATCAGAACGACATTCTGCACGGCCGGCACATAGCGCCAGTCGAGTTCGTGCGTGGGTTCTGGGGCGGTTTCCATCTCGACTCCCGTCGGATCACGCCTTCGGGATTGCGAATCAGTTTCGTTTAGGCTGCTCAAAATGTAACTCCGCGCGGTTCACACCGGATCGGGGTTGACGTTCGAGGGCGAGTGTGGTCTTCGGCTCGGCTCGGCTCGAGTGGTGTGGGCGTGGAGAGGCCCTCTTCGCCGCTTACTTGACATAATGTGCATTATCAGCGCCTGCTATCGACTCGGCCGAGAGGGGTCGAGGCCTGGATCGGTGAGAAACGCGAAGCCCGCGCGATCGACGGCCGACGTCGTCGCCGATAGCACGACGGCGCCGGTGCCCGCCGCCCGGTCGATGCCGATCCAGGAGCGAAAACCGCCCGTGCCGCCGTTGTGCCAGGTGATCGGCCGACCCTTCATCTCGACCGTGATCCACGCGGCGCCGATCCCCACCCTGGGACCGAAAGCGGTCGTCGGATCCAACGCGTCGGTGCCGGGCGCCGACCCGTCGAGAATCGCCGCGGTGAGCCGGGCCATGTCGGTGATCGACGACCTGATGCCGCCGGCCGGTCCCAGGGCCTCGCCGGTCCACGGCTCGCGCCGGATCCAGCTTTTGCCAGAACCCTCGACCGCGTCGGACCGCACCTGATCGGCGGTGGCGGGCGTGTACGTGTCGCGCAGGTCGAGCGGCACGACGATCCGGTCGCGCACGAGGTCGTCGTAGGTGGTTCCGGCTGCCGAGGCTATCGCGTGCCCCAACAGCATAAATCCGAGGTTCGAATAGTGTGCGCGTGGCGGGCCGACCCTGACGTCGCGGGTCATGGCCAGCAGTTCCTCCAGGCTGTCCCCGTAGGGATTCGTGCCGTGACGCCACAGCGCCACCGTGCGCTTGGCAACGTGGAAGGACGGAGGCAGCCCGGGCAGTCCCGAGTGATGGGTGCTCAGCGACTCGAGCGTCACGGCCGCGGCCGAGCACTCCCCCAGTTGCAGGTGGTCTCCCAGCGTCGCATCGTGCGCGATCTCGCCGCGGGTCAACGCGTCGCGATACAGGAGGCCGGTGATCGCCTTGGAGATCGATCCGATCTCGAAATCCGAGTTCAGGGCCGCCGCGCGGGCGGCGAGCGTCGTCGCTCCGGGCGTGACGAGCGCGACCGCTGCCGGAGCCCGGTGCCTCACGTGTCTGTTCAGGCGCGTGGCCAGCTCTGCGTCGCCCGAGACGATGTCGCTCACGGGTTGACGTCGAATCGTCGGCCGCCGTATTTCTTGTGCACCGCCTGTTTGCTCACGCCCAGGGCCTCGGCGATCTGCACCCCGTTCGCGCCGTTGCTACGCGCCCGGTGCACCAGTACCGCCTCGGCTCTGGCCAGTTCGAGGCGCAGCTGCCGGAGCGAGCGCAACGCCGTCAGCGGGTCGTCTTCTGGTGTTCCGACGAGTCGTGCGAGGTCAACCATGTCCATGCGGTCAACCATAGTTGACTATGCTCGAACGAGTCAACCTTTGTTGACTCCTCCGACGTACTGCGCCAGATGCTGCCCGGTGAGCGTCGACCGGTCGGCGATCAGGTCGGCCGGCGTTCCCTCGAAGACGACGCGGCCGCCGTCGTGTCCGGCGCCGGGGCCGATGTCGATGATCCAGTCGGCGTGCGCCATGACGGCCTGGTGGTGCTCGATGACGATGACGGACTTGCCCGAGTCGACAAGCCGGTCGAGCAGCCCCAGCAGGTTCTCCACGTCGGCCAGGTGCAGTCCCGTCGTCGGTTCGTCGAGCACGTACACGCTGCCCTTCTCGCCCATGTGGGTGGCGAGCTTCAGCCGCTGGCGTTCGCCGCCCGACAGCGTGGGCAGCGGCTGGCCGAGGCTGATGTAGCCCAGCCCCACGTCGGCGAGGCGCACGAGGATGGTGTGCGCGGCCGGGGTGCGGGCCTCCCCCGAGCCGAAGAACTTCTCGGCCTCGGTGACCGACATCGCGAGCACCTCGCTGATGTCGCGGCCGCCGAGACGGTACTCGAGCACTGTCGCATCGAAGCGCTTGCCCTCGCAGACCTCGCAGGGCGTGGCGACGCTGGCCATGACGCCCAGGTCGGTGTAGACCACTCCGGCGCCGTTGCAGTTCGGGCAGGCGCCCTTCGAGTTGGCGCTGAACAGCGCCGGTTTGACGCCGTTCGCCTTGGCGAAGGCGGTGCGGATGGGATCGAGGAGTCCGGTGTAGGTGGCCGGGTTGCTGCGCCTCGAACCGCGGATCGCGCCCTGGTCGATCGAGATGACGCCCGCGCCGGCGGGCATCGAGCCGTGCACGAGCGAGCTCTTGCCCGAGCCGGCCACCCCAGTGATCACCGCGAGCACGCCGAGCGGGATGTCGACGTCGACGTCGCGCAGGTTGTTCGCCGTCGCACCGCGGATCTCGAGCGTGCCCGTCGGCGTGCGCACCGCGTCCTTGACGGCGGCGCGGTCGTCGAAGTGGTTTCCGGTGAGCGTTCCGCTGGCGCGCAGCCCTTCGACGGTGCCCTCGAAGCAGATGGTGCCGCCGGCGGTCCCCGCACCCGGCCCGAGGTCGACGACGTGGTCGGCGATGCGGATCGTCTCCGGCTTGTGCTCGACCACGAGCACGGTGTTGCCCTTGTTGCGCAGGCGCAGCAGCAGGTCGTTCATCCGCTGGATGTCGTGCGGATGCAGCCCGATCGTCGGCTCGTCGAAGACATAGGTGATGTCGGTCAGCGACGAACCCAGGTGCCGGATCATCTTGGTGCGCTGCGCCTCGCCGCCGGAGAGCGAGCCCGACGGGCGGTCGAGCGAGAGGTAGCCGAGTCCGATGTTCACGAAAGAGTCGAGCGTCTCCTGCAGGGTGGTGAGCAGCGGCGCGACCGACGGCTCGTCGAGCCGCCGCACCCACTCGGCGAGGTCGCTGATCTGCATCGCGCAGGCCTCGGCGATGTTCAGTCCCAGGATCCGCGCCGAGCGCGCGCCCTCGTTCAGCCGGGTGCCGCCGCAGTCGGGACACGTGGTGAAGGTCACGGCGCGGTCGACGAAGGCGCGGATGTGCGGCTGCATCGCCTCGCGGTCCTTGGTGAGGAACGACTTCTGCACCTTCGGCACGAGCCCCTCGTAGGTCATGTTGATATCGCCGATCTTCACCTTGGTCGGCTCGTGGTACAGGAAGTCGTCGAGCTCCTTCGCGCTGAACTCGCGGATCGGCTTGTCTCCGTCGACGAAGCCCGATCCCGTGTAGATGCGCACGCCCCAGCCGTCGGCGGTGTAGCCGGGAATGGTCAACGCTCCCCCGTTGAGCGACTTCGAGTCGTCGTAGAGCTGGCCCAGGTCGATGTCGTTGACCTTGCCCATGCCCTCGCAGCGCGGGCACATGCCACCGGTGATCGTGAAACTGCGGCGTTCCTTCGTCGTGACGCCGCCGCGCTCCATGGTGACCGCTCCAGCGCCGGAGATCGAGGCGACGTTGAAGGAGAACGCCTGGGGCGAGCCGACGTGCGGCTGGCCGAGCTTGCTGAACAGGATCCGCAGCATCGCGTTCGCGTCGGTGGCCGTTCCGACGGTCGACCGCGAGTTGGCGCCCATGCGCTCCTGGTCGACGATGATCGCCGTGGTCAGACCCTCGAGGACGTCGACGTCGGGCCGGGCCAGGCTCGGCATGAACCCCTGCACGAAGGTGCTGTAGGTCTCGTTGATCATCCGCTGCGACTCCGCCGCGATAGTGCCGAACACCAGCGAGCTCTTGCCCGATCCGGAGACCCCGGTGAACACCGTCAGGCGACGTTTGGGGATCTCCAGACTGATGTCCTTGAGATTGTTCTCGCGCGCGCCCGTCACGCGGATCAGGTCGTGACTGTCGGCGACCCGGGAGTCGCTCGTCGGAGTGGTCGTCATGGCGTCAGTGCTCATCGTGTCTCCATCTGGCTGGGCGGGATTCCGCCGCGGTCGCCGTCGGCCGCGCCTGTCACGATTTAACCAGATGAGAGGGCGGCGCTACTCCCCCAGAAAGATCTCGAGCGCCTCGACGACGAGTGCGTGGTCGTCGGCCTGGGCGAGCCCCGAGACGGTGACGGTGCCGATGAGGCCCGCCTCGCGGATCACGATCGGGAAACAGCCGCCGTGCGCGGCGTACAGCGAGAGCGGCAGGCCGGATGCCTCGTTGAAGTCCTTGCCTTCGAGCTTGTGCAGCCTCCCCACCAGGAACGAGCTCGCGTTGTAGCGGCGCACGGTGCGGGTCTTGCGCGCGACCCAGTCGTCGTTGTCCGCCGTCGTTCCCGCCAGCGACACGTGGAACACCTGCTGGTCGCCCTTGGTGATGTCGATGGTGATGCCGAGCCCGCGGTCGGTGCCGAGGCGCACGAGCAGCGAGCCCAGCTCGTACGCGTCGGCGTGGGTGAACCGCTCGAACTGCAGGCGGGCCTCCTGCTCGCGGATCTCGGCGATCTGGGCTTCGTAGTCTTCCGACACGGTCACTCCTGGTTTCTCGGCAGATGGGTGCGCACGAGCTCGACGAGCTGCGCGGGTTCGAATGCGTCGGTGCTGGCGCTCAGTTCGTCGAGCGTGAACCAGCGGTGGGCGTAGACCTCGACCTTTTCGTCGTCGGTCCAGTTCGCCTCCGACGGGGTGAATCGGTCGACGACCGCGCGGTAGAACTCGGCGTGACCGGTGTCGTGGTCGGCGGCGTCCCATGCCACGTCGAAGTCGTGCGCCCAGACGGGCTCCCCCAGGTCGACGCCGGTCAGACCTGTCTCCTCGAAGAGCTCGCGGTAGGCGGCATCCGCGTGGTCCTCTCCCGGATCCACTCCCCCGCCCGGAGTGAGCCAGCGGGCCACCCCGCTCGAGTCTGGAGCTTTCGTCAGGAACAGCAGCACGTGGCCGTCCCGGTCGAAGAGCAGCACCCTCGAGGTGAGGCGATGGTGATGGATGTTGGCCACGGAGAGGTGTTCGCGCTAGTTCGCGGCGAGGAAGTCGCTCACGTCGCCGACGTAGCGCGTGTTGTTCGCGGGAACGGGCTCGACGGCGGCGGCGGTGACCTCGGCGGCGAACTCGCTGACGTTGTACAGGCGGCCGGCGGCTTCCTTGCGCTGTCCGATCGCACCGGGGTTGGCGCGCTCGAGGAGCGTGGCGGTGATGGTGCCCTCGATCATGTCGCCCGAGACGACGACGAACTCGATGCCCCTCTCGGCCAGGGCGGGGATCATGTCGCGCAGGGCGTCCTCGCCCGCGCGCTTGCTCAGGGCGACCGGGACGTACTCGGGCATCGTCTCGACGGTCTTGATGAAGTGCGCCTGGTGGCTGGTGACGAAGACGACGCGGGCGCCGGGGGCGAGCAGCGGCAGCGCCGCGTTCAGCAGGTTCACCTGCGCGTCGCGGTTGAGCTGCATCGCGTAGTCCTCGGCCATGCCGCTCTCCATGCCGCCGGAGGCGTTCATCACGAGGATGTCGAGGCCGCCGAGCTCGGTGGCGATCGTGTCGAAGAGGTGGGCGACGGATGCCGCCTCCGTGAGGTCTGCGCCGACGGCGATCGCCGATCCGCCCTTCGCCTCGATGGCGGCGACGAGCTTGAGCGCCCGCGCCTCCTTGTTGCGGTAGTTCACGACGACGCGAGCGCCGGCCTCCGCGAGGTAGGAGACGGTGTCGGCTCCGATGCCTCTCGACGATCCAGTTACAAGGGCGCGTTTGCCGGTCAGTGATCCGGGCTGTACAGGGTTGCTCACAGACACTGAGACTACCAATACCCCTGCCGTTTAGGCGCCCGTGCTAGTTTCGAGGCGAAACGACACACGAGAGGTGCCGCCCGATGCTGCTGGATTTTCTGATCGACTATGCATGGGTGGTGTGGGTCTCTCTCATCCTGATCTTCCTGGTGATCGAGGTCTTCACCCTCGACTTCACATTCCTCATGCTCGCGCTCGGCAGCGTCGCCGGACTCGCCACGAGCTTCACTCCCCTCAATTTCTGGGTGCAGATAGTCATCGCCGCGGTCGTCTCCGTGCTGCTGATCTTCGCGGTACGGCCGCCGCTGCTGCGTCGGCTGCACCGTGACGACGACCCTGCGCTGAGCAACATCGACGCCCTGCTCGGCCAGCACGGCACCGTGGCGACCGACTTCGTCGGCGCGAACGGCTACGTCAAGCTCTCGAACGGTGAGACGTGGACCTCCCGGCTGACCGACGCGACATCCGACCACCGACTCCAGACCGGCGACCGCGTCGTCGTCGTCTCCATCGATGGGGCGACCGCAGTGGTCGAACCCGCTGAAAGGACCGCACCGTGAACTCCGGCGAACTATTCGGACAGATCGTCCTGGTGATCTTCCTGATCATCATCGCGATCTTCGTCATCACGATCCTCTTCCGCTCGATCCGCATCATCCCGCAGGCGAACGCCGGCGTGGTCGAGCGCCTCGGCAAGTACCGCAAGACGCTGATGCCCGGGCTCAACATCCTCGTGCCCTTCATCGACCGGCTGCGTCCGCTCATCGACATGCGCGAGCAGGTCGTCTCCTTTCCGCCGCAGCCGGTCATCACCGAGGACAACCTGGTTGTCTCGATCGACACCGTCGTCTTCTTCCAGGTGACCGACGCCCGCGCCGCGACCTACGAGATCGCGAACTACCTCGGGGCGGTCGAACAGCTCACCACCACGACCCTGCGTAACGTCGTCGGTAGCCTCAACCTCGAGGAGGCGCTCACGAGCCGCGACACCATCAACGGAAAACTGCGCGTCGTGCTCGACGAGTCCACGGGCAAGTGGGGCGTTCGTGTGGGCCGTGTCGAGCTGAAGGCGATCGACCCGCCCGTCTCGATCCAGGACTCGATGGAGAAGCAGATGCGCGCAGAGCGTGACCGCCGCGCGCAGATCCTCACCGCAGAGGGCACGAAGCAGGCGGCGATCCTGCAGGCCGAGGGTTCGCGTCAGGCGTCGATCCTCGAGGCCGAGGGCGAGGCCCAGGCAGCTGTGCTGCGGGCCAACGGTGAGGCGCAGGCCATCGAGACGGTGTTCGGCGCGATCCACGCGGGCGACCCCGACTCGAAGCTGCTCGCCTACCAGTACCTGCAGATGCTGCCGAAGATCGCCGAGGGGCCGTCGAACAAGCTCTGGATCATCCCCACAGAGCTCACCGAGGCTCTCAAGGGAATCACCTCCGGCTTCGCGGCGGGCCGCGGCCCGACGTCGCCGACGGACGGCTCGGGCCCCGCCGCGTCACCGTTCGCCGCTTCGCCGTTCGGCACACCCGCGACCGGTCCGACAGCCAGCGGGCCGACCGCCACCCCGCCGACCGCCACCCCGCCGACCGCCTAGGTCTTCCGCCACCCACCCGGAGCTCGCACCATCGCCTACCTCACCCCCGCTCCCCCGCGGGTGCTCGCCCACCGCGGGCTCGCCCTCGAGGCGCCCGAGAACACGCTCCTCGCGTTCGTGGCGGCCATCGGCATCGGCGCCACCCACATCGAGACCGACGTGCACGCGTCGAGCGACGGCGTGGCGGTGGTCGCCCACGACCCCGATCTGACCCGGGTCGCCGGGAGTTCGGCGACCGTGAGGGAACTGCCGTTCGCCGTGTTGCAGAAGATCGACCTCGGCCACGGGCAGGTCTTCTGCTCGCTCGCCGAGGCGCTCGACGCCTTTCCCGAGACCCGGTTCAACATCGACATCAAGTCGGCCGACGCCATAGCTCCGACCGTGGCGGCGATCCTCGACGCCAGAGCTACAGACCGCGTGCTGGTCACCTCCTTCAGCGAGAACCGACGCCGCGGAGCCGTGCGCCGATTGCCGGGCGTCGCGACATCCGCTTCGTCCCTCCGCTTCGCGGCGGCACTCGCCGGCGGCAAGACCGGACTCACGCCGCTGCTGCGTCGCGCGCTGCGCGGCATCGACGCGGTGCAGGTTCCGGAGCGTTACTCAGGGGTCACGATCGTCACCGAACGGATGATTCGGCAGCTGCACTCCGCTAAGGTCGAGGTGCACGTCTGGACCGTCAATGACGCTCCAGCCATGCACCGTCTCCTCGATCTCGGGGTCGACGGCATCGTCACGGATCGCGCCGACATCGCACTCGGCGTCCTGACCGCTCGCGCACAGTAGCGCCGTATGTCGGCGTTCGCTCGCCGGTGTCCGCCTGCTCTGTGATGCTGTGACATTCCTGTGAATGGCCCCCGATCGGGGTGCTCTTGGAAGGTTATGTCCAGCTAGCGGGTTTATTAATTCGTATGTACCGCGAGAGCGCAGCGCGCGTCTCGCGTGAAATTCCTAAGAGGAGGCCACACAATGGCAGACCGTAGTTTGCGCGGCATGAGACTCGGCACCCAGAGTCTTCAGAGCGAAGTCGGCGTGGAGTTCTCTCCGCGAAAGAAGAGCGTCTACCGCACGGCAGACGGCGAGACCTTCGAGATGGTCTTCGCCGCCGACGCCGAGGTTCCCGGCGTCTGGGAGTCCGCGAAGAGCGGGCTGGAGGGCGTCCTGCTCGACGACGACGGCGTCGCCGTCGTCTCCGAGGCCGTCGAGACCAAGGTCCCCCGCAGCCACTGGGACATGCTCCTCGAGCGCCGCACCCGCCCCGAGCTCGAGGAGCTGCTCCAGGAGCGCCTCGACTTCCTCCGGGCGCGTCGTGGACAGCAGAAGATCGGTGCCTAGCTAGCCCCTGAATACGCGAAAGGCCAGCCCTCGGGCTGGCCTTTTGTGTTTAAGCAACTCCGGTCGGCGCGCCGAAAGTGCAGTTATCGCCGTGTTTCCGCCCTTCGGCGGGTCACAAGTGCACTTTCGCGGAGGGGCTGGTCGGTCGGCCGGCGCGCAGGTCGGCTACGAGCGGGGCCGCGGGCGCTTCAGGCGCACCCCGACGCCCCAGCTGGTCACCCGCCAGAGCGCCTCGGCGACGATGCCGAAGTGCATCTTCGACTCGCCGTTCTCGCGTTCGACGAACGTGATCGGGTGCTCGACGACGATGAGACCCGCCTGCTCGATGCGCCACGCCACCTCGACCTGGAAGCAGTAGCCCTGGCTCGAGACCCGGGCCTGGTCGAGCCAGACCAGCGCCGAGGTACGGAACACCCGGTAGCCGGCCGTGATGTCGTGGATGCTCGAGCGCAGGGCGATGCGCGAATAGGTGTTGCCGGCGCGAGAGATCGCCTGACGGAGCCGGGGCCAGTTGCGCACCTCTCCCCCGGGGATCCAGCGCGAGCCGATCACGAGGTCGGCGCCTCCGCGGGCGAGCGCGATCATCGCCGGCAGCTCTGCCGGGTCGTGAGAGCCGTCGGCGTCGATCTCGACGACGAAGTCGTAGCCCCTGGATCTCGCCCAGGCGAACCCGGCGAGGTAGGCGCGGCCGAGTCCGTCCTTCTCCGTGCGGTGCAGCACGGAGACGGCGTCGTCAGAGGCCGAGAGCAGGTCGGCGAGCCTGCCGGTGCCGTCGGGGCTGGAGTCGTCGACGATCAGGACGTGGGCGTGCGGTGCGGCGGCTCGGATGCGACCGACGATCGACGACAGGCTCTCGATCTCGTTGAATGTGGGCACGATCGCCACGACGTCAGCCACGGCCGGTGCCTCTCGTTCGGGATGTGCTTCTCGCTCGGGACGACTGCCGCACAAGGATGCCGGCGAGAACCAGCCCGAGCACCCCGATGCCGCTGACGAGCCACTCGATCTGACGGCCGAGGAGCACGGCCGGGGTGGTGACGCTGCTGAGCGGCACGTCCTCGACCATCGCGCCCGCCGTGTAGGTGGGCAGCCGGTCGATCGTCGAGCCGTCGGGCGCGATGATCGCGCTGGTGCCCACCGTCGAGATGTTGACGACGGTGCGGCCCAGCTCGATGGCCCGCACCCGTGCGATGGCGAGCTGCTGCACGCTCTCGTCGGTCTGCCCGAAGTCGGCGTTGTTCGACTGGGCGAAGATGATCTGGGCACCCTGCTCGACGGAGTCGGTGAGGATCTGGTCGTCGACGATGTCGAAGCAGATGTTGACGCCCGCGATCACGCCGTCGATGTCGAAGACGTCGTCGGTGGTTCCCGGAGTGTACTCGCGGCCGATCAGGTCGATCAGGTCGGGCGCGAACTGCCGCCAGAACGAGCGGTCGGGAACGTACTCGCCGAAGGGCACCGGATGCTTCTTGTCGTAGAAGTCGAGCGCGCCCTCCCCCGCCTTCCAGAGCAGCGAGGTGTTGTAGTACGTGTCGTCGGCGCCGTTCTCTCCCTCGCGGGTGGTGATCGCGCCCGTGACCAGGGGCGCATCCATGGCGGTGCTCACGTAGTCCAGCACCTCGGCGCCGTACGCGAAGTCGTATGGACTGATGTCGGTGCCGCCCTCCGGCCAGACCACGACGTCGGCGTCCTCGCCGATGATCGGGTAGGTCGCGTCGAGCTGCGACTGCAGCAGGTCGCCCCGCTCACGCTGGTCGAAGTACCCGGCCTTGCCGTTGCCCTGCACCGCCGCGACGCGCATGCTGCCCTCGGCGATCACAGGGAAGGCGGGGATGGCGAGGATAACGGCGGCGAGACCCACGGCCACCGCGCCGCGCACGGCCCGGTCGGCGGTGCGTAGGCGCAGGCACTCCACGACGACGGCCACGAGGTACACCATGACGAAGCTGACCCCGGAGACGCCGATCCAGCCGAACAGCGCCGCGAACGGGCTCTCCGACTGCGAGAGGGCGACGCGACCCCACGCGAAGCCGCCATACGGCCACACGCTCGCGATCGCCTCGCGCGCGGTCCACAGCCCGGCGACGATGAGCGGCAGGAAGAGCAGGCGGGCGGCGGTGGAGCGCCAGACACGAGGGACCCAGCGGTAGGCGAGCGTGATCGCGACCGCGCCCACGCCGAAGAACAGCGCCTCGAGGGTCGAGAGCGCCACCATCGGCAACGGGCCGAGGAACAGCGACGCCCACTCGATGTGCACGAGGTAGAAGCTGAGCCCGGCGAGGAAGCCGACGAGGAAGCTGCCCCAGGCGCTGCGTCCGATGAGCGCCGCGAGCACCAGGCCGATGCCGACGAAGGTGGCGGGCCACCAGTCACGGTCGGGGAATCCGGCGTCGAGAACCGGGCCGGCGCTGAGTGCCACAAGCACCGCCGCCCACAGGGGCAGCGCGCGTCGGGCGGGGGGATGCACGGATAGAGCCTAGGCGACGGAACTGTACGCGACGATCCCGCGGCGGATGGAGTCGAGTGCCTTGCGCGCTGTCGCTCCGACGGGCGAGTCGGCGACCACCGAGAGCTGGTCGAGGAGGTCGATCGTCTGCTTCGTCCAGCGCACGAAGTCACCGGCGGCGAGGTCGGCCTCGCTCAGCACAGCGTCGAGCCGCCCGCCCCGCGCCCAGTGGTACATGGCGAGGCACAGGCCGGTGGCGAGGGGGTTGCTGCCGGGCAGGCGCTTGTCGCGCTCGAGGTCGTCGAGGTTGCTCCACAGGTCACCGGTCGCGTCGAAGGCGGCGCGGAAGGGCCCGTGCGGGAGGTTGCGTTCGTCGGCCTGGCCCTCGTCGCGACGCGGTTCGTAGATCAGGGCGGCGGCCATCGCGGCCATCGAGGGCGCGTCGAGCTTGTTCCAGAGCCCCAGGCGCAGCGACTCGGCGACGAGCAGGTCGCGTTCGCCGTAGATGCGGCGCAGCATGCGGCCGGCGGGGGCGAGCACGACGCGTCCGTTGTCGTCGCTCTCGAGGTAGCCGAGGATCGTGAGAACGTCGGTGACCCTGTCGAACACCTTCGCCACCGCGCCCGTGCGGGTGCGGATCTCGGCCGTGATCTGGTCGGTCTGCTTCTTCAGCTTCCAGTATCGCTCTGCCCAGCGCGCGTGGTTCTCACGGTCGGGGCAGAGGTGGCAGGGGTGCAGCTTGAGGCGCTTGCGCAGCGCGTTCAGCTGGTTCTGCCGCTTCTCCCGCTCGCCCCGGCTCGAGTACTCGCTGCGGCCGGCGCCCTTCTTCTCCAGGTCGCTGAGCTCGCGGCGGATGGTCGAGTACTCGGCGAAGTCGCCGAGGTGGCAGGTCATCGACTTGCGGTAGCCGTCGAGCGATTCCTGCTGGCTGCGCACCTTCTGCGCGAGGTCGACGACGGCGCGGTCGGCCTGGAACTGCGCGAAGCTCGACTCGAGGATCTCGCGCGTGCGCTGCCGGCCGAACTGGTCGATGAGGTTCACGGCCATGTTGTAGGTGGGCTTGAAGCTCGAGTTGAGCGGGTAGGTGCGGCGGGAGGCGAGCGCCGCGACGGCCTGCGGGTCGAGCCCGTCGGCCCACTGGATGACGGAGTGGCCCTCGACGTCGATCCCCCGGCGCCCGGCACGCCCGGTGAGCTGTGTGAACTCCCCCGAGGTGATCGGCACGCGAGCCTCGCCGTTGAACTTCTCGAGCTTCTCGAGCACCACGGTGCGGGCGGGCATGTTGATGCCGAGCGCGAGCGTCTCGGTGGCGAACACGACCTTGACGAGCTTCTTGCGGAACAGCTCCTCGACGACCTCCTTGAAAGCGGGCAGCATGCCGGCGTGGTGGGCGGCGACACCGCGCTCGAGTCCGTCGAGCCACTCGAAGTAGCCGAGCACGCCGAGGTCTTCGTCGAGCAGGGTACGGCAGCGTTCCTCGACGATCTCGCGGATCTCGTCGCGCTCGTGCTTCTGGGTGAGCCGCACGCCTGCTCGCAGCACCTGCTGCACCGCGGCGTCGCAGCCGACGCGGCTGAAGACGAAGAAGATGGCCGGCAGCAGGTTGTGCGAGTGCAGCAGCTCGACGAGCGCCGCCCGGTCGGTACGCGCTCCGCCGCCTCCTCCCCCGCCGAAGCCGTTGCCGTTGCCGTTCTTGTTGCCGCGACCGCGACCCTCGTGGCGCTTGCCGCCGTCGAATCCGCCGTTGCCGCCCCGGCTGCGGCCGTCGCCGTGCGAGAGCCGCACCAGCTCGGGGTTGACTCGGATCGGGGTGAGCCCGGCGAGGGGCACGGCGGGCGGCCTGGAGCCCTTGGCGCGTTTGTCGACGCCGCGCCGGTCGCCGTAGGCCACCGGGTCTGCCGCGGTCGTGGTCACGACGGCCGGCATCCGCGACCTGGCCTCGTTAGGGCCGCCTGCGGCGTCGAAGAGATCGAGCAGCTTGCCCCGCACGAGCACGTGCTGTTCGAGGGGCACCGGGCGTTCCTCGGAGACGATGACCTCGGTGTCGCCGCGCACGGCCTGCAGCCAGTCGCCGAACTCCTCGGCGTTCGACACGGTGGCGCTCAGCGAGACCATACGCACAGAGCGCGGGAGGTGGATGATCACTTCCTCCCACACCGCCCCGCGGAACTTGTCGGCGAGGAAGTGGACCTCGTCCATGACCACGTACGAGAGGTTGGTGAGCAGATCGGAGCCCGCGTAGAGCATGTTGCGCAGCACCTCGGTCGTCATCACGACAATGCGCGCCTGCGAGTTGACGTTCGTGTCGCCGGTGAGGAGACCGACTGACTCCGCGCCGTACTCGGCCACGAGCTCCTGGAACTTCTGGTTGCTGAGCGCCTTCATCGGAGCCGTGTAGAAGACCTTCGCGTGGCTCTCCTGCATCGCCTTGAAGATCGCGAACTCGGCGATGATCGTCTTGCCGGCGCCGGTCGGGGCGGCGACGAGCACGCTCTTGCCCTGCTCGACCAGGGCGCACGCCTCGCGCTGGAACGGGTCGAGAGCGATCGGCAGCTTGTCGGTGAACGCGTCGAGGATCGGCAGCTGGCGTTTCTGCTTGGAGGCCGCATAGCGTTCTGAAGCACTGAGCTCGGTCGTCATGCGATGAGTCCACCCGTATCGGTTTCGTAGGAGGCGAGCCGCTTCGCGACGCCGCGGTCGTGCAGCCAGGCGATGCCGGCGGCGACGTAGTACAGGCCGATCATCGGGATCGCCAGCATGAACATGGCGAGGATGTCGGCGCTCGGCGTCGCGAGCGCCGTGAAGATGACGATGCACAGCACGGCGATTCGCCAGCCCTTGAGGATCGCGGCCGCCGACAGCAACCCGACGAAGTTGAACAGCACCAGGAACACGGGGAGCACGAACGCGACACCGACGGCCAGAACCAGTTTGATGAAAAAGTCGAGGAAGTACCGCGCGGTGAGGAAGGTGGAGAAGTCCTCCGGCGCGAAGCTGAGCAGCAGCGTGACCGTGCGCGGGAAGATGACGGCGCCCAGCGTGGCGCCGGCCAGGAACAGGGGGATGGCGCTGCCGACGAACGCCAGCGCGTAGCGGCGCTCCTTGCGGAGCAGGGCGGGAACGACGAAGGCCCAGATCTGGTAAAGCCAGATCGGGCTGGTGCCGACGATCCCCACGAGGAACGCGATCTGGACATTCGTGTCGAACGCCTCGGTGATGCCGGTGTAGTTGATGGTCGCGTTCTGCGAGTCGGCGATCTCGTTGATCGGTGCGCTGAGCGCCTTCCAGATCTGCGGAGCGATGATGAACCCGCCGATGGCGCCGAGGACGATGGCGATTCCGCTGATGACGAGTCGCTTGCGCAGCTCGACGAGGTGTGCGCCGAGCGACATGCGCCGTTCGTCGACGCGCGGCTTACGTTTTGGCATGAGCCCGTTTCGAAGCTTCGTTGGGGCGAAACCTACGGCTTGGTGGTCGGAGTGTCGGAGCCGGACTTCTCGGTCGACTCGGCCTTGGTCGACTCGGTGCCGTCGTCGTCTTTGTTGGTCTTGATCTCGTTCTTGAAGATCCGCATCGACTGGCCCATGCTGCGGGCGAGGGCGGGAAGTTTGGGAGCGCCGAAGAGAAGCACGACGATGATCAGGATGACCCACCAGTGCGAGCCGAGATTAGCCATGCTCATGAGGCCACTCCTTAAGTTTGATGTCAGCGGTTGTGATCATTTTAGCCCTTTGGATGCGGGCCTGCCTGCGAGCGGCCTTACGGTCGGCCCGTCGGCGCATCCGCTGCGCGGTCCGCTCCCTGACCACGGCGGAGTCCTCGAGCACCGCGTTGAGCGGTCGCACGCCGTCGGGGCCCTCGACACCGTCGAGGATCGAGAGCTTGTCGGTGAGCGTGAAGAAGTCCTCGAGCACACGGAAGAAGCGGCGAACGATGCGCCACGCGAACAGCCCCACCATCGCCAACAGCGCGATCGCGAGTCCGGTCCAGATGAGCAGCCAGCCCCACCACTCGATCATGACGGGTCCTCCTGGTACCGGGCGGCTCCTGCTGCGGCCCACTCGGCGACCGCTCGACGCGCCTCGGGCGGGTCGACGACGGTGGCGACGCCGGCCATGCTCGCCATCAGGCGTTTGAGACCGTGGTAGTGGGACACGCGCAGGGTCGTGCGCACTCTGCCGTCCAATTGCTCGCGGTCCGCGCCATCCGGAATGTAGTCGGCGAGCAACGCGACGGCGGAATTGGCGACGTCGACGGTAACCACCAGATCGTCGTCGGAGGTCTCGAACAGCGTGTCGGGCAGGGTGACGTCGGAGGCCCGGTGGCTGATCGGCTCGCTCGAGACCCTCGGGTTGGAGATTCGGTCGAGACGGAAGGTACGCACGGCGCTGCGCAGGTGGTCCCAGCCGCGCAGGTACCAGTCGGCGTCCATCGACTCGACCCGCAACGGGTCGACGCGGCGGCGCTCACGCTGCCCGCGGGAGCCGAGGTAGTCGAACTCGAGCTGTGTGCCGCCCGCGACCGACTCGCGGATGAGTGCGAGGGTGGCGTCGGACTCGGTGCGTTCGACGGCGAGCGGGCTGGGGTGCGCCGAAGCGCCACGCGACAGCTTGGCCATGAGCGAGGCAACCGCGGCCCGGTCGGCGTTCTCGGGCAGGCTCGACAGGTACTGCAGCCCGGCGATGAGTGCCGCCGCCTCGCGGGCGGAGAACCGCGGAGAGTCGTCGAGGGCCACCTGGTTGGTGAGCACGATCTGGTCGTTGTCCTCGAAGTCGTCCCAGGCGATGTCGAAGAGGTCTTCGTACTGGTACGTGTTGGTCTCTCCCGGCACCCCGGAGACGGCGATGAGCCGTACGGCCTCACGGATCTGCTCGGGGTCGACGGCGAAGTGCTCGGCGACCTCGGTGACGCTGACCCGCTCGCGTTCGATCAGGAACGGCACGAGCGAGAGCAGGAAGGTGAGCTTCTCCTGCGCGTGCATGGGCTTGGGCTTCTTGGGTCTAGCCATGGTCGGCCGCCGTCTTCAGTAGTCGGTCGAGCACCGCGCGGCGAAGCTCGGGTGGGGACACCACGAGCACCTCGGGGCCGAACCCCGCGAGCTCGTCGGCGAAGATGTTGATGTCGGAGTAGTGCAGGCGCAGCAGGTTCTGCGATTCAGCGGATGCCTCGGCCACGGTTCCCCGACGTTTCGCCAGTCGCGTGGCAGCGTCGGAACCCGGCTCGACGTCGACGACTGCGGTGTGCGAGTCCCATACCTCCTCGAGCTCGAGCAGGGCCTTGGTCGACTCGTCGTCTGTGGGAGGCGGGAACGTGGTGCCGGTGGTCGTCACCCGCGACACGATGCGGCGCAGCAGGAACGTCTTGCGGATGCCGGTTCCTGCCTCCTCGGCGGCGAGATGCCAGCGTCCCTGGTGCTGCACGAGGGCGAGTGGGGCGACGGTGCGCACGCGCGCCTCCTCCTCCCCCGGCTTGAGATAGGAGAAGCGCACGTACGCGTTCCGTCCGAGGGCCGCGTTGAGCGCCTCGAAGGCCACGTCGCGCACCCGCACGCGCGGAGCGTAGCCGAGCACGGGCTGGTCGGCGGTGACCCCGAGCGAGCGCAGCTTGAGCAGCGCGCGACGCGACTCCGTCGACAGCGAACCCTCGCGCCACACCATGGCGGCGAGACCCAGCAGTGTCGTCTCCTCGGCAGAGAACGCGATGTCGGTCGGCAGCTCGTAGGCGCCGCGCGGGATGCGGTAGCGCAGGTTCTGGTTGTTGCCCGGGTCGCCGGGCGACTGCACCGTCTCGAGCGGCACGCCGAGCTCGCGGATGTCGTCTTTGTCGCGCTCGAACTTGCGCTCGAGATTCGCGTTGTCACCGGTGTGCGCGAAGTCTTGGCGGTAACCCTGGACCGTCGACAGGATCTCCGTCTTGGTCAGGCCGTTCTCAGTCGCCAGCAACGCCAGGACGAGGCTGAACAGCCTCTCCTCGACGGGCACTTTGGCGGAATTCTCGAGCGACACGAATCGATCCTATGGTGAGGACACCCGGCCAGTGTCGGTGGTTGCAGAGCTGAGGGTTGTGCTGACTCCCGGTCGCGCTAGTCCTGGATGCCCAGGATGTCGACGACGTAGACGAGGGTGTCCTCGGCCGTCACTCCGGCCGGGAGGGTGGAGCCCTCTTCGAAGCCGTCCTCGCCCGGGGGGATGACGACGACGAGCTGGCTGCCCACCGTTGCGCCGACCATGGCTTTCTCGAGTCCGGGCAGCACGCCGCCGGCGGAACCGCCCGTGGCGTCCGGGCTCATGAAGAGCGTGGTCGGAACCGACGAGTGCTCGGCGGTGAGCCAGGTGGTGTCGATGACGTCGCGGGTGCTCCAGAGGAGGCGGGTGACGTGGGCGACGACGGCGTCTTCCTTCTCCACCGTGTCGCCGTCTCCGAGGATGGTCGTCGCGATCTGCAGCTCGGATGGGGCGTCGGCCGTGGGGATGGTGACGCCGGGCTGGCCGCTCGGCGCGAGGGCGATGGCCGGCATTCCGTTGACGGCGAGCTGCGGGACACCGGTGGCGCGGCCCATGAAGCTGCGCACGACGTCGACGATGAGCACGATCGTGTCGTCGGGGGCGAGTCCGCCGCCGCTGAAGCCGATCGACTCCGCGGTGGCGGTGACGCCGAGGCGGTCCCCGACGCTCGCGCACTCGAGGATCGAGCCGAACTCGTCGGTGTCGTCGCCGACGGTGCGGCGGAGGATCGAGTCGGGCTCGATGCTCGTGATCGGGATGATGTCGGCCGTCTCCGCGCTGACGACCGTGAGGTGGAAGTCGGCGATCTCGCCGTCGTAGAGGGTGTCGCCGTCGCCCTGGTCGATGGTCGACACCTCGAGCCCCCGCGTGATCAGCGGGGTCGGGAAGCTGACGGCGGGCAGATCGCCTGGCTCGCCCTTCGCCGTGATGAGCGACGATGCGTCGCCCGGCTTCGAGGTCGGCTCGCAGGACCCGGATGGACCGGAGGTGGCGCAGGCGGAGAGTGAAGCCACCAGTCCAACGGTGATGATGGCCGCGGTGAGAGTGCGCACAAATCCTCTTTCTTGGGTGCTACGAGTACCGGATAATCCTACCCACTAGTGAGTGAGCTCTAATCAGCGGCGTTCTCGGCGGCGACGGCGGCCTCGGCCACGGCCTGGGCGTGCCGGGCGGTCTTGCGCAGTCTCTTGTCGCTGGACGTGCGCTCTCCGAGAGACCCGGGGGTCCAGGCCTCGACGTCCTCGTCGCTGAAGTCGCTCTTCGACGCGCGGCGCTTGAGCTCGGGCAGGACCGTGCCGGGGGCGAGGCGACGCGCGGTCAGCAGGAAGCCGGTGTGGCCGATCATGCGGTGGTCGGGCCGCACGGCGAGTCCTTCCACGTGCCATCCGCGGATCATGGTCTCGGTCGACTCGGGGTTGGTGAACTGTCCGGTGCGGCGCAGCGCCTCGGAGACGCGCGACAGCTGGGTGACGGTGGCGATGTAGCAGATGATCACGCCGCCGGGGGTGAGTGCCTCGGCCGCGACATCCAGGCACTCCCAGGGGGCCAGCATGTCGAGCACGACGCGGTCGACCGTTCCGGGCTTCGCCACCTCGGGCAGGGTCTCGGCGAGGTCGCCCAAGGTGATGTCCCAGTTCGACGGGGTGGCCCCGAGGAACGCGGTGACGTTGGCCCGGGCGACGTCGGCGAACTCCTCGCGGCGCTCGAACGAGTGCAGGGCGCCCGACGGGCCTATCGCGCGCAGCAGCCAGAGCGAGAGGGCACCGGAGCCGACGCCGGCCTCGACGACCGTCGCGCCGGGGAAGATGTCGGCCGAGGCGAGGATCTGCGCGGCGTCCTTCGGGTAGATGATCGCGGCACCGCGCGGCATCGACATCACGAAGTCGGTGAGCAGCGGACGCAGCGCGAGGTACTCGATCTCGTTCGTCGAGAGCACGACCGACGCGTCGGGCTGGCCGATGACGTCGTTGTGCTTGAGCACGCCGCGGTGGGTGTGGAACTCGCCGTCTTCTTCGAGCGTGATGGTGTTCATGCGGCCCTTGGGGCCGGTGAGCTGCACGCGGTCGCCGGCGCGGAACGGTCCGCTCTGGCGGCGGAAGGTGTCGTTGGTCATCAGGGGTTCCTTGTTGTGGTTCGCGCGGCGACGAAGACGTCGGAGAGGTGGCTGAGGGTTCGGCCGGCGAGGGTGGGCCAGATGGTGTGCTCGGTGGACTCGTCGATGGCCACCATGTGCGGGACGCCGATGGAGACGGCTCCGGATGCCACGGCGGAGGCCAGCCCGGGGAGGGAGTCTTCGAAGGCGACGCAGTCGCGGATGTCGACGCCGAGCAGCTCGGCCCCACGCAGGTACGGCTCTGGGTGCGGTTTGGAGTGGGTCACGTCGTCGCCCGACACGATGGCATCGAACGCCGGAAACTCGATGAGCGAGACGACGAGCTCGGCGAGGCTCCGCAACGACATGGTGACGAGCGCCGACTTCAGGCCGGCGTCGCGGATCTCGGTGAGAAGCTCCAAGGCTCCGGGACGCCACGGCACCGCGATGCGGATCTGCTCCATGACGCTCGCCGTGAGGGTCTGGATGATCTCGTCCTCGGAGAGGGTCACGCCCTTGGCCTGCAGGATTCGAGCCGAGTGCCAGAGGCCCTGGCCGACGAGGGAGAGAGCCTCATCGTGGTTCCAGGTGCCGCCGTACGACTGGACGAGCAGGGTCTCGGCGCGCATCCAGTACGGCTCGGTATCGACGATCGTGCCGTCCATGTCCCAGAGAACGGCCGCCGGTTGGAAAGAAGTCACAACGGGCGAGTCTACCGACGTCTGGCTGCGTGCGAACCGCGAGAGTTCTATCCTTGGACGACGGGCGCTCACACAGGCTCGACTACACGTAAGGATGTTTCTGTGGCTGACAGCACGGGCTTTGCAAGCGGGCGGCTTCTCGTCGTGGCCTTCGAGGGCTGGAACGACGCGGGAGAAGCGGCCAGCAACGCCGTGCGCACGCTCGAAGAACAGCTCGAACTGGTTCCCATCACCACGGTCGATCCCGAGGACTACTTCGACTACCAGTTCAACCGGCCGAATATCTCGCTCGACGACGACGGCAACCGCGTGATCGAGTGGCCCAGCGTCACGATGTACGGCCCCGCCGACGCGGGATCGAGCGACGTCGTCCCGCTCGCCGCAGACGCACAGCTCGCCGTGACGGGCGACAACGGCGCGAACGTCTACCTGCTCGTGGGCACGGAGCCCTCGCGAGGGTGGAAGACCTTCACGGCCGAGATCCTCGACGCTATCGACACCCACGGCATCACCGCGGTCGTCTTCCTCGGCGCGATGCTCGCCGACGTTCCGCACACGCGACCGATCTCGGTGTTCGTGAGCAGCGAGAACTCCGACGTGCGGGAGCGTCTGTCGATCGAGCGTTCGAGCTACGAGGGCCCGGTGGGAATCCTCTCGGTGCTCTCCGACGCAGCAGAGAGGGCCGGCATCCCCACCATGTCGATCTGGGCCTCCGTGCCGCACTACGTGCACAACGCCCCGTCGCCCAAGGCGACACTCGCGATCATCGACAAGCTCGAGGAGATCATCGACGTCGTGATCCCCCGCGGCGAGCTCGTCGACGAGGCCGCGGCCTGGGAGACCGGGATCGACGCGCTCGCCTCCGACGACGACGACATGACGAGCTACATCGAACAGCTCGAACAGGCCCGTGACACGGTCGACTCCCCCGAGGCCAGCGGTGAGGCGATCGCCCACGAGTTCGAGAAGTACCTGCGGCGCGAAGACGGCAAGCCCGACTCGGGCGGCAAGGCCGGCGGAAGCTAGAGCGCGATTCCGAGCAGTGCGTCGATCGAGGCGACGTCTGTCCTGGTGGCCGGCGCTCCGGACGCGATGCGCGCGTCTACCGCGGCCAGTGCTGCCGGGGTGTCCAGGTCGTTCGCGAGGGCTGCCCTGAGTGCGTCGAGCAGGGTCGCATCCGCCGTCGCGTCGTCGGAGACGGCCGCGGCCGCCCACGTCTCCCACGTGCCCAACCGGCACTGCGCCTCGGTGAGCTGACCGCGCGTCCACTCCCAGTCGGAGCGGTAGTGCCGGTCGAGAAGGGCGAGGCGGATGGCGCGGGGGTCGGTCCCCTCGGAGGTGAGAGCCGACACGAGCACGAGGTTGCCGAGCGACTTGCTCATCTTCTCGCCGTCGTAGGCGACCATGCCGGCGTGCGAGTACACGTCGGCGAGGGGACGACCGGAGAGGGCAGCCGCGTGGCCGGCGCTGAACTCGTGGTGGGGGAACAGCAGGTCCGACCCGCCGCCCTGCACGGTGATCGGTGTGTCGAGGTAGTGCTGGGCGATGACCGAGCACTCGATGTGCCAGCCGGGGCGGCCGACGCCGAGCGGAGACTCCCACGCGGGTTCGCCGTCGCGGGGTCCGCGCCAGAGCAGGGGGTCGAGGGCGTCGCGTTTGCCTGGCCGGTCGGGGTCTCCCCCACGCTCGGCACTGAGCACCAGCATCGTCGCGCGGTCGAGGCCGCTCTCGTCGCCGAGTGTCCAGGCAGGAGTCGCCCCTGCGGCGTTGTCGAAGTAGATGTCATCCGTGCCGTCGTCGAGGCGGTACGCCACGCCGGCGTCGAGGAGCGTGCGTATGGCTACTGCGACCTCGTCGATCATGTCGGTGACAGCGACGTAGTGGGTGGGCGGCACGATACGCAGGCTCTCCATGTCGCCGCGGAATAGCTCGATCTGCTGGGCGGCAAGTTCACGCCAGTCGACCCCGGTCGCGACGGCCCGCTCGAGCAACGGGTCGTCGACGTCGGTCACGTTCTGCGCGTAGCGCACGTCATATCCGCCGTCGGTCCACAACCGCACGAGCGTGTCGAAGGCGAGGTAGGTGTTCGCGTGCCCGAGGTGCGTCGCGTCGTACGGCGTGATGCCGCACACGTACAGGCTCGCCTCGGCGCGCGGAGTCGCGTCGATCAGACCGCGACTGGAGGAGTCGAAGACACGCGGTACGGGAGCGCGCCCCGGCAGGCGCGGGACGACGGGCCGGTTCCACGATTTCACTGCATCAGCCTATCGAGCGCCGGCTGGGCGCCAGCTCCGCTCAGTCGAAACCGGGATGCTCGCCCGCCGCGGCGAAGGCACGCAGATCGTCTTCGCTGAACGGATGCGCCGTGGTCACGACTCTTGCGCTGTGCTCGTAGAGCCTGGGGACCGACGGACCCGCGATCACGTCTACGTCGAAAAACACTTCGTCGATATCGTTGGCCATGATGGCCTCCTCGATCTTCGCACCGGAAAAGAAGAGCCGAGGTCTAGGGCCATTGGTCAAGAGTTTACTCGGGTTCACACGAAACTGCCGGAACCCTTCAGAAGTTTGTCAGAGTGTGAGAGATCGGTTGACGACACGTTCCGCGACGTCGCGCAGGTTCAGGTTATTGCTGCGCGCGTAGTCGCGCAGCGTTCGGAACGCCGCGTCCATGTCGAGGTCGCGCATGTACGCGATTACCCCCTTCGCCTGCTCGATCAGCACGCGGCTGTCGAGGGCGTGCTGCAGCTGGTTCTTCGCGATGTCGGCCTCACGGATGGCGCGTTCCTGAAGGATGCCGATCGTGGCCACATCGGCCAGCCCCTGCGCCACCGACATGTCCTCCTCCGACAGCGCGCCCGGGCTCGGCCGAAAGAGATTGAGAGTTCCGATGACGTTGCCGCGCAGCCGCAGTGGGACCCCGTGCACCGAACGGAAACCCTGCTCGAGAGCCGCTTCCTTGAACCCGGGCCACTTGTCGCCGAGATCGGCCACGTCGGCCACGGTGACGGCGACCCCCGTGGTGAAGCACTCCACGCACGGACCGGCTCCGTAGCTCAACTGCATGGTCTCGACGAGCATGCTCCGCTCGCTGGTGGATGCGACTACCGCGAGCTCGCCGCTGCCGTCGGCGAGCATGATGCCCGCGGCGGAGGCGTCGAGAAGCTCGGCACACGTGTCGACAAGAGTCTGGAGTAGGTCTACGACGTCGTATCCCGCTACCAGTGTGTCTGCCAGAGTGACGAAGGCCGAAGTCAGCCGTCTCTCTCTCGTTTGGCTCGTCATTAACCTAGTTTACTCCGTCCAAATCAGAGGTTGCCATCCATGCCGAAGTCGAGTTTGCGCTCGACGATGTCGCTCGCCACTTCGGCCACCGAGCGCCCGCTCGCGAACGCGTGGGCGCGTAGGAGCAGCGCCGCATCGGCCGCGCTGATCCCGAGCTGGGCGAGCACCATTCCCGTGGCCTGGTGCACCTCACGTCGATTGTTGACGCTCGGTCCGCCGTCGTCGTCGGCCGCGCTGTCGGCGAGGACTCGGCGCAGAACCTGCCATGATGCGAGTGCGGCCAGCTCCGAGGCATCCGTGATCTGCTCGGCCTCCATGGGCGTGTGGGTCGACGCGTACAGGTCGACAGCTCCGATGCCGAGGGAGCCGACGAAGAGCGGGAACGCGTAGACGGCACGCACTTCGCCGCCTTCCATGTTCTCGTGGACGGCCTGAGTGAAGAGCGGCCATGATCGCGGACCGTCCTCCGCGAGATTCGGTCGGAGGATCGGGCCGCGCGTCGACAACGCGTCCCAACACGGTCCTTCCCCGAGGTCGAACTGGAGTTCGTCGAGGCGTGCAGCGGTGGCGTCACTCGAGCACACCGTGGACTGCCCGGAAGTTGCGGCGAGTACCGACAGCGACGCTCCGCGCACCGGAAGGGCGGCCACGAACGGATCGCACAGACTCGTGTTGCGCTGGTGCGCGTAGAGGAGGTCGTTTCGCGCCTGATCAAAGGCCTGTCGTGCTGACATTGGACTCACCCTCATCGGTCGCATTGTCTGGGCGAGTCAACGGTTTTCTAGAAGACCCCACTCTACCGCTCTGACTATGCAGCCTGCAGGACCCCTGTTGTGAGGAGCACGAGGAGAGTAGCGCCGAGGGCGATGCGGTAGATCACGAACGGCATGAAGCTGTGGGTGGAGATATAACGCATGAGGAAGGCGATGACGACGTAGCCGACGCCGAAGGCGATGACGGTGGCGACGGCGGTCTCCGCATAGCCGTATGCCCCCTCGGGTTCTCCGAAGCTGTGGATGAGCTCGTAGAGGCCGCTGCCGAAGACGGCGGGGATCGCGAGCAGGAAGGCGAAGCGGGCGGCGGCGGGGCGTTCGTAGCCGAGCGCCAGTGCGGCGCTCGTCGTCGCACCCGAGCGGGAGACGCCGGGAATCAGGGCGAGCATCTGCGCGAGGCCGATCGCGATGCCGTGGCCGTAGGTCAGCTGGTCGAGGGGGCGCGCCTTCTTGCCGAGACGGTCGGCGAGGCCGAGCACGATTCCGAAGACGATGAGCACCGTCGCGGTGATCCAGAGCGAGCGCCACTGGTCACGGATGTATGACTGGGCGAAGTAGCCGAGGAGCACGATCGGCACTGTGCCGATGATGATGAGCCAGCCGAGTCGTACGTCGGGGTCGTTCTTCTGAATTCGGTTCGTGCCCGCACCCCCGGTTCCGCGCAGCGAGCGGAACCAGCGACCGATGATGCGGGTGATGTCCTTCCAGAAGTAGATGATGACCGCGGTCTCGGTGCCGAGCTGGGTGATGGCGGTGAACGTGGCACCCGGGTCGGTCTGCGAGGGCAGGAACTCGCCGACGATGCGCAGGTGCGCGCTCGAAGAGATCGGGAGGAACTCGGTCAGGCCCTGGATCAGGCCGAGGATGATCGCCTCGATGAAACTCATTGATGCCCCGCTGTCGAAATCAGTAGTTGGTGAGCAGGTCGCCGAGGACTCGCCTGCCAAAGACTAATGCGTCGAGCGGGACCCGCTCGTCGACACCGTGGAACATGCCCGGAAAATCGAGTCCGGCGGGCAGCTTGAGCGGCGCGAAGCCGTAGCCCGTGATGCCGAGCAGGCTGAGCGCCTTGTTGTCCGTACCGCCGCTGAGCAGGTAAGGCAGCACAGGCGTTCCCGGGTCGTGCGCCTGCAGCGAGCCGACCATCGCGTCGACGAGCGCGCCCTGGAACGGGTTCTCGAGGCCGATGTCACGGTGCATCACGACGATCTCGATGTCGGGACCGACGAGCTCTTGTACCTCGGCGAGAACGGCGTCTTCCTCCCCGGCGAGGGTGCGGATGTCGACGAGCGCTTCGGCGCTGTCGGGGATCACGTTGTGCTTGTAGCCGGCCTTGAGCAGCGTCGGGTTGGTCGTAGTGCGCAGGGTGCCCTGGATGAACCCGCCCGCCGAACCGGTCGCGAGCACTATCTCCTCCGGGCCGACCCGTTGCGGGTCGACGCCGAGGATGCGGGCCAGCTCGGTGATGAGCTGCTGGGTGGTGTCGGTCAGGTGCACCGGCCACTCACGGCGACCGACCTTGACGATCGCCTCGGCGAGTTTCGTCACGGCGTTGTCGTGCATGACCCGGCTGCCGTGCGAGGCGGTTCCGCGCGCTATGAGTTTGATCCAGACGAGCGCCTTCTCGCCCGTCTGCAGCAGGTAGGCGCGCTGGTCGTTGATGGTGACCGAGTATCCGCCGACCTCGCTGATCGCCTCCGTCGCTCCGGCGAACAGGTCGGGGCGTGTGGTGACCAGGTGGTGCGAGCCGCGCACTCCCCCGGCCTCTTCGTCGGCGAAGAAGGCGATGATCAGGTCGCGCTTGGGCTGTATGCCCGCGCTGTTCATGTCTTGCAGGGCGGTGACGATCATCGCGTCCATGTTCTTCATGTCGACCGCGCCGCGGCCCCAGAGCATGCCGTCGCGCACGACGCCGCCGAACGGGTCGACGCTCCAGTTGTCTGGATCGGCGGGAACGACATCGGTATGCCCGTGCACGACGAGGGCCGGCAGTGTCGGATCGGAACCCGCGACCCGAGCGACCACGCTCGTGCGCCCGGGATCGGAGTCGACGTAGGTCGTCGACAGACCCAGATCTTCGAGAAGCGAGCCGAGATATTCTGCGGCGACCGTCTCACCGTTGGAGACGCCCTCGCCGTAGTTAGAGGTGTCGAACCTAATCAGTTGCTGGGCAATTCGGGCGGTTGCTTCGAGCTCTGGTTCGGTCGTCATGGCTCAACGGTACCCGTCGCCCATGGCGTGTCGGGGCCTCGTGGCGCCAAGTGACAAAAGCACCTCTCAGAGCATGCTATTCTCGTTTCTCGGCGGTCAACGCAGTGTAGAAACTGCAGAGGCTGGCCATGCGCGCGGATGGCGGAATTGGTAGACGCGCTAGCTTGAGGTGCTAGTGCCCGTAAGGGCGTGGGGGTTCAAGTCCCCCTTCGCGCACGCAGAGTAATTCGGGGTAGCTCGAATCTATTCGGAAAACCTAAGAAGGAAAGGGCTGAACGATCGGAATCCGGTCGTTCAGCCCTTTTTTGTCCCCGCTTCGGGCCTGTATCTCGCGTTTCTGATCGACTGAGGGCGACGGTCAACAGTGAAATGGCGCGCTCGAGAGATAGCGGCTGGGAAGTCTCGCGCGGAGGACCACAAAGCGGCCGCCATCGCAACACCGGCGGTGAATCCTTCCCGACACTCCTTGCTACTCGTAACGTCGAAGGCAAGGAGGACCTGATGCCCAAGAACAGGAGCGCCTTCTCAGAGGCCGTCGCCACGGGGCCGTTCGCCGCTATCTACTAGACCACGTTCGGCCTCGCCGCCATCGCTGCGATCGCCGGAACATTCGGCAGCCAGGAGCAACGCATAGTCACCGGGTGGATCGTGTTCACGGTCATCGTCGTCCTCGGCGTCGAGCGGTGCGTCATCGCTTCGCGTATCGCGAAACAGCGGAAAGCCATCCAGTCGACCTAGCGATCGGCGGAGGGGCGGCATTCGATTATTCGGGTGCCGCCCTTTTGCGCCCCTTCGCCGCGGATGCCCTTTCAGTTGTCGGCCTGCACCTCGTTGAGCGAGTAGTCCATGGCGCCGGTTCGGCATGGCTCTAGGTTTGATTTTCTGGTTTGGCCAGTCCCCCTCCCCACCGACGCACGCGGTCCGTTTTGGCGCCGCGCTCCGTGCTAGGCGCGTATTTCGCCAGCGTTAACTTCTTGTTACGTCGCCGCCGGAAGCCGAAATTGACTGTTGCGGCCCGCTCGACCCGGCATATAGTCAGGAGGTAAGAGGTCCTACCACTGGAGAATCATGCAAGAGCAGAGCTCGAACTATCGCGGGTACCGTTCGTTTGACTACCTGGAGCCGCACGCCGACTTCACGGTGTTCGATCTCGCCCCGGAACTGGGCCGGGTTCCCGAGCACGACCTCGGTCTCGACACCGATCAGTCGGCGCGAGTCACGCGTCTCCTCGCCGACAATCATGTGATCTCGCTGCACGAGCATCCGAAGATCCTCACCTCCGACCCTCACCAGCTACGCGAGTACAACCACACCGGTCGAAACGCGATGGGCTACGAGGGTCTGGCCAAATCGGGCATGTCGGCGTTCTTCGACAACTTCATGAACGGCACCAACTGCGTCACCTCGGAGCACGGCTGGAAGTGGAACGACGTCGTTTACGACCTCGGCCTGCGTTTCGCCGATGTCGCCAAGCAAGACCATGTCGTGCTCGCGCGCACGTTCGCCGAGATCGAGAGGGCGAAGGCCAACGGCCAGATCGCGCTCGTCGCGGGACTCGAAGCGGCCACGATGATCGAGAACGAACTCGACAGGCTCGACATCCTCTATGGGCTAGGAGTCCGCCAGATGGGGATCGCCTACTCGATGGCCAACCAGCTGGGCTCGGGACTCTCGGAACCGCAGGACGGCGGACTGACGACCTTCGGTCACAGGGCGGTGGAGCGCATGAACAAGCTGGGCATCGCGATCGACATCTCGCACTCGTCCGACCAGACCAGTCTCGACGTCATCGCCGCATCCAGTGTTCCCGTCTTCATCACCCACGCGGGAGCCCGCTCGGTCTGGCCGACGAACCGGATGAAGTCAGACGAGGTCATCCTCGCGTGCGCCGAGCGTGGCGGGGTCATCGGCCTCGAGGCCGCCCCGCACACGACGCTCTCTAAGCGGCACCCGCGCCACTCGATCGAGTCGGTCATGGACCACTTCGCCTACTGTGTCGACCTCGTCGGCATCGACCACGTCGCATTCGGGCCGGACACCAACTTCGGTGACCACGTCGGCTTGCACAACTCGTTCTCTGGACATCTCGCGATCAGTCAAGCACATGGCCACGTCGACTATCCCAAGGTGCCGTACGTGGCCGGGATGGAGAACCCCGCAGAGAACTTCACCAACATCGTCGGTTGGCTCGTCAAAAACGACTACGCCGACGATGCAATCAGAAAAGCAATCGGATCGAACATTCTACGAGTTCTCAAGGAAGTCTGGTGACCAGAACGATGATCAACAAACGCCACTGGGTCGCGGCAATTCTCGCCGTCACAGCCCTGACCATTACCGGATGCTCTCTCAACGAGGGAGAGGCCGAGCCTGCCAACGCGGAGGACACGGTTCTCCGCATCGGAACGACCACGGAGGTCTCCAACTACAACCCTCTGCAGTCGCTCAGCAAGACCGACAACTGGGTGCTCAACGCGATGTACCCGCACCTCATGCGCATCGACGAGAACGCCGAGAAGGTCCCCGAACTCGCATCCGAGTACAGCTACGAGAACAACGGCGCGACGGTGGTCTACACGCTGCGCGACGACTTCGTCTGGTCCGATGGTGAGCCCGTGACCAGCGAAGACGTCAAGTTCTCGGCCGAGGCCATCATGCAATACCAGCTGGGCAACGTCGCCGCGAAGCTCACCTGGGTCGAGTCCATCGAGGCTCCGGATGCAACGACCGTGAAGTTCCATCTCACGCAGCCGTACGCGCCCTTCGCCGAGGGCGTGGGCTTCTGGATGGCGATCGCTCCCGAGCACATCTTCTCCCAGGCGGGCGACCTCTCCACCTTCGCGAACGACACGGACTGGGTGGGTGCGGGCGCCTACATCCTCGACTCGGTCACTCCCGGGCAGCGCTACGTGATGAAGGCGAACGAGAACTACCCGTACGCCCCCGAGGGAGGTGCCGACGTGGAGACGATCGAGTACATCGTCTACCCCGACATCAACACCATGCTGCTCGCGCTCGGTAGCGGCGACATCGACCTGATGGCGAACCCCGTGCCGGCGTCGGCGGCAGCATCCCTCGCGTCCAACGAGGACATCACGATGGAGTCGGTCGACTCGCTCGGATTCGCCCACCTCACCTACAACGTGAACAACCCGCTGCTCGCTCAGCAGGAAGTGCGCCAGGCGCTGTCGATGGTGGTCGACACCGAGTCGATCATCGCGACGATCCTGCAGGGTGACGGAGAACCGATGGTGGGCCCCATATCGCCGATCTTCGCCGAGTTCGACAACACCGAGCTCGAGGCCTACCCCTTCGACCCCGAGGCCGCTCGTGAGCTGCTCGAGGACGCCGGGTTCGTCGACTCAGACGCCAATGGGCTGCTCGACGGTCTCTCCATCGAGCTGCTATGCGACCAGAGCAACGCCAACCTCACCCGCGTGGCCGAGGTCGTCCGGGAGGACGCCGCGGAAGCCGGCATCGACATCACGCTCGCCTGCGTCGAGCGCAACACGTTCCTCTCTCGCACCAAGGGCGGCGAGTACGCGATCGACCTTTCGCAGTGGGGGGTCTTCGACAACCCCATGGACCAGCTGCGCAGCACCTATCTCTCCAGCAACCCGGGTGGCATCAACTACAACCTCGTGCAGGACCCGGAGCTCGACGAGCTCATCAACGACGCGGCCGTGACTGTCGACCATGACGACTTCGTCGGCAAGATCAAGGAGATCGACGAATACGTGCACGAGCAGGCCCTGCTCACGCCCCTGTACGTCGAGCAGTTCCGTTTCGCGTACCGTTCCGACCGCTTCACGGGCTTCGCCCCATCGCCGAGCGATCTGCTCGGAATGGTGACGGGGTACTCGCTGTCGCAGGTCACGACGGTCGACTAAGCGACCGGGAGGGAAGGGAAAGCCATGCTCGCGTACATCTCGAAGAAGGTGCTGCGTGCGGTCCTGACAGTGTGGATCGCCGTCACCATCACGTTCTTCCTGCTGCGTCTGCTGCCGGCGGACCCGACCCTCCTCGTCGTCGAAGGCGACATGACCGAGGCGATGCAGACCGCGCTGCGCGAGCAGTACGGTCTCGACAAGCCTCTCCTCGTGCAATACGTTCTCTACCTGGGCGAGCTGCTGACGGGCAACCTCGGGCAGTCGTTCCGACAACTCGCCCCGGTGAGCGAGATCCTCCTCGACCGCCTGCCGTGGACGCTGCTGCTCGCCGGCTCGGCCTTCATCATCACGATCCTCATCGGAATCCCGCTCGGTGTGTACGCGGCCGTCGGGCGTGGCAAGTTCATCGACAAACTCGTCCAGGTGCTCGGCATCACCAGCAACGCGCTCTTCGTTCCGAGTGTCGCCATACTCTTCCTCGTGGTCGGCGGGGCGATGCTCGGCTGGTTCCCGATCGGTGGTGCGATCGATCCGGATACCCGGGGGCTGGCGGCCTACGCCAGCCTGTTCCACCATCTGGCCCTCCCCCTGCTGTCCCTCGTGATAGTGCAGATCGGGCCTTATGCCCTCACCCTCCGCACGAACATGCTCGAGGTGCTGGGCGAGGACTACATAAAGAGCGCGAAGTCGCGCGGCCTCACCCCTCGCCGCACGATCTGGCGCCACGCCCTGCGCAATGCCATGCTCCCGGCGCTCACGCTGATGGGCCTCCAACTCGGGGCGCTTATAGGCGGAGCGGTGCTCACCGAGACGATCTTCGCCTACCCCGGCGTCGGCCGGCTGATTTTCGAAGCCGTGCAACAACTCGACTACCCGGTGCTACAGGGGGCCTTCGTGCTGCTGGCGGTCACCGTGGTGCTCGCCAATCTCCTGACCGACATGATCGCTTTGGTCCTGAACCCGAGGATTCGCGCATGAGCATCCAGCAACCGTCGAACGGCAGCGCAGTACCCGCCGTGCCCATTGCCACCCTCGCCGGGCTGCCGAACGGCAATCGCCGTGGCAGCAACAGCTACTTCGCGAAGCCCTCCGGGTACATCTCGGTGGCTGTTCTCGTGGTGTTCGCCTTCTCCGGCATCTTCGGCCCGATGCTGATCGACCGGCCGACCGGGCTCGGCGAGGATATCCTGCAGCCGCCGTCGGGTGAGCACATCTTCGGCACAGACGATCTCGGCCAGGACGTGTTCGCACAGGTCGTGTGGGGCTCTCGCGTGAGCCTGATCGTCGGGGTTGTGGCATCCATCATCGCCATCATCATCGGCACCGCCCTCGGCCTCGTCGGCGCCTACGTCAAGAAGCTCGACCCCCTCGTCACGACGCTCACCGACGTGATGCTCTCGTTGCCCATGCTGCCGCTGATGATCCTCGTGACGGCACTCGCCGGGCCGAGCGTCCTGACCCTCACGATCGTGATCGGCGTGCTGTCGTGGGCGGAGGTCGCGAGGCTGATCAGATCGAACGGCATGGTCGTGGCCTCGATGCCCTATATCGACGGCGCGAGGGTGCTCGGCGCCGGACCCGTTCGCATCATCGCCACCGAGATCTTCCCGGCGGTGGTGCCGCTCATCGTCGTGAGCGTGCTGCTCACTGCCGCCCGCGCCGTCATCTCCGAGGCGGGACTCAGCTTTCTCGGGATGGGCGATCCGTCGTCGTGGTCGTGGGGCCGCATCCTGCTGAACGCACAGCGTTCGGGAGTGCTTGCCACCGCGTGGTGGCAGACGCTCTTCCCGTCGCTCGCGATCCTTCTCCTCGTTCTCGCGGCGACCATCGCCGGAATCCGGTACAACGACTCGCGCGACCCGCGCACGAAGGGGCTGTGACCATGCGTCTACCCGATGCGTTCTACGACCGGGTGCAGGCCGAGCTGGTCGCATCTCTCGCCGAGCAGGGACTCGATGGGCTCCTCGTCACAACGCCGGGCGACATCGCCTATCTCGCGGGTTTCTTCTACGCGGTCACCGAGCGCCCCGTGTACCTCTGGATCGGTGCCGACGGCGACAGGTTCTGTCTTATGCCGCGGCTCGACCACGAGTACGCGAGCGCACAGGGCATCCAGGCCGAGATAGTCACCTACTTCGAGTATCCGGGGGTCGTCACGCCGGAGGCGAGCCTCGCGGCCGAGCTGGTGCGCCGGGGCAGGGCATCCGCGCGAATCGGTTTCGCACCGGCACTCTCGACCGGCGCCCTGACGACCCTCCGCGGGGTGCTGCCCGGCGCCGACTGGTCGTCGACGTCGGTCGTCGGACGGATGCGTCGCACAAAGCACCCCGAGGAGATCCGGTTTCACCGCCAAGCCGGCGTCATCTGCGACGAGATGCTCGCAGCGGGGCGAACGCTCATCGAGGATGCCCTGAAGAGCGGAGGGCCGCTGCCGACCGAGGGCGGCCTGGCGCGCCACGTCATCGGCTACGGCACCGAGGCGATGTACACCCGCTTCGACCATGTGATCTACACGACCAAGCTCGCCGGAGGGCTCGTCTACACGGGGCCCAATTCGGCCCGACCGCACGGCCTGCCGAGCAGCAGGCGGCTCGCGATCGGCGATACCCTCATCCTCTCGCTCGGTGCCGCCGTGGCGAGCCGGTTCGTCGAGAGCGAACGCACATTCGTGATCGGCGAACCCACGACCGAACAGGAGTCCTACTTCGCGGTCGCATTGAGAGCGCAGGAGATCGGCGTCGCGGGGATGACACTCGGCCGCACGTGCGCCGAGGTCAACGCCGAATGTCTCGACGTGATCCGAGACGCGGGCATGGGCGGCTACATCCAACACCGGCAGGGACACGGCATCGGCATCGCCCAGCACGAGGCCCCCTGGATCGAAGACGGCGACGGCTCGCTGCTCGAAGCCGACATGGTGCTCTCGAGCGAGCCCGGCATCTATGTGCCGGGGCACGGCGGCTACCGGATCTCCGACTCCGTGCTCACCACGATCCACGGCCCAGAACGGCTCACGCACTACCCGCGCAGCCTCGAACAGAATGTGATCCCGGTATGAACGACGAATTCTTTGCGACGATCAACGGCGCGAGCCTCAAACTGCAGGTGCTCGGGCCGGAGGATGCACCGACGATGATCGTGCACCACGGTGCGCCGGGCCTCGGCTCACGCTCGGAGCCGGTGCGTTCGTTCGGACCGTTCGCCGACGAATACCGGGTCGTCACCTTCGATGCACGCGGTTCGGGCGAGTCGGCCTCCGACGGCCCTTTCACCCACGAGCAGTGGGTGGCAGACATCGACGGTATCCGCGAGCTGCTCGGTCTCGAATCCATCGTTATGGCCGGAGGGTCGTACGGCGGCTTCCTGTCGCTCGAATACACGCTCGCGCACCCCGACCGTGTCTCCGCCCTGGTGCTACGCGACACCGCCGCGAACACCGACTACGACTACACGGCTGTCGAGCGGGCGCGAACCTCTGACCGCGTGACGATCGATCCGTGGGCGATCGAGCGGATCGGGACCGGTGAATTCGCCGACAACGCCGAATTCGAGCGCTACTGGCGCGCCATCCTGCCGCTTTACGACCACAACTACGACCCCGCCGCTGTCGAGCGCAAGGCGCGGGCGACGAGTTACCACTTCGCGACCCACAACTTCGCCTTCGGCGTCAACATGCCGGAGTTCGATCTGAGCGGGCGCCTACCCGAGATACTGTGTCCGACTCTGGTCGTCGTCGGCCGTCACGACTGGCGCACACCGGTGCTGGCCTCGCAGGCGATCGCCGACGGCATCCCGAACGCCGAGCTCGTCGTGTTCGAGCATTCGGGCCACTCGCCCCAGCTCGAAGAACCCGAGCTGTTCCAGTCCACGGTGCGCGGGTTCTTGAAGCGCGCCGGCGTGGGCGGTGCAGCATGACCGAGACCGTGATGAGCGTGCGCGACCTGAGCGTCGAGTTCGACACCCGCGACGGCATTGTGCGAGCGGTGCAGAACGTGAGTTTCGAGGTGCTCGCCGGCCAGACGCTAGCGATCCTCGGCGAGTCCGGCTCGGGCAAGTCGGTGACCGCCCAGACCGTTATGGGGCTGCTCGACACTCCCCCGGGGCGCATCACCTCGGGCGAGGTGCACTTCGAGGGCATCGAGCTGCTCGGCGCACCAGCGCGGGTGCGACGTCGGGTGAGCGGCGAGGGCATCGCCATGGTCTTCCAAGACTCACTCTCCGCGCTCAACCCCGTCTACTCGGTGGGCGGCCAGATCGCCGAACTGTTGAGGGTGCGGCGCGGGATGTCACGGGCGAACGCCTGGGACCGTGCGGTCGCGCTCATGGCTCGTGTGAGCATCCCCGCTCCGGCGTCGCGGGCGAAGGACTACCCGCACCAGTTCTCCGGCGGGATGCGGCAGCGCATCATGATCGCCATGGCGATCGCGCTCGACCCGAAGGTGCTCATCGCCGACGAGCCGACCACGGCGCTCGACGTGACGGTGCAGGCGCAGATCATGGAGCTCCTGCTCGAGCTGCAGGAGGAGAAGGGAATGGGGCTCGTGCTCATCACCCACGACCTCGGTGTCGTCGCCGAGGTCGCGCAGAAGGCGGCGATCATGTACGCGGGCCGCATCATCGAATCGGGAACCGTCCACGAACTCTTCACCGATACAGCCCACCCTTATACGCGAGGCCTTTTGCGCTCCATTCCGCGAGTCGACCGGCAGGACGCCGAGCTGTGGGCAATTCCCGGGGCGCCGCCCAACCTGTTGACCCTCGGTGGCGGGTGCGCCTTCCGAGACCGCTGCGATGCCGCGATCGACCTGTGTGGAGCCGAACGGCCGTCGCTGCTCCCGCCGCATTCGGCGAACACGCCGGGCGAGCGGGCCAGCGCCTGCCATCGTCGAGAGGAGGTCCTCAGTGGACAAGCATGATGTGGTGTTGACCGTCGACGACGTCGCGAAGCATTTCCCGGTTCGCGGGCAGTTCTTGCGTCGGTCCGGACAGGTCGTCAAAGCGCTCGACGGCGTGAGCTTCGATTTGCGCAAGGGCGAGACTCTCGGAATCGTCGGCGAGTCGGGCTGCGGCAAGTCGACGCTCGCCCGCACGATCGTCGGCCTCGACCGACCGACCTCCGGATCGGTGCTGTTCCGTGGCCAGGATGTGCACTCGGTAAAGGGCGCGGAGTCGCGCACGCTGCGCCGCCGCATCCAGATCGTGCTGCAAGACCCATACGCATCGCTGAACCCGCGCCGCTCGCTGCGCGAGATCCTCATGCAGCCGTACCAGATCCACCCCGACGTGATGCCGCGGAACAAGCGGCTCGACAGGGTGCGTGAGCTGGTCGAGCTGGTCGGGCTGAACCCCGACCACATGGACCGCTTCCCCTTCCAATTCTCGGGCGGGCAACGTCAGCGCATCGGCATCGCTCGCGCCCTCGCGCTCGACCCCGAGGTGATCGTCTGTGACGAACCGGTCTCGGCACTCGACGTGTCGATCCAGGCGCAGGTCGTGAACCTGTTCCAGCGCCTCCAGTCCGAGCTCGGCCTGTCGTATGTCTTCATCGCCCACGACCTCTCGGTCGTGCGGCACATCTCCGACCGCATCGGGGTCATGTACCTCGGCAAGGTCGCCGAACTGGGTGCCCGCGGCGAGGTGTACGACGCTCCGCTTCATCCGTACACCAGCGCGCTGCTGTCGGCGGCGCCCATCCCCGACCCGACGCTGGCCGGAACGCGCCAGCGCCGTCTTCTCGCCGGCGACCCGCCCAGCCCGGTCGACCCGCCCAGCGGTTGCCGCTTCCGAACCCGTTGCTGGCTCGCAGAAGACCGGTGCGCCAGCCACGAACCGCCGCTCGCCCGGGTCTTCGACTCGAGCGACCGCGAGGTCGCCTGCCACTTTCCTCTTCCACTCACCGCACCGACCGCTTCACGTTAGGACCATCACCATGCAACCAGTCGCCCCGCGCTACGACGGCTATACCGCCTACGACTACCTCACTCCCGGCGACGATTACACAGACTTCGCGCTCGCGCCGGAGTTCGGCCGAGTTCCTGAACACGAGCTGAAGCTCACGGTCGAACAGCAGCAGAGGGTCGACCGGATCATGGCCGAAGAAGTCATCTTCTCACTGCACGAGCACGCCGTCGTGTTGCCGGAGTCCTCTGGCGACATCAAGGCGCTCAACCGCACCGGCCGTCAACGAACCGCCTACTCGGGGCTGTCCCGGTCCGGCCTCACCGCGGTCGTCGACAACTTCATGGCCGGCGCCTCGTGCGTCACCAGCGAGAACGGCTGGAAGTGGGACGACATGATCTACGCGCTGGGCTTCCGTCTCGCCGACCTGGCCAAGCAGGACTATGTCGTACACGCGAAGTCGGTGGCCGACATCCTCGACGCCAAGGCACAGGGGCAATTGGCTCTCGTCGCCGGACTCGAGTGCGCCAGCATGATCGAGAACGAGCTCGACCGCATCGACATGCTGTACGGCTTCGGCGTGCGACAGCTCGGTATCGCCTATTCGCAGGCGAACATGCTCGGATCCGGGCTGTCCGAGCGAAATGACGGCGGCCTCACCAATTTCGGCCGCCGCGCGGTCGAACGCATGAACAAGATCGGCATGCTCATCGACATCTCGCACTCGGGCGACCAGACGAGCCTCGGCGTGATCGAGCATTCGAGCGTTCCCGTCATGATCACCCACGCGGGCGCGCGCGCCGTCTGGCCTATCGCACGGATGAAGCCGGACGAGGTGATCATCGCCTGCGCAGAGCGTGGTGGGCTCATCGGCCTCGAGGCCGCTCCGCACACCACCATTTCGCCCGACCATCTGTCGCACTCCATCGACTCGGTGATGGATCACTTCAGATACTGTGTCGACCTCGTCGGGATCGACCATGTCGCGTTCGGACCCGACACCATGTTCGGCGACCACGTGGCGGTGCATCACGCCTACGCGAGCAACTACGCCCAGCGCCAGGATGGCAAGCGCGAGCATCCGGAGATCGAGTATGTTGAAGGGCTGGAGAACCCGGCCGAGAACTTCGGGAACATCGCCGGATGGCTCGTGAAGAACGGTTACAGCGATGAAGACATCGCCAAGGTTCTGGGCGGCAACATCCTGCGAGTCTTGGGCGAGGTCTGGTGACACCCGTTCCTCAGGCACAGCGCACGCCGTAGAGATCGCAAGGGGAGCAAGGATGGCCACACGGCACACAGTCGTCGACGGCGCGGTCGCGCAGCTCCGCCAGCTTCTCGGCGCCACCTACGCCGTCGGCGACCGGTTGCCGAATGAGAAGCAACTGGCCGAAGAACTCGACGTGAGCCGTGGCACCGTACGGGAGGCCCTGGGGGTACTGGCGACCGAAGGGCTGGTGAGTCGCAGGTGGGGCGTGGGCACCTTCGTGAGCCCACCGCTGCCGGCCGCCTCCCTCAACATGTCGACGATCCAGTCGTACCGTGATCGCGTGCAGCGCGGCGGGCACACCGTGGCAATACGCGAATCGTCGTGCACGCTCGACGTGCCCTCCGATGCCGTCCTGGCCGCTCTGGGGCTCGCCCCGGGTACGCAGACGTGGCGGGTCGATCGGTTGTTCACGGTCGACGGAACGCCGTCGGCCTCGATGAGCGAACACATTCCCACCGAGCTGTACGGGGTCGCCATCGACCCGCACGCGATGACGAGCATCGACACCGACCTCTTCGACATGCTCAACAGCCACGTCGCCGGCGCGGTGGCGCACACGGCGACCGACGTCGCGGCGGTCACGGTCGACGCGGGTCAGGCCGCAGCGCTGGGGTTGGATGTCGGGCACCCGGTGTTGCGTGCCGAGCAGGTCACCTTCGACCGCGACGGCACCCCCCTGGCTCACAGCGTCTCCCTGCAGCGCACCGACCTGGTGCGGATGCACATCACGCGGTAGTCGGGCAGAGCGGCTAGTTGAACGGCCCCGGACACGCCGCGATGATCGGTGCCGCAGCGGGCGTGGCGAAGACCTCGCCCATGTCGGGACCCCACCCCGGATTCGGCCAGTTCGCGATGTACTCCGCGCGGCTGGGCGCCTGTGCGCTCTCGAGGCCGTTGGCCGCGTAACAGGGTGCCAGAAACTCGGTGAGGTAGTCGTAGTGGTAGCCGATCTGAGCCGCGTTCCACGGCTCGGGTTCCAGCGTCACGGTTGCCCGGCAGGCGAACTGGGCCAGATAGTGCGCTTCACTGCTCACATCGGCGTCGTTCACGACAGTTTCGCCGATTTCGTTCACCTTCATGCCCAGCCTGAGACCGCTCGCCGTGTAGCAGGCATGAAGCGTGTCCAGATAGGCGTCCCTGTCTGTGTACCCTGCGAACGCGACCACAGGCCGGACGGCGTCTGGGTACACGTGTTCGACGAGCTGCCAGTCGATGTCCTGCTGCGCCAGTCGCAGCTGCTCCATACGTTCGTCGGACAGCTGGTCGGGAGCCGGAGACGGCCCCAGATCGGGCATGTCGATTGTCGCCGCGGCTTCGGCGATTGTGCTCGGTTCGCTGGGTGCGCGGGTCGAGGCAGCGTTGGGCGACGTGCACCCCGCCAACAGCCCGGCGCAGAGCACCCCGATCACGAACACCGGGACGAGCCCGCGGTAACTCGAAATCGACGGTCCACTCGAGACGCTGCGCGCGGGCTGAGTCATATGAGACATCCTAGACATACGCCTGTTCACGCTTCGGCCCTTCCCCCGGCCTCAGCCCGCGCTCTAGTCTGCAGGTCAACCGCAGACGCGGGATCGGACCGACTAGAGGAGGCGCTAATGGGAACAATCGTCACGACCGACGGCACGGAGATCTTCTACAAAGACTGGGGCACCGGGCAACCGATCGTCTTCAGCCACGGCTGGCCGCTCTCGGCCGACGACTGGGACAATCAGATGCTCTTCTTCCTTGGGCAGGGCTACCGGGTGATCGCGCATGATCGACGTGGCCACGGACGCTCGACCCAGACGGGCGACGGCCACGACATGGACCACTATGCCGCCGACCTCGCGGCGCTGACCGAGCACCTCGACCTGCGCGACGCCATCCACGTCGGCCACTCCACCGGAGGCGGCGAGGTCGCTCACTACATCGGGCAGCACGGCGAAGACAGGGTGTCGCGTGCGGTGCTCATCAGCGCCGTCCCGCCACTGATGCTGCAGACCGATGCGAACCCGGGCGGGTTACCGAAGAGCGTCTTCGACGACCTGCAGGCTCAGCTGGCCGCGAACCGCTCGGAGTTCTATAGGGCGCTGCCGAGCGGACCCTTCTACGGCTATAACCGCCCCGGCGTCGAGGGTTCGGAGGCCGTGATCGAGAACTGGTGGCGGCAGGGAATGATGGGAGGCGCGAAGGCACACTACGACGGCATCGTCGCATTCTCGCAGACGGACTTCACCGACGATCTGAAGAGGATCACCGTGCCGACCCTCGTGATGCACAGCAGGGACGACCAGATAGTGCCATACGCGGCATCCGGACCGCTCTCTGCCGAACTGCTGCAGAACGGCACTCTGAAGACCTACGAGGACTTCCCGCACGGCATGCCGACCACCCAGGCAGACACCATCAACGCCGACCTGCTCGAATGGCTGCGCGCCTGAGGCGACCGCCGCCCTCGTGAGCTTGGTAGACTGGCCTTTCTGCTCTTGAGACAGCAGGACCCCGACTGTGTCGGGACAGGATGACTCCGACTGAGAAATCAGCCGGGGTCATTCGTGTTTAAGGGCTACGCCGCCTGCTCTTTGGCGGTCGAGCTCGCGTTCACGAGGATCGGCAGGTGGTCGGATGCGCCGATGGGAAGCGTCTCCACGCTGTCGATCGTCATGCCGACGCTCGTGACGAAGTCGAAGTGACCGGTGAAGATCTTGTAGCGGGTGTAGGTGCGACGGTCGCTGAGCGACAGGTCGTACCCGGTCTTGCCGATGCGCTTGCCGAGGCCCTTCTGGAACAGCGGATAGTTGTAGTCGCCCACCATGAGGTGCGGCAGCTCCTCCCCCATCGCCTTGAGCGCCTCGTGCGCGGCCTTGATCTGATTGCGGCGCAGCGAGTTGAGCGCCGTGAGCGGCGACGCGTGGAACGACGCGGCGACGAACTCGAGACCGGTCTCGGCATCGAAGAACCTCGTGCCGATGAGCCGCTCGTGCGTCGGCGCCGCGATGCGGTCGTGCAATGACTTCTTCAGCTCGAAGGTCTTCGTCTCGAGCGGGGTGAACCGGTCGGGGCGGTAGTAGATCGCGAGCCCGAGGCGGTTGAGCTTGGTCGCGTCGGCCAGCTTCATCTCGCCGAGCTCGGCGGGCAGCAGGTTGGTGTCGCACTCCTGCAAGCAGAGCAGGTCGAGCTCGTAGGTGTGGGCGAGCCCGGCGAGCTCTGCGCTCGCCATGTTCTTACGAAGGTTGTAGCTTGCGATTTTAATGTCTGTTCTCCGACTGGCCGGTGGCGCTCACGATTGACTCGCAAAGTCTACGACGCAAGTCGGAACGCCGGCTCAATCAGCAGACAGCGCGGCGTGGCGTTGCGGCGCTGTTCACCACCGGTTCAACAGCCGCCCGCCCCGCTGGGCCAGGACGCATCAGGGCGATAGCGTTGCCGCATGAGAGTTCTCCCCGTGCGCAGACGAGCGGTGGTGAGCGGGGTCGTTCAGGGCGTCGGCTTTCGGTGGAGCGCGCGTGCCGAGGCGCAGAGACTGGGCGTCACGGGCTTCGCCCGCAACCGGCCGGATGCCACGGTGGAAGTCGAGGCGGAGGGGCCGCCCGCCGCCGTGGCCGCGTTCGTCTCGTGGTTGAAGAAGGGGCCGCCGAGCGCGCGGGTCAGCTCGGTCGAGCTGAGCGACCTGTCGCCGCTCGGCTCCACCGAGTTCGACGTGGGCTAGGGCGTTACTCGACGAAGCGGATGCCGGCGAGCAGCCGGGTACGTACGTCGAACACCTCGTTGCCGCCGCTGAGGGCGCTGCCCGGCAGTCCCTCGCGCAGTAGAGCGGGCAGGTACGAGTGGCGCACGACGGCCGCAGACGCCCCGCGCACTCGGCCCAGCTCGATGACCGGTTCGGAGAGGTCGTCGTCGGGCAGCACGATCACGAGACCGGTGAACTTGAGCCGCAGCCCGCGCTGCAGGGCCTTCACCCGGTGTCCGAGCTCGTGCATCGGACGGTCGCCGCCGACCGGTTCGCCGATGAGCTCGCCGCCCTTGACCCGCACCGGCCCGCCGAAGTCCTCGGAGAGGATCGCGAACAGCCCGCTGGCTCCGAGCACGACGTGGTCGATCTTCTCGTCGGGATAGCCCGTGGAGACGTCGTGCCACACCGTGTACGCGATGCCCAGGCTGGAGATCGTGCGCGCGGTCGCCTCCTCGGCGAGAGCGTCGGCGAGGAGGTGCCTGATCTCGCGGGGGGCGCTGCGCACCAGCGCGGGGTCGTACGGGTCGGGAAGAGGTGCGCCGATGCCGACCCACTCGCGCATCAGGCCGAGGAAGCGTTCGCGGCGCCAGCCTCCCGGGTGGCCGTAGGCGCGTGCCGGCGGGCGGGTGTCCTGCGCCGGGCGGGCGCTCGGCGCCGCCCACGGCTGATGTTCGCTGTCGTCGAAGTGGCGCGAGGGACGGCCGCGGTCATAGGCCGCCCGGTCCTCCGGTGTGCCGATGCGCTCCCAGGCCAGCTGCACGGCCACGAACCGTGCCGAGCTGCCGCCCGTATCGGGGTGCGTCTCACGCGCGAGTCGTCGGTACGCGCGGCGGAGCTCGTCATGGCTCGCACTGGGACTCACGCCGAGCACCTCGTAGGGCGTCGCCGAGATGGGGCTGTCAGGCATCCGCTCGCTTTCATCGTGCTGGTTCATTACAGACGATACCGAATGGATGCTGCTGGTCTGCTCTGCGTGTCCTCCACGGCTACTGCGCGTGCCCGGTCGTCCCCGGCGGGCGGCGGGCGTCGGCGGCACCTGTCAGGCTGTACGGATGACCGACACCGCCTCGACGACCGACACCCGAGCATCCGCCCTCACCGTTCTGCGCACCCTCGTCGGCCGCGACGATGCCGACTTCCACGACGGCCAGTTCGAGGCCATCGCGGCGCTCGTCGACGACCACCGGCGTGCCCTCGTGGTGCAGCGCACCGGGTGGGGCAAATCCGCGGTGTACTTCGTCGCCACACTTCTGCTGCGTCAGCGCGGTGGCGGGCCGACCATCCTCGTGTCGCCGCTGCTCGCCCTGATGCGCGACCAGGTGGCGGCCGCCGCCCGCGCCGGGGTTCGGGCGGTGTCGATCAACTCGTCGAACGCCCACGAGTGGGCCGAGGTGCTCGAGAAGCTACGCAACGACGAGGTCGACGTTCTGCTCGTCTCGCCCGAGCGGCTCAACAACCCCTCGTTCCGTGACGAGCAGCTGCCGGCTCTCGTCTCCCGCGCCGGCCTTCTCGTCGTGGACGAGGCGCACTGCATCTCCGACTGGGGTCACGACTTCCGTCCCGACTACCGGCGCCTGCGCGATCTCATCGCCGAACTGCCCGCCGACATCCCGGTGCTGGCGACGACCGCGACGGCCAACAGCCGCGTCGTGGCCGACGTCGCCGAGCAACTGGCCGGCCACACGACCGAGGTGCTCACGATCCGCGGGCCGCTCGCCCGGGCGTCGTTGAGACTCGGGGTGCTCCGGCTCCCGACAGCGCAGGCGCGGCTGGCCTGGCTGCTCAGCCACCTCGCGGAGCTGCCGGGCAGCGGCATCATCTACGCGCTCACCGTCTCGGCCGCCGAAGACACCGCCCGTCTCCTCCGCGAGGCCGGCCACGAGGTGCACGCGTACACGGGGCGCACCGACACGTCGGAACGCGAACAGCTCGAGGGGCGCCTGAAGTCGAACGACCTCAAGGCGCTCGTCGCGACGAGCGCGCTCGGCATGGGCTTCGACAAGCCCGATCTCGGCTTCGTGCTGCACCTCGGTGCCCCCTCCTCCCCCGTCGCCTACTACCAGCAGGTGGGTCGCGCCGGGCGCGCCACCGCCAACGCCGACGTGCTGCTGCTCCCCGGCAGCGAAGACGAGGCGATCTGGAACTACTTCGCCACCGCCTCGATGCCGAACGAGAGCAAGGCCCTCGCGGTGATCGCCGAGCTCGGCGATACCCCGCTGTCGACCCCCGCGCTCGAGGCACGGGTCGACCTGCGGCGCACACCGCTCGAGCTGCTGCTCAAGGTGCTCGACGTCGACGGTGCCGTGCGCAAGGTCACCGGCGGGTGGGTATCCACCGGCCGGCCGTGGGTCTACGACGCCGAGCGCTACCAGCGCATCGCGGCCGCGCGCGAGCGTGAGCAGCAGTCGATGCTCGACTACGAGGTGCTGCCCGCCGATCACAGCGGCTGCCGCATGCAGTTTCTGCAGCACGCCCTCGACGACGACACCGCGGTGCCCTGCGGCCGCTGCGACAACTGCGCCGGAGTCTGGTACCCCTCGGAGATCCAGACGGATGCCACGGCGACAGCCGCGCGTTCGCTCGACCGGGTCGGGGTGCTCGTCGACCCGCGTGCCCAATGGCCGAACGGCATGGACAACCTCGGCGTCGCGGTCAAGGGCAACATCGCCGTCGCGGAGCGCAACTCCCCCGGCCGAGCGCTCGCTCGCCTCACCGACCTGGGCTGGGGCGGCGCCCTGCGCGAGGCCTTCGCCCCCGGCGCGGTCGACGCGCCCGCTTCGCCGGCCATGATCGCCGCGTGTGTGCGGGTGCTCGCCGACTGGGGCTGGGAGTCGCGCCCGGCCGCGATCGTGAGCGTGCCATCGCGGCGGCATCCGCTGCTCGTCGAATCGATCGCCCAAGGTCTCTCTGCCGCCGGCCGGCTCCCGTACCTCGGAGCGATGAGCCTCGAGAACGGCGGACCGACGGGAGAGGCCGGCGGCAACAGCGCCTACCGGCTCGCGGGCGTGTGGGACCGTTTCGGGTCGCCCGAGCTGCCCGAAAGCCAGCCGGTGCTGCTCGTCGACGACCTGGTCGACAGCCGCTGGACGATCACCGTCGCCGGCCGGGCGCTACGCCGGGCCGGCGCCTCGGCTGTGCTGCCATTCGTGCTGGCCGTGCGCGGCTGATCGGCACGCGCCCCCGACCGACGCGGCATCCCGGCGCGCGATTTCAGCGGGGCTTCAGCGGCCGTACGCCAGACTGGGCGAACGGACCGGGCTGGAAGCCCGACGAAGGGGGCGGCGTGCGAGTACTGGTGGTCGAGGACGAGACCCGGCTCGCCGAGGGGCTGCGTCGCGGGTTCGAGGCCGAGGGCTTCGCCGTGGATGTCGCGGCGAACGGCACCGACGGGCTCTGGCTCGCGCGCGAGAACCAGTACTCGGTGATCGTGCTCGACATCATGCTGCCCGGCATCAGCGGCTACCGCGTCTGCGAGACCCTGCGCGCCGAGCGCGACTGGACGCCCATCCTCATGCTCACGGCCAAGGACGGCGAGTGGGATCAGGTCGAGGCCCTCGACACCGGAGCAGACGACTACCTCACCAAGCCGTTCTCGTATGCAGTGCTTCTCGCTCGGGTGCGCGCCCTGCTGCGCCGCGGGGCCGCCGACCGCCCGGCGGTGCTCGAAGCCGGCGATGTGCGGCTGGATCCCGCGTCGCACGTGGTCTGGCGCGGCGACGTGGTGATCGACGTCACGGCCCGGGAGTTCGCCGTGCTCGAATACCTGATGCGCCGCAAGGGCCAGATCGTGTCGAAGCGCGAGGTGCTCGACAACGTATGGGACGCCGACTTCGAGGGCGACTCGAACATCGTGGAGGTGTACGTGCGGCACCTGCGCAACAAGCTCGACCGCCCTTTCGACCGTGCGGCGATCGAGACGTTGCGCGGTTCCGGCTACCGGCTGGCGAGCAACGGTGGCTAGGCGCCCAGGCCCGACGCGCCGGCCGCTCACGCTCCGTGTGCGCATCACCCTCGCGACGACCGTGGTCGCCGCCGTCGCCCTCGTCGCTGGCGCCGTCGTGTTCGGCGTCGTGTTGCGCACCTCACTGCTCGACGCCGTCGCCGCATCGGCAGAGACCTACGCGAGCGACCTGTCGGAGGGCTCCGGTTCGTCACTCTCGTCGGCGGTCGCCGAGCTCGACGACGACGACCGGTTCCTCCAGCTGCGGAACGACGACGGAGCGGTCGTCGCGGCCAGCGACGGCGCCGACGACGTGCCGCCCGTCTCCGAGAGCGACACCGAGGCCCACCGGATCGTGACCGTCGACGGCGACGACTACCTCGTCGTGGCCGAGGAGACCGACGACGGCACACTCGTCGTCGGCCAGAGTATCGACGACGCCGCTGAGGCCGTCGCGACGGTGACGGCGCAGCTCGCCGTGGCCGTTCCGCTGGTGGTGCTGCTGATGGCCGCCACCACCTGGGTCGTGGTCGGTCGTGCACTGCGGCCGGTCGAACGGATGCGCCGGGAGGTCGCCGCAGTGACCGCGACCCGGCTCGACCGCCGCATCGCGGAACCGGGGACAGACGACGAGATCGGCCGCCTCGCGGCGACGATGAACGGGATGCTCGACCGCCTCGACGCCTCGCAGAGCGCCCAACGCCGATTCATCTCGGACGCCTCACACGAGCTGCGTTCCCCGCTGTCGTCACTGCGGCAGTTCGCCGAGGTAGCCCGCGCCCACCCCGACCGTGTCGACGGCGCCGACCTCTCCGAGGCGATACTCGACGAGGGCGCACGGCTCGAACGGCTCGTCGACGGAATGCTCGCCCTCGCCCGCGCCGACGAACAGGTGCTCGTCTCGGCCGCAGCGCCGGTCGACCTCGACGACATCGTGCTCGCCGAGGTGCGCCGTCTGCGCGCGTCCGGAGGCGTGCGCATCGACGCCTCGGCCGTCGGCGCGGCCCGCATCGCCGGAGATGCCGGACTTCTGTCCGGCCTCGTGCGCAACCTCGTCGACAACGCGGCCAGGCACGCGGCGAGCGAGCTGCGCATCGAGCTGGCGGAGACGCAGGACGGTGTGACGTTCGCGGTCGACGACGACGGCCCCGGCGTGCCCGAGCGGGAGCGGGAGCGCATCTTCGACCGATTCGTGCGTCTGGACGACGCACGAGCACGCGAGGCCGGCGGCAGCGGCCTGGGCCTCGCCATCGCCCGCGAGATCGCCCTCGCCCACGGTGGCACAGTCACCGCTCACGCCAGCCCGCTGGGCGGCGCGCGGTTCGAGGTGCTGCTGCCCGCGGCATCCGACTGATCCCTCCGCCCGCCGCCGGTCGCCTTTCTGAAGGCGCCTTCAGCGGGCTTCAGTCTCGCTTCAGCGTCTGAATCGCACACTGTTCCCATGCCGAAACGGCAGTGAAACCAAGGAGAGCATCGTGAAGAAGAAGACCACCTGGATCATCGCGGGAGCCGCAGCCATCGTCGTGCTCGGCGGAGCGGGTATCGCCGTGGCGGCGACCGACCCCTTCGATCAGGACAACGACGCCCTCACCGGCACGAGCCTCGAGCGGGCCAGTGATGCGGCCCTCGCCGAAGTCGGCGAAGGGACAGTGACCGAGGCCGAGCGCAGCGACGACCTCGACCACGCCTACACGGTCGAGGTTCGCCGCGAAGACGGCAGCGACGTCGACGTCGAGCTCGACGAGGACTACGAGGTCGTGCGGGTCGACGGTGCGTCCACCGGTGGCGGCGCGACCGGAACGAACTCCGAGACGCCGAGCGGCGACCCGACCGACGCGGCGACCGGCGGCGACGCGGCTATCTCGGCCGACGACCGCTCGAGTGCCGAGAAGGCCGCGCTCGACGCTGCCGGCCCGGGCACGGTGACCGACCTCGACCGCAGCGACGACACCGATCACGCCTGGGAGGTCGAGGTGACGGGCGCCGACGGCCGTGACGTCGACGTCGAGCTCGACGCGCAGTTCGCCGTCGTGCGAATCGACTCCGACCAGCAGTAATCTCGGGTGTCTGGGGAAACGCTGACCGTGGCTCGTGTACCGCCGCGACAGGGCGTATCGTCGCCATCATGACGATTTCCGAGATCCCCATCACCACCATCGACGGCAAAGAGACGACGTTGGGCGAGTACGACGAGAAGGTTCTCCTCATCGTCAACGTCGCCTCTCGCTGTGGTCTCGCGCCGCAGTACGAGAAGCTCGAGGCGCTGCAGAAGACCTACGGCGACCGCGGATTCACGGTCCTCGGATTTCCCAGCAACCAGTTTCTGCAGGAGCTCGGCACCGAAGAGAAGATCGCCGAGTACTGCTCGACGACGTGGGGAGTGACCTTCCCGATGTTCGAGAAGATCCGCGTCAACGGCAAGCAGCAGCACCCGTTGTACGCGGAGCTGACCAAGACCCCGGACGCTGCGGGCAAGGCGGGCAAGGTGAGCTGGAACTTCGAGAAGTTCGTGGTCACCCCCGCTGGCGACGTGCACCGGTTCCGTCCGCACACCGAGCCGGATGCGCCCGAGATCGTGGAGCTCATCGAGTCATCACTACCCGCCGCCTGACGCCGCGGCCCTGACAACGGAGAACCTCAGATGACCACGCTTTCCGCCGACGCAGCCGGATCGTTCGAGATCGGCGGGGACCTTCGCGTCACCCGCCTCGGCTACGGCACCATGCAACTGACCGGCCCCGGTGTGTGGGGTGAGCCGCGCGACCCGGCGGCGGCGGTGGCCGTACTGCGGAGGGCGGTCGAGCTCGGCGTCACGTTTTTCGACACCGCGGACTCGTACGGGCCGTATGTAGCGGAACCGCTGCTGCACCGGGCGCTCGCCCCGTATTCCGACGAGATCGTCATCGCGACGAAAGCCGGATTCACGCGCCAGGGTCCGAACCAGTGGACCCCGGTCGGTAGGCCCGCCTACCTGCGACAGCAGACCGAGATGAGCCTGCGCATTCTCGGAGTCGAACGGATCGACCTGCAGCAGCTGCACCGCATCGACCCCGATGTGCCGATCGAGGACCAGATCGGCGAGCTCAAGGCGATGCAGGACGAGGGAAAGATCCGGCATATCGGACTCAGCGAGGTGAGCGTCGAGGAAGTCGAGGCAGCGTCGAAGGTCGCCCGGATCGCCTCGGTGCAGAACCTATTCAATCTCTCCCGCCGCACCGCCGAGCCTCTGCTCGACTACGCCACCGCGAACGGCATCGCATTCATCCCCTGGTTCCCGCTCGCGACGGGCAAGCTCGCTGCTGCGGGTGGCCCTCTCGCGCAGCTGGCAGCAAAGCACTCCGCGACGCCGTCGCAGCTCGCACTGGCATGGCTGTTACGGCGCTCCCCCGCGATGCTGCCGATTCCCGGAACGTCGTCGATCCAGCACCTCGAAGAGAACATCGGCGCGACGGGCATCGAATTGAGCGACGAGGAGTTCGCCGAGCTGTCGCAATCGGTCTGAGCCAGTCCCCTCCTTACGTCGACGGCCTGCCCTGCCTCACGCGTAGTCGTCGGGGGCGAGCAGTCGCACACCCCGGCGGTGGCTGAGGAGCACGGCGCGCAGTCGTACTCCGGCATCGCGGCAGCCGTCGCGGGAGAGCCGCGCCCACGCCCGGTCGGCGTCGGTGAGCCGGTCTGCGTCATAGCGCTCGATGACGACGACAACGCCATGCGCATGAACCGCTTCTGCCGTGCCGCGAACGAGCTCGGTCCAGTTGTCGAGATCACTCGCTTCGGGAGCGACCGGGATGTCGGAGATCGGCATGACGAGCGGCAGCTGCGTGTTGTTCTCGTCGACGAAGAGCAGCCAGATCTGCCGGCTGACAGCCCGACCGATGAGCGAGCCGACGCGGCGCTCGATGACGTCGTCGGTGTCGAGCGGTTCGAGATCGGCGAGCGCGCGGTCGATGGGGTCCATGGGCCAACTCTCGTCGTCCGTGGTTCCGTGCCGACCGCCGGGTCGTCATCTGTGGAGTTCCTGCGGCGAGGGGCGGCTGTGGAGGAGCCACTTGCCGCTCGCCGCGACGCGGTATTGACTGGAGGAACTGCCACGCATATTCACGCCACCACCGATGCAAGGAGCGGACATGAGCGACATCTACCCCGTAGGCCTGCCGTCGAGCAACGATCCATTCAGTGACGACCAAGAGCTCGACGACGAGACGATCACCGAGTACGCCCGACTCACCGACGACGACTTCGCGGGCGAGGATGACTACGTCGGTGACGACGACGCGATAGACACGAGCGCAGACGACCTGCGCTGACGATCCCCAGGCGTGACGCGACTCAGCGCACGGTGAACCAGCGGCCACCGGCACGCTGGGTGACAGTGAAGCGCGGCACGTCTGCCGAGCCACGCGTCGTGGCGACCACGTGTTCGGCGATCTGATTCGCCAACTCGGCGTCATCCGATTCGAACCGGATCGTGACGCGAGCCTCCCCCGAGACGACGGCCAGATCGGCCGCCTCGACCATCGTCAGCTCGGCGGCGGCCGCCTTCGCGGCCGGCAGCACGGCGGCCGGCGAGACGCCGGATCGCACAGCGCCGACGACCATGGTCACGCGATAGTCCGGCATCCCTCCACGCTACCGGGTGCTCACCCGGTCGAACTTGCGCACGGCGAGCGGCACGAAGACGATCAGCATCACGGCGATGCCGATGAGAACCGTCAGTTCGGGGTTCTGCAGCGTCCACACGTCGGGTTCCGGCATTCCAGGGGGCGTATTGCCGAACAGATTACGGGCGGCCTGGACGAGCGCCGACACCGGGTTGATCTCGGCGATCGTCTGCAGGGCCGGCGGGAGCGTCTCTGCCGGCACGAAGGCGTTGGAGATGAACGTGAGCGGGAACAGGATGAGGAAAGAGACGTTGTTGATCACCTCCGGGCTGCGCACGCTCATGCCCACGAACGCCAGCACCCAGGACAGTGCGTAGGCGAAGAAGAGGAGGAGTGCGACGGCCGCGACCGCCTCGAGGAAACTGGAACGGATGCGCCAGCCGACGATGAAGCCCGTGGCCATCATGACGGCCATCGAGATCGCGTTGATGAGCAGGTCACCGTTGGTGCGGCCGACGAGCACCGCCGACGGACTCATCGGCAGCGTGCGGAACCTGTCGATGATGCCGTCCTTGAGGTCTTGCGCCATCGCCGATCCCGAGTACGTGGAGCCGAACACGACGGTCTGCGCGAAGATTCCGGCCATGATGAACTCGGTGTAGGTGCTGCCGGGGATGTCGATCACGCCCTCGTACACATAGGTGAACAGCAGCACGAACATGATCGGCTGCAGGGTGGTGAAGACGAGGATGTCGGGCACGCGCTTGATCTTGATGAGGTTGCGGCGCGTGGTGATCCAGCCGTCGGAGAACCAGTGGGCGATCGACGGGCCGTCGTTGCCCGATCGGGGCCGTGTGGCGGTCGCGGTAGCGGTAGCGGTCATTACACCTTCTCCTTCTCGCTTGTCTCTTCGACCGACGCCATGTGGCCCGTGAGGCGCAGGAAGACCTCGTCGAGCGTCGGGCGTCTCATACCCGCGTCGTAGAGGCGGATGTCGAGGTCGGCGAACTCGGCGAGGATGCGCTGCAGCACCATGGGCCCGTCGTCGGCGCTCACGGTGAGCTCGCGGCCGTCATCTGAGACGGTGGGGTCGGAGCTGCCGAAACGCCGCAGCACCTCGAGCGCCGACTCGCTGTCTTCCGACGACACCAGGTTCACTTCGACCCGCTGGCCGCCGCTCGACGCCTTGAGCTCGTCGGAGGTTCCGCGGGCGATCACCCGGCCGAAGTCGATCACCGAGATGCTGTCGGCGAGCTGATCGGCCTCTTCGAGGTACTGGGTTGTGAGCAGCACCGTTGTGCCCTCTCCCACGAGCGTCGTGATGACGTCCCACATACCGAGGCGGCTGCGCGGGTCGAGACCCGTGGTCGGCTCGTCGAGGAACAGCACCTGCGGGCGCTTGACGAGGGCGCCGGCGAGGTCGATGCGCCGCCTCATGCCTCCCGAGAATCCCTTCACCGGGCGGTTCTGCGCCTCTGTGAGGTCGAAGAGCTCGATGAGCTCTCGAGCCCGGGCCCGCGAAGCGCGCGCGCCCAGGTGGTAGAGCCGGCCGACCATGTCGAGGTTCTCGAAGCCGGTGAGGTTCTCGTCGACCGCGGCGTACTGCCCAGAGACGCCGATGGTGGGGCGAATACGTTCCGGGTATCTGAGCACGTCGACGCCGCCGATCACGGCTGTGCCGGAATCCGGTCGGATGAGTGTCGTGAGCACCTTGACCGCCGTGGTCTTGCCTGCGCCGTTCGGGCCGAGCAGGGCGGTGACGGTTCCCTGCGGCACTCCGAGGTCGAGACCGTCGAGAGCGTGCACGGGAGCGGCGCGCTTCGGCGAGTAGGTCTTGGTCAGTGCTGTGGCCTCGATGAAATTCACGAATGTGTCCCTTCGATCGTCCCCCTAAACTTGTGGACACTGTACACAATGACGGATGTCCGCACCAGAGGTTCGGGCGCGACGGCAGGATATCGTGTGTCGACGGCGGTGGTGCGCGGGTGGATCGCCGGTCTACTGCGTGTCGAAGCTCGCATGCTCGTAGCTCGCATGCTCGTAGCTCGCATTCACCGAGCTGTCGCCCCGGGGCGACACTGTGATGCGCAGCTTCGCCGGGATCTGTTCCTTCATCGCCTCGACGTGGCTGATGAGCCCGATCGTGCGTCCGCCCTCCCGCAGTCCGTCCAGGGTGCTCATCGCGATGTCGAGGGTGTCGCCGTCGAGCGAGCCGAAGCCCTCGTCGATGAAGAGGGTGTCGAGCGTGATGCCGCCGGCCTGGTTGGTGACTACCTCGGCGAGGCCGAGAGCGAGGGCCAGCGAGGCGAGGAACGTCTCGCCGCCCGACAGCGAGTGGGTCGGTCGGCTTCGCCCGGTGTGCTCGTCGCGGATCGCGAGGCCGAGTCCGGACTTCGCGTTGCGGTACTGCAGAGCGTCGTCGTGCTCGAGGGTGTAACGGCCGGCACTCATGGTGCGCAGCCGGGTGTTCGCGGCCGCCACTATCTCCTCGAGCTGGGCGGCGAGCACGAAGGTCTCGAGTCGCATCCGCCTGGTGTTGGGCTCGTCGCCTCGGACGACGCTCGCCAGTTGCCGCAGCTGTTCGAACTCGAGCCGGCGTTGCCCCGTCGCAGCGCGGTGATCGCGCGTGGCCTGCACAACGCCGTCGAGCTGGTCGACCCGTTGACGCAACGCGCTCGCCAGGGCGATCGCGGCGTCGCGCGCGTCGAGGGCCTCGGCGCGGGCGATCCGGGCGGGCTCGACGTCGACGAGCTCGCTCGGGGCGCCCGCGATCTGCGGCTCGGCGAGCGTCGCCTGCGCGGTCGCCCTCGCCTCGTCGTGGTGTCGCAGCCGCTTCTCGATGGCCGCGACCTCCTCGTGCGTGCGTCGTGCGGTTCGCGCCGCTTCGGCGTCGGGGAATCCCTGCTCGGCGAGTTGCGCGGTGAGGGCCGAGTCGGCCGTGGCGAGCGTGGCAACCGCGCGCGATACCTCCGCCTCGGCGTCGGTGAGCCGGCGGGCGGCGTCGAGCCGCGCCTGGATCGCGGCGACCCGGTCGGCCACGGTCGCGGAGTCGGCCCGATGCTTCTCGATGCGCGCGGCGATGTCGGCGCGGCGGCTCGCGGTCTCGGCGAGGCTGCGGGCCAGGTCGTCTCGGCCGGAGCGGAGCGCGTCGAGCCGCGGCTCAATCTTCGCGATCTCGGCGCGGAGCTGCTCTCGTTCGTTCTCGACCCGCGCCAGTTGCGCTGCCGCGTCGCGGGCGGCCCGCAAGTCATCGCCGGCCTCGGCGACCGCGGCCTCGAGTTCGGCGGTGGACGCGTCGCCGGCTCGTGCGAGCGCGTCGGCGAGTTCGGTGGCGGCGGCCGTCGCTCTCGAGTGAGCGGCATCCAGTTCGGCGCGGCGAAGCGCCACGGTGTCACGGGCGTCGTCGACGTCTGCCGCGGTCACCGGGGCGTCGCCCGGGGTGGCCGGCGACGGATGCTTCGTCGAGCCGCAAACCGCGCACGGGTCTCCGGGGACGAGTTCGAGTGCGAGCTCGGCCGCATAGCCGGAGAGTCGACGTTCGAGCAGAGAGTCGAGTTCGAGGGCCGCGGCCGTGTGGGCTGCGCTGGCCGTGCGCTCGAGGGTCTCGGCCAGTTCGAGCCGGGTGCGCGCCTCGACGGCTGTCGTGGACGCGTCGAGCGCGGTGGTCGCCCGGGCGAGGGACTCCTCGGCGTGGGGCAGCCGGGCGGCCCGTACCGAGGCGTCCGTCACGCGCGCGTTCAGCGTCTCCAGTCGGCCGGGCAGTGCGCTGGCCAGCGAAAGTGTCTCCGCCAGGCCGGTCTCGGCGGCGGCGGCGCGTTTGTCGATGCGCTCGAGGTCGGCGTCTATGCCGGCCAGGGAGCGCTCGTCCGCGAGCGCATCGGTGAGTGCGCCGAGAGCGGTGGTGAGGGTCTGGACTACCTCGTCGAGCGGGGTGTCGTCGTCGAACGGCGCATAGGCGGCCGTAGCGACCGCGGCGGCGGAGCGCGCGCCGTCGAGCGCAACCGTCGCCGAGTCGACGCCGGAGAGCAGCGGCCACACGGGCGCCGCTCGCCGGGCGGCGTCGAGGGCCGATCTGTCGTCGATGATCGACGGTGCGTCGTCGTCGAGCGTGGCGATCGCGGCACTGGCGGCAGCGCGCCGCGACTGCAGCGCCCGGGTGTCGAGCAAGGTGCGGTGTTCCATGTCTGCGGCGGAGAAGAGCAGATCGGCGGTCGCCGCGGCCTGCTCGCTCTCGGCGTGCCGGGCTTCGAGGCCGGCGAGGGCCTCCTCGAACCACGCCTGGTCGGTGTGCGGGGGCGTCTCGTCGAGCTCGAGCAGCCTCACCGCCTGCGCGACATGCTGGGCCAGCACGTCGTCGGCGTTCGCGAGTTGCGCCTGCAGTTCTTTGCGCCTCTCGTCGAGCGAGATCTCGATCTGCTCGAACCGCTTAGAGCCGAACAGGGTTCTCAGCACCGCCTGGCGGTCGTCGTTCTTCGCGAGCAGGAACTGCTGGAAGCGGTTCTGGGCGAGCAACACCACCTGGAGGAACTGGTCTTTCGTGAGGGCGACGATGTCGGCGAGTTCGTGCGCCACATCGACGGGCTTCGCCGCGATAACGCGGTCACCGCTGCTGAGGCTTGCCTCGTGAGCCTGCTTCGTGGTGCCGGCCCGGTTCTTCTTGGGCCGTTGATATTCGGGCACCCGGCGCAGGGAGTAGTCGATGCCGCCGACGGTGAACTCGAGCTCGACGTAGGTGGGATCGTCATCGGAGCAGTGGTCGCTGCGCAGTTGCGCCTGCGTGCCGTCGTAACGAGGCACGCTGCCGTAGAGGGCGAAGCAGATCGCGTCGAGGATGCTCGACTTGCCCGCGCCGGTCTTGCCGGTGATGAGGAACAGGCCGGCGTCGTCGAAGTGCGAGAAGTCGACCACCTGTTCGTTCTTGTACGGACCGAAGCCGGCGAGGGTGAGCCTGCGGATTCTCATGCCTTCGCCTCCGCTGCGGCCTGCTCGGCGACGACCTCGGCGATGAGCGCGGTCTCGAAGTCCGACGGCCCGACGCCGTTGCGCACCAGCTCGAGAAAGCCCGCCACGATCTCGGTGTCGGTCTTCTTCGCGATGCGCTCGCGATAGGTGACGTCGACGGCTGTGGATGACACGGTGGGACGGTACTCGAGCATCGCGCAGTTCGGGAAGCGGGCCTGCAGGCGTCGCATCGCGTCCATCGGGCGCACGCGGTCGGTGATGACCGCCGCGACCCAGTCGTTCTCGACCTCGGTGTGCTCGGATGAGGCGAGGAGCTCGTCGAGCTCCCCCGTGATGACGCTGAGGCGTCGGGGAACGGGCAGGTCGAGCCAGTCGACGGTGTCGACTCCCCCGGCGTCGAGCTCTACGAGCCAGCCGCCGCGCGGCTTGCGCGCCTCGCCGAAGGAGTAGTGCAGCGGGGCGCCGGAGTAGCGCACCCGCTCGGTGATGGTAGTGCGACCGTGGATGTGGCCGAGCGCGACATAGTCGGGTCCGTCGAAGACCGACGCCGGCACGAGGTTCAGGCCGCCCGAGGTGATGTCGCGCTCCACGTCGCTCGCCTCGTCGTGCGCGGCGACCCCGGACGCGAAGCAGTGCGAGAGCACGACGTAGCGGGATTCTCGAGCCGTGGCATCCGCCCTGATCGCCTCCATGGCGAAGCCGAGTACCTGCTCGTGTGTGCGGAGGTCGGCATCGGGATGGCTGCCGCGGAAGATCGACGGCTCCAGATAGGGAATGCCGTAGAACAGCACGGGGCCGTAGGCGTCGGCGATGGAGATCGGCTCGAGATACTGGTCGGGCCGGGTCACCATGTGGATGCCGGCCAGGGTCGCCCACTCGGACTGGAATCCGAGCCGGGTCGCGGAGTCGTGGTTGCCGCTCGTCACGACAACCTCCGCGCCCGCGGCCCTGATGTCGCGCAGCGCCGTGGAGAGCACGGAGAAGCACTCGGCCGAGGGCATCGCCGAATCGAAGACGTCACCCGCGACGAGCACGACGTCGATCTCTCGCTCGCGCACCTCGGAGACGAGGGCGGCGAGCACGGAACGCAGGTTCTCAAGCGTGGAATGCCCGTGGAAGGTGCGCCCGATGTGCCAGTCGGAGGTGTGCAGGATCTTCATGCTTGCACGCTACCCGCGACCTCCGACGTGGGGCGGCAGCCGCACCGGTGCACCGCATAGGCTGGAAAGATCATGCGACTCCTCCTCATCCGACACGGTCAGACCCCCGCAAACGTGCTCGGCCAGCTCGACACCGCACACCCGGGCCCTGGGCTCACGGAGCTCGGGATGCGCCAGGCCGCCGAGATCCCGAACGCCCTGCGCGACGAGTCGATCGACGCCGTGTTCGCGTCGACCCTGGTGCGTACGCAGCTGACCGCCGCGCCCCTCGCCACCGCCCGCGGTCTGTCGGCCACGGTGCTCGGTGGGATCCACGAGATCGAGGCCGGTGACGTCGAGGGGCTCAGCGATCGCGATTCGGTGCGCGTCTATCTCGAGACGGTGTTCGCCTGGGGTTCCGGCGACCTCGACTTCGTGATGCCCGGCGGCGCAGACGGCCACAACTTCTTCGGCAGGTTCAACGCCGACATCGCCGAGATCGTGGAGTCGGGCGTCGACACCGCCGCGGTCGTCAGCCACGGCGCCGCGATCCGCGTCTGGGTCTCGGGCAACGCGACCAACGTGCCGCGCAGCTTCGCCGGTGAGCACGATCTCGGCAACACCGGCGTCGTGGTGCTCGAGGGTTCGTTCGACGCCGGTTGGCGGCTCCTCGAATGGGAGAGCACGCCCGTGGGCGGCGCCGACCTCGACGACATCGCCGCGCCGGACCCGACCGGCGAGACTCTCGACGAGGCGCGAGGCTAACCCCGTCGCGCACCGTGTCGGTGCGATACCGTCGGGGACATGCTGAAGATACTGCCCTTCGTAACGGAGCTGCGTGACGAGGTACTGGCCCTGTCTCTTCGCGCCTGGGGGCCGGTCTTCCCACTCGTAGAGAAGACGGTGCCGCCCTTCGTCTACGCGGCCTTCTATCCCGGAGGCTGGAGCAAGCGACAGTACGACGATCTGGCCGCGGTTCTCGACGGTGAGCCGGAGAACGTCGACGTTGCATTTACCGGGGAACGACTCGCCGGCTGGGTGTGCACCCGACTGCACACGGAGGACCGCATGGGCGAGATCTACGTTCTCGCGGTGGATCCGGACTCTCAACGACAGGGTGTTGGCCGGGCGCTCATGCTGCACTCGATGAGTAGAGCGAAGGCGGCCGGTATGGGCATGGTGATGGTAGAGACAGGCGACGATCCCGGCCATGCGCCTGCTCGCCAGGCCTACGAAGCGAACGGATTCGAACGCTGGCCCGTCGCCCGCTACTTCAGAGACCTCACCGGCCCTCTATAACGATCCGGCCGTTCGGGCGGAGCGGCCGACCGACGGATCGCGGTTGGCGAGCACCTCGTCCATGTGGGTCTCGGCCCACGACTTGAGGCCGCGGATCAGCTGCAGGAGCGAGAGACCGAGGTCGGTCAGTTCGTAGGTGACGGTGACCGGCACCGTCGGAGTCGCGGTGCGCGAAACGAGTCCGTCGAGCTCCAGCGAGCGCAACGTCTGGGTGAGCATTTTCGGGCTGATGCCGGCGAGGGTTCGTGCCAGCTCGGAGTAACGCATTGCCCGAGGGTCTCCCGAGCAATCCGGCCCGCTGCCCAGCGCGGTGACGATCAGCGTCACCCACTTGTCCGAGATGCGATCGAGCAGCTTTTGGCTCGGGCACTCGGCCAAGAAGGCGTTGTACTTCGCTTTGCTCTCGGCTCTCATCTCGGCTGCCGTCATCGTGGCCATTGACCGTTCCCCTTACCTGCCGGCGACTAACGCACTTCATGGTGCGTACTTCCTGAACGAAAGCAACATATCAATACTGAAGTAACAACCCGTTCGGCACCACCCCTTTGATTCCTGTGAAAGGCACAATCGTGATCTCGACATACTCCGCCCTGCCCGGTGGAAGCTGGTCCCTCGGCGACCTCACCGTCTCCCGTTTCGGCTACGGCGCCATGCAGCTCGCCGGTCCGTGGGTCATGGGTCCGCCGGCCGATAGAGACGGTGCGCTCGCGGTGCTTCGCGCGGCCGTCGAGCTGGGCATCACTCACTTCGACACCAGCGACGCCTACGGCCCGCGGTTCACCAACGACGCTATTCGGGAAGCACTGCACCCGTATTCCGACTCGGTTCACATCTCCACGAAGGTCGGCGGTACGCGAGACGCCCAGGGCGGCTGGCCGACTGCCCGGCGGCCGGAAGAACTGCGTGAACAGGTTCAGCACAATCGTGAAGTACTCCGTCTCGAGACGCTCGACCTGGTCAACCTCCGGCTCGGCAACGCCGAGGGTGTCGTCGCCGAGCCGATTGCAGAGTCGTACGAAGCACTCGTCGACATGCAGAACGAGGGCCTGATCCGGCACCTTGGTGTGAGCAACGCCACCACCGAACAGGTCGCAGAAGCGATGGCCATCTCGCCGATCGTCATGGTGCAGAACATGTACAACATCGCTTCGCGCCAGGATGACGCGCTGGTGGACATGCTCGCGAGCGAAGGCATCGCCTTCGTGCCCTTCTTCCCGCTCGGTGGCTTCAGCCCGCTACAGTCCGCAGCACTCTCGGCCGTCGCAACGCGCCTGGAGTCCACGCCGATGTCGATTGCGCTCGCCTGGCTGCTGCAGCGTTCGCCGAACGTCCTGCTCATACCCGGAACGTCGAAAGCGGCCCACCTCCGAGAGAACGTCGCGGGCGCCGGGGTGACGCTCACCGCCGACGACCTCGCCGAGCTCGACGCGATCGGCGGCTAGCGCCACCCGGCCGCCGGCGCCACGTGCTTCACGATGCTCTCGAGCAGCGCGGCGTTGTAGTCGACGCCCAGCTGGTTCGGCACCGTGACCAGCACCGTGTCGGCGGCCTGCACCGCGGCATCCCGAGCCAGCTCTGCCGCGATCACGTCGGGCTCTCCGATGAAACTGCGTCCGAAGCGGGCGAGGCCGCCGTCGAGGTGGCCCACCTGGTCTTTGCCCTCGATCTGGCCGCGCAGCCCGAAGTAGTTGCGGTCGGCATCGGAGACCAGCGGGATGATGCTGCGACTCACCGATACACGCGGCTCGAAGGCGTGGCCCTGCTCCTTCCACTCGTCGCGGAAGATCTGGATCTGCTCGGCCTGCAGCTCGTCGAATGGAACTCCGGTGTCTTCGGTCAGCAGGGTCGAGCTCATCAGGTTCATGCCCTGCTCGGCTGCCCACTTGGCGGTGGCGCGCGTGCCGGAACCCCACCAGACGCGTTCGCTGAGCCCCGGAGACTGCGGGTCGATCGCGAGACCGCCGCCCATCCCACCGGTCATCGCCGGGTTGGCCTGAGCCACCGCGGCGCCGTCGATCGCCGCCCGGAAGATCGCGGTGTGCCTGCGGGCCTGGTCGGCATCCGTCTCGCCGTCGGCGGGTCCGTAGCCGAAGGACTCGTAGCCGCGCAGTGCCGTCTCCGGTGAGCCGCGGCTGAGCCCGAGCTGCAGGCGCCGGTTGCCGATGAGGTCGGTGATCGCCGCCTCCTCGGCCATATAGAGAGGGTTCTCGTAGCGCATGTCGATGACGCCGGTGCCGAGTTCGATCCGGCTCGTGCGGGCCGCCATCGCCGCCAGCAGCGGGAACGGTGAGGCGAACTGCGGCGCGAAGTGGTGCACGCGAACGTAGGCGCCGTCAACACCGACCTCTTCGGCGGCGACCGCGAGTTCGATCGTCTGCACGAGCGCGTCCTGCGCTGTGTGAACGAGCGAGCCCGGCACATCTTGGTAGTGGCCGAAAGAGAGAAATCCGATGCGCTTCATGATGGATGCAGCGTATCGCCGACACCTGCTATTCCCGATGCGTACGCATGGAGAACCGGATGGAACGGGTTTACGATTGAGGTCATGGCGAAGCAATTCAGCAACGAACCCGACGCCCGCCGCTACACCCTCCGCGACGGCGACAGCCTGCTGGCCACGGTCGACTACTCGAGCAACGGCAGCGCTATCTCATTCACACGCGCATTTACCTCCCCCGATCATCGGGGAAAGGGGCTCGCCGCAGAGATAGTCGAGTACGCCGTCGACGACGTGGAGACGACGAGCGAGCTGCGCATCGTCCCCATGTGCTGGTACGTCGGCGAGTGGTTCGACAAGCACCCCGAGCGCGCCAGCCTGCTGACGAGGTAGCCCGGTGCCCGCGAGATTCCGAGACCGGCTGGACGCCGGAACCAGACTCGCGGATGCGCTGCGAGGCTTCGAGGGACCGCAGACGATTGTCCTGGGGTTACCCCGTGGCGGCGTCCCGGTGGCCAGCCGCGTGGCGACCGCTCTCGGCGCTCCCTTGGACGTGCTCGCCGTGCGCAAGCTGGGAGGTCCGAGACATCCGGAATTCGCCGTCGGGGCGATCGGCGAGACCGACGTGCGGCTGGTCGACGCGGAGGCGGTGCGGCTCACCGGACTGCGCGACGACGAGCTCGCCGTAGTCGAGGCCGACGAGCGACTCGAACTCGCGCGTCGACTGCAGCTCTACCGCGGCGGGCGGCCCCGACTCGACCTGACCGGCAGGCGTGCGATCGTCGTCGACGACGGCGTGGCGACGGGAGCCACCGCCGCGGTCGCCTGCCGGGCGGCGCGGCGACTGGGCGCGACCGAGGTCGTGCTGGCGGTGCCGGTGGCCCCGCACGACTGGGAGTCGCCGCTCGCCGGCGAGGCGGACCGCTTCGTCGCGGTGATGACACCCCGCGACTTCTGGGCGGTGGGCCAGTGGTACGAGCGGTTCGACCAGACGACTGACGACGAGGTTGTGGCGCTTCTTGCCTGAGCGCCGGATAGACTCGCCGCCAAGCGATGCGACGGAGGTGACGGGGTGACGGTGCTCGAGAATCCGACCGGATCGGTGTCGATCCCTGCCTCGTGGTACCCCTGTCCGGTCGATCCGCGGCTGTTGCGCTGGTGGGACGGCACGGTCTGGACCGCCCACACGATGGACGTCGCCGCGACGCCCGACGCCGTGGCCGAAGCGGTCGTCGAGGTGGCGGAGGCGGAGGCCCAGGTGGCCGCGTCCGTGCACGCCGCGTGGTCGCCCACGTTCGCGCGCGACGTGTTTTCACCCACCGAACGCAAACGCGATTTCGAGATGCCCGTGTACACACCGATGGGCACCGTCTCACGACCGAGCGAGTCGGAGATCCTCTACCTGCTCACGGGAACGAGCGCGACGACGATCTGGGTCTGGCTGCTGGCCGTCGTCCCGCTGGCGCAGGCGGGGGCGACCGCGCTCATCGCCGTGTCCCTCGACGGCTCGACCGATGGGGCGCCGTACGCCTGGGTGGGGCTGTCGCTGTTGCTCTACCCGCTGCTCGCCCACCTCGACGGTCGCGAGCTGCGGCGACGCCGACTCGCGAGCGTCGCCGGTGCGTGGGGGCTGCTGCCGCCCGTCTACCTCTCCATCCGCGCCGCCCGAGCTGGTCGGTCGTCGGCCGGACCGCTCGTCACCTGGATCGTCCTCACTCTCGCGTGGGGCACGTCGGTCACGCTGAGCCTGCTGGCGTAGCTGCGAGACTAGGACCATCGATACTCTCACCGCCTTCTTCAGCGACCTGTTCACCCCCACCGCTCCGCTGGACATCTCACCGCTCGCGCTCGTCGCGATCGTCGCGGTCGCGGCGCTTCTGAGCGTCCCCCGCGTCACGTGGCAATGGTTCGGACTCTTCGCCACCCTGGTGCACGAACTCGGCCACGCCTTCGCCGCGGTGTTGAGCGGCCGAGTGGTGCACGGCATCCGCATCCGGCGCAACCACTCGGGCGACGCCATGTCGAGCGGTCGCGGGGTCTTCGGCACGGTGCTCAGCGGCGTCTTCGGCTACCCGGCTCCGGCGATCGTGGGAGCTGCACTGTTGTGGAGCGTCTTCGCCGGGTTCACCGCGCCGGCGCTGCTCATCGGCGGAGTCATCCTCGTGCTCACCGTTCTCGTGATCCGCAACCTGTTCGGCGTGCTCGTGGTGCTGGCGTCCGCGGGCGTCGCGGCGCTTCTCTGGTTCTACGCCTCCCCCGAGACCCAGGGCTACGCCCTTCTCGTGCTGGGGGTGGCGCTGCTCGTCGGGTCTGTGCGCGGACTCGCGACCGTGGTCGGGGTCCACACGTCGAGGCGAGCCCAGCTGCAGACCTCAGACGCGTACCTGCTGTACAAGCGCACGGGCGTTCCCTCGCCGGTGTGGCTTGCGCTCTTCGCCGCGCTCATCGCCGCCAGCGTCGTGTTCGCGATGTGGAGCTACCTCTCGCGATAACCCCCGTCTGCGGGGTTTGATTTACCCTCACCACTCAATAGCATTGCTGAGAGTGGGGGGTGCGCGATGACGGGGTTCGAGACGCGCACCGGCGTGCCCGCGGCCTGGTATCCGGACCCGCAGGGTCCGCCGTTGCTGCGATGGTGGGATGGCTCGGGGTGGACGCCGCAGACGATGGACCCGCGCAGCGCGGCACCGACCGCGTCCGACGAGTCCGTCTCCGTGCCCGTCGATTCGGCGGTCGAGGGCTCGGCAGCGCGGATCGTCGAACCTATACGTCGACCTACGTGCCGATGGCCGGGTCTGCGTCGACGCCTGCACGGCGCTCGACCTACGTCTCGATTCCACAGAACACCGGCAGCTCGCAGACGGGCCCCATCTGGTTTCTCGCGCTGTACCCGCTGATCTCCGTCGTGGTCACGCTCGTGCTCGGCGCGATCGCCGGAGGGATGACCGGCGCCGTGCCGCAGTTCGCGGCCGGCGGGGCGTCGTTGATCGTCACCATCATCCTGTGTTCGAGTGACAGCAGGCTGCTCAGGGAGCGCGGCTACCGGCCTCCGGGTTGGGGCTGGGGGTTCATCCCGATCGTCTACTTCATCCTGAGGCTCGTGCGCGTCGGCAAGGACTCGCTCTGGCCGTTCCTCGTCTGGGTCGGGCTGCAGGTGGTGCTCTGTGTGATCATCCTGTTGGCGGTGCTGTTGCCGCTGCTCGCGGGCGGCGCGTTCGACGGACCGATATCGCAGAGCGAGCGTGCCTCTCAGCTCACACCCGCAGGCATGGCCGAACAACTCGGCGCCGACCTGACCGAGGCCGGTATCGACGTGACGAGTGCCGTGTGTCCTCCCCTGCCGTCGACCGACGCCGGCACCGAGGTGCAATGCCAGGTGGAGACCCCCACGAGCACGATGTACGTCGTCGTCGCGGTCACGCCCAGCGAGCCCGGCACGGCATTCGTGGTCAACGGCGGCCGGGCAGTCGACAAATAGCCGCGCGATCGTATCAAAGTCGTGATCGTAGTTCAGTAGCAGGTGCGGGATTGGCCGCCGCGATCACGAGCGGTTAGCGTGAGGCATGGCCGAAATCGACGCGATAGTGGTGGGCTCCGGCCCCAACGGGCTGGCGGCGGCGGTGACGCTCGCCCGCGCCGGACTGAAGGTCGTGGTCTACGAGCGCAACTCCACCATCGGCGGCGGTTCGCGCACCGCCGAGCTCACCCTGCCGGGATTTCTGCACGACATCTGTTCGGCGGTGCACCCGATGGCTCTCGCCTCCGGATTCTTCCGCCGGTTCCAGCTCGACAAGCGGATCACTCTGTCTGTGCCCGAGATCTCGTACGGGCACCCGCTCGACGGCGGACGCGCGGGCATCGCCTGGCGCGACATCGAACGAACCGCCGACGGCCTCGGAGTCGACGGTGCCGCGTGGAAACAGCTGATGGGACCGCTCGCCGCCAAGGCCGACCGGGTGGCACAGTTCACCGGCTCGCAGTTGTTGCAGGTTCCGCGCCATCCGCTCACCGTCGCAGCCTTCGGCCTGCGGGTCTTGGAACAGGGACTGCCCACCTGGAATCTCCGCTTCAGGGACGACGTGGCGCCGGCGATGCTCACGGGGGTCGCGGCGCACTCGATCCGGCCGATGCCGAGCCTGTCGACCGCCGCTGCGGCACTGTCGCTCGGCACCTACGCGCATGCTCGCGGCTGGCCCATCCCCATCGGCGGAAGCCAGTCGATCATCGACGCGCTCGCCGACGACCTGCGCGCGCACGGCGGCGAGATCATCACGGACACGGAGATCCAGTCGCTCGACGACCTCCCGGACTCGACAGCGGTGCTGCTCGACGTGAGCGCGAAGGCCCTCCTGCGGATCGCCACGCTGCCGCCCAGCTACGTGCGCCGGGTGGAGCGGTTCAGCTTCGGCAATGCCGTGGCCAAGGTCGACTTCGCCCTCTCCGGCCCGGTGCCGTGGGCCAACGACGACCTGCGGCGCGCGGGCACGCTCCACGTGGGCGGTACCCGTGCGGAGATCGCGGGAAGCGAGGCGGATGTCGCGGCCGGGCGTCACAGCGACAACCCCTACGTTCTCGTCGCCCAGCCGTCGCTCGCCGACCCGAGCCGCGCTCCCGCCGGAGCGCACGTGCTGTGGGCCTACACGCACGTGCCACGCAACTCGCACCTCGACCAGACCGAGGCGATCACCCGGCAGATCGAACGATTCGCTCCCGGGTTCCGCGACGTGATCCTCGCCTCCTCGAGTCTCAGCGCGCAGGACATGGAGAACCACAACCCGAACTACGTCGGCGGCGACATCGCCTCCGGCACGGCCAGCGTGCGCCAGTTGCTCGCCCGCCCCGTGCTCTCCCCCGAGCCGTGGCGGACGCCAGCGCCCGGTGTCTACCTCTGCTCGTCGTCGACCCCGCCCGGACCCGGCGTGACCGGCCTGCCCGGCTACTACGCGGCGCGCAGCGCTCTCGCGAACGAGTTCGGCATCACCGCCGCGCCGTCACTCGCAATCCACCAACCCGCACTGTAAGGACCCGCAATGTCGACCAACGTCCGTGTCATGAACTGCTCGCCCGAAGACGTCTTCGCGGTGCTGGCCGACGGATGGCTCTTTCCGACCTGGGTGGTCGGCGCCTCCCGCATGCGAGACGTGGATGCCGCGTGGCCGCAGGTCGGCTCGAAACTGCAGCACTCGTTCGGGGTATGGCCCGCGCTCATCAACGACGAGACCACCGTGCTCGAGTACGACCCGCCGCGGCGCCTGGTCATCCAGCCGAAAGGCTGGCCCATCGGCGAGGCGCGTGTCACCCTCGAGGTGAAGCGACGACCCAAGGGCTGCGTGGTGCGCATCACCGAAGAGGCGGTCGAGGGGCCGGGTTCGTTCGTGCCGAAGCCCGTTCTCGATGTTCCGCTGTTCATCCGCAACGTCGAGACCCTGCGCCGTCTGGCCTACATCGCCGAGGGCAAGAGCGACAACGGCGAGGTGTGACATGGTCGACGACGACCCAACCAAGGTGCGCAACCAGCCGGCGTTGACCACGTCGCGCGGGCTCGAATGGCTCGTGATCGGCGGCATCTCCGCCGTGTTGTGCGTCGGCGTGCTGCTGTTGCAGGCGCCGACCGACCCGCTCGTCGCGGTCGGCGGGTCGGTTGTCGTCGCGGCGCTGTTCGTCGCGATGATCGTGGTGCGCTACGCCGTGACACCTCTGCGTCGGCGACTCGGCCTCCTCGCTGCGCTCCTCGGCGTCATGCTCGTCGTCACCATCGCCGCGCTGCTCGTCGTGCTTCTGGCCTGATCCGGCTTCCGCTCAGCGACGCTTGGTCACGACGCTGGCGACGGCGGCGCCGAGGGTTGCGACGGTCGCCGCGCCTATGCCCCAGGCGAGGCCGCGGTTTCTGATCGCCCACACCTGCGGCGAGACCGAATGTGCCTGGTCGCTGAAGATGCCGGTCGAACCGTGGTCACCAGCGACGGGCGCGTAGAGGTTGTTCGGCAGCATGGGCTCCGACTTCTCCGGGGCCTGCTGGCCGTCGTATGCCGTCTTGGCCATGAACCAGTCGAGAAAACCGGCTCCGAAGCGGTTGCCGAGCACCGTCGCGACCGTGGGCTCGCCGACCCAGGTGCGACGGCGGGGCTTCTCGGCGACGGCGGCGATCGCGCGCGCCCCCACCTCGGGCTCGAAGATCGGGGCGACGGGCATCGGATGATGCGGCAGCTGCGACTTCACCCAGTTGAACTGGATGGTGTTGAGGGCGGGCATGTCGACGGTCGAGATCTTCACCGCGCTGCCGTTGTGGATGAGCTCGGTCGTCACAGATTCGGTGAAGCCCTGAACGGCGTGCTTCGCGGCGCAGTAGGCGGCCTGGAGCGGGATGCCGCGGTGCGCGAGCGCCGAACCGACCTGGATGACGTGACCGTTGTTGCGGGGAACCATGCGGCTCAGCGCCGCGCGCGTTCCGTTGACGAAGCCGAAGTAGTTGACCTGGGTCGCGCGTTCGAAGTCGGCCGGATCCGTGCTCAGGAACTCGCCGAACACGCCGACCATGGCGCCGTTCACCCAGAGCTCGATCGGTCCGAGCTCGGACTCGACGCGATCGGCCGCGCGCTCGACGGCCTCTCGGTCCGAGACATCCGTCGACACGCCGATGGCGCGCTGCCCGAGTGCCTCGACGTCGGCGACCGCACCGGCCAGTCCGTCTTCGCCCCGGGCGAGGATCGCGACGTCCCAACCGCCCGCTGCCAGCTCTCGGATCACTGCTCGGCCGAGGCCCGCGGAGCCTCCGGTGACGACTGCGACTCTGCTCATGGTGTCTCCTTCGTAGGGGCGAACTCCCACCCTACGAACGAGCACCGGGATCGAGACATCCGCTGCGCGGGCTTGACCGGCGCCCGTCGGTGTGCCGTGTCGGCGCGAGCCGTCGGCACCTACGACTAGCGGCGGCGGCCGACCTGCGACACCGGTCCGCTTACGGCAATTGCCCCCTACAGCGCCGTCGTCTTCTCGGCGGCGTCCGTCGCTTTCTCGAAGTTGCGCCGCGGAGTCGCCGTCGCGGTGAGCGACGCCAGATCGGGCGGAACGAAGGCGCCCACCAGCCAGCCGACGACGAGGCGGAACTTGCGAACCGGTGTGGGCAGAGCCGCCGCGTGATACGCGCGGTGCGACAGCCAGGCGGGCAACCCCTTCAGTTGAACGCCCCTGATGTTCGCCGCTCCCCTGCCGAGGCCGTATTCGGCGACCGTGCCCAGCGACTTGTGCCGGTACTCGGCGAGCGGTTTCCCCTCGATCGAGGCGATGATGTTGTCGGCGAGCAGTCGCGCCTGGCGCACCGCATGCTGCGCGTTGGGCGAGCAGTAGGCCGGCTGTTGTTCGGCTTCGAGGTCGGGAACCTGAGCGTTGTCGCCGGCCGCCCACGCCCCGGGGACGACCTCGCCCTTCTCGTCGGTGACCTGGAGGTGGGCGTTGGCGACGACGTGGCCCTTGGGACCGCGAGGCGCGTCGGTCGCGTTCAGCGCGGGGTTGGGTGTCACCCCGGCCGTCCACACGATGGTGTTCGCGGCGAGCCGTTCGCCGTCCTTGAGCGTGACGACCTGGTTCTCGCAGCTGGTGACGGTGGTCTTCAGATGCACGGTGATGCCTCGCTGGCGGAGTCTGTCGAGCGTCCAGCCGGAGAGGCGTGGGCCGACCTCGGGAGCGACTCGGTCGAGAGCCTCGATGAGGTGCCAGTTCACGTCGTGGCCTGCCAATTGCGGATGCGCCGCGAGGGCGCTGCGCGAAAGGTCGAGCAGTTCGGTCATCGCCTCCACCCCCGTGTAGCCGCCGCCGATGACGACGAAGGTGAGAAACCGACGACGGTCGTCGTCGAGGCCGGCCGCTGCAGCCTGAGCGACGCTGTCGATCACGCGGTTGCGCAGATAGAGCGCCTCCTCCACGGACTTGAACCCGACACCGTTCTCTGCCAGGCCGGGCGTCGGGAACACGCGTGTGATCGCGCCGAGAGCGAAGACCACCACGTCGAAGGTGAACGTGCGCTCGGCGCCACCGAGCAGCCGCACCCGCGCCTGCCGGTCCCACGTGCTCACCGACTGCACGCTGCCGCGGATGACGGAGGTGCGCTTCAACGCCTGCACGAGCGGCACGGCGACGTCTCGGGGGTCGACGTGTCCGCCGGCGACCTCCGGCAGCAGCGGGTAATAGGTCATATACGAGTTCGGTTCGATCACGGTGACATCGATGCCGGGGTGACGCTCGAGACCCCACGCCGTGTACAGGCCGACGTACCCCCCGCCGAGCACGAGCACGCGGGTCTTCTCGCGGGTGCCTCGCGCTCGTACTGACGGGTCGTTACGGCGGCTCGGTCGCATGAATAGCGCCTCTCGTTGCGGGGTGAGGGGCGATCGTAACTCCGGGTCGCCCGCCTGTGCGACGGGGTTGCGGTGAACGGCTCCTCCACAGAAGGGCACAGCCGCAGTGCTCCCACAGTTCGACCGATGGCGGGCTGTCTCGGCAGGGCCCGCGGCTACTTTCGTCGCATGATCATCGAATCGGGACGCGACGTACTACAGGTCTTGTGGGGTGCCCAGAACGACGCCGATCCCCCGGCTCTGTGGCTCGTAGCGCTCGACCGCGACCTGCGACTCATCACGGTCGAACCCATCGTCGAAGCGATGATCGGCGGCCCAGAGGGCTATGTCGACCAGATCGAGGAGGCGCTCTACGACGCACACCGTCCGGTCGCCTACTTCGCGCTCGGCTGGTCGACCAACCGCGTGTTCGACGACGCACAGTGGCTGCGCGAACTCGACGACCGGCTGCGGGCGACGAGCGAGCTCGCCTCGGCGACGCTGCTCGGCCAGATCGTGTTCGAGCGTTCGTCTGCCTACATCTCCCTTCCCGAATGCGAATTCTCGCTCTACCCCGAATTGCGACGGCTGCCTCGGGCACTCGCGATCCCCGGCCCGCACGGCATGGAGTGCCGGTGCGCCGTGTGCGGCCCCGAGAACGACTTCGACGACGGCCGGGGCGGATACGACTACGACCTGCCCGTCGGGCCCTCACGCAGTCGAAGTCGGCGGTATCTGCCCGGCTTCGCGAGCGCGTTCGCCGACGAAGACGACCCGCCTGCCGTCGACGACCTGTACTTCGATCCGGTCTCCAAGCGCTGGTTTCCCGAACCGGCCCGCGCCTACAAACGGTGGACCGTCGAAGAGCAAGACACGGTGGTGCGCTCGCACAGTGAGGGGCTCAGCTGCTTCGACATCTCGATGCTCGTACAACGTCAGCCGGGCGCCGTGGCCACCCGGCTGAACAAGCTGGGGCTGTCGTCGAAGACGGTCGTGCCGGAGTTGGTCGCGCCGCCGCCGGTCGCGATCACGCCCGAGGAGCCTCCACCAGTCCGATGAACGCGCTCAGTTGCGCCAGGGCGGTCGGGTTGGTCGGCAGGTACTCGAGCAGGGCGGGCGAGTACAACAGGTACGCCGCCCACTGCGCGCGTGAGATCGCCACGTTGAGCCGGTTCGCGAGCAGCAGGAACTCCAGCCCTCGAGGAACCTCGTCGGCCGACGATGCGGCGAGCGAGACAATGGCGATCGCCGCCTCTCTGCCTTGGAACTTGTCGACTGTTCCGACCGGAACATCGCCGAGTCCCGAAGCGGCGAGCCGTTCTCCGATCAGCTCGACCTGTGCGTTGTACGGCGCGACGACGATGACGTCGCCCTGTTCGAGCGGGCGGGAGACGCCGCCCTCCGTCCAGTCGCGTCCGAGGCAGTCGCGCACCAGCTCCACCACGCGAACGGCTTCCTGCGGCGACGACATCGAGTTGAGCTCGTGGTCGACGGCAACAGGGTGCAGACCCGGTTGCAGCCCCACGAGCATCCGCGACTCCGCCTTTGACTCCAGCTTTCCCTCGTACGACAGTCGCGAGACGGGAGCGCAGACGGCGGGGTGCATACGCCAGCTCTTCGCGAGGAAGAACCCGAACTCGGGAGGCAGCACATCGTGGCCGTCGCTGAGCCAGCCGAGCGCCGAGACGTCGACGGGTTCCGGATGCGACCCCTGGCTCACCTGGGGAAGCTGTTGCGGGTCGCCGAGCAGCAGCAGGCGCTCGGCCGAGACGGCCGCGGCGATTGTGCTGGCGAGCGAGAACTGCCCCGCTTCGTCTACCACGAGAAGGTCGAGCGACTCCCGCGGGATCGTCGTGGCGTTGGCGAAGGTCCACGCGGTTCCGCCGATGACCCAGCCGTCTTCCTGACCAGTGAACTCGGCGGTGTTCGCGGCCGTGAGTCCGGTCCACGGGTGTTGCTCGGTGTCGCCGCTCTTCGGGCGTTTGCCGATCCTCTTCGGATCGAGCCCCGCGGCGGCAATCGCACGCAGCATGTTCTTCACCGTCTCGTGTGACTGGGCGACGATGCCCACACGCCAGCCGTGGTTCTTCACGAGGTCGGCGATGACACGAGAGCCCGTGTAGGTCTTGCCCGTGCCGGGCGGGCCTTGAACCGCGAGATAGGAATGATCGAGGGTGAGGAGCGTGTCCCGGATCTGCTCGATGATGGTCGGGCCGTCGCCCGCGGTTGCCGCCGGGCCGTCGCCCGCGGTTGCCGCCGGGCCCCTGTCCATGGTTTCTGCCGGTCTCCCGCTCGTCGACTTGCCCGGCGACACGCGCGGCGGCACCCGGCGGAGCACGTCCAGCGCGGCGTTCGGCAGCATCGCGGGAAGCGCGCCGAGCACACGGGAGCCCCACTCCTCGATCGCCTCGGGCTGTGGTGTCGCGCGCGGCGGTGCCGGCGGGGTGAGTGCGGCGGGCAGTTGGTCGAACTGGTCGGCGCCGGTCTCGAGCAGTTCCTGGATCACGTACGTGACATGTCCGCTCTCCTCCACGATTTCGAGTATCTCGCCCTCGCTCGACGCCCGCGCGCCGGGTGACCGCTTCGCCGCGATCGGCGGTTGCGGGTCGTCGTAGACGAGGAACGGCGTCTGCTCGGCTTTGAAGGAGCTGCCGGGAGCGACCGTTCCGGAGACCTCGATGATGCGCCGGTCTTTGCGCTGTCGGCCCTCGCGGTGCCAGTCCTTCACAACCGCGGCGCGCTCGACGACGAGCACGTTTCGGGTGTCGGCCCACTCGTCGATCGGCGACACGAGCCGATCGAAGTGGTCCTGCCAGAACTTCTTTCCCTCCCGGCGGTGATAGTCGATGGCGGCGGAGGCGAGAGCAATCGCCGTGTCATCCGCTGTCCGCTCCCCGGGCGGAACGTCGGCGACGTGGGCCGACAGCGCGAGGTAGACGGGGCTCGGCTCGCGCACCGTGGGGAGGTCGAGTTCGAGGTCGCGTGCGACCGCTGGGGCGATGCCGTTCTCGGCCGCGCGGTCGAGCAGCCAGTCACGCAGCCTCAACGTCGAGACACAGTCGTACTCGTTGTAGCTGGCGATCGCCTCGAGTTTCGCCTCTCCCCCCGCGATGTCGCCGTAGCGGATGAGTTGGCGGGCATCCGCGTACTCGGTCACAGAATCGGCCGCATTGGCCACTCCGCTGCGTTCGCTGGGCATGTAGAGCGGTTCGAGCTTCTTGATCGAGTAGCTGTGCGACCCGACGCGAGTGCTCTTCTTCACCAGCGGATACAGGTCGACGAGCACGTTGTCGCGCAGCAGGTCGTCGACCGCGTCCTCACCGACGCCGTGGCGCGCGGCGAGAGAGAGCAGGTGGGTGCGTTCGTAGGCGGCGTAGTGGTAGATGTGCATGCCCGGATGCTTCGCACGACGTTCGGCGACGTACGCGAGAAACTGCTCGAGCGCCACGCGCTCTTCGGCATAGGTGTGTGCCCAGAACGTGCGGAACGTGGTGTCGGGTTCGACGAGACCGAACAGGTAGTCGAGGCCCCATTCGGCTCCGTCGGCGTCGGTCTTCTCCGAGTAGAGCGGGTCGCCCTCGAAGTCGAAGAAGATGTCGCCCTCGTCGGCAAGCGGCAGCGCGCCGAGCGCCTGCGGGTTGTAGACCTCGTAGGCGGGGGCGTCGCCCGTATGGGGCAGCACTTGGATACGCGCCTGGGCACGCAGCCCGGCGAGCGTCGCGGCGCTCAGCTCGGCGACCTGGTCGGGCGCCACGGCGAGCTGGTCGATCGTGGTTATGCCCGCCGCATTCAATTTGCGGCGCTGGGTGAGCCGCATCCCCGAGACCAGCAGCACGTCGCGGTGCAACTCCACCTGCTGGGTACACGCCGCGCATCGACCGCAGATGCTGTAGCGGGGGTCGCCCCAGGGGGTGGGTGAGGCGTCCGCGACTCTCTCGTCGATCATGTTTTGCAGGCGTTCGCGTCTCTTGCGATAGACGGGGAGGATGTCGCGCAGCGCGTGCGTACTCGTGCGCCCGTCGCCGAGGATGAGGTGCACGTTGTCGCCGACGCGGAGGTCGTTCGTCGCGTGGCTGCTGTTGCTGCTGCTGCCGGCCTGGCCGCTGTCGCCGTCGCCGGTCTGGCCGACGCCGGCCTGGCCGCTGTCGCTGTCGCCGGCCTGGTCGCTGTCGCTGTCGCCGGTCTGGTCGCTGTCGCTGTCGCCGGTCTGGTCGCCGTCGACTTCGGCGGCAAGCGCCATGACCTGGTCGCTGTAGGCGGCGAGCTGCAGCAGCGCGGTGATCTTCGCGCTGCGGGCGAGCTTGGTGTCGTAGACCTCGTAGGCGCCGTCGGCGCCCAGCATGATGAAGTCGGCGAAGCCGAGGAAGCGCCCGTCGAAGAACGTCGCCTGAAAAAGAACGTCGGCCTTGTCGCGCATAGCAGCGGCAGTGGCGGCAGCAGCTTCGGCGTACTCGCCGAATGGGGGTTGCTCGAACTCGACCACGGTGCGGCTCTGTTTGAGCGACTCGAGAACGCGAAGCTCGTGCACCGTTCCGAGCTTTCCCGCGCGGATGAGCATGTCGTCTTCGACATCGTCGACACGCTCGACCCTGCCGAGCTTGGCGTCGAGTTTGCGCATCAGCGCCCACTCGCACTTCGCGGCGGCGGTGAGATCGCTCGCCGAATAGACGACGGTGTCGTTCAGTAGGATCACGTGGGCTCCGCGCTGCATCGAATCGCCGATTGGCGACTCTCGTCAGGCTAGCGCGGCCGGGTGACATCACGACATCGGCGTCGCGTATCGGATTTGAGGCTCCTGTGTCAGAAAGGCATCACCCCGTCATCGGGTGCGGGGGTGTTCCAGGAGTCCGTCGGCAGCGGGAGTGCCGTGGTGTCGACCGTGGGTGGCGCCGGGTTCGAGGCTGCTGTGTCTCTGCCCGTCTCGACGTCTCTGGTCGCTTCGACGAAGGTGGGTGAGAGTCGTCGGAGGGGTGCGACGCGGCGGACCCGTCCGGAGGGCGAGATCCATTCCTTGTCACCGCCCGGGAGCCGGCGCATGGTCCACCTGGTGTTGTGGAGCAGGCGGTGGTCGGGCAGGCAGGTGGTGGCGGAGTTGGCCAGGGAGGTGTCGTGGCTCTCGTGCCAGGGCACGGGGTGGTGTCCGTCGCTCTCCCGGGGTGTGGCGTCGCACCAGGGGCTGGTGCACTCTCCGTCGACCAGCCGAACCGCTCGGCGCAAGGACGCGGGCAGGAACCGGAACCTGTCGTCGAAGGCGATCACCGAGCCGGTGACCGGGTCGGTGAGCAGTCGGAAGAACCCCGGGGCGTCGGCGACGAGCCTGCGGGCGGTGGCCGGGTCGATCGGGACCTTTCCCTCGAGGGTCGCCGGTTCGTCGTCGTGTCCGAGGAGGGTGAGCACCGGGACCTCGATGTGCACCTGGGCGACTATGCCGTGCCCGAGCGGTTTGCCCGACCGGTTGGCGCCCGACCCGGCGCCGGCCGTGTCGGAACCGGCACCAGAACTGGAAACGCCACCGGCGGCGGCGCAGAGGTCGCCGTCGATGAGGATCGCGGTCGCGGTGTCGGCGCGGCGCTGCGCCAGGGTGCGGGTGTCGTCGGCGGTCTTGGGCAGGGCGAGGTCGGTGATCCGGTTGTAGATCGCCGCCAACGCCTCGTTCGAGTCGTGCACCGTCAGATAACCCATGCCGTCCTGGCCGAGCTCGACCTGCACGCTGCGGAACGCGGACGCCCGCTCGTGGCGCGTCTTCATCGACTCCGTGGTCAGCCGCTCCCGCGCCGCCTGCGCCCTGGCCCGGAACGCGGAGTAGATCAGCGTCGCCGCCAATGGCACCAGCTCCTCCTCCAACGCCGCCCGGTCCTCCTCCGGCATCGACCACGCGATTTGGGCGATCAGCCGGGCGTGCTCGTAGCGGATCGCCCCGTCACCCAACGCACCGAGGGTCAGGGGCAGGTGCTCGACCAGTGTGCGGCTCTCCGCGACCAGGGCCGCGGCGGCGTTCTTCGACAGGGTGAACGCCATCGCCACCTCTGTCACCAGCTCGGTGCGGGCCCGGTTCTTCACCGACCACCCCGACTCCCGCACCGGCCGCGACGCGAGCAGCGCCTCCTCGGCCTCCTCCTCCGCCGCGATGTCCTCCGACACCCGCCGCAGCGTGTCCACCCGCCTGGCCCGGTCGGCCATCGTCATCGCCAGCCGGACGTCGGCCTCCTCCGCCGCGTCGAGGAACCGGGCGAACAGCTCGCGCCGCCGCTGGAACGCCGGCAGCCCCGCCACTGCCGGCCGCACGTCCACCGGCCCGTCCGGCGGCAGCTCGTCGGGCCACGGCTCACGCGTCGGCGGGCTGAACGGATAGACCGCATCCGGCGGCGGCCCGAACGCGAGGGCCGGCGGCGGCTCGTAGGACGGAGGATCGTGCAACGGCATAGCGTCGCACGCCTCGAACTCTGTATCTGATCTCATGCCCGCATTCCAATATCGACCACCGACATGACCACCGCCAAAGGGGCTGGATTCGGCCCAAAACAGCCCGAAAACCGGCCCCTGTGGAAAAGTAATCCGAAAAATGTGCGGTGGTGTGGAGAATCCGGCCGAAAGCCCGAGCCGCGGCATCCGAAAGACGCCTCACTCAGGCTCCTTGTATGCAACAGGTGTCAAATAGAAGTTCGATTCCCGTAGCGATAACTAAGGAGAACCCCATGGCACGCGTAGCCGGAAAAGTAGCCCTGATCAGTGGCGGAGCCCGCGGAATGGGAGCAGCCCACGCCGAACTGCTCGTCGCGGAGGGTGCGAAGGTCGTCATCGGCGACATCCTCGACGCGGAGGGCGAGGCGACCGCCGCCCGGCTCGGAGACAGCGTTCGCTTCGTCCATCTCGACGTCACCAAGCCGGACGACTGGGACACCGCAGTCAGCGCCGCGGTCGACGGCTTCGGAGGTCTCGACATCCTGGTGAACAACGCCGGCATTGCGAACTTCGCACCGATCGAGGACTACACCCTCGAGCAGTGGAACCTCATTATCGCGATCAATCTGACCGGCACCTTCAATGGCATCAAGGCCGCGATTCCGGCTCTGAAGAAGTCGGGTCACGGCTCGATCATCAACATCTCCTCCACCGCCGGCATCAAGGGCGTCGCGGCGTTGCCCGGGTACACGGCTGCGAAGTTCGCGGTGCGGGGCCTCACCAAGGAGATCGCCATCGACCTCGGGCGTTACAACATCCGAGCGAACTCGATCCACCCCGGCAACATCCGAACGCCCATGACCGAGGGACTGGATGTCAACCAGAGCCTCGTTCCCCTGGGGCGAATGGGCGACGCGTCAGAGCTCTCGGCGATGGTGCTGTTTCTCGCCAGCGACGAGTCGAGCTTCTCGACCGGCGCCGAGTTCATCGCCGACGGCGGCGAGACCGCGGGAATCGTGCCTCCGGCAGTGTAGAGCGAGCTCACCAGAGGGGTGCGCCGTAGCCGCCGAGTTACTACCCTCGTGCACATGATCAGCATCCGAACGGCCTCCGACGTGCCGTGGGCAGACGTCGAGCGCGTCTTCGCGACGCCCGGAGACCCGCGCACCTGCTGGTGTCGCTACTTCAAACTGACCGGCGCGCAATGGACGGAGACGGATGTCGCGGCTCGAGCCGCGGCGTTGCGAGATGACACTCGGCGCGCCGACCCCACCCCGGGTCTCGTGGCCTTCGTCGACGACGAGCCCGCGGGGTGGGTGGCGGTCGAGCCGCGCGTCAACCTCCCGCGGCTGTTCCGTAGCCGCGTGGTGGCCGCCGGGATGTCGACTCCGTTCGACGACGCATCCGTCTGGTCCATCGTCTGCTTCGTCGTCCGGCGCGAGTTTCGGGGCCGGGGCGTCGCCGGCGAACTCGTGCGCGGGGCGGTGGACCACGCTCGATCGTCGGGCGCCTCGACCATTGAGGCCTACCCGATCGAGCCCGCACAGGTGAAGGGCTCCCCCGCCGGGTCGATGTACCACGGCACGGTCTCGATGTTCCGGGCCGCGGGGTTCGACGAGACCAGGGTCGGCGCACCGGCCCGACGGGTCATGACCCTGGCCGTGTAGCGAGGAATGAGGAGAACCATGTTCCGCATCGAAATGTCCGACGGGACGACAGACGAGGTCGTCGCCGACCGCATCACGTTCGACGAGGGCAGAACGTGGTTCTGGTCGGACGGGGTGGCGATCGCGAGCCGCCCGACGGCGGAGATAACGGGTGTCACGGCGATGCACGAGCACGCGGTCGACGCCGCACGCGAGACGCACGCCCGCGCCTTCGAGCGCTGGACCGACGAGGAAGACGAACGTCTGCGCAAGGCACGCGCCGACGGACTCACCCGAGTGCAGCTCTCCGAGCTGTTCGAACGCCAGCCCAGCGCGATCAGGTCACGGCTGGATCGGTTGGGGCTGGAGTAGCAGCCAGCAACTCCCTCGCCTCGTCCAAGTCGGCCTCGAGCGCGGCCGTCTCCGAGTCGCCGAGCGGGATGGCGAGGACGTCGCCGAGGGTACCCCGGGCGCGTTGTGTATCGCCGACCCGCAGGTCCAACTCGGCCCGGTAGACCAGCGCACGTACGCGATCGACCCGCACCGCATCCGGATGCCGCAGCAGACCGGCGTCGAGCACGGCGATGGCCGCCGCGTCGTCGCCGTGGGCGTCACCCTGCCGTGCCGCATTCTCGACGACGCGCGCGAGCCCGCGCTCGGTGTCGGAGGACTCCGAGTCACTTCGATGCTGCCGTACGAGTCTTCGGGAACGAAGCCGTCGACTCCGTGGTCATGATCGTTCAGCGCTCCCCTCCGACGTGATGGTGCGGGCCGGCAACAGCTCCGCGATCCGAGCGACGACCGCGTCGACGGTCTCGTGCTCCCAGAACCGCAGCACGAGCCATCCGCGTTCTTCGAGCGACGCCGTCGACTGGGCGTCCCTCTCGACGTTGCGCGCGAGCTTGGGCAGCCAGTAGCTCTCGTTCGACTTCGGTGTCGTCGCGTGCAGCGGGCACCCGTGCCAAGCAGCCGTCGATGTAGACGGCGATCCGGCGCCTCGTGAAGACGATGTCGGCCCGGGTGCGGAGCGAGGGTTCGGGACGCAGGTCGACCCGGAATCGGAACCCACGGGCATGCAGCGCGCGGCGGATCAGCAGCTCGGGCCGGGTGTCCCTGCTGCGGTTTCCGAGCATCGACTTTCGCGTCGCCTCGTTAGTCGCCCATGACATGCGACCACGCTAGCGCTTGTCGACGATCTGCTTGCCGAGAGGGAAGAGTGCGACAGGCACGAGCTTGAAGTTGGCGATGCCGAAGGGGATTCCGATGATCGTGATGCACAGCGCGATACCACTGAGAATGTGCTCGAGGGCGATCCACCAGCCGGCGAGGATCACCCAGACGATGTTGCCGAGCATCGACCCGACGCCCGCCGTCGGCCTGTCGACGACCTCCTTGCCGAAGGGCCACAGCGCGTAGACGCCGATGCGCGCGGCAGCGACCCTCCACGGAATCGTGACGATGAGGACGCACATGATCGCGGCGGCGAGCATGTAGCCGAGAAACAGCCAGAAGCCGGAGAGCACGAGCCAGATCACATTGAGGAGGGTTTTCATGGTGGTGCCATTCTCGCAGCGCCGCAATATCCTACAGAGTGAAATTCGCCCGCGCGCGCCTTGGCGTATCCACAGGAGAGCTATCTACAGTGGGACGGGATGGTCGCGTCGGCGGGTCGCCGCGTCCGGCGCATCCGGATGAAGCCCGTGACGGCCTTCACACCTAGGGGAAGATTTCTGCATGTTCGACAACGGAACGCTTGACTACAAGCACGACAGTAGTTGGCGAAGCGTCGCGCGTGCTTTCGGCGGCCTCGCTGTGGCGAGCATCGTCGCCGGGGTACTCGTCGCCACGTCTCTCACCCCCATCGTCGCGGTCACGGCCGTCACCGGACGCGACTCCCTCAACGCCTTCGACTCGCTCCCGTCGGAGATCGAGCTCGGCGGTACCTCGCAACGCAACCAGATCTTCGCCACCCGCGACGGTGCGCCGGTCAAGATCGCCGATATCTACGACCAGAACCGTAAAGACCTGGCGTGGGACCAGGTGTCGCAGTTTCTGAAAGACGCCGCGGTCGCCGGCGAAGACCGACGGTACTACGAACACGGCGGTGTCGACCCGCAGTCGCTGTTGCGCGCGGGCTTCGGCTTCGTCACCGAGACGGGCTCGACCGGTGGATCGACCATCGCCATGCAGGTCGTCAAGAACATCCGTGTCAACGAGTCGCAGCAGCTGCCCACAGAAGAGGCCCGGGACGCCGCCTACAAGAAGGCGATCGAGAAGTCACCCGCCCGCAAGGTGCAGGAGATCCGGCTCGCGATCGCCCTGGAGAAGAAGTACACCAAAGACGAGATCCTGCTCGGCTACCTGAATCTTGCCGGTTTCGGCAAGGCCACCTACGGTGTCGAGGCCGCATCCGAACGCTACTACGGCACCTCGGCGGCGGATCTCACTCTCGCGCAGGCCGCCAGCCTCATCGCCATCGTGCAGACCCCCGACTCGCTCAACCTCAGCGACCCCGAGAACTACCCGAAGAACCTCGCCCGACGCGACCTGATTCTGGGCAACATGCTCGAACTGGGAAAGATCGACCAGGCGCAGTACGACGAGGCGATCGCGACCCCGATCGAGGCCTACGTCAACCTGACCAGCCCGACCAACGGCTGCCTCCACGCGACGGACGCGAAGTTCTTCTGCGACTACGTGGTGCGCGAGGTTCCGAACCTCACCGCGCTCGGTGACGACGCGGCCGAGCGCAACGCCAACTGGATCAAGGGCGGCTACTCGGTCTACACGACCCTCGACCTGAACCAACAGGATGTCGCTCAGGCGCAGGTCAGCGCTCGCGCGCCTGCCGATGAGACTCGGTTCGCCCTGGGGGCCGCCGCGGTGGCCGTGCAGCCGGGCACCGGCCGCATCCTCGTGATGGCGCAGAACCGCGGCTTCAACAACACGCCGCAGGCCGCCCCGTCCGAGACCTCGATCAACTACAGCACCGACTATGCCTACGGTGGTTCCACCGGGTTTCAGACAGGGTCGACCTACAAGATCTTCACTCTGATCAACTGGCTGCAGAACGGCCACACCCTGCGCGAGTCGGTCAACGGCTCGGAGCGAGTGCTGCCCGCGTCGTCATTCAAGTGCGACGGTGTTCCGGGCGCCGGCCCCGCGTTCGATGTCGGCAACGACACCTCCGGCGAGGGCGGCATGCAGAGCGTGCAGTCGGCGACGGTGCGCTCGGTCAACGGCGCGTTCGCATCGATGGCACAGAAACTCGACCTGTGCGCCATCCGCAACGTTGCGACGTCGATGGGCGTGCATCGGGCCGACGGCGCCCCGCTCAACACGCTTCCCGCGTCGATTCTCGGCATCAACGAGATCGCACCGCTCACGATGGCGGGCGCCTTTGCCACGATCGCGGCCGGCGGCACCTATTGCGCCCCGATCGCGGTCGACTCGATCGTGAACTCCAAGGGTGAAGACCTCGGAGGACAGGCTCCGGCGTGCTCGGCGGCGATCGCCCCCGACATCGCCGCGGCTACGGCCTTCGCACTCACCGGCGTGTTCCAGGGCGGCGGAACGGCGCTATCGGCCAGCGCCCGCGACGGAGTTCCGATCATGGGCAAGACGGGTACGACGGATGGCTCGCACCAGAACTGGCTCGTCGGCTCGACGACCAAGGTCGCGATGGCGGTGTGGGTCGGAAACATCCAGGGGGACCCGGCGAAGCGCACGGAGAAGAATCCGGGCGGCGAACAGAGCCTGCGCCGGGTGACGATCGCCGGCGTCAACGGCGCCAACATCAAGTTCGTGGTGTTCAAGGCGATGTTGCAGGGCTTCAACGCCAACCCCGCCTACCGGGGCGAGGCGTTCCCCGCTGTCGATCAGGCCTACGTCAACGGCAAATCCAAGGCATCGTCTTCAGCTCCCACCCCTGTGACGGAGACCCCGCCGGCACCCGCGCCGGCTCCGGGAGCGGGTGCCGGCGGCAACGGTAACGGTAATGGCGGCAATGGAAATGGCAACGGCGGCAACGGCCGTAACGACGACTAGGCCAGGTAGCGACTAAGTCGCCGTGGCCACCTAGGCCGCCCGGGCCGCCTTCGCGTGCTTGCGACCCGACCGCTTCGCCTTCTTGAGGTTGCGGTTCGCTCGCGTCACCATCTTGGCGGCTTCCGCGGAGCGCTGAGGAGTCGTCGGCCCGCGACCCTTCCGCGTGCGGTCGCGGCGGCCCTTCGACCCCGTGCCCTTCTTGCGCTTCTTCCCTTTCTTGCCCTTATCGTCGTCGTCGCCCAGCACGGCTGCAGCCACCACTCCCCCGACGAGTCCGACGATGAGCCAGCCCAACCGCGGGCGGTCGGAAGTGCCCTTCCACCCGCCCTCGACTTCGGCGTCGACGGTGGGCGAGGGAACATAGAGGTTGCCACTGGTGTCGACCGAGTGGTACTTGCGCGAGAACTGGTTTCGATCGGTGTGCACGGCCATCTGAGCCTCGACCGCCTTCGGGTGCTTGTGGTGCTGGTTGACGAGTGCCCTGCCCGCGGTGCTCACGACGATCTCCGGCCGTGGAGAGCGAACCGCGCGGGTGATCGCCTTGGCGACGATCTCCGGGCTGTAGACGGGGGGCATCGCCACCACCGCCCGCCCGGTGTAGTTGGCGGCGTGCCTGAAGAACGGGGTGTCGATCGTGGGAGGCAGGATCGTCACGACCTTGACGTGCTTCTGCTTGCCCAGGGCCAGCTCCTGGCGCAGGCTCACGCCGAGTGCGCGAACGGCCGCCTTCGACATGCCGTAGGCCGCCGTGTACGGCTGAGGGACGTCGCCGAGAATGGATGCCACGTTGATGAGCACCCCGTGCCGCTGGTCGGTCATCACCTCGAGGGCCGACCTGGCGCCGTAGACGTAGCCCATCACGTTGACGTCGATCACCCTGCGGAAGTCGTCGAGCGGCACGCTGTCGAAGCTCGCGTACACCGACACCGAGGCGCAGTTGACCCACACGTCGATCTTTCCGAAGTTCTCCACGGCCTCGGCGGCGAGGGCATCGACCGCGTCGGCATTCGTGACGTCGGTCGCGACCGAGATCGCCTCCGCACCGAGCCGCTGACACTCCACCGCCAGTTGCTGCAACGCGGTCTCGCGGCGGCTGGCGAGCACGAGGCAGGCCCCGCTTCGAGCGAACCGGAGTGCAGTAGCGCGGCCGATGCCGCTCGAGGCTCCCGTGATTACAACGACGTCGGTCATATCGACTGCCTTCTGCTAGATGGGCTGGCGGTCCACCCAACTTCTCTCGACCGAAAACGTGACACAAGGGGGTTGCCCGCCGCCCGCCCGGGGAGTTGGGTGGTGGCTGCAGACCCGCTGGGGCGGCCCCAGCCCTGTCCGAGTTGTTCGATCCTGTCCGATGGAGTGCAGATGAGAATCGTCACACGAGTCGTCGTTTCCGCCGTGATGGCGGCGGCACTGCTGGTACCCGCTTCGACGGCGCTGGCCGCGCCGCGATCGGGCCCTCATGGCCCAGGCTCCGCGCCTGGCGTCTCGGCACCGGGCGCCCCGGGCGCATCCGCCACCTGGACCACCGGGGCGAAACAGGGAATCGGCACGGCCACCAGCCCCGAGTCGAAGGTGTGGTTCACGCTGTCGCAGGGCACTCTCGCAGAGGTCTACTACCCCAGGGTCGACGTCGCGAACTCCCGCAGCCTCGAGCTCATCGTCACGGACGGGCGAACGTTCGCCGACCTCGAATCGGCCGACACGACACACGAGGTACAGCTGCTCGACTCGCGCGCCCTCGTCTACCGGCAGGTCAACACCGACAAGGACGGCCGATACGAGATCGGCAAGACCTACTTCACCGACCCGGCGCGTTCCACCGTGCTGGTGAACATCACCCTCCGCTCGCTCGACGGCGGGCGGTACTCGGTATACGCGCAGTACGATCCGTCGCTGGCCAACAGCGGGATGCACGACTCGGCGCGCACCGAACGCGGCGCCCTCGTGGCGGAGGACACGAGCGGCGCCGACGACGTCGCCAGCGCCCTCGTCGGCTACGAACGGTTCACTCAGACGTCGAACGGCTTCGCCGGCGTGAACGACGGCTGGACAGACCTGTCGACGGACTACAGGCTCGACGAACGCTACGGCTCTGCGCTCGACGGCAACGTCGTGCAGACGGCGAAGCTCACCCTCCACGGCTCGAAGCGGCTCTCCACCACGACGCTCGCCCTCGGATTCGGTGCCGACGGGCGCGAGGCCACGGACGCGGCCCGCGCCAGCCTCCGCGGCGGCGCGCTCGGTGAGGCGGTCGCCTACGCCAGGGGCTGGCACCGCTATCTCGACTCGCTCGACCGCGCTCCGCGCGCCGTGCGTGGCGACCGCCAGCTCGCCACCCAGTACTCGGTCGCCGCGATGACCCTCAAGGCGCACGAGGACAAGACCTACCTGGGAGCGAACATCGCCTCGCTCACCGTGCCGTGGGGCGAGGCTCAGAACGCCGACGAGGCGGGCGTCGGCGGGTACCACCTGGTGTGGGCCCGCGACCTCTACCAGGTCGCCACTGCGCAGCTCGCCGCCGGCGACGTCGACGCGGCGAACCGGTCGCTCGACTACCTGTTCGAGGTGCAGCAGCGGCCCGACGGCTCGTTTCCGCAGAACACCCTCCTCGACGGCACGCCGTACTGGGGCGGACTCCAGCTCGACGAGGTGGCGTTGCCGATCGTGCTCGCGTGGCAGCTCGACCGCACCGACGCCGACACCTGGACCAATCACGTGAAGAAGGCCGCCGACTTCGTGATCGCCCGTGGGCCGTCGACTCCGCAGGAGCGGTGGGAGGAGGAGGGCGGCTATTCGCCCAGCACCATCGCCGCCGAGATCGCCGGGCTCATCGCTGCCGCCGACATCGCCAGGGCGAACGGCGACGAGAACTCGGCCGCCGTCTACACGGGAGTCGCGGATGACTGGCAGCGGCGAGTCGAATCGTGGACGTTCACCACCACCGGGCCGATCGGCGACGGCGAGTACTACGAGCGCATCGACGACAACGGCGACCCGAACGACGGAGCGATCCTGAGCATCAACAACGGCGGAGGCGACTACGACGAACGTGCCATCGTCGACGCCGGGTTCCTCGAGCTCGTGCGCCTCGGGGTGAAGGCTCCAAACGATGAGGCAGTGGCCGCATCCCTACCGGAGGTCGACTCGACGATCAAGGTGGACACACCCAGCGGAGAGCTCTGGTACCGCTACAACCACGACGGCTACGGCGAGAAGGCAGACGGCGCCCCCTATGACGGCACCGGCGTCGGTCGCCTCTGGCCGCTGCTCAGCGGAGAGCGGGGAGAGTACGAGCTCGCGAACGGCCTCGACGCCCGGCCTCGTCTGCGCGCCATGGCGCAGACGGCGAACGAGGGCTATCTGATCCCGGAACAGGTCTGGGATCAGGTTGACCCCACCGCCTACGGGCTCCGTTTCGGCGAGGGCACGGGATCGGCGACACCGCTTGCCTGGTCGATGGCGCAGTACATGCGGCTCGCCCTCGGTATCGACGCGGGCGCACCGGTCGAGACGCCGTCTGTCGTCGCCGAACGCTATGCGGGCGGGGCGCTACCGGCCGGCCCTGCACTGGACGTGGCGACGCCGGCGCCGGGCGAATCGACCGACCAGGCGTCGATCGAGGTCAGCGGAACGACGGATGCTCCCGCGGTGTACGTGAGCGCGAACGGTGTGGTGACGAGGGTGGCGGCGACCGGCGGCGCGTTCGCGACCACTGTGCCCCTAGCGCTCGGCAGCAACACCGTCACGGTGGTCGCGGTCGGCGACGACGGAGGGACCAGCCTGGCGCAACGCGCGGTGACGTCGGTGAACTTCGGCACGGCTGTCGGATCGATCGACGACCCGGCCGGGGACGACTCCGGCCCCGGCGAATACGTCTACCCGACCAACTCGGCCTTCGTCGACGGCGCGTTCGACCTCACCGGCTTCGACGTCTACCTGTCCGGCGACACGGCCAACTTCGTCGCCACCATCGACGGCGAGATCACGAACCCGTGGGGCGGCAACCAGCTGTCGGTGCAGCGTCTCGACATCTACCTGAGTGAGGAGCAGTCGGGTGACCGCGCAGCGGCGAGGCTCGGCGCCAACGCGACCCTCGAGCATCCCTACGACGTCGTCATCACCGGGTCGGGATTCACTCCCCCGGCGGTGCGAGACGCGGCAGGAGCGGTGGTGGCGAACGCGACCATGCTCGTGCTGGCCGACTCGCGGCAGATCGCGCTCTCGGTACCCGTGTCGGCTCTGGGCGGCATCGACGTCGCCGCCGCCGGCTATCAGGTGACGCTGGCGTCGCACGCCGACGAGAACGAGGGCCGGGGCGGAATCCGCCCCGTGTACTCGCGGGAGTTCTGGGACGCGGCTCCCGGCGCGGGCCTGCCGTGGATCCAGGAGTACCGGTTCGGGGGCGGCGCCGGCGAATACACCGACGCGAACCCGGCGCGCGACACCGTCACCGACGACCCGAACCTGCTCGACATCGTGGTCGGGGCGGCAACCGATCAGGCCACCGTGCTCGACTGGCGTGACGGCGCACCGGTGGTACTGCCCTACGTGCCTCTGGGCTGAGTTACCGACCTCGGCTGAGGCGGACGCCGCCGGGGTCAGACGGATGCCGCTCGCTGTCAGCGACCGCCGCCACCTCCGCCGCCTCCGCCACCGCCGGAGAAGCCTCCGCCGCCCGTTCCGCCGAAGCTACTGCTGAATCCGCTGCCCCCGCCGCTGCCGGTCTCCCACGACGACGGCGGGGTGTACGACATGGCGTTCGACGAACCACGCAGCGCCGAGGTCAGCGCTATGGCCGTGAAGCCGTTCTGGCCGACGAACCAGTCCGGGTCTTCGTCGGTCTGGGCGGCGCGCAGTTCGAGCTCTTTGCTCCACTCGTCTTCCACACCCCAGATCACCGCGAAGGGCAGCAGCTTCTCGTAGAGCTTGACGACCTGCTTGGTGTCGCCGACGTCGATCCGCTCGGCGCCGTCGGGACTCTGCAGCATGCGGAACCGCTCCTGCTCGGCGAGCGTCAGGTACACGCGCATCCCGATCAGGTAGTCGCGCATCTCGGCGCCGTGCTGGCTGAGGTGGTTGCCGAACTGCACGAGAGCGATCGAGATGATGAGCGTGACGAGCGTCACCACGATGGAGATCAAGGGCCAGGGAGCGAGCGAGAAGGCTGCGATCGTCGCCACCTGGTTCACGACCGCGCTGATCAGCGCGAGAAACCCTAGTACGGCCCAGCGGATGCCGCGGGTCTTCGGCACGACGCGCCATCCGCTCGCCGTGATCGACGCCAGAGCCGCGTCGGACACGGCCTTGGTCGCGGTGCCGAGGTCGACGTCGTCGTCGGAGAGCTCGCGCAGCTTTCCCGGCTCGGGATCGGCGCCGAACAGCGCCGTCAGGATCTGCAGGTCGAGCGAATCGGCGCCGTCCGTGCCGAGGAACTGCAGTGTGTAGTCGCCGCCGCCCTCGACGATCGGGTAGCCGATGATGCGCAGGTTCCCCCGCACGGCGAGGCTCACGAGCTCGGCGGGGATGGCGGTGGCGCCGCGACCGACCAGGTGGGCCGCGACCATGACGTTGAGCCCCTTCGGCACCGAGTACTCGGGGATGATGGTGCCACGGCCCGGAGCCCCTCGGCCGCGGCGCGCCCGTGCGACGATCGCGCCGGCGAGGGCGGTCAGCCCGGCGATGATCGCGATGACCGTGATCACGTTCGACCACAGCGGTGCAGGGGTGTCGACCGAGGGCACGCGTGGGATCGGCTGCGTCTTCTCGCCCTGCACGAAGGTGCCCTCGACGAAGCCGACGACGACGGTGAGCGTCTCGCCGGCTGCGAGGCTGTCGTGCGACGCCTCGAACGTGGTGCCGCCCGCGGGGTCGGGCGTCGTCGTCAGCGCGCACTCGGTGGTCGCGCCCGACGGCCCCCAGTAGCAGGCCGTCTCGCCGGTGAGTGTGGCGCTCACCGCCGGGTCCACGCTGATGGTCGTCGACACCCGGTCGAAGGCCTGACCGAACCCGGTGCCGTTGACATCCCAGTAGAACTCGTCGTCGCCCGCGTCGGGGAAGGTGCCGACGACGTTCTGCATCGAGTAGGTGATGACGTAGGTATTCGAGCCGTAGACGAACTCGTCGGTGCCGAGCGCGAGTTCGAGGAATTCGTCGGTGAGGTTCTCCTCGTAGTAGACGTCTTCGCCGTTCTCGTCGACGACGGATGCGACGACCGGATTCAGATCGACGCGCTGGTTCCAGCGCGGCAGCGCCCGGATGATGCCGCGGTTCTGGTCGTAGTCGGGAAACTCGGCGACGAGCGTCTCGACCACGGTGAGCTGCGAGGTGCCGTCGGCGGCCTGGGCGAGGGTGTAGTCGGCGTCGAAGAGGCTGTAGCGGAAATCCGACGTGTCGTAGTCGGCGAGGGCCGGTGCCGCTGTTCCGGCGACGATCGCGGTCACGCCCAGAAGGGTGAGGAGGACTCTGAGACGGGAGCGCATGGTCTCGAGCCTAGTTGAGCCGGGCGTGCGTGCTCCCGCGCGATGCTACCTCCAGTCGGCGGCGGGGCGGATGTTGTGATTCTGGTCGAAGAGGTCGCCCGGGTCGTACTGCGCCTTGATCCGTGCGAGCCGGGCCAGCGTCGGCGGCGGGTACATCTGCGGTGTCGCGAGGTCGCTGGTGAGCGCCGAGAAATTGCCGTAGATGCCCTGAAGGTGCGGCAACAGCGTGTTCCACTGTGCCTGGTAGGCGTCGGTCGCGGAGTCGGGCGCGTCTTCGGGGAAGAACGCCGCCGAGATGATGAGGGTCTCGCTGTCGCGGAATGCGAACGCCGTGACCGAGGGATCCACCGTGTTGAAGGACCCGCGCAGGTAGCGGATCATCAGCACCGACCCGGGCAGCGCCGTGTACATACGGGCCACGGCGTCGACGACGACGTCGGAGAAATCGGACGCGAAACCGTTGTTGTTCGCGACACGGATGCCCTGCGGAGGGTGCATCGGCTCGGAGAGAAGCTCCGAGTACGCGGTGCGCTGGATCGAGTTGGACGCGAGTCCGTCGAGCGCGAGGAGCGGCGCGATGGCGGCTGTCGCCTCGTCGTCGTCGAGACCGGCGTAGTTGACCAGGATGGTGACCCCTCCCGGAGCGTCCTCGCCGAAGGCCGGCATCGACAGGAACGTGCTGTTGAGTCTCTCCGGTGCCTCACGCATCGCATCGCGCCAGCCCCTGAGCAGCGTCTCGAGGTCGGTGTCGCCGAAGGTCAGGGCGCCGAAGTGGACGCCGGCCAGTTCGTGCGCTCGGAAGGTGAAACGGGTGACGACTCCGAAGTTTCCGCCTCCGCCGCGCAGCGCCCAGAACAGGTCGTCGTTCTCCGACTCGTTCGCCGTGAGCACGTCGCCGGTGGCCGTGACGACCTCCGCTTCGACGAGTTGGTCGAGGGCGAGTCCGTGCTCCCGCACCATCCAGCCGACGCCGCCGCCGAGGGTGAGACCGCCGACGCCGACCGAGCGGGTGTCACCCGAGCTGATAGCGAGTTCGTACGGACGCAGGAAGTCGGCCACCGCGCCCCAGGTCGCGCCGCCGCCGATAGTGACCAGCGAGTCATCCGCGACGCTCATCTGGGTCATCCTGGACAGGTCGATGACCAGCCCGCCGTCGTTGGTGCTGTGGCCGCTTCCGCTGTGTCCGCCGGCGCGGACCGAGAGGGTGAGGCCGTTGTCGGCAGCGAAGCGCACGGCGGTGGCCACCTCGGCGGCGTTCGCCGGCTGGGCGACGACAGCCGGAGAGCCGGTGCGAACAGACACCGTGCTCGCCTCTTCGTAGCCGTCGTCTCCCGGCAACAGGAATCGGATGGTGCCCAGGGTGTCGAACTCGAATATCGTCATCTGTCTCCTCCTCAACAGCAACCGATTTTTCTCGGATGCCACGGAAGCGGTCAACCCCCTCGGTGCGACACTGGCAGAATCTAGGGGTGAATTGTCCGCCGGAATCAGTCGTGGCCGTCAGCCGTTCGGCCAGCCACGACTTCAGCAAGCCCACCGCAGAGTCGATCACCCTCGTCGAGGGCTGGGGCGTCGAGGGAGACGCGCACGCGGGAGTCACCGCGCAGCACCTCTACGTCGTGAAGAAGGACCCCGGGCGGGCCAACCTCACCCAGGTGCACCTCATCCAGGAGGAGCTCTTCGCGGAGCTTGCGGACAGGTTCGTGGTCGGACCAGGCGAGTTGGGCGAGAACGTGACCACGAGCGGCGTCGACCTGCTGTCGCTGCCGCTCGGCACCCGCATCCACCTCGGGCCGACGGCGATCGTCGAGGTCACCGGGCTGCGCAGCCCGTGCAGCAAGATCAACGCCTTCCGGGGCGGCTTGATGAAGGCGCTCGTGGCGAAGGACGACGACGGGGGCGTCATCCGCAAGTCGGGAGTGATGAGCATCGTCGTCGCCGGCGGCGAGGTGAAGCCCGGAGACGCCCTCCGGGTCGAGCTGCCGAGCGCGCCGCATCTTCCGCTGGGCGTCGTCTAGGCGCACAGTGGGGGTATGACTCCCGAGGAAGCGGCCGCGATTCTGCACGTCGGCGTCGACGCCTCCGCGTCCGACGTGGAACGGGCGTACCGTCACAGCGCGCGAACGCTGCACCCCGACCGGCTCGCCGGCGCACCGGAGGACACGGTCACGGCGTCTGCGGAGCAGTTCGCGCGGCTGACCCTCGCCCACCAGGTCATGGTGCGTGAGATCGCCGAGCGCCCGGTCGAGGCGACGATCGAGCCGGATGTTCCGGCCGAGCCCCCGCCGAGCGGACGCTGGGTGATCATCGGCTGGCTCTCCGTGCTGCTCGTCGCCGGCGTGATCTCGTACTTCGGCGGCGCACTGCCACGCTCGACCGGAGACGTCGTGCTTCGGCTGCTGCCGCTCGCGGCGGCCGGCACAGCGTTCGCCCTCACCGGAAGGCGGGTGTTCTTCGCACTCACCGTCGCCCTGCTCGCGGTCAGCGTGCTCATCACCCTCGTGCTCGCCTCGTTCGGCTCTCTTGTCGCCTTGGGCCTGCTGCTCGTGCCCGTCGTCGGACTGATGGTCATGGGTCGCCGACGCGCGGGCTGGGACGCGCGGTAGTCGCAGCGGCGGAGACTCAGCCCTCCCGCCAGTCGTCGGTTGTGAGGTGCGAGCCGCCCTGGGGCCCCATCTGCAGCATTCCACCGTCGGCGACGAATGACGCGCCAGTGACGTAGCTCGCCTTGGGCGAAGCGAGGAACGCGATCACGTCGGCGATCTCCCGCGGGTGGCCCGGTCGGCCGATCGGGATACCGGGGCGGTGCGTCTTCGCGGCGTCCTCCGCCTCGGCGTTGTTCATCGGTGTGGAGATCTCGCCCGGCGCCACGGAGTTCGCCGTGATGCCGAACTGCCCCAGCTCGAGTGCGAGCGACTTCACGAGGCCGCCCAGTCCGTGTTTGGCGGCGTCATAGGCGCTCGACCCGACGCGCGGCTGGTGCTCGTGCACGCTGGTGACGGCGATGATCCGCCCACCCGCCGCCGCCTCGACCATGATTCGGGCGGCACGCTGCATGCAGACGAACGCGCCGTCGAGATCGGTGGCGATGATCTCTCGCCAGTCGTCGAGTCCCAGCTCGAGAAACGGCGTGTGCTGACCGAGGCCCGCGTTGTTGACGAAGACGTCGAGGCCGCCCAGGTCTTTCGCGAGGTTGTCGATCTCGTCGCCGCACGCCTCGAGGTTGCTCGTGTCGAGCTGGGTGACGACGGCTCGTCGGCCCTCGCCGCGCACGAGACGGGCCGTCTGCTCGGCGCCCTCCTCGTCGGAGTGCCAGGTGATGCCGACATCCATCCCCGCTTCGGCGAGAGCGACCGCCGTCTCGCGGCCGATGCCGGAATCGGAGCCGGTGACGATGGCGAAGCGAGGGTCGAAGACCCGGATCTGACGGTTGAACATTGATCCTCCTGAGGTTTACCTCCGAGCCTGTGGACACGGTGCGCGGGCGGCAAGGGGTTGCGCGTAGGGTTAAACGATGGCCGTGAACAACCACATCCCCCGCGGTCGGGCGAGTCTCGAAGTGCTTCGGGCCGAGGCGCATCAGGAGCTCGACACGATCGTCGAAGAACGGTTGCTGAGCGGCGAAGACCCGTGGGCGTTTATGGAAGAGCTGCCCACCGTCGACGAGCTGGTCGTCTACCTGCTTCGAGCCGACGCCATCGACGCGAACGACGGACGCCAGCCGTCGCCCACCCGTGAATACCGGGTGCTGCGGCAGATCGCGCTCGAGCACCCCGGGCTCACCAAGACCGTGTGGCGGCTGCTCGGCGACAACGGTCCGCTCGCCCGGCAGTACTGGTAGCGGCGGCCCAGCGCACGCTTCGTGTCGGCGCGGCGTGGGACGATGGGGGCATGCCAGACGCCGCTCCCCTCGTCGACGTGCGGGACATGGTCCGGCTGGTCGGTCAGGGGTCGTTCCAGCGTGGGCGCGAGTACGCTCGCGACGGCGCCGTGTCGGAGATCGAGTGGGACCAGGAGACGGGACTGCTCAGCAGCACCGTGCGCGGATCGGCCGACAGCGTCTACCGCTGTCACATCGAGCTCGCGCCCGCCCGTGACGGCTACCATCGGCCGGTCAGCGGCAACTGCTCGTGCTTCGTCGGCGCCGACTGCAAACACGTCGCGGCCACGCTGCTCGAGTGCAACACGATCCACCTGCGCGCCGCCGGAACCGGTGCCGAGACGGCGATCCCCGGTGTGCAGCGCGGGAGCGAGCTCGTCAGCGCTCGCCACATCCCCTCGACCCCGGCCCCACAAGAACCGGCCGACTGGAAGTCGGCGCTCGGCGCCCTGACAGCGCAGCCACAGGCATCCGCCCCCGGGTTCGCGCTGCCGGAGTCTCCGCTCGCCCTGCAGTTCGAACTGCGCGAACAGACGCCGCGCACCCGCGACCGCTGGCGCGGGCCCACCGCGACGACCGCCACCAGCCGAGTCGAGGGCGTCGAGTACCGGCTCGGCGTCCGCCCCGCGATCCGCAGCGGCGCCGGCAACTGGGTGCGCGGCAACGTGACGTGGAACTCGCTCGGTTTCCAGACGAACCGGCTCACCCTCGACGCCGAGCACCAGCGCTGGTTCGCGCAGTTCGTCGCGTTGTACCGTGCGACGACGCGCGACGTCTACACCGGGCAGGACACCGACTGGATCTACCTCGACGAGTTCCACAGCGGGTTGCTCTGGAGCATGCTCGGCGAGGCAGCGACGATCGGCATCGAGTTCATCGGCTCGAAGAAAGACGTCGTGGTGCGGGTCGGCGGCCGGGCCGAGGTTCATCTCGAGGCGGTGCGCGACGGCGATCTGCAGCTGAAACCGGTGCTCACCATCGACGGCTCCCGTCACACGGCCGAATCGGCGGGCGCCATCGCCGACCACGGGGTGTACACGACCACGTTCTCGCCGACGGTTTTCACCGTCGCACCCGTTGCAGAACCGCTGAGCGGCAGACAGCGCGCGCTCCTGGGCAGAGACGCGACGGTCGTGATCCCGGGGTCCGACGTCGACGAGTTCCTCACCGAGTACTACCCGGCCCTTCGCCGCACCATCGAGGTGACCGGCGACGAGTCGGTCGCACTCCCCCAGTTGTCACCCCCGGTGCTCGTGCTCACCGCGACCTTCGGCAAGAAGCAGTCGCTCGCCCTCGCCTGGACGTGGGAGGAGGCGGGTGATCACGCGGTCGAGGCCGCGACCACCGCGCGTGTCACCGCCGTGCTCGACGGCCCTCCGGAGGCCGCCCTGCTCCTCGGCCTCGACGCGGCCGAATTCTGCACGCAGACGCTGCCGCGGTTGGAGTCGCTCGAGGGCGTGCGGGTCGACCTCAAGGGCAAGCGCCCCGACTACCGGGAGCTGACGGAGGCGCCGACGCTCGTCGTCACCACCGTAGAGACCGACAAGCGCGACTGGTTCGACCTCGGCGTTCTCGTGAGCGTCGACGGGCGCAAGGTGCCGTTCGGCCCGCTGTTCACGGCACTGTCGAAGGGGCACAAGAAGCTCCTGCTGGTCGACAACTCCTACCTGTCGCTCGACCAGCCCGTGTTCGCCGAGCTGCACCGTCTCATCATCGAGGCGTCGGCGCTGGCCGAGTGGGAGACCGACGCCCCCAAGATCAGCCGCTACCAGGCGAGTCTCTGGGCCGAGTTCGAAGACCTTGCCGACGAGACCGAGCAGGCGGTGGCGTGGCGGGCGACCGCCGCGGGCCTCAACACAACGTCAGGCGTCGAACCGACCCCGCTGCCCGCCGGAGTCGCCGCCACGCTCCGCCCCTACCAGCAGGAGGGCTTCGACTGGCTGGCGTTTCTCTGGCGGCACGGCCTCGGCGGAGTGCTCGCCGACGACATGGGACTCGGCAAGACGCTGCAGACGCTCGCGCTGGTCGAGTATGCGCGCACCCTTCGACAGGCTCAGGGAACGGAGGCGGCTCAGGGAACGGAGGCGGCTCACGGCCCGTTTCTCGTCGTCGCGCCGACCTCGGTCGTCGCCAACTGGGTGACCGAGGCGCAGCGCTTCACCCCGAACCTGGTCGTGCGCGGCATTACCGCGACGAACGCGAAGAGCCGGTCGAGCGTCGCCGACGACAGCCGCGGGGCGGACATCGTCGTGACCTCCTACGCGCTCTTCCGACTCGACTTCGCCGCCTACCAGGAGCAGAGCTGGGGCGGACTCGTGCTCGACGAAGCCCAGTTCGTGAAGAACCCCGCGTCGAAGGCGCACCAGGCGGCCGTCGAGCTGAAGGCTCCGTTCAAGCTCGCGATCACCGGCACGCCCATGGAGAACAGCCTCATGGACCTCTGGTCGCTGTTCGAGATCGTGGCTCCGGGGCTCTTCCCGTCGTGGCGGCGATTCACCGAAGACTATGTGAAACCCATCACCTCACCGGCAGCGGACGAGTCTGAGCGCGCGGGCGAACTGCTCGCTCGACTGCGGAGGCGCATCCGCCCCCTCATGATGCGACGCACCAAGGATCTCGTTGCGACCGAACTGCCGGCCAAGCAGGAGCAGGTGCTGCAGATCGAGCTGGCCCCGCGGCACAAGACGCTGTACGACACGTTCCTGCAGCGCGAGCGGCAGAAGCTCCTCGGCCTCATCGAGGACATGGACAAGAACCGGTTCATCGTCTTCCGGTCGCTCACCCTGTTGCGCATGCTGAGCCTCGACGCCTCACTCGTCGACGAGCAGTACAGCGACGTGCCGTCGAGCAAGCTCGACGCCCTGTTCGAGCAGCTCGACGACGTGGTGGCAGAGGGCCACCGTGCACTCATCTTCAGCCAGTTCACCAAGTTCCTCGGCAAGGCCGCGGCGCGACTCGACGCCCGAGGGATCGCCTACGAGTACCTCGACGGCTCGACCCTGAAGCGCGCCGACGTGATCAAGCGGTTCAAGCAGGGCGACGCCCCGCTGTTCCTCATCAGTCTCAAGGCCGGCGGGTTCGGACTCAACCTCACCGAGGCCGACTACGTCTTTATGCTCGACCCCTGGTGGAACCCCGCGACCGAGGCCCAGGCCATCGATCGCACGCACCGCATCGGCCAGGACAAGAACGTGATGGTCTACCGACTCGTCGCCACCGGCACCATCGAGGAGAAGGTCATGGCGTTGAAAGAGAAGAAGGCGCGCCTGTTCGACGCCGTCATGGACGACGACGCCGTGTTCAGCTCGGCGCTCACCGCCGACGACATCCGCGGCCTGCTAGACGGGTAGGCGGCGCGCGTCGGTGGGCTCCAGTACCCTGAATTGGTGAGCACCGATTACGTTAACGCCCCCGTAGACCGAGAATCCGCCGAATCCCTCGCGACCCAGGGCCTCGTGCTCGACGTCGTCGACACCGCCGACGCCGAGTTGTTCGGCAGCTGGCTGCAGGCCGAATCGCGTGGATTCCACGACGGACCAGAGCCGGTCGAGAAGATCGCCGCGTGGGTCGACGGTCTGGCCTACCGGCGAACGACCGGCGTGTGGGACGAGACGACGACGGATGCAGCGGCGCCGGTCGCCACTGTCAGCTCCTGGGTCGCCCCGCTCACCGTGCCGGGGCACACGACCGTCGACGCGTGGGCGATCAGTGCGGTCACAGTCTCGCCCACCCACCGCCGCCGTGGCATCGCCCGCAACCTGCTCGAGTCCGAGCTGCGCACGGCGAACTCGCTGGGTGTGCCGCTCGCGATGCTCACCGTCTCGGAGGCCACCATCTACGGCCGCTTCGGGTTCGCGCCGGCGGTGATGGCGGCCGATTGGACGATCAACGCCCGCCGAGCCACGTGGTCAGGCCCCACCCCGCACGGACGCGTGCAGTTTCTCACCATCGCCGAGGCCGTCGAGCAGGGTCCGGCGCTGATCGAGCGGGTGCGGCTCGCGTCGCCCGGCCAGATCGAGACGTGGCCGCTGCTGTGGAAGCGCATCCTCGGTCTGCTGCCCGGCGACAAGGACGCGCCCAAGAACCTGCGCGTGGTGCGTTACGACGATGTCGCAGGCGTCGCGCAGGGCATCGCGGTCTACAAGCTCACCGAGCACCCCGTCGACATCTTCGGGTACACGCTCGACGTCGTCTTCCAGGCCTCGGCGACCGACGACGCCTACGCGGGACTCTGGCGCTTCCTGCTCGAGATGGACCTGGTCGGCGAGGTGACCGCGTCTCTGCGTTCCGTCGACGAGGGGTTCGCCTGGCAGGTGGCCGACTTCCGTGCCGCACGCAAGACGCGGCAGCGTGACCACCTCTGGACGCGCATCCTCGACGTGAAGGCGGCGCTCGAGGCGCGCAGCTACAGCGCGCACGGCAGGATCGCCCTGCAGATCTCCGACCCGCTCGGTTTCGCCGCGGGCGACTTCCTGCTCGAGATCGCCGACGACGGCTCGGCCACGGTCGAACCGCTCGTCGGCGAGATCCCCGACGATGCGGCGAACGTGGCGCTCAGTGTCAACGATCTGAGCGCGCTCTACCTCGGCGGGGTGTCAGCGGTGACGCTGACCCGCGCCGGCCGCATCACCGAGTTGCGCGAGGGTTCGGCCAGTGCTCTCGACTCGTCGTTCCGTTCGGCCGTCACGCCGTGGCTCAGCATCTGGTTCTGAGCCGCTGCCTCACTCGGCCCGCATGAACCAGGGCGGGTAGACCGCGACGCGGGTGCTGAACGCCGACGCCTTGACGATCGCCTTCACCGCGTCCCGCGCGCGGTCGTTGGCCACACCGATGAGAGACACCAGCTCGATCGGGAATTCGTCTTTCACCAGGTACTCGGCGGCGAGGATCTGCACCGACTCCTCCTCGCCACGGAGCTTGCGCAGCACGCGGTCGCCCGCCTCCCGGGTGGTGGCGAAGCGGGTGAGCGTGTGGGCGGCGTCTCCGTCGGTCACGACGATCGCGGCGTCGCGCTCGTCGTCGTCGGCCGCGTGCGCCGCGACGACGCTGCCCACGCTGCTGACGAGGATCACGTAGTCGGAGGGGATCGTCTCCCGGATCGCGGCGGACAGGCGCGGGTCGTCGGCGTGCTCGCGAACGCTGATCCACAGACTCGACGTCGGGCTGAGGAAGAAGGGAACGTAGCTGGCGACGCTCGCGGCGGTGTCGTCGGAGACGACGATGGTGCGCCGCGACTCGCGCGTCTCTGCCGAGGAGATGTCGACGGTGGGCCGGGTGATCCAGGTGTCGTTCGCGTCGGCGAGGAGGCGGCCGGTGCTGAGGATGTCGGCGAGGTTGCTCACGTGGGTCACGTGGTAGATGCGCTGGTCGCCGACCTCGACGGGCGGGTTGCGCAGTGAACCTGCCGGGGCGGGCTTACGCGGGGCCGTCAGCGACTGGGCGCGTGGCCGGGTGACTCGCGGTTTCGAGACCACAGCGACCGGGACATCCGGAGCCGCCTTGGGGAAGCAGGCGTCACAGAGCCCATAATCGAGTCCGTGGATGCATTCCTCGCCCAAGTGGAAACCTTTCGTCGTCGTGGAACTGTCCACCTGTCAACGTTACGCGGCTTTTGCGCCCAGTGCGCACCAGACCGCCTCTAAGCTGATCGGATGTCTGCCCTCGCCCCGTTTCTTCCCGCCCCCGGGTCCGTCGTGATGTTCTCCACGACGTGGTGCGGATACTGCACGCGCCTCAAGTCGCAGCTCGACCGGGCCGGCGTGCCGTACACCGAGGTCAATATCGAAGAGGTCGAGGGCACGGCCGAGCTGGTCGCCGCTGTCAACGGCGGCAACCAGACCGTGCCGACGGTCGTGTTTCCCGACGGCACCACCGCGACCAACCCTTCGGTGTCCGCGGTGCAGCAGAGGCTGGTCTAGTACCCGCTACGCCCTGCGCGCCCGCTGTGGTTGGGAGACCGTGAACGACGCCGCGATGTCGAGCAGAGCTGCGACGGCGGCCAGGTCCTGCCGTTCGGCATCGGTCGGCTGATCGCCACCGGCCGTCACGACGGTGACCACCTGTTCGAGATACTCGTGATTGAGGCGGTGTCGGGTGCCGGAGTCGATCCCCAGCGCGAGTGCCGTCTCGAGGAGCGCCGCAGCGTCGGTGGGCGACAGCGCACGGTCGACGAGGGCGCGGTCGACGAGAGCCAGGTAGTCGATGTGCTCGATCGGGCCGTCGACGGCCGGGAGGCGATCGGCGACGAGGGCCAGCGAACCCTGCTGGAACGGCCCGGCGGGTGGCCGCGGCGCCCAGGAGAAACCCGACGGGGCCGGGATGCTCCAGGGCGAGGCATCCACACGCTCCAGTGCACGCGACCACTGCGGATCGAACGGGGCGACGCGGATGAGGCGACCGAGGAGTTCCGCGCCGGCCCACGCACCGGCCGGAGGCCTGCTGCGCCGCTCGCCGACGGCGTTCGCGAGCGAACGTCCCACCCCGGGAAGGTGACGCCGCGCGAGGTGGACGGTGCAGAGCGGCCTGCTCAGCGGGGTCGGCGTCTCCAACCCCGCGAGGTCGAACTCGGTCGCGAGGAACCGAGCGACGAAGCGGGCGTTGTGAGCCACGACGGCGCGGCCCTCGAGCAGCGCGCACAGCTCGGGCGCGATCTGCGCAAAGGTCGGCGCCAGCCGTACGTCGCTCGCACGGATGCGGCGCACCTCGCGTTCACGCAGGTCGCGCCCCGGATTGACGAGGGTGTCCCACTCCCCCGTGATCCTCCCGCGGCAGTCGACGTGCACGACGGAGACCTCAATGACGCGGTCGTGGCCGGTGCCGAGCAGGCCGGTCGTCTCGACATGGACGACCGCGTACCCAGACGCCACGTGTCCTCCAGCCGCACGATATGTAGCTGCGAGGCTATGACATGCTGGCGCGGCGGTGTATCCCCCGTCAGGGGTACGGGATATCGTTCTCGGGGCTCCCCGCGCCCGCCGACACCACACACACGCAAGGACAGCAGTGCCCTCCCGCAACACCCGTACCAGTCGCACAGTCCCCGCTCGCGTCGTCGCCGTGTTGGTGGTGTTCGCCGTCGCGTTCTACCTGCTCAGCGGATTGCTCGCCGAGACCCCGGTCCCGGGTTCTCCCTCGACGGTCGCCGAGACCGCGACCGCGACCGCGACACCGACACCCGTCGTCCCCGACGCCTCTCCGAGCGCCACGACCGCGCAGACCCTGGCCGCTCTGGCCGCCATCCCGGTCAAGGGGCGTTCGCCGAAGACAGGCTACGACCGCGAGGGGCAGTTCGGCAGTCCCTGGACGGACGAAGACCACAACGGATGCGACACACGGAACGACATCCTGGCCCGCGATCTCGCGGCGGCGACGCTCGAGGGAGCCTGCAGGGTCGTCAGCGGCACTCTCGCCGACCCGTACACCGGCGGGTCGATCGCATTCGAGCGCGGAGAGCAGACCTCGGCCCTCGTGCAGATCGACCACGTGGTCGCGCTGTCGAACGCGTGGCAGACGGGTGCCGCGCAGATCGGCCCCGAGCGTCGGGTGGCCTTCGCCAACGACCCGCTGAACCTGCTCGCGGTCGACGGGGCGACCAACAGCGCGAAGGGCGACGGGGACGCCGCCACCTGGCTGCCGCCCTCCACGGCCTTCCGATGCTCGTATGTGTCGCGACAGGTCGCTGTGAAGTCCGCATACTCGCTCTGGGTGACGCCGGCAGAGCACGATGCAATAGCCCGCGTGCTCGCGAACTGCCCGTAACCGACCGCGAAGGCTGCCTGACCGGCACTTTGGTCATTGGCGCGGGCGTCGCACGGTGTCTACAGTTGCCCCATGACAACGACGTCTTACCCGACGCGTGCCGCGACCCGAACCCGCAGGCCCGCAACTCCCGCCCGCATGGTCTTCGGACTCCTGCGCCTCGCCGCGGCAGCTACTGCGCTCGCGGCGATCATCACCCAGATCAGCGAGCGTGTCGCGAACGGCGCGTTCGTCCCGGAGTGGTACTTCAGCTACTTCACGGTGCAGTCGAGCCTCATCAGCGTGGTCGTGCTCGGCGTGGGCGCCGTGCTCGCCTTCCGCTGGCGGAGCGACCCCGAGCTGTTCACGGCCGTCAGGATGTCGGCGGTCGCCTATGCGACGGTGACCTGCGTCGTGTACAACGTGCTTCTCCGCGGCCTTCCCGACCAGGGTTTCGTCGGACTCGCCTGGCCCGGCGAGGTGCTGCACGTCTGGATACCGGTGTTCCTGATCGTCGAGTGGGTCGTCGCTCCCGGACGCGCCGTACTCGGGTGGGAGCGGATCTGGACGGCCGTCGGCTTCCCGCTCGTCTGGCTCGGTTTCACCCTCGTGCGTGGAGTGCTCGGACGCTGGTACCCCTACCCGTTTCTCGAGCCGGACGCGCCGGCCGGACCCGTGAGCGTGCTCGCGTACATCGTGGCCATCTCGGCGTTCATCGTGGGAGTCGCGGCACTCGCCATCGGCATCAGCCGTGTCGGGATGCGCAACCGAGCAGGCTAGTCGGCCTTGCGCAGCTCGTTCTGCACCATGAGTGCGAGACCGCGCAGCAGGGCCGAGTCGGCCTCGGTGAAATCCCGGGGTTGCGGATCGAAGACACACACCGTGCCCACCCGCACACCGTTCGGCGCCTCGACGGGATACCCCGCGTAGAAGCGCAGGAACGGCGGTCCCGCGACCACGGGGTTGAGTGCGAAGCGCGGGTCCTTCGAGGCGTCCTCGACAGTGAAAAGCTCTCGTCGCTGGATTGTCACCTCGCAGAATGAACTCAACCGGGGCACCTGATCGAGGTCGAGGCCGAGTCGCGACTTGAACCAGTGGCGGTCATGGTCGACGAAGGTGATCGCGGCCGACGCCGCGCCGAGAAGATCGCGAGCCGTCGCGGTGATGCGGTCGAACCGTTCCTCGGGCGCGGTATCCAGAATGTGGAGCGAGTCGAGAGTGGCCTGACGGGCGCCCTCGTTCACCGGCTCTCCCGGCTCGCGGTCGTGATCCGACGGCGAGAGCCGCGACGCCACGGTCTGCGACAGCAGCTCGGCCCACCGTGAATACGTCGCCGAGCTGCGGAACCTGTCGGTCTCGCCCGAACTGGTCGCCTCGAAGGGCAGAAACGTCGTGCGCTCCCTCGAATCGGCGACCTGTCGGCTCACGTCGTTGAGTGACGCCGCGTGCCGCACGCCCAGGAGGTTGATCGCGACAGGGTACTTCTGCAGCGCCGGCAAGGGCGGAACACCGATGATGAACACTTCCTGGGTGTCTCCCCCGCGGCCACCGACCAGGTCCAACACCGCGTCCAGATCCGACCGCCAGCTGTCGACGGGCTGGAACATCAGAGTCTCGATGAGCCCGAGCGAGAGGACCACGGCGTCGAATCGCTCGAGAGGCTGTCGCGTGAGCACGTCGAGCAGCACCTCGGCCGTCATCTCGCGGTCGACGACGATGTCCATGTCGACCGCGCGTCCCGTGATCGCGGTCACCTGTCTGGCGAGATGCCCGGCGAGAGCCAGGTCGTGTGACAGCACGCCGAATCCGATCGAGGTACCGCTGCCGGCCAACAGGACCTTGACGGGGCTCGCTCCGCCGGTGTGCACGGCGGCGAGCCCGGGCGGCTGCGGGATGATGGCGCGCGTGAGCGCAGTCGACGACAGCCACATGCGCACGCCCTGCCGGGCGACACCGTGTACCGCGCGCTTCAACACTCGGACCCCCTCGCAGGACCTCGGGCGCCCTGACGCGGGCGCTCCATCCGCACCCAGAGATCAGTGTATGACCGCCTCTCTGCCGGGGCGCCACTTCGACCTGCTCGGTCGAGCGTGTCGGCGCGGCGGCGGCTAGCCTGAATCCATGTCTCCCACCCCTCCCATCGCCCGCAAGGTACCGACCGAGCGCCGACACCACGGCGACGTGTTCATCGACGACTACGAGTGGATGCGCGACAAGGAGTCCCCCGAGCTGGTGGCTCATCTCGAGGCCGAGAACGCCTTCGCCGACGCGCAGACCGACGAGCTCTCCGGACTCCGCGACCGGATCTTCGGCGAGATCCAGTCGCGCACCCAGGAGACCGACTTGAGCGTCCCCGTTCGCGACGGCGACTGGTGGTACTACACCCGCACCGTAGAGGGCCAGCAGTACGGTATCCACTGCCGGGCGCCCATCGCGGGCGGCGACGATTGGATTCCGCCGGTCGTCCCCACCGCCGACGGAGCCTCGTCGGGCGAGCTCGCCGGCGAGCAGGTGCTGCTCGACGACAATTCCGAGGCTGACGGTCTCGACTTCTACTCGCTCGGGAGCTTCGACGTCAGCGGCGACGGGCACACCCTGCTCTACGCCGTCGACACCGAGGGCGACGAGCGCTACACGCTGCGTCTCCGTGACCTCCGCTCGGGCGAGAACCTCGTCGACGAGGTGCCCGGCACGTCGGCCGGAGCGACCTTCGACGCCTCGGGACGTTTCGTCTTCTACACGACGGTCGACGACGCCTGGCGTCCCGACACAGTCTGGCGGCACGAGGTCGGCACGCCCGCCTCCGCCGACGTCACCGTCTTCCACGAACCCGACGAACGCTACTGGGTGGGCGTCGGGCTCATGCGCAGCCGACGATTCATCGAGATCGAGCTGGGCTCCAAGATCACCAGCGAGGCGCACATCCTCGACGCGCAGGATCCGACGGGCGAGTTCCGGGTGGTCTGGCCGCGTCGTGATGGGGTCGAGTACTCGATCGAGCACGCGGTGATCGACGGCGAGGACCGCCTGTTGGTCGTGCACAACGACGGCGCCGTCGACTTCCAGGTGACGGATGTCCCGGCCGACGACCCCCGGTCCCCAGGTCGCACGCTCGTTCCGCACCGCACCGGAACCCGAATCGAGAGCGTCGACGCGTTCGCGGGCCACCTCGTTCTCGAGTACCGTCGCGACGCGCTGCCCCGGGTGGCCGTGCTGCGGCTGGATGCGCCCGACGCCGACTTCGTCGAGGTCCCCTTCGCGGAGCAGCTGTTCTCGGTGGGAGCAGGCGGAAACCCCGACTGGAACCAGCCGACCGTGCGCCTGCACTACGCGAGCTTCGTCACCCCGTCTACCGTGAACGACCTCGACGTCGCCACCGGCCAGCTTCGACTGCTCAAGCAACAGGCGGTGCTCGGCGGCTACGACCCCGCGCTGTTCGTGCAACGCCGAGAGTGGGCGGTCGCCGACGACGGCACACGCATCCCCATCTCGCTCGTGTACCGCAGCGACCTCGTCTCCCCGGGCACGCCGTCGCCGCTGGTGCTGTACGGCTACGGCTCTTACGAGCACAGCATCGATCCCGGTTTCACCATCTCCCGCCTGAGCCTGCTCGACCGCGGTGTCGTCTTCGCCGTGGCGCACGTGCGCGGCGGCGGCGAGCTGGGCCGCGACTGGTACGAGCAGGGCAAGACGCTCACCAAGCGCAACACGTTCACCGACTTCGTCGCGGCGGCCGGCCACCTGACCGACATCGGAGTGACGAGCTCCGAGCGTCTCGTCGCCGAGGGCGGCAGCGCCGGAGGTCTCCTGATGGGCGCCGTGGCCAACCTGGCCCCCGAGGCGTTCGCCGGCATTCTCGCCGTCGTGCCCTTCGTCGACCCCCTCACGAGCATCCTCGATCCCTCCCTGCCGCTGACGGTGATCGAGTGGGACGAGTGGGGCGACCCTCTGCACGACGCCGAGGTATACCGGCTGATGAAGTCATACTCCCCCTACGAGAACGTGCGGGAGACCGAGTACCCGCGCATTCTCGCGGTGACGAGCATCAACGACACGCGAGTGCTCTACGTCGAGCCGGCGAAGTGGGTGGCGCGGCTTCGTGAGGTCGGTGCATCCGTCATTCTCAAGACGGAGATGAGCGCGGGCCACGGCGGGGTGAGCGGGCGTTACGAGTCATGGCGTAAGCGGGCGTTCGAACTGGCCTGGGTGCTCGACGTGCTCGGCCTCTCGAAGACCTGACCGCGAACCGTCACTCGTCGTTCGCGCGAAACCTGTTCTCCGGGTCGAGGGTGCGCAGCAGCTCGCCCATGATCCGGTCGAGATCGGCGATGTCGGCGGCGCTCAGCGGGTCGATCACATTATCGCGCACCGTCTCGACGTGTCCGGGAGCCGTGGCGACCACCTTCTGCCAGCCCGCTTCGGTGAGCGTCGCGTTGGTGGCCCTCCGGTCGTCGGGGCACGGAGCACGGTCGACATAGCCGCGCTTCTCCAGCCTCGACACCACGTGCGACAGGCGCGGGAGAGTCGAGTTCGTCGCGGAGGCGAGCGAGGTCATGCGCAGGGTCCTGGCGGGCGCCTCCGACAGCATCGCCATCGTGAAGTACTCGAAGTGCGTGACCTCGGCGTCGCGCTGCAGCTGGGAGTCGAGCACTCCGGGAAGGATCTCCACCACCGCGACGAACTTCTTCCAGGCGCGGAGCTGTTCGGGAGTGAGCCATCGGGTCTCGGTCATCTCGTGAGTTTACCGCCTTGGTTGACACTACAACTAAGCCCGTTGAGCGGTCGATGTCGACCTGGTCGGAGAGCGGACCGGCGCCCGCCGAGCAAGCCTTTTCCCCGGCGCCGGACTGCGACGCAAATTCATCGGGAAGCGACTGCAACCCCATGCTTCCCCCCTGAGATGTCTGGGGTTACAGTATTGAAAGGGGGAAGCTAAATCGGCGCGTGCCGGTGCGGCCCCGTCCTCGACCACAGCCGGAGGTTCCACCCGCAATGCGACTCCCTCAGCAGTTACTCGCTCTGACGTGCCCTGAGTGCGGAACCGACAACCCCCTCGAGATCGTCTACGGGTTCGCCAGCGCGGAGATGTTCGATTCGGCGCTCGCGGGGCTCATCGCCCTCGGTGGCTGCACGTTCGACGACGACAGTCCTGCCTACCGCTGCCGCCGGGTCGACTGCGAGACCGAGTGGGGCCGTTGGGGCGACTTCCCCGACTGAGCCGTCGACTACTCTCCGCCGCCGAGTATTCGCCGCCTACTCGCCGTCGACCCGGTCGAGGAGCTTCTTGGCGGCACGCGCGATCGAGTCGTGGTCGTGCTGTGCGGCCCTGCTCTCCAGCGAGATGATGGCGCAACGATGCAGCCGGCTGAAGTCGCCGAAGGGAAAGCTGTACCGCCCCTTCGTCTCCTCGCCCTGCGACTTGTCGACGCCCAGGTGCCATTTCGCATATTCCGCGTAGCCGTGCTTCTCGATGAAGGCGTTCTCATCGGCTGCGCTCGGCGCGTCTTCGCTCCAGTCGTCTCGTTCGTCGCGCACGACACGACCGGCTCTGATGAGCGATTCGGCCTTGTCCAGGGCGTCGGAGTTCAGGGTGATTGTCATGTGACCACTGTGTGACGGAGCGTGGACAGGGCACAGAGGGTTGACTCCGCCGGTCGCGCGCCCCATCGTTCCGACCCCGCGCGTTAACCGGCGCGCGGCAGAGTGCGGTGCATGGATCTGATGAACCCGGATGCCGTCACCGCCGCCGTGGTCGCCGCGGCCACCTCACCGTGGGTCTACGGTGCGGTGTTTCTGCTCACCCTGCTCGACGCCTTTCTCGTCGTCGTTCCGAGCGAGACCGTGCTGGTCGCCCTCGGGGCACTCGCCCTCTCGACCGGGTCGCCGGATGTGCGGTTGCTGGTGCCTGTCGCCGCGGTCGCCGCGATGGCGGGCGACAGCCTGACCTACTGGCTCGGTCGCTCGGTGCGGTTCGAGCATCATGCCTGGGCGAGGCGGCGGCGCGTCGCCGCGGTGGCGGCCTGGGCGAAACGCTCCCTCGACCGGCGTGCGGCCGCGGTGCTGCTGACCGCCCGTTTTGTGCCCTTCGGGCGAATCGCCGTCAACCTCACCGCGGGCGTCAGCCGGTTTCACTACCCGCGCTTCCTCGCTCTGACCGCGGTGGCCGGGGCGTGCTGGTCGGTCTACACGGTGAGTGTCGGCGCGCTTTTCGGCGCGTTGTTCGGCGGAAATCCGCTGCTGGCCGTCGCCGTGTCTGTCGTGGTGGCACTCGGTCTGGGATTCTGCGTCGACAGGGCGAGCGAACGGATGTCGGCGATGCGACAGCGGCCCGACGACATCGCCGAATCATGAGCGCATCGCACCTTCGCCCACAGCGCAGTGCTTGGCAAGCCCTCGCGTTCTCAGGTTCGACAAGGTAGACCTATAGGGTCGGCCCGCAACTACGGGGTTGCATCGGGAGGTAGTGGTTGAGGCATGGGTAACACGCTGGAGTGCATTGGCGATTGGATTTCACAACAGCGGTGGTACGCGGGCAAGGGGCATGTCCCCCGGCTGCGTGAACTGTCTCGGCAGGTGATCCCCAGCGACGACCCCGCCGCCAGGGTCTCGATAGTGCTGGTGATGGACGACGAGGGCCACGTGCCGACCCTGTACCAGGTGCCCGTCGTCGAGCGCGACGAGCTGCAGCCGTCGGAACGGCCGTTTCTCATCGGGCGCAACGACGAGGGCTCGTACCTCTTCGACGGCCCCCACGACCCCGCCTTCCCCCGCGCCCTGCTGCGTGTGCTCGCGCCGGAGCTCGCAGACGAGGCACGGGTCACGGCCACGCGGGTGCTCGCCGCGGAGCAGTCGAACACGTCGATCATCTACGACATCGACGGCGTCCCCTCGGTCATCTGCAAGGTCTTCCGTACCCTGCACCACGGCGACAACCCCGACGTGACCCTCCCCGCCGCACTGAGCCTCGCCGGTTCCACCGCGGTGCCCAAGTACGTCGGCCAGCTCCGCAGCGAGTGGGACGACGTGGGACGCCCCGGCGGACGAGCGGCCGGCCATCTCGCCTTCGCCCAGGAGTTTCTCGCCGGCGCCGACGACGGCTGGAAGGTCGCGCTGAAGTCCGCCTCGGCGGGCGACGACTTCTCGACCCTCGCCCGCGCGCTCGGCGAGCAGACAGCGCGCGTGCACGCGACGCTCGCGGAGGTCATGCCGACGAGCGACGCCGAGCCCGCCGACGTGGCCGCGTTCGTCGCATCGTGGACCTCCCGACTCGCGCTGGCCACCCGCGAGATCCCGGCGCTGTTCGAACACCGCGAGGCCATCGCGTCGATCTATGCCGAGGCGGAGGCCGGTCGGTGGCCGAGCCTGCAGCGCATCCATGGCGACTTCCATCTGGGGCAGGCCCTGCTCGTGCCCGAACGGGGCTGGGTCCTCGTCGACTTCGAGGGCGAGCCGCTTCGGCCCATGGACGAGCGAGACCGCCCCGACGTGCCGCTTCGGGATGTCGCGGGGATGCTGCGATCGTTCGACTACGCGGCGGGCTCGACGCCCGGGGTGCCGCACGACTGGGCCTCGTCGGCTCGGGAGGCGTTCCTCGAAGGCTATATCGCGGCCTCCGGCGCGGACCTCGCGTCGTTCCGCCCGCTGCTCAACGCCTTCGAACTCGACAAGGCCGTCTACGAGGCCGTCTACGAGGCTCGCAACCGTCCGGGGTGGCTCCGCATCCCGCTCCGCGGAATCGACCAGCTCGTCGCGCGCAGGCTCGACCCCAGCACGGCCTCCTAGCCGCGTTCGCGGTACAGTGGCGCTGAGATGTCATTCACCCGTCGCACCTTCCTCATCGGCGCGGGGTCCGGCGTGTCACTGCTCGTATTGACGGCATGCACGATAGACCCGAAACCCGACCCCTCGCCGACGCCGACGCGGACCACCACCGGGCTCGTGCCTGCGCCGGCCGCAATGGAACGCAGTGCCTGGGGCGACGACACCCTGGCGCGCGGGTCGGTCAGCTACATGGCGGTCGGCTCGACGATGGAACACCGTGAGGCCCTCGGTTCAGCGCTCATCGACCGGGTGTTCTTCGCGGGCGAGGCGACCTCGACCACCAACCCGGGGACCGTGCTCGGCGCCCAGCTCACCGGCAATCGCGCGGCCGACGAGGTGACGGCCGCGAGCGACCCGTCAGAGCGCATCGCGATCATCGGCGCGGGCGCCGCCGGAGCGGAGGCCGCACGGGTGCTCGCTCTGCGCGGCTTCGACGTCGTCGTCATCGAGGCGCGCAAGCGAGTCGGAGGCCGCGTCGCGACCGTCGTCGCCACGGACTGGCCGTTTCCCGTCGAGCTCGGCGCGTGGCGGCTCTCCCCCGTGACCGACGGCGACGTGATCGCCGCCCTCGAGCAACTCGACGTCTCTACGGTCTCCCTCGACGGAGCCGCCCAGGTCTTCCGGTCGCCCACGGGTGAGACGGACTCCGACCCGGTGAGCTCCACGGCGATGTCGACGGCGCTGCAGTGGGCCCAGGGCCAGCAGCGCGATCAGAGCCTCGACGACTCCCTCGACCAATCGGGCGCGCTGCAGACCGCGAGCGAGTACTCGTCGGGCGAGGTGCTCGGCGACGAGCTTCTCCTGCAGCATCTGGCCTCTCTGGCGACGATCTACGGCGCCGACGGCTCTGAGCTGTCGAGCTGGTTCACCGTAGACGACACCCAGCCCTCCACGCTTGTGACGGGCGGCATGACCCGGGTCGTCGCCGAGTCGCTCGAAGGCGTGGAGACTTTTCTCTCGACGACCGTCGTCGGGGTCTCCTACAACGAGAGACGGGTGAGCCTGAGACTCGGCACCGGGGAGTCGCTGTCGGTCGACCGCGCGATCGTGACCGTGCCGCTCGGAGTACTGCAGCACGACGGCATCGACTTCGACCCGCTGCTCCCGTTCTCGCACCGTACGGCCATCGCCTCGCTCGGCATGGGCACGGTCGACGCGGTGTGGCTGCGATTCGACGAACCGTTCTGGACCACCGACGCCGTCATCTGGAACCTCGTCGGCACGGACGACCTCGTCACGACGTGGTTCAACCTCGAGCCGCTGACCGGCGAACCGGTGCTCGTCGGTCTCGTGGGCGGGGACGACGCGACACGTTTCGAGCTGTTGAACGACGACGAGCTCACAGCAGCACTCCGGGAGACACTGGCGCCGTTCGCCAGCTGAACCGTTCGCCGACCGGCGCGACCCGTGTGAGTGCGATCACCCCGGTGCCGACGACGGCGAAGGTCGAGAGCGCGAACGTCGAATAGAAGACGAACTCGACGGGGTCGCGCACCTGGTCGGGGTCGAGGAAGAAGTACGGGTACCAGCCGACGACCGCGCCGCGCACGAGAGTGATGACACCCCACACGACGGGATAGCCGATCGTCACGAACAGCATGCGCCACTGCGCCCGGCCACGACCGGTCGACACGGCCCATTCGACGATCGCGAAGGCGGGCAGCCAGAAGTGCAGCACCTGGTCCGACCACGGCACCTCCAGCGTGAACCCGCGCGCGCCCGCCTGCTGCACGAGGATCGCGAAGACCACGCCGGCGACCAGGATCCAGGTCAGCACGAGCGCGTGCAGGTTCGTGAGCCAGGGAGGGTCCGTCCCCGAGCGCAGAGCGACGATGCAGCCGACGACGCAGACGACCATGAACGCGATGTTGCTCTGCATGGTGAGGTAGGCGAAGAAGTTGCCGGCTGTGAAGGTCGCCGAGCCGAGCCCCCAGATGAAGCGGGCGACGAGAGAGACCAGACCGACGAGCGCGAATGCGAATCGAGCGCCGGCGACGGCAACTCGAACATTCACGCGGCAGCCTTCACGCGCACAATTCTACGAATGACTCGACCCCCGAATCGCCACCCGCGTGCTGAGCCCGCCGTCAGTGCACCAGATCCGATGAATATAGCGTGGATGGCGCAGCCTCAGGCCGCGGAACGTGCCGGTCTCCGCCCGCGATGTCGGGAATCTAGACTCGACGGGAGTGTGCGGATTCACGCGCACCGACCGGCCGCCACCTCGATCCTCGCGGGAGACCCCATGACGCACCCCTTCTCCACTTCGCTGAACGCAGAGCTCCCCGAGTGGTTGGTGGGCGAACTCGACAGCCACACCGCTCCACTTGCGACCCACGAGGAGCGGATGGCCCTTGTCAACAGCCTGGCGGCGCGCAACTTCCGTGAGGGCAACGGCGGTCCTTTCGCGGCGATCATGGTCGACCGCTCCACGAACCTCGTGGTCTCGATCGGCGTCAACGTGGTGCTCAGCTCCGGACTCTCGGCAGGGCACGCCGAGTTCATGGCGCTGTCCCTCGCCCAGACACGCCTGGGACGGTGGGATCTGGGCGCATCCGCAGAGCAGGACCTCGAGCTGGTCGTCAACTGGCGTCCCTGCATCATGTGTTACGGGTCGCTCATCTGGTCGGGAGTCAAGCACCTCGTGATCCCGGGTGACGGCCCGGAACTCGAGCAGCTCACCGGTTTCGACGAGGGCCCGGCTCCGACCGACTGGCGCGCCGAGCTCGAGAGCCGAGGAATCAGCGTCACCACCGGAATCCTGCGCGACGAGGCGATCGCCGTGTACACCGCGTACGGCGAATCGAACTCGATCGTCTACAACGCCCGCGGCACCGGCTCGCGAATCTGACGCGACTGCCTACCGCACGCGGGTGATCGCCGGCGGCCGCCAGTCGCCCGAGAGGATACGCTCGCCGGGCCGGTAGACACGGAGGAAGACGTTGAATGGCCCGGCCGGTGCGGGCAGCCAGTTCGCCTCACGCTCCGGCCCGGGCGACGAGTGCTGGATCCAGATGTCGATCGAGCCGTCGTCGTTCACGGTGAGGTCGTCCCTGTCGCCGATCGCGTAGCGGTCGATGGGGTTCTGGATGAAGAAGTGCTGGCTGTCGTACATCGTGAGTGACCAGAACGCCTCGGCCGGCGGCGTCTCCCCCGCAGCGAAACGAACGCGGTAGTCGTGCGATCCGGTCAACGGATGACCGTCCCCGTCGACGGTCGCGTGCGGGTAGAGCGCGTCGGCGTCGAGGTTGGCGCCCAACCCGACCAGCGCGATGAGAGCGCGCATGCCGTAACGGGTGCCGTAGCTGCCCAGTCCGCGCAACTGCTGCCAGCCCTCGGGCGTGAGCGAGATCGGCTGCGTCGCCGATGCGAGGAGCATCTCGAGCCCGTGCCTCGCTCCGGCGGCGATCTCGGCGGCGATCTCCGGCGGGGGCGAGTACGCGCCGGGCACGAGGCCGATCGACTCGAACGTGGCCATCACGGGAGCGTCGGCCACGGCGGGCGGATTCGCCGTCATCAGCCTCGCCAGCCGGCCGAAGAACGCATCCGAGTTCATGTCCTTCACCTGCGTCACCGGCGGGGTGCCCGTGTCGACTCCGGGTTCCAGCGGCACGTCGACGGGTGGCTGGTAGTCGGTCCCCCACGCAGAGAGGGGCACGAGCGAGAGACCGTCCTGAAACTCGTGCACTGCCGGATAGTCGGCGGTGCCGTTCGTCTGCGTGCGGCCGATTACCCACACCATCGACGTGGGAGCGTCGATGGTGTGGAGTTCTGGGGGCACCTCCCCGCGCCAGCCGGGGCCGGCGATCAAGAAGCTCCTGGCGTCGTCGCCGGTCGTGCGGGTGCCCGGCGACGCGAACACGTCGGTCCATGCCGACAGCATCGGAAGCAGGTAGTAGCGCCCTCCGCTGTCGGGAACGGTGAGGACGACCGGCTCGCTCGATAGATCCAGCCACGCGCTCGAGTAGAGCGTGTCGGCGTTGGGGCTCACGACGTCGCGGAACTCGGCGTCGGGAAACTTCCGCAGGTGCCCGAACTGGTTGACCGGTGCCTGCTTGCCGGTCGGGCGCGGCGTGTTCGTGAGAACCGCGCGGGTGACGTCCATGAGCACGAGCGGGAAGCCGAAGATGAAGGCGTTCGCCGCCGTCTCGGAAACCGCGTCCTGAGCCGTGCTCGTCATGGTGCCATCAATGCACCGGCAGAACAGCCGGTCACCACCCCAATCGGGTGACTGGGGCTACTTCTTGCCCTCGCGCGCCTCGCGGGCCTCGCGGTTGCGGGCATCGCTCTCGGCGCGCTCCGCGATCCGCTCCTGCTTCGCCGCCCACTCGCGGCGTTCGATGTCGCGCTGCTTGATGCGGGCGTTCTCCTCGCGAACGTCGGCCTGCGTGCGGCGCTCGGTCACGAGCCACCGCGGCGGTGCGGCGAGCAGCTCCTGGATCTGAGCGGTCGTGAGCGCCTCTTCGACACCACCACGGGCGAGTCCGGCGTTGGAGATGCCGAGCTTGCCCGCGACGATCGGACGGGGGTGCGGGCCGTTGAGGCGCAGCTGCACGACCCACTCCGGCGGATTGGCGAGCATCTCGTTCAGCTCGGTGCGGGTGACGTCGTTCTTCTGGAACTCTTCGGGCGCCGCCGGCAGGTAGATGCCGAGCTTCTGCGCGGCCGTCGACGGCTTCATGGACTGCGGGGAACGCTCGGTACTCATCCCTAGAGCGTAGCCTGAGCATGGCGCTTGTCGGTCTGGCTGCGCCCGCTCGCAATAATCGAAGGGATCTCGTGACTCTCGCTCTCGCCTTCGTGCCCGGCGTCACCCTCACCAAGTGGACGAGGCTGTGGGAGGAACGCCGCCCCGACGTCGGTCTGGGCTTCGTCGCCACGACGGAGGCAACACAGGTCGACGCCCTGCTCGACGGCTCGGCCGACGTCGCCTTCGTGCGCCTGCCGCTGCCCGATACCGCGCTCCCAGAGCTCAGCGTCATCCGGCTCTACAGCGAGGTGGCCGTCGCCGTCCTGCCCGAGGACCACCCCCTCGCCGACCAGGACTCTGTGACGCTCGCCGACCTCGCCGACCTCACACTGCACGACAACCAGGGAAACCTGCGCGACGCCGTCGAGCTCATCGCCGCCGGTGTGGGCGCCCTCGTGGTGCCCCACGCGCTCGCCCGGCAGAACTCCCGCAAAGACGTGGTCTCCCGCGACGTCACCGACGCCGACGAGACCTGGATCGCCGTGGCCTGGGTCACCGAGAACGAGACCGCCGACATCGAGGAGTTCGTCGGAATCGTGCGCGGGCGATCGGCCAACAGCTCGCGCGGCGGGTCGATCGCACCGGCGAAGGAGAAGATCGACCCCGACCTGCAGATCGCCAAGGAGAAGCCCGAGCGCAAGGCCCCGGTCAAGCCGCGCGGCAAGTACGTGCACCGCTCGACCGCCCGACCCCAGGGCAAGCGCCGACGCCAGGGTCGATGAGGTGCGCGCGCTGGTGCCGATGCGACCGGCGGATGTCGGCGACGTGACGGCGTTCCTGACGATCGCCGATCTGACTCTCAGCGGGCTCGACGACGCTCGTCTGCGGATCTGGCTGCTGCGATCGACCGCCGGCGCGATCGCGGGGACCACCGGCTTCGAGCTCTCGGCCGACGGCAGCGACGCGATCATCCGCAGCGTCGCCGTCTCACCCGCGGAACGGGGCCGGGCCACGGCACCGGGCTGGCCGAACACGCGCTCGACGCCGCGCGCGCCGAAGGGGCGAAGCGCGCCTGGTTGTTCAGCCGTCGATCGGGACCGTTCTGGCAAGGTCTCGGCTTCGCGAGCGCGGATCGCCACGAGCTGGCCGACGCGCTGGCCGATACCCACCAGGTGCGACTCTTCCGTGCCACAGGGCAGCTCGCCGACGAGGTGGCCTGGAGCCGCGCGCTCTAGCCTCGCTCGCGGCCTCACCCGGGAAAGGCGAGGTGCGGTCTCATCGGCTCGGTCATCGTGGGGGCACAATCCACGCAGGCGAGAGAGGTAAGACAATGAACATCTGGAACGACATCTGGTCGATCATGTGGTTCTTCTTCTGGAGTTTCGTGTTCATCGCCTATCTGATGGCGCTGTTCTCGATCATCTCCGACATTTTCCGCGACAGGGAGTTGAACGGCTGGCTCAAGGCCGTCTGGATCATCTTCCTGGTCTTCCTGCCCTTCATCACCGCCCTCGTCTATGTGATCGCACGGGGACGGGGAATGGCCGAGCGCAACCAGAAGGATGTTCGCCAGGCGCAGGAGGCAACCGACACGTATATCCGCAGTGTCGCGTCGTCGAGCCCCGCCGACGAGATCGCCAAGGCGAAGGCGTTGTACGACGCGGGCACCATCAGCGCGGAGGAGTTCGCACACCTCAAGACCCGAGCGCTCGGTACCGCCCGCGTCTAGGTGCGACCCGCGTGTAGCCCTCACTCCGTGAGGCGGCGGGCGCATCCGGCCTAGGCTGGAGAAGTGAATCCACCAGGCCGCTCGCGCGCCCGCCGCCTCGCCGATCTCGGCCTCGCGCCTGCACGCTACGCCCGGGTGCTGCAGGCCTCCGACCGCACTCCCCTGCTGCAGGTCATCAAGACGGCGGTTGCGGCGGGTCTCGCCTGGGTGGTCTGCCTCATCGTCCTTCCCGGCCACCTGCCCATCTTCGGCACCATCGCCGCCATTCTCGTGGTGCAGCCGAGCATCAACCAGTCGTTCTCCAAGGCTCTCGAGCGCACCGTCGGTGTGATCGCCGGCGTGATCATCGCCTCCGTCGGACTCGCGTTCTTCGAGGTGACGAGCTGGCTGATCCTCGGCTCGATCCTCGTCGCCCTGCTCGTCGGCTGGGCGTTCCGTCTCAGCCAGTCGACGACCGCGCAGATTCCGATCAGCGCGCTGCTCGTGCTCACGATCGGTGCGCAGACCTCCGGCTACGCGGTCGAGCGCATCCTCGAGACCGTGCTCGGCGCTGCGATCGCTGTCGTGGTCAACGTGATCGTGGTTCCGCCGGTGAGGCTCGGACCCGCCCAGGACGCGATCGCCCGGCTCGGAGCGGAAGTCGCCAACTCGCTCGACGACCTCGCCCGGCTCATCGAGAGACCGTCGACGGTCGAGGAACGCACCTCCGCGCTCGTGTCCGCCCGGCTGCTCCGGCCGATGCAGACCAAGGCCGCCGCCGCCGTCACGAGCGCGGAGGAGAGCCTGCGGTTCAACCCGCGCCGTTCCGCCCACCGCACCTCGCTCACGCGCGACAGCCGGTTGCTCGAGACGCTGCAGGTGCTCGTGCTGCGCGTGCCGGGCATGATCCGCGCTCTCGACGACAGGTACGACGAGACGATCCACACCGAGCCGACCGCCGCAGGGCTCGCCGCCGAGGTCTCGCGGGCCGCGCACGACCTCAGGCTCGTTCTGCGCACCGCCGACGCCGGCCCTGGCGCAGGCTCCGGCGACCGCGAGCCCACCACCGCGGAGATCCCGGCCCTCACCCGGCCGTTCAGGGTTCTCGCGCCCAGCGCAGCGCACTGGATCCTCATCGGCTCGCTGCTCGAAGACCTGCGCCGGGTGCGCGAGGTGATCGTCGAGGCCGGGGAGCAACGCTCGGCGTCGTGAACCCCGCGTGGGAGAATGGCGTGTGACTTCGACCCCGGTATCCGCCCCCGCCCCCGCAGCCGCCTCGATCGGACTTCTCTTCGACGTCGACGGCCCCATCGCCAGCCCGGTCACGCGCCGCATCGCGATCCCGAGCATCATCGACGACCTCGTGCTGCTCGCCGGCGCCGGGGTGCCGATCTCGTTCATCACCGGCCGCTCCGACGCGTTCATCCGAGACGAGGTCGTCACTCCGCTGCTCGCGGCCGGCCTCGGCGACGTGCTCGCCGACCCGCAGAACCGCATGTTCGCGGTGTTCGAGAAGGGCGCCGCCTGGACGCCGGTCACGTCGGACGGACTCGGCGACGTCGTGGTCGACGACAGTGTGGCGCTGCCCGGCGTCGTCGTCGACGAGATCCGTGAGCTCGTGGCATCCGACTTCTCAGACACCATGTTCTTCGACGAGACGAAGCGCGCCATGATCTCGGTCGAGCAGCGCACCGACGTCGCGCACGCCGACTACGTCGAGGCGCAGAAGCTCTTCAACGAGGCCGCATACGCGGTCGTGGCTCGTCACGGGCTCGGCGTGCGCTTCGGCGACCGTGAGACCCCGGATGCCTCGGGGCTCGTGCCTTTCCGTCTCGACCCCACGATCATCTCGACCGACATCGAGTCGGTGCAGCTCGACAAGGACCGCGGCGCCGAGCGCGCGCTCGAGTACTTCGCGGCGAGCGGGCCGCTGCCCCGGCTCTGGCGTTCCGTCGGCGACTCGCGCAGCGACTACCTCATGGCCGACCACCTCCACTCCGCGGGCTACGACGTTGCCCACGTCGACGTGCGCCCCTCCGACGGCATTCTCGAGCGACCGTACGACATCATCGTCGAGGGCGAGCTGATCCACGACGAGGCCGGCGCCGCGTTCCTCGAGCACTGGGTCACGAAGCTCGGACTGCGCTAGCCGCACTCCGGGCAGATCGCCACGGAGCGGCTCGAGGCACGCCACCCCTTCCGCGCGGCTCGCGGCGGGGCGAAGATGGGCGCATGGCCGATGAACCGGTGCCGCCAGGCGTGCGCGCCCAACTGCTCGCGACGGAGCACTGGGGGCTGCTCGCCTCCCGCAGCACCGCGCAGAGCGAGGTGCTGACGCGCATCAGCATGTTCCTGACCCTCGTCTCCGCGTCGCTCGTGAGCCTCGCGCTCGTCGGTCAGGCCACGGGTTTCTCCGACCCGTTCACGGTCTTCGCTATCGCGGTGCTCGGGATCGCGGTGCTCGTGGGCTTCCTCACGCAGATCCGCGTCTTCAACGTGGGCATGGAGGACCTCATGTACGTGCTCGCGATGAACCGGCTGCGCGGCGCCTATGTCGAGATGGATCCGACGATCGCCCGCTACCTCATGGCCGCCCCGTACGACGACCGGGCCGGGGCGGAGCGCACCTACTATTTCCTCGGCCGTCGCACCGATTTCAGCCAGGTCGCCGGCAGCAGCATGATCTTCATCGCCGCGGTGAACTCCGCGTTGCCCGGCCTGCTGCTCGCGTCCGTCGTCGCCGCGTTCTCACTGCCGTTCCCGGTCGCGGTGGTCGTCGGTACGCTCAGTGGGCTCGTCTACTTCGGGATCACTCTCGCCACGGGCGGCCGGCGGTTCTACGACCTCTGGACCACCTATCGGCCGCAGTTCCCCACTCCGCCGACGGCCTCTCCCGCCCCTCGGGAGTAGCGGCGAACGACACGCGCGGGATGCTTCCGACACGCCGCCGGAATGTCGGTGGCAATTGACATATTCGAATGTATGTTCGAACATGAAGAGATGCCAGCGGCAGCGTCTTTCCTCTCCCCAGCCGTCCCGGCGAGCCATCCGGCCGTTGGTGAATATCCCACGCGATCGCGAGATCTGTACGCTGCTGCTGGCTCGAATTCCACCACGCTGACCGCCCCCGCGCCCGCCGCCCCCGCCGCCGGCGACAAGGCGCAGAAAGTGCTCGAACTGCAGTCGCGCATCCGTTCGATGCAGTCGAAGAAGCTCGACTCGCGCAGCCTGCCCACCCATCCCGCCATCGCGCGGCTGCTGCCCGGCGGCGGCCTGCAGCAGGGCTCGGTCTACTCGGTGGCTGGCTCGGCCACCCTGCTCATGGCCATGCTCGCCGGCCCGAGCGCCGCCGGCTCGTGGTGCGGCGTCATCGGGGTGCCCGAGTTCGGCATCGAGGCGGCGGCGCGCTTCGGCATCGACCTCGAACGTCTCGTGCTGGTGCCGAATCCCGGCGACCAGTGGCTCGGGGTCACCTCGGCGATCGCCGACGTGATGGGCGTGGTCGTGACGCGGCCGCCCAAGCGGGCGAGCGACTCGAGCGTCGCCCGGCTCTCCGCCCGCCTGCGTCAGCGCGGCTCGACCCTCATCGTTCTCGGCACCTGGCCGCAGAGCGACGCGATCCTCAGCCTGTCGCGCAGCGACTGGAGCGGCATCGGCAACGGGCACGGCTACCTCGAGGCCAGGCAGGCCACCGTCACCGTGACGACCGCGAACGGCCGTCCGCGCAGCGCCCGCCTGTGGCTGCCCGACCAGGCCGAGCAGTTCCGCGAGGTGACGCCGCTGTACGCCAGCGCCGGCGGTGCAGGGGCCGGCGCACCGGAGGCGGCCCCCGTCGAACGGCAGTACGAGCACGAACGACGGGCGGCGACGGGATGACCGGCGCGACCCGCACGATGGTGCTCTGGAGCCCCGACTGGCCCATCACCGCGGCGACGCGCGACCTCGGCCTCGACCGGGAGTCCCCGATAGCGATGATCGAGTCGGGCGTCGTCTTCGCCTGCTCCCCCGCCGCCAGGCTCGAGGGGGTGCGGCGCGGCCTGCGCGTGCGCGAGGCGCAGGCGCGCTGCACGACGCTCACCGTGCTGCCGCACCGGCCCGAGGTCGACAACCGGGTGTTCGAGCCCGTCATCACCGAGATCGAACGGATGATGCCGGGGGTGCAGCTTCTCCGCCCCGGCAGCCTCGCGATCCGGGCGCGCGGCCCGGCACGGTACTACGGCGGCGAGAAGCCCGCCGCGCTCTCACTCATCGGGGTGCTCGACGACCTCGGCATACCCGGTGCGCGCGTGGGCGTCGCCGACGGCCCGTTCACCGCCGAGCAGGCGGCGCGCAGCACCCGTGGCGACTCGCGGGGTGGCGCCGTGCGCGTGGTGGCGGAGGGCGCATCCGCCCAGTTCCTCGGCCCGCTGCCCCTCGCCGTCCTCGACGAACCGGGCATCGCCGTGCTGCTGCAACGGCTCGGCATCCGCACGCTCGCGGCCTTCGCCGCCCTCGACGAGACCGACGTGCGCGAGCGGTTCGGCACGCCCGGCGCTCGGGTGCACGCCCTGGCCCGCGGTCTCGACGCGCGCCTCGTCTCGCCGCGGGTGCCGCCGCGCCAGCTCGAGCAGTCCGTCGCCTTCGAGCCCGCCCTCGACCGGATCGACCAGGTGAGCTTCGGAGTGCTCGGCATCGCCGAGGCGTTCATCGCGGGCCTCATCGCCGCGAAGCTCGTCTGCACCGCCATCCGCATCGACATCGACTCCGACGCCGGCGAGGTGTCCGGGCGCAGCTGGCTGCACCCGCGATCGTTCACGGCGAGCGAGATCGTCGACCGGGTGCGCTGGCAGCTGCAGGGCGGCACGGCGGAGACGGGCCTCAGCGCGGGGGTCACCCGGGTCACCGTGACGCCCGAGAGCGTCGACTCGGTGGGCAACCACGAGGAGGGGCTCTGGGGCTCCGGGCCAGACGAGCGCATCCACCACGGACTCTCGCGCGTGCAGGGCATGCTCGGCCACGAGGCCGTGCTCACCGCGGTCGTGGGCGGTGGCCGCACCCTCGGCGACCGCGCCACCCTCGTGGCATGGGGCGACCGCGCGCCGGCCGTGGCGACGCGCCCGTGGCCGGGGCAGCTTCCGCAGCCGGCGCCCGCGACGGTGTTTCCCACCGGGCATCCGGTGCACGTGTTCGGGGCAGACGGCCGAGCCGTGGCCGTCGACGAACGCGGCGTGCTCTCTGCCGCGCCGGTCGAGTTCAGCGCGGGTTCCGGCGGCATGATGCGGGCGGTCGCCGCCTGGGCCGGACCGTGGATCGTCGACGAGCGCTGGTGGGACGCGGCGACGAGCCGGCGGGTGTGCCGCTTCCAGGTCGTCGACGGCGACGGCGTGGCCTGGCTGCTCGTGCTCGACGGGCGCGGCGCCGAGGCGCACTGGGCAGCCGAGGCGCGGTACGACTGATGGGTAGGCGCTGATGGGATGGAACAACCCGCCGATCCCCTGGTCGGAGTTCGAACGCAAGCTGTCTGACGCCTCGCGTCCGGCGACGACGCCCGTGGGCGCCGACGGCGGAGACAGTCCGGCCTGGTCCATCCACCGGCATCCCTACCGAGCGCCGGAGCGGACGCGGGCCGACGACGCCGGTCTCGTGCCGTACGCCGAGCTGCACGCCCACTCCAACTTCAGCTTCCTCGACGGCGCCTCCTCGCCGGAGAACCTCGTCGAGGAGGCCAACCGGCTCGGCCTGCACGCACTCGCCCTCACCGACCACGACGGCCTCTACGGCATCGTGCGCATGGCGGAGGCGGCCGCCGCGCAGCAGGGCGAGAACACCACCGCGACGGTCTTCGGCGCCGAGCTCTCCCTCGGGCTGCGCACCCCGCAGAACGGCATCGCCGACCCCGAGGGCAGCCACCTGGTGGTGCTCGCCAGGCAGAAGAGCGGCTATCACCGCCTCGCCGGGGCGATCACCGGCGCGCAGCTGCTCGGCGACGAGAAGGGCCGGCCGCTCTACTCCCTCGACGAGCTGTCGGAACGCGCGGCCGGAGAATGGACGGTCCTGACCGGATGCCGCAAAGGCACCACGCGTCGCGCGCTCACCGCCGCCGGGGTGAACCGCCTCGACCGGGAGCGCGACGCGGCGGCCGAGGTCGACCGGCTCGTCGCACTGTTCGGGCGCGACAACGTGCTCGTCGAGCTCTTCGACCAGGGCGACCCGCTCGACAGCACCCACAACGACGCCCTCGCGGCCATCGCGGCAGAGCGCGGGCTCGGTGTGGTCGCCACGGGCAACGTGCACTTCGCGACCCCGAGACAGCACCACCTCGCCACGGCGATCGCCGCGGTGCGCGCCCGCCGCAGCCTCGACGAGATCGACGGCTGGCTGCCGGCCTCCGGGTCGGCGCACCTGCGCTCGGGCGCCGAGATGGCCGCGCGGTTCGCCCGCTACCCCGGTGCCGTCGAGCGCACCGTCGAGGTCGCCGACGATCTGAGTTTCGAGCTGCGTCGCGCGAAGCCCGGGCTGCCGAGGCAGGAGGTCCCCGAGGGGCATACTCCGATGAGCTGGTTGCGCGAACTCGTCTGGCAGGGGGTGGAGAAGCGGCACCTCGACCTCACGGCGGCGAACCGGGCGCGCATCGAACGCGAGCTCGCGGTGATCGAGGAGAAGGACTTCCCCGGCTACTTCCTGATCGTGCACGACATCGTGGCCTTCGCCCGTGGCCGTGGCATCCTCTGTCAGGGGCGAGGCTCGGCCGCGAACTCGGCCGTGTGCTACCTGCTCATGATCACCGCGGTCGACCCGATCTACTTCAACCTGCCGTTCGAGCGCTTCCTCTCGAGCATGCGCGACGAGGAGCCGGACATCGACGTCGACTTCGACTCCGATCGGCGCGAAGAGGTTATCCAGTACGTCTACGAGAAGTACGGCAGGCTCAACGCGGCGCAGGTGGCCAACGTCATCCAGTACCGGCCCAAGTTCGCCGTGCGCGACATGGCCAAGGCGCTCGGACACTCGCCCGGTCAGCAGGACGCGTGGTCGAAGCAGGTGGAGCGTCACGGCGCCCTGACGGAGAGCACCGAGCACGACATCCCGGAGGCCGTCGTCGACCTGGCTCTCGAGGTGATGAAGTTTCCGCGCCACATGGGCATCCACTCCGGCGGCATGGTCCTCACCGACCGTCCCGTCGGCGAGGTCGTGCCGATCGAACGCGGACGCATGGTGGGCCGCACCGTCGTGCAGTGGGACAAGGAAGACTGCGCCTGGATGGGCCTCGTCAAGTTCGACCTGCTCGGGCTCGGCATGCTCTCCGCCCTGCAGCACGGCTTCGATATCGTGCGTGAGTCGGTCGGCGACGAGATCGGGCTCGACGAGATCCCCAAAGAAGAGGCCGGCGTCTACGACATGCTGTGCCGGGCCGACGCGGTCGGGGTGTTCCAGGTCGAGTCGCGCGCGCAGATGGGGCTGCTCCCCCGGCTGCAGCCGCGCAGGTTCTACGACCTCGTGGTCGAGATCGCGCTGGTGCGACCGGGCCCGATCCAGGGCGGCGCCGTGCACCCGTTCGTGCGCCGCAAGCTCGGAACGGAGGAGATCACCTACCTGCACCCCAAGCTCAAGGAGCCGCTCGAACGCACCCTGGGGGTGCCGGTCTTCCAGGAGCAGCTGATGCAGGTCGCGATGGCGGTGGGCGGATGCACCGGCGAAGACGCCGACCTGCTGCGACGGGCCATGGGTTCCAAACGAGGCATCGAGCGCATCGAGTCGCTGCGCGGCAAGCTGTATGCCGGAATGGCCGGCAACGGGATCACCGGCGACGTCGCCGACGAGATCTATTCGAAGATCCAGGCCTTCGCGAGCTTCGGTTTCGCAGAGAGCCACTCGCTGAGCTTCGCGCTCCTCGTCTACGCCAGCGCCTGGATGAAGCTGCACTACCCCGCCGCGTTTCTCGCCTCGCTGCTGCGCGCCCAGCCGATGGGCTTCTACTCGCCGCAGAGCCTCGTGGCCGACGCGCGGCGGCACGGGGTGGAGGTGCTCCGTCCCGACATCCTCAGGTCGGGCGTGGCGGCGGGGCTCGAGCCGGTCGCCGAGCCGCCAGCGGGCGCTGAGCCTGTCGCGGGCGCTGAGCCGCCAGCGGGCGCTGAGCCTGTCGAAGCGACGAGCCCCGCCACCGGCGACCCGGCCTGCCTGCACCGCACGCAGCCGGCGGTTCCCCTCTTCGACCGCGGCATCCCCCTCGACTACGACGCGCACCGCCGCGACGGCAGATTCGCGGTGCGGTTGGGCCTCGACGAGGTCAAGGGCATCGGCACGCCGCTCGCCGAACGCATCGTCGCCGAGCGCGACCGCGGCGGACCGTTCACGACCATGGCCGACCTCGTGCGACGCGTCGGCGTCACGACGGCGCAGCTCGAGATGCTGTCGGCGGCCGGCGCCTTCGACTCGCTGGGCCTCACGCAGCGCGAGGCCCTGTGGAGCGCGGGCAGCGCCGCGCAGGACCGCGCAGAGTTCCTCCCCGGCTCGATCGTCACCGTGCAGCCTCCGCTGTTCGCGATGCCGACCGAGGCGGAACAGCTCAGCTCCGACCTGTGGGCGACGGGAATCTCGACGGCCGACCACCCCATCCGCCACGTGCGTCACCTGCTCGAGCGCCGGGGGGTGCTCTCGGCGGCGGCGCTGCAGACCGCCGAGTCCGGACGCCGCATCGAGGTGGGCGGGGTCGTCACCCACCGCCAGCGGCCGGCGACCGCGAGCGGCATCACCTTCGTCAACCTCGAAGACGAGACCGGGCTCGTCAACGTGATCTGCTCGGTGGGTGTCTGGAACCGCTATCGGCGTGTCGCGCGCGACGCCTCGGCGATGGTGGTGCGCGGCATCCTCGAACGCTCCCCGGAAGGGGTGATAAACCTTGTCGCAGACCGGATCGAGGCCCTCGGACTGGCCCAGCAGACGAGTTCCCGCGACTTCCGTTAGAGATAAGAAAACATTTTCTTATCGAGTTTTGCCCGTTTTCCCCCATTCACCCCCAGAACTCATATACCCTTAGCGGGAACTGGCAGGCTTAATCGAGCTTGTCGGCAAGGTTCCGACAATCGGAGCCAAGAAGAACGCTCCTGGAGGAGTTTTACATGGCAATTGGCACCGTAAAGTGGTTTAACGCAGAAAAAGGCTTCGGCTTCATTGCTCCCGAGGATGGTAGCCCGGACGTTTTCGCCCACTACTCAGCAATCGCGAGCGGCGGCTACAAGTCCCTCGATGAGAACCAGAAGGTTGAGTTCGACATCACCCAGGGACCCAAGGGTCCCCAGGCGGAGAACATCCGCTCCCTCTAGTCTTTGCAGTAAAGAAGCACAGGCAAGATAGCAGTAGAGAACGGCCCCGGTCCTATGCCGGGGCCGTTCTTCATTTAACCGCCGCCGCCGCCGAACCGCCGCAGCCCGGCCGCCGCCGCCCGGCCCGCTCTCCCACAACGAAGGAGTTCGGCCGCGAAACCGGTCGGATAACGCCGAATCGACCCCGTACACGCGGCATGTCCTTCGTTTTCAGAGGGAGGGATGACGCGGGGTGCGCGCCGTACAGGGCAGGCGAGGGTTACTGCCCGCGTACGCGCTTCCGCAGGTAGTCGATCCGCGCCTGCAGCTGCGTCACGCTGGCCTGGGCCACCGCCGGGCCGCCGAGCACCCGCCGCAGCTCGGCGTGGATGAGACCGTGCGGCTCTCCGCTCATCTTCGAGCGGATACCGACGAGGCTGTTGAGCAGCGTGCGCTGCTCCTTGAGGGTGCGGAACAACGCCGGCCCGTCGCGCTCCTCGGGAGGCAGCGCCTTCTGCCGCTCCCCCGACCTCTTCGACTGGCGGGCCTGCCGCTGCTTGAGCAGCTCGCGCACCTGGTCGGGTTCGAGGAGCCCGGGGATGCCGATGAAGTCGAGCTCCTCGTCGCTGCCCATCTCCGCCGCGAAGCCGAACTCGCCGCCCTCGTAGAGCACCTTGTCGAAGTTCGCCTCCGACTCGAGCGCCTCCCAGGTGAACTCGTCCTGCAGGGTGTCCTCCGACGCCTTCTCCTCGCGGTTCTCCGCGTCGAGCAGACCGTCGTCGAGCAGGCCGTCGTCCGTCGTCTCGCGGTCGAGGGCGTGGTCGCGCTCGAGCTCCAGCGTCGAGGCGAGGGCCATCAGGCTGGGGACGCTGGGCAGGAAGATGGTCGCGGTCTCGCCGCGGCGCCGGGTGCGCACGAAGCGGCCGACGGCCTGAGCGAAATACAGGGGCGTCGAGGCGGATGTCGCGTACACACCCACCGCGAGGCGTGGCACGTCGACGCCCTCCGACACCATGCGCACCGCCACCATCCAGCGCTGCGTGCCCTTGGAGAACACGTCGATGCGCTCGCTCGACTCCTTCTCGTCGGAGAGCACGATCGTGGGCATCTCGCCGGTGAGCTTCTGCAGCAGCGACGCGTACGCCCGTGCCGTGCTCTGGTCGGTGGCGATGACCAGGCCGCCGGCGTCGGGGACCGACTGGCGCACCTCGCTCAGCCGACGGTCCGCCGCCTTGAGCACCGCGGGGATCCAGTCGCCCTCCGGCGCGAGCGCGGTGCGCCAGGCCTGGGAGGTGATGTCTTTCGTGTCGCCCTCGCCGAGCCGGGCCTCCATCTCGTCGCCCATCTTGGTGCGCCAGCGCATCTTGCCCGCATAGGCCATGAAGATCACGGGGCGCACGACGCCGTCGGCGAGGGCACGCCCGTAGCCGTAGTTGTAGTCGGTGATGGAGGTGCGGATGCCCTTGTTGTCTGGCGCGTAGCTGACGAACGGGATGGGCGCGGTGTCGCTCCGGAACGGGGTGCCGGTGAGCGACAGGCGGCGGGTGGCCGGGCCGAACGCGTCGCGGATGGCGTCGCCCCAGCTGAGCGCGTCGCCGCCGTGGTGGATCTCGTCGAGAATGACGAGGGTGCGCGCCGATTCCGTGATGGTGCGGTGCAGCAGGGGGCGCACGGCGATCTGCGCGTACGTCACGGCGATGCCGTGGAATCGGCGACCGCCGAAGGCCTGCCCGTTGGCGTAGGCGGGGTCGAGCCGAATGCCCACCCGGTGCGCCGCCTCGGCCCACTGGCGCTTGAGGTGCTCGGTCGGGGCGACCACGGTGATGCGGTCGACCTCGCGGCGCGCGATCAGCTCGGTGGCCAGACGGAGCGCGAAGGTCGTCTTGCCTGCTCCGGGCGTCGCGGCGGCGAGGAAGTCGCGGGGCTCCTTCTCGAAGTAGAGGTCGAGCGCCTCGGCCTGCCAGGCCCGCAGCGCGCTCGCTGTGCCTCTGGCCGCGCGTTCCGGGTACGACGGAGAGAGGTGCTCGGCCGCGAACGTGCCGACGTGTGGGTGGAACACCCCGCTAGACATGGAGCCCGGCATTCCCGTGAATTCGGGTGTCGTCTCCCGTTGCTCCGGCACCGAGGTCGAGGCTGCTGATGGAGTATTCACTTGATGGAATATTACCCGCGCGGCGGACCGTCACCGTCCATTCTCGTTCCGCCGCGGGGGCGTGAGGGAGCCCGGACAGACGCCGATCCGCGTGAACTCAGGCGTCACGGGCGAATCCCTTTGCCTCGGATTCGCGTCCGCGATTATTGCCGAGCAGGGAGGCCTGGGTGACGCTTCCGCGGCCGAAACGCGCGCTCACCGCGTCCATGACGTCTTCCGCCTCGCGCCATCCGTCGTTGTCGTCCCAGAGGCCGAGCTGGCCGCCTCCACCCTCCGACAGCTGCTCGACGCGCACTCCCACGAGCCGCACACGCGCGTACTGCTTGCCCGTGGCCTCGTAGACCTCGCACACCTCGTCGTAGATGCGCCGGCCCAGGTCGGTCGCCTCGGCGAGGGTGCGCGACCGGGTGATCGTCGTGAAGTCGCCGAACCGCAGTTTGAGCACGACGGTGCGCCCGACCGCCCCTCCGCCACGCAGCCGCACCGCGACCATCGATGAGAGCCGCAGCAGCTCGCGGCGGATGACGGCGGGATCGGTGACGTCGGTCTCGAATGTGACCTCGTGGCCGACGCTCTTCTCGACGGCGCGGGGCTGCACCGTGCGCGGATCGATGCCCCACGCCAGGTCGTGCAGCTTCTCGCCGGCCGCGACGCCCACCATGCTCTTGAGCGAGGCCACGGGGGTCTGCGCCAGGTCGCCGATGGTGCGCAGGCCGTGCCGCACCAGGGTCTCCTCGGTCTTGCCCCCGACACCCCAGAGCCCGCTGATGGGTTGCGGGTGGAGGAAGTCGAGTGTGCCGTCTTTCGGGATCACCAGCAGGCCGTCGGGCTTTGCCTTGCTCGACGCCAGCTTCGCCACGAACTTGGTGGCCGCGGCACCCACGCTGCAGACCAGACCGGTCTCGTCGAGCACCCTACGGCGAAGGATGGTGGCCACCGTCGTCGGCGGTCCGATGTGCTTGCGCGAGCCGGCGACGTCGAGGAACGCCTCGTCGATTCCGAGCCGCTCGACCGAGGGTGTGAGGTCGTCGCAGATGGCCATGACGAGCCCCGAGAAGTGTGTGTAGCGGTCGAAGTGCGGTTCGAGGATGATCGCCTGCGGACATCTGCGCTTTGCTATCGCGAGCGGCATCGCCGAGTTCACGCCGAACTTGCGCGCCTCGTAGGTGGCGGCGGTGACGACGGAACGCGCCGAGTCGTGGGCGACGATCACGGGCCTGCCCCGCAGCTCGGGGCGTTCCAGCAGCTCGACCGAGGCGAAGAACGCGTCCATGTCGACGTGCAGCACCGTGGCGCTGGCGTCGTCGACGCCGGCAGCGGTTACCTGCCTGCCACTGCCGTCCTGCTTGCTCATGGTTCCATCATCGCAGTGTGCGCCGACATGCGCGCTTAACGCGAAAGCGCCCCCGCCGTGAGGCGGGGGCGCTGATGTTCGCGACTACGCGCGACGCGATCCGCGGGTCAGGAGACCGTAGATCAGCAGAACGAGGATCGATCCGGCGATCGCGACGAGCCAGGTCTGAATCGACCAGAATTCCTCGAGTCCGATGCCGAAGATGGCGCTTCCGATGAAGCCGCCGAGGAGAGCACCAACCACACCGAGTACCAGCGTGATGAGCCAGCCTCCGCCCTGTGTGCCCGGCAGAATAGCCTTCGCGATAGCTCCGGCGATCAGGCCCAACACTATCCAGCCAATGATTCCCATGACGACCTCCCAGTCGGTCATTCTTGCGGTCCCGGGTCTCGGAACCGTCAAATAGCTAAGCATGTGCCTATAAAAGGGGGCAAATGATGCACTCTCCATTGCCCACGAGTCAACCACTGTGCTAGGCGACTGGCGTTAGTGGCAAAGGTGATGCACTCTTAAGTAATGACTGAGCAGCACCCATGGACCCGCTACGTCGCCCTCGGCGACTCTTTCACCGAGGGGATCGGGGATCCGGAGCCGGGAAGCCCCGGCGGTTTCCGCGGTTGGGCCGACCGTGTGGCCGAGGTGCTCGCCCAGCAGACGGGCGACTTCGCGTACGCCAACCTCGCGATCCGTGGGCGCCTCCTGCAGCAGATCATCGACGAGCAGATCGAGCCGGCCCTGGAGCTGCGCCCCGATCTCATCACCATCTCGGCTGGCGGCAACGACATCATCCGCCCCGGAACCGATCCCGACAACATCGCCGAGCGCCTCGAGAAGGCCGTCGAGCGGCTGTCGTCGGGCGGGGCGACGGTGGTGCTCTTCAACGGTCCCGACATCGGCACGACGCCCGTGCTCGGCAGGCACCGCGGCAAGGTCGCCATCTACAACGAGAACCTGCGAGGGATAGCGAAACGCCACGACGCCGTCGTCGCCGACATGTGGCCGCTGCGCGAACTGCGGGACCCGCGGATGTGGGCTCCCGACCGTCTGCACTTCTCCCCGATCGGTCATCACACCATCGCGCGCATGGTGCTCTCGACGCTCAACGTCGAGAACGACCTCGCGCCGTACGCGCCGGAGCCACTGCCCGCGTCGACGTGGCGCCACGCGCGGGTCGAGGATCTCGGCTGGGCGCGTGAGCACCTCGTGCCGTGGGTGTTGCGGCGCATCCGTCACCAGTCGTCCGGAGACAACGTGACCGCGAAGCGTCCGGTCTGGCCCGAGCAGGGCTGAAGCCTACCCCGGCAGTCCGCGCTCAACGTAAGACGGGGATCGAGCCTGAGCTCGATCCCCGTTCTTAGTTAACGCTGTTAGCGACCGTACCGCATGGCTGCCGGGCAGTCGAAGGGGTCGCCTCCGGCCGAGAGACCGACCCGGTTGAGGTAGGCGACGACGATCGCGTACGACTCGAGGATGCTGGTCTCGGTGTAGAGGATGCCCTTGCTCTGGCAGTACTCCTTGGTGATCTCGCGCGCACGTTTGAGGTGCGGGCGGGGCATGCTCGGGAACAGGTGGTGCTCGATCTGGTAGTTGAGGCCGCCCATGAAGATGTTCATGGCCCAGCCGCCGCGGATGTTGCGGCTCGTCAGCACCTGGCGGCGCAGGAAGTCGACCTTGCTGTCTTTCGGCAGCACAGGCATGCCCTTGTGGTTGGGGGCGAAGGACGCACCCATGTAGAGGCCGAAGACGGCGAGCTGCACGCCCAGGAAGGCGAAGCCCATTCCGAGCGGCATGACCAGGAACACGGCGGTGATGAACGCGGCGTGACGCACGGCCAGCAGGATGATCTCGAGCGACCGCTTGTCGACCTTGCCGGGCGACAGGACCGTCTTGAACGCGTGCTGGTGCAGGTTTATGCCTTCGAAGATCAGCACGGGGAAGAACAGCCAGCCCTGACGGCGGGCGAGGAACGTCGCGACGCGACCCTTGACCTCCGCCGCGTGCTCCTTCTGGAAGATAATGAAGTCGGGTTCGATGTCGGGGTCTTTGCCCGCGGTGTTCGGGTTGGCGTGATGGCGGGTGTGCTTGGTCATCCACCACGAGTAGCTGATGCCGACGAACAGGTCGGCGAGCACACGACCGGTGAGGTCGTTCGCCTTGCCCGACTCGAACACCTGGCGGTGGCTGGCCTCGTGAGCCATAAAGGCGTACTGCGTGAAGAGGATGCCCATCACGGCGGCGAGGATGAGGGTGTACCAGGTGCCGCTGAGCAGCACCACGCCGTACCAGGACGCGCCCATGAGCAACGTGATGACGGCGAAGTTGAGGATGTAGAACGTGCGCTTGCGGTGCAGGAGACCCGCGTCGCGCACGGTGTGCAGAAGCGCGGAGAACTCGGACACGGGGTTGTTGAGCCCACGCTGTCCGGTCTTGATGATGCGCGCACTGGGTTGTGAAGCTGAATTCGTCACTGGACCTCGATGGTCTATCGACTTCCCAGTCACGGAGGCGAGCTTGAGCTCTTGCGGATGTCCGTCAGTCTAGGGGCGAACACTGGGAAAGCGGTGCACGGCGCGAGCCATTTACTTTCGACGACGCGTGTGTCTTAGAAGAGCGCGGCCGGGTTGGTCAGCCGCCACCACGGACCGGGATCGTCGATGGTCGCCGCGAGTTCGAGCGGCACCGTGATGGTCTCCCCGGCGACGGTGAAGGTGACCTCGCCGACATCCGTGCCCTTCTTCGCCACTCCGACCGCGTCGACGCGCGTCTCGGTCGCGATGGGCGTGTCCGCCCAGACCACGACCGCGGAATCCTTCGCCGCGACCAGCGCCGCCGTGTCTCCCCACGGCGTGGTGTAGGTGCCGAAGCTCTCCCCCGCCGTGGTGAGCGCGACCTCGTGGAAGCTCTCCTCCACGTCGGCGAGCAGGACCCGCACGGTCTCGTTGAGCGCCCGGTGATTCACTCCGCCGAGCACGGCGCCGACGATCGTGACCGTCTTGCCGCCGATCACGAAATCGGAGGCGAAGAGGAGGCAGGCGCCCGCCTCGTCCAGCGTTCCGGTCTTGATTCCCCTGATGCCGTCGATGCCGAGCAGCGAGTTGCTGTTCTCGATCTCGCCCAGCACGGGCACCGCCTCCTTCGCCGTTCCGACGATCTCGGCGACCACGGGGTGTGCCAGCGCCAGCTTGCCGAGCGCCACGAGGTCGCTGGCCGTGCTCACGTTCTGCGGCGACATCCCCGTCGGCTCGCTGATGGTGGTGGAGTTCAAGCCGTTCTTGGCGAGCCAGGCGTTGGCCGCCGGCACGAAGTCGGCCATCGAGCCGTATGCCCACGTGGCGAGCGACTCGGCGTAGTTGTTGGCCGACTCCATGAGCATGATGTCCATGACCTGGCGCTGGCTCAGCACCATGCCCGCCGTGACCGGCTCGGTGGCCCCGTTGACGGCACGGTATGCGTCCCGGATCGCCACGTCCTTCGCGGTGAATTCGATGTTCGGTCCCGCGTCACCGACCGCCAGCGGCTTCGCCTCGAGTACGACGAGCGCCGTGATGACCTTGGTGATGGATGCGATGGGTGCGGCCTCGGCCGCGCCGCCGGTGCCCAGCGTGCTCGCGAAACCGATGGCCCCCACGGCGCTGGTTCCGAGCGTCGGCCATTCGAGGGCTGCCGCGGGCTGCGCGGTCACGGCCACGGGCGTGACCGCGGCCTCGACGGGGCCGAGCGGTGCGAGCAGGGTCATCGGCAGGTAGAAGACGGTGCCGACGACGACGGCGAGTGCGCCGAATACCGCCACCCGTCGACGACGGAGGATCTGGCGTCGGGAGGGTGGCATCCGTCAATGCTAGGTCAGGCGAGCCCACCGTCGACTGAACGCAGGGGCGCGTGCTCCGATTCGGGCACGAGGATCGGCGTCTCGCGATTGAGACTCTCGCCGCGGAAGAACGGCTTCGAGCGGGGGAAGACGAACCAGAGCGCCATCAGCACGACGCCGAGCGCGAGCGAGCCGATACCGACGACGAAGACGCCGCCGACGCCCCAGATCACCGTGTAGCCGTAGTCCGGGTCGAACATGTCGATCGCCGAGAAGACGAAGGCGGCGGTGAGCGAGAGCGCGCCGACGAGCGGGAAGACCAGCTTGAACACGACGTTGTGGGCGCTGGAGAACAGCTCCCTACGGAAGTACCAGACGCAGGAGAAGCCGGTGATCGCGTAGTAGAAGGCGATGGCGAGGCCGAGCGAGAGGATCGTGTCGGAGAGGAAGTCCTCGCTGATGATCGTCATACCCACGTAGAAGACGATGGAGACGACCCCCATGACGAAGGTCGAGAAGGCGGGCGTCTTGTAGCGCGGATGCACCGTGCCGAATCTCTTCGGCAGAGCCCTGTAGGCCGCCATCGCGAGGGTCCCCCGCGCGGTGGGCAGGATCGTGGTCTGCGTCGACGAGACCGCGGAGACCATCACGGCGACCACCAGCAGCCACGCCCATGGGCCGAACAAGACATCCTTCAACGCGAAGAACACGTCCTCGGCGTTGGTCTCGTTGCCGAGGCCCACCCCGCCGGTGCCGAGTCCCGCGTAGGCCATGGCGGCGACCGTCACACCCACGTAGGTGACGAGCAGGATCACGGTGGTGAGCACGGCGGCACGGCCGGGGGTGCGCTCCGGGTCCTTCGTCTCCTCGTTGAGCGCGAGGCAGGTGTCCCATCCCCAGTAGATGAACAGCGCGAGCAGCACCGCCTCGACGAAACCGGAGAACGACGTGAACGCGAACGGGTTGAACCAGTCGAGCTGCGGCGTAGTGGAGCCTGCGGGGGCGGTGCCCGTCGCGATCGCCACGACGGCCGCGACCACGAAGACGATCAGGGCGAGGTACTGGATGCCGAGCAGCACGTTCTGCAGCTTCTCGCCGATCTCGGTGCCGCGGTAGCTGATCCACGTCATCACGGCGATGAAGACGACCCCGGTGAGCGTCACGACCATCCCGTCGAGCGCGAGCTCGGGATTGACGAGCAGCCAGAAGTACTTGCCTCCGATCTGGGCGAGGTTCGCGAGCACGACCATGCCGGCGACCGCGACGCCCCAGCCGCCCATCCAGCCCACCCACGGGCCGAAGGCTTTCGTGGCCCAGGTGAACGTCGTGCCGCAGTCGGGGATCTCGCGGTTGAGCTCGCGATACGCGAACGCGATGAGGAACATCGGCACGAACGCCACGATGAATGCGATCGGCGCCTGAGCGCCCACCGCGAGCACGACGAAGCCGAGGGTCGCGGCGAGCGAGTACACCGGCGCGGTGGAGGCGAGGCCGATCACGGTCGAGCCGAAGAGCCCCAGCGTTCCCGCGGCGAGTCCCTTGCCTGCGGCGGGAGCCGCGGTCGCCGGTACTGACGTGTTCTGGCCGGGCACGATCGTCTCCCCTCGGGTGCGGTAGCGAGAGCCTACAACCGGCGTCGGCGGCGGGGAATCCCTACCGGACCCGCAGCGTGTACAGCGCGACGGCGCTCGCCGCGGCGACGTTGAGCGAGTCGACGCCGTGCATCATCGGGATGGTGACCACGGTGTCGGAGTTCTCCATCGCGGCCGTGGTGAGGCCGTCGCCCTCGGAACCGAGCAGCACGGCGACCTTGTGGGGTGCGGATGCGGCGAAGGCGTCGAGTTCCACGGCGTCGTCAGCCAGCGCGAGCGCCGCGATGTGGAAGCCGGCCGCTCGCAGCAGCTCCGCTCCCTCGGGCCACTCGGGCAGCCGGGTCCACGGCACCTGCAGCACGGTCCCCATGCTCACCCGCACGCTGCGGCGGTAGAGCGGGTCGGCGCAGCGCGGCGTGATCAGCACGGCGTCGGCGCCGAGGCCGGCGACCGAGCGGAAGATCGCTCCGACGTTGGTGTGGTCGACGATGTCCTCGAGCACGACTACACGGCGGGCGCCGGCGAGCAGCTCGGTGACGTCGGCCAGCGGCGGGCGGTGCATCGAGGCGATCGCCCCGCGGTGCATGTCGAAGCCGGTGAGCTGCTTGAGCAGCTCGGCAGGACCGACGAACACCGGCACGTCGTCGAAGTCGTAGTCGGCGAGCAGGCGCTCCACGTCGGGCAGCCACTGCTCGATCAGCAGGAACGACCGGGGCCGGTGGCCGGCGGCGAGTGCCCGTTCGATCACCTTGGTGGACTCGGCGAGGTAGAGCCCGCCCGCGGGTTCGCTCACGCGTCGCAGCGCGACATCCGTCAGCGACTTGAAGTCCCGCAGCTCGGTCCGCTCGAGGTCGGTGATTCTCTCGATGCGCATGCGTGGACGTCCGTTCGACTGGGGGTGGGATGTGCCGGAAGCGAACACTGCCAGCAATCGGAAACATATCGGAAAGCTGGAGCGTTTAGTCTGGGGTGAGCTTCGCTACCGGGAGGAGAGCCGCGTGACCATTCCGCAGGTACATTCTCCTGCCCCCGAGGCCGGAGCAGCCGCACGGCTCGACCAGGCGGTCGAACTGCTGCGCGGGCGCCAGGTCGCTATCCTGACCGGGGCGGGCCTGAGCACCGACTCCGGCATTCCCGACTACCGCGGTGAGGGCGCCCCCGTGCGCTCACCCATGACGTTCTCGCAGTTCCTCGGCGACCTCGACTACCGCAAGCGCTACTGGGCGGGCAGCCACCTCGGCTGGAAGCGGTTCGCCGCGGCCGGGCCGAACGCCGGCCACCGGGCCATCGCCGGGCTCGAGTCGGCGGGGATCGTCAACGGCGTGATCACCCAGAACGTCGACGGCCTGCACCTGCGTGCGGGATCGCAGCGCGTCGTCGACCTGCACGGCTCGATGGACCGCGTCCGCTGCCTCACCTGCGGGCAGTACTACGCCCGCGGCGACATCGCCGCGCGCCTCGCCGCGGCGAACCCGTGGCTCGACGACACCGAAACCATCCCGCTCTCCCCCGACGGCGACGTGCAGATCGATTCGGTCGCCGACTTCGTGATTCCCGAGTGCAGCGTCTGCGGCGGGTTGCTCAAGCCCGACGTCGTGTTCTTCGGGGAGTTCGTCCCGCTTGAGAAGTTCACCGAGGCGTCCGCGCTCGTGCAGCGCGCCGAGGCCTTCATCGTCGCCGGGTCGTCGCTTATGGTGAACTCCGGCATCCGTCTGCTCGACCAGGCTGTGAAGAAGAAGCTGCCCGTCGTGGTCGTCAACCGCGGAATCACGAAGGGCGACACCCGCGCTGCGGTTAAGATCGACGCAGGAACCTCCGAGACGCTCGTCTCGATCCTGGAGCGGTTGCGCGACTGACGCGCGCGTCACGGGATCCCGGTTCCCGAACGGGGAGCCGCATGACCATGATCTACCTCGTCCGTCACGGCGAGACCGACTGGAACCGTGAGCGCCGCATCCAGGGCAGCACTGACATCCCCCTCAACGAGACCGGGCGCGAACAGGCGTCCGTCACCGGCGCGCTTCTGGCCAGCCGCGAGTGGGACGGCGTGTACGCGAGCCCGCTCTCGCGCGCCTTCGAGACCGCCGAGATCATCGCCCGCGAACTCGGCCTGCCCTCCCCGCAGGCCGTGCCGCAGCTCGCCGAGCGCAACTACGGAGACGCCGAGGGTCTGACCGGCGACGAGATCGACTCGCGCTTCGCCGGCGCAGACATCCCCGGGCGTGAAACACGCGAGGAGGTCGCCGCCCGCGCCCTGCCGGCGATCATCGCCCTCGCCGAGAACCATCCGGGCGAGTCGATCGTGCTCGTGAGCCACGGCGGGGTCATCCGCACCATTCTGGGCACCGTCGCACCCGACGCGCACCCCGAGCCGATCCGAAACGGCTCTGTGCACAGCTTCCGTCACACCGACGGCACGCTCGACCTCATCGCCTTCGACGACCCGATCGAGGTCGAGTCGCTGGCCTGCGCCACAGAGGACATCGAGGAGCAGAACGCGATCGAGTCGCGCGAGTCGCTCGTCTAGCTCGAGGCGGCGCGCCGCTCGTCGGCGAGGCTGCCCGCGCCGAGGAAGTCGACGATCATCTCGGCCGCCTCGCGCGACTTCTCGTAGTGGATGAGATGCCCCACATCGGGGATGACGTGGAGTGTGGCATCCGCCATCTCGTCCCTCAGCGTCTCCAGCTGGGCAACGGTGGTGATGAGGTCGAGCTCGGCGCCGATCAGCAGCGTCGGGACCGGGATGTCGGCGGCGACGGAGGTGACGTCGGTGCTGATCGACGCCTCGAAGCCCTCGACCACAGTCGTGCGGTCGGAGAAGCGTCCGAAGTACGTGTGGTGCTGGTCGTGGATGAACCGGCGCAGCGCCTTGTCCTTCGTCTTCGCCAGCGAGAGGCTCATAAAACGGATCACGAGCCAGTTGTCGAGCAGCCAGTGGCCGGCCCGTTCGGGAAGCGCCATCGCGAGCCGGTAGTAGACGACCGTGCCCTGGGTGCGGATCTTGCTCGGTCCGTCGAGGGCGGATGCGGCGATCGGGTTGACGAGGATGAGCTTGGGTGTCGACACGAGCCTGTTCGCGACGGCGTACGAGGTCACCATGGAGCCGAACGAGTGCCCGAGCACGACGGCGGTGCCGTTCAGGCCCAGGGAGTCGAGGAAGGCGGCGTACCAGGCGGCGTACCCGGCGATGTCGTGCTTGGCACCGGTCATCGCCGACGACTCGCCGAAGCCGGGAAGATCGGGACTGACGATTTTCACGCCCCGCAGGTGCGCGACGACGGGCTCGAGGCCGTGGTGCTCGCCACGGTAGCCGTGGGCGATGACGATCGTCGTCGCCGCGTCTTCCGGCCCGTAGACCCAGTAGTGGGTGTCGCTGCCGAGCACCCGCACGACCTCGTGGCGGGTGGGCAGCTCGTCGAGCAGGGCGGCGAAGGGGGATTCAACAGACATCGGTGTTCAGTCTATGCACGGGTCGCTGCACAAGCGCTTGCCGGGCCCCCCTAGACTCGTTTCGACACGCATTCGCGTGCCCCACCCCCCAGTTCCGAGGAGCACAGTGACCTTCACCGCCCCCATTCAGTTGCCCGGGCTCGCGCTCGACCCCCAGTGGTACCGGCGTGCGGTGTTCTATGAGGTCATGGTCCGTTCCTTCGTCGACAGTAACGGCGACGGCTCCGGCGACCTGCAGGGGGTTGTGCAGAAGCTCGACTACCTCCAGTGGCTGGGAATCGACGCTCTCTGGCTTCCCCCGTTCTTCAACTCGCCGCTGCGCGATGGCGGCTACGACGTCTCCGACTTCATGTCGATCCTCCCCGACTTCGGAACCCTCGACGAGTTCCGCGACCTCGTGACGAAGGTGCACGAGCGCAACATGCGCGTCGTCATCGACCTCCCCGTGAACCACACCTCCGACGCGCACGAGTGGTTCCAGCAGTCCCGTTCCGACCCCGAGGGCCCCTACGGCGACTTCTACGTCTGGAGCGACACCGACGACAAGTACAAGGACATCCGCGTCATCTTCGTCGACACCGAGGAGTCGAACTGGGCGTTCGACTCCGAGCGTCGCCAGTTCTTCTTCCACCGTTTCTTCTCGCATCAGCCCGACCTCAACTTCGAGAACCCGGCAGTGCACGAGGCGATGTTCGACATCGTGCGTTTCTGGCTCGACCTGGGCGTCGACGGTTTCCGCCTCGACGCGATCCCCTACCTCTACGAGACCGAGGAGGGCAACGGCGAGGGCGAGCCTGCCACGCACGCGTTCATCCAGAAGCTGCGCGCGATGGTCGACTCCGAGTACCCCGGCCGGGTCATGATCGCCGAGGCCAATCAGTGGCCCAACGAGGTCGCCGAGTTCCTCGGAACCAACGAGGACCCCGAGTGCCACATGGCCTTCGACTTCCCGGTCATGCCGCGAATCTTCTACTCCCTCCGCTCGCAGCAGGCGGGCGAGCTGGTGCGCGTGCTCTCCGAGCACACGGCGATTCCGGATGGCGCGGGCTGGGGTGTCTTCCTGCGCAACCACGACGAGCTCACGCTCGAGATGGTGAACGAGGAGTACCGACAGGCCATGTACGGCTGGTACGCCTACGACCCGCGCATGCGCGCCAACATCGGCATCCGCCGTCGCCTCGCGCCCCTGCTCGACAACTCCCGCGCCGAGCTCGAACTGGCGCACGCGCTGCTGTTCTCGCTTCAGGGCAGCCCGTTCCTCTACTACGGCGACGAGATCGGCATGGGAGACAACATCTGGCTCCCCGACCGCGACTCCTCGCGCACCCCGATGCAGTGGACCCCCGACCGCAACGCCGGCTTCTCGACCGCCGACCCCGGCAAGCTCTTCCTGCCGGTCGTGCAGTCGCTGGTCTACAACTACCAGCAGGTGAACGTGGAGGCGCAGCTCGCGCAGTCGCGCTCGCTGCTGCATTGGATCCGCAATGTGATCCACGTGCGCAAGGGCCACCCCACCTTCGGGCTGGGCACCCTGCGTGTGCTCGAGACCGACCACGAGTCGGTGCTCGCCTTCGTGCGCGAGTACAAGGGCTCGGGCACCCACTTCGGCGACATGCCCGAGAAGGTGCTCTGCGTCTTCAGCTTCGCGCACAACCCGGTCTCGGTCACGATCCGCGACCCCGAAAACCCGGGCGAGCCGCTCTACGACCTCTTCGGCGGCGGCGAGTTCCCCACCATCGGCGAAGACGGCGCGCTCAGCCTGACTCTCGGCACCCAGAGCTTCTACTGGCTGCACGTGGGCGGAGCGCACTTTGCCGGTGGTCGCGTTTAGAGTGACGGCATGAGCAACCTGTGGTTTGACAATCTCGGAGTATTCGACCTGGAGACGACCGGCATCGACGTGCAGACGAGTCGGATCGTCTCCGCGCATGTCGGCGTGATCGACTCCTCCGGGGCCGTCGTCGAGGAGCACTCGTGGCTCGCCGACCCCGGCATCGAGATCCCGGCGCAGGCGAGCGCGGTGCACGGCATCACGACCGAGCGCGCCCGCGCCGAGGGCCGGCCGGCCGCGCAGGTCGTGGCCGAGATCGTCGCCCAGCTCGAGCAGCTCGTGGCGCGCGGTCTGGCGATCACCATCTACAACGCGCCGTACGACCTGTCCCTGCTGCACCACGAGGCGGTGCGCCACGGTGTCACGCCCCTGCACGAACCGGTGCCGATCATCGACCCGCTCGTGCTCGACCGCGCCGTCGACAAGTACCGCAAGGGCAAGCGCACCCTCGAGGCGGCTGCGCTCGTCTACGGGGTGCCGCTGACTGACGCCCACGACGCCGGCGCAGACGCCGTCGCCGCCGGCCGCATCGCCCAGGCGCTCGCCGGCAAGTACGGGGCACAGCTGGCGATCGACGGGGCAGCGCTGCACGCCCTGCAGGTCGGCTGGTGCGCCGAGCAGTCCGCGAGCTTCCAGGACTACATGCGCCGCACCAAGGATCCGCTGTTCGAGACATCGGGCGCCTGGCCGCAGCGTCTGTAACAACGCACGATCGTGCGGGGCCGGTGCCGTGCACAGGCCCTGCACACGATCCGTTGCTATCGTGGAGGAATAGGCCGCGGCACGCGGCCCCGGACGACGGATCAGTACCCGGAACGCGACAAGACTGGCCAAGGGAAAGTCATGTCGTGGATCATCCTCATCCTGTCCGGTGTGCTCGAAGCAGTCTGGGCGACCGCGCTCGGCAAGTCGGAGGGCTTCACCAAGCTCTGGCCGACCGTCGTGTTCGGGGTCGGCCTCGTGCTCAGCATGGCGGGCCTGGCCTTCGCGATGCGCGACATCTCCACCGGCACCGCCTACGCGATCTGGGTCGGCATCGGGGCCGCGCTCACGGTGCTCTACGCGATGGTCTTCGGCGGCGAGCCCGCCTCGATCGTCAAGGTGCTGCTCGTGCTCGGAATCGTCGGCTGTGTCATCGGCCTCAAGCTCGTCGGCGGCGAGCACTAGGAGTCGCGCGCCGCGCCCGGCCGCCGCAGACGACGAAAGGGCGACGAGCCGAAGCTCGTCGCCCTTTCGTGCGTGTGGGGAGGACTACTTGTTGAAGCCCTTGTAGCGCGAGTTGAACTTCTCGACGCGGCCGGCCGAGTCCATGATGCGCTGCTTGCCCGTGTAGAACGGGTGCGAGGCGGAGGAGATCTCCACGTCGATGACCGGGTAGGTCACGCCGTCGAGCTCGATCGTCTTGTCGCTGCCGACCGTCGAACGGGTCAGGAACGTCTCGCCCGAGGCGAGGTCGCGGAAAACAACCGCGTTGTACGTGGGGTGGATGTCGGTCTTCATGGATTTTCCTTGGTTTCAATTCGAGCGTTATAAAAACTGCTGAGACGAAAGTTCGTGAGGCGGGCACCGATGGTGCCCCAAGCCAAAGACTGAGCCTACCAGATTCGTGGGCTCCGAGGCTGACTAGACGGCGCGTGCCGCAAATCTGCCGTCGTGGTTCTCGACGGAGATGCGCATGTCGAAGGTCTCGCTGAGGTGCTCGTCGGTGATCACCTGGTCGAGCGGGCCGGAGGCCTGGATGCGACCCTGCTTGAGCAGCAGGGCGTGCGTGAAGGCACGAGGGATCTCCTCGACGTGGTGGGTGACCATCACGATGCCGGGCGCCTGCGGCGAGCTCGCGTAACCGCCGAGCAGCTGCAGCAGCTCCTCGCGGGCGCCGAGGTCGAGGCTCGCGGCCGGCTCGTCGAGCAGCAGCAGCTCGGGATCGGTCATCACCGCGCGGGCGATCTGCACGCGCTTCTGCTCGCCGTCGCTCAGGCTGCCGAACCGGCGGCCCTCGAGGTGGTCGAGCTTCCATTCGGAGAGCACACGACGCGCGCGGCGGGTGTCTATGTCGTCGTACTGCTCGTTCCACCGGCCGGTCACCGAGTACGCGGCCGTGAGCACCACGTCGAGCACGGTCTCGCTCTCGGGAACCCGCCGGGCGAGGACGGTCGAGGCGAACCCGATCCGCGGGCGCAGCTCGAAGACGTCGACCTTGCCGAGTGTGTCGTCGAGCACTCGGGCCACCCCGGAGCTGGGGTGGATCGAGGCCGAGACGATCGAGAGCAGCGTGGTCTTGCCTGCGCCGTTCGGGCCGAGTACGACCCACCGTTCCGCGCTATCCACCGCCCACGAGACCGAATCGAGGATGGTATTGCCGTCGCGGACGACGGAGACGTCAGAGAGCTCAAGAACGCTTGCCATGGTGACTCCAGCTTAGACGCGTGCGGCCGCACTTCAGGTGCAGCCGCACACGAATACTCAGGTTAGTGCGGCGTAGATCTCACGGGTCCGGGCGGCGATGCGGTCCCAGCCGAACTCGGTCTCGGCGCGGAGGCGGCCCGCCTCCCCCATCCGCTTCGCCGACTCGGGGTCGGACACGACCTCGGTGAGAGCGGCGGCGAGATCCCGCACGAACCTGTCGGGGTCGGTCGGAGTGCCTGTGCCGTCCTGCAGCTGTTCGATGGGAACGAGGCGGCCGGTGACGCCGTCGTCGATCACCTCGGGGATTCCGCCGGTGGCGGTGCCGACGACCGCGGCGCCGCACGCCATGGCCTCGAGGTTCACGATGCCGAGCGGCTCGTAGATCGACGGGCAGACGAAGGTCGTCGCCTGGGTGAGGACGGCCGACAGTTCGTGCCGGCTGAGCATGCGGTCGATCCAGACGACGCCCGTGCGCTCCTGCTGCAGGACGGCGACTCCGGCCTGCACCTCGGCGAGGATCTCCGGGGTGTCGGGGGCGCCGGCGCACAGCACGAGCTGCACCTCCGGCGGAAGCAGCGCGGCGGCACGCAACAGGTACGGCAGGCCCTTCTGCCGGGTGATGCGGCCCACAAATACCACGGACGGGCGGCTCGGGTCAATGCCCAGGCCGCTCACCAGATCGGCATCGTCCACCCGCTTCCACTGCGAGAGATCGATGCCGTTGTGCACGACCGTCACCTTCTCCTCGTCGAGGAACGGGTAGGAACGCAGGATGTCGCGGCGCATGCCGTGGCTCACCGCGATGACAGTCGCGGCGCTCGCGAACGCCGTGCTCTCGATCCAGCTCGAGACGCGGTAGCCGCCGCCGAGCTGCTCGGCCTTCCACGGTCGCAGCGGCTCGAGACTGTGCGCGGTGACCACGTGCGGGATGCCGTGCAGCATCGAGGCGAGATGGCCGGCGGCGTTGGCGTACCAGGTGTGGGAGTGCACCAGATCGGCGCCCGCGACGTCCTGGGCGATCTGGAGATCGACCCCGAGCGTGGCCAGTGCGGGGTTGGCGTTCTTGAGCTCTGCAGGCACGAGATACGACGAGACGCCGGTCTCGTCTCTGGCCGCCCCGAAGGCGCGCACACGCACGTCGAGATCGTCGCCCGACGCCCTGAGCGCCTTGACGAGCTCTGCGACGTGCACGCCGGCTCCGCCGTACACCTCCGGTGGATACTCACGTGAAATTAGATCGACTCGCATAGTCAGACGGTAGTACAGCCTCGCTCGCTCGCATACTCTGTAGCCATGGCGTCGAAGAAGATCTTTGGAATTGTCCTTGCTGGTGGAGAGGGCAAGCGGCTGATGCCGCTCACCGCCGATCGGGCCAAGCCCGCTGTGCCCTTCGGCGGGGGCTACCGCCTGATCGACTTCGCGCTGAGCAACCTCATCAACTCGGGTCTGACCAAGATCGTCGTGCTCACCCAGTACAAGTCGCACAGCCTCGACCGTCACATCTCGCAGACCTGGCGGCTCTCCGGGCTGCTCGACGCCTACGTGGCATCCGTACCCGCCCAGCAGCGTCTCGGCAAGCGCTGGTTCAGCGGATCCGCCGACGCGATCCTGCAGAGCCTGAACCTGCTCCGCGACGAGAAGCCCGACATCGTCGTCGTCGTCGGTGCCGACCACGTCTACCGCATGGACTTCAGCCAGATGATCGAGGCGCACATCGAGTCGGGGCGCGGTCTCACCGTCGCCGCGATCCGCCAGCCGCTCAGCCTCGCCGACCAGTTCGGGGTCATCCAGCTCGACAAGGACGACCCGACCAAGATCGACGCCTTCCTCGAGAAGCCGAAGGACGCGGTCGGCCTCGCCGACTCTCCGAACGAGGTGCTGGCCTCGATGGGCAACTACATCTTCGACGCCGACATCCTCATCGACGCCGTGCTGCGTGACGGCGAACGGAGCGACTCGAACCACGACATGGGCGGCGACATCGTTCCCGATTTCGTCTCTCGTGGAGCCGCCGGTGTCTACGACCTCAACCAGAACGACGTTCCGGGTTCCACCGACCGCGACCGCTACTACTGGCGCGATGTCGGTACGATCGACTCCTTCTTCGAGGCGCACCAGGACCTGATTTCCGCGCTTCCCATCTTCAACCTGTACAACCGCGAATGGCCGATCTTCAGCCAGCAGCTCAACTCGCCTCCCGCCAAGTTCGTGCGCGACGCGCGCGGCTACCTCGGCACCACGATCGACTCCATCGTCTCGCTGGGCTCCCTGCTCTCCGGCGCGCACATCGAGCGAAGCGTGCTCGGCCCGTGGACCACGGTCGAGTCGGGCGCCATGGTGGTCGACTCGATCGTGTTCGAACGTGCGAGGATCGAGCCGAACTCCGTGGTGCGCCGCGCTATTCTGGACAAGGACGTGGTCATCGAGGCCGGCGCGCACGTGGGCGTCGACGCGGATTCCGACCGCGCGCGTGGCCTCACGGTCACCGAGTCCGGCATCACCATCGTGGGCAAGGGCGTTCACGTCTCGCCGTAGCTGCCGCCCCGCGCGTAGCTCGACCTAAGCACCAGGAAGGCCGCAGCGCGCCCATGGCACGGTTTCTCGTAGTTCTCGACGTCGACTCCACCCTCATCGAGAACGAGGTGATCGAGCTCCTCGCCGACGTAGCGGGCACACTCCCCCGGGTCGCCGAGATCACCCTCAGCGCCATGAACGGCGAGCTCGACTTCGAACAGAGCCTTCGCTCGCGCGTAGCCACCCTGAAGGGACTGCCCGCGAGCGTCTTCGACGACGTCGCCCCGCGGATCACCGTGACCGCCGGCGTGCCGGAGATGGTCGCAGGCGTGCAGTCGGCCGGCGGAAGGGTCGCCGTCGTCTCCGGGGGTTTCCACGAGCTGCTCGACCCGGTGGCGGAGGCCCTGGGCCTCGACCATTGGCGCGCGAATCGACTCGAGGTCGTCGACGGGGTGCTGACCGGCGGCCTGGTCGGTCCGATCATCGACGCGAAGGCGAAGGCAGACACCCTGCGCGAGTGGGCCGACGATTTCGGGATCCCGCTCAGCCAGACCGTCGCCGTCGGCGACGGCGCCAACGATCTCGAGATGATGGCGATCACCGGCCTCGCCGTCGGATTCGACGCGAAGGCCCCCGTGCGCGACGAGGCGCACGTGCTGATCGACGTCCGCGACCTCAGCGCGCTGTTGCCGCTGCTGGGGCTGCGCGGCTGATTCCGACGGGGTCGGTCGGAGCCGGGCCCGGTCAGAAGGCTCGATCAGGGGCGGGTCAGTGGCCCATGCCGAGACCGCCGTCGACGGGGATGACCGCGCCGGAGATGTAGGCGGCGTCGTCGCTCGCGAGCCAGGCGATGACCTTCGCGACCTCGTCCGTCGTGGCGAAGCGACCGGCCGGGATCGACTTGCGATACTCGGCCTGCGTCGCCTCGGGGAGCACCGCCGTCATCTCGGTCTCGATGAAGCCGGGGGCGACCACGTTGGCGGTGATGCCGCGCGAGCCGAGCTCGCGGGTCACGGATCGGGCGAGACCGACGAGCCCGCTCTTGGATGCGGCGTAGTTGATCTGTCCGGCCGAGCCGAGCAGGCCGACCACGCTCGAGACGAGGATGATCCGGCCGAAACGCGCCTTCATCATGCCCTTCGACGCGCGCTTGACCACGCGGAAGGCTCCGGTGAGGTTGGTGTCGACGACGTCGGTGAAGTCCTCCTCGGTCATGCGCATGAGAAGCAGGTCGCGCGTGATGCCGGCGTTGGCCACGAGAACCTCGACGGGGCCGTACGCGGCCTCCACCTCGGTGAACGCCGCGTCGATGCTCGCCGCGTCCGTGACATCCGCACGCACCGTCAGCGTGCCCTCCGGTCCCTGCCCAGACCGCGCCGTCACGGCCACGCGGTGCCCCTGGGCGACGAACTCCTCCGCGATAGCGAGACCGATTCCCCGGTTGCCTCCCGTGATCAGAACGGTACGGGGATTCGGTGCGCTAAAAGTCATGGGGACCAGCCTACTGTCAGCGGAGAAAAGACTTAAGCTTGATGGAGCGGGGCCAAGCGGCCCCTGAGAGCCCAGGACATGAAGACCCAGCAGTCCATCACTTCGCTCCCGGTGTCGCCTGCCGACGACCGGCGGAAGCGCATGATCCAGTACACGATCGCGATGACGATCCGGGTCATCTGCGTGCTGCTGCTGTTCGTCGTACAGGGCTGGTGGCTGCTCGTGGTGGGGATCGGCGCGATCGTGCTGCCCTATGTCGCCGTCGTCCTCGCGAACAACGTCTCGGGGGGAGCGCCCAGCGTGGTCGAGCGTCCCGGCGGACTGGTGCCGCTCGTCGACCCGCGCGCGCCGCAGCAGTGGCAGTCGGAGCAGTGGAGACCAGAGCAACCGCAACCGCCACGATCCGCACCGGAGAACGACGCGTGATCGGCGGTGCGATCGACGACCTGCGCTGCTCCAAGGCGGGTTGTCGTGCTGACGCGGCGTGGAACGTCAACTGGCGCAATCCGCGCATCCACACGCCTGACCGGGTCAAGGTGTGGCTGGCCTGCGACGAGCACCGCGGGTTTCTGCACGACTATCTCGCGACCCGCGGCTTTCCCGTCGTGACGACGCCGCTGGGCACCACCGTCAGCCGGGTCGAGGAGAACGCGTGAACGGCTGGAGCTTCGCATTCACCTGGCACTGGGCCCGCTACCTCGCCCTCGCCGTCGTCTTCGCGCTCGTCTGCGTCGGCCTCTGCCTGTGGCAGCTCGACCGCCGCGACACCGCACTCGTCGAGCTCGGTCGAATCGACAATAACTACTCGGCCGAACCCGTGCCGCTCGCCGACGTGCTCGGCGACCTGGATGCGTTCTCGCCCGACCAGAAGTGGACGCCGGTGACGATTACCGGAACCTACCTCTCCGACGAGGAGCTGCTCGTGCGCAACCGCCCGTACAACAGCGGGCCCGGCTTCGAAGTGCTCACGCCCCTGCTCCTCGCCGACGGCAGCGTGTTCATCGTCGACCGCGGCGGACTGCCCACCGGCAGGCTCCAGGACTCCCCCGATGAGATCCCGGCGGCCCCCTCGGGCGAGGTGACGGTCACCGCGCGGCTCAAGCCGGGCGAGCCGACGCTGCCCGGACGATCGGCGCCCGCCGGGCAGATCGCATCGATCCAGCTCGACGACATCGCAGACCGGCTCGACCGGCCCACGTTCACGGGCGCGTACGGGCTGATGATGAGCGAGGATCCCGCCCCGGCCGAGCGTCCTCTCGCGGCGGCGAAGCCGGTGCGAGACGAGGGCCCGCACCTCTCCTACGCGTTCCAGTGGCTCGTGTTCGCGCTCTTCGGGTTCTTCGGCCTCGGCTACGGCCTCCGCCAGGAGTACCGTCGCGTGAACGAGGAAGACCCCGACGAGATCGAGCGCGCCGAGGCCCGTCGCGCCAAGGACGCCACGCGAGCACGCACCGACGCCGAGATCGAAGACGAGCTGATCGACGCCGGGCGCTGACCCGTGCCGGTCCCTCAGGTCGGATCGATCAGGCGAGCGTGATCAGGTCGAGGTAGTCGGCGTTCCAGTGATCTTCCACGCCGTCGGGCAGGATCAGCACGCGCTCCGGGTTCAGCGCCTCCACGGCACCCTCGTCGTGGCTGACGAGGACGACGGCACCCGAGTAGTTCGCCAGGGCGTCCAGGATCTCGTAGCGGCTTGCCGGGTCGAGGTTGTTGGTGGGCTCGTCGAGCAGCAGCACGTTCGCGCCCGAGACGACGATCATCGCCAGGGCGAGCCTGGTCTTCTCGCCGCCGGACAGCACTCCGGCCAGCTTGTGGCCGTCGTCGCCCGTGAACAGGAACGAGCCGAGCACCCGGCGGGCCTCCATCTCGGTGATGCTCGGCGACGACGAGACCATGTTCTGCAGGACGGTGCGCTTCACGTCGATGGTCTCGTGCTCCTGGGCGTAGTAGCCCACGCGGAGGCCGTGCCCCGGCTCGATCTGACCGGTGTCCGGCTTGTCGACGCCGGCGAGCATCCGCAACAGCGTCGTCTTTCCGGCGCCGTTGAGTCCCAGGATGACGACCTTCGAGCCGCGGTCGATCGCGAGGTCGACGGAGGTGAAGATCTCGAGCGAGCCGTAGCTCTTGCTCAGGTTCGACGCCATCAGCGGCGTCTTGCCGCACGGCGCGGGCTCGGGGAAGCGCAGCTTCGCGACCCGCTCCACGGTGCGCACCTCGTCGAGGCCGGCGAGCAGCTTCTCGGCGCGGGCGACCATCTGGTGCGCCGACGCCGCCTTCGACGCCTTCGCGCCGAACTTCGCGGCCTGCGTCTGCAGCACGGATGCCTTCTTCTCGGCGTTCGCGCGTTCCTTCTTGCGTCGTTCCTCGTCGGAGGCACGCTGGCGCAGGTAGTTCTTCCAGCCCATGTTGTAGACGTCGATGACCTGGCGGTTGCCGTCGAGGTAGAACACCTTGTTGACGGTCTCCTCCACGAGCGCAATATCGTGGGTGATCACGATCAGACCGCCCTGGAAGCTCTTCAAATAGTCGCGCAGCCAGACGACGGAGTCGGCGTCGAGGTGGTTGGTCGGTTCGTCGAGCAGCATCGTGTCGGCGCCGGAGAAGAGGATGCGGGCCAGCTCGATGCGGCGGCGCTGTCCACCCGACAGCGTGGAGAGCGGCTGGTCGAGGATGCGGTCGGGGAGGCTGAGGTTGCTGGCGATCGACGCCGCCTCCGCCTCTGCGGCATAGCCGCCCAGGGCAGTGAAGCGTTCCTCGAGGTTGCCGTACTTGCGCATCGCCTCGGCGCTGACTGCCGCGTCGGTGCTCGCCATGTCGAGCATGGTCTTGTTCATGCCGATGAGCAGGGTGCCGAGCCCGCGGGCGTCGAGGATGCGGGTGCGTGCGAGGTCTTCCGGGTTGCCCGAGCGCGGGTCCTGGGGCAGGTAGCCGATCTCGCCGGAACGGTCGATGCGGCCGCCGGACGGCTGCAGTTCGCCCGCGAGGGTCTTGGTCAGGGTGGTCTTGCCGGCACCGTTGCGCCCGACGAGACCGATCTTGTCGCCCTTGTCAACGCGGAAGTTGACCTCATCCATGAGCACTCGCGCGCCCACCCGTAATTCGAGATCGTGAACGGAAAGCACAGGCAAAGTCCAATTGTTTAGGCGTGTTTCGACAACACAGAAGAAGGGGGTGAGACAGATAGTCTACTTGTGCAGACCGTAAAGCTTTCTGCCCATGCACAATGGGCGCGGCACCCAGAACAGCACACCAAGGAGCGTTCATGACGACACTGACCCTGGCCACCGGCCGCCCGACCCTCGCGGACCGCCTGTTCAGCCGCAGCCTGGCCACGGACGCCGTGATGATCGCCGCCGGCGCGGGACTCACCGCGATCGCGGCCCAGGTCGTCGTTCCGCTCTACCCGGTGCCGATCACCGGCCAGACCGCGGCCGTGCTCATCGTCGGTGGAGCGCTCGGTGCGACCCGCGGTGCCCTGGCCATGGCCCTGTACGCGGTGCTCGGCCTCTTCCTGCCGGTCTACAGTGAGGGCGCGCAGGGCATCGGCGTCATCCTCGGACCGACCGGCGGCTACATCGTCGGGTTCATCTTCGCCGCAGCGCTCACCGGCTACCTCGCCGAGCGCAAGTGGGACCACAAGATCTTCGGCGGCATCGCGGCGTTCCTCGCCGGCACCGTCGTCACCTTCGTGTTCGGCATGACCTGGCTGTCGATCGCCCTCGGACTGGACCTCGAGGCCACTCTCCAGGGCGGCCTGTACCCGTTCATCGTCGGCGGCATCATCAAGGCCGTCTTCGCCGCTTCGGTGATGCGCGTTATCTGGCTCGCCGTCCACCGTTCCGACGAGCGCAAGGCGAACGAAGCCGTCTGAGGCTCGTTCGCTCGGCACCTCGGAAGGCCCTCACCGGTTTGGTGGGGGCCTTCCGCTCCATCATCAGGCTCCGGGAGGATCCGTCGTGGCACCTAAGACCACCAGCCCGTGGCGGATCGATCGCAAGGGCGTCATAGCCATAGTCGTCGCCGCGGTTCTCCTGCTCGTCGCCGGTGGCTCGTGGTTCGTGAACAGCGTGCAGCCAGCCTCGAGTACCGACGACAACCCCCTGGGCGGTGGGAGGTTCTATGTGAACCCCGACTCGTCCGCGGTGCGAGCGGCAGCCTCTGCGAGCGGCGACAGCGCGGGCCCGATCCAGGAGCTGGCGGCAACGCCGCAGGCGATCTGGCTCGTTCCCGAGGAACACCCCGCCGCGTCGATCACCGCGTACGTGCGGGGCGTCGTCGCGGATGCCGCGGCGACGGACACGGTCGCCACCTTCGTCGTCTACGGCATTCCCGAACGCGACTGCGGCAATCAGTCGGCCGGCGGGCTCAGCGCCGAGGAGTATCCGCTCTGGATCTCCGCGATCGCGGAGGGGCTCGGCACCGAGACGAGCGCGGTGGTGCTCGAACCCGACTCACTCGCCCTGGCGAACGAGTGCGGCAACATCGACTCGCGCATCGTCACCACCCAGGATGCGATCGACCGCCTCTCCGACTCGGGCGCGGTCGTCTACCTCGACGGAGGGCATTCGAACTGGCACCCCGCGGCCGAGACGGCCGACATCCTGAAGCGCGCCGGCGTCGACCGGGTGCGTGGTTTCGCCACCAACGTGTCCAACTACAACACCACCGCCGACGAGGTCGCGTACGCCGAAAAGGTCAGCGCTCTCACCGGCGATGCGCACTTCGTGGTCGACACCGGGCGCAACGGCAACGGGTCGAACGGCGAATGGTGCAATCCGTCCGGCCGGGCCGTCGGCGACGTGCCCGCGGCATCCGATGACGGACACCACGACGCCGACCTCTGGATCAAGACGCCGGGCGAGAGCGACGGCGAGTGCAACGGAGGACCACCGGCCGGCGAATGGTGGAACGCCGGTGCGCTCGACCTCGTGCGCGACTGACGCGCCGGTGCAGAGTAAACGAAAAGTATTTCGTTTCGCGTTGATACCATCGGCAAATGGAAAGCGCATCAAGTCCACGGTTCGCCGTTGTCATCGACGATGACGCAGACATCAGGCAGCTGCTGGTCGATGTGCTCACTCAGGCGGGCTTCCACGCGATACCCACCGCGAACGGTCTCGACGGCGTAGCCGCGGTGCGGCAGTTCGACCCGCTCGTGACCACGCTCGACGTCAACATGCCCGGGATGGACGGTTTCGAGACGGCGAAGCGCATTCGCGCCTTCAGCTCGACGTACATCGTGATGCTCACCGCACTCGAAGACGAGATCGACACCCTGCAGGGGCTCGAGTCGGGGGCCGACGACTACCTCGTCAAGCCGTTCCGCCCCCGGGTGCTGCGCGCTCGCATCGACGCGATGCTGCGCCGGCCGCGAGTCGGCGGCGGCCCGGCCGCTCTCCCTCCCGTGGCCCACCCCTCTGCAGTTATGCCCCCGGCGGCCCTGCCGGCCGCCGCTCCCGTCGTCCCCCTGCAGGCGCCGTCGGCCGCGGCTTCTCCCGCTCCGGCCTCCCAGCCCCGCCACGCCGCTCCCCCGGCATTCGCGGGCAGCCAGGAGCCGGTGCCGCAGGGCGCCTTCCAAGCGGTACCGGTGACCCCGACAGCCGCACCCGCGGCATCCGCCCCGCCCGCCGATCAGTCCGGGTGGCTCGAGCACAACGGGCTCTGGCTGAACATCGAGACCCGCGTCGTACGTCTCCGCGGCGGTGAACTCGAACTCACGCGAAGCGAATTCGACCTGCTCGCGGCGCTGCTGCAGTCGAACCGCCGGGTGCGCACGAAGCCGGATCTGGCCCTGCTGCTCCGCGGCGAGAGCTATGTCACCAGCTATCTGGTGAGCGAGGCCGACAAGCGCGCCATCGAGGTGCACATGGGAAACCTGCGCAAGAAGCTGTCGGAGAACGTCAACGCACCGCGCTGGATCGAGACGGTGCGTGGCGTCGGATACCGACTGACGGCGCCCGACAGCGAGTAGCTGCCGGACGCCGCGGGGGTGTCTGTCCGGGTCAGAGACTCGGGCGTCCGTTCGGGTCGGACTTCTTCTCTCAGACCTTGTAGCCGCGTTGGCGCTGTACGAGTTTGAGAAGCATGGTGAAGGTCTGGATGGCCGTGATGACGCCCAGGATGGGCCATCCGATCCACAGGATCGTCGACTGCACCATGGAGTTGAGCTGGAACCACGTGAAGACGAGCGCTGCGCCGCTGAGCACGAGGACGATGATCGGCACGAGATAGCCGTTGCCCGAGCCGCGCTCGGCCTTGGCCTGAGCCGCCCAGTTGTCGGTCTGCTTGCGGCTGAGGAACTTGGTCCAGGCGCGGAAGAAGTGGCCGAGGCGCACCCACATGTAGATCTCGGCCGGCGCGAGCGTGGCAGCGAACAGGATGTCGCGGTAGTTGACCTTCTTCATCGCCACCGCCGTGCGGATGTTCAGGAGCGTCGCGATGACCGGGGGCACGAGCCAGATCGGGCTGAACACGAACGCGTCGATCGAGAGCGACGCGATCAGCAGAACGATGAACATCAGCCGGGTGAACGCGTTGACGGCCATCGAGAGGTTCTCGAGCCAGCGCAGGCGCAGGTTCGGGTGCAGCGGCTGGCCCTTCGTGTCGCCGCGCTGGCCGGGCCACATCAGCTCGATGGCGCCGAAGTTCCATTTCACCTGCTGGGCGTCGAGTCCACGCATGGTGGTCATGCCGCCGACGTCGGCGCGGGCCTGCGCGCTGATCTTGGTGAGGAAGCCCGCGCTCTTGATCTGCAGCGACAGCAGCGAGTCCTCCACCTCGCTGTCCTTCACCCAGGGGCTCGACTGGTGGTTGTCCTTCATCGCCTGGCGGAGCGCCAGGGTCGAGAAGATCGAGAACTGGCCGCCGAGCACGGCCATGTTGCGGCCGCGGAGCATGTTCTGCATGTTGAAGGCGGCGAACTGTGCGCGCTGACCGGCGATGAGGAACGGCGCGATCGGGCCCGTGAACGGGCTGTCGTCGATGCTGAAGATCGCGGAGATGCCACCGATCCTGGTGTCGGAGGAGATCTCTGCCTCGAGGTGCCGCACCGCATCGGGGTCGGCGGTCGTGTCGCCGTCGACGCCGAGGAGGAAGTCGCAGGCCTCGACGAGGGTGTAGCCGTAGTTGAGGGCACCGACCTTCTTGTCTTTGTTGGTGCCGATGTCGTGCACGTAGACCTCGGTGAACTGCTCCTCGCCGTCGATCTCGCGGAAGTGCGGTCCGGCGTAGCGGCTCGCGATCTCGACCGTCTTGTCGGTCGTGTTGTTGGCGATCACGTGGATCACGTCGGGAAGGCGCGTCTGCGCGAGCAGCGATTCGAGGACGGCCGCGATGGAGTCCTCCTCGTTGTACGCGGGGATGACGCAGCCGATGGTCGGACGGTGCACGGCCATCGACTCGACGGAGGAGGCGAACCCGACGGCGTCGATGCCGAAGTCGTAGCCGTCGCGCTCGGTCGGCCCGTCTGCGTGTGTCGTAGTCACTGCTGTTCTCCCCTGCCGGCCGGGCGGCCGCTGACCTGGTGTGTCGTTGTCGTGGGAGATCTGCCCCACATCGACTAGTAATGTCAGTCTGACGGAGCGTGATCAGGTTTCACTCCTGGGTGCACGCAGCATCCGCCAAGGATTTGCTCAAGATCGACCAGCTCGAGAAAGCGCGAGCACGGCTGATGACAGGAGAACGACTATGAAGAACGCCTCGATGGCCAGGTTCAGGATCGCCGCGACGGCGGGCGTGGCTCTCGTCAGCGCCCTCGCCCTCTCGGGCTGCGGTGCGGCGCCCTTCCTCGGTGACCCGTCTGCGACGCCGGCACCTACGTCGGGCGCGATCACGAGCGTCGAGAACGACCTGGCGACCGGATCGGTCACCCGCGACCTCACCGCGGGCAACATCGGTGTGGCCGTGAACTACTGGTCGGACCTGCCCATGGACGAGTGGACCTCCGGAGCGAACAAGCCCCTCAACCTCTCGCTCAGCGCGACACTGGCCAACGACGAGGGGCAACGCGTCTACCTGTCCCAGGTCTCCGTCGTGGCCGCGGTGACCGGGCCGGAGGGCACTCTGGCATCTCCCGATTCTCTCGTCGACCAGGCGAGCGTCGCGCCCGGGTACCAGGTGAAGGCCCCCTACAGCTACAGCCAGAGCTTCGTCCTGCCCGCGCTCGACCCGGCGGCCACGTCCATCTCGCTCGCGATCACCTACGAGCTGCTGCTGCAGACGACGCCCACATCGGCCGAGTTCGCCAAACAGACGGCCACCGACCTGCTGACGATCGCCATCGCGCCCGCCGAGTAGCGCCCCTACGCAGAGGGCGCTGCGCTAGCCGACGCGCGCCCGCGGCTCTCCCGTGTCGAGATCGTCGCGCACCCGGGCGACAGCGGCTCGGATGAGGTCGGCGTAGTCGTAGCCGGAGTCGCCCGTGCTCGCCACGCCGAAGTTCGCGATGGCGCGAACCCCCTCGATCTCGTCGATCGGGTTCTCGGCCAGGGCGGTCATCACGCGTTCCGCGATCGCGCGGTCGCGACCCACGGAGGGCGTGGGGGTCAGCACGGCGAACCGGCGCGGCGACAGGCGACCGACGAGGCTCGTCGTCGGCACGTTGTCGCGTGTGACCCAGCCCACGGTCTGGATGGCCCGGTCTCCGAACTCCGAACCCAGCGCCACGTTCATCTGGTCGAGGTTCTCGACGTCGAACACGGCGAGGGTGAGCGCCTCGTCCGAGCGGTGCGCCCGTCGTAGCCAGTCTCCGGCCTGCTGCTCGAAGACACGGTGAGAGGAGACACCGGCCATCGAGTCGCGGTCGCTGGACTTCTCGCGCCGCTGGTCGGGGCTCCGCTCGCTCTGCAGCACGGAGAAGGAGATCGAGGCGAGGGTGAGGAACCCGATGTTGAGCAGCGTGGTATTGACCGTGCCGAAGTAGACGAGGAACTCGTCGCTCGACTCGCCGAAACCGAGGAATGCCACGGCGCGGGCGAGATAGAACGCCGAGACCGCGGTGAAGACAACGGTGAGGATGCGGGCGTTGATGCGGGGCCTGAGCGCGCCCTGCAGGGTGGTGATAGCCGCGGCCGCCGCGAGCACCGCGATGGCGACGAACATCTCGGCGGCACCGGCCCAGCCGCCGCCGTCCGGGCCACGCACCACGACGGCAAACAGGACGACGGCGGCCACGATGCCGACGAGCCAGAGCCACGAACGGAGACCGTTGTAGACGCGGCATCCGGCCCACATCGCCCCGACCGCGAAGGTGAGTGCCGAGTTGCCGACGCCGGTCGCCCACCACAGGTCGGGGCTGTAGCCCCACACCGCGTAGGCGATGGTGGCGAGCATGCCGGAGATGAATCCGAGCCCCCAGAGCCGCGCGACCCGGTCGTCGCGGCGGAGGATCGAGCTGATCACGAAGGAGGCGCCGGCCGCCGTCACGACGAGCCCGCTCGCGTAGAGCAGGGTCAGGGTGTCGAGGCTCATGCGGTGTCCTTAGCGGTGGCCGGGATGAGGAGCGTGAAGGTGCTTCCGACGCCGACCTCGCTGCGCACGGTGAGTTTTCCGCCGTGCAGCTTGGCGATGTCGCGGCTGATGTTGAGCCCGAGGCCGGTTCCGACGATCGCCGACGTGCGTGCGGCGCCGGCGCGGAAGAACCGGTCGAAGAGGTGGGCCTGGTCGTCGGCCGAGACGCCGACACCGGTGTCTGTGACGTCGACGCGGATGCTGCCTTCCGTGGCCTCCACGGAGACGGTGATCGTGCCGCCCGTGCGGTTGTACTTCACGGCATTGGTCAGCAGATTGTCGATAACCTGCCGGATACGCAGCGGGTCAGCGACCGTGACCGCGGGCCGGTCGACGACCGCGGTCATCGTGATCTCGCGATGACCGGCGGCGATCTGGGCGGAGTCGATGGACTGTCGTGCGATCTCGGCGATGTCGCACTCCGCCATCGCGAGCGTGAGCGTGCCGTCCTTATCGCTCGCGGTCTGCAGCAGGTCGGTGACGAGAGACAGCATGCGCTCGGAGTTGCGGGCCGCGATCTCGAGCATGCGGCGGGTCTCGTCGGTCAGCTCGGGCGAGTCGACGGCGAGTTCGAGGAAACCGATGATCGACGTCAGCGGTGTGCGCAGCTCGTGGCTGACAGACGCGGCGAGGTTCTCGCGTGCCCTGATTGCCTCGAGCTCGGTGGTGATGTCGCGGACGACGACGACGCCTCCGTCTGGTTCGCCGTCCGCGCGGGAGATCTGACGGGCCGTGGCGGAGTATGCGGCGCGCACGTCGCCGGGGGCGCCGACCCAGAACACCGCGTTCTCGAACTCCTCGCCGGCGAGGGCCCGCGCGTACGGGCGGTCGGCCTCGTCGAAGACCGTCGTGCCGTCCGGCCGGTAGATGGTCGGGTGGATGACCGCCGAGCGCGGAGCGCCGAACTCGCGCAGCGAATGCTCGTGTGCGTTGTTGCGCAGCGTGGCAGCTCCGTCGCGGTCGAACGCGAGCACGCCGAACTCGACCGCGTTGATCACCTCGTCGAGGATGCGTTCCTGGTCGCGCGCCCGCACGAGCGCCGATTCGACGAGGGCGGACTGCTGACGCAGCAGGTCGCGTTGGCTCTGGCTGCGACGGCTGGTGGCGTAGGTGGTGGTTGCGATGAACACCAGAGTCATCGGCAGCAGCACATGCGTGCCGAAGTCGAACGAAAAGACTCCGGAGTCGGCCGCGCCGGCCAGCCAGAGCAGGGCCGTCGAAAGGGTCACGGCGCCGATCGCGCCGGCGAGACGGAAGTTGCGCGCCATCCAGATCACGGGCAGCACCAGGAACAGGCCGGCGCCGAGTTCGGGCTCGGCCTCCCTCATCCCGACGATGGCGAAGATGTCGAGGATGGGCAGCAGCACGGCCCACCGCTTGCTGCGCCTGTTCCAGTTCACGGTCAGCGCGACGCCCGTCAGCACGAAGACGATCAGCAGCGACCCGAAGAACAGCGGTTCCTGGAAGGCGCTCGCCTGCACGGCGAAGACGACGACGGCGAACGCGAGCAGAGCCGCCGAGATCAGCAGCTGGCTGTTGGTGATCGAGCGCGCGATCCTGGTGGCCTGGGCCGAACCCCGAGTACTAGTGTTGCGGTCCATAAAAAAGAGACTACGTCACTAGCTGCTCGGCCCTCCTCAAGGGAGGCCGTGTCACATGGCGAATCCGAGCGCCCGCATCATGTCGCGTCCGTCGTCGGTGATCTTCTCCGGCCCCCACGGCGGCATCCACACCCAGTTGATGCGGAACGCGTCGACGACGTTGTCGAGCGCCTGCGCGGTCTGCTCCTCGAGCACGTCGGTGAGCGGGCAGCCGGCACTCGTCAGCGTCATGCTGATGATGAGGGCGTTGTTCTCGTCGTCCCAGGTCAGATCGTAGATCAGACCGAGGTCGACGATGTTGACCCCGAGCTCGGGGTCCATGACGTCTTTCAACGCCTCTTCGACCTGGTCGAAGAGCGCGGGAGCGAGAGCGGTGGCCATGGATCTAGGCTACGCCGGTGGTCGAGACATAGCGATCGTAGCCCTCGTCTTCGAGACGGTCGGCCAGTTCGGGGCCGCCCTCCTCTGCGACGCGTCCGTCGACGAAGACGTGCACGAAGTCGGGCTTGATGTAGCGGAGGATGCGCGTGTAGTGAGTGATCAGGAGCAGGCCGAGCCCGGTGTTCTCCTTGGCGCGGTTGACGCCCTCCGAGACGATCTTGAGCGCGTCGACGTCGAGGCCGGAGTCGGTCTCGTCGAGGATGGCGAAGCGGGGCTTCAGCAGCTCGAGCTGCAGGATCTCGTGGCGCTTCTTCTCGCCGCCGGAGAATCCCTCGTTGACGTTGCGCTCGGCGAACGTCTTGTCCATGCGCAGGCCGGTCATGGCCTCCTTGACCTCTTTGAGCCACGGGCGGAGCGCCGGGGCGTCTCCGTCGATAGCCGTCTTGGCGGTGCGGAGGAAGTTGGACACGGTGACGCCGGGGATCTCCACCGGGTACTGCATTGCGAGGAAGAGACCCGCGCGGGCGCGCTCGTCGACGCTCATCGTGAGCACCTCGACGCCGTCGAGAGTGACCGAACCGCCTTCGACGTGATACTTCGGGTGACCGGCGATCGTGTACGCGAGCGTCGACTTGCCCGAGCCGTTGGGGCCCATGATCGCGTGGATCTCGCCCTCGGCGATCGACAGATCGACGCCCTTGAGGATTTCCTTCGTGCCCTGCTCGGTCTCGACGCTGACGCGGAGATCTTTGACTTCAAGTACTGACATGTGTTCGTTCCTAAACGGCGACGGAGTCGCTGTGGTCGATCGGGGTGGTGTCGACGAAGATGTCGTCGTCGACAATGGAGACCGTGTAGACGGGGACCGGCTCGTATGCCGGGAGTGTGAGGGGCTTGCCCGTGGTCAGCTCGAACTTCGAGCCGTGCGCCCAGCACTCGAGGGTGTCGTCTTCGACGAAACCCTCGGAGAGCGAGATATCGCCATGGGTGCACGTGTCGCCGAGCGCGTGGACCGCGCCGGCCGAGTCCATCACCACGGCGATGGGCTTACCGTCGACGACCGCGCGCAGCGCGGTATTGGGGGTCAGCTCGGCGACGGTACAGACCTTGGATACGGGAGGCACTACTTCGCTCCCCCGCCCGTGCCGGCGGCGCTGCGGTTCAGCTCGTCGTCGATCGACGCCTGCAGACGTTGCTCGAGCTCGGGCTTGCCGATCTTCTGGATGATCTCGGTGAGGAAGCCGAGCACGACGAGACGACGCGCCTCCTGTTCCGTGATTCCGCGGGCCTGCAGGTAGAAGAGCTGCTCGTCGTCGAAACGGCCGGTAGCGCTCGCGTGACCGGCACCGAGGATCTCACCGGTCTCGATCTCGAGGTTCGGGATGGAGTCGGCACGGGTGCCCTCGCTCAGCACGAGGTTGCGGTTCTGCTCGTAGGAGTCGGTGCCGGCGGCGTTCGGGCCGATCAGCACGTCGCCCACCCAGACCGTGTGCGCGCCCTCGCCCTGCAGCGCGCCCTTGTAGTTGACGCGGCCCTTGGTGTTCGCGCCCTCGTGGTGCATGTAGACGCGCTGTTCGAGGTGCTGGCCGGCGTCGGCGAAGTAGAGGCCGAACAGCTCGCCGTCCGCGCCCTCGCCAGCCAGGGCGACAGACGGGTTCACGCGCACGACCTTGCCGCCGAGCGTGACGACGACGTGGCGGAATGTGGCGTCACGGCCGACGGTGACGAAGTGCGTCGCGAGGTGCAGCGCGTCGTCGGACCACTCCTGCACGGAGACGACGGTCAGGTGTGCGCCGTCTTCGACGACGATCTCGACGTTCTCGACGAGACGCGCGTCGCCCGTGTTCTGCAGGATGACGCGACCACGGCTGTGCCTGGTGCCGGTGATGACGGTGTGGGCGCCGCGCGCGGTGGTGCCGAGCATCGAGCGCGACACGGTGATCTCGCTCGGCTCCTCGCCGGTCACCGTGATCGACATGGCCTTCTCGAAGGAGTTCCAGGCGTTCGCCGACGACTTCTCCTCGGCCTGGCCGGCGACGCCGATGCGGGCGTCGGTGCGGTCGATCCACTCGGCGTCCGCGCCCTCGGTCTGCGTCGCGAGGAACGCGTACGGCGAACCGTCGAGCTCGCCGTCGATGAGTTCGCGCACGAACGGCACGGGTGTGAGCTTCCACTCCGCCTCACGGCCGTCGACGGCCGGGTGCTCGCTCGGGTCGTTCGACTTGAAGCGTGCCGACCGGGTCTGCACGGGAACGTAGGCGCCCTCGGGGGCGTCCCAGCCGCCGTCGCTGTGCGCTTTCGCGCCGTGCTGGTTGGTTTCGGGTGTGACGACGGTCATTTAGCCGACAAGTCCTTTCAGTGCACGAACGTTCGACGAGTGGAGGAGGGTCAACCTACGCTGCCTTCCATGCTCATCTCGATCAGCTTGTTGAGTTCGAGCGCGTACTCCATGGGCAGCTCGCGGGCGATGGGCTCGATGAACCCGCGCACGATCATGGCCATGGCCTCGTCTTCCGGCATGCCGCGCGACTGCAGGTAGAAAAGCTGCTCTGCGCTGACGCGGGACACGGTGGCCTCGTGGCCGAGCTGCACGTCGTCGACGCGGATGTCGATGGCCGGGTAGGTGTCGGACCTCGAGATGGTGTCGACCAGCAGCGCGTCACACCTCACGGTGTTCGCGGAGTGGTGAGCCGCGGCATCCACCCTCACCTCACCGCGGTAGCCCGCTCGACCGCCGCCGCGGGCGATCGACTTCGAGACGATCGAACTCGTCGTGTACGGCGCCATGTGGATCATCTTGGCGCCGGCGTCCTGGTGCTGTCCCGGGCCGGCGAAGGCGACCGAGAGCGTCTCGCCCTTGGCGTGCTCGCCGACGAGGTAGATCGACGGGTACTTCATGGTCACCTTGGAGCCGATGTTGCCGTCGATCCACTCCATGGTGGCACCCTCGTGGGCGATCGCACGCTTGGTGACGAGGTTGTAGACGTTGTTCGACCAGTTCTGGATGGTCGTGTAGCGAACGCGCGCGTTCTTCTTCACGATGATCTCGACGACGGCGGAGTGCAGCGAGTCGCTCTTGTAGATCGGCGCGGTGCAGCCCTCGATGTAGTGCACGTACGAACCCTCGTCGGCGATGATCAGCGTGCGCTCGAACTGGCCCATGTTCTCGGTGTTGATGCGGAAGTAGGCCTGGAGCGGGATCTCGACGTGCACGCCCTTGGGGACGTAGACGAACGATCCGCCCGACCATACGGCCGTGTTCAGCGCCGCGAACTTGTTGTCGCCGGCGGGGATGACGGTGCCGAAGTACTCCTCGAAGAACTCGGGGTGCTCGCGGAGCGCCGTGTCGGTGTCCATGAAGATGACGCCCTGAGCCTCGAGCTCTGCGTTGATGGTGTGGTAGACGACCTCGGACTCGTACTGGGCGGCGACACCGGAGACGAGGCGCTTGCGCTCGGCCTCGGGGATGCCCAGCTTCTCGTAGGTGTCCTTGATGTCGTCGGGGAGGTCTTCCCAGGTCTGCGCCTGCTTCTCGGTGGAGCGCACGAAGTATTTGATGTTGTCGAAGTCGATGCCGGAGAGGTCGGCGCCCCACGTGGGCATGGGCTTCATGCCGAAGAGCTTGAGGCCCTTGAGCCGCAGCTTGAGCATCCAGTCGGCTTCGTTCTTCAGCTTCGAGATGTCGGTGACGACTTCCTCGTTGATTCCGCGTCGAGCGGAAGCGCCTGCGGCATCGGAGTCGGACCAGCCGAACTCGTACTGTCCGAGACTGTTCAGTTCGGGGCGGTCGATCAGCACGTCAGTCATAGTTACCTCTTTCCTACCGGCAGCAACCGAGTTGGCCGCGGCGGTATTCCGTCACACAGCCAACTGCCGGGAATTTCGTGAAGCGTGCCTGGGCGAGCGGGTGATCAATGCACCTGCGGCTTGCTTAGACTTGAACTCAAGACACACGATCCAAAGCAGATGCTGCTTGGTCGCAAGTCTCCATCGACTCCCCGGCACGGGCTGCGTTCTGCGAACCCGTCAATCTTACAGGGAGTCACCGCAAATAACAGGAGGAACCGCTGTGAAAGCCGACGCGCCACGCTTGAGCGGCCTCGTGGGACTGCTCCCGACGGTCGTCGACGCCCGGGTGCGCTTCATCGCGTGGGCCTCACTCGTGATCCAGCTGCTCCTCATCGGAACCGGCGGCGCCGTGCGGCTGACCGGGTCGGGGCTCGGCTGCCCGACGTGGCCGCAGTGCGTCGAGGGTTCGCTCACGAACACCCCTGAAATGGGTATCCACGGCGTGATCGAGTTCGCGAACCGCGCGCTGACCGGTGTGGTGGTGCTTATCGCCATCCTCGCCTTCCTCGCCGTGATCCGCATGCGCGCCGAGCGTCTCGATCTGTTCGTGATCACACTCCTGCAGGGGCTGTCGATTCCGCTCCAGGCCGTCATCGGCGGCATCACGGTGCTCACCGGCCTGAACTCCTACATCGTCGGTCTGCATTTCCTCGTGTCGGTCGCTCTCGTCGTGCTCACGGCGATGCTGGTGTTCCGCGTGTATTACGGGCCGCGTGGCGCGGTCATGTCGATGCCGCGCTGGTACACCGCTCTGGCGTACCTCACGTCGTTGCTCGTGGCGATGACCGTGATCGTGGGAATCCTCACCACGGGCTCCGGCCCGCACGCCGGCGACGCCGACACCCCCCGCAACGGCCTCGACACCGACTTCCTGCAGCACCTGCACTCGTGGCCGGCGTATGCGACGCTCGGCGGCACCGTGCTGCTCGTGCTCGGCGCGTTCACCGTGGCGGGGACGAACGCGCGGCTGCGCCGGTTCACGCTGATACTGCTCGCCGTCGAGCTCGTTCAGATCGCGGTGGGTATCACCCAGGCGCGGCTCGGCCTCCCCGAAGTTCTGGTGGGAGCCCACATGGTGCTCGCCGGCGCGCTCGTGGGAGCGATGACCGTCGTGGTGCTGTCGCTGCGCAGCGCGGTCGTGGAGCCCGCGGCCGCGGCATCCGACGCTCCGCTCCTCGCCGACCGGGTCTGACGCACGGCGCCTGCCCCACCGGCTCCCGCAACGCTGGGACGCGCGAAGAGCGGCGCGGCCCGAGAGATACGGCCGGCTAGAACGGCAGCAGCGGGTCGATGCCCACGGCCAGGAACACCAGCGTCAGATAGGTGATCGAGCTGTGGAAGACGCGCATCGGCGTCACGGTGTCGTGGCGGATCGCCTGGTTGTACAGGCGGTGCGACTCGTAGATGAACCAGACACCGCTGGCGACGGCGACCACGGAGTAGACGATGCCCATGTCGGCGACGGGGATGAGCAGCAGCGAGCAGGCGACGGTGGCCCACGCGTAGAGGATTACCTGCAGTCCGACGATCTGTCGGCCGCGCACCACGGCGAGCATCGGCACGCTGGCGGCCTGGTACTCGTCGCGGTACTTCATCGACAGCGGCCAGTAGTGCGGGGGCGTCCAGAGGAAGATGACGGCGAACAGGATGACCGGCGCCCACGTGAGCGAACCGGTGACGGCGGCCCAGCCGATGAGCACGGGGAAGCACCCGGCGATTCCGCCCCAGATGATGTTCTGCTCGGTGCGGCGCTTGAGCCACAGCGTGTAGACGAACACGTAGACGAGGATCGCGAGCAGCGAGAGGGACGCGGCGAGCCAGTTGGCGAAGACACCGAGCCAGACGATGGATGCCACGCCGATGACCCAGGCGAAGACGAGAGCCTCACGGTCGGACAGCTCCCCCGTGACGAGCGGGCGCTTCTGCGTGCGCTTCATCAACCGGTCGATGTCGCGGTCGATGTAGCAGTTGAACGCGCTCGCGGACCCGGCGCTCAGCGAACCGCCGATGAGGGTGGCGATCACCAGCCAGAGATCGGGCAGCCCGCCCTGCGCCAGAATCATGACGGGGGCGGTGGTGACGAGCAGCAGCTCGACGACGCGCGGTTTCGTCAGCGAGACGTAGGCCTTTGCCTTACGGGCAAATCCGATCCGCCCGGTGGTTGGGCGGCTCTCAACGGCTACGTCCATGACTCCTCTATCGACAGCTGTGCAGTTCGACTAATTCTAAGCGCTCATCGGGCAAAGGGCCGATGCGTGTCGGGCGTCATACTCTGCACCGCCGCTCTCAGCACTCCCTATACTTGATTGTGCTTGCCACCCGACGGCAGCACCCCCGGACATCTCAGCATATGGAGCTGTCCGCCACCTGCCGCGGGAATGCCGATGACGTCAGTGTCCATTAATGAGACGACGGCAAGCAGAAACCTCTCCGCAGTGATCGCTCTGATTTGCTGCTGTGCAATATGAAGGGTCATCAATCACGTGGCAGCTTTCCAGTGGGATTCCATCGACAACAAGGCCGTAGACACCGCCCGAATTCTCGCGGCTGACGCCGTGGAGAAGGTCGGAAACGGTCACCCCGGCACCGCGATGAGCCTTGCACCCGCCGCTTATCTCCTCTTCCAGAAGATCATGCGCCGCGACCCCAACGACAACGAGTGGATCGGTCGCGACCGCTTCATCCTGTCGGTCGGACACAGCTCGCTCACCCAGTACATCCAGCTCTACTTCGGCGGCTACGGCCTCGAGCTCGACGACCTCAAGGCGCTCCGCACCTGGGGCTCGCTCACCCCCGGCCACCCGGAGTACGGCCACACCGACGGTGTCGAGATCACCACCGGCCCCCTCGGCCAGGGCCTCGCCTCCGCCGTGGGCTTCGCCTACGCCGCCCGCTACGAGCGCGGCCTGTTCGACCCGGAGGCGGCACCCGGAACGAGCCCCTTCGACCACTTCATCTACACGATCGCCGGCGATGGCGACCTCCAGGAAGGTGTCACGAGCGAGGCATCCTCCCTCGCGGGCCACCAGGAGCTCGGCAACCTCATCGCGATCTACGACTCGAACCAGATCTCGATCGAGGACGACACCAACATCGCGTTCACCGAAGACGTGCACGCCCGCTACCTGGCCTACGGCTGGGACGTGCGGGTCGTCGACTGGAAGAAGACCGGCGAGTACGTCGAAGACGTCGCCGAGCTGAACGACGCCATCGAGGCCGCCAAGGGCGTCACCGACAAGCCGTCGCTCATCATCCTCAAGACCATCATCGGCTGGCCCAGCCCGAAAAAGCAGAACTCCGGCAAGATCCACGGATCCGCTCTCGGCGCCGACGAGCTCGCCGCGGTCAAGCAGGTTCTCGGCTTCGACCCCGAGCAGACCTTCGAGGTCGCGCCCGAGGTCATCGCGCACACCCGTCTCGCCCTCGAGCGCGGCACCGCGGTGCACAACGAGTGGAACGAGCAGTTCGACGCGTGGGCCGCCGCCAACCCCGAGAAGAAGACCCTGCTCGACCGCATCCTCACGGGCGACCTGCCCGAGGGCGTCGAAGAGGCCCTCCCCGTCTTCGAGGCCGGCACCGAGGTGTCGACCCGCGCCGCTTCCGGCAAGGTCATCAACGCCCTCGCCGGCGTCATCCCCGAGCTCTGGGGCGGCTCGGCCGACCTCGCAGAGTCGAACCTCACCACGATCAACGGTGCTGGCTCCTTCGTTCCCGAGAAGTGGTCGACGCACGAGTGGTCGGCAAGCGCGGCCGGTCGCGTCCTGCACTTCGGTATCCGTGAGCACGCCATGGGCGCGATCCTGAACGGCATCGTGCTGCACGGCAACACGCGCCCCTTCGGCGGCACGTTCCTCATCTTCAGCGACTACATGCGCCCCGCGGTGCGTCTCGCCGCGCTCATGAAGGCGCCGGCCATCTACGTCTGGACCCACGACTCCGTGGCCCTCGGCGAAGACGGCCCCACCCACCAGCCGATCGAGCAGCTCGCGACCCTCCGCGCAATCCCCGGACTCGACATCGTTCGCCCCGGCGACGCGAACGAGACCGCCTGGGCCTGGAAGACGATCCTCGAGCGCCGCAACGGTCCCGCCGGTATCGCCCTCACCCGCCAGAACATCCCGGTGTTCGCTCGCGGCGAGGACGAGGCCAGCGGAGACACCTTCGCGTCGGCCAAGCACGTCGCCAAGGGTGCCTATGTTCTCGCCGAGGCGCCGAACGGAACCCCCGACGTGATCTTCATCGCCACCGGCTCCGAGCTGCAGATCGCCGTCGAGGCCCGCGAGGTCCTCAAGGGCGAGGGAGTCAACGCCCGCGTCGTCTCCGCCCCGAGCCTCGAGTGGTTCGAGGAGCAGACCGCCGAGTACCGCGAGTCGGTGCTCCCCGCAGGCGTCACCGCCCGCGTGTCGATCGAAGCCGGAATCAGCCTGACCTGGGACAAGTACGTCGGCGACGCCGGCCGCAGCGTCTCGATCGAGCACTTCGGCGCATCCGCCGACTACAAGACCCTGTTCCGTGAGTTCGGTATGACCACAGAAGCCGCAGTGGCCGCCGCCAAAGACTCGCTCGCAGCCATCTGAGCTGCTGAGCACTAAGAAAGAAGAGAAGAAGTTATGACGAACACCACCCCCACCGCCGACCTCTCGGCCGCCGGCGTCAGCATCTGGCTCGACGACCTCTCCCGTGAGCGCATCGCCTCGGGCGGGCTCGAGAAGCTCATCGCCGAGCGCAACGTCGTCGGCGTGACCACCAACCCGACGATCTTCGCCGGCGCCCTCGCCAAGGGCGAGGCCTACGACGAGCAGGTCGCCCAGCTCGCCAAGGCCGGAACCAACGTCACCGACGCGGTCTTCGAGATCACCACCGACGACGTCGCCGCCGCCAGCGACGTCTTCCGTCCGATCTTCGACACCACGAACGGCTTCGACGGCCGCGTGTCGATCGAGGTCGAGCCCGGATTCGCACACGACGCCGCAGCGACCATCGCCCAGGCCAAGCAGCTCTGGGCCAAGGTCGACCGCCCGAACGCGCTCATCAAGATCCCCGCGACGATCGAGGGCCTCGAGGCCATCACCGAGACGATCGGCGCCGGCATCAGCGTCAACGTCACGCTGATCTTCAGCCTCGAGCGCTACCGCCAGGTCATCAACGCCTACCTGAGCGGTCTCGAGAAGGCCAAGGCCGCCGGAATCGACCTGTCGACCCTGCACTCGGTCGCATCGTTCTTCGTGTCGCGCGTCGACACCGAGATCGACAAGCGTCTCGACGCGATCGGCACCGACGAGGCCAAGGCCCTCAAGGGCAAGGCCGGCGTCGCCAACGCCCAGCTCGCCTACGAGGTCTACCAGGCCGCCTTCACCACCGAGCGCGCGCAGGTGCTCCTCGCCGCCGGTGCGAACAAGCAGCGCCCCCTCTGGGCCTCGACCGGCGTGAAGGACCCCGCGGTTCTCGACACCACCTACGTCGTCGAGCTCGTCGCCCCCGAGGTCGTCAACACGATGCCCGAGAAGACGCTCGAGGCCACCTTCGACCACGGCGTCATCGCCGGCGACTCGATCACCGGTTCCTACGCTGCGGCGAACGCCGTGCTCGACGCGATCGCGGCGCAGGGCATCTCCTACGACGAGGTGACCGCGCTGCTCGAGAAGGAGGGCGTGGAGAAGTTCATCGTGTCGTGGAACGAACTGCTCGACACCGTCACGGCCGCCCTCGAGGCAGCAAAGTGAGTGTCAAGATCGCAGTGAGCGGCGCGGCCAAGGAGGCCGTCGACCGCATCGTCCCTCAGCTGGTCAACGACCTGGTCGCGAGCCGCATCACCGGGCTCGACTCGACCCTCTGGGGTGCCGACGCCGAGGAAGAGGCCGCGAAGCGCCTCGGGTGGACCGAGTCCGTCTCGGTATCCACCCCCCTCGTGCCCGACATCCTGGCGCTGCGCGACAAGCTCCGCGCCGCGGGTGTCAACCACTTCGTGCTCGGCGGCATGGGCGGCTCGTCGCTCGCCCCCGAGGTCATCACCAAGACCGAGGGCGTCGAGCTCACGGTGCTGGACGCGACCGACCCGAGCCAGGTGCTCTCGGCCCTCGCCGACCGCCTCCCGACCACCGCCGTGGTGATCTCGTCGAAGTCGGGCGGGACGACCGAGACCGACAGCCAGAAGCGCGTCTACGAGAAGGCGTTCCGCGATGCGGGCATCGACCCGATCGACCGCATCATCGTCGTCACCGACCCCGGCTCCCCCCTCGACGTCTCCGCCCGCGCCGACGGCTACCGCGTGTTCAACGCCGACCCCACCGTGGGCGGCCGCTACTCCGCGCTCACCGCGTTCGGCCTCGTGCCGTCCGGACTCGCCGGCGTCGACATCCAGCAGCTGCTCGACGAGGCCGACGCCATGTCGTACTCGCTCGCCATCGACGAGGAGTCCAACCCCGGACTCATCCTCGGCGCGGCGATCGCCGGCACGCGTCCGCTCAAGGACAAGCTCGGCATCGTCTCCGACGGAACCCACATCGTGGGCTTCGGCGACTGGATCGAACAGCTCATCGCCGAGTCGACCGGCAAGATCGGCAAGGGCATCCTGCCCGTCGTGCTGCCCGCGGACGCGCCCGAGCTCGACCAGAACCTGGCCGACCTTCAGGTCATCCGCCTCGTCGGCGACTACAAGGCGACCGAGCACCTCAACGAGGGCGACATCGAGATCACCGGAACCCTGGGCGCGCTCATGCTCACCTGGGAGTACGCGGTCGTCGTCGCCGGTCGTCTGCTCGGCATCAACCCGTTCGACCAGCCCGACGTGGAGTCGGCGAAGATCGCGACGCGCGGCCTGCTCGACGCGCGCCCCGAGCCCGTCGCACCCGCGTTCACCGACGGCGGCATCGAGGTGCGTGGCACCGAGGCCGTGGTGACCGGAGTGTCCGATCTCGCTGGAGCCGTGGCATCCGTTCTGTCCACCCTCGGCGAAGACGGCTACGTCTCGATCCAGGCCTACATGGACCGGGTCAAGTACCCAGAGCTCGCCGAGACGCGCAACAGCGTCGCGGCGCGCGCCCAGCGCCCCGTCACGTTCGGCTGGGGACCCCGGTTCCTGCACTCGACCGGACAGTTCCACAAGGGCGGCCCCGCGGTCGGCGTGTTCATCCAGATCACCGAGGTGGCGGGCGAAGACCTCGAGATCCCCGAGCGCCCGTTCACCTTCGGACAGCTCATCCAGGCCCAGGCCGCCGGCGACGCGAGCGTTCTCGCCGACCACGGCCGCCCGGTGCTCACCATCACGCTCACCGACGCGGCGACGCAGCTTCCCGCGCTCATCGCAGCGCTCAGCTAGAAACAAGTAGAAAGCACCAAGGAGCTGCATGTCCCCCGTGGATATCACACCGGAATTCAATCCGCTCAGGATTCCTTCCGACCGTCGCCTCAACCGCATCGCCGGTCCGAGCGCACTCATCATCTTCGGCGTGACAGGCGACCTGTCACGCAAGAAGCTGATGCCAGCCGTGTACGACCTCGCCAACCGCGGCCTGCTGCCCCCGGGCTTCGCGCTCGTCGGCTTCGCGCGCCGCGACTGGGAAGACCAGGACTTCGAGAAAGAGGTCTACGAGGCCGTCAAGCAGTACGCTCGCACCCCGTTCGATGAGGACGTCTGGCGCCAGCTGGCGCTCGGCATCCGCTTCGTGCAGGGTGAGTTCGACGACGCCGAGGCGTTCGACCGGCTCAAGGAGACGATCGAGGAACTCGACCGCGACCGCGGAACCATGGGAAACCACGCGTTCTACCTGTCGATCCCGCCGAAGTCGTTCCCGCAGGTCACCGAGCAGCTGCGCAACTCCGGCCTCGCCGAACAACAGGACGGACACTGGCGCCGCGTCGTCATCGAGAAGCCCTTCGGAAGCGACCTGAAGACGGCCCGCGAGCTCAACGCGGTCGTCGAGAGCGTCTTCCCGCCCGACAGCGTGTTCCGCATCGACCACTACCTCGGCAAGGAGACGGTGCAGAACATCCTGGCGCTGCGCTTCGCCAACGAGATGTACGAGCCGATCTGGAACGCCAACTACATCGACCACGTTCAGATCACCATGGCCGAGGACATCGGTGTGGGCGGCCGCGCCGGCTACTACGACGGCATCGGCGCTGCGCGCGACGTGATCCAGAACCACCTGCTGCAGCTCCTCGCCCTCACGGCGATGGAGGAGCCCATCTCGTTCAACGCCGCCGACCTGCGCGCCGAGAAGGAGAAGGTGCTCGCCGCGGTCAAGCTTCCGGCCGACCTGAGCAACTCGACCGCACGCGGCCAGTACTCCGGTGGGTGGCAGGGCGGCGAGAAGGTCGTCGGCTTCCTCGACGAAGACGGCATGAACCCCGAGTCGCTCACCGAGACCTTCGCGGCCATCCGCCTCGACATCGGCACGCGTCGCTGGGCCGGTGTTCCGTTCTACCTCCGCGCCGGCAAGCGTCTGGGCCGTCGCGTCACCGAGATCGCCGTGGTCTTCAAGCGCGCTCCGCAGAACCTGTTCGCCGAGAGCCAGACCGGCACCCTCGGCCAGAATGCGATCGTCATCCGCGTGCAGCCCGACGAGGGCGTCACCATTCGTTTCGGCTCGAAGGTTCCCGGCGCCACCATGCAGGTGCGCGACGTGACCATGGACTTCGGCTACGGCCACGCCTTCACCGAGGCGAGCCCCGAGGCCTACGAGCGGCTCATTCTCGACGTGCTGCTCGGCGACCCGCCGCTGTTCCCCCGTCACGAGGAGGTCGAGCTCAGCTGGAAGATCCTCGACCCGATCGAGGAGTTCTGGGAGACGCAGGGCCAGCCAGAGCAGTACCGACCGGGCACCTGGGGACCGCAGTCCGCAGACGACCTTCTAGCCCGCGACGGCAGAGTATGGAGACGACCATGATTGTCGACCTTCCCGACACGACCACCAGCAAGATCTCGAAGGCGCTCGTCAAGATCCGCGAGGAGGGCGGCGCCGTCGCCCTCGGCCGCGTCCTGACGCTCGTCATCTCGACGAAGCTCGGCGAGGAAGAAGAGGCCATCGAGGCCGCCAACGACGCGTCGCGGGAGCACCCGATGCGCGTCATCGTGATCTCGACGAGCCAGGGGGCGGATGATTCGTCCGAATCCCGCATCGACGCACAGATCCGCGTGGGCGGCGACGCCGGCGCGAGCGAGGTCATCGTCGTGCGCGCCTACGGCGAGACCGCGAGCGACCAGGAGGGCCTCGTCACGGGGCTGCTGTTGCCCGACGCCCCCGTCGTGGCCTGGTGGCCCGGAGTCGCACCGGAGAACGCCTCGAAGTCGCCGCTCGGCGTCATCGCCCAGCGCCGCATCACCGACGCCGCATCCAGCTCGAACCCCGCCGCCGCGCTCGTGCACGTCGCCCAGACGTACGCGCCGGGCGACACCGACTTCGCCTGGACCCGCCTCACGCTGTGGCGCGCCCAGCTCGCCGCCGTGCTCGACCAGCCGCCGTACGAGACCGTCACGGGTGTCACCGTGCACGGCGCGGCCGACTCGCCCTCGACGGTGCTGCTCGCCGCCTGGCTGCAGCTGCAGCTCCAGGTCGACGTGAACCTCGAGGTCACGAACAAGTCGCACGGATCGAGCGGCATCCAGGGCGTCGTCCTGGAGCGCGCGAGCGGCCCGATCGAGCTCGAGCGCACGCTCGTGAACGTCGCGACGCTAATCCAGCCCAACCAGCCGACGCACGACATCTCGCTGCCGCGCCGCAGCCTGCGCGACTGCCTGTCGGAGGAACTGCGCAGGCTCGACCCCGACGACTTGTTCGGCGATGTCATCCAAAGTGGACTCGGCCAGCTCGGCAAGGTCACGCCGCACCTCCACACGGGTACGATCGCAGCAGTGAAGATCGACGAAGAGACCGGAGTGGCCACCGCGTGACAGTAGGACGACGGGTGCTCGTGCACCCAGACAAGGCAGCACTCGCAGCATCGGTTGCTGCGAGATTCATGACGAAGATGGTCGACCTGATCGACGAGTTCGGTGAAGCAACCGTCGTCCTCACCGGTGGCACGATGGGCAGCGCGGTCCTGCGCGCCATCAACGAGTCTCCGGCTCGCGACACCATCAACTGGTCGCAGGTCAGCTTCTGGTGGGGTGACGAGCGTTGGCTCCCCCGCGGCGACGCCGAGCGCAACGAGACCCAGGCCCGCGAGGCGCTGCTCGACCACCTCGACATCGACCAGAGCATGATCCACGCGTTCCCGGCGTCGGACGACGGTATCGAGCTGGAGGCCGCGGCAGAGCTGTACGCCCTCGAACTGGCCGCGCACGCGGTCGAGGGCGCCTCGCTCCCCCGGTTCGACATCACGTTCCTGGGTGTCGGGCCCGACGGGCACATCGCGTCGCTGTTCCCCGAGCAGGCGGGCATCCGCGAGACGGAGGCGACCGTCGTCTCCGTGCGCAACGCCCCGAAGCCCCCGCCGGAGCGCCTGTCGCTCACCCTCCCGGTGATCAACTCGTCGACGCGCATCTGGCTCGTCCTGGCCGGCGCCGACAAGGCGTCAGCGCTGGGGCTCAGCCTCGCGGGTGCGAGCATCAACGAGGTGCCCGCCGCGGGCATCGAGGGACGCCGCAGCACGCTGTACTACGTCGACAAGGAGGCCACCGCGGAGGTTCCCGAGAACCTCACCGCGACGGAGATCTTCTGGACGGCCGCCGACGCCACCGAGTAGCACCCCGTACGAACAAGGCCGGCCCCGGATCATCCGAGGGCCGGCCTTTTTCGTGCCCGCTCGCGCCCCTGTCACATGCCGCGCTTACCTGCCAAATGAAGGAGAATCTGCCGCGTAACCCCGCCGATCGCACTCGATGCGTGACTACGGGGTGCATTTTCCTTCATTTGGCAGAGATCGCAAATACGCAGCGGTCGGGCGGATGCCTCGGGCGGCTTAACGACGGATGGCCGCCACCCCGAGGGATGACGGCCAGCGACGTGCGCGCGACTACTGGGCCGCGGGAGCGCTGCCGCGACGGGCGCGGAGCTGGGAGAGGGCGTCGCCCAGAAGGGACTCGGCTTCCTCTTCGGTGCGACGCTCCTTCACGTAGGCGAGGTGCGTCTTGTACGGCTCGAGCTTGGCGACCGACGGCGGGTTGTCTTTGTCGCGGCCGGCGGGAAGACCGCTCTGCGGCGAGTCGATCGTGAGGGGGATCTCGTCGTCGGGCAGGTTGGCGGCGAAGTGACGCACCGTCTCGTTGCCGAGTTCGTCCCAGTAGGAGATCTGCACGCGCTCGGCGTGGTAACCCCTGTCTTGCTCCCCCATTGGGCCTGCGCCCACACGCGATCCGCGAATCGCACTGCCTCCTGAAGCCACGGTGCCCCCTTTTGACTAGTTCCTATTGACCAGTGAACTTGGTGATGAGACCAAGTACGACGATCGAAGTGATCCACACGACGGCGAGTATCACCGTGATGCGGTTGAGGTTGCGTTCAGCGACACCGGATGCACCCAGGTTCGAGGTCACTCCACCCCCGAACATGTCGGAGAGACCGCCGCCGCGACCGCGGTGCAGGAGGATGAGAAGCGTCAGCAAGAGACTCGTGATGCCGAGAACGACTTGCAACGCGACCTGGAGAATTTCCACGGGTAACCTTTCGAAGCGGCCGGTGGGCCTCAAGTAGTATATCTGCGCGTCGGCGCCCCGTTGGAGCGGGGTAGCGCCGAATTGTCTATTGCGCTAAATCAGGTGCCGACGTGCTTGTGGAACCGCGAGATGCTGGCGAACTCGTCGAGGTCGAGGCTGGCGCCTCCGACAAGAGCACCGTCGACGTTGGGCTCCCGCATGAACGAGGCGATGTTGGCGGCCTTGACCGAGCCGCCGTAGAGCACGCGGGTGGCGGCTGCGACGTCGTCGCCGAGAATCTCGACGAGCGTCTCGCGCAGTTTCGCGGCGACCTGCTCGGCCTGGTCGGGCGTTGCGGCCTGGCCGGAGCCGATGGCCCAGACCGGCTCGTACGCGACGACGATGTCGACCGCTCCGGTGACGCCGGCGAGGGCGGCACGCAGCTGGGCGACGGGAACCGCGCTCGCCCCGTGCTTCTCGAGGTCCTCGGCGGTCTCACCGACACAGATCACCGGGACGAGCCCGTGACGCAGTGCGGCTGCCACCTTGGCGGCGACGACCTCGTCGGTCTCGTTGTGCAGTGTGCGGCGCTCGGAGTGTCCGATGATTACGTACTGGCAGTCGAGCGCCTTGAGGAATGCCCCTGAGATCTCGCCGGTGTATGCGCCGGAGTCATGGGCCGAGAGGTCCTGGGCGCCGAACGCGAGCTCGAGCTTGTCGGCGGAGATGAGCGTCTGCACCGAACGGAGGTCGGTGAAGGGCGGGAAGACCGCGACCTCGGCCGAGCCGAAGTCGTGGCGGGCGTCTTTGAGACTCCAGGCGAGCTTCTGCACGAACGCGATCGACTGTAGGTGGTCGAGGTTCATCTTCCAGTTGCCTGCGATGAAGGGCACGCGCTTGTGCGCCGTGCCGGGTACTACTGCCATCCGAGGACCTCCAGGCCTGGCAGTCGCTTGCCCTCGAGGAACTCGAGAGAGGCGCCGCCACCGGTTGAGATGTGACCGAACTGGTCGTCTGTGAAGCCGAGGGCGCGCACGGCGGCGGCGGAGTCGCCACCACCGACTACACCCAAGCCGTCGATCGTGGTGAGGGCCGCGGCGACCGCTTCGGTGCCTGCGGCGAAGGGTGCGAGTTCGAAGACGCCCATGGGACCGTTCCAGAACACGGTCTTCGAGGCCGAGATGACTTCGGCGAATCGCTCGCCGGTGTCTGGGCCGATGTCGAGGCCGAGACCGGATGAACCGAACGGCGTCTGTTCGATCGCGTCGGCCGCGGTGGTGACCACCTCTGCGTCTGCGCCGAACTTCGAGGCGACCACGATGTCGGTGGGGAGGACGATCTCGACGCCGAGGCGTTCCGCCTCCGCGAGGTATCCCTTAACGGCGTCGATCTGGTCGGTCTCGAGCAGGCTGGCGCCCACCTTGTGGCCCTGGGCCGCGAGGAAGGTGAAGAGCATGCCGCCGCCGATGAGCAGCGTGTCGACCTTGGGGAGCAGCGCGCCGATCACGGCGAGCTTGTCGGAGACCTTCGAGCCGCCGAGGACGACCGTGTACGGCGCCTCGGGGGTACGGGTGAGGCGCTCGAGGACCTCGAGCTCGGTCTGGATCAGCAGGCCGGCCGCGCTGGGCAGCAGTTGCGCCACCTCGTAGACGCTGGCCTGCTTGCGGTGCACGACGCCGAAACCGTCGGAGACGAAGGCATCGGCGAACGCGGCGAGCTGGCCGGCGAAGGCCTCCCGCTCCGCGCCGTCTTTGCTCGTCTCCCCCGCGTTGAAACGCAGGTTCTCGAGCAGGGCGATGTCGCCGTCGGCGAGGCCGGAGACGGCCTCCCCGGCGGCGGAACCGACCGTGTCGCTTGCGAACACGACACCCTTGCCGAGCAGCTCGCTCAGTCGCTGTGCGACGGGAGCGAGGCTGTACTTGGCGTCCGGCGCGCCTTCGGGTCGCCCGAGATGGGAGACCACGACGACGCGAGCGCCGGAGTTGATGAGTGCGTTCAGCGTCGGCAGAGAGGCACGAATGCGCCCGTCGTCCGTGATCTGTCCGTCTTTCAACGGAACGTTCAGATCACAGCGGACGAGGACACGCTTGCCGCTCAGGTCGCCGAGGCTGTCGATGGTACGAAGCGACACGGTCGGGTGTATCCAGTTCTCTTGTGGTGGTGACGAGCCGCTAGAGGCGGTCTGCGACGTACTTGGTGATGTCGACGAGACGGTTGGAGTAGCCCCACTCGTTGTCGTACCACGAAGCGACCTTGACCTGGTCGCCGATCACCTTGGTGAGGCCGGCGTCGAAGATCGAGGAGTGCGGGTCGCCCACGATGTCGCTGGAGACGATCTCGTCTTCGGTGTACTTGAGGATGCCCTTGAGGGGACCCTCGGCCGCAGCCTTGTACGCCGCGTTTACCTCGGCGACCGTGACGGGGCGCGAAGCGGTGACCGTGAGGTCGGTGATCGAGCCGGTGATCACGGGAACGCGCAGGGCGTAGCCGTCGAGCTTGCCGACGAGCTCGGGGATGACCAGGCCGAGGGCCTTGGCCGCACCGGTCGAGGTGGGGATGATGTTCGCTGCGGCGGCGCGAGCGCGGCGCAGGTCGCTGTGCGGGCCGTCCTGGAGGTTCTGGTCGGCGGTGTAGGCGTGGACCGTGGTCATCAGGCCGCGCTCGATGCCGAAGTTCTCCATGAACACCTTTGCGAGCGGCGCGAGGCAGTTCGTGGTGCACGAGGCGTTGGAGATGATGTCGTGGATGGCGGAGTCGTACGTGTCCTCGTTGACGCCGAGAACCAGCGTCGCGACGTCGTCGCCCGAGGCGGGAGCCGAGACGATGACCTTCTTGGCGCCGGCTTCGATGTGCTTGCGCGCGTCGGCGGACTTGGTGAAGCGGCCGGTCGACTCGATGACGACGTCGACGCCCAGCTCGCCCCAGGGCAGAAGGGCGGGGTCGCGCTCGGCGAGCACCTTGATCGGCTTGCCGTCAACGTAGATCGTGTCTCCGTCGACCGTGACGGTCGCGTCGAGGCGGCCTCCGACGGTGTCGTACTTGAGCAGGTGCGCGAGGGCGGCGGGGTTGTCGAGGTCGTTCACGGCGACGATCTCGAGATCACTTCCCGTGGCGAGTGCGGCGCGAAGAAAGTTGCGGCCGATGCGGCCGAACCCGTTGATACCGATTTTGACGCTCAATGAAACTCCAGTTTTTCAGGCGCCTTGAGGCGCACAGGTGGTGGATTCTGCTGAAAGGCCGGGGCTCGAGGCCCCGGCCACGATGCCGCTACGAGAGTAGCAGCAGGCCTTCCGTCTTCACGCGTGCGACGTCGAAGCGCTGCTGCACGTTCTCCCAGTTGGTGATCGCCCAGAACGCCTTGACGTAGTCGGCGCGCACGTTCTTGTAGTCGAGGTAGTACGCGTGCTCCCAGACGTCGAGCATCAGCAGCGGCACGATGCCGGCGGGCAGGTTGCCCTGCTGGTCGAAGAACTGCACGATGATGAGGCGCTGGCCGATGGAGTCCCAGGCGAGAACCGACCAACCGGAGCCCTGAACGCCCATGGCGGTCGCGGTGAAGTGGGCGGTGAACTTGTCGAACGAGCCGAAGTGGTCGTCGATCGCCGCGGCGAGGTCGCCGGTGGGCTTGTCTCCGCCGTTCGGGGACATGTTGGTCCAGAAGATCGAGTGGTTGACGTGTCCGCCGAGGTTGAACGCGAGGTCCTTCTCGAGCTTGTTGACGTAGGCGAGGTTGTCGCTGTCGCGAGCCTCGGCGAGCTGCGCGAGGGCGGTGTTCGCGCCGGTCACGTACGCCTGGTGGTGCTTGCTGTGATGCAGCTCCATGATGGCGCCGCTGATGCTCGGCTCCAGGGCCGAGTAGTCGTAGGGAAGGTCGGGAAGGGTGTAGTCAGCCATCGATTTTTCTCCTAGCAAAATTGGCCCCGGAACAGTGAGTTTGATCTCGCCGGGGTGACTTTTCCAGTCTACTCACCACAACCATCCGCACCCTGAGATGCTTCCGCTTGTGACGATTGGGCACTATCCGTCGTCGGTTAGACGTCGTCCATGTCGGGCGGCAGGTTCGCGTCGGTACCCGGGATGTCGAGGTCGCTGGCTCGCTTGTCGGCCATCGCGAGCAGGCGGCGGATTCGTCCGGCGACGGCGTCCTTGGTCATGGGCGGGTCGGCGTGGTGGCCGAGCTCGTCGAGACTGGAGTCGCGGAAACGCAGCCGCAGCTCGCCCGCGTACCTCAGGTGCTTCGGTGTGGTGTCGTCGAGGATCTCGAGCGCGCGCTCCACACGGGCGCACGCGGCCACCGCGGCCTGCGCGCTGCGGCGCAGGTTGGCGTCGTCGAAGTTCACCAGGCGGTTCGCCGTGGCGCGCACCTCGCGGCGCTGACGCAGCTGCTCCCAGGCCTCGACACTCGCGGTGGCGCCCATGTGCACCAGCATCGTGCCGATGGCCTCACCGTCGCGGATGACGACGCGGTGCACGCCCCGCACTTCGCGGCTCTTGGCCTGCACGCCGAGACGGCCTGCGGCGCCGACGAGGGCCATCGCCGCCTCGTTGCCGGGGCAGGTGACCTCGAGGGCGGCGGAACGGCCGGGGTCGGTGAGCGAGCCCGCTGCGAGGAAGGCGCCGCGCCAGACGGCGGCGATCTCGTCACGGGATCCGGTGGTGAGCTTGTTCGGCAGGCCGCGGATCGGGCGACGGCGGGCGTCGAGCAGTCCGGTCTGCCGGGCGAGGGTCTCTCCGCCTTCGACGACGCGGACCACGTACTGGTTGCTGCGGCGCGTGCCGGAGGCGGGAATCACCGCGGCCTCGCTGCGGACGCCGTAGAGCTCCGCGAGGTCTTTGCGCACGCGACGGGCGAGCGGCGCGGAGTCGAGCTCGGACTCCACCGCGATGCGGTTGGAGATCATGTGCAACCCGCCGGAGAAACGCAGGATCGTGGCGAGTTCGGCTGCCCGCACCGTGGTCTTGCTGACCTCAAGCCGCGCGAGTTCTTCTTTGACGTCGGCCGTTAGTGCCACTGAATAGTCTCTTTTCTTCCAAGTCCAGGGGTGCTGGAAAGTCGTGTGGACGTGCTGAGCGCTACTCGCGCCCGAGGTCGCGGTGCTTCACGCTGACGGCGACGCCAGGCAGGCCGCGTAGCAACGTCGCCAGTTCTTCAGCGACGGCCACCGATCGGTGTTTGCCCCCTGTGCATCCAACTGCGATCGTAGCGTGTCTCTTGTTCTCGCGCTGATAGCCGGCGAGCACGGGAGCGAGAGCGGCGGCGTAGCCGTCGATGAACTCGCGGGCGCCCTCCTGCCCGAGCACGTAGTCGCTGACCTCTGCGTCGAGGCCCGTGTGCGGGCGCAGTTCTGGGTTCCAGAAGGGGTTGGGGAGGAAGCGTGCGTCGGCGACGAGGTCGGCGTCGGCGGGGAGCCCGTACTTGAATCCGAAGCTCAGGATGGTGACCTGGGCGCCCGGCGCCTCGGCCTCGGCGAACCGCTCCTGGATGTTCGTCGCGAGCTGGTGGATGTTGAGTTCCGAGGTGTCGACGATCATGTCGCTGCTCGAGCGCAGGTCTTGCATCAGCTCCCGTTCGGCGGTGATGCCGTCGAGCAGGGTGCCGTCGTCCTGCAGCGGGTGGGGGCGACGCACCTGCTCGAAGCGTCGCACCAGCACCGCATCCGTCGCCTCGAGGAAGAGCACACGCACGTTCGCGTTCGCCCTCATCGTCTCGACGGCGTCCTTGACGTCGGCGAAGAGCTTTCCTCCGCGCACGTCGACCACCGCCGCGATGCGCGGCAGCGCGTTTCCGGCGTGCTGGGCAAGCTCGACGAGGGGGCGGAGCATCTGCGGCGGGAGATTGTCGACCACGTACCAGCCGAGGTCTTCGAGAGCGTTACCGACCGTCGAACGGCCGGCCCCCGACATCCCGGTCACGATGAGCAGTTCCTGGCGATCCCTGTTGCTCATTCGTCACGAACTTTCATGGTTTGCACGCTCGAAAAGATTCATACGCTCTCAAGGATACCGAGCGGCGGGTTCACGGGTTGCGCAGACCGTCGACGATTTGCTGCGCGAGAGCGGTTCCGATGCCCTTGACCTGGGTGATCGCCTCCACGTCGGCGCCGCGGAGCCGCGTGACCGACCCGAAGTGCTTGAGGAGTTCGCTCACGCGTGCCGGGCCGAGGCCGGGGATGTCGGCGAGCTTCGACGTGATGTCGGACTTGCGGCGTTGGCGCTGGTAGGTGATCGCGAAGCGGTGGGCCTCGTCGCGGATGCGCTGGAACAGGAACAGGGCGTCGCTGTTGCGCGGCAGGATGACGGGGTAGTCGGAGTCGGGGAGCCAGATCTCCTCGAGTCGCTTCGCGATTCCGCAGAGCTGGATGCCCGTGACCCCCGAGTCGTCGAGTGCGCGCTGGGCGGCGGCTACCTGGGGCTGGCCGCCGTCGACGATGATCAGGTTGGGACGGTAGGCGAACCGCTTGCGCTCTATCGCGACGTCGTCCCCGCCGACCACCGCCGTGGCATCCGTCGACAGGGCGATAGCCGCCTCGGCGGCCTCCCCCGCGTCTGGTTCGTCGTCGAGGTGGGCGAGCCGGCGCATCAGCGTCTGGTAGATCGACTCGGTGTCGTCGGTCGAGTCGGCGATCGAGAATCGGCGGTACTGGTCTTTGCGGGGAAGGCCGTCTTCGAACACCACCATCGAGGCGACGATGTTTGTGCCGCTGAGGTGGGAGACGTCGTAGCACTCCATGCGCAGCGGCGCGTCGGCCATGCCGAGCGCCTCCTGGATGTCGGACATCGCCTGCGACCGGGCCACGAAGTCGCCGCTGCGCCGCGTCTTGTAGAGCATCAGCGCGTTGCGGGCGTTGGTCGAGACGGTGAGGGCGAGCGCCGCCTTGTCGCCGCGCTGGGCGACGCGCAGCGACACCCGGCCGGGCGCGTCGCGCTTGGTGGTGAGCCACTGCTCGAGCTCCGCGGCGTCTTCGGGCAGGGCGGGGACGAGCACTTCGCGCGGGGGCGCCTGGTCGTCGTAGGCGTTCTGCAGCACCGTGTCGACGAGCTCGGGCAGCTCGAGGTCGAGCTCCTTGTCGACCACCCAGCCCCGCACACCGCGGATGCGGCCCCCGCGCACGATGAACTGCTGCACGGCGGCCGCGAGCTCGTCGTGGGCGATGCCGAAGATGTCGGCGTCGACCTCGTCGCTGAGCACGACGCTGCTCTTAGACAGCGCGTTCTCGAGAGCGGAGAGCTGGTCGCGGTAGCGCGCGGCCGACTCGTAGTCCATCTCCTGCGAGGCGGTCATCATCTTCTTCGACACCTCGGCCGTGTACCGGCGGTCGTTACCGCCCATGAACGAGGCGAAGTCGAGCGCTATCGACTTGTGCTCTTCTTTGCTGACCCGGCCGACGCAGGGGGCGGCGCATTTGCCGATGTCGCCGAGCAGGCAGGGCCGGCCGGTCTGCTCGGCGCGTTTGTAGGTCGCGTCGGAGCAGCTGCGCATCGGGAACGCCTTGAGCATCAGGTCGACGGTCTCGCGGATGGCCCACACCTTCGTGTAGGGGCCGAAATACCGGGCGCCCTTGAGGTTCTTGTTGCGGGTCACCAGCACGCGGGGAACAGGTTCGCCGAGGGTGATCGCCAGATAGGGGTAGCTCTTGTCGTCGCGGAACTTGACGTTGAAGGGCGGGTCGAACTCCTTGATCCAGGTGTATTCGAGTTGGAGAGCCTCGAACTCGCTGCCGACGACCGTCCACTCGACGGATGCCGCGGAGAGCACCATGCGCCTGGTGCGCTCGTGCAGGCTGCGCAGCGGCTGGAAGTAGTTGGCCAGCCGTGCGCGAAGGCTGTTGGCCTTGCCCACGTAGAGCACCCGCCCGCCGGCGTCGCGGAAGCGGTAGACGCCCGGCGCGGTCGGGATCTCCCCCGCCTTCGGACGCCAGCTGACGGTGTCGCTCATAGTGCCCAGCGCGCCTAGGCGCGCACGCCCTCCAGCATCTCCTTGAGGAAGAACCCGGTGTGGCTGCCGTCGATCTTCGCCAGCTGCTCCGGCGTGCCGGTGGAGAGCACCTGTCCGCCGCCGGCGCCGCCTTCCGGGCCGATGTCGATGATGTGGTCGGCGCTCTTGATCACGTCGAGGTTGTGCTCGATCACCAGCACCGTGTTGCCCTTGTCGACGAGGCTGTTCAGCACGAGCAGCAGCTTGCGCACGTCTTCGAAGTGCAGTCCGGTCGTGGGCTCGTCGAGGACGTAGATGCTGCGGCCGTTGGAACGCTTCTGCAGCTCTGTCGCGAGCTTGACGCGCTGGGCCTCGCCGCCGGACAGTGTCGTGGCGCTCTGGCCGAGACGCACGTAGCCGAGCCCGACCTCGACGAGAGTCTTCAGGAACCGGTGGATAGCGCCGATCGCCTCGAAGAACTCGGCGGCCTCGCTGATCGGCATGTCGAGCACCTCGGCGATGTTCTTGCCCTTGTAGCGCACGGCGAGGGTCTCGCGGTTGTAGCGTGCGCCGTGGCACACCTCGCAGGCGACATAGACGTCGGGGAGGAAGTTCATCTCGATCTTGATCGTGCCGTCGCCCGAGCAGTTCTCGCAGCGGCCGCCCTTGACGTTGAAACTGAAGCGGCCGGGCAGGTAGCCGCGAGCCTTCGCGTCTTGCGTCTCGGCGAACAGGTTGCGGATCTTGTCGAACACACCCGTGTAGGTGGCCGGGTTCGACCGGGGGGTACGGCCGATCGGGTTCTGGTCGACGTGCACCACCTTGTCGAGCAGGTCGAGGCCGGTGACGCGGGTGTGCTTGCCGGGGATCTGGCGGGCGCCGTTGAGCTCGTTCGCGAGCACCTTGTAGAGGATGTCGTTGACGAGGCTGGACTTGCCCGAGCCGCTGACGCCGGTGACGGCGGTGAAGACGCCGAGCGGGAAGTTCACGGTCACATTGCGCAGGTTGTTCGCCTTGGCGCCCTCGACGGTGATCTGCCGCTTCTTGTCGACCTTGCGCCGTTTCTTCGGCGTCTCGATCGAGCGGCGGCCGGAGAGGTAGTCGCCGGTGACCGACTCGGTGTTCTCGAGCAGGTCGGCGTAGCTGCCGGAGTGGACGACGACTCCGCCGTGCTCGCCGGCGCCCGGTCCGATGTCGACGACCCAGTCGGCCGTGCGGATGGTGTCTTCGTCGTGCTCGACGACGATGAGCGTGTTGCCGAGGTTCTTGAGCTTGACGAGCGTCTCGATGAGCCGGCGGTTGTCGCGCTGGTGCAGGCCGATGGAGGGCTCGTCGAGCACGTAGAGCACGCCGGTGAGCCCAGAGCCGATCTGGGTGGCGAGGCGGATGCGCTGCGCCTCGCCGCCGGAGAGGGTCGCCGCGGCGCGGGAGAGGTTGAGGTAGTTGAGCCCGACCTCGATCAGGAACTCGAGGCGCACCCGGATCTCGCGCAGCACCTGCGCGGCGATCTTCGCGTCGCGGTCGCTCAGCACGACCGAGTTCATAAACGCGTAGGAGTCGGCGAGGCTCAGCTCGCACACGTCGGAGATGTTGTGGCCGTCGACCGTCACCGCGAGCACCTCGGGCTTGAGACGCTTGCCGTCGCAGACCGGGCACGGGATCTCGCGCAGGTAGTTCGCGAAACGCTGACGCTGCACGTCGGTCTCGGCCTCGAGGAACTTGCGCTCGATGTAGGGCATCACGCCCTCGAACCCGGTGGAGTACTTCATCTCGCGGCCGAAGCGGTTTTTCCACTTGACGGTGACCTCGAAGTTGTTGCCCTTGAGGATCGCGTCCTGCACCTCGGAGGAGAGCTCGCCCCACGGGGTGTCGAGCGAGAAGTCGAGGTCGAGCGAGAGCCCGAGCAGCAGCTTCTCGAAGTAGTTGAACAGGCCCTTGCCCGACTGCGCCCACGGCAGAATCACGCCGTCGGCGAGGCTGACCGTCGGGTCGGCGATGAGCAGGTCGGCGTCGACCGACATGCGGGTGCCGAGACCGGAGCACTCGGGGCAGGCGCCGAACGGCGCGTTGAACGAGAAGGTGCGCGGCTCGATCTCGGTGAGCTGCAGCGGGTGGTTGTTCGGGCACGACAGCTTCTCGGAGAAGGTGCGTGTCGCGTCGGGGCCGGTCTCGTCGACGAGGTTGATCGAGACGAGTCCGTCGGTGAGCCGGAGGGCGGTCTCGAGCGAGTCGGTGAGGCGGGTGAGCGCGTCGTCGGAGGCGACGAGACGGTCGACCACGACCGAGATGTCGTGCTTGACCTGCTTCTTGAGCGTGGGCGGGTCGCTGAGCTGGATGACGTCTCCGTCGACGACGGCGCGCGAGTAGCCGGCGGCTGCCAGCTCGCGGAAGGTGTCGACGAACTCGCCCTTCTTCTGCGAGACGATCGGGCTGAGCACCTGGTAGCGCGTGCCTGTGGGCAGCTCCATCAGCTGGTCGGCGATCTGCTGCACGGTCTGGCGCTGGATCTTCTCGCCGCAGATCGGGCAGTGCGGCACGCCGATGCGCGCCCAGAGCAGGCGCATGTAGTCGTAGATCTCGGTGATCGTGCCGACGGTGGAGCGCGGGTTGCGGTTCGTCGACTTCTGGTCGATCGAGACCGCGGGGCTCAGACCCTCGATGAAGTCGACGTCTGGGCGGTCGACCTGGCCGAGGAACTGGCGCGCATAGGCCGAGAGCGACTCGACGTACCGCCGTTGGCCCTCGGCGAAGATGGTGTCGAACGCGAGGCTCGACTTACCCGACCCGGAGAGACCCGTGAAAACGACGAGCGAGTCGCGAGGGATCTCCAGGTCGACGTTCTTGAGATTGTGGACCCTGGCCCCGCGCACGCTGAGCGTGGGCACACCAGTTACAGGAGAAATCGACACTCTCACAATTGTATGGAAGCCACCGACATCGGAGGTACCGGTTCGCTCAGTGCGTACTCAGGTTGCTCTGCGCACGCCGCCGCCGACCCGCACCACCGGTCAGGAGAGGTGGCCCGCCGCCTCCATCTGTCGCAGCTCTTTCTTCAGGTCGGCGACCTCGTCGCGCAGTCGGCCGGCGAGCTCGAACTTGAGCTCCCCCGCCGCGAGCAGCATCTGGTCGTTGAGATCGCGGATGATCGCCTCGAGCTCGTTGGCGCCCGCCGCCGCCTTGCCATGCTGGCGCAGGTTCGGCGTCGGCGACTTCTTGCGGCCGTCGCCCCGCCCGGACAGCAGCGCGGCGGTGTCGGCATTCTCGCGCTCGAGCGCGTCGGTGATGTCGGCGATCTTCTTGCGGAGAGGCTGCGGGTCGACGCCCTTCTCGAGGTTGTAGGCCACCTGCTTCTCACGGCGGCGGTCGGTCTCGTCGATCGCCCGTTTCATCGAGTCGGTGAGCACGTCGGCGTACATGTGCACCTCGCCGGACACGTTGCGCGCCGCGCGGCCGATCGTCTGGATGAGCGACGTCGACGAGCGCAGGAAGCCCTCCTTGTCGGCGTCGAGGATCGCCACGAGCGACACCTCCGGCAGGTCGAGGCCCTCGCGCAGCAGGTTGATGCCGACGAGCACGTCGTAGACGCCCTGGCGCAGCTCGGTGAGCAGCTCGACTCGGCGGAGAGTGTCTACGTCGGAGTGCAGGTAGCGCACGCGCACTCCCGACTCCCCCAGGAACTCGGTGAGCTCTTCGGACATCTTCTTGGTGAGGGTGGTCACCAGGACACGCTCGTTGCGTTCGACGCGCACCTTGATCTCTTCGAGCAGGTCGTCGATCTGCCCCTTGGTGGGCTTGACGATGATCTGCGGGTCGAGAAGACCTGTGGGGCGGATGATCTGTTCCACGACCGAGTCGGTGATGCCCATCTCGTACTTGCCGGGGGTCGCGGAGAGGTAGACCCGCTGACCGACGCGGTCGAGGAACTCGGGCCACTTGAGCGGTCGGTTGTCGAGCGCGCTCGGCAGGCGGAACCCGTGCTCCACCAGGGTGCGCTTGCGCGATGCGTCGCCCTCGTACATGGCGCCGATCTGCGGCACGGTGACGTGGGACTCGTCAATGACGACGAGGAAGTCGTCAGGGAAGTAGTCGATGAGGCAGTGCGGCGCCTCGCCGGGCGAGCGGCCGTCGATGTGGGCGGAGTAGTTCTCGATGCCGTTGCAGAAGCCGATCTGCTCCATCATCTCGAGGTCGAAGGTGGTGCGCATGCGCAGCCGCTGGGCCTCGAGCAGCTTGCCCTGCTTCTCGAGCTCGGCGAGACGGCCAGCGAGCTCCTCTTTGATGGTGCCGATGGCACGGTGCATGACATCGGTGCCCGCCACGTAGTGCGAGCCGGGGAAGACCGAGACGGCGTCGAGCTTCTTGACGATGTCGCCGGTGAGCGGGTGCAGCGAGTAGAGCGCCTCGATCTCGTCGCCGAACATCTCGATGCGGATGGCGAGCTCCTCGTACATCGGGATGATCTCGATGGTGTCGCCGCGCACCCGGAAGTTGCCGCGGGAGAAGTCGACGTCGTTGCGCTGGTACTGCATCGACACGAACTTGCGGATGAGGGTCTCGCGCGGGATCTGCTGGCCCACCTGCAGCGCCAGCATGGCGTCCATGTAGCCCTGGGGCGTGCCGAGACCGTAGATGCACGACACGGTGGAGACGACGACGACGTCGCGGCGGCTGAGCAGCGAGTTGGTGGTGGAGTGCCGCAGGCGTTCGACCTCGGCGTTGATCGACGAGTCCTTCTCGATGAAGGTGTCGGTCTGGGGCACGTAGGCCTCGGGCTGGTAGTAGTCGTAGTACGAGACGAAGTACTCGACGGCGTTGTTCGGCAGCAGCTCGCGGAACTCGTTGGCGAGCTGCGCGGCGAGCGTCTTATTGTGGGCCAGCACGAGGGTCGGGCGCTGCACCTGTTCGATGAGCCAGGCTGTCGTCGCCGACTTTCCGGTGCCGGTGGCGCCGAGCAGCACGACGTCGGTCTCGCCGGCGTTGACTCGGCCGGCGAGCTCGGCGATCGCGGTGGGCTGATCACCGCTCGGCACGTATTCGCTGATGACCTCGAAGGGGCGAACGGCGCGGGTGGGTTCCATCCCACAAGCTTAAGCGCAGCCCCCGACACTGCGCTGGCCTCTGCCGGCGCCTACCGCTCGCGCAGACTGTCCCACAGCGCGTCCGCCTGGGCGAGCGTCCGTTCGAGCCCGCCGTCGCTGTCGATCACCACGTCGGCGATCGCCAGCCGTTCCTCGTCGGTGGCCTGCGACTCGATGCGGTGCTTCGCCTCCTGCTCGGTGAGCCCTCGGAGCTCGACGAGTCGCCGCAGCCGCGTCGCGGCGCTCGCGTCGACGACGACGACCAGGTCGAACTCGATGGGGCGTCTGCCCTTCCCCTCGAGGAGGAGGGGCACGTCGTAGACCACGACGGCGTCGGGGTCTCGCGCCTCCGCCGCGGCGATGAGGGTTCTGGTGCGCTCCCAGACGGCGGGGTGGGTGATGCCGTTGAGCACGAGGCGCTGCTCGGGGTCGGAGAAGACGATGGCGCCGAGAGCCGCGCGATCGAGCGAGCCGTCTGCAGCGAGCACTCCGCCGCCGAAGTGGTCGGCGATGGCGGCGAGGGCGGGCGTGCCCGGCTCGACGACTTCACGCGCGACCTTGTCGGCATCCACCACCACCGCCCCTCGCTCGGCGAGCCGCGCTGCGACTGAGGATTTTCCGGACGCGATGCCCCCGGTGAGGCCGATCAGATACATGCCGCAATGCTAGCCTCGGCGGAGGGAGGAATAGGAATGCTCGAGATTCTCACCGGCACCGGACTGGCCGCGGCCGCCGGGCTGAACGCCTATATCCCCCTGCTCCTGCTGGGCCTCGGTGCCCGGTTCCTCGACTTCATCGTGCTGCCGGCCGGCTGGACCTGGCTCGCGAACGAGTGGGTGCTCGGAATCCTCGGCGTGCTGCTCGTGATCGAGTTCTTCGCCGACAAGATCCCGGCTGTCGACTCCGTCAACGATCTTCTCCAGACCGTCGTCCGTCCGGCGTCGGGCGGCATCGTCTTCGGCAGCGGGTCGGCCAGCGAGACTGCGGCCGTCACCGACCCGGCCGCGTTCTTCTCTTCGAACCAGTGGGTTCCGATCGTGAGCGGTGTCGTCATCGCCCTGCTCGTGCACGGCGCGAAGACGGCCGCCCGCCCCGCCCTGAACGCCGCGACCTTCGGACTCGCCGCCCCTGTCGCCAGCGCCTTCGAAGACGTCAGCAGCGTGTTCCTCTCGGTGTTCGCGATCCTGGTGCCGATTCTCGTCGTGCTCGCCCTGGGCGGGCTCGTGGTGCTGTTCGTCGTGCTGATGCGGCGGTACAGGAGTCGGCGCGAGGGTGCGAACCCTTCGACAGGCTCAGGGACCGCTTAACGACGGATGGCCGCCGCCCGCGTACTTCTCAGTACGTAGGCGGCGGCCATCCGATGAACTCGACTAGGAGTTGTTGCTCAGCTTCTCGCGAAGAGCCGCGAGCGACTCGTCGTCTGCGAGCGTTCCGGCCGAGGCCGAGTCGCTCGAGAAGGTCGACGCGCCCGAGGGGACGTCGCTCGAGGAGGTGTTGTTCTCCTCGAGGGCTGCCGAGGCAACCTGCTTCTTGTGCGATTCCCAACGAGCCTGGGCTGCAGCGTACTCCTGCTCCCACTTCTCGCGCTGGGTCTCGAAGCCTTCCTTCCACTCCTGGGTCTCCGGGTCGAATCCGTCCGGGTACTTGTAGTTTCCGGCTTCGTCGTACTCGGTGAGCATTCCGTAGAGTGCGGGGTCGAACTCGGTGCCCTCGGGGTCGACGCCCTCGTTCGCCTGCTTCAGCGAGAGGGAGATACGACGACGCTCGAGGTCGATGTCGATGACCTTGACGAACACCTCGTCGCCGACGGAGACGACCTGCTCGGCGAGCTCGACGTGCTTGCCCGAGAGCTCGGAGATGTGGACGAGGCCCTCGATTCCCTCTGCGACGCGAACGAACGCGCCGAAGGGGACGAGCTTCGTGACCTTACCCGGTGCGACCTGTCCGATTGCGTGGGTGCGGGCGAATACCTGCCACGGGTCTTCCTGCGTGGCCTTGAGCGACAGCGACACGCGCTCGCGCTCGAGGTCGACCTCGAGGATCTCGACGGTGACTTCCTGCCCGACCTCGACGACCTCGGATGCGTGCTCGATGTGCTTCCACGACAGCTCGGAGACGTGGACGAGACCGTCTACGCCGCCCAGGTCGACGAACGCGCCGAAGTTGACGATGGAGGACACGACACCCTTGCGGACCTGGCCCTTGGCGAGGTTCGCGAGGAACGTGGTGCGGCTCTCGCTCTGCGTCTGCTCGAGCAGGGCGCGGCGCGACAGCACGACGTTGTTGCGGTTCTTGTCGAGCTCGAGGATCTTGGCCTCGATCTCCTGGCCCAGGTACGGGGTCAGGTCGCGAACGCGGCGGAGCTCGATGAGCGAAGCAGGAAGGAAGCCACGAAGACCGATGTCGACGATGAGGCCGCCCTTGACGACCTCGATGACCGAACCGGTGACGATTCCGTCTTCGTCCTTGATCTTCTCGACGTCGCCCCATGCACGCTCGTACTGAGCGCGCTTCTTCGACAGGATGAGGCGGCCTTCTTTGTCTTCCTTCTGCAGGACGAGGGCCTCGACGGTGTCGCCGACTTGGACGACCTCGCTCGGGTCGACGTCGTGCTTGATGGAGAGCTCGCGGGAGGGGATTACACCCTCGGTCTTGTAACCGACGTCGAGGAGGACCTCGTCACGATCGATCTTGACGACGGTGCCCTCGATGAGGTCTCCGTCGTTGAAAAACTTCAGCGTCTTTTCGACCGCTGCAAGGAAGTCTTCTGCGGATCCGATGTCATTGATCGCGACCTGCTTGGGCGCCTTGGCGGGCGTTACGAGTGTCATGTAGTTAGTGCTCCAGTAAGGGCATAAATCGGGCCGCCGGCGCGGATGGTTCTGGATGTTCGCCGGAGGCAGGTGGATAGGACGTCACGAATGTGACGTTCCAGCATAGCGAATCCCGCCGCCGGCCGCCAACGAGCGGGGTCGGCGCGTCTAACCGACCGGCACCCGGAAGTTCTCCATCTCGTACGTCCAGATGTTGGCGGGGTAGTTGTCGCGCACCAGTTGGGCCTCTTCGGCGCTGGCGGTGTAGAAGTGGTGCTGGTTCTGCGGGCTCCAGAACCGCGCGACCGACAGCGTCGGTGTGGCGGTGTACGAGTTGGGGTAGACGTAGAATGCGGTCCCCTCGTAGGCCCAGACGTCGTCGTCGTACCCGTCGATCACCGACTGCTTCTCCCCGTCGTTCGCCGTGTAGAAGTGTCCGCCGAGTCTCTCGCTCCAGAAGCGGTGCAGGGGAACGGTCCCCTCGACCGGTGTGGTGAATGCTTCGAACCGCGGGCCCTCGTAGGTCCAGATCTCTGTCGGGTATCTGGCGATGATTCCGTCGCGCTCCGAGACGCTGCTGGTGTAGAAGTGCGACTGCATCGTGGGGCTCCAGAACCGGAATACGGATTGACTGGTCGGCGGGGCGAAGGAGACGGTGACGGATGCCCCGGCGGATTCCGATGCGGAGTTCACGGTCACCCGTACCGCGCCGGTCGGGCTCTGGATCGACTGCCCCGCCGCCGCGTAGGGGCGCGCGTATCCAACCCCCAGAGTGGCGTCGGCCTGCGTGATCACCGATGAGCCACCCGAGCCGTTGGCTCGTACCAGTCGCACGCCGGGCCTCAGATTGACCGCGCGCCCGGTGTCGATCCCGACGTTGCGGCCCGCGGAGTAGTAGGCCCCCGCCTCCCCTGCCCGGTATTCGACGTAGTAGGTGACAGAGCTCTGCGGGTCGACGACCTCGAGGATCGTGGGCGCAGCTCCCCCGTCGATGCGGCCGATCGTCACAGTGGTGTTGACTGCGGAGCCGGCCGTGAGGTCGTAGCGGTTGCCTGCGGAGACCGTCTGAAAGCCGAGCGCCACCTGATGGCGTGCGTTGAGCGCGGTGGGCTTCGCATCCATGCCGCCGATCGAGACGCCCATCACGTCGTAGCGGTCTTCGTAGCCGTACTCTATGCATCCGGCCGTGGCCGCGTCGGCGGCGCAGTGGTCGAGATTGGAGTGTCCGAGGCTAAGGTTGTGGCCCAGCTCGTGCGTGATCACCTGCCGGTCGACGCCCGCGTCGATGACGACCTGCAGCACTCCGCCCGAGTGGAGCCCCGAACCGACGCTCGCGACGCCTGGTCCGCTCGCGGTCAGACAGCTGGCCGGCAACACCACCATGAGGTGCCACTCGACCCCGGCCGGCGCCGCGTTCAGGTACGCGTCGGCGCTCGGGTAGCCCAGGAGCCCGGCCGCCTCGTTCCACCGGGCCATCGGAGAATTGTTGCACGCCGTCGCCGAGGCGAACCGTGGAATGGCCGGGTCGGTGGTGAACGATGGCACGAGCCCGCGCGAGGCCGTGCTCCAGAATACGGTGGACTTGGCCACGACGTCGCGCACCGCCGCGTCGGTCATACCGCTCGCCGCAGCGCCGACGGGGGTGATCATCACTATCTTCACCTCGTGCGCCTTCGCGATGCCCGCTGCGGCGAGTGGACCGGCGGCGACGGATGCCTCGGCGACGGGCAGGGCGACGGCGTGAGCCACGGCGGCATCCAGCACGTCCGCCGCGGCCAAGGAGTCTTCGTCGAGAGGGCGGGCATCGGTCGACGATTCGACCGCGGAGGCGCTCGCCGTCGGCAGTTCGTCGATCACGGCCTGCGGAACGGCGACCGTCCCAGAGAATTCGTCCCCGCTGGCTACGCCTTGCGGAACAGCACCCGCGATGGGCACGGAGACGCCCTCGTCGGTGACCACGAGGTAGCTCGTGAGGTCGTGGTGCGACTCGGCGGGGTCGGCGTCGAGCGGCGGCTCGCTCACGATCACCAACACCTCGCCGGAGAGCTGCACCTGGGGCTCGTCGACGAGGCTCGCGTCGTCGAGGGATATCGCGTCGCCCACCGCGGCGTTCGGAACGGCGCTGGCCGGCTCGGTCGCCGCGATCGTCGGCACACCCAGGAATAGCGCGAGTGACGCACCGACGACGAGGGACACCGGGCGAATTGATCTCATAATCAGACCCTAGGCCCTCGAGGGGAACCTGAGACGAAGACTGCGCCCCGTCGGTTGCCCCAGAACGGGGAGTCCCGATCAGTCGGCGAGCAGCGCGGCCTTGAGGGTGTCGAGGCCGACCCCGCCGATGTCGAGCGCCTTCTTGTGGAACGCGCGGATGTCGAACGCGGCTCCCTCACGGCGCGCGTACTCGTCGCGCAGCTGCTCCCAGATGCGCTGCCCCACCTTGTACGACGGCGCCTGTCCCGGCCATCCGAGATAGCGGTTGACCTCGAAGCGCACGAACTCGGGGCTCATGTTGACGTTGCGCCCCATGAAATCGAAGGCGTACTCCCCCGTCCAGACTCCGGAGCCGTCGGGCAGCTTCTTCTCGAGGTGCACGCCGATGTCGAGCACCACGCGCGCCGCCCGCATCCGCTGGCCGTCGAGCATGCCGAGACGGTCGGCCGGGTCGTCGAGGTAGCCGAGCTGCTCCATGAGCCGCTCGGCGTACAGCGCCCAGCCCTCGGCGTGGCCGCTCGTGCCGGCGTTGCGCCGCCAGGTGTTGAGCAGCGCCTTGTTGTAGACGGCCTGGCCGATCTGCAGGTGATGGCCGGGCACACCCTCGTGGTACACCGTGGTGAGCTCACGCCAGGTGTCGAACTCGGTGACTCCCTCCGGCACGCTCCACCACATCTGCCCCGGTCGGGAGAAGTCGTCGGTGGGGTTGGTGTAGTAGATGCCGCCCTCCTGCGTGGGCGCGATCATGCACTCGAGGCGCTTGACGACGTCGGGGATGTCGAACTGCGTGCGGGAGAGCTCCTCGACCGCGCGGTCGCTCGTCTCCTGCATCCAGCGCTGGAGCGCGTCGGTTCCGTGCAGCTTGCGGCTCTGGTCGCCGTCGAGAAACTCGATGGCTTCTTCGACGGATGCCCCGGGCTTGATCTCTCGGGCGATGGACTCCTGTTCGGCGACCATCCTGGCGAGCTCCTCGATGCCCCACTCGTAGGTCTCGTCGAGGTCGACGGTCGCTCCGAGGAACCCGCGGGAGGCCAGGGCGTAGAGCTCGCGCCCGACGGCGTCCTTCTCCGGCGCGTGCGCGGCGAGCTCGTCGCCGAGGAACTCGACGAGCGTCGAGTAGGCATCGGCGGATGCGCGCGCGCCGCTCTCGAGGTCGCGTGCCACCGACTCGGGCAGCTCGCCCTCCCCCGGCTTGGCGTTCTGGGCGAGCTCGAAGAAGAATCCGGTCGAGGCAGCCTGCTTCTTCGCCTGCGCCATCACCTCGGTCACCTGGCGGATCGCCGGCGCGTTGCCCGCCGCGATGCCGGCCCGCAGCGACTCGATGTAGCCCGCCATCGCCGCGGGCAGGTTGTGCATCCGCGTCGCGACGTGCGACCAGTCGTCGACCGTGTCGGTGGGCATGAGGTCGAAGATGTCGCGCAGCTCCTGGGCGGGGCTCGCGATGACGTTGAGGTCGCGCTGGTCGAAACCGGCCTCGTGCTTGTCGATCGTCAGGGCGAGGTCGCGGGTGAGGTCCATCTTGGTGACGACGTCGACCGCGTCGACCGGGGTGGATGCCTCGACGCGGGCGAGCGCACGCCGGGTCTCGGCGATCGCCGCCTCCGTGCCGGCGGGAGAGTAGTCGGCGTACTCCCCCTCGCGCCCCTCGCGGCCGAGGTAGACGCGGAACTCCGGGTAGAGGTCGAGCTCCGTGTCGACCCACCCCTCGGCGATCGCGTCGATCGGCGTGGACTGTCGGGCCTGTGGTTCGTGGCGGTTCATGGTCATTCCTTGTCGAGGTCGGTCTCGAGGACTTTCGCGAGCGTCTCGATCGCCGCATCCGCCCCGTCGCCCGAGGCTTCGAGCTTCACCGTCTCGCCGTGGCCGATGCCGAGGGAGAGCACGCCGAGGATGCTCGCGGCGTTGACGCTGCGGCCGGCGGCCGAGGTGAGTGTCACCGTGACGCCTGTGCCGGCCGCGGCCTGCGAGAACAGCGACGCGGGGCGGGCGTGCAGGCCGACGCTCGAGGCTACGGTTACTTCGCGTTCTGGCATGGTGACTCCTTCGTCGTTACGGGGTGGGCGCGTCGGCGGAGAGCGCCCGGTAGACCTCGGCGGTGTCGGTTGCGGTGCGTAGTGCTGCCGCGCGGTCGGGGTCGAGCAGTATCCCGGCGAGGCGGGACAGGAGCCCGATGTGACCCCGCCCGACGGCCGCGAGCCCGATCACGATTCGCACGTCGTTGCCATTCCAGTCCAGACCGTCGGCCAAGCGCAAGAGCACGAGGGCGTTGCGTTTCACCGCGCCCTTCGCGGCGAGCGTGCCGTGCGGCACGGCGACGCCCTCGCCGACGTAGGTGGACACGGTGCGTTCGCGCTCCAGCATCGCGTCGACGTAGTCGGGTTCGACGGCGCCTGTCGCGACGAGAGCGGCGCCGGCCTGGCGGACCGCGTCGTCGACGTCGGTCGCCGTGGCGTCGAGCACGATGGATGACTCGGCGAGCAGCTGCGCGAGGGAGGCGTGTGTCGTCATGGTCGCTGCGTCGCCTAGTGGGCTGCCGCGTCCCAGTTGGGGCCCGTTCCGACCTGCACGTCGAGCGGAACCCGCAGCTGCGCGGCCCCGCCCATGCGGTCGCGGACGACCGCGGTGAGCGTCTCGAGCTCGTCGCCCGCGACCTCGAAGACCAGTTCGTCGTGCACCTGCAGCAGGAGGCGCGACTTCAGGTCGTGCTCGCGCAGGTCGCTCGCCACCCCGAGCATGGCGATCTTGAGGATGTCGGCAGCCGAGCCCTGGATGGGCGCGTTGAGGGCGGCGCGTTCCGCGTTCTCGCGCAGCACCCGGTTGGAGGAGTTGAGGTCGCCGAACGGACGGCGGCGCCCGAAGATCGTCTCGGTGTAGCCGTCGACCCTGGCCTGCTCGACCACGTTGCGCAGGTAGTCGCGCACCGCCCCGAAGCGGTCGAAGTAGGCGGTCATCAGCTTCTTCGCCTCGCTCGACTCGATGCGCAACTGCTTCGAGAGCCCGAAGGCGCTGAGCCCGTATGCGAGGCCGTACGACATCGCCTTGACCTTCGTGCGCATGAGGGGCGTCACGTCGGCCGGCTCGACGCCGAACACGCTCGAGCCGACGAAGCGGTGGAGGTCTTCGCCCTCGTTGAAGGCCGAGATGAGGCCCTCGTCGCCGGACAGGTGCGCCATGATGCGCATCTCGATCTGCGAGTAGTCGGCGGTGAGCAGGGTGGCGAACTCGGGGCCCTTCTCGAACGCCGAGCGGATCTCGCGGCCGACGGCGGTCTTCACCGGCAGGTTCTGCAGGTTCGGGTCGTTCGACGAGATGCGACCGGTGCTCGTGCCGGTCTGGTCGTAGGTGGTGTGCACCCGGCCGCCTGAGTCGACCGCCTTCTCGAGGGTCTCGACGATTTGCTTGAGCTTCGTCGCGTCGCGGTGCTTGAGCAGCAGGTCGAGGAACGGGTGCGGCGCCTGCTCCTGCAGGTCGGTGAGGCTCGCCGCGTCGGTCGAGAAACCGGTCTTGTTGGCGCGGGTCTTGGGCATGCCGAGCTCTTCGAAGAGCACCTGCTGCAGCTGCTTGGGCGAGCCGAGGTTCACCTCGCGTCCGATCTCGGCGTAGGCGCGGGCTGCGAGGTCGGAGCCGACGGCGCCGAGCTCGCCCGAGAGCCGGGCGAGGATCTGCTGGTTCACGGCGATGCCGTCGAGCTCCATCGTGCCCAGCACGGGAACCAGCGGGAGTTCGATCTCGTCGAGCACACGACGGGCGCCGGTCTCGAGCCTGCCTGCGAGGTACTCGGCGACGCGCAGCACGTACCAGGCCTCGGTGGCGACGCTCACCGCCTCGACGTCGGGGACGAGCTGGTTCGGGTCGGCCTGCGGCAGGGTCTCGCCGAGGTGGTCGTAGACCTGGCTGGCGAGGTCGTCGGCCTTGCCGCCCGGCTTGAGCAGCCAGGCCGCGAGGCTGGTGTCGAACGCGATGCCGCCGAGGTCGAGGCCCGAGCCGCGCAGCGCCTTGAGCTGCTGCTTCGAGCCCTGCAGGTACTTCGGGGCGCCGCCGGCGAGCCAGCTCTCGAGGGCGACGTAGTCGGGGCGTTCGGCCTCCCATGGCACGTAGACGCTGTCGACGGCCGACGCGATGCCGAGACCGGTGACGCGGCCCTGGGCGGTCTCGACGCGGAGTCCGAGCGCGGCGGTGCCGCTCTTCGACTGCGTGTCGAGCCACTTCGCGAGTTCCTCGTCGACCATGGTGCGTACGGGCGGAATGGCATCGTCGAGCACGGCCGCGACGGGCAGGGCCGCGCCATCCGCCGTCGGTCCGCCGTCGCCGTTGAGCTTCAGCACCCGCTCGAGCAGGGTCTTGAACTGCAGTTTGTCGAACACCTCGCGCACGGCGGCCTCGTCGAGAGGCTGGCGCAGCAGGTCGCCGGGACCGTAGGGCAGGTCGACGTCGGTGAGCAGGTGGTTGAGCTTGCGGTTGCGGATGGCGCGGTCTTTCTGCTCCCGCAGCTTCTCCCCCACGACGCCCTTGATCTCGTCGGCGTGTTCGAGCACCCCGTCGAGGCTGCCGTACTGCACGATCCACTTGACCGCTGTCTTCTCGCCGACCTTGTCGATGCCGATGAGGTTGTCGCTCGTCTCGCCGACGAGCGCCGCGATGTCGGGGTACTGGTGCGGTTCGATGCCGTAGCGCTCGAACACCGTGTCGCGGTCGTAGCGCTTGAGCTCGGAGACTCCCCGCGCGTTCGGGTAGAGCAGCGTGACGTCGTCGCCGATCATCTGGATCGCGTCGCGGTCGCCGGAGACGACGAAGACGTGGAAGCCCTCGGCGGCGCCTCGGTGGGCCAGCGTCGCGAGGATGTCGTCTGCCTCGTAGTCCTCTTTCGAGATGGTGGGGATGCCCATGGCCTTGAGCGCCTCTTCGAGCAGCGGGATCTGGCCGATGAACTCGGGCGGGGTCTCGCCGCGGGTGCCCTTGTACTCGGGGTATTCGCGAGTGCGGAAGGAGAACCGCGAGATGTCGAACGCGACCGCGAGGTGCGTGGGCTTCTCGGCCTTGAGCAGGTTGATGAGCATGGCGATGAACCCGTGGATGGCGTTGGTGTGCTGCCCCTCACGGTTCATGAAACTGTCGACCGGCAGCGCGTAGAACGCGCGGAACGCCAGCGAATGGCCGTCGATTATCAGGAGGGTAGGCTTTTCGTTGTCCGACACGACAGCCAGCCTAGCCGCGGTCACCGACACGCTGGGCCGCCAGAGAGAGTGCCATGACCACGTTCCCGCAGGATCTCGACCCCGAACTCGTCGAACGACTCGTGAGCAGCGGGGGCGGTGCGCTCGCGGTCAAGATGGGCATCGATTTCGTCGAGCTGTCGGCGGAGCACTCGGTAGCCACGATGCCGGTCGAGGGCAACACCCAGGTCATCGGGATCCTCCACGGCGGCGCGCACGTCGTGCTCGGCGAGTCGCTCGGCTCGGTGTCGTCTGCGATCCACGCCGGCCCCGGCCGCTACGCGGTCGGCATCGAAATCAACGCGTCCCACAGCCGGTCGACCGATTCGGGCCTCGTCACCGCGACCTGCACGGCGATCTCGCTGGGCCGCACACTGGCCACGCACGAGATCGTGATCCGCGACGAGGCGGGGCGCCGGCTGTCGACCGTGCGCATGACGAACATGCTGCTCGACCGGCGCTAGCCGCCCTCCCTCCCCGCTCGCGCGAGCCTCTTCCGGCCGCGCGAGCCTCTTCCGGTCGCGCGAGCCGCTTTCGGTGAGCCTCCTCCGGCCGCGCGAGCCGCTTCCGGCGAGCCCTCGGAAAGACGGAGCTGGTCGGGCACGAGCGGCGCCTGACGCAACCGGCGGCGAAATGCCCCTTGCGCGACCGCTATTCGGTAGTACTATCTAGTGGTAGTCAGCATCACCGAGTAGTCAAAGGAAGCACCACATGGGCAAGCAGATGACCGAGATGCTCAAGGGCACGCTCGAGGGCATGGTCCTCGCGATCGTCGCCGCCAAGCCGGCGTACGGGTACGAGATCACTGCACAGCTGCGTGACCAGGGCTTCACCGACATCGTCGAGGGCACCGTCTACGCCCTGCTGGTGAGGATCGAGCAGCGCGGCCTCGTCGACGTGTCGAAGGTCCCCTCGGAGAAGGGGCCGCCGCGCAAGGTCTACTCGATCAACCCCCGGGGCGGCGAGTACCTGGCCGAGTTCTGGGCCAACTGGAGCTTCCTCGCGGAGCGCATAGAACAGCTGCACCACCACATCGAAATCACGGACGAAGAAGGAGACTGACCATGGCCGCCAAATGGATAGAGACCATCACCGGCTCGCTCGAGCAGAAGAAGCAGTACCGGCAGTACAAGGCCCGCATCGAGGCCCTCCCCGAGCCGTACGGCACGACGGCGAAGGCGTTCGAACGGTACTTCATGTACTACGGCGGCATCACCGACGGCGACACCCTCGTCACGATGCTCGGCGACTTCGCAGACCTGTGGGAGCGCGCGGCCGTCGACGGCACCCCCGTGCGCGAGCTCGTGGGCGACGAGCCCGTCGAGTTCGCGGAGTCGTTCACCAAGGCCTACGGCGGCAAGGAGTGGATCGACAAGGAACGCGCTCGCCTGACCAAGGCCGTCGACGCCGCTGCGCGCGACACAGCCGCTCGAGAAGACAGCGCCGCTCGAGACAGTGCACAGGAGGACCGGGCATGAGCGCCATCGAGGTACGCGGCGTCGAGAAGTCGTTCGCCGACGTGCACGTTCTGCGCGGCGTCGACTTCGACGTGACGGCCGGCAGCATCTTCGCGTTGCTCGGCTCCAACGGTGCGGGCAAGACCACGCTGGTGCGCATCCTCTCGACGTTGCTCAAGTCGGACTCCGGCACCGCGACGGTGAACGGCTTCGACGTCGCGAGCCGGCCCGGCGACGTTCGGGAGTCGATCAGCCTCACCGGCCAGTTCGCGGCCGTCGACGAGATCCTCACGGGCAGGGAGAACCTCTTGCTGATCGCCAAGCTGCGACACCTGAAGAACCCCGGCGCCATCGCCGACGACCTGCTGGCACGGTTCTCGCTCGTCGAGGCCGGCGGGCGCAGGGCGGCCACCTACTCGGGCGGGATGCGGCGCAGGCTCGACATCGCGATGAGCCTGATCGGCAACCCGCCGATCATCTTCCTCGACGAGCCGACGACCGGCCTCGACCCGCAGGCGCGCATCGACGTCTGGCAGACGGTGAAGACCCTCGCCGGGCAGGGCACCACTGTGCTGCTCACCACGCAGTACCTCGACGAGGCCGAGTACCTCGCCGACCGCATCGCCATCCTGCACAAGGGGACGATCATCCAGAACGGCACCCTGGCCGAGCTCAAGCAGCTCCTCCCGCCAGCGAAGGTCGAGTACATCGAGAAGCAGCCCTCCCTCGAGGACGTCTTCCTCGCCCTCACCGGCGAGACCGGCGAACCCGACGAGAGCGACGAGCACCAGGCACGAAAGGAACAACGATGACCACCAACGTCCTCGGCGACACCGGCGTACTGACCGGACGCTCGCTGCGCCACATCCTGCGCAGCCCCGACACCATCATCACCACCGCGGTCACCCCGATCGCGCTGATGCTCCTGTTCGTCTACGTGCTAGGCGGTGCCATCAACACCGGCTCCGACGAGTCGTACATCGACTACATGCTCCCCGGCATACTGTTGATCACTATCGCCTCGGGCATCGCCTATACCGCGTACCGGCTGTTCCTCGACATGCAGGGCGGCATCTTCGAACGGTTCCAGTCGATGCCGATCTCCCGGTCGAGCGTCCTCTGGGCTCACGTGTTCACTTCGCTGACCGCGAACATGGTCTCGATCGCGATCGTCGTCGGCGTCGCGCTCGTCATGGGCTTCCGCACGGGGGCGTCCGTCGGGGCGTGGATAGCCGTCGCGGGCATCCTCGTTCTGTTCACCCTCTCCCTGACCTGGATCGCGGTCATCGCCGGGCTCTCCGCGAAGACCGTGGACGGGGCGAGCGCGTTCAGCTACCCGCTGATCTTCCTCCCGTTCATCAGCTCGGCCTTCGTGCCCACCGACACGATGCCCGCCCCGGTCGCGTGGTTCGCCGAGAACCAGCCGGTGACCTCGATCGTGAACACGATCCGGGCCCTGTTCGCGGGTGAACCCGTCGGCGGCGACATCTGGATCGCACTGGCCTGGCTCGTCGGCATCCTCGTTGTGGCCTACGGCTTCGCGATCGCGATCTACCGCCGCAAGGTCAGCTGAGCTCGAGCGGCTAGACGGGGCGCCGCGCCTCCGGATCGGATCCGAGCGCGGCGCGTCCGCCGTCGACGGGCAGGACGGCGCCGGTGACGAACGCGGCCGCGTCGGAGAGCAGGAACGCGACGACGGATGCCACGTCGGCCATGGCCCCCACGTGGCCGGCCGGGTGCACCCCGGCCAACGCCAGCAGCCGCGCCTCACGCGCGGCGGGGTCGAGGGCGGCGAGGGAGTCGTCGAACCGCTCGGTCGCGATCGTGCCGAGCGCCACGGCGTTCGCGCGGATGCCCCGGTGGGCGTAGTCGACGGCGGTCGCGCGGGTGAGCCCCTCGACGGCGGCCTTCGCCGTCGCGTAGGCGAGCGCTCCCGGCACCGCGCGCTGCGCCTGGTGGGAGGAGACGTTGACGATCGAACCGGCGACACCGGAGCCGAGGAAGCTCGTGATCGCAGCGGCGGAGCCGACCAGAGCCGGGGCGAGGTTGGCGTCGACGAGCTCTCGCACCCGCTGTGGATCCGAGTGCAGGTCGGCGTCGCGGAACACGGCCGCGTTGTTCACCCACCCGGTGAGCACGCCGATCGACTCGGCGACCGAGGCGGCCTCCGCCGCGACTGCCGGGTCGGAGGCGTCACCGATCACCGTGCGGAGAGCCCGAGCCGGGTCATCCGCCGCCTTCTCGGTGTCGATCAACCCGGCGTCGATCACCACGACGGCCTCGCCGCGCTCGAGAAGCCGCAACGCGATCGCACGGCCCACACCACGCCCTCCGCCTGTGACGACGAAGGACCGCGGCACTACGGCTACTTCTTGGCGCTCAGCTGCTCGATGATCGCCTGGGCGACGTCGTGCATGGTGAGGCGGCGGTCCATGGACGCCTTCTGGATCCACCGGAAGGCCTCGGGCTCGGTGAGCCCCATCTTCTCGTTGAGGAGTCCCTTGGCGCGATCGACGAGCTTGCGGGTCTCGAAACGCTCGACGAGGTCGGCGACCTCGGCCTCGAGCGTGATGATCTGCGTGTACCGGCTGAGCGCGATCTCGATCGCGGGCAGCAGGTCGCTCGGCGTGAACGGCTTGACGACATAGGCGAGTGCGCCGGCCTCGGAGGCCCGTTCGACGAGCTCCTTCTGGCTGAACGCGGTCAGCAGCACGACGGGCGCGATGTGGTTCTTGGTCAGTCTCTCCGCGGCCGAGATGCCGTCGAGCTGGGGCATCTTCACGTCCATGATCACGAGATCGGGGCGCAGCTCTGTGGCGAGGGCGACAGCCGTCTCGCCGTCACCGGCTTCACCGACGACCTCGAAGCCGTTGTCGCGGAGAATCTCGACGATGTCCATGCGGATAAGGGACTCGTCTTCTGCCACCACTACTCGGCGCGGAGCGGATGGGGTTGATTCTTGGTCAGTCACGATAGAGAGCCTACGGTATTCTTTTGACGGTTGTTGTGCGCCGGATTGGCGGAATGGCAGACGCGGAGCACTCAAAATGCTTTGCTCGAAAGGGCGTGCGAGTTCGAGTCTCGCATCCGGCACAACGGAGAGATCGCGCCGAATGGCGCGAAAAACGAACTATAAACCCGCATCAGACGGCGTGTACAGCCCCCGTTCCGAGCTTCTCTCGGCGCGTAGATTCGCAGGCGAACGACGTTTTGCGCGACACGCCTCCCGGTTTGGCTCGCGGACCCGTTCCGCCACAGAGCGCCTCGTGCCTCCGCGACGTGGGGTGGTGGCGGCCAGCCCCGCCACCGCCCCTAAGCGCCGCCTGGAGACAGCATGACGCGCGATCCCGATCTTCCCGACCCCACCGAGCTGGACTCCGACAGCGGTGACGGAGTGCTTTCCCCCGGTTCGACGGCGACCGGTGCGGGCACCACGGAGCTCGGCGCGACAGAGCCCGACGATACGGACCTCGACACCGAGCTCGGCACCACCGAGGCCGACGTCTCCGACGGCCGGGAGCAGAAGCAACCCAGGGTCGACTGAGGCGCCGAGACGGAGGAAGGGCCGGACATCCACTGGATGTCCGGCCCTTCTCTGGTTCTCGGTCCTAGCTGACCGCGTACGCGGGAGCCACGGCGTTCTTCGCGTCGCCCACGCGGTGCACGCGCAGGTCGTTCGTGAAGCCGGAGATTCCGGGAGGCGAACCGGAGATGACGACGACGACGTCTCCGACCTCGGCGAGACCCTCGCCGAGGAGGATCTCGTCGACCTGGATGTACATCGCGTCGGTGTGCGTGACCCGGTCGACGACGTACGAGTCGATGCCCCAGATCAGCGCCATGCGGCGGCGGATCGCGGGGTCAGGAGTGAACGCCTTCATCGGCACGTTGAAGCGCAGTCGCGACATACGACGGGCGGAGTCGCCCGACTCGGTGAAGACGCAGACGAACTTCGCCTCGACGAACGACGCGACCTCGGCAGCGGCGAGCGTGATTGCCCCGCCCTGGGTGCGCGGCTTGGTGCCGAGCTCGGGGATGCGCTCGAGTCCGTGCTCCTCGGTGGAGGCCACGATGCGCGCCATGGTCTGCACCGTGATGACGGGGTACTCGCCGACGCTCGTCTCGCCGCTCAGCATGACCGCGTCCGCGCCATCCAGCACGGCGTTCGCCACGTCGGAGGTCTCGGCACGGGTGGGCACGGGACTGGAGATCATCGACTCGAGCATCTGTGTCGCGACGATGACCGGCTTGGCCATACGACGCGAGAGCTCGACGGCGCGCTTCTGCACGATCGGCACGGCCTCGAGGGGAAGCTCGACGCCGAGGTCTCCGCGGGCGACCATGATCGCGTCGAACGCGTCGATGATCGCCTCGAGGTTCTCGACGGCCTGCGGCTTCTCGATCTTCGCGATGACGGGGACCTTGCGGCCCTCCTCCTCCATGATCTCGTGCACGCGCACGATGTCGGTGGCGTCGCGCACGAACGACAGCGCGATGAGGTCGCAGCCGAGGCGGAGGCCCCAACGCAGGTCGTCCTCGTCCTTCTCGCTCAGGGCGGGAACGTTGACGGCGACGCCGGGCAGGTTGATGCCCTTGTTGTTCGAGACGGCTCCGGCGACGATGACGACGGTCGAGACGACGGGGCCTTCGACGCCGGTCACCTGCACCTTCACCTTGCCGTCGTCGATGAGCAGGAAGTCGCCGGGGCTGACGTCCTGCGGCAGACCCTTGAAGGTGGTGCCCGAGAGCTCACGGGTTCCCACGACGTCCTCGGTCGTGATCTTGAACACGTCGCCGACGGCGAGGTCGTACGGGCCGCCCTCGAACTTGCCGAGACGGATCTTGGGGCCCTGGAGGTCGACCATTACGGCGACGGCTCGCCCCGAGTCGTCCGCGGCCTTGCGCACGTTGGCGTAGACCGCCTCGTGGACGTCGTAGGAGCCGTGGCTGAGGTTCATTCTCGCCACGTCAACACCGGCGTCGATGATGGCGCGGATGTTCTCATAGCTGGATGTTGCCGGGCCGAGCGTAGCGACGATTTTCGCGCGTCTCATGAGTTCCTTCTGTGGTGGTTTTGTGTGTGGTGGGTACGGATGAAGCGTGTGAGAGCTAGATAGCGATGGCGTGATCGGTCGGCTTGACCGGGAACGGCAGTTGCGTCTCCCCCTCAAGGTACCGATCAACCGCGGATGCCGCGGCGCGACCCTCGGCGATGGCCCAGACGATGAGCGACTGGCCGCGGCCCGCGTCGCCGGCGACGAAGACGCCCGACTCGCTCGTCTGGTAGTCGCCGTCGCGGCCGAGGTTGCCCTTGCCGTCGACCGGCACGGGCAGCTGCGCGTCGATCGTGTCGGTCTCCGGACCTGTGAATCCGAGGGCGAGCAGCACGAGGTCGGCGGGGATCTCGCGCTCGGTGCCCGCCTTGGGAACACGACGGCCGTCGAGGTACTCGGTCTCGGCGACGCGGATGGCGCGCACCTCTCCGGCCTCGTTCGACAGGAACTCGATGGTGGAGGCGAGGAAGACGCGCTCGCCTCCCTCCTCGTGGGCGCTGGAGACCTCGAACAGGGTCGGGGCCATCGGCCACGGCTGGTGGTCGGGACGCTCGTCGCCCGGCTGCTTGCCGATCGCGAGGTTCGTCACCGAGAGCGCGTGCTGGCGGTGCGCGGTTCCGATGCAGTCCGCTCCGGTGTCGCCGCCGCCGAGGACGACGACGTGCTTGCCCTCGGCGAGGATCTGGTCGCCGACGGTGTCGCCGGCGCCCGCCTTGTTCTGCTGCACGAGGTAGTCCATGGCGAAATGCACGCCGAGCAGGTCGCGCCCGGGGATCGGCAGGTCGCGCGGCACGGTGGCGCCGGTCGCGACGATGACGGCGTCGTAGCGCGCGCGGAGGTCGCTCCAGGAGATGTCGACTCCGATTTCGACGCCGGCGCGGAAGCGGGTGCCCTCGGCCTGCATCTGCGCGAGACGCGCCTCGATGTGCTTCTTCTCCATCTTGAAGTCGGGGATCCCGTAGCGCAGCAGTCCGCCGATGCGGTCGTCGCGCTCGAAGACGGCGACGGTATGGCCGGCGCGCGTGAGCTGCTGCGCGGCGGCGAGCCCGGCCGGGCCGGAGCCGACGACGGCGACGGTCTTGCCGGTGAGGCGCTCGGGCGGGTGCGGGGTGACCCAGCCCTTCTGGTACGCCTCGTCGATGATCGACACCTCGACGTTCTTGATCGTCACGGCGGGCTGGTTGATGCCCAGCACGCACGACGACTCGCAGGGAGCGGGGCACAGCCGACCGGTGAACTCCGGGAAGTTGTTCGTGGCATGCAGGCGCTCGATGGCCTGGTGGCCCTCGCCGCGCCACATCAGGTCGTTCCACTCGGGGATCAGGTTGCCGAGCGGGCAGCCCTGATGGCAGAACGGGATGCCGCAGTCCATGCAACGGCCGGCCTGCTTGCGCACCGTGGCCGTGTCGCCCTGCTCGTAGACCTCTTTCCAGTCCATCAGCCGCAGTGCGACGGGGCGGCGGGCAGGGAGCTCGCGCTCCTTGACCTTCAGGAATCCCTTCGGATCAGCCACCGGTAACCTCCATGATTCGTGACCACACGACATCGCCGTCGGGGTCGAGCCCCTCGTCGAGCGCCGTCTGGCGTGTTGCGATGACCGCGGCGTAGTCGCGAGGGAGAACCTTCACGAATCTGCCGACGGTCTCGTCCAGGTTGTCGAGCATCCGCCGCGCGACGGCGGATTCGGTCTCGTCGAAGTGCCGTTGCAGGAGGTCGGTGAGGATCTCCACGTCGGCGCTTCCGAGCGGCAGCAGGGTGAGCTCGCCGTTGGCGAGCGAGTCGGGGTTGACCCGTTCGCTCCGCAGGTCGTAGATGTAGGCGGTGCCGCCGGACATGCCGGCGCCGAGGTTGCGCCCCGTGCCGCCGAGGATCACGGCGAGGCCGCCCGTCATGTACTCGAGGGCGTGGTCTCCCACTCCCTCCACGACGGCGGTCGCGCCGGAGTTGCGCACCAGGAACCTCTCGCCGACGATGCCGCGCAGGAACATCGAGCCCTGCGTTGCTCCGTAGCCGATGACGTTTCCGGCGATGACGTTGTCCTCGGCCGCGAAGCTGCTGCGAGCGTCGGGACGCACGATGATCTCGCCGCCGCACAGGCCCTTGCCGACGTAGTCGTTGCTGTCGCCGACGAGGTTCAGCCGGATGCCGTTCGGCAGGAACGCGCCGAGCGACTGCCCGGCGGTGCCGCTCAGGTTCACCTGGATGGTTCCGGCGGGGAGGCCGTTCTCGCCGTGGCGCAGCGTCACCGCGTTGCCGAGCATGGTGCCGACGGCGCGCTCGGTGTTCTTGATCGGCAGGTCGATGACGACGGGCGTTCCGTGCTCGAGTGCATTCTCGCTGCGGCGGATCAGTTCCACGTCGAAATGCTTGTCGAGCTCGTGATCCTGCTGGCGGGAGTTGCTTCGAGGCGCGTCATCCGCGAAGTCCGGTCCGATCAGAACGGGAGACAGGTCGAGGCCGTCTGCCTTCCAGTGCTGGATGGCGCCGTTGACGTCGAGCATCTCGTGGTGGCCGACCGCCTCTTCGATCGAGCGGAAGCCGAGCTCCGAGAGGTACTCGCGCACCTCCTGCGCGAGGAACTCGAAGAAGTTCACGACGAACTCGGGCTTGCCGCTGAAACGGGCGCGCAGCTCGGGGTTCTGCGTCGCGATGCCGACCGGGCAGGTGTCCAGGTGGCAGACGCGCATCATGACGCAGCCCTCGACGACGAGCGGAGCGGTCGCGAAACCGAACTCCTCCGCGCCGAGCAGGGCGCCGACGATGACGTCGCGGCCGGTCTTCATCTGGCCGTCGACCTGCACCACGACGCGGTCGCGCATGCCGTTGAGCATCAGCGTCTGCTGGGTCTCGGCGAGGCCGAGCTCCCACGGGGTTCCGGCGTGCTTGAGCGAGTTCAGCGGGCTGGCGCCGGTTCCGCCGTCGTGGCCGGAGACCAGCACGACGTCGGCGAGGGCCTTGGTGACCCCGGCTGCGACCGCGCCGATGCCGCTCTGGCTCACGAGCTTCACGTGCACCCTGGCGACGGGGTTGGCGCGCTTGACGTCGAAGATGAGCTGCTTGAGGTCTTCGATCGAGTAGATGTCGTGGTGCGGGGGCGGCGAGATAAGGCCGACTCCCGCGGTGGCGTGACGGGTGCGGGCGATCCACGGGTACACCTTGGTCGGCGGCAGCTGGCCGCCCTCGCCGGGCTTCGCCCCCTGCGCCATCTTCAGCTGGATGTCGGTGGAGTGCGTCAGGTACATGCTCGTGACACCGAAGCGTCCCGAGGCGACCTGCTTGATCGCGCTGCGCCGAGTGGGGTCGAGCAGGCGATCGATGTCTTCGCCGCCCTCGCCGGTGTTGCTCTTCGCGCCGATGGAGTTCATCGCGATGGCGAGCGTCTCGTGAGCCTCGGCGCTGATCGAGCCGTAGCTCATCGCGCCGGTGGAGAAGCGCTTGACGATCGACGACACGGGCTCGACCTCGTCGATCGGCACGACGGGGCGCTGGCCGGTCTTGAACTCGAAGAGCCCGCGGATGGTCATGAGCTTCTGAGCCTGGTCGTCGACGAGCTTGGTGTACTCGCGGAAGATGTCGTAGCGGCGGGCGCGCGTGGCGTGCTGCAGGCGGAAGACGGTGTCGGGGTTGAAGAGGTGCGGCGGTCCTTCGCGGCGCCACTGGTACTCGCCGCCGGTCGCCAGGCGTTCGTGCGCGCTGATGGCGCCGTCGTCGGGGTATGCGGCCTCGTGCCGTGAGGCGCTCTCTGCCGCGATGACCTCGATGCCCACGCCGCCGAGCAGGCTCGACGTCCCGGTGAAGTACTGGTCGACGAAGGCCTGGTCGAGACCGACGGCCTCGAACGCCTGCGCTCCCGCGTAGGAGCTGACGACCGAGATGCCCATCTTCGACATGATCTTCAGCACGCCCTTGCCGAGTGCCTTGATCAGGTTCTTGACGGCCTTCTCCGGGGTGACGCCGGTGAGCATGCCGTTGCGCACGAGCTCTTCGGCCGTCTCCATGGCGAGGTAGGGGTTGATCGCGGATGCGCCGTACCCGACGAGCAGCGCGACGTGGTGCACCTCGCGCACGTCGCCCGCCTCGACGATGATGCCGACCTTCATGCGGTTCTGGTTGCGGATGAGGTGGTGGTGGATCGCGGCCAGCATCAGCAGCGACGGAACCGGGGCGTACTCCTTGTTGGAGTCACGGTCGGAGAGCACGATGAACTGGGCGCCGCCCTCGATGGCCTCGTCGACCTCGACGCACATGGCGGCGAGACGCTCCTCGAGAGCCTTCGGTCCCTGGTCGACCCGGTAGAGGCCCTTGATGGTCGTCGTCAGCCGGCTGCCGGGGCGCGGGTCGATGTGCTGGATCTTCGCGAGCTCGTCGTTGTCGATCACCGGGAAGTCGAGGATGACCTGCTTGGCGTGCTCCGGGGTGGCCGCGAGCAGGTTGCGCTCGGGCCCGAGCCCGAGCTTCATCGAGGTGACGACCTCTTCGCGGATCGAGTCGAGCGGCGGGTTGGTGACCTGCGCGAACTGCTGCGTGAAGTAGTCGAAGAGCAGGCGTGAGCGCTCGGACAGCACGGCGATGGGCGTGTCGGAGCCCATGGCGCCGAGCGGCTCGGCGCCGTTCTTCGCCATCGGCATGATCATGATGCGCACTTCTTCTTCGGTGTAGCCGAAGGTGCGCTGGCGACGCGTGACCGAGGCCGGGGTGTGCACGATGTGCTCCCGGTCGGGCAGGTCTTTCAGGTGGATGCGACCGGCGTCGAGCCACTCGGAGTACGGCTCGGCGGAGGCGAGCTCCCCCTTGATGTCGTCGTCCTCGATGATGCGGCCGGCCTCGGTGTCGACGAGGAACATCTTTCCGGGACGCAGGCGTCCCTTGCGAACGACCTTCGCCGGGTCGATGTCGAGCACGCCGATCTCGCTGGCGAGCACGACGAGGCCGTCGTCGGTGACCAGGAACCGGCCGGGGCGAAGTCCGTTGCGGTCGAGTGTCGCGCCGACGAGCGAGCCGTCGGTGAAGACGAGGGCGGCGGGGCCGTCCCATGGCTCCATCAGCATCGCGTGGTACTCGTAGAACGCCTTGCGGGCGGCCTCGACGTCGGTCTGGTTCTCCCAGGCCTCCGGCACCATCATCATGATCGAGTGCGGCAGCGACCGGCCGGTGAGGCTGAGCAGCTCGACGACCTCGTCGAACGAGGCGGAGTCGCTGGCGCCTGGCGTGTTGATGGGCAGCAGGCTCGGGATGTCGCCGAGGAGCTCCGACTCGAGCTGCGACTGGCGCGCGCGCATCCAGTTGCGGTTGCCCTGCACCGTGTTGATCTCGCCGTTGTGCGCGATCATGCGGAAGGGCTGCGCGAGCGGCCACGACGGGAACGTGTTCGTGGAGTAGCGCGAGTGCACGAGGGCGAGCTTCGAGGCGAAACGCTCGTCGCTCAGGTCGGGGTAGAACGGCTCGAGCTGGAGCGTGGTGACCATTCCCTTGTAGACCAGGGTGCGGCTGGAGAGCGAGGGGAAGTAGGCGCCGAAGCCGTGTTCTGCCCGCTTGCGCAGGCGGTACACCTGGCGGTCGAGCTCGATGCCGGAGATCGGCTCCCCCGCGTCATCCACCCGTGTCGACGCGAGGAAGAGCTGTTCGAAGGCGGGCATCGCCGCGCGCGCGAGGTCGCCGACCTGTTCGGGGCGCACGGGGACGACACGCCAGCCGAGCACCGTGAGGCCCTCTTCGGCGGCGATCGAGTCGATGCCGGCCTTCAGGGCGGCACGGTCGTCGTCTTCGGTGGGAAGGAACGCCATGCCGACGGCGTAGCTGCCGGCCGCGGGCAGTTCGAACCCCGCGACGGCGCGCAGGAACTCGTCGGGGATCTGGGTGATGATCCCCGCGCCGTCGCCGGTGCCGGCGTCGGAGCCGATGGCGCCGCGGTGTTCGAGGTGCCGGAGCGCGCCGAGGGCAGCGTCGATGATGTCGTGCCCCGCGGTGCCGCGGAGCGTCGCGACCATCGCCAGACCGCAGGCGTCCTTCTCACGACTGGGGTCGTAGAGTCCGGTTGCCTGTGGAGTGGTGCTGAAGCGCTGGAGAGCTGGCGTGAGAGCCATGAATGTCCGTCCTCACGAGTAATTCGGAGCAAGTGGGACTTCGGCGGCCCATCGGGTTACAGAGGTGGCCCTGTCGTCAGGACTTGGCGCCTTCTCCGCTTGTGGCGGGCCCGCTTGTGGCGAGCACTTCGGTGGGGGACGCGGCGTCATTGCCTGGTTCGTCGGTGTCCGAATAGGTGTCAGGAGAGTCTACCCCAGACCCCGGCCCAGCCCACTCCCGCCCGGGCACATACGGGCTCGGCTCGTAGCCGGTGTGGCGCCTGGACTGCACGACGAGGATGACTATTCCGAGGATGACGGCGAGGATAGCCGCCCAGACGTTGCTTCGCAGACCGAAGAAGACCTCGCTCGGGTCGATGCGGATGGTCTCGAAGAACGAACGTCCGAGGCCGTACCAGATGAGGTACAGGCCGAGGACCTTGCCCCACTGCAGGCGGAACTTGCGCTCGAGGAACAGGATGACGGCGATGCCAAGCACGTTCCAGACGATCTCGTAGAGGAAGGTGGGGTGGAACAGCGTGCCCTCGGGCAGGCCGGCGGGGTATGCCGGGTTGGTGGACTCGATCTCGAGGCCCCACGGCAGGCCGGTCGGCTGGCCGAAGAGCTCGTGGTTGAACCAGTTGCCGAAACGGCCGAAGGCCTGGGCGAGCAGCAGCGCGGGGGCGACGGCGTCGGCGAAGGTCCAGAACCGGATCCCGGCGAAGCGGCAGCCGATCCAGGCGCCGACCGCACCGCCGATGAGCGAGCCGAAGATGGCGATCCCGCCCTCCCAGACCGCGAAGACGTGCCACAGCTCCTGGCCGGCGAAGTAGTCGTCCGGGTGGGTGAGCACGTGGAAGATGCGGGCTCCGACGATGCCGAGCGGGACCGCCCAGATGATGATGTCGAGCACGACGCCCGGCTCGGCGCCGCGGCGCGTCAGGCGGTGGTTGGTGAAGATGCCCGCCGCGATGATGCCGACGAGGATGCACAGCGCGTAGGCGTGCACGTTGAGGTCCCAGGGGAACCAGTCGAGCCCGATGTCTCTGAACCACTGGCCGAGGTTGAAGACCTGCCACTCGTAGTCAGGGCTGGGAATGCTGAGGGGTGCGAACACGAGGCAGAGACCTTTCGGGGGGTGCGGAGACTAGGAAAGCCTAGCCCCAGCGGACAGGGCGGCTGCCGTGCGCGCTACGGCGTCGACTCCCCCGTCTGCGAGAGCCTTGACGAGCGCGGAACCGACGATGGCACCGTCGGCGTAGGTGAGCACTTCACGCACCTGCTCCGCGGTGGAGATTCCGATCCCGACACAGGTGCTGGTGGCACCGGCGGTGCGCAGCCTGGTGACGAGCGACCGGGCAGCCGCATCGACGTCCTGGCGGGCGCCCGTGATGCCCATGGTCGATACGGCATAGACGAATCCGCGGCTCTTCTCGACGGCCTGCGTGAGGCGGGCGTCGGACGACGACGGTGCGGCGAGGAACACGCGGTCGAGGCCGGTGCGCTCGGACGCGGCGAGCCAGTCGGCCGCCTCGTCGGGCACGAGGTCGGGGGTGATGAGGCCCGCGCCGCCCGCGGCGAGGAGCTCGTCGGCGAATCGCTCGACGCCGAACTGGATGATCGGGTTCCAGTAGGTCATCACGAGCACGGGGGCGTCGACCCTGGCGGTGATGGCGGCTACCGCGTCGATGCCGTGCTTGAGGCGGAACCCCTTCTGCAGGGCGATCTCGGTCGCGTGCTGGATCACGGGCCCGTCCATGACGGGGTCGGAGTACGGCAGGCCGAGTTCGAGCACGTCGACGCCGTTCTCGACCAGGGCCACCGCGGCTTCGATGCTGGTGTCGAGGTCGGGGAACCCGGCGGGCAGGTAGCCGACCAGGGCCCCGGATCCGGCGTCGGTGCGCAGGCGGATGGTCTCTTCGACGCGGCTCATCGTTCGACTCCCGGCTCGGAGTCGACGGGGCTGAGGTCTTCGGCGGCGAGGGCCTCGGCATCGAGGATATCGAAGTACTTGCCCGCCGTCTCCATGTCCTTGTCGCCGCGGCCGCTCAGGTTGACGAGGATCACCGCGTCTGGCCCGAGCTCTTTGCCGAGCTTGATGGTGCCGGCGAGGGCGTGGGCCGACTCGATCGCGGGGATGATGCCCTCGGTGCGGCTGAGCAGGCGGAGGGCCTGCATGGCCTCGTCGTCGGTGATCGGCAGGTAGGTGGCGCGACCGAGGTCGTGCAGCCAGGAGTGCTCGGGGCCGACGCCCGGGTAGTCGAGGCCGGCGGAGATGGAGTGCGACTCGACGGTCTGGCCGTCTTCGTCCTGCAGCATGTAGCTGCGGGCGCCGTGGAGCACGCCGGGACGGCCGCGGGTGAGGGTCGCCGCATGGCGCTCGGTGAGGTGCCCCTCGCCGGCCGCCTCGTAGCCGTACAACGCGACATCCGGGTCGTCGAGGAAGGCGTGGAAGATGCCCATGGCGTTGCTGCCGCCGCCGATGCAGGCGGTGACGGCGGTGGGGAGCGCGCCGGTGAGGTCGATGACCTGCTGGCGGGCCTCCTCGCCGATGATCTTCTGGAAGTCGCGCACCATCGCCGGGAACGGGTGTGGGCCCGCGACGGTGCCGAAGATGTAGTTGGTGGTCTCGACGCTGGCGACCCACGCGCGGTAGGCCTCGTTGATGGCGTCCTTGAGGGTGCGCGAGCCGGTGGTGACCGAGACGACCTCGGCGCCGAGCAGGCGCATGCGGGCGACGTTCAGCGCCTGCCGGTCGGTGTCGACCTCGCCCATGTAGATGACGCATTCGAGGCCGAACAGAGCGGCGGCGGTCGCAGTGGCGACGCCGTGCTGTCCGGCTCCCGTCTCGGCGATGACACGGGTCTTGCCGATGCGCTTGGTGAGCAAGGCCTGCCCGAGAACGTTGTTGATCTTGTGGGATCCGGTGTGGTTCAGGTCTTCGCGCTTGAGGATGATGCGCGCGCCGCCGGCGTGCTCGGCGAACCGCGGCACCTCGGTGATGATCGACGGCCGGCCGGTGTAGGTCTTGTGCAGCGCCGTCAGCTCGGCCGCGAACGCGGGGTCTTTCTTGGTCAGCTCGTAGGCGGTGCTGAGCTCGTCGAGAGCGGCGACGAGCGATTCGGGCACGAAGCGTCCGCCGAACTCGCCGAAGTACGGCCCGATCTCGTCGCGAAGGTGGGTCATCAGGAACCAAGGAATTCTGTGAGGGTGGCGACCGGGTCGCCGGTGACGAGTGCCTCGCCGATGAGTACGACATCGGCGCCGGCCGCGCGGTAGTGGGCGACGTCGGCGGGGGTCTTGACCGCGGACTCCGCGACCTTGACGACGCCGGCGGGGATGCGGTCGGCGAGCGTGCCGAAGAGGTCCTGGTCGAGTTCGAAGGTCGACAGGTTGCGCGCGTTGACGCCGATGAGACCCGCGCCGAGGTCGATGGCCCGGTCGAGCTCGGCGGCGCTGTGCGTCTCGACGAGGGCGGTCATGCCCAGTTCGCCGATCAGGGCGTAGAGCTCGCGCATGAGGGGCTGCTCGAGTGCCGCGACGATCAGCAGCACCAGGTCGGCACCCGCCGCCCGCGCCTCGAACACCTGGTAGGGCTCGGCGATGAAGTCCTTGCGCAGGACCGGCAGCGAGACGGCAGCGCGCACCGCCTCGAGGTCGGCGAGCGACCCGCCGAACTTGCGGCCTTCGGTGAGCACGCTGATGACGCTCGCTCCCCCGGTCTCGTAGGAGCGGGCGAGGGCTGCGGGATCGGCGATCTCGGCGAGGGCGCCGCGCGACGGGCTCGAGCGCTTGACCTCGGCGATGATCTTGATCCGGTCTGCCGGCGCGAGGTGCGCGAGCGCGTCGATGGCGGCCGGGCGGGCCAGAGCGGCCGACTCGACCTCGGCGAGGCTGCGGGTCGCCCGACGCTCCGAAGCGTCTGCGAGTGCTCCGGCTACGAGGGAGTCGAGCACCCTACTTGTGCTCCTTGGTGACGTACTTGGCCCCGCCGACACCGTAGCCGAGGACCGCGAGCACCTTGCCGGTGACGAGGCCGGCGACGCACAGCACCGCGGCGGCGATGACGAGCCACGGGAGGTTGAACCAGAACGCGAGGGTGCCTATCGCGAAAGCGACCAGCATGATGATCACGGCTGTCCAGGCGGCGGGCGAATTGCCATGTCCGGTGTCAGACTCGATGGTCATGATGCTCCATTCAGTGTTGTTGATGTTCGACTAGAAACTCTATCGCGAGCCGGAGGTCTCCCCCGACGGGCGGCCCGGTCAGTCGCGGGTCGTCGGGTCGTTTCCGCCGCTCAGGGCGTCCCAGTCGTCGACCGACGTGCGTTCGGACTCGACCGGTTCGAGGCGGGTGGCCTGGTATTTGCGGGAGGATCCCGGCCACGTGCGGCTGACGACCACGATCACGATGCCGGCGACGACGATCAGCACGCCGGAGACGATCGCCACCCACGGCCACGGCGACTGGGCGACGGTGTCGACGAGGTCGGCCACCGAGTTCTCGCCGGCGACGCCCGTCGCGGTGGAGATGGCCGAGGCGGATGCGGCCACGGGGTCGGTGACGGCGAGAACGCCCGAGAACACGATCGCGACCCCGATGAGCGACTCGAGGATTCCGAAGACGAGACGGAAGAACGGTCCGGCGATGCTGAGGGCTCCGACCAGCACGAGGCTGGTGAGGGCCAGAGCTGAGAGCGCGGGCGCGGCGACCTGCCCGGCGACCTCGAGCGCCGTGCCGTCGACGAGGTCGACGGCGAACCAGACCTGGGTCCACGAGATCAGGGCGGCGAGGGCGAGCAGGGCGCTCGCCAGGATCACCCTCGACTTGGTGCGGCGCGGTGCGCGCGTCGGCTGATCCGCGTTCACTGCACCCTGCGCATGCCGTTGGCGATGGCGACGGCGCGCAGCGGCGCCGCTGCCTTGTTCTGCGACTCCTGGTGCTCGGCGGCGGGGTCGGAGTCGGCGACGAGACCCGCTCCTGCCTGCACCCGCGCCTTGCCGCCGACGATGGTGGCGGTGCGGATGGCGATCGCGAGATCGAGGTCGCCGGCGAAGTCGAAGTACCCGACCACTCCCCCGTAGACGCCGCGCTGCGCGGGTTCGAGCTCGTCGATGATCTCGAGGGCGCGCGGCTTCGGCGCGCCGGAGAGGGTTCCGGCCGGGAAGGTGGCCGTGAATACCTCGATCGGCGTCGCATCCGCCCGCAGGTCGCCTTCGACGCTCGACACGAGGTGCATGATGTGGCTGAACCGTTCGACCTGCATGAACTCGGTCACCTCGACGGTGCCCGGCGTGCAGACCTTGAGCAGGTCGTTGCGGGCCAGGTCGACGAGCATGAGGTGCTCGGAGCGTTCCTTCTCGTCGGCGAGCAGCTCGACGGCGAGCTCGAGGTCGCGTTCGACGTTGTCGGCGCGGGGGCGGCTTCCGGCGATCGGGTGCATGTGCACTCGGCCGTTCTGCACCTTGACGAGCGCCTCCGGGCTGGAGCCGACGACGTGGAACGGCTCGCCGTGCGGGTCGACGAGCGACAGCAGGTACATGTAGGGCGAGGGGTTCAGCGTGCGCAGCACGCGGTAGACGTCTATCGGCTCGGCGGTGATCTCGTGGTCGAAGCGCTGGGAGACGACGACCTGGAAGACGTCGCCGTCGCGGATGTACTTCTTCGACCGCTCGATCGCGTCGGCGTACTCCGCCTCGGTGGTGCGCGGGATCGGCTCGGCCTGGATCGACAGGTCGACCTCGGCCAGCCAGGCCTCGCTCGGTGCCGCGAGGCGCTGCTGCATGGAGTCGAGACGCGCTTGGGCCGCCGCCCACACCACGTCGTCGGGCTCCGCGCCGTCGCCGAGCGCCGTGGCGACGAGCTGCACTGTACCGTCGCGGTGGTCGATGACGACGAGTTCGGAGACGAAGCTGAGCGCCTGCCCCGGCACGTCGAAGTCGGCGGGCGGCACGTTCTCGAGCTTCTCGATCTGGCGGATCGCCTCCCAGCCGATGAACCCGACGAGTCCGCCGGTGAGTGGCGGGTGGCCGTCGACGCGGGGCGTGCTCCAGCGGGCGTGCAGGTGGGCGAGGGCAGCGAGAGGGGCGGTCGGCGCGTCGTCGCCGAGGGCGCGCTGCGCCGTCATGCCGTAGTCGAGCCACTCGTAGGCCTGGTCGCGTTGCGTGAGCACACCGAAGCTGGCGGCGCCGACGAAGGAGAACCGCGACCAGATTCCGCCCTGCTCGGCCGACTCGAGCAGGAAGGTGCCCGGCTTGCCCAGGGCGAGCTTGCGGTAGATGCCGACGGGCGTCTCGCCGTCGGCGAAGAGCTCGCGGATCACCGGCACGACGCGGTGCCCGTCGCCGATGCGGGCGTCGAAGTCGGCGCGGGTGGTGGTGCTCATGCTGCGTGACCGATGTGCGGGCTGAGCGGGTCGACGTCGAAGCAGGCGTGCGCGCCGGTGTGGCAGGCGGGGCCGATCTGGTCGACGGTCACGAGCAGGGTGTCGGCGTCGCAGTCGAGGGCGGCGCCGCGCACATACTGCGCGTTGCCGCTGGTGTCCCCCTTGCGCCAGTATTCCTGGCGGCTGCGCGACCAGTAGGTCACCCGGCCCTCGATGAGCGTTCGGCGCAGCGCCTCCGCGTCCATGTAGCCGAGCATCAGCACCTCTTTGGTATCCCACTGCTGGATGATCGCGGGCAGCAGGCCGCCGTCTTTGAAGACGGCGCGCTCGACGACCGTGCCGACGGTCTCGGCTGTCAGTTCGACCCGGGTCGTCATCGCGTCACCACTCCCGCTTCTGCCAGCGCGCGCTTGACGTCGCCGACTGTCAATTCTCCATTGTGGAACACGGATGCCGCCAGGACCGCGTCGGCGCCGGCCGCGATGGCGGGCGCGAAGTGCTCGAGACTGCCGGCTCCCCCGCTGGCGATGACGGGAACGCTGCTGACCTCGCGCATCGCGGTGATCAGCTCGAGGTCGTAGCCGGTCTTCATGCCGTCGGCGTCGATCGAGTTGACGAGCAGCTCGCCCGCGCCGCGTTCGATCGACTCGGCCGCCCAGGCGAGGGCGTCGATCGTGGTCTCGGTGCGGCCGCCGTGGGTGGTGACGACGAAGCCGCTCGGCATTGCGGAGTTGCGTTTCACGTCGAGGCTGAGCACGACGCACTGGGCGCCGAAACGGTCGGCGATCTCGCCGATGAGGGCCGGTCGGGCGATCGCCGCGCTGTTGACCCCGACCTTGTCCGCGCCGCTGCCCTGCAGTCTGGACACGTCTTCGGTGGAGCGCACCCCGCCGCCGACGGTCAGCGGGATGAAGACCTGCTCGGCCGTCGCGCGAACGACGTCGTACATCGTGTCGCGGTTGTCGACCGTGGCCTTCACGTCGAGGAACGTGATCTCGTCTGCGCCCTGCTCGTAGTAGGTGCGGGCGAGCTCGATCGGGTCGCCCGCGTCGCGCAGGTTGAGGAAGTTGACGCCCTTGACGACCCGGCCGGCGGCGACGTCGAGGCACGGGATGACCCGAACTGCCACGCCCACGGTCAGATCCTCGCGGCGTGGATCGAGCTGACGAGGATGGCGCGGGCGCCGAGGTCGTAGAGCGCGTCCATCACGTGGTTGGTGTCTGCGCGGTGCACCATGGCCCGCACGGCGAGCCATTCCGGGTCCTGCATCTGGGAGATGGTGGGGCTCTCGAGCCCCGGGGTGACCGCGGTGGCGGCCTCGAGCAGCGAGACGGGCACGTCGTAGTCGACGAGCACGTACTGGCGGGCCACGAGCACGCCCTGCAGGCGGCGCTGCAGCGTGGAGATGCCTGGCACCTCGCTGTGGGCGCTGATGAGCACCGCGGTGGACTCGAGGATCACCGGCCCGAAGATCTCGAGTCCCTGTGCGCGCAGGGTCGAACCGGTGCTGACGACGTCGGCGACGGCGTCGGCGACGCCCAGGTTGATGGCCGACTCGACCGCCCCGTCGAGGCTGACGAGCTTGGCTGTGACGCCGCTGCGGGCGAGGAAGTCGCCGACGAGTCCGGGGTAGCTCGTCGCCACCCGCACACCCTCGAGGTCGCTCAGCCCGCTGAACGCGCCGGGGCGGCCGGCGAAGCGAAACGTGGAGCCGCCGAAGTCGAGCGCGGCGATCTCGTGCGCCTCCGAACCGGAGTCGAGGAGCAGGTCGCGGCCGGTGATGCCGACGTCGAGTGCGCCTGAGCCGACGTAGGTGGCGATGTCGCGGGGGCGGAGGTAGAAGAACTCCACGTCGTTGCGCGGGTCGATGGCGCTCAGGGCGCGGGGGTCGCGACGGCCGGTGTAGCCGGCCTCGAGCAGCATGTCAGCCGCGGTCTCGCTCAGGGAGCCCTTGTTGGGCACTGCAATTCTCAGCATGGTGTGGCCTTTGTGTGTGTGAAGTCGAAGGAGGGCTGGAGTCTGGCTCTACAGATGTCGGTAGACATCGGCGAGGCTCAGGCCCTTCGCGAGCATCATCACCTGCAGGTGGTAGAGCAACTGCGAGATCTCTTCGGCCGCTTCGTCGTTCGACTGGAACTCGGCGGCCATCCACACCTCGGCGGCCTCTTCGACGATCTTCTTGCCGATGGCGTGCACTCCGGCGTCGAGCTCGGCGACCGTGCCCGATCCTTCGGGGCGTGACGCCGCTTTCTCGCTCAGCTCGGTGAACAGGTCGTCGAAGGTTTTCACGGGTCAAGGCTACTAGGCCGGGCGGGGTCCCGTTCGCGCGGTGCGGGGAGCGCGGTCGAGGTCAGGGGCCGAACGCGCCGCCGCCCATGCGCGAGGGGGCGGTGGAGAGCGACTTCGAAACCGCGTCGCTGTGGGCGCCGCCCGGTTGGTCGCGCGGGTCGAGACGGCCCTGAAGGTCGCCCGTGTGCCGGTCGCGCCAGATCAGGTATACGCCGACGACCACGATGAGCGTGACGATCGCGGCGGCGAAAATCATGAGGAACAAAACGGCTCCGTCCTTTGCCGCCACACTACCGGATCAGGAGGCCGCCGCGAGGAATTCTTTGCTTTCATGGCCAGGCGTGCTGCGCGAGCCAGTCGAGGGCGACCGGTGCCGCATCGAGCACGGCGATGTGGCCGTCGCGCGGGCGGGTCCACAGCTCGCCGTGGGGCAGCCGGTCGAGCATCCAGCGGGCGTGGGCCGGCGGCACGACCCGGTCGGCTCCGCCCTGAGCGAGCAACACCGGCGAGGCGATGTCGCCGAGGTCGAAGCCCCACGGGGCGACGATCGCGATCTCGTCGTCGATCAGCCCGACCTGTCCGCCGGCCGCCACCGCGCGGCCCACGTCGTCGCCGAGCGACGCCCACCGGCCGTCGAGGGCCTCGTAGTCCCGAGCGGTGAAGCTCGACCGGTCGAACTCGGCGGTCGCCTCGAACCGCTGCCGCGCGTCGCGACCCTGAACCGCCGAGCGCAACCCCGCGCCGCCGCCCGCCATGCCGTCGAACCAGTCGAGGCCGTCGCCGTGCGCCGCGAACGGCGCGATACCCGCCATCACCGCTGTGGCGGGCACGAGGTGGGGCAGGAGCGCCGCGCAGGCGAGGGCGTGCGGCCCGCCCCCGGAGGAGGCGAGCAGACCCAGGTGCGTGTCGCCCAGCGCGGCGGCGAGCTGGGCGACGTCGTCAGCGGCATCGGCCACGGTGCGCCCGGGGTGCGGCGACGACCCGCCATAGCCGGGGCGGGCGTAGGAGATGAGGCGGATGCCGCGTGCAGTCGCCGCGCGGACGAGCGGTTCGAGCGGCTCGCCGGTCTGCGGGGAGCCGTGGTGCCAGAGCACGGTGAAAGCGACCGGGCCGGCGCTGCCGCTGTCATGCACGCGCAGGGAGCGGCCGTCGGCGAGCACTAGGTCATGAACAGCAGCGGTCATGCGCCCAGACTAGGCCCGTGCGTGAGGCCCCGCCTAGGCTGGAGGCATGCTCAACGATCGCGCCATCGGGGTCTCGCTGCCCCGCGACCTGCCAGCCGACCGCATCGTCGAATTCGCACAGGCGGCGGAACTGCTGGGGTTCGACGAGTTGTGGATCGTGGAGGACTGCTTCTTCCGCGGGGGTATCGCCCAGGCATCCGTCGTTCTCGCCTCGACCTCGACGATCCATGTCGGTGTCGGCATCCTGCCGGCCGCCGCCCGCAACGCGGCGTTCGCGACGCTCGAGGTGAACACGCTCGCCGAGCTGTTTCCCGGGCGCACCACGATCGGCGTAGGGCACGGCATGCCCGGGTGGATGCGGCAGGTGGGCGCCTGGCCGGCGAGCCCGCTCACGATGCTCGAAGAGACCATCTCGGCGATGCGAGCGCTGCTGCACGGCGAGAAGCTCGCTGTCGAGGGCCGCTACGTGCGGCTGCGCGACGTCGAACTGGAGAGCGCGGCCCCGGTCCCTCCCCTCATCGTCGCCGGAGTGCGCGGGCCGAAGTCGCTCGAGGTGGCCGGGCGCGTCGCCGACGGCACGGTTCTCGCAGAGCCGGTAACGCCCGAGTATCTCGCGGCCGTTCTGCGCCAGGTGGACGCGGCGCGTCCGCACCGTGTCATCGCGTACAACGTCGCGGCGGTTCATCCCGACGCTGCTAAGGCCCGTGATCTGGCACGCACCCGGCTGGACTGGGTGGGCGAGCCGGACGGGCGTGTGCACATCGAGCCGCTGCCGTTCGCCGACGAGTTCTTCGCCCTGCGGGAGTCGGTCGACTCGAACGAGGCGTTCGCCGCCGAGCTGCCCGACGCGTGGGTCGACCAGCTCGCGGTCGTGGGCACGGTGCCGATGGCCAGGGCGCGGCTCGACGAGCTGCACGCCGCCGGCGCCCACAGTGTGGTGCTGCTACCGGCGGGCCCCGACCCGTTCGCCGCGCTCGAGGCGCTGGCGGGGCTGCTGCCGGGCGAGTAGCGCCGCCCGCGAACCGTATCGAGACCGGAGTCTCGACGCGGCCGCGGGCAGGCTACTCGATCGGCGGACCGACTACTTCGTGCCGAGCAGGTCGATCACGAAGGTGAGGGTGCGGCCGGAGAGGCGGTGTCCGCCGCCGACGGGGCCGTAGGCGAGCTCGGGCGGGCAAATCAGCTGGCGGCGTCCGCCGACCTTCATGCCGGGGATGCCCTGCTGCCAGCCGGCGATGAGGCTGCCGAGCGGGAAATTGATGCTCTGGCCGCGGCTCCAGCTGGAGTCGAACTCCTCGCCGCTCTCGAAGTCGACGCCGAGGTAGTGCACGTCGACGGTCGCTCCGGGCTGAGCCTCGGCGCCGGTTCCCTCTTCGATGTCGATGATCACGAGCTCGGTGGGCTCGGGGCCCTCGTAGAACTCGACTTCTGGCTTGGTTTTCGGTGAATCTGTCATGCGACCATCCAAGCAGATCGCGGCGGCCGGCCGTGCGGATGACGCGGGAGTACGCCCTCGGCGCAATCGACGAGCGGAGATCCGGCTCAGCCGACGCGCGCGGCGAGCGTCGCGGCGGCCGTCGTGGCGGCGCGGGCCACTGCCCGCTCGTCGACGCGGGTGAGCTCGCCGTCCTGCACGACGGTGCGACCGTGCACGAGAAGCCGGGCGATCGGCGGCTGAGCGCCCAGGGTGAGCGCGGCGACCGGGTCGGCGATGCCGGCGTGCTCGACGCCGTCGACCTTCCACAGGGCGAGGTCGGCGAGCTTGCCGACCTCGATCGAGCCGATCTCGTGCGAACGCCCGAGCACGCGCGCGCCGCCCATCGTCGCGATGTAGAGGCCCTGGCGTCCGGTCATGCCGTCGGCGCCGGCGCGCAGCCGGTTCATCAGAACCGCCTGCCGGATCTCGGAGCCGAGCTGACCCGACTCGTTCGACGCGGAGCCGTCGACGCCGAGGCCCACCGGCACTCCGGCGGCGAGCAGTTGCGGCACCGGTGCGATGCCGGCGGCGAGCCGCGCGTTCGACGACGGACAGTGCGCGACCCCCGTGCCGGTGGCGGCGAACCGGTCGATCGCGTGCTCGTCGAGGTGCACGCAGTGCGCCATCCACACATCGTCTCCGAGCCAGCCGAGGTCGTCGAGATACTGCGTTGGCGTCTTGCCGAACTTCTCCAGGCAGAACGCGTCTTCCTCCACGGTCTCCGAGCCGTGGGTGTGCAGGCGCACGCCGAGCGAACGGGCGAGCACGGCAGCCTCGGAGAGCAGGTCGGATGTCACGGAGAACGGTGAGCACGGGGCGATGGCGATCTGCACCATCGACTCACGGGACGGGTCGTGGTATCTCGCGACGGCGTCGGCGCTGGCCTGCAGCGCCGCGTCGGTCGTCTCCACCGCGAAGTCGGGCGGCAGTCCGCCCTGCGACCGGCCGAGGTCCATCGAGCCGCGGGTTCCGTGCAGCCGCACTCCGACGCGCGAGGCGGCCTCGACGATTCCGCCGAGGATGTCGCCGGAACCGGCCGGGAACACGTAGTGGTGGTCGGCGACGGTGGTGCAGCCCGAGCGGGCGAGCACGGCGATCGCCGCCTCGGCACCCGCCTCGACCAGGTCGGCGTCGATGGCCGACCAGGCCGGGTAGAGCGCGACGAGCCAGTCGAAGAGGATCGCGTCTTGCGCCCAGCCGCGGGTGAGCCACTGGTAGAGGTGGTGGTGGGTGTTGATCAGCCCGGGTGTGAGCAGGTGGCCGGTGCCGTCGACGATCTCGACGACGGGGCGCACGGCGAGCGGTTCGCCCGCGGAACCGAGGCCCCGCACGGCCCACTCGGGGGCGGCTCCCCCGCCCACGCCGACGATGGTCGCGTCGTCGACGACGACCCAGCCGAACGGATGCTCGGTGCCGAGAGCGTCGACGGTGGCGACGGTCGCCCCGGTGATGATGGTGCGCTTCACGGACGATCCTCCTGTGCGGGTGGGGGCTAGGCGAGCAGCAGACGGGCGAGCAGGGTCGGCGCGAAGTCCTCCTCGAGCGCGAGCACGACGCGGGTGTGCGCGCCGCTCTGCTCGGGGAAGCCGTTGTACACGCCGCGAAGGTCGCAGACGGTCTGGCCGCGTCCGGGCCCGGCGGTGTCGTCGACGAGCACGCGCACGACCGGGGCGGACTTCAGCTCCAGGTCGCCGAGCGCGATCGCGACGGCGAGCGGGTCGTGCAGCGCGGAGGCGCGGTGCCCGTACACGCCGACGTAGAACTCGAAGTAGTAGTCGAGCATGTGCCCGACGGCGACCGCGACGGGGCGGCCGGAGTCGATGAGGGCCTGGCGGTGGTGCTCGAGGAAGACGTTCGGCATGGTGACGTCGAGCGGCACCATGGTGATGAACCAGTCGGCGGCGAAGACCTCGGCCGCGGCATCCGCGTCGTTGGCTATGTTCGCCTCGGCGACGGGGGTGATGTTGCCGGGCACTGCGGCGGCGCCGCCCATGAGGGTGAGCTCCTTGACGAGGCTCGGCAGCCCGGGTTCGAGGCGGAGGGCCGCTGCGATGTTGGTGAGCGGGCCGATCGCGATGACGCGCAGCTCGCCCGCGTGCTCACGGGCGAGGCGCACGAGCATCTCCGCGGCCGACTCGTCGACGACGGACGCCCCGGACGCGGCGATCTCGACGTCGCCGATGCCGTTGGCGCCGTGCACGTGCGGTGCGCCGCCGCGGAACTCGCCGCCCTGCGGATGGTGTTCGCCGACGGCGACGGGGATGTCGGTGCGCCCGGAGAGGGCGATCAGGTCGAGGGTGTTGACGGCGCCGACCGCGGCGGAGACGTTGCCGCTCACGCTGCCGATGCCGACGATGTCGATGCCGCGCGACTCGTCGGCGGCGGCCTCGAGCAGGTAGGCGATGGCGAGGGCGTCGTCGATGCCGGTGTCGCAGTCGAGGTAGTAGGGGGCGCGTGCGGTGGTCATGGTGCTCCGGTGGTTCTGGTGGCGGACGTGCCGATGCTAACGGCCGGGTGTTTCCGGCCTGTTGCGGGGAGGGTGGTGCGGGGCTCTAGTGGGCGTGTGCCTCGGCGGCCGCACGCAGCGTGGCGATGTTGTCGGCGGGTTCGCCGCGGAACACGCTGGACCCGGCGACGAACGTGTCGGCGCCCGCCTCTGCGGCGATCACGATGGTGTCGGCGGTGATGCCGCCGTCGACCTGGAGCCAGACATCCAGCCCGGTCTTCGTGACGGCCTCGCGGAGGAGGCCGAGTTTCGGCATGGTCGAGGAGATGAAGCTCTGCCCGCCGAAGCCGGGCTCGACGGTCATCACCAACACCTGGTCGAACTCGGGCAGCAGGTCGAGGAAGGGCTCGACCGCTGTGTCCGGCTTGAGCGCGATGCCCGCGCGGGCGCCGATGTCGCGCAGTCGGCGGGCCAGCGACACGGCGTCCTTCGCCGCCTCTGCGTGGAAGGTGACCGAGTAGGCGCCGAGTTCCGCGTAGCCGGGCGCCCAGCGGTCGGGGTCGTCGATCATGAGGTGCACGTCGAGCGGTATCGTCGACAGCTCCTGCAGGCGCTCGGTCATGGCGAGACCGAACGTGAGGTTGGGCACGAAGTGGTTGTCCATGATGTCGACGTGCACGAGGTCGGCGCTGGCGATACGCCCCAGCTCGCGCTCGAAGTTCGCGAAGTCGGCGGCCAGGATGCTGGGGTTGATGCGCACGGACATGGCTAGACCTTACCGATGAGTTGGATGAACATGGCGTCGGTGCCGTGGCGGTGCGGCCAGAGCTGCGCGTGCTTCGTGTCGCCGAGATCGAGCGTCTCGCCGGTGATCGTGGCGAGCACGGCGGGAGTGTCGATGCGCTCGATGGCGTCGCCCCACTTCTTCACGGCGCCCTCGACGATGACCTTCGACTCGGCGAGGTGCGGCGAGCAGGTCACGTAGGCGAGCACCCCGCCCGGCTTGAGCGCGGTGATCGCCGCGTCGAGCAGGTTCGACTGAAGGCCGGAGAGGTGGGCGACGTCGCGCGGCGACTTGCGCCAGCGGGCCTCGGGCCGGCGGCGCAGGGCGCCGAGGCCCGTGCACGGCGCGTCGATGAGGATGCGGTCGAACTCGTCCGCATGGTCGTCGCCGACCGTGGTGCCGTCGAGCTCCCAGACCTCGGGCGCGGGGTCGAAGACGGCGAGGGCCTTGCGTACGAGCTCCGCGCGGGCGGGAACGACCTCGTTCGCGACCAGCACGGCGCCCGACTGCGCGGCTTCCGCGGCGAGCAGGGCTGCCTTGCCTCCGGGGCCCGCGCACAGGTCGAGCCAGCGTTCTCCCCGTACGACCGGGCGCACCCGGCTGAGGGCGAGGGCCGCGAGCTGGGAGCCCTCGTCCTGCACACGGGCGCGTCCTGCCCGCACCGCCTCGAGCTGCAGCGGGTCTCCTCCGTCGAGCACGGCGCCGACGGGCGAGTACGTCGCGGCGTAGGCGTCGAGCTCGGCGACGGTGGACTCGCCGGGCAGGGCGACGAGGCTGACGCGGGGCGCGACGTTGTCGGCCTCGAGCAGGTCGTCGAGCTCGGAGTCGCGGCCCTCGGCGGCGAGGGCGGAACGGAAGGCCCGGATGATCCAGACGGGGTGCGAGTGCAGGATGCCGAGGCGCTCGTCGTCGTTCTTCGCGCTCGCGAGGGCGCGGTCCTGCCACTCGGAGACGGGGGTGCGAGTGATGGTGCGCAGCACACCGTTGACGAACCCGGTGGCCGAGTTGGAGCCGACGGTCTTGGCGAGCTGCACCGACTCGTCGACGGCGGCGTGCTGGGCGACACGCATCGACAGCAGCTGGTGGCAGGCGAGCCGCAGCACGTCGAGGATGGCCGGGTCGATCTTCTCGACGGGACGGCCGGCGGCGAGGGCGATGACGGCGTCGTAGTAGCCCTGGCGCCGCAGGGTGCCGTAGGTCAGCTCGGTGGCCAGGCCCGCGTCCGCCTCGGAGAGCTTTGCGCGCTGCAGCCGCACGGGCAGCAGCAGGTTGGCGTAGGCGTCGGACTCACGCACAGCGAGGATCACGTCGAGGGCGATGCGGCGGGCCGGCTGCACGGCGCTCATTCGGCGACCGCCGCGGCGTCGGCGGCGCGACCGCGCCACCAGTCGCCGGCGTCCATCGCCTTGCGTCCGGCGGGGTGCACGGTGATCAGCTGGACCGGGTCGGATGCTGTGCCTACGAGAATGAGCTTGCCTTGCCTTTCGAGGTGGCCGGGGGCGAGACGCGGGGCGTCGCGCGCGATGACGGCGTCGAGGATCTTGAGCCGGGCGCCGTCGAGCGTGGTGAACGCCCCGGGCTCGGGGGTGACGCCGCGGATCAGGTTGACGACGTCGTGCGCGGGTCGGGTGAAGTCGACCCGGCCGTCGTCGAGGGTCAGCTTGGGCGCGAGGGTCACGTCGCCCCGTTGCGGCTCGGCGACGGCGTCGCCGTCCGCGATCGCGTCGACCACGCGGACGAGCAGTTCGGCGCCGCTCAGCGCGAGGGAGTCGAGCAGGTGTCCCGCCGTCTCGTGCCCTCCGATCGACTGGGTGAGCTGCCCGAACACGTCGCCGGCGTCGAGTTCGGGGACGAGCCGGAAGACGGTGGCGCCGGTCAGCTCGTCGCCCGCGATGATGGAGCGCTGCACGGGCGCGGCCCCGCGCCAGCGCGGCAGCAGGGAGAAGTGCAGGTTGATCCAGCCGAGGCGCGGTGCGCTCAGCAGCGGTTCGCGCACCAGGCCCCCGTAGGCGACGATGACGCCGAGGTCGGCGCCGAGGGCGGTGATGCTCTCGGTTGCGTCGCCCGCGAGACGGTTGGCCTTGATCGTCGGCACGCCGAGTTCGTCGGCGATGGTCGCGACGGGCGTCGGGGTGAGGGTGCCGCGCCGGCCCTGCGGCGAGTCCTCGCGGGTGACGACGGCGGCGACATCGTGGCGGGAGGCGGCGAGGGCGGTCAGGCTCGGCACCGCGGCGGCGGGGCTGCCAGCGAACACGAGGCGCAGAGAAGTCATTAGGTCATTCTCCCGCACTTTCGGCGCGCTATTGGTCGAGGAACGGCTCCACGTCGTCGAACCGCACCTTGAGACTGACCGGAACCGGTCCGCGCGCCGCCTTGCCCAGAGCGCGCCGCCGGTTGGCCGCCGACCTGACGACCTCGGCGCGCAGCCCGGCGGCGATCTCGGCGCCGTGCGCGTAGTCGAAGCGCACGATCGTGCGCACTCCCCCGCCGTCGACGTCGACGGGGCCGAGGATGTCGGGCCCGTCGACGTTCACGCTCGCGATGGCGTCGGAGACGGCCTGCACGGTGCCGGTGACGGTGGCGACGCGCACCGCGGGCGGGAAGCGCAGCGCCCGGCGGTCGGCCAGCTCTGAGCGCGCGAAGTCGGCCTGGCGCCAGGTGACGAAGGCCGACGCGAGCGCGCCGCCGACTCCGACGAGCACGATCGGGGCGCGGCGGGCGGCGAGGGCCGCGGCATTCGACCACCAGCGCAGGCAGTCCTCGGCGACACGCAGGCTCTCACGGGCGACCATGCTCTCGCCGTCGAGCAGCAGCACGGCACGGTAGCCGCCGGCCGCGACGGGTTCGGCGCCGCGCGTGGCGATGACGAGCGCGGGCTCGGCGCCGACGGTGAGGATGGGGCGCTCGCCGTCGGCGACGATGATGCGCACCCCGGGGAAGGCACGGCCGAGGTCTTCGGCCGTGCGCCCGGCGCCGGAGCCGACGAAGCGCAGGCGTTCGCCCTCGCAGTTCGCACACTTCCATTCGACGGCCAGAGCGCCGCACCAGTTGCAGGCGGGAGTCGAGCGCGACGACTTCTGGCCGAGCGGGCCCTCGCACTTCATGCAGCGCGCGCTGCGCTTGCAGTCGACGCAGGCGAGGCGCGGCGCGTAGCCGGGCCGGGCGACCTGCACGAGCACCGGCCCCTGCTCGAGGGCTGCCCTGGCCTCGCGCCAGGCGGTGGACGGGATGCGCGCCTGCGCCGCGAGGCGGTCTTCGGACGACTGCTGGGCGGTCGGCACGACCTTCGGCAGCACGGCCGGCTGCGGGGCCAGCGAACGCACCCAGCCGACCTCGACGAGGCGCTCGACCTCGGTGCTGCGCGAGTGCCCGAGGAATATGAGCGCGCAGCCCTGCTGCTCCTGGCGCACCAGCGCCGCGTCGCGGGCGTGCACGTAGGGGCTCAGCGGTTCGCTGTGCAGCGGGTCGCCGTCGTCCCAGACCGCGATGAGGCCGAGGGTGGCGGCCGGGGCGTAGACGACCGAGCGGTTGCCGATGATGACCACGGGGTCGTCGCGCAGGCAGCGCAGGAACGCGCGGTAGCGGTGGGGGTTGGACTGTTTGGCGTCGAGGCGGATGACCCGTTCCGCAGGCAGGACCGCCGCCAGCGCTGCGGCGAGCTGCTCCTGGTCGCGGTAGTCGGGCACGGCGAGGATGGCGGTGGCGCCGCCGGCGAGCGTCGCCGCCGCCGCGGCCGCCATCGTCACGGCCCACTCGCCGACCCAGACTCCGGGCTCGACCTCGGCGACGAGGGGCACGGCGTCGATCGCGAGCCGCTGGCGGGCGGCGATCGCCGTCTCGACGACGCCGTCGCCGTAGCCGTGGATGCGCGCGGGCGGCTCGAGCGCTGCCAGGGGCGGGCGTTCCTCGGCGGCGAGGTAGGCCTTCTCGACCCGCACCTGCCGGTTGGGCACGGCGAGCCGGACGATGTCGTTGGCGTTGCCGGCCGCGCGCTCCGAGACCTTGCGGGCGAGCGCCCACACCTCAGGCGTCAGCACGGGGATGTCGGAGACGACCTCTTCGATCTCGCTGAGCACGCCGGAGTAGTCACCCGGGGGCGCGATCTCGACGATGAATCCGTCGGCCACTCGGCCCGCCGAGCGCAACGGCACCCGCACCCGCACCCCGGCGACGGCACGTTCACGCAGGCTCTCGGGGATGCCGTAGTCGAAGAGCCGGTCGAGCTGGGGCAGGGGCGAGTCGATGAGCACTCGGGCGACAGATGCCTGGCTCATGGGCCGCGCCGCCTCCCCGCTGTGCTCGGTTACGTCGAATAGAGCGTCTATAGTTTCGCAGCCGCGCGCAGCGCGTCGACCCGGTCGAGCCGCTCCCAAGTGAAGTTGGGGAGCTCACGCCCGAAGTGGCCGTAGGTCGACGTCTCCGCGTAGATGGGTCGCAGCAGGTCGAGCTCGCCGATGATGCGGCTCGGGCGGAGGTCGAAGACGGAGTTGATGGAGCCGATGATGGTGTCTTCGTCGACGTGCGCGGTACCGAAGGTCTCGACGTAGAGCCCCACGGGCGACGCCTTGCCGATCGCGTATGCGACCTGCACCTCGAGGCGGTCGGCGAATCCGGCGGCGACCGCGTTCTTCGCGACCCAGCGCAGAGCGTACGCGGCCGAGCGGTCGACCTTCGAGGGGTCTTTGCCGCTGAACGCGCCGCCGCCGTGGCGTGCCGCGCCGCCGTAGGTGTCGACGATGATCTTGCGGCCGGTGAGGCCGGCGTCACCCTGCGGGCCGCCGATGTGGAACACGCCGGTGGGGTTGATGAGGATGCGCACGTTGTTCGAGTCGAGCGCGATCGTCGAGAGCACCGGGCGGATGACGATCTCCTCGATGTGCGCGCGCAGCTGCGCGGTGCTGATCGAGGGCGAGTGCTGGGTGGAGACGACGACGGTCTCGACGGTGCGCGGAACGGCGCCCTCGTAGCCGATGGTGACCTGGGTCTTGCCGTCGGGGCGCAGGTAGTCGACGAGCCCCGACTTGCGAACGAACGCGAGGCGCTCGGCCAGACGGTGCGCGAGCCAGATCGGCAGCGGCATGAGCTCTGCCGTCTCGGTGGTGGCGTAGCCGAACATGATGCCCTGGTCGCCCGCGCCCTGCAGGTCGTCGGCGTCGCCGCTCGACTCCTCGCGCGTCTCCTGGGCGTGGTCGACTCCCGCGGCGATGTCGGGCGACTGCCCGCCGATCGACACGGAGACGCCGCAGGAACGGCCGTCGAACCAGACGTCGGACGAGTTGTAGCCGATCTCGGAGATGCGCTTGCGAACGATCGTGGGGATGTCGACGTAGCCGGTGGTGGTGACCTCTCCGGCGACGTGCACCAGCCCGGTCGTGACGAGGGTCTCCACGGCGACGCGCGCGTGCGGGTCGACCTCGAGCAGGGCGTCGAGGATGCTGTCGGAGATCTGGTCGCAGATCTTGTCCGGGTGCCCCTCCGTCACGGATTCGGACGAGAAAAGACGCAGTGGGGAGCTCATTGATTAGCCTCTGGCTGGAAACGGTTGATACGGGTGTTCAGGTCAACAGATCGAGAATACGAGCGGCCACCGACGTCTTCGTGCCGCTGGCCTCGCTCACTATATCCCCGGCCGAATTGACCACGATGATCGAGTTACTCTCTGTGGCGAACCCCTCGGTCCAGCCCACCCTGTTGAGGACGAGATAGTCGGCGCCCTTGCGCGCGATCTTGGCCCGGCCCAGCGCGAGTAGCTGCTCGCGGTCGTCGACGGTCTCGGCGGCGAAGCCGACGATCACCTGACCGTCGCGTCGTGCGCCCGCCAGCCCGGCGAGGATGTCGGGGTTCTTCACGAGGGTGAGCTGCAGGGTGTCGCCCTGCACGTCCTTCTTGATCTTCGCCGGAGCGACGCTCTCGGGCCGGTAGTCGGCCACGGCGGCGGCCATAACGACGACGTCCGCTTCGGCTGCCGCGGCGGTGACCGCCGCCTCGAGTTCGAGGGTGGTCGAGACGTGCACGACGTGGAGGTCGTCGGATGCCGCGGCGTGCACCTCGAGGTTGGCACCGACGAGCGTCACCGTGGCCCCGCGTGCGGCGGCGCCGACCGCTATGGCGAGTCCCTGCTTGCCGCTCGACCTGTTGCCGATGTAACGCACGGGGTCGAGCGGTTCGCGGGTGCCGCCGGCGGTCACGACGATGCGCCTGCCGAGGAGGTCTTTGGGGGTGACGACGGCGAGGGCGGCCTCGACGATGTCGTCGGGCTCGCTCATCCGGCCCGGTCCGCTGTCTTTTCCGGTGAGCTGGCCGACCGCGGGTCCGACTACGTGGACTCCGCGGGAGCGCAGCAGAGCCACGTTCGCGACGGTCGCCGGGTTCTGCCACATCTCGGTGTGCATCGCGGGTGCGATCACGACCGGAGCGGTCGAGGCGAGAACGGTGTTGCCGAGCAGGTCGTCGGCGATACCGGCCGCGAGCTTCGCGATGGAGTTGGCGGTGGCCGGGGCGATGACGATGAGGTCGGCGGCCTGGCCGATCGCCACGTGCCGCACTTCGGCGACTCCCTCGTAGAGGTCGGTGTGCACCGTGTTGCGGCTGATGGCCTCGAGGGTGGGCTTGCCCACGAACCTCAGGGCGGCGTCGGTGGCGACGACGTGCACGTCGTGGCCGGCGAGCACAAGGGCGCGAACGACAGCGACCGCCTTGTACGCCGCGATACCGCCGGTGATGCCGACGACGACGTTCAAGACGGTCACTGGATGATTCGTGGTGCTGATTACTCGCCGCTCAAGCGCTTGAGCTCGAGCTTGTCGTTGTTGATCTCGCGAAGTGCCACGGAGAGCGGCTTGTCTTCGATGGTCGAGTCGACGAGCGGTCCGACGTTGTCGAAGAGGCTTCCCTCGTGCAGGTCGGCGTAGTAGTTGTTGATCTGGCGGGCGCGCTTCGACGCGAAGATCACGAGCTGGTACTTGGAGTCGACCTTCGACAGCAGTTCGTCGATGGGCGGGTCAATGATTCCGCTGTTCTTGTCAGCCATGGGTGCTCCTTTGTAGGGGAATTGAGAGAAGTAGGCGCGACCGAACCCCTATGGGGAAACGGGCACTGCCATCAACTCTACGACTTCTCGCGCCGCTTCGCTGACGTCGCGGTTGACGACCTTCACGTCGAACTCGTCCTGGGCGGCCAGTTCGACCTTCGCGGTCTCGAGTCTGCGGGTCTGTTCTGCCGCGTCTTCCGTGCCGCGGCCGATGAGGCGGCGCACGAGTTCGTCCCAGGTGGGAGGCAGCAGGAAGACGAGGATCGCCTCGGGCATCGCCTGACGCACGAGGCGAGCGCCCTGCAGGTCGATCTCGAGCAGCACCCGGCGTCCGGCGGCGAGGGCAGCGTCGATCGGCGGCCGCGGCGTGCCGTAGCGGTACGAGTTGTGCACGATCGCCCATTCGAGCAGTTCGCCTGCGGCGATCTTGCGGTCGAACTCCTCGTCGCTGACGAAGTAGTAGTGCACGCCGTCGATCTCGCCGGGGCGCGGGGCCCGCGTCGTCGCCGACACGCTCAGCAGCACGTCGGGGTAGTTCTCGCGGATGTACGCCGAGACGGTGCCCTTGCCGACGGCGGTCGGCCCGGCGAGCACGACGAGTCGTGCCGGCTCTCCCCCGGCGCGGGCGACGAGGTAGTCGCGCAGCTTGACCCGTTGCCGTGTGCCGAGGCCTCCGACGCGTTTGCGGTCGGAGATCGCGAGCGAGTCCATCAGGCGGGCGACCCTGGTGGGCCCGAGCGTGGGGATGCTGGTGAGCAGTTCGGTCACGCGCAGGGTCGCCTCGGCGCTCGTGGGGGTGTGCCAAGCGGTCTCCGCGACGTCGAGCGCGGTGCGCGAGCGGTCGGCGACAGACTTCTTCACGGCTGCGCGGGCTCGGCGGGCGGCGACGGCCGCCTTCGCCGCGGCGACGCGGTCGACGTCGGGCGGTGTGGGACGTGGGTTCATGCGAATGCCCCTCGGATCTCGGTCGACTGCGCCGTGATCGCGTCGGCGATGCCGGAGGGACCGGCGGCGAGGATGCTGCGTGAGGCGCTCACGATGACGTTGGCGGATGCCTCGCCGAACAGCATTCGGGCGTCGGCGACCCGGGCGCCCTGATGGCCGAAGCCCGGTGCGAGGATGGGCGTGGCTGTGAGCGACCGCGGCTCGATGCCGTAGTCGCCGAGGCTCACGGTGGCGCCGATCACGACGCCCGTGGAGCCGAGGGAGGCTTCCTCGAAGTTCCAGTCGTGCACGTCACCGACGATACTCGCCGCGACCGTCTTTCCGGCAGAGGGTCCGGTGTCGAGCACGGCGCGCTGCAGTGCCGCGGCCTCCGGGTTGGAGGTGGCGGCGAGCACGAACAGCCCCTTGCCGGTGGCGAGGGCGAGTCGGTGCGGCGCCTCGATCGACCCGACGCCCTGGAAGGCGCTGATCGTCATGGCGTCGGACTCGAGCGGCGAGCCGGGAGTGAGCCACGACTGGCCGTAGGCCTCGACGCTGGTGCCGACGTCGCCGCGCTTCACGTCGGCGATGACCACGAGTCCCGCGGCGCGCGCGGCGGCGAGCACCTGCTCGAGGGCGGCGTAGCCCGCCGACCCGTGGCGTTCGAAGAACGCGACCTGCGGCTTGACGATGCCCGCGCGGCCCGCGGTCGCCTCGACGACGCGCAGGCCGAACTCGCGCAGGCCGTCGGCGTCGTCCGCGAGATCCCACTCCCCCAGCAGGTACGGATGGGGGTCGATCCCCACGCACAGCCGCCCGGAGGCCTCGAAGACCTCCGAGAGGCGTGCGCCGAAACCGAGGGTCATACGCGGGCCAGTCGCTCGGCGCGGTCGATCGCGTAGTCCTGGAGCGAGCGCACAGTGAACGGTTCGCGCACGGCCTCGAACGATGCGACGGCGGCGGCGAGCTGCGCGATCGTGGTGAACAGCGGCTTGTCGGCCGCGACCGTGGCGGTGCGGATCTCGTAGCCGTCGGCGCGGGCGCTCCGGCCGCTCGGCGTGTTGATCACGACGTCGACCTCGCCCTGGTTGATGAGGTCGACGATCGTCGGCTCCCCCTCGACCACGAGCTGGCCCTGGAAGTACTTGCGCACGATGCGCGCGGGGATGCCGTTGCGGCTGAGGATCTCCGCTGTGCCCTCGGTGGCGAGGATCTCGAAGCCGAGCTGGCTCATGCGCAGCATCGGCAGGATGATCGCGCGCTTGTCGCGGTCGGCGACCGAGACGAAGACGTTGCCCGAGTTCGGGAGTCCGCCGTACGCGGCCTCCTGGCTCTTCGCGAACGCCTTGGGGAAGTTGGAGTCGATCCCCATGACCTCGCCGGTGGAGCGCATCTCCGGGCCGAGCACGGAGTCGACGACGTTGCCCTCCTTGGTGCGGAAGCGTTTGAAGGGCAACACGGCCTCTTTGACCGCCACCGGGGCATCCATCGGCACTGAGGATCCGTCCTGAGCGGGAAGGAGTCCCGAGTCGACGAGCGAGCGGATGCTCTCGCCGACCATGACGCGTGCCGCCGCCTTCGCGAGCGGGATGCCCAGCGCCTTGGAGACGAACGGCACGGTGCGGCTGGCGCGCGGGTTGGCCTCGAGCACGTAGAGGATGCCCTGTCCGATGGCGAACTGCACGTTGAGGAGGCCCTTCACGCCGATGCCCTCGGCGATGCCGAGGGTGGCCTCGCGCACACGGTCGATGACGTCACGCCCCAGGGTGACCGGCGGCAGGGTGCAGGCGGAGTCTCCCGAGTGCACCCCGGCCTCCTCGATGTGCTCCATGATGCCGCCGATGTACAGCTCGGTGCCGTCGTACAGCGCGTCGATGTCGATCTCGATGGCGTCGTCGAGGAACCGGTCGACCAGCAGGGGCGAGCCGGGCTCGATGATGACGAGGTCCTTCACCCGTTCGAAGTAGTCGACGAGGCTCTCGGTGTCGTAGACGATCTCCATGCCGCGGCCGCCGAGCACGTGAGACGGGCGCACGAGCACGGGGTAGCCGATGTTCTCGGCGATCTCGACCGCCTCGCTCGCGTCGGTGGCCGTGCCGTTCTTCGGCGAGATGAGGCCGGCGTTCTCGAGGATCTTCGAGAACAGGCCGCGCTCCTCGGCGAGGTCGATGGCCTCGGGGGTGGTGCCCAGGATCGGCACGCCGGCGTTCTTGAGACCCTGGGCGAGGCCGAGGGCGGTCTGGCCGCCGAGCTGCACGACGACGCCGACGAGCTCGCCGCTCTGGCTCTCGGCGTGCACGATCTCGAGCACGTCCTCGAGGGTGAGCGGCTCGAAGTAGAGCCGGTCGCTGGTGTCGTAGTCGGTGGAGACCGTCTCGGGGTTGCAGTTGATCATGATCGTCTCGAAACCCGCGTCGGAGAGCGCGAAGCTCGCGTGCACGCACGAGTAGTCGAACTCGATGCCCTGCCCGATGCGGTTCGGTCCCGAGCCGAGGATGATCACCTTGCGGCGGTCGCTGGGCTGCACCTCGGTCTCGAGGTCGTAGCTCGAGTAGTGGTACGGGGTGAGGGCGGGGAACTCGCCGGCGCAGGTGTCGACGGTCTTGAAGACCGGGCGCACGCCGAGCGCGTAGCGGGTGGAGCGCACGTCGGCCTCGTCGAGCCCGCGGATCTCGGCGATCTGCGCATCGGAGAAGCCGTGGTCCTTGGCGTGGCGGAAGGTCGCCGTATCGAGCTCGTCGGCGGCGGCGATGGTCGCCGCGACCTCGTTGATGAGCACGATCTGGTCGATGAACCAGGGGTCGATCTTGGTGGCGTCGAAGACCTCTTCGGCGGTGGCGCCGGCGACGAGGGCCTGCTGTACGGTGACGATGCGGCCGTCGGTGGGCACGCTCGCGAGCTCGAGCAGCGCGGCCTTGTCGCGTAGCTCGTAGCGCCAGTGGAAGCTGGAGCCGCGCTTCTCGAGCGAGCGCAGTGCCTTCTGCAGCGCGGTGGAGAAGTTGCGGCCGAAGGCCATGGCCTCGCCGACGCTCTTCATGGTGGTGGTGAGCGTCGTGTCGGCGGCGGGGAATTTCTCGAATGCGAAGCGGGGCACCTTCACCACGACGTAGTCGAGGGTCGGCTCGAAGCTGGCCGGGGTGACCTTGGTGATGTCGTTGTCGATCTCGTCGAGGCGGTATCCGATAGCGAGCTTCGCTGCGATCTTCGCGATCGGGAAGCCGGTGGCCTTCGAGGCGAGGGCGCTCGACCGGGAGACGCGCGGGTTCATCTCGATCACGATGATGCGGCCGTCGGCCGGGTCGACGGCGAACTGCACGTTGCAGCCGCCGGTGTCGACGCCGACGGCGCGGATGATGTCGATGCCGATGTCGCGCATGTTCTGGTACTCGCGGTCGGTGAGGGTGAGCGCGGGGGCGACGGTGATCGAGTCGCCGGTGTGCACGCCGACGGGGTCGACGTTCTCGATGGAGCAGACGACGACCGTGTTGTCGGCGGTGTCGCGCATGAGCTCGAGCTCGTACTCCTTCCAGCCCATGATGCTCTCCTCGAGCAGCACCTCGGTGGTGGGGCTCTGGTGCAGGCCGTCGCCGACCATGCGCACGAGCTCGTCGCGGTCGTACGCGAAACCGGAGCCGAGGCCGCCCATGGTGAAGGAGGGGCGGATGACCAGCGGGTAGCCGAGGTCCTCGGCGAAGTCGACGGCCTCCTCGACGGTGTGCGCGATGTAGCTCTTGGCGACATCCGCCCCCGCGTCCAGCACGAGCTGCTTGAACAGCTGGCGGTCCTCGGCCTTGTGGATGGCTTCGAACGAGGCACCGATCAGCTCGACGTCGTACTTCTCGAGGATGCCGTTGTTGTGCAGGTCGATCGCCGCGTTCAGTGCCGTCTGGCCGCCGAGGGTGGGGAGGATCGCGTCGGGCTTCTCCTTCTGGATGATGGTCTCGATGACCTGCCACGTGATCGGCTCGATGTACGTGGCATCCGCGAAGTCCGGGTCGGTCATGATCGTCGCCGGGTTGGAGTTGACGAGGATGACGCGTATGCCCTCCTCCCGCAGCACGCGGCAGGCCTGGGTGCCCGAGTAGTCGAATTCGGCGGCCTGGCCGATGACGATCGGCCCTGAGCCGATGACCAGTACCGAGGTGATGTCGTCCCTCTTGGGCATTAGTTGTCTTCCTTGCTGATTGAGCCTGTCGAAGCCTCGGAATTCGCCGCCTGCTTCGCGAGCACCGCGTCGTGGAAGCGGTCGAACAGGTAGTTGGAGTCGTGCGGTCCCGCCGCCGCCTCCGGGTGGTACTGCACGCTGAAGGCCGGGATGTCGAGCGCGTTGAGGCCCTCGACCACGTTGTCGTTGAGGTTGACGTGGCTCACCTCGACCCGGCCGAAGCCGGCGGGCGACTCGGTGATCTCGCCGATGGGGGCGTCGACGGCGAACCCGTGGTTGTGGCTCGTGATCTCGGTGCGGCCGGTCGACACGTCGACGACGGGCTGGTTGATCCCGCGGTGGCCGAAGGGCAGCTTGTAGGTGCCGAAGCCGAGCGCGCGCCCGAGCAGCTGGTTGCCGAAGCAGATGCCGAAGAACGGCAGTCCCTCGCGGAGGATGCCCTGCAGCAGGTCGACGTGGGCGTCGGATGCGCCCGGGTCGCCCGGGCCGTTCGAGTAGAACGCGCCGACGGGTTCGATCGCCAGAACCTCGGCGAGGGTCACCGACTGCGGGAGGACGTGCACGTCGAAGCCGCGCTGCGAGAGGTAGGTGAGGGTGGAGGTCTTCACGCCGAGGTCGAGCACGGCGAGGTTGCCGATCTTGTCGCCGATCGCGGGCACGACGTAGGTCTCCTGCGTCGACACCTCGCCCGAGAGGTTGAGCCCGCGCATGTCGCGGCCGGCGCGCACGATGGCGAGCTGCTCGTCGTCGCCGAGCTCCGCGTCGGTGCCGGAGAAGATGCCGGAGCGCATCGCGCCGGAGTCGCGCAGTCGGCGGGTGATGGCGCGGGTGTCGACGCCGCTGATGCCGACGACGCCCTGCTCGACGAGGTCGTCGTCGAGGGAGCGCTGCGAGCGGAAGTTGGACACGACGCGGGAGGGGTCGCGCACGACGAACCCGGCGACCCAGATGCGGCTCGACTCCTCGTCGGCGTCGTTCATGCCCGTGTTGCCGATGTGCGGCGCGGTCATCAGCACGATCTGCCCGGCGTAGCTCGGGTCGGTGAGGGTCTCCTGGTAGCCGGTCATGCCGGTGGCGAAGACCGCCTCGCCGAGCGAGCGGCCGAGTGCGCCGTAGGCGCGGCCGGTGTAGCGGGTGCCGTCTTCGAGCACGAAGACTGCGGGTGCGGGGGTGCTCGTCACTTCGAGTCCCTTTCTGTGGTGAGCGGAGCGAGAGAGACCGCGGCGGCGACGAACGCCTCCGGGTTCTCCGCGCGGAAATAGCTTTCGACCGCGGTCTCGGCGAGAGTCCAGGCGACCATGGTCAGTCCGTCGGTCTCGACGACACGGTCGATGGTCCAGGTGGCGGGGGCGACGGCGGTGATGTCGCCGCGCGGGATGAAGGTGTCGCGCTGCCCGGCGATGGGCACGACGATGCCGGCCTCGGCGACGATCACCTCGGAGCGGGCGCGGAAGCCGAGCCCGTGCACGGCGACGCGGTTGAACCGGTCGTCGGCGAGGGTGGTGGCGACGTAGAAGCCGGGGAACGTCCCGAGCACGGCGCCGAGGTCGGCCGGCGGATGCTGCGGTGCGGCGATAGCGCGCTGCCGGCGCTTGCGCGTGTACCAGCCCAGGGCGATGAGGCCGAGGAAGACGACGATGAGGCCGATGACGATGGCGGCGGAGACCTGCTTATCCACGGGCCGCCTCCGCTGCGGCCGCGACCTCGGCCGGGTCGACGAGTTCGCCGTCGAGCACGGTCGGGTAGCCGTCGTGGATGGTGGCGATGACGCGGCCGGGGAGGGTGCGGGCGAGGTAGGGCGAGTTAACGCTCTTGCCGTGCAGGTGCTCCGTGCCGAACTCCCGGCTGACGCTCGGGTCGTAGAGGGTGAAGTTGGCGTGGCTGCCGACGGCGAAGGCGGTGTCGTAGCCGGCCAGCCGCCCGATCTCGGCGGGCTTCGCCGACAGCACGCGCGCGACATCCTCGAAGTTCAGGTAGCCGGTGTCGACGACGGCGGCCTGCACGACGCTGAGCGCGGACTCGAGCCCGACCATGCCGTTCGCGGCCTCGTCCCAGGCGCACTCCTTGGCCTCGAGCGGGTGCGGGGCGTGGTCGGTGGCGACGATGTCGATGGTGCCGTCGGCGAGGGCCTCGCGCAGCGCGAGCACGTCTTCTTCTCGGCGCAGAGGCGGGTTCACCTTGAACCGGGAGTCGTAGCCGCGCACGAGCTGCTCGGTGAGCAGCAGGTGGTGCGGGGTGACCTCGGCGGTGACGTCGATGCCGCGGGCCTTGGCCCAGCGGATCACGTCGACGCTCCCGGCGGTCGACAGGTGGCAGATGTGCAGGCGGGCCCCGACGTGCTGGGCGAGCAGCACGTCGCGGGCGATGATCGACTCCTCGGCGACGGCGGGCCACCCGGCGAGGCCGAGCTCGCTCGACAGCGCCCCCTCGTTCATCTGGGCGCCCTCGGTCAGGCGTGGGTCTTGCGCGTGCTGCGCGATGACGCCGTCGAAGGTCTTCACGTACTCGAGCGCGCGGCGCATGAGCAGCGGGTCGGAGACGCAGATGCCGTCGTCGGAGAACACCCGCACGCCGGCGCGGGATCCGGCCATGGCGCCGATCTCGGAGAGCGCGGTGCCGGCGAGGCCGACGGTGACGGCGCCGATGGGGCGAACGGTGACGTAGCCGTGACGGGCGCCGAGGGAGGCGACCTGCTCCACGACTCCGGCGGTGTCGGAGACGGGGCTCGTGTTGGCCATCGCGAAGACGCTGGTGAAGCCGCCGATCGCGGCGGCGCGGGAGCCGGTGAGCACGGTCTCGCTCTGCTCGAAGCCGGGTTCACGCAGGTGGGTGTGCAGGTCGACGAGGCCGGGGAGGGCGGTGAGCCCGGTCGCGTCGATGACGGTGGCGCCGTTCGCGGTGACCCCGGAGCCGGTCGCGGTGATCACGCCCCCGTCGACGAGGAGGTCGGTTCTGGTGCCGTTCGGCAGAGTCGCACCCTGGATGACGATGGTCATATTTCTCACAACTCCACGGTTCCAGCCAGCAGCAGATACAGAACGGCCATCCTGATCGACACCCCGTTCGCAACCTGCTCGAGCACGGTCGACTGCGGGGAGTCGGCGGCCTTCGCAGAGATCTCCAGACCGCGATTCATCGGGCCGGGGTGCATGACCAGACTAGCCGCAGGGAGGCGCTCGAGTCGTTCGTCGTCGAGGCCCCACTGGCGCGCATACTCCCGGGCGTTGGGGAAGAACGCCGCGTGCATCCGCTCGCCCTGGATGCGCAGCATCATCACGACGTCGGGTCGCGCGGCGATGGCGGCGTCGAGGTCGTAGCCGACGGTGACCGGCCAGTCGCCGATGCCGAGCGGCACCAGGGTGGCGGGGGCGACGAGGTGCACGTGCGCACCGAGGGTGGTCAGCAGCCAGACGTTCGACCGGGCCACGCGGGAGTGCAGGATGTCGCCGACGATCGTGACGGTGACGCCGTCGAGGTCGCGGCCCCGGGCGGAGGTGCCGTGGAGCCGCCGACGGATCGTGAACGCGTCGAGCAGGGCCTGCGTGGGGTGCTCGTGTGTGCCGTCGCCGGCGTTGACGATCCCGGCGTCGATCCATCCGCTCTGGGCGAGAACGCTGGGCGCGCCGGACGCCTGGTGCCGCACGACGACGGCGTCGGCGCCCATCGCGGCGAGGGTCTGGGCGGTGTCCTTGAGGCTCTCGCCCTTCGAGACGCTCGACCCCTTGGCGGAGAAGTTGATGACGTCGGCGCTGAGCCTCTTGGCCGCGGCCTCGAAGGAGATGCGCGTGCGGGTGGAGTCTTCGAAGAACAGGTTGACGACGGTCTTGCCGCGCAGGGTCGGGAGTTTCTTGACCTCGCGCCCCGCGACATCCGCCATGTCCTCTGCGACGTCGAGAATGGCGACGGCCTCGGCACGGCTGAGGTCCTTGGTCGACAGCAGGTGTCTCACGCCTGCCCTCCCCCGGCGGTCTCGATCGTGACCTCGTCGGCGCCGTCGACCTCGACGAGCCGCACGTTGATGCGCTCGCTCGCCGCGGTGGGCAGGTTCTTGCCCACGAAGTCGGCGCGGATCGGCAGCTCGCGGTGACCGCGGTCGACGAGGGCGGCGAGGCGGACCGCGCGGGGACGGCCGATGTCGTTCAGCGCGTCGAGGGCGGCGCGGATGGTGCGGCCGGAGTACAGCACGTCGTCGACGAGAACCACGGTCTTGCCGTCGATGCCGCCGGCGGGGATCTGGGTGGGGCTGGGCGCCCTGGTCGGGTTCTTCGCCAGGTCGTCGCGGTACATCGTGACGTCGAGGAAGCCGACCGCGACGCTGCCGGGCTCGATGGAGTCGAGGATCTCGCCGAGCCGACGGGCGAGGATCACGCCGCGGGTCGGGATGCCGAGGAGCACGAGATCGCTGGCGCCGCGATTGGACTCCAGGATCTCGTGGGAGATGCGGGTCAACGCTCGGGTGATGTCAGCCGATTGCAGCACGAGGCGTGCAGTCATTCTGACCTCCTTCCCCGCCTCTCTGGACGGAACTTAAAGGATGTCTGTTTCGCCAACTATAGCCGAGCGCCCGCGGTGGGCCGCACGCGGTCGCCGGCGTGCAGGTAGCGCGTCGAGCAGCCGGCGACGATCGACCCCGCGGTTCCCGCGACGAGGTCGCCGATGGTGTCGTTGTACGCCACGTAGATCGTGGGGTCGACGAAGTTGTGCCCTACCCACTCGGCGACCTCCCACACCACGGCGGCGGTGACGCCGAACGCCGTGGTGAGCACGGCGGTCGCGCCGGGCGCCCCGCCGAACGGCACGACCGAGAACCGTTCTGCGACGACGAACAGAGCCGCGGCGATGAGACCCGTGGCGAAGAAGTGCACGACGAGGTCCCATCCGGCCACCGACGTGTACAGCCCGAGTGTGCTGCTCCATGCCGCGACGAGCAGGGTGATCCCGAGTGCGATGTCGAGCGCTGGGCGCAGGCCGAGGAAGCGGGAGGCGCAGACGCCGAGCAGCGCGAGCGCGGTGACCCAGAAGGCGACCGCGCCCCAGCCGATTCCGGCGACCGCGACGCTCACGGCGCCGAGCACCCGCACGGCGTCGGCCGCCCACTCCGCCGGGCCGGACGGTGCGCGTCGGAAGTTCTCGATCACCTTTCGAGCCTAAACCGCGACGGCCGGCAGGCGCAGGAGGGCTTGCACCGGTTCGTGGTCGGATGCGGCCCCACCGTCGAACCTCGTGGCGTTGACGCCCGCCCGCAGCACGCGGAGGCCGCCGCCGACGAGCAGCCAGTCGATGCGCCTGCCGCCCGCTCGCGGGGCGCGGTAGCCGGAGTAGGTGTTCCACTCCGGGGTGAGCAGCTGGTCGGCGGCGTGCCAGGCGTCGGCCAGTCCGCCCCGCCCTGTCAGCTCGCGGTAGGCCGGCGAACCCGTCGGAGCGTTCGCGTCGCAGGTCAGCACGGTCGGCGTGTCGGCGTCGCCGCTCAGGAGGTCGACGATCAGCCGCGCGCCGAGCAGCCGGGAACGAGCCGAGAAGGGGTCGAGATGCGTGTTGACGACCCTGAGGGCCGCGCCCGTCGAGCGATCGCGCAACCGTGCCACAACGACGACGCGCGGCATGGGATTGCCGAACGAGCGCGACCCGGCCGCCTGCGGTGTGCCCGACAGCGCGAGCTGCCTCCAGTCGATCAGCTCGAGCCGGTCCGAGTCGTAGATCACCGGGCATCCCTCGCCGCCTCCGTCGGCATTGCGACCCCGCCCCACGGCGCGGTACTGCGTGCCGAGACTGTGAGCGACGAAATCGGTCTGGTCGGCGAACGACTCCTGAAGAGCGACGACGGTGGGCCGTTCGGCGGCGAGCAGCCGGCCGACGAGTGGCGCGCGGGTCGCCCAGCGGTCGCGTCCCCTCGACAGCAGTCGGGGAAGCCGACGGCGGATGTTGAAACCCATGATCGACAGGTCGGGTGCGGATGCCGGGCCGACGAGCGGGAGGTCGGTCACAGCGGGCGGCCCGCGGTCTCGAGACCGGGCACGTCGTACACCGCAATTCCCGCCGCGACCGCCGCAGCGCGATAGGCGGCGGCGAGAGTGGCGACCGTCTCGTGCGCGTTCAGGCCGCTCGGGTTCGGCACGACCCACAACGGAGCCCCGCCGAGCGTCTGCTGCTGCGGCCCGACGACGGTCTTCGGCCGCGCGAAGGCGGTGCGGTAGGCGGTCACACCGAGCATCGCGACGACGGCCGGCGCGAGGGCGGCGACGCGCACCTCGAGCGCGGCAGCGCCCTCGATCAACTGGGCGCGGCTCAGCTCGTCGGCGCGCCGAGTCGCGGCCCTCACGAGCGAGGTCACGCCGACGCCGCGGTCGAAAAGGTGCGCGCGGTCGACCTCGCTCAACCCCGCCGACGCGTCGATCACCCGGTCGGTGATGCCCGCGCGGAAGAGAGCGGGGTAGAACCGGTTTCCCTTCCGGGCGAAAGGCGCCTGAACGGCCACCGTGTGCAGGCCGGGGTTGATGCCGACGAAGAGCAGGCGCAGCCCGGGTCCGACGGTGTCGGGCAGGGTGCGCCCGTACAGGGCGTCGAGTTCGGCTGCGGTGAATCCCACCAGCGCACTCTACGACACCACCCGCGACCCCCGCCGAGCGAATTCTGACGGCGGCCCGCACGAGCCAGTGTGGACCCGTCTCCAAGAAGCACAATCGATCTTGCGCAACACTCCTTGTGCACCTATCGTCCAACCATGACTTCAATCGATCCGGAGCGCACCACGCTCACCACGGCCGCATCGATGCGGGTTCTCGCGCATCCCACCCGGCTGCGCCTGCTGGGGCTGCTGCGCGAGCGCGGTGCCCAGACGGCCGCGCAGCTCGGCGACGTCGTCGACGAGGCGCCGGGCACCGTCAGCTACCACCTCGGCAAACTCGCGCAGTTCGACCTGATCGAGCCGGCCGACGGCCAGAGCACCGATCGACGCGAGCGTTGGTGGCGGGCGACCACCCCGCTCACCAGCTGGGAGCCCGCCGACCTTCTCGACGACCCCGACAAGCTGTCGGCATCCGCTGCCCTGCAGAAGTCCGTCGCCCAGGTGTACGCGACCCGCTTCGGCGAGTACATCGACGCCACCCCGGCCATGCCGCGCGCCTGGGTGGCCGCCGCCGCGAACGGCGACCGCAGCCTGCGGCTCACCGTCGACGAGCTGGCGCAGATGCGCCGCGAACTCGAGTCGCTGGTCGACCGGTGGCTCGAAGCGAGCGCCGCCCACGATCCCGAGGTCGCCGACGGGGCCGAACGTGTCGCGATCGTCTACCAGGCATTCCGCCGCCCGTAGCCGATGTCGGGAATGCGCGGCACCCGCCGTGGCGTCGGATCACTCACGGCCCTGCTCGCCGCCCACGCGATCTCGCAGACCGGCAACGTCGTCACCGCGTTCGCCATTCCGTTCTACGTGCTCGGCACCGGCGGTTCGGGGCTCGAGGTCGGCATCGCCGCGTTCTTCGCTACAGCCCCGGTCGTGATCGGCGGGCCGCTCGGCGGCGTCGTCGTCGACCGCGTCGGGCACCGCCGGGCGTCGATCGTCGCCGACATCGTCAGCGGAGGCGCGGTGTTGACCATGCCGGTCTTGGCGCTGACCGTCGGTCTGCCGTTCTGGGCGTTGCTCGCGCTGGTGTTCACGGCAGGGCTGCTCGACACCCCGGGTCAGACTGCACGCCGGGTGATGCTGCCGGCGCTCACCGAGCGGGCAGGCGTGCGCATCGAACAGAGCGTCGGGTTGCTCGACGGGTCGGACCGCCTCGCCCGGCTGATCGGGGCGAGCATCGCCGGCCTGCTCGTCGCCGCCGTGGGGCCCGTCGCGACTCTGTTCGTCAACGCGGCCACATTCGCTCTCTCTGCGCTCCTGACTTGGTTGTTCGTGCCCGCGTATCCGGAGGCGCCTCCTGACGATGCCGAGGAGCGCACCTCGTACCGGGCAGACTTGGCCGCGGGCTTTCGCTTCGTGGTGCGCGATCCGCTCATGCGGCTGATCGTGGGGCTGGTGCTGGTGACCAACCTGTTCGACGCCGCCCGGGCCTCGAGCATGCTGCCGCTCTATGCGAACGAGCGGCTCGGCGGGGCTGCCGCCCTCGGGCTTCTCGTCGCGGTGATGGGCGGCGCGGCGCTGATCGGCAACGTGGCATTCGGGTTCGTCGCCCACCGGGTGCCGCGGCGGGTGACATTCGCCGTCTGCTTCCTGCTGGCCGGCGGGCCGCCGAACGCAGCCCTCGCCCTCGACGCGCCGCTGCCCGTGCTCGTCGCGACGGTCGCCCTCGCCGGGCTGGCCGCGGGATCGCTGAACCCGATCCTCGGCGCGGTCGAGTTCGAGCGGGTGCCCGAACGCATGCGCGGGCGGGTCTTCGGTCTCATCAACGCCGGCGCCTGGGCTGGGGTGCCGCTCGGAGCGCTCCTCGGCGGAATCGCCGTCGACACCATCGGCTTCAGCGTCACGTTCGGCATCGTGGCGGTGCTCTACACGCTCCTCACGCTCACCCCGCTCAGCGGGGGAACGTGGCGGCAGATGGAGCGCTCGTCGCGCCCGGCGGACTCAGCCGCAGAACCGCCTGCACCGGCTCGTGGTCCGACGGGGCCGCGCCGTCGAAGCGCACCGCGTTGATGCCGACGGCCTTCACCTCGACGCCGCGACCGACGAACAGCCAGTCGATGCGCTTGCCGCCCATGCGCGGCTCGCGATAGGCGGAGTACGTGGTCCACTCCGGCGTGAGACGCCGCTCGGGCATGAGCCAGGCGTCGACGAGCCCGGCGTTGTGCATCAGCTCGCGGTACGGTGCCGAGCGGACCCCCGCGTTGGCGTCGCCCATAACGACGACCGGCCCTGAGCCCGCGTCGACGAGCCGGGTGATCATGCGGGCCGACTGCAGTCGCGACTTCGTCGACCTGTGGTCGAAGTGTGTGTTGAAGACCCTGAACACGGCGCCGGTGCCGAGGTCGCGGAACTCGGCCGTGACGACGACTCGGGGAACCACGTTGCCCCACGACCGCGAGCCGGCGACCGTCGGCGTGTTCGACAGCGCGAACTGCCGCCAGCTCACCGCCTCCAGCCGACGCGAGTCGTAGTACAGCGGGCAGCTCTCGCCCTCGCGGTTGGCGTTGCGGCCGTAGCCGATGCGCACGAATGCGGGGCCGAGGCTCTCACCCACCCAGCGAGCCTGGTCGAGCAGGGCCTCCTGCACGCCGAGCACCGTCGGCTGTTCCGCCTGCAGCAGCCGGCGAAGCAGCACCTTGCGGTGCGACCAGAGGTCGCTGCTCCGCGGCGGGAGGTGGAGGATGCGTCGGCGGATGTTGTACGTCATGACGTGCAGGTCGGGGGCCAGCGCCGGCCCGATCAGCGAGTCATCCATCGTCCCAGAGTATGTCCCCCTCTCTGAAAACGAAGGAGAAGCGCACGCAAAGCAGCCCGTCAGGCCCGGAATGGGGCCGGACGGGCTGCGACTCCTTCGTTTTCAGAAGGGGCGGATGCTTCTAGGCGCGAGTCTGCGCGATCCGGCCGAGCAGCCCGTTGATGAACCCGGCGGAGTCCTCTGTGCTCAGCACAGCGGCAGCCTCGACCGCCTCGGAGATCGCGACGCCGTCGGGGATCTGCTCATTGAAGAGCAGCTCCCAGATGCCGATGCGCACGATCGCGCGGTCGACGGCCGGCATGCGGTTGATGGTCCAGCCCTGCGCGTAGGTCTCGATCAGCTCGTCGATCTCGTCGCCGTGCTCGGTGATGCCCACGACGATCTCGCGGGCGTACGGCCACGACGAGCCACGCTTGGGGTCGGCGTCTGCGCGGGCCTGCTCCACGGCGAGGGCGGTGTTGATGGACTCTTCTCGAACGTCTGCCCCGTAGAGCAGGTCGAGGGCGCGCTTACGCGCCTTGGTACGGGCACTCATACTGTCTGCGCCTAGTCGTTGACGCGGCCGAGGTAGCTGCCGTCGCGCGTGTCGACCTTGACCTTCGTGCCGATGTCGAGGAACAGGGGAACCTGGATCTCGTAGCCGGTCTCCACCGTGGCGGGCTTGGTGCCGCCGGTCGAGCGGTCGCCCTGCAGGCCGGGCTCGGTGTAGGTGATCTCGAGGCTCACAGACGCGGGGAGCTCCACGTAGAGGGGCGCCTCGTTGTGCAGCGCGATGGTGACGTTCTGGTTCTCGAGCATGAAGTTCACGGCGTCGCCGACCTGGGCGGCCGAGAGGGTGATCTGGTCGTAGTTGCCGAGATCCATGAACACGAAGTTCTCGCCGTCGGCGTAGAGGTACTGGTAGTCGGCGCGGTCGACGACCTCGGTCTCGAGCTTCGCACCGGCGTTGAACGTGCGGTCGACGACCTTGCCGCTCATGACGTTCTTGACCTTCGTGCGCACGAACGCGCCGCCCTTGCCCGGCTTCACGTGCTGGAACTCGATGACGGTCCACAGCTGGCCATCCATGTTGAGAACGACGCCGTTCTTGATGTCAGAGGTAGAAGCCATGCGCGCAGAGTCCATTCAGGTAGGGAGGGAGAGGCGGTTGAATAGCGCGCTCCGGCGCGCATATCGAAACCAGAAAGCGATTCTACCGGCTCAGCGCTTGATCCGAGCAATGGCGCCGAGCGCGAGCAGGTAGGAGTCGAAGCCGAAACCCGCGATCACACCGGTCGCGATGCCCGAGATCACGCTGGTGTGACGGAACTCCTCGCGGGCGTGCGGATTGGAGATGTGCACCTCGACGAGCGGGATTCCGGCCTTCGTGACCATGGCCGCGGCATCCCGAAGCCCGTAGGAATAGTGCGTGAAGGCTGCGGGGTTCAGGATCACCGGCGTCGAGCTGTCGACCGCCTCGTGCAGCCAGCCGATGAGGGTGCCCTCGTCGTCGGTCTGGCGCAGGTCGATCGTGGTGCCGTCCGGCGCCTCGCCCTCGAGCAGCGCCAGCAGCGCCGGGAGGTCCTGGTTGCCGTAGACGTCGGGCTCGCGGGAGCCGAGCCGACCGAGATTGGGACCGTTGAGCACCAGCACGTTGTTCACGGTGCCAGTGTATCGAGGTACTACGAACGCAGGATCGCCGCCCGGGCGGCGGCGTGCTCGGCCGGGGTGATGACTCCCTCGGTCAGCATGGCGTCGAGCTCGGCGAGGCGCTGCGCCTTGCTCTGCCCGCCGGAGAGCAGGTCGCTCCGCATGACCTTCGCCGCGAGATCGGCCTGCAGCGTCATCGGGTCGAGCCCGTGCTGCCTGACCCTCCTGGAGTTTCGCACGACGCTCACGATCGCCACCACGAAGACGGCGACCGCGACGAGTGCGATCGCGATGAATACGACGGGGAAGAGGGAGTTGCCGAAAGCCATGCCTTCGACGCTAGACGCCCACCTCTTGATAGGCGAGGAAAAGCATGGATTCGTCAGGTGCCTCGAGCACCGTCGGCAGCGCGAGGTCGTCGAGGACGATGAAGCGCAGCATGCCGGCGCGGGCCTTCTTGTCGCGCTGCATCGTGGCCAGCAGCGTCTGCCAGCGGCCGACCGGGTAGTCGACGGGCAGGGTGAGAGAGGTGAGGATGCTGCGGTGTCGGTCGACGACGGCGTCGCTGAGCGAGCCGGTGAGCCGGGCAAGCTCCGCGGCGAAGACCATGCCGACGGAGATCGCTGCGCCGTGGCGCCAGCGGTAGCGCTCGGCGTGTTCGATCGCGTGGCCGAGGGTGTGCCCGTAGTTGAGGATCTCGCGAAGTCCCGACTCTTTGAAGTCCTCCCCGACGACACGCGCCTTGAGCCCGATCGCGAGCTCCACGACGCGCCGGAACTCAGGAGTCGTCGGGTCGGTGACCCGCTCGACGTCGGCCTCGATGATGTCGAGGATCTCGGGCTCGGCGATGAACCCGGCCTTCACGATCTCGGCGAACCCGGCGAGGATCTCGTTGCGCGGGATCGTGTCGAGGGTGTCGAGGTCGACGACGACCGCCGACGGGGCGTAGAACGAGCCGACGAGGTTCTTGCCCTCGGAGGTGTTGATTCCGGTCTTGCCGCCGATAGACGCGTCGACCATGCCGAGAACGCTGGTCGGCACCTGGATGAGCTTCACGCCGCGCAGCCAGGTGGCTGCGACGAAGCCGGCGAGGTCGGTCGCCGCTCCCCCGCCGAGGCCGATGACGGCGTCGGTACGGGTGAAGTCGGTCTGGCCCATGATCTGCCAGCAGAACGCCGCGACCTCGATGCGCTTGGCGTCTTCGGCGTCGGGGATCTCGGCGAGCAGCACCTCGTAGCGGCCCTGCAGGCTCTCACGCAGTGCGTTGGCCTTGGCGCCGAGCGTCGGGGCGTGCACGATGAGCACCTTCGCGACCTTGCCGCCCAGCTGGTCGGAGAGGTTCGCGAGCAGCCCGCGTCCGATGAGGATGTCGTAGGGGTCGGCGCCCGAGACGGTGATGGTGGTGGTGTCAGTCATTGGTCGTCTCCTGGATCCAGCTGACGACGTCAGCGGCGATTCTGTCGAGCGGGAGGCTCGAGGTGTCGAAGGTGCGGTCGGCGAGCCGGTCGTAGACGGGCCGGCGGGTGGCCACGAGCGCCGACCAGGCGTCGACGCCGGTGACGAGCGGACGCCTGTCGCCGGAGATGCGCTTGGCGACGGCCTCCGCGCTCACCGACAGCTGAACGACGAGCCGGTCGGCGAGGTCGCGCTGGGTGTCCTCGTCGAGCACCGCACCGCCGCCGAGGGCGACTACGGCGTGCTCTCCGAGCGCTCGGGCGACGTGCTCGCGCTCGATCTGGCGGAAGCGCGGCTCACCGTGTTCCTCGAAGATCTGGGCGATCGGCCCGTGCTCGGCGACGATCCGCTTGTCGGTGTCGATGAACGGAACGTCGAGCAGTCGGGCGATGCGCTTGCCGAGCCGGGTCTTCCCGGCGCCGGGCGCGCCGATGAGCACGACCACGGGAAGGTCGTCAGGCACGGTCGTCGACGGACTGCGCCGTTCGCTGGGAGTCGGGGATGGCGGCGAGGTAGCCGGTGAGGTTGCGCAGGGTCTCCTCGACCGAGTCTCCCCCGAACTTCTCGAGCACGGAGTTGGCGAGCACGAGCGCGACCATGGCTTCGGCGACGACACCCGACGCGGGGACGGCGCAGACGTCTGAGCGTTGGTGGTGGGCCTCCGCCGCCTCGCCCGTAGCGACGTCGACGGTGCGTAGCGCGTAGGGAACGGTCGCGATGGGCTTCATTCCGGCCCGCACACGCAGGACGGTTCCTGTGGACATCCCGCCCTCGGTCCCGCCCGCCTTGTCGCTCAGTCGCGAGATGAGCGAGCCGTCTGTCACGAGCTCGTCGTGCGCCTGCGAGCCGGGACGGGTGGTGGTGAGAAAGCCGTCTCCGACCTCCACGCCCTTGATCGCCTGGATGCCCATCAGCGCAGCGGCCAGCTGCGAGTCGAGGCGTCGGTCCCAGTGCACGTACGAACCGAGCCCGGGCGGCACGCCGTAGGCGAGCACCTCGACGACGCCGCCGAGCGTGTCGCCGTCTTTCTGCGCGCCGTCGATGAGGGCGACCATGTCGGCGGATGTCGCGGGGTCGAAGCACCGCACGAGGTCGGCGTCGAGCGCGTCGACGTCGCTCGGCGTGGGAAGGGCCGAGCCCTCCGGCACCCGCACGGTGCCGATCGCGAGCGTGTGGCTCACGAGGGTGATCCCGAGCTCGCCGAGGAACTTGCGGGCGACGGCGCCGAGCGCGACGCGGGCGGCGGTCTCCCGCGCGCTGGCGCGCTCCAGCACGTTGCGCGCCTCGTCGAAGGCGTACTTCTGCATGCCGACGAGGTCGGCGTGGCCGGGACGCGGCCGGGTCAGCGGCGCGCCGCGACCCTTGGGCAGGCTCTCCACGTCGACCGGCGAGGCGCTCATCACGTCGACCCAGCGGTGCCACTCGGTGTTGCCGATGCGCAGGGCCACGGGGCTGCCCATCGAGTATCCGAAGCGCACACCGCCCGAGATCGTGAGTTCGTCTTCCTCGAACTTCATGCGCGCGCCGCGGCCGTAGCCGAGTTTGCGCCTTGCCAGATCGGCGCGAATGTCGTCGAGGCTCACGGGGACGCCGGCGGGCAGGCCCTCCATGATCGCGATCAATTCGGGGCCGTGGGACTCACCTGCGGTCAACCAACGAAGCATGACACCATCCTCCCACAGCGCCGAAGCCCCTCTAGCTGCCGCGTCTACGAGCCGATGCTCGCCCGCATCGCGGCCAGCACCCGCGTCTCATCGGGCACGCTGGCATCGGGCGCGCCGCCGACGAACACCCGTACCTGGGCGAGCGCCTGGTGGAGCAGCATCTCCAGCCCGGATATGACCGTGCCGCCCGCGGCGAGCCACGACGCCGCGAAGGTGCTGGGCCACGGGTCGTAGGCGACGTCGAAGAGCACCGAACGGCGTCGCACCGCCTCGGGAAACTCGAAACCGGTCTCGCTGTGTCCGGGGATGGTGCTGACGATGGCGTCGGGTGTGCCGAACGCGCCGTGGGGCTCCCCCAGTGTGCTCACGGCGACCGCCGCACCGAGCGAGCGGCCGAGGGCGAGCAGCTCGGCGGCCCTGGCGGGGTCGCGCACCGACACCAGGACGCGGTCGGCGCCGAGTTCGCGCGCGGCGACGAGCGCGGACGCCGCCGTCGCCCCGCCGCCCAGGATCTGCACGCTGCCCAGGCGGTCGACTCCGGCCTCCCGGAACGCCTCTGTCACCCCGTAGACGTCGGTGTTAAACCCGCGGAGGCTGAGGGCTCCGTCGCGGCGGTCGAACAGCACGGTGTTCGCCCCGCCGGTGAGCAGAGCCGTCGAGTCGACCGCGTCGAGCAAGGGAAGCACGTCCCGCTTCAACGGCATCGTGAGCGAGAGTCCGCGCCAGGATTCGTCACGGGATGCGATGTAGTCGGGCAGCGCGCCGCCCGTCACCTCCTCTGCCTCGTACTGCCAGTCGAGTCCTAGCTCGCGGTAGGCGGCGGCGTGCAGCAACGGCGACTTGGAGTGCGCGATCGGAGATCCGAGTACGGCGAGCCGGGTCACCCGCCCGTGTCCCAGTCGGGGTTGTCGCGCAGCCACTGCTGCCAGACCTTGACCGCGGCCTCGTGCTCGGCGTTGGTCGTCGAGAACCGGGTCTCGCCGGTCTCGCCGTTGATGAGCACGAAGTAGAGCCAGGGGCCGGGAACGGGGTTCAGGGCGGCGGAGATGGCGGCGTCGCCGGGCGCGGAGATCGGTCCGATCGGCAGGCCCGGGTTGGCGTACGTGTTGTACGGGTTCGACGCGTCGGCACGCTCTTCGTCTTCGGTGAAGATCGACCCGTTCCCCGTGCCGTAGCTCACCGTGGCGTCCGACTGCAGCAGCATTCCCTGGTCGAGGCGGTTCTGGAACACGCGCGCCACCTGCGGGAAGTCGGCCTCGGGGCCGCCCTCCTTCTGGATGAGCCCCGCCATGGTCAGCACCCGGTGGCGGTCTGCCACGGCGACGCCGGCGGCATCCAACCGGGTGAAGGTCTCTGTGACCAGCCGCTGGAGCACGTCGTGGGCGGTCTGGCCCGGCTCGAACGTGTAGGTCGCCGGGAAGAGGTAGCCCTCGAGGCTCGGAGCCTCGGGCGGCAGTCCGAAGCTCGCGAGGTCCTTCGACGCGGCCTCCAGGTCGGCGAGCGGAAGGCCCGTGCCCTCGGACAGATTCTTCAGCGCGGTGGGGAGCGTCGTCCCCTCGATGATGAGGGCCGATGCTGTGACGTGGTTCGCGGGGTCCTGCAGGGCGGCGAGGGCCGCCTTCGCGCTCATCTCCTTCTGCAGCGTGTAGGTGCCGGGCTGGAAGGTGGGCTCCTCGATGACGAGCAGGTCGTAGAAGGCCTTCGCCGTGAGGGTCACGCCGGCGTCGTGCAGTGTGGCGGCGATGTCCGATCCGATGTCGCCGTCGACGATCTGGATGGTGACCGCCTCGCCGTTGCCCGAGCCCTCGTAGTCGGTGGGCAGCTGCCACCCCATGACCTCGCGCACCTGGGTCTCGTAGTTGGTCCAGGCGAAGAGCGCGACGCCGCCGGCCGCGAGTGCGAGCACGAGCAGGGTGATGAGCGCCCACAGCCAGCCGAGGCGGCGCTTGCGCTTGGGCAGTCCGCCGTACTCTCCCCCGCCGCGTCCGCGCTTCGGTGTCTTCGGCGCCGTCGGGGGTGTGCCGCCCGCTGCCGGCTGGTCCTGCGGCACTTCGCGTTCCCGCCCCTCCGCCTCGCGCAGCTGACGTCTCGTGAGGGGCGCCGCGGCCGTGCTCTTCGGCGCGTCGCCGGGTTGCGAGGTGAAGATCTCGTCCCAGCTGGGGTCGTTGGTCACTGTTTACAGTCCTTCGTCCGGGTCAACGACGACGCCAGGTGGCTGCGCGCTAGAGCGCTCGAAGTCGAGGGCGTGTTGCAAAATTATAACGGCAGCGATCTGGTCGATGACAGAACGCGTCTGTTTGCTGGATTTGCCCGACGTGCGCGCGGCCGCCTGGGCGGACACCGTCGACAGACGCTCGTCGACGAGCCGCACGGGAGTCGCGACGACGGCGCTCAGTCGCTCGGCGAACGCGACGGCGTCCTCGGTCGACGCGGTCCGCCTTCCGGAGAGCGCGAGCGGCAGTCCGACTATGACCTCGGTGACCTCGAGCTCTGCCGCTATCGCGACGAGACGGGCGAGGTCGCCGTCGCCGCGCGGCACCGTCTCCACCGGGGTGGCGAGCATGCCGTGCATATCGCTGCGGGCGACTCCGATGCGCACCGTGCCCACGTCGATGCCGAGACGGACTCCGGACCGCACTAGCCCGCGACTGCCGCGGTGATGGCCTCGAGCGCAGCGCCGATCGCCTGTACGTCGGAGCCACCACCCTGGGCGATGTCGTCTTTTCCGCCGCCGCCACCGCCGAGCACACCGGCGGCCAGCTTGGCGAGCGCGCCGGCCTTCTTGCCGTCGAGACGGGCGGCGTCGTTGGTCGCGACGATCACCGCTGGCTTGCCTGCGACGTCGGCGGCGAGGGCGACGACGGATGCCACGGCTCCGAGTCTCTCGCGGACGCTGGTCACCAGGGAACGCAGCTCGTCGCTGGTGGCGACAGTTCCGACGTTCTGCGCGACGAGGGTCACCGACCCGACCGTGTGCCCGCTGGCGACGAGTGCCGGTACCCGCTCCGAGAGCGCGGCGGCCTCGAACTGGGCGATCCGCTTCTCGGCGGCCTTGAGGCTCGCCAGCAGGTCTCCGATGCGGGTGGAGAGCTGGTCGCGCGGCGTCTTGAGGTTGGTGGTGAGCTCGTTGACGATGGCGCGCTCGGCGGCGAGGTCGCGGAACGCCTCGTAGCCGACGAGCGACTCGATGCGACGGTTCGCCGATCCGACCGACGTCTCGCTGACGAGGTTGATGAGCCCGATCTCCGCCGAACTGGCGACGTGCGTGCCCGCGCAGAGCTCGAGCGACCATGGGCCGCCGATCTGCACCACGCGCACGGTCTCGCCGTACTTCTCGCCGAACAGGGCCATGGCACCGAGCGACTTCGCCTCGTCGAGGTTCATGATCTTGGTGTCGACCTCGAGGTTCTCGCGCACCTTGAGGTTGGCGATCTCCTCGATCTCGCTGCGCGTCTCGTGCGACAGCGCCTGGTTCCAGGAGAAGTCGAGGCGCATGTAGCCGGCCTTGTTGTACGAGCCGCTCTGGTGGGCCTCCTGGCCGAGCACCTGGCGCACCGCAGCGTGGATGAGGTGCGTCGCCGAGTGTGCCTGCGTCGCGCCGCGGCGCCACTCGGGGTCGACGATGGTCGTGGCAGGGGCGCCGACCGAGACCTCGCCCGTCGTCACCTGCACCTTGTGGCTGGTGAGTCCCTTGACGGGGCGCTGCACGTCGAGCACTTCGAGCTCGAAGCCGTCGCCGACGATGGTTCCCGCGTCGGCCTCCTGGCCGCCCGACTCCGCGTAGAGCGAGGTCTCGGCGAGGATCACCTCGGCGATCTGCCCGACGCTCGCGCTCGTCACCGACGCGCCGTCGACGATGAGCCCGAGGATCATCGACTCGGTCTGCAGGTACTCGTAGCCGGTGAACACGGTCTCGCCGTGCGCCCGGAAGTCGCCGTACACCGAGAGGTCGGCGAGGTGGCTCTTCTTCGATTTCGCGTCGGCCTTCGCCATGGTGCGCTGCTGCATCATCAGCGCGTCGAAGGCGTCGCGGTCGACGGTGAGACCCGCCTCGTCCGCCATCTCGAGCGTGAGGTCGATCGGGAACCCGAACGTGTCGTGCAGCAGGAAGGCGGTGTCGCTCGCGAGTTCCTTGGCGCCGTCGGTCTTCGTCTTGGCGACGGCGAGGTCGAGGATGCTGGTGCCGCTGGCGAGGGTGCGCAGGAACGCCTCCTCCTCGGCGAGGGCGAGCCGTTCGATGCGGGCGTACTCGGTCTCCACCTCGGGGTAGGAGTGCTTCATCGCGTCGCGGGAGGCGGGGAACAGCTCGGTGAAGCTGGGGGCGTCGACGCCGAGGAGGCGCATGGAGCGGATCGTGCGGCGCATCAGGCGGCGCAGGATGTAGCCGCGGCCCTCGTTCGACGGCGTGACGCCGTCGGACATCAGCATGAGCGACGAGCGCACGTGGTCGGCGATGATGCGCATGCGCACGTCGTCGTCGTGGTCGGCGCCGTAGCGGCGGCCGGAGATCGCGGCGGCGCGGTCGAGCACGGGGCGCACCTGGTCGATCTCGTACATGTTCTCGACGCCCTGCTTGAGGAACGCGACCCGCTCCATGCCCATGCCGGTGTCGATGTTCTTCTTCGGCAGCTCGCCGAGGACCTCGAAGTTCTTGCCGCTGCCCTCGCCGCGCAGGTACTGCATGAAGACGAGGTTCCAGATCTCGACGTAGCGGTCGTCGTCGGTCGCCGGACCGCCGTCGGCGCCATACTCCGGCCCCCGGTCGAAGAAGATCTCGGATGACGGACCGGCCGGTCCCGGCTGTCCGGTTGACCAGTAGTTGGTGTCCATGTCGAGTCGCTGGATGCGCTCGTCGGGGAGTCCGGCGATGGTCTTCCAGTGCCTGACTGCCTCGTCGTCGTCCTTGTAGACGGTTACCCAGAGGTCCTTCTCCTGGAAGCCGAGGCCGCCGTCGCTCTCCGACGAGGTGAGGAGCTCCCAGGCGTACGCGATCGCCTGCTCCTTGAAGTAGTCGCCGAAGGAGAAGTTGCCGTTCATCTGGAAGAACGTGCCGTGGCGCGGCGTCTTGCCGACCTCTTCGATGTCGAGGGTGCGGATGCACTTCTGCACGCTCGTGGCGCGGGGATACGGTGCGGGCACGAGACCGGTGAGGTACGGCACGAAGGGCACCATGCCTGCGACGGTGAACAACAGCGTGGGGTCTTCGCTCACGAGGGAGGCGGACGGCACGACGGTGTGACCGCGATCTCCGAAGTAGGTGAGCCAACGGCGGTGAATGTCTGCGGTCTGCATGAGGTCCTGGTGTGCGTGAGCGAACCGGCCCGAGGCCGGTTCGCAGGTGAGAGGTGGGGTTACTTGATGTCTGCGACGGCGGCGCGCAGTTCTGCCTCGCGCTGCTTGTAGCCGTCGACCACTGCGTCGCCGAAGTCGTGCGCCTTGGCGTTCACGTCGTCGAAGAACTGCTTGCCCTGCGGGGTCTTGGCGATCTGGTGGGCCGCGACGAAACCGACGCCGACGCCGACGATGAGCCACAGTACGTTTTTCATGGGTGTCTCCCTAAAGATGAGTGTCCAGCTTACTTCTTCGAGCGTCGGCGCCCCGTGCCCGGGATGCCTCCGCTGAAGGCGGCGCGGACGCCGGCCGAGAAGGCGGCCACCTTGATGAGCGGGCCGCCGACGGATGCCGCGAACAGCGACACAAGGGCCGTCACGTTTCCGGTCGTCTCGGCGATGTCGCCCGTGATGGTGTCGATGCGCACGAGCTGCTTGTTGGACTCGCTGATCGTCGTCGTCGCCTCTTCGAGAAGCGGCGTCACGTTGTCGCTCAGCTCGCGGATGGCCCGACCGGTCTCGTCGAGTACCCGGCCCAACTTGACGAGCGGGATAGCGAGCAGCGCCACGAGGATCGCGAATATGCCGGCTGCGATAAGTCCGGCGATGTCTCCACCAGTCATGGTTCTCTCCTAGTTAGCGTGGCGTTCTGCCAGCAATCACCCTAACCGGCGTGCGAGGTCTCCGCCGCCCCGGGACGCAGAAGAGGGCCGCGGCTTTCGCCACGGCCCTCTTCGGATTCGTACTCGGTACTTAGCGGGCTGCGTAGTACTCGACGACGAGCTGGACTTCACAGGTCACGGGGACCTCGACGCGCTTCGGGCGGCGGATGAGGCGCGCCTGCAGCTTGTCGATCTCGACCTCGAGGTACGGGGGGAGCTTCGGCAGGAGGTCGACGTGACCACCGGCTGCTGCGACCTGGAAGGGCTCGAGGCCTTCGCTCTTCTCGTGCACGTGCACGAGCTGTCCCGGCTTGACGCGGAACGACGGGCGGTCGACGCGCTGGCCGTCGACGAGGATGTGGCGGTGCACGATCAGCTGGCGGGCCTGGGCGGTCGTACGGGCGATCGCGGAACGCACGAGGATCGCGTCGAGACGCATCTCGAGCTGCTCGACCAGGTTCTCACCGGTCAGGCCGGCGGCACGACGTGCCTCTTCGAACTGGATCTTGAGCTGGGCCTCGCGAATGCCGTACTGGGCACGCAGACGCTGCTTTTCGCGAAGACGGACGGCGTAGTCGCTGTCCTGCTTGCGCTTGGTGCGGCCGTGCTCACCCGGAGCGTAGGGACGCTTCTCGAGGTACTTGGCTGCCTTCGGCGTGAGGGCGATGCCCAGGGCGCGCGACAGGCGGGTCTTGCTACGGGTACGTGACTTAGTAGACACAGTGTCCTTTTCAGATAAATCCAACATTGGCAACCGGCTGCTCGCGAGCACTCGTGCGCGCGCAAAACAGGTCCGATGAAAGTAGAGGGATTTGCCGCGGAGACCGGTCGGCTACAGACCAGATGCTCCTTGACCGGATATTCGCAGCAGCCGTGCGCGAACAACCGATATCAGGCGGGGTCAAGATTAGCACAACCAGACGCCCGCGCTCACTTGCCTCGCACGATCCTCCGCAGTTTGGCCCAGCGGGCCGACACCTCGCGCTCGTTGCCGTGCTCGGTCGGCCGGTAGTACTTCGCGCCGAGCAGTTCGGTCGGCGGGTACTGCTGCTCGACGACTCCTATGTCGTAGTCGTGGGGGTAGAGGTACCCCTTGCCGTGGCCGAGCTTCTTCGCGCCCGCGTAGTGGGCGTCGCGGATCGGCTTCGGGACGCGGCCGATCTTGCCGGCGCGGACATCCGCTATCGCCTGGTCGATGCCGATGTACGACGCGGGAGACTTCGGCGCCGTCGCGAGATACACCACGGCCTGCGCGAGCGGGATGCGCCCCTCGGGCATGCCGATGAACTGCACGGCGTCGGCGGCGGCGACCGCGATGACGAGGGCCTGGGGGTCGGCGAGTCCGATGTCTTCCGACGCGCTGATGATGATTCGACGGGCGATGAACCGCGGGTCCTCCCCCGCCTCGATCATGCGCGCGAGGTAGTGCAGCGCCGCGTCGGCGTCGGAACCGCGCACCGACTTGATGAACGCGCTGATCACGTCGTAGTGCTCGTCGCCCTGCCTGTCGTAGCGGAGCAGCGCCCGGTCGACCGCGCGCGATACGACCTCGCCGGTCACGACCGGCAGCCCTGACGGCGCACCCGCCTCGACGGCGTCGTCGACGGCCGTGTCGTCGCCCTCGTCGTCGTCGTCATCGTCGTCGCGCCCGGCGAGATCGAACTCGGCCTGGGCGGCGACTGACTCGCCCGAGGCGCTGAGGGCGGATGCCTCGAGTGCGGTCAGAGCGCGCCTCGCGTCGCCGGAGGCGAGGCGGATGATCGCCTCCCGACCGCTCGGGTCGAGCACCACCTTGCCGTCGAGGCCGCGCGGGTCGGACACGGCGCGGTCGACGACGGCCCCGAGGTCGTCGTCGGTGAGCTGGTCGAGCGTGAGCAGGAGCGACCGGGAGAGCAGCGGAGAGATGACGGAGAAGGAGGGGTTCTCGGTCGTGGCGGCGACGAGGATGACCCAGCCGTTCTCGACGCCGGGGAGCAGGGCGTCTTGCTGGGCCTTGGTGAATCGGTGGATCTCGTCGAGGAATAACACAGTGGAGATGCCGTAGAGATCCCGTCGCGACAGCGCCTCCTCCATGACCTGACGCACGTCGCGCACGCCGGCGGTCACGGCGGACAGCTCGACGAAGTTGCGGCCCGAGCTGTGGGCGACCAGTTTGGCCAGAGTGGTCTTACCCGTGCCGGGCGGTCCCCAGAGGATGATCGACACCGAGCCCTGCTCCCCCGACTTGTCGGTGGCGAGGCTGACGAGCGGAGAACCCGGGCGCAGCAGGTGACGCTGCCCGGCGACCTCGTCGAGCGACGTGGGGCGCATGCGCACCGCGAGAGGAGTCGCCCCGCTGCGGAGACCTGGCTGGGCGTTCATACCCGCAATGCTAACCGCGGCGACCGACGCTCATTTGGCCGCCCAGCCCCCGGCATCGTAAAGTGCAGGAGGCATCGGCCGGTCGAGTGTTCTCTGGAGGAACTGTGGCAACGAGTAGAAACCAGGAACGCGAAGCGCGCGAGGCGCGCGACAGACTCGCTCTGTACAACGCGCGCACGTCGGTGCATGCTCACCAGGTCACGCGTCGCCGTCGCGACAACATCATCGCCGGCCTCGCCGCCCTCGTCGTCATCGGTCTCGCGGCCGGCGCCCAGATCTTCTACTTCTCCGGCGGGCCCGGCACCCCCGTCGCCACTCCGAGCGCCACGGCCACCCCGGAGGCCGAGGAGGGCGAGAACGTCGGCGCCGTACCCGACGCGGACACCGCCGAGGCCCGCACGTGGACGGGCGAGCTGACGCTCAACGACATCCCGCTCGGCATCTCCCTCGACGGAGCAGCCGCGCCCCAGGCCGTCGCTTCGCTCATCGGCGACATCCAGAATGGATATCTCGTCGGGAAGACCTGTCACCGGCTCGTGGACAACGAGGGATTCAAGGTCCTGCAGTGTGGCTCGGTCGATGGCACAGGAGCCAGCGACCCCTCGTACTCGTTCGGACCGATCGAGAACGCCCCCGCCGACAACATCTACCCCACGGCGACCATCGCCATGGCTCGTGCGGGTGACGACGCCTACAGCAACGGCCACCAGTTCTTCATCGTCTTCGGCGACACCACGATCCCCAGTGACAGCGCGGGCGGCTACACCGTCGTCGGCACGGTGACGAGCGGCCTCGACGCACTGCAGGCGGGCATCGTCTCGGGTGGTATCACCGGCGGCGTCCCCGACGGTCCGCCGGTCGTGCCGACGACCATCACGGCGGCGACGATCCAATAAGAGACGCATTCGATATTTGCGCACGATGCCAGTGGCATAGGCTGGTTCCCGGTCAGTGAGCAGCCGCTGACACGAGAAGCAAGGTGAAATCACGTGGTATCAAACGATCAGGCTCCCTGGGGACGCGTTGACGAGACAGGAACTGTCTACGTTCGCGAGGAATCCGGCGAACGCGCCGTTGGGCAGTACCCCGATGGCAGCCCCGAAGAAGCACTCGCATACTTCGAACGCAAATACGTAGAGCTCGCCGGACAGGTGACGCTGCTCGAGCAGCGCACCAAGCGTGCCGCCTCGGCGACCGACGTCGCGAAGGCGGTCAAGGCGCTCTCCGGCACCATCGCCACCGCGAACGCCGTCGGAGACCTCGCGTCGCTGCAGCGACGCCTCGAGGCACTCAGCGGCGCGGTGAACGAGCTCACCGAGAAGCAGAACGAGGAATCGAAGGCCGCGGTCGCATCCGCCGTCGCAGAACGCACCGCCCTCGTCGTCGAGGCCGAGACGCTCGCAGCGCAGGACCCCGCGAAGGCACAGTGGAAGCAGGTCACCGCGGCGATCGACGACATCTTCGCCCGCTGGCAGAAGCACCAGGCCGACGGCCCGCGTCTTCCCAAGAACGAGAGCAACGACCTCTGGAAGCGATTCCGCGCGGCACGCTCCACGATCGACACGCACCGCAAGGCGTTCTTCTCCGAACTCGACGCCGTGCACCGCGACGCGCGCACGCGCAAGCAGGAGCTCGTAGAGAAGGCCGAGGCGCTCGTCAGCAAGGGCGCCGACGGCATCCCCGCGTACCGCGCGCTGCTCGACGAGTGGAAGCTCTCCGGCCGGGCCGGCAAGAAGCTCGACGACTCTCTCTGGGCGAAGTTCAAGGCCGCGGGCGACGAGCTCTACTCGGCGAAGTCCGAGGTCGAGGCGGTCGACAACGTCGAGTTCGAGGCCAACTACGCGCTCAAGCTCGAGCTCCTCGACGAGGCCGAGCCGCTGCTGACCGCTACCGACCGGGTCAAGGCGAAGGAGACGCTCACGTCGATCCAGCGTCGCTGGGACAAGATCGGCAAGGTTCCGCGCGACAAGGTCAAGACCGTCGACGAGCGCCTTCGCAAGGTCGAGGCCGCCGTGCGCAAGCTCGACGACGACCACTGGCAGAAGAGCAACCCCGAGAAGCAGGCCCGGTCCGAGGGGCTCGCGAGCCAGCTGCAGGACGCCATCGCGAAGCTCGAGCGGGAGCTCGACGACGCCAAGGCGAACGGCGACAAGAAGAAGATCGCCGAGGCCCAGGAGGCGCTCGACGCCCGCAAGCTCTGGCTCGGCGCGATCAAGAACTAGCGGGACAGGCGGCGGTCTTTCCACAGCCCGCCGCTCTGCACCGGTTTCACCCGGACGGGAGCGATGCCGGCCGCACGACCACAGGATGGTCGTATGGCCAGCCTCGCCCCCGTTCTGCGTGTCGGAGACCTTCCGCTGGCCGAATTGTGCGCCGCCCGACTCGACGGCGAGCTGGTCGGGGTCGACGAATGCTTCAGCCCGATCGACGTGCACACCGGTCCGTTCCAGCGCGCGACCGCCCTCGCCGGAGCGTGGGCGCCCCGGCTCATCGCCGAGCAGCGCACGGCCGCCTGGGTGTGGGGCGCGACCCCCGACTCCCCCGCCCGGCATCAGCTCTGCGCGAGCATCGGGGCCCGAGCCAGGGCGCACATCCCGCAGCGCGGCGTCGTGCGGGAGGTCGTCATCGACGACGACGAGATCGTGGCGCTCGGATCGGTACGGGTCACGGCGCCCCTGCGCACCGTCACCGATCTGGCGAGGTTCAGCGCCGAGTTCGCCGAGGCCGAGGCGGGAATCGTGCGGCTGCTCCTCGCGGGCGCCGGCCTCGACCTCGACGACTGCGCACGGGCGCTCGACCGCCGACGCAATCTGCCGGCGAAGAAGCTCGCGTTGGCGCGGCTGCGGTGGGCGTGCTCGAGCTCCTAGCCGAAGCGCCTGTGGTGCCGGCTCCTACCCGGAGTTCACCCTGTACACGTCGTAGACGGCGTCGATGCGCCGAACGGCGTTGAGCACCCGGTCGAGGTGTGTGGTGTCGCCCATCTCGAAGACGAAGCGCGAGATGGCCAGCCGCTGGTTCGACGTGGACACGGTGGCGGAGAGGATGTTGACGTGGTTCTCGCTGAGCACGCGGGTCACGTCGGAGAGCAGGCCGGAGCGGTCGAGTGCCTCGACCTGGATCTGCACGAGGAACAGGCTCTTCGAGGAGGGCGCCCATTCCACGTCGATCATGCGCTCGGGCTCGGTCATGAGCTCCTTGACGTTCTTGCAGTCTCCGCGGTGCACCGAGACGCCCGCGCCCCGGGTCACGAAGCCGACGATCGCGTCGCCGGGCACCGGGGTGCAGCACTTCGCGAGCTTCACGAGGATGTCGGGGGCTCCGCGGACCAGCACGCCGGAGTCGGCGTTGCGCATCTTGCTCGACCGGCGCTGCGAGGCGAATGTGAGCTCTGAGTCCTCGTTGTCGGCCTCTGTCGCGATGCTCGCGACGACCTTCTCGATCACCGACTGGGTCGAGACGTGTCCCTCGCCGACGGCGGCGTACAACGCCGAGACGTCTTCGTAGCGCAGCTGCGAGGCGACGTCGTTGAAGGAGTCCTGGCTCATCAGCTTCTGCAGGGGCAGGTTCTGCTTGCGCATCGCGCGGGCGATGGAGTCCCTGCCCTGCTCGATGGCCTCGTCGCGACGTTCCTTGGTGAACCAGCCGCGGATCTTGCTGCGGGCGCGCGGGGACTTGACGAAGTTGAGCCAGTCCTGGCTGGGGCCGGAGTCGGGGTTCTTCGAGGTGAACACCTCGACCGAGTCGCCGCTGTTCAGCTCGCTCTCGAGCGGCACCAGCCGGCCGTTGACCTTGGCGCCCATCGTGCGGTGGCCGATCTCGGTGTGCACGGCGTAGGCGAAGTCGACCGGGGTCGCGCCGGCGGGCAGGCCGATGACCTTGCCCTGCGGCGTGAAGACGTAGACCTCTTTCGCGCCGATCTCGAAGCGCAGCGAGTCGAGGAACTCGTCGGGGTCGCTGGTCTCGGCCTCCCAGTCGGAGATGTGCGCGAGCCAGGCCATGTCGCCGTCGTCCTGCAGGGCTGTCGAACCGCCGCGGCCGCCGTTGACGCGCTCCTTGTACTTCCAGTGCGCCGCGACGCCGAACTCGGCGCGCTGGTGCATCTCCTGGGTGCGGATCTGGATCTCGACCGGCCGGCCCTGCGGTCCGATCACCGTGGTGTGCAGCGACTGGTACAGGTTGAACTTCGGGGTGGCGATGTAGTCCTTGAAACGCCCGGGGATCGGGTTCCAGCGTGCGTGGATCGATCCGAGGACCGCGTAGCAGTCTCGTACGGAGTTCACGAGCACGCGGATGCCGACGAGGTCGTAGATCTCGTCGAACTCCCGGCCGCGCACGATCATCTTCTGGTAGATCGAGTAGTACTGTTTCGGCCGGCCGGCGACGGAGCCCTTGATCTTCGCGGCCTTGAGATCGTCGTTCACCGACTCGATGACCTGCTGCACGAACTCCTCGCGCTGCGGGGTGCGCTGTCGGACGAGGCTCTCGATCTCGACGTAGAGCTTCGGGTAGAGCACCGAGAAGGAGAGGTCTTCGAGCTCCCACTTGATGGTCTGGATTCCGAGTCGGTGCGCGAGGGGCGCGTAGATCTCGAGGGTCTCCTTCGCCTTGCGGGTCGCCGTCTCCTCGCTCACGAAGCCCCAGGTGCGGGCGTTGTGCAGGCGGTCGGCGAGCTTGATGACGAGCACCCTGATGTCCTTCGACATCGCGACGACCATCTTGCGCACCGTCTCGGCTTGCGCGCTGTCGCCGTACTTGAGCTTGTCGAGCTTCGTGACGCCGTCGACGAGCATGGCGATCTCGTCGCCGAAGTCGTGTCGGAGCACGTCGAGCGCGTAGTCGGTGTCTTCGACGGTGTCGTGGAGCAGCGCCGCCGCCACGGTCTTCGAGCCGATGCCGAGGTCGGCGAGGATCTGCGCGACCGCGACCGGGTGGGTGATGTACGGCTCGCCGCTGCGGCGCTTCTGCCCGCGGTGGGCGAGCTCCGCGGTGGCGTAGGCGCGTTCGATCAGGGCGATGTCGGCTTTGGGGTGGTGCAGCCGCACTGTCTTGATGAGACGGTCGACGGCACCCGCGGGCTGGGCTCGCGAGAAGATCCGCGGAATCAGGCTGCGCAGAGACGCCGTGGTGGGTGTTGTCTCGGTCATACGCGCCTCATCCGCCAATTGTAATCGCGCGTCAGACTGTCGGCTCGGTGACTGACACCTTCTGGCTGGCCTCGCCGCGGGCGATCATCAGGCGCTTGGTGCGCTTGAGGATGTCCGGCTCGTTCTCCCGCAGCTGCGCGTAGAGCGGCGCGGCGATGAAGATCGTCGAGTAGGTGCCGACCAGAATGCCGATGAACAGCGAGAGGGCGATGTCGCGGAGGGTTCCGGCCCCGAGCACCACTGCTCCGATGAACAGGATCGCGCCGACGGGCAGCGCGGCCACCACGCCGGTGTTGATCGAGCGCACGAGGGTCTGGTTAACCGCCAGGTTGACGGACTCGCCGAAGGTGCGGCTCGAGTTGTCGCCGTCCTCCGCGGTGTTCTCACGGATCTTGTCGAACACCACCACCGTGTCGTAGAGCGAATAGCCGAGGATCGTGAGGAACCCGATCACCGCCGACGGCGTGATCTCGAAGCCGAGGATGCCGTACACGCCCGCGGTGATGATGATGTCGTGCAGCAGCGAGACGATGGCGGCGACCGACATCTTCCAGGTGCGGAAGTACAGGGCCATCACGATGCCGGCGAGGATGATGAACACCACGAGGGCGCGGATGGCGGACTGCGTGATGTCTGCGCCCCACGACGGGCCGATGAACGACGAGGTCACCTGGGTGGCGGGAACGTCGAACGTCTCGGCGAGTGCGCCGGCGAGCTCGGTGGACTCCTTCTGAGTGAGCTGCTCGGTCTGGACACGGATGCCGTTGTCACCGACCGTGGTGACGCGAGGCGAAGCATCCGGAACCACGGATTCCACGGTCTCGGTCGCCACATTCTGATTCTGGATCGGGTCTTCGTCGAGGTTCGCGATCTCGGAGACCTGGAACTCGGATCCGCCGCGGAACTCGATGCCGAAGACGAAGCCGCCACGGATGGCGGGGCCGATGATCGAGATCAGGATCATCACCGCCGCGATGATGTACCAAATGCGGCGGTTGCCGACGAAGTTGAACGACCGGGCCCCCGTGTAGAGATCGTTGCCGAATTTGGCCATGCCGCCCATCAGGAATCCTTCCCGTCAACCTTGGTGGTGCCTGTCTTGGTCGAGCCCGTGCCGGCGAGTTCCGCCGCTTTGCGCTCGGCGATGGTCTGGCGTCGTGCCGCCTCTTTGCTCGCACCGCTCTTGGTGGTGACGGTGGGAGTGCGGAACTGCGCGCGCCCACGGTAGACGGCTCCAAGTGCGTTCGGGTCGAGCCCGCTGAGCGGGTGCCCGCTGGAGAAGTACTTCGTCGTCGCGAGCAGCTGCAGCACGGGGTGGGTGAAGAGCACCACGATGATCACGTCGATGATCGTCGTGATTCCGAGCGTGAGCGCGAAGCCGCGGACGTTGCCGACGGCGAGCACGAACAGCACGACGGCGGAGAGCAGGTTGACGGCCTTCGCGGCGAAGATGGTGCGCAACGCGCGCTTCCAGCCGGCCTCGACCGCCGACACGAGCGCGCGACCGTCGCGCAGCTCGTCGCGGATGCGCTCGAAGTAGACGATGAACGAGTCGGCCGTGAATCCGATGGCCACGATCAGGCCGGCCACTCCGGCGAGCGACAGGCGGTAGCCCTCGCGCCACGACAGGATCACGATCACGAAGTAGGTGACGACTGCGGCAACGAAAAGCGAGGCGACGGTGACCAGACCGAGAAGCCGGTATTGGAAGAAGGAGTAGATGAAGACGAGGATGAGCCCGATGAGCCCGGCGATGAGGCCGCTCTGCAGCTGCGCGGAACCCAGCGTCGACGAGATGACCTCGGAGCTCTGCACCTGGAAGCCGATCGGCAACGCGCCGAACTTCAGCTGGTCGGCGAGGGCCTTGGCCTCCTCCTGCGTGAAGCTTCCGCTGATCTGCGGCTTGCCGTCGGTGATCGCCGCGTTGGTCGACGGCGCCGAGATCACACGGCCGTCGAGCACGATCGCGAACTGGTTGCGCGGGTCTCCGACGCCGTAGCCGAAGAGACGCGTCGTCACGTCGGAGAACTGGTCGGTGCCCTCGGAGTTGAAGACAATGTTGACGCCCCAGGCGCCCGTGCTGACGCCCTGGCTGTTGAGGACGAGGCCGCTGGAGGCGTCGCTGATGGTGGAGCCGGCGACCTCTGTCGGGCCGAGGATGTACTTGTAGGTGCCGGTCGGGTCGCACGTGACGAGCGGTTCGTCGGCGGGAGCGACGTTGGCGCCCTCTGCGTCGAGGTCGTCGCAGTTGAAGTTCGCGTACTGGTCGGACAGGGCGGGAGTGATCCAGTTGGCGTCGCTCGCGTCGGTCGGAGAGACGCTCGGCGTCGACTCGAGCGGCGGTGCGGCTGGATCCGTCGGCTCGGGGGTCGCTGTCGTGCCGTCGGCGCCGACGGCGCTCGTGGTGGCGGCCTCGGTGGCGAGCACCGGGCGGAACTCGAGCTTCGCCGACGACTGGATGCGGTCGAGCGTCGCCTGGTCGGGCGTGCCCGGGATGGAGACGACGACGTTCTGGTTGCCCTGCGTGGTGATCTCGGCCTCGGAGACGCCGCTGGCGTCAATGCGCTGGCGGATGATCGAGACGGCCTGGTCGAGCTGCTCGCTCGACACCTCCTGGCCGCTCTCGAGCTGGGCGGCGAGGACGATCTGCGTACCGCCCTCGAGGTCGAGGGCGAGCTTCGGGGTCCACGACCAGCCGGCGGTGGCGACCCCGATACCGTTGACGCCGATCAGTGCAGCGATGAGAACGGCAAGCCAGGCCAGCGAACGCCAGGCCTTCTTTACCGGGGTGGTTCTTGCCACGTACGGACTCAGCTTTCTATGACTGTTCGAGCGCGGTCGCGCCGGACACGAAGCTGGCGCCCTCGCGGACGCCAGCACCCAAGGCTAGTGGTTACTCGTCGACCTTCTTGGTCGTGCGACGAACGGGCTTCTTGACGGGCTCGTCGACGACGGGGGTGTCTTCGGTCTTGCCGCCGACGACGGTGTCGCCCACGACGGTGTCGTCCGCGGTGGTCGTCGTGGAGAGCTCGCCGAACTCGGGTGCGCCGGCCTTCTCTCTGGCCTCCGCCTCGCGGTTCGCGATCTCCATCGCCTCTTCGACCGAGCGAGGAGCGCCTTCGACGGCCTCGGTCTCGGTGACGACCTTGGCGAGCGTCTGGCGGTGCACGCGCACGATGTTGCCGGGCGAGGTCTCGATCTCGGCTACGTTGCTGATCTCGTCGACCGACACCAGCGTGCCGAAGAGACCGAAGTTGGTCATGACCTCGACGCCGGGAACGATCTGCGCCTTGAGCTCGGCCTGCTTGGCCTTGGCCTTGCGGCTGTTGCGGAACGCGTAGATGACGAACAGCGCGAGTACGACGACGAGCGCGATGTTTAGAAGGGTGTCATTCATGGGAAAACCTCTCGGGGGTGCGTGGGGGCCGCGTCAGTCTATGCGAGTCGGCTGACGATGGTATGCGCGCATCTGTGCGCACGAAAGTGGGGCCACTGTGAATTATAGGTCATCCCCGAAGAGGCCCTGGTTGTGCTTTGTGAGCCCGAAGTGCTTCCATGCCTCCCGCGTAGCGACGCGGCCGCGTGGAGTGCGGATGAGGAGTCCGATTCGCACGAGGAACGGTTCGACGACGGCTTCGATCGTCTCGGCCTCTTCACCGACGGATACGGCCAGGGTGTTGAGTCCTACCGGTCCCCCGTCGAAGCGGTTCAGCACGATGTTCATCACCGCTCGGTCGAGGCGGTCGAGGCCGAGCTCGTCGACGTCGTACAGCTCGAGGGCGGCGTTCACGGCGGCGATGCCTGCTCCCTCGCCGGTCACGATGGCGTAGTCGCGCACCCGGCGCAGGAGCCGGTTCGCGATGCGCGGCGTGCCGCGGCTGCGGCCGGCGATCTCGTGCAGTGCGGGCCGCGCGATGTCGAGCTGCAGCATCGAGGCCGCGCGCACCAGCACCTGCTCGAGTTCGCTGGTCTCGTAGAACTCGAGGTGGGCGGTGAATCCGAATCGGTCGCGCAGCGGGTTGGGCAGCATGCCGGAGCGGGTGGTGGCGCCGACGAGCGTGAACGGCGCGAGGTCGAGCGGGATCGAGGTGGCCCCGGCGCCCTTGCCCACCATGATGTCGATACGGAAGTCCTCCATCGCCAGATAGAGCATCTCCTCTGCGGAACGCGCCATGCGGTGGATCTCGTCGATGAAGAGCACCTCGCCCGGCACGAGGGACGAGAGTACGGCGGCCAGGTCGCCGGCGTGCTGGATGGCCGGCCCGCTCGACATGCGCAGCGGCCGGCCGCTCTCGTGCGCGACGATCATGGCGAGCGTGGTCTTGCCGAGGCCGGGCGGGCCGGCGAAGAGGATGTGGTCTGCCGTGCGGCCCTGCATCGAGGCGGCGGTGAGCAGCAGCTCGAGCTGGCCGCGCACCTTCTGCTGGCCGACGAACTCGGCGAGCGACTGCGGGCGCAGCGCCCCCTCGAACGCGAGTTCCGCGTCGGACTCGGGCTCGGAGCTCACGATGTCTTCTGCCGCGCTCATTTGCTGCCCACCTGCTGCGGTCCGAGGGCTGCGAGGGCGAGGCGGAGCAGGCTCGGCATGGTCTCGCGCTCGAGGCCGGTGGCGGAGGCGAGGGCGTCGTCGACGGCGACGAGGGCCGTGCGCTCCGGCCAGCCGAGGCCGACGAGGGCGGAGAGCACGCTGTCGCGCACCGGAGTGGCCTCGGGGGTGGCCTCGGCGCGGGCCACGGGCGACACGGCGAGCTTGCCGGCGAGCGACACGACGATGAGCTTGGCGGTCTTGGGCCCGATGCCGGAGACCTTGCGGAACGCGGCGTCGTCTTCTGACGCGATGGCGCGCGCGATCTGGTCGGGGTCGAGCACGGCGAGCACCCCCATGGCGCTGCGGGGGCCGACTCCGGTGACGCTGCGCAACAGGTCGAACACGACCAGTTCGTCGGCCTCGGCGAATCCGAACAGACTGAGGTCGTCTTCACGCACGATGAGGGCGGTGCGCACCGTCGCCTCGGACCCGACGCGCAGCGTGAGCCCGTGGCGCGGGGTCACCTGGACGGCGAGCCCCACACCCCCGACCTCGATGACGGCGGTGGAACCCTGGACGGCGAGCACTGTGCCCCGCACGGAAGAAATCATGCACCCAGCCTACGTTTGGCCGCCGACTCGGCCGCGCGCCACGCGCTCTGCGCCGGAGTGAGCCCGCCCTCGGCCCCTGAACCCGTCGGAGGGGAGCCGCCCACGTTCCCTGAGCCTGTCGAAGGGGTGCCCGTCGAAGCGCGCGCCGCCGCGACTCCCCCGCGCCACGCGTGGCAGATGGCGAGCGCCAGAGCGTCGGCGGCGTCCGCCGGCTTCGGCACCTCGTCGAGGCCGAGGATCTTGGCGACCATCGTGCCGACCTGGGCCTTCTCGGCCGAGCCGTAGCCCGTCACGGCGGCCTTCACCTCGCTGGGCGTGTGCAGGCCGACCGCGAGCCCGCGCGACGCGGCCATGTGCAGCGCGACGCCGCTGGCCTGGGCGGTGCCCATCACGGTGCGCAGGTTGTGCTGAGCGAACACCCGTTCGAGCGCGACGGCGTGCGGCGCGTGCTGGTCGATGAGAGCGCCGAGCTGCTCGCCGATGATCAGCAGACGCTGCTCGAGGGCCATCTCCGGAGGGGTGCGGATGACTCCGAAGTACACCAGCGTCGCCTTACGCGTCGACGTGACATCCACCACTCCCACGCCGCACCGGGTCAGTCCTGGATCGACACCCAGCACCCGGAGCGACACCGTTTAGTCTTCGTCCAGCTGGGCCTGGACCTCGGCGGTGATCGCGAAGTTCGCGAAGATGTTCTGCACGTCGTCGGAGTCTTCGAGCGCGTCGATGAGACGGAAGATCTTGCGGGCCGTCTCGGCGTCGACGTCGATCGTGAGGTTCGGCACGAACTCGAGCTCTGACGAGTCGTAGTCGATGCCGGCCTCCTGCAGAGCGGTGCGCGTGGACACGAGGTGCGAGGGGTCGGTGATGACCTCGAAGCCGCCGCCGTGGTTCTTGACCTCTTCGGCTCCGGCGTCGAGGACCGCCTCGAGGATGTCGTCTTCGGTGACGCCGTCGACGGCCGTGATCGAGATGACACCCTTGCGGCTGAAGTTGTAGGCGACGCTGCCCGGGTCGGCCATGGCGGCGCCGTTGCGCGTCACCGTGGCGCGCACGTCGGCGGCGGCACGGTTCTTGTTGTCGGTGAGACACTCGATCAGCATCGCGACTCCGCCGGCTGCGTAGCCTTCGTAGATGATGGTGGTGTACTCGACAGACTCACCGCTGAGTCCCGCTCCACGCTTGACGGCGCGGTCGATGTTGTCGTTGGGCACCGAGGTCTTCTTGGCCTTCTGGATGGCGTCGACCAGGGTCGGGTTGCCCGAGAGGTCTGCACCGCCCATCTTGGCTGCGACTTCGATGTTCTTGATGAGTTTGGCGAACGACTTTGCACGGCGCGAATCGGTGATCGCCTTCTTGTGCTTGGTGGTTGCCCATTTGGAGTGGCCTGACATGCTGAATATTCTAGCCAACGAGGCGGCCGCGGGCTGCCAGCCACTCAGGTGAGCCGCACTCCCGCCGACTTGAGTTCGAGAGCGGCGAGGGCGCGCATCACGGTGGCGTCACCACGCCGCCACGCCGCGGTCGGGTCGCTGTCGACGGCGGCGAGTTCGGGGAGCCGCTGGTTCGTGAGCGCGCGGAGGGCGAGCAGGTCGAGCGCGACGCCGGAGCGCGCGAGCGTGCGGGCCTGCCCCGCGCGGCGCATGAAGCGGAGGCGCGGCACGAGCCAGATCACGAGGATCATCAGCACGGGCACGAGGGCGATGCCCCAGCCGAGCCCGGTTGCGAGGTCGGCGACCGCCGCCTGCTGGCTCTGCCCGGCGGACTCGAGGGTCGCGCCCGCCGAACTGGCGCTGTCGAAGGGACCGCGGATGCCGCCGCCGATCAGCGGCACGCCGCCCAGGTTGTCGCCGACGTCGGTCATCGTCGATCTGAAGCCCGCGCCCGCCTGCTCCATCTGCACGCCGAAGTCGGTGAGGCCGATCACGAGCGAGTAGACGAAGGCGCCCAGCCAGATCCACGCGGCGATCGCCGCCACAGCGAGCACGTCGACGGTGATCTGGCGGGAGCGGTGGGCGGCAAAGTCTGAGTACGGCTTCATTCCCCCATGATCGCCGGTCAGGCGCGGGTGCGCACCTTCTCGAGGAAGTACTCGTGGAACCGGGTCTCCCCCGTGATCTCCGGGTGGAAGGCCGTGCCGAGCAGGTTGCCCTGCTCGATCGCGACGATCCGGCCGTCATCGAGGGCGGAGAGCACCGTCACGGCGTCTCCGACGCGCTCGACCACCGGCGCGCGGATGAAGACGGCGTGAACCGCGGGTTCGCCGAGCGCCGGTACGTCGAGGTCGGTCTCGAACGAGTCGAGTTGCGAGCCGAAGGCGTTGCGACGCACGGTCACGTCGAAACCGCCCAGAGTCTGCTGTCCGTCGATCGCGTCGAGAACCGAATCGGCGAGCATGATGAGACCGGCGCACGTGCCGAAGACGGGCAGTCCGGATGCCACGGCGGACTTCAGCGGGTCGGCCAGACCGAAGAGACGGCTGAGCTTGTCCATCACGCTCGACTCACCCCCGGGGATGACGAGTCCGCTCACCCGCTCGAGGTCCTCGGGCCGACGCACGGGGATCGCGTCGGCACCGAGTTCCTCGAAGACCGCGAGGTGTTCGCGGAAGTCGCCCTGCAGGGCGAGAACCCCGATCGGTGCGGTGGACTGGCTGCGCGAGCGGTTACCAGCCACGCTCGGCGAGGCGGTGCGGTGCCGCGAGGTCGGCGACGTTGATGCCCACCATGGCCTCGCCGAGGCCACGCGACGCCTGGGCGATCACGTCGGCGTCGTCGAAGAACGTGGTCGCCTTCACGATCGCTGCCGCGCGCTGCGCCGGGTTGCCCGACTTGAAGATCCCCGAGCCGACGAACACGCCGTCTGCGCCGAGCTGCATCATGAGCGCGGCGTCGGCGGGAGTCGCGACTCCGCCGGCGGTGAACAGCACGACGGGCAGCTTGCCGGTGCGGGCGATTTCGAGCACGAGCTCGTACGGCGCCTGCAGCTCCTTCGCCGCGACGTAGAGCTCGTCGTGGGTCTTGGCCGACAGCGCGGCGATCTCGCCCTTGATGGTGCGGATGTGCTTGGTCGCCTCCGAGACGTCGCCGGTGCCTGCCTCGCCCTTGGAGCGGATCATGGCCGCTCCCTCGTTGATGCGACGCAGCGCCTCGCCGAGGTTGGTCGCGCCGCAGACGAACGGCACGTTGAACTGCCACTTGTCGATGTGGTTGACGTAGTCGGCGGGGCTCAGCACTTCCGACTCGTCGATGTAGTCGACCTTGAGCGACTGAAGGATCTGCGCCTCGACGAAGTGGCCGATGCGCGCCTTCGCCATGACCGGGATCGACACGGCCTCGATGATGCCGTCGATCAGGTCGGGGTCGCTCATGCGGGCGACGCCGCCCTGAGAGCGGATGTCGGCAGGGACGCGCTCGAGCGCCATGACGGCGACGGCTCCTGCATCCTCGGCGATCTTCGCCTGCTCGGCGTTGACGACGTCCATGATGACGCCGCCCTTCAGCATCTCGGCCAGTCCACGCTTGACGCGGCTGGTGCCCTGCTGGTCTGTCGTTTCGCTAGTGCTCATGGTTCCTAATTCTACTGGTGCGGTGGAGAGGAGAGTGGGGCCAGGCTTTCGTCGGCTCAGGCTTTCGTTGGCTCAGGCTTTCGTTGGCTCAGACGGGCCAGGCTGCGGCGACCTCGGCCCGCACGTCGCCGAGCAGACGGGGCAGCGCCTTGGTGCCCGCGATGATGGGGAAGAAGTTCGCGTCCTGCGACCACCGGGGCACGACGTGCTGGTGCAGGTGGTCGGCGATTCCCGCGCCGGCGACCTCGCCCTGGTTCATCCCGATATTGAAGCCGTGGGCACCCGACGTCGCCGTGAGCACGCGCATGGCGATCTGGGTGAGGCTGGCGATCTCGGCGACTTCCGCATCGTCCGCGTGGTCGTACGTCGACACGTGGCGGTACGGCACGACCAGCAGGTGGCCGCTGTTGTAGGGGAACAGGTTGAGCAGCACGTAGGCGTGCGTTCCGCGAGCGACGATGAGCGCCTGCTCGTCGCTCAGCGTGGGTGCGATGCAGAACGGGCACACGTCGGTGCCGGGCTTCTGACCGGCCTGGATGTAGGCGATGCGGTGCGGGGTCCACAGTCGCTGGAACGCGTCGGGAACCGCAGCGAAGTCGTCGAGTGACTCGACGTTCTCGTATTCGGTTCCGTCGTAGTCCTTCACTAGACCTGGGCCTTCGTCGTGATCGCCTCGAGGATGCGGTCGATCGCCTGCTCGACGGGGATGCCGTTCTCCTGGTGTCCGTCGCGGAAGCGGAAGCTGACCGCGTTGTTCGCGCGGTCGTCCTCTCCCGCGATGAGCTGGAACGGGACCTTCTGCAGCGTGGCGTTGCGGATCTTCTTCGGCATACGGTCGCTCGAGGAGTCGAGCTCGACGCGCACACCCTTCGCCTTGAGCTTCGCGAGGACCTCCCACAGGTAGTCCTCGTACTGCTCGGCGACGGGGATGCCGATCACCTGCACGGGCGACAGCCAGACGGGGAACGCTCCGGCGTAGTGCTCGAGCAGGATGGCGAAGAAGCGTTCGATCGAGCCGAGGAGGGCGCGGTGGATCATCACCGGCTGCTGGCGGGTGCCGTCGGAAGCGGTGAACTCCAGGTCGAACAGTTCGGGCTGGTTGAAGTCGAGCTGCACGGTCGAGAGCTGCCAGGTGCGTCCGATCGCGTCGCGCGCCTGCACGGAGATCTTCGGTCCGTAGAAGGCGGCTCCCCCCGGGTCGGCGACGAGCTCGAGCCCGGAGGCCTCCGCTACCTCGCGCAGGGTGTCGGTCGCCGCATCCCACTGCTCGTCGGTGCCGACCGACTTCGCGGGGTCGCGGGTCGACAGTTCGAGGTAGAAGTCGGTGAGGCCGTATCCGCGCAGGGTCTCGAAGACGAACTCGAGCTGGCTCGCGACCTCGTCCTTCACCTGGTCCTGCGTGACGTAGATGTGGGCGTCGTCCTGGGTGAGGCCGCGCACCCGCGTGAGGCCCTGGAGGGTGCCGCTCTTCTCATAGCGGTAGACGGTGCCGAACTCGGCGAGGCGCAGCGGGAGCTCGCGGTAGCTGCGGCCGCGCGCCTTGAAGATGAGGTTGTGCATCGGGCAGTTCATGGGCTTGAGGTAGTAGTCCTGGCCCTGGCGAGTGACGTTGCCCTCCGCGTCGACCTCCTCGTCGAGATGCATGGGCGGGAACATGCCCTCGCGGTACCAGTTGAGGTGCTGGCTGGTCTCGAACAGGTGGCCCTTGGTGATGTGCGGCGTGTTGACGAGGTCGTAGCCGTGGGCGAGCAGGCGCTCGCGCATGTAGTTCTCGATCTCGGCGCGGATGATGCCGCCCTTGGGGTGGAAGACCGCGAGCCCGGAACCGATCTCCTCCGGGAACGAGAACAGGTCGAGTTCCTGGCCGAGCTTGCGGTGGTCGCGCTTGGCGGCCTCCTCGAGTCGCGACTGGTAGGCGCGCAGCTCGTCCTTCGTCGCCCAGGCGGTGCCGTAGATGCGCTGCAGCTGCTTGTTCTTCTCCGAGCCGCGCCAGTAGGCGGCCGCGGTGCGCTGCAGTGACCAGCCGTTGCCGATGAGACGGGTTGACGGCAGGTGCGGGCCGCGGCACAGGTCGCTCCAGTAGACCTCTCCGGTCTTCGCGTCGACGTTGTCGTAGATCGTGAGCTCGGCGCCGCCGACCTCGACGCTCTCGTTGTCGGTGCCGAGCTCGATGGCCTCGGCAGCGCCGTCCGCGCCGCCCTTGAGTCCGATGAGCTCGAGCTTGTACGGCTCGTTCGCGAGCTCGATCCTCGCCGCATCGGCGGTAACCACACGACGCTGGAAGCGCTGGCCCTGTTTGACGATGCGTTCCATGGCCTTGTCGATGGCCTTCACGTCTTCCGGGGTGAACGGCGTCTCGACGTCGAAGTCGTAGTAGAAGCCGTCGGTGACGGGCGGGCCGATGCCGAGCTTCGCCTCGGGGTTGATCGACTGCACGGCCTGCGCCATGACGTGGGCTGCGGAGTGGCGGAGGATGTTCAGCCCGTCGGGGCTGGAGATCTCGACGGGCTCGACGGTGTCGGTCTCGCTCACGGTAGTGGCCAGGTCCCTCAATTCGCCATTGACGCGCATGGCAACGATGCTGCGCTCGGTGAATAGGTCGAATCCTGTTTTCTGGTCACTCATTCTGACAACTTTAGTGCCGCCGCGCGGAGCGCTTGGCGCGCGCAGCGAAAGCGTCGAGGGCGTCGAGCACGTCGGGCGCCTCCCAGTACCGGTTGCGCGACGCCGAACCGATCTGACGCAGGATCCCGTCGCCGACGAGCCGGTCGATCCCGGCCTGTGCGTTGACCGGTGCGAGGCCGAGGGCGAGGGCGACCGCGCCGGTGTTGACGACGGGCTGGCGCTGCAGGACGTCGAGCAGCCGCCTGCCGGCGGAGCCGGACCGCGCCGACGTGACCGTGTTCCACCGCGCAGAGACCGCCGTCAGGTCGGCAACCAGTTCGCGCCCGTTGCCCACCGCTGCGAATGCCGCCTCGGCGAAGGCCTCGACGATGGGCACGAGGTCTCCCGCGCGGTACGCGTCGAGGGCGGCGAAGTAGCGCCGGGTGTCGGCGAGCAGACCGGCGGAGACGGGCACCGTGACGTGGCGTGTGAGCCCGTGACGGCGCATCATCGCCTGCACGAGGGCGCGGCCGGTGCGTCCGTTGCCGTCGGAGAACGGGTGGATCGTCTCGAACTGGGCGTGCGCGATCGCCACCTGCTGCAGCACCGGCAGATCGGTGCGGCGCGCGAACCGCATGACGTCGCTCATGAGCGCGCCGACCCGGTCGGCGTGCGGGGCGACGTAGTCCGCGCCGTGCGGGCTGTTGCCCGCTCCCCCGATCCACACCTGTTCGCCGCGGAAGCCGCCGGTGACCTCGACGCGGCTGTCTTCGAGCAGCACCCGCTGCATCTCGACGATCATCCCGGTGTCGAGGTCGTCGGAGAGCGCGATCGCCGCCTCCATGGCCCGCACGTTGGACACGATGAGGCGGGCGTTCGGGGTGTCCCTGGTCGAGACCTCCGCCAGCGCTATCGCCCTCGCGCCGCTCGTCAGGTTCTCGATCTCCGAGCTCGACGCGCTCTCGCTGCGCAGCAGGATCGCCGGGAACGGGGCGGCGATCGCCCCCACCTCGGCGTCGAAGCGCACGATCTCGGTCGTCGCGTCCTCCGCAGCCGCCGCCGTTTCGACCGGAATCGCCGGGGTCAGCGCGGCGATCTCCGCGGGAACGGCGGCCTCGTACGGGCCGCGGGCGCGCAGTGCCTGCCGCCGGGAGGTCGAACCCGGACCGGCGGACGAGACCCAGGAATGCTCTTCCATCCCGACGGCCGGCCAGACATTCGTGATCATGACGCCATTTTAGCAACGGTTAGCGCTGTAACCATAGCTAGACGCCGGTCGAAGAGGGCAAAGAAAAAGCCCCCGGCGAACCGGGGGCTTATCTGTGAGCGATACTGGGATCGAACCAGCGACCTCTTCCGTGTCAGGGAAGCGCGCTACCGCTGCGCCAATCGCTCAAACTGTGTACTGCACATTCATCTTACGAGGTGAAGACGGGATTCGAACCCGTGTAGACGGCTTTGCAGGCCGCTGCCTAGCCTCTCGGCCACTCCACCAGAGGCGGAAGCCTCCGGCGGACCGACTGCTCCCACTCGAGCGGATGACGAGATTCGAACTCGCGACCCCAACCTTGGCAAGGTTGTGCGCTACCACTGCGCCACATCCGCATTTGCGCGCATTTCTGCGTGCTTTGAAACTATAACCAATAGATTCGACGAGGGCGAATCCACGACACGCGTACGTGCAGCGATTATGGCGCGGTTCTCCCGATTTGCGGGCGAATTGCGGGCGAAATCCAACGAAATAAAGTTCTCAGGGCCTCAATCCCGTGATTTCGCCGACGGTGCGCTAGGGGTGGAGCGGTACGCACGAGTGCGCTTTCGCCCCCTCGAATCTCCGATATGATCGATTGTCTGCCAGCGTGAGAACGCGGGACACTGAGGGCGATTGGCGCAGTTGGTAGCGCGCTTCGTTCACACCGAAGAGGTCATCGGTTCGAGTCCGGTATCGCCCACCCTCAGTCGAAGGCCCGAGATCATCACGATCTCGGGCCTTTCGCATTCGCCGGCGACTCCCGCTCATTTACGATTGGCGGATGACACAGCCCGCAATGAGACGGTCCCGGTTTCCCGTGAGATTCCTCGGGGGCGTGCGGCTGCTCGGCGCGGGGCTCAGGATGTGGATCACCGACCCGCGCATCATGCTGCTCGGCGCGGTGCCCGCCCTCATCGTCACCGCCGTGTACATCGGCGGCGTCGTGCTGCTGGCCAGCCACCTCGACGGCATCGCGGAGGCGGTGACGCCGTTCGCCGACGAATGGGACGAGGGCGCGCGCACCACCGTGCGGGCCGCCGCGACGCTCGCGATGCTCGCCGCGGCGCTGCTCGTCTTCGTGTACACCTTCACCACGGTGACCCTGGCGGTCGGCAGCCCGTTCTACGAGCGCATCTCACGCAAGGTGGAGGCGCGGCTGGGCGGCATCGACTCCCCCGTCGAACTGCCGTTCTGGCGCGGCGTGGGCCGTGGCATCCTCGACAGCGTCCGTATCCTGCTCACCACTCTCGGCGTCGCCGTCCTACTGCTGTTCTTCGGCTTCATCCCGCTCGTCGGCCAGACGCTCGTCCCGGTCTTCGCCGCGCTGGCCGGCGGCTGGTTCCTGGCGCTCGAGCTCACCGCGTTCTCCTTCGAGGCGCGTGGCTACACCGGCACCGCCAAGCGCCGCACGCTGTCGGCCGACCGTGCCACCACGCTGGGGCTCGGCGTCGCCACCTACCTCGTGTTCTTCATCCCGTTCGCCGCGGTGATCGTGATGCCCGCGGCGGTCGCGGGAGGCACCATGCTCGCCCGCCGGGCGGTGGCGGCCCCGCAGCAGGCGCCGGCCGTCAGCCCAGCGGGTTGAGGATGCGGTGCAGGAACTGCTTCGTGCGCTCCTGCGTCGGCGCCACGAGGATCTGAGCCGGGGCGCCGCGTTCGACGACGACGCCGCCGTCCATGAAGACGACCTGGGTCGCCACCTGTCGTGCGAAGGCCAGCTCGTGGGTGACGATGACCATCGTCCAGCCCTCGTCGGCGAGCTCCTTGATCACCGCGAGCACGTCGCCGACGAGTTCGGGGTCGAGCGCCGACGTCGGCTCGTCGAAGAGGAGCAGGTCGGGTTTGAGTGCCAGCGCCCGCACGATGCCGACCCGCTGCTGCTGCCCGCCTGAGAGTTCGAAGGGGTAGTCGTCGCGCTTCTCGAGCAGGCCCACCCGGTCGAGCAGGCGTTCGGCGTCGGCCTTCGCGACGGCCACCGGCACCTTCTGCACCTGCACGGGACCCTCGATGACGTTCTCGAGCACGGTCTTGTGCGGAAACAGGTTGTTGTGCTGGAAGACCATGGCCGAGCAGTCGCGCAGGGCGAGGAGGTCGCGCTTCGAGACCTTGGTGGAGAAGTCGATCTCCAGCCCGCTCGCGAAGGTGACGGTGCCCCCGTCGGGAACCGAGAGGCTGTTGAGGCTGCGCAGCACCGTGGTCTTGCCCGAGCCCGACGGACCGATGAGCGCGACGACCTCGCCGCGGCGCACCTCGAAGTCGATGCCTTTGAGAACCTCGTTGTCGCCGAACGACTTGTGCAGGCCACGCACGGCGATCACCGGGGCGGCATTCGGGTCAGTGGGCGACATAGCGGTCCAATCTCTTCTCGAGAACATTCTGGCCGCTCGACAGCGCGAGGCAGATGAGCCAGTAGATGAGGGCCGCCTCGAGATAGAGCAGCATGAACTCGTTGCTGAAGGTCGCGATCTCCTGCGCCCGGCGGAACAGCTCGGTGACGAGGATGAGCGAGGCGAGCGAGGTGTCCTTGACGAGGCTGATGAACGTGTTCGACAGGGGCGGCACGGAGACGCGGGCGGCCTGGGGCAGGATGATGCGGCGCAGGGTCTGCCGCCGGGACATCCCGATGGTGTGCCCGGCCTCCCACTGCCCGACCGGCACGCTGAGGATCGCGGCCCGGATGACCTCCGCCGCGTACCCGCCGACGTTGAGGGCGAAGGCGATGATCGCGCTCGGCCACGGGTCGATGAGCACCCCGAGCGACGGCAGCCCGTAGAAGATAACGAACAGCTGCACCAGCAGCGGGGTTCCGCGGATGATCGAGATGTACACCCGCGCCGCCCCCGAGACCACGCGCACCCGCGAGAGGCGTGCGAGCGCGACGCCGAGGGCGATGGCCAGCCCGAGCACGAAACTCATGAGGGCGAGCGGTATCGTGCCGGTGATCGCTCCCGACAGGATGGGGCCGAGCGAGCTCCAGAGCAGGGCCCACTGGGATTCGGTCACTCGGTGACGTCTTCCCCGAAGTACTTCTCCGAGATCTCGGCGAGCGTGCCGTCGGCGCGCAGCTCGACGAGGGCGTCGTTGACCGCGTCGATGAGAGCGGTCTGGCCCTTCTTGACCACGAAGGCGTTACGGGACGGGTCATCCGTCTCGGCCGCGACCTTGAGGGTCTCCCCGGCGCCGGCCTCCGTCGTCGTGTAGTCGAGGAACGTCAGCTTGTCGTTGAGGGTCGCGTCGACGCGCCCCTGTTCGAGCAATGCCACGGCCTGTGCCCAGCCCTCGACGGCTTCGACCTTGGCGCCGTTCTGCTGGGCCAGCTCGTACCAGTTGCTCGACAGCGACTGCGCCGTCGTCTTGCCCTCGAGGCTCTCGAGCGAGTCGATGTCGGTGTTGTCGCTGGCCACGATGACCACACCCGGGCTCACGGTGTACGGCTCGGAGAGCTCGTACTTCTCCTCGCGTTCGTCGGTGATCGACACCTGGTTGGCGATGATGTCGAACCGGCCGGCGTCGAGGCCCGCGAAGATCGCGTCCCACTGGGTCTCCTGGAACTCCGGCTCCACCCCGAGCTTCTCCGCGACGGCGGTCGCGATCTCCACGTCGAATCCGGTCAGATCGCCCGAGGCGTCGTGGAAGGTGAAGGGGCGGTAGGTGCCCTCCGTGCCGATAGTGAGCACACCCGCGTCCTGCACGTCGCTGAGGCTCGAGTCAGCGCCGGCCGAGCCCTGCGAGTCCGGTGCCGAGGCTGACTGGCAGCCGGTCAGGGCGATCGTGGCGACGGCGACGATTCCGACGAGTGCGAGGCGGGTGCTGTTCATGGCGATTCCTTCGGTGAATGGGTACGGCCACGATACGTTTCGGATGCGCCCGGGGCGAATTCGTGACTCCGTGTTGCGCGCCAGGAGTGTCAGCCCCGGATACGGCGAAAGGGGTGCCGCTTCCGTGGAAGCGGCACCCCTTCCGGGTGCTGTGGGTGATGAGTTACTTCGAGTCGACGAGCACGTAGCCCTCTTCACCGTGGACCACGGTGTCGATGCCGGCGATCTCGTCTTCGTTCTTGACTCGGAAGCCCATCGTCTTCTCGATGACGTATCCGATCACGAACGCGAGTACGAACGAGTAGATCAGCACGGAGAAGGCGGCGATCGCCTGCACCAGGAGCTGCGTGCCCGAACCGCTGTAGATGAGGCCGGTACCGTTGGCGAAGATGCCCAGGTAGAGGGTGCCGATGAGGCCGCCGATGAGGTGGATGCCCACGACGTCGAGCGAGTCGTCGAAGCCGAGCTTGAACTTCAGATCGATCGCGAGGGCGCAGACAGCACCGGCGACGAGTCCGAGCACGATCGCCCAGAACGGCGACAGCGATCCGCACGCGGGGGTGATGGCGACCAGACCGGCCACCGCACCGGAGGCGGCGCCCACCGACGTGGGCTTGCCGTCCTTGAGCTTCTCGACCAGCAACCAGGCGAGCAGCGCGGCCGCAGGGGCGGCGATCGTGTTGACGAACGCGAGAGCGGCGGTGCCGTCGGCTGCGAGCTCGGAGCCGGCGTTGAAGCCGAACCAGCCGAACCAGAGGAGGCCGGCGCCGAGCAGTACGAACGGCGGGTTGTGGGGAACGCTGACGCCCTTGGCGAAGCCGACGCGCTTTCCGAGCACGAGTGCCAGGGCGAGGGCCGCAGCACCGGCGTTGATGTGCACCGCGGTTCCGCCGGCGAAGTCGATGGTGCCGACTCCGAAGACGTCCTGCAGACCCTTGGTCAGCCATCCGCCGTAGGCGAAGCTGCCGTCGTCGGCGAGTCCGAAGTTGAACACCCAGCTCGCGACCGGGAAGTACACGACGGTGGCCCAGATCGCGGCGAAGACCATCCAGGCGCCGAACTTGGCGCGGTCGGCGATGGCGCCGGATACCAGCGCGACGGTGATGATCGCGAAGGTGGCCTGGAAGGCGGCGAAGGCGAGCGGCGGGTAGGCCGCGCCCTCTGGCGTCTCGAGGAGGTTGGTGAGGCCGAAGGCTCCGGGGTCGACCGCCCACGGGGCGACCGTTCCCTCTGCTGCGGGGAACGCGATTGCGTAGCCGTACAGAACCCAGAGGACTCCGATGAGCCCCATGGCTCCGAAGCTCATCATCATCATGCTGATCACGCTCTTGGCCTTGACGAGTCCTCCGTAGAAGAACGCGAGACCGGGAGTCATCAGCAGGACGAGAGCCGCACAGATGAGAATGAAGGCGGTGTTGCCCTGATCCATTGTCATACCTCTCTAACGATTGCAAGGGATGCACCGCAAGGAGGGCCGCTGACGCATGGCTCGGGTTCCCCGGGTACGCAGCAAGTTTGGAGGCGACACGTTTCAGCCGCTGTGTAACCGTGTTTCGGTCGTGTTACGCGACCGGGCGGCGTGTAAACATCGTGTTTCGCCGCGCTAGGGAATCGCCTACATCCCCTCGCCGGAGGTCAGGGCGATGAGGCGGGAGACGGCACGCAGGTACTTCTTGCGGTAGCCGCCGGCGAGCATGTCGGCGGCGAACACCTGATCGAACGGCACCCCGCTCGCGAGCACGGGGACCTGCGCGTCGTAGAGGCGGTCGACGAAGGCGACGAGCCTGAGCGCGTCGGTCTGGCTGGTGAGCACGTGGACGTCGGTGATAGCCACGGCGTCGAGACCGTCGAGCAGCTTCACGTAGCGGGAGGGGTGCACCTTGGCGAGGTGTGCCAGGACGTCGTCGAAGCGGTCCACCGTGAGGTGGCCGCGGTAGCTGGCGACCGCGGCGGCGAGCTCGTCGTCGCCGAGGGTAACGGCATGCCCCTCGACGTCGCGCCGACGGTAGTCGAGGCCGTCGATGCGGATGGTGGTGAACTGCGCCGACAGTGCGTCGATCTCGCGGAGGAAGTCCTGGGCGGCGAACCGTCCCTCGCCGAGGGCGTTGGGCGGCGTGTTCGAGGTGGCGGCGATGCGGGTGCCGGATGCCACGAGCTCGCCGAGCAGGCGGCTCATGATCCGCGTGTCCCCCGGGTCGTCGAGCTCGAACTCGTCGATGCAGATGACCGAGGCGCCCTTCAGCACCTTCACCGCTCCCGCGAAGCCGAGGGCCCCGACGAGCGCCGTGTACTCGATGAACGTGCCGAAGTACTTGCGTCCGGGCGCGGCGCGCCAGAGCGCCGCGAGCAGATGGGTCTTGCCGACGCCGAATCCTCCGTCGAGGTACAGCCCTGGCAGCACGTCCTTGTTGCGGCGGCGGGAGAACAGCCCGCCCGGCTGCCACGCCGACTCGAACGCGAGCACGGCCGAGACGGCGTCTGCCTGAGACGGGTAGTCGAGGTCGGGACGGTAGCTCTCCACCGTCGCTGTGGCGAACTGACGCGGCGGCACGAGGTGGTCCACCATCTGCTCGCCGGTGAGGGTCGGCTGCCGGTCGGCGAGGTGCTCGTGGTTACGGGTCGCGTCGCTCAACAGTGCCGCCCTTGCGTTTCGAAGTCTTACAGAGACCAGACGTCCCCCGACCCGATTGCGTATCGTCATGGAGGGGCTCTGGCTTTTCCAGCCTAGACCGCCCACCACACTGCACCGGGCACCACCACAGGAGGCACCACATGGCCGTCGAGATCGACACAGCACCCCAGTTCGCCGAATACGCGCACCCCGAGCGGCTCGTCAGCGGCGACTGGGTCGAGGCCCACCTGCACACGCCGGGCGTGGTGATCGTCGAGTCCGACGAAGACGTGCTGCTGTACGAGACAGGCCACATCGAGGGCGCGGTCAAGATCGACTGGCACACCGACCTCAACGATCCCGTGGAACGCGACTACATCGACGGCGCAGCATTCGCCGCACTGCTGGGGTCGAAGGGCATCACCCGCGACACCACGGTCGTGCTGTACGGCGACAAGAACAACTGGTGGGCGGCCTACACGCTGTGGGTGTTCACCCTCTTCGGGCACAGCGATGTGCGGCTGCTTGACGGCGGCCGCGCCAAGTGGGAGGCCGACGGCCGCCCGTTCACGACCGCGCCGGAGTCCGCCGAGACGGTGGACTACCCCGTAGTGGAGCGCGACGACGCACCCATCCGCGCGTTCAAGGACGACGTGCTCGCCCACTTCGGCAACCCCCTCATCGACGTGCGTTCCCCCGAGGAGTTCAGCGGCGACCGCACCACCGCCCCCGCGTACCCGGAGGAGGGCGCGCTTCGCGCCGGCCACATCCCGAGCGCTCAGAACGTGCCGTGGGGAAAGGCGGCCGCCGAGGACGGCACGTTCCGCCCCGTCGGCGAGCTCAACGCCCTGTACCGCGACGGCGCCGGTCTCGCCGACGGTGACAGCGTGATCGCGTACTGCCGGATCGGCGAACGATCGAGCCACACCTGGTTCGTGCTCACCCACCTTCTCGGTTTCGAGGGCGTACGCAACTACGACGGCTCCTGGACCGAGTGGGGCAGCGCCGTCCGCGTGCCGATCGCGAAGGGCTCTGAGCCGGGCGCCGTTCCCGTGGCGCGGTAGATTTAACGGATGAACGACACGCTTCCCGAGGCGCTCGAAGAGATCAAGACCGACTTCCGCGAGCTCGGCCTCAAAGACCGCCTACAGCTGCTCCTCGAGTTCTCCAACGAGCTGCCGGCGTTACCCGCACACTATGCGGAGCATCCCGACCTGCTCGAGCGCGTCGAGGAGTGCCAGTCGCCCGTGTTCATCTTCGTCGACGTCGACGGTGACCGCCTGGTGACCCTCTACGCCACCGCACCGCCGGAGTCGCCGACGACGCGGGGCTTCGCGTCGATCCTCGTGCAGGGGCTCGCGGGCCTCACTGTCGAGCAGGTGCTGGCCGTCCCCGACGACTACCCCTCCGACCTCGGGCTCACCGAGGCCGTCAGCCCGCTGCGCATCCGCGGCATGACGGCGATGCTCGGCCGAATCAAGCGTCAGATCCGGGACCGAGTCGCGGCCTAGCCTTTCGCCGCGGCGGCCGGACGGGGCAGGACGGCGAGCCACGCAGCGATGTCGACGGTCCACCGGGCGGCGTCGTAGTTCCACAGCTTGGTGTGCCGGGCAACGCTGAAGGCGTCGAAGGTCACGATGTCGGGCCGCGCCTCGGCGAGGGCGTGCGACGAGGTGGATGGTACGTAGCCGTCGTCGTCGCTGTGCATCAGCAGCACCGGCCAGACCAGCTCGTCGGCACGGGCGACGAAGTCGAGCCGGGACAGGTTGATCGACTCCGACTGGCCGGTGAGCCTCTTTCCCCAGGTGTTCCCGATGACAGCGAGCACCGCCCTGCTCGCCGCGGCCGGCAGCCGCATCTCGGAACCCTGGAAGCCCAGCACACTCGCCCAGTCGATCACGGGCGAGTCGAGCACGATCCCACTGATGTATCGGGCGTTCGCGGAACGGGTCGCTGCCTGCAGCACGATCGCGCCGCCCATCGACCATCCCATCAGCACGATCCTGCGGGCACCGGCCGCGATCGCGTAGCCGATCGCCGCGTCGACGTCCTTCCATTCGGAGTCGCCGAGCGAGTACCGGCCGTCGGCGCTCCGCGGGGCGTCCACGTCGTTGCGGTACGAGACCAGCAACGACGTGTAGCCCGCCTCGCGGAAGACCGGCACGGCCCGCAGCGTCTCGATGCGGCTCGCGGCACGACCGTGCACGGAGATGACCCAGTTCTCGCCGGGGTCGTCGGCCGGGATGAGCCAGGCGAGGGCGGTCCCCAGCTCCGTCTTCACCTCGACGTTCTCGAACGGGTAGCCGAGCTCGCCGGGAGTGAGATAGAACCAGCCGGTGAGCCGCGCCTTGGCGCCGGCCCCGAGCACCCCGAACTCCACCGAGAGGAGTTCGCGGGTGACCACGGTCGCCGTGGCCGAGAGGATGTCGCCGACGCGGGCGTATCCGTCGCCCTGGTCGAACCACAGTCCGTAGCGGCCGGGCAGGAGCGAGTCCTTGGTCGCGGTGAGGGCGATGGTCGACTCGGCGACGGCGATCACCGTGATGTCCTCCTCGCGCGCTGTCGGCGGGGTGACGACCTTGCGCGCGACCCGCACCGTCAGCGCGGCGGCGGCCAGAGAGGCGAGCGCGGCAGCGCCGACGACCCCCATCGCGGCTGCCCCCACGATACGACCGGCGATCGAGTCGGGCTGCTGTGACGTGGCGATGGAAAGCTCCTGTCGTTTGCTCACCGCGGCGGCGGCGTGCCTCAATCCTAAAAATACCAACAAAGCCTAGTCTTCAGGGGTGCCCGACACACTCTCAGGAACACCGGTCCCGGCGCCCTTCGCGGCAGCCCTCGACGCAGTACGACGCGCGCAGACGCGCGCCGAACTCGTCGTCACCGAGATCCCCGCGCCCGCAGGCCTCGCCCCCTGGTCCATCGCCCTCGCGGCCGACGTGCGTCCCGCGCATCACGCCACCGACTCCGACTACGGAACCGGACGCTTCGTGCTGCTCTACGACCCCTCCGCTCCCGAGGCCTGGGGCGGAGAGTTCCGGGTGGTCTGCTTCGCGCAGGCCCCGCTCGAGACCGACATCGGCCTCGACCCGTTTCTCGCGAGTGTGACCTGGTCGTGGCTCGTCGACGCCTTGGACTCCCGAGGCGCTCGCTACGACTCGGCTTCCGGCACCGCGACCCGCATCCTCAGCACGGGATTCGGCGAACTCGCCGAACAGGGCGAGGGCGCCCAGATCGAGCTCCGGGCGTCGTGGACGCCCCTCGACCACGATGTGACGTCACATGTGGAAGGCTGGAGCGAACTATTGTGCATGCTGGCCGGTTTCCCGCCGACAGCCGAAGGAGTGAGCGTGTTGTCAACTCGTCGAGCGTCGCGTGAGTAGCGACACCCACAACGCCGCCCCGCCCACGCCGGAATCGACAGAGGCCGCCGTACAGGCGCCGCACACGATCGTGCACGTCATCGCGACCCGCGAGGAGTACCTCGCCGCAGTCGACGCGATCGCCGCCGGCCACGGCCCCATCGCCATCGACGCGGAGCGCGCCAGCGGCTACCGCTACTCGCAGCGCGCCTACCTCATCCAGATCTACCGCCGCGGCGCGGGCACCTTCCTCTTCGATCCCCCGCCCATCGGCGACTTCTCCGAGCTCAACGACGCGATCAAAGACGAGGAGTGGATCCTCCACGCCGCCAGCCAAGACCTCACCTGCCTGCGCGAGATCGGCCTGAACCCCACCCGTATCTACGACACCGAGCTCGCCGCCCGACTGGCCGGCCTGCCGCGGGTCGGTCTGGGCACGGTGGTCGAGGAACTCCTCGGCATCCACCTAGCCAAAGAGCACTCGGCGGCCGACTGGTCGACCCGCCCGCTCCCCCAGGCCTGGCTCGTCTACGCCGCACTCGACGTCGAGCTGCTCGTCGACCTGCGCGAGAAAATGGGCGAACTGCTCGAGGCCGACGGCAAGACCTTCATCGCCGACCAGGAGTTCGCCTCCGTCGCGCTGCGCGACTTCACTATCGTGCGGGTCGAGCCATGGCGACGCCTCAGCGGTCTCGCGTCGATCCGCGGCCAGCGCGGTCTCGCCGTCGCCCGCGAACTCTGGGAGGCCCGCGACGACTACGCCCGCGAGATCGACACCGCGCCCGGTCGTCTGGTTCCGGATGCGGCCCTGACCGCCGCGGCCAAGGCACTTCCCGCGAGCAAGAAAGACCTCTCCGCCATCAAAGAGTTCACGGGCCGGGCAAGCCGCTCGCAGCTCGACCGCTGGTGGGCGGCGATCGAACGCGGCATGGCGACGACCGACCTTCCGGCCGCGCGTGCCCCCGGCGAGTCCATTCCCGCGCCCCGTATCTGGAGTGACCGCAACCCGGAGGCCGACAAGCGCCTCAAGGCCGCGAGAGCCGCATTGACCGAGCTCAGCGAGTTCTTCCACATCCCGCTCGAGAACCTGCTCACCCCGGATTCCCTGCGCCGGTTGGCCTGGGCGCCGCCCGAGCCGCTCGCCCTCGACACCGTCGCGAGAGCCCTCGCCGAGTACGGCGCACGGCCGTGGCAGGTTGACGCAACCGCACAGAAGATCGTGGATGCCTTTGTCGAAGCCAGCCAAACAACCGTGCAGGGCGACGAACCCGCTTCGTAGAAACAATCAACGGATTCTCCGGCTAAAAACGGCCACCGTAGTATCGACAACACGCTCAAGTGTTGGAGGCAAAGTGGCCGAGAGAACTGAAGTCGTGTTCGTCGACGGGGTCCGTACCCCGTTCGGTCGAGCAGGCGAAAAGGGAATGTACTGGCAGACCCGTGCAGACGACCTCGTGGTGAAAGCCATGATCGGACTCATGGAGAGAAACGCCAGTCTTCCCCCGGAACGCGTCGACGACGTCGCGATCGCCGCGACGACGCAGACCGGCGATCAGGGCCTCACCCTCGGACGTACGGCCGCCCTGCTGGCCGGCCTGCCGAAGTCGGTTCCCGGCTACGCGATCGACCGTATGTGCGCCGGCGCTATGACCTCCGTCACGACGATCGCCGGAGCGATCGCGTTCGGCGCCTACGACGTGGGCATCGCCGGCGGCGTGGAGCACATGGGCCGCCACCCGATGGGCTTCGACGCCGACCCGAACCCGCGGTTTATGTCGGAGAAGCTCGTGAGCGCAGACGCGCTGAACATGGGCAACACCGCCGAACGCATCCACGACCGGTTCCCGCAGCTCACCAAGGAGCGGTCTGACCGCTACGCCATGCGCAGTCAGCAGAAGGCCTACGCCGCCTACGAGAACGGCAAGCTGCAGCCCGACCTGATCCCCGTCGCCACGCGCAACGAGACCGGCTGGGGGCTCGCCACCCGCGACGAGGCCCTGCGCCCCGAGACCACCATGGAGGGGCTCGCCGCCCTCAAGACGCCGTTCCGTCCGCACGGCCGCGTCACGGCCGGCAACTCCTCCGGGCTCAACGACGGCGCAACCGCGAGCATTCTCGCCAGCGCCGACGCGGCCAAGGAGCTGGGTCTCACTACGAAGATGCGCATGGTGAGCTTCGCGTTCGCCGGTGTCGAGCCGGAGATCATGGGCATCGGCCCCGTCCCGTCGACCGAGAAGGCGCTGCGCAAGGCCGGCCTGACCATCGACGACATCGGGCTCTTCGAACTGAACGAGGCGTTCGCCGTGCAGGTGCTGTCGCTGCTCGACCACTTCGGCATCGACGATGAAGATCCGCGCGTGAACCAGTGGGGTGGCGCGATCGCGATCGGTCATCCCCTCGCGTCATCCGGAGTCCGCCTCATGATTCAGCTCGCCGCACAGTTCGCCGAGCGTCCCGACGTGCAGTACGGCCTCACCGCCATGTGCGTGGGCCTCGGCCAGGGCGGTTCGGTCATCTGGGAGAACCCGCACTACACGGGTAAGAAGGGCAAGAAGTAATGGCTTACGACTTCACCGCGAGCGACTTCGACGAGCTCGCATCGTTCTCGAGCGACGAGGTCGTCACGCACTCCTTCGTGCGCGACGTGCCCATCTCCGGCGGCAAGACCCTGGCCCTCGTCACGCTCGACAACGGTCGCGACCACACCCGCCCGAACACGCTCGGGCCGGTGACTCTGCTCGAGTTCGCCGCTGTGCTCGACGAGCAGAAGGCCCGGGCCGCTCGTGGCGAGATCGCCGGCCTCGCCGTCACCGGCAAGCCGTTCATCTTCGCCGCCGGTGCCGACCTGTCGAAGGTCAGCGACGTTCCGAGCCGCGCCATCGCGAAGCAGCTCGCACAGCTCGGGCACTGGTCCCTCGGCAAGCTGAGCGAGCTCGGGGTGCCCTCGTTCGTGTTCATCAACGGGCTCGCGCTCGGCGGGGGCGTCGAGATTCCCCTCAACGCCGACTACCGCACGATCGACCGTTCGGTGCCCGCGCTCGCGCTTCCCGAGGTCTTCCTCGGCATGATCCCCGGCTGGGGCGGCTCCTGGCTGCTGCCGAACCTGATCGGCATCGAGAACGCGCTCAAGGTCGTCATCGAGAACCCGCTGAAGAACAACCGGATGCTCAAGGGCCAGGAGGCCTTCGACCTCGGTATGGCCGACGCGATCTTCAACCCCGCGACGTTCCTCGAAGACTCGATCCGCTGGGCCGACGGCGTCATCGCCGGCTCGATCAAGGTCAAGCGCCCCAACCAGCCGGGCAAGATCGAACGCACGGTGAAGTGGCCCATCGCCATCGACATGGCCGAGAAGATGCTCACGAGCCGCATCGGCCGGGTCGCCGACTCGCCGTACCGCGCCCTCGAGCTGCTCCGGGCCGCGGCGAAGACCGACAAACACGCAGGCTTCGTCGCCGAAGACGACGCTCTCGCCGACCTCGTCGCCGGCGACCAGTTCCGCGCCAGCATCTACGCGTTCAACCTCGTGCAGAAGCGGGCGAAACGGCCGGCAGGAGCGCCGGACAAGGCCATCGCGCGCAAAGTGACGAAGGTCGGAATCATCGGTGCCGGGCTCATGGCCAGCCAGTTCGCGCTGTTGTTCGTGCGTCGGCTCCAGGTGCCGGTCGTCATCACCGACCTCGACCAGGGTCGCGTCGACAAGGGAGTCGCCGGCATCCGCGCCGAGATCGACGCGCTGCTCGGCAAGGGCCGCATCTCGCGGGACGAGTCGAACCGGCTCAAGGCGCTCGTCACGGGAACGACCGACAAGGCCGACTTCGCCGACTGCGACTGGGTGATCGAGGCGATCTTCGAAGAACTCGCGGCCAAGCAGGACGTCTTCGCCGAGATCGAGAAGTACGTGACGGCCGAGACGGTGCTGGCGACCAACACCTCCTCGCTCTCGGTCGAGCAGATCGGTGCGAAGCTCGCGAACCCGGAGCGACTCGTCGGCTTCCACTTCTTCAACCCGGTGGCCGTGATGCCCCTCATCGAGGTGGTGAACACGCCGAAGACGAACGACGAGACCCTGTCGACCGCCATGGTCACGGCGGCGAAGCTTCGCAAGAACGCCGTCATCACGAAGGACACCCCCGGCTTCGTCGTCAACCGCATCCTCGCCAAGGTCCTCGGCGAGGCCATGCACGCCGTCGACACCGGCACCCCGTTCGAGGTCGTCGAGCAGTCGACGAAACCGTTCGGCCTGCCGATGACGCCGTTCGAGCTGCTCGAGCTGGTGGGCCTCAAGGTCGGCGCGCACGTGCTCGACACCCATCACGCCGCGTTCCCCGACCGGTTCTTCGACAGCGCGAACCTGCACAGGCTCGCCGAGCTGGGGCACATCTTCGAGCGCGACTCCAAGGGCAAGATCAAGGGCGTCGACAAGAAGGCGCTCGAGATCGTCAAGGGCGGCACGACGCCGATGACGGCCGAGCAGCTGCGACTGCGCATCGAAGACGGCCTGGCCGACGAGATCCACCGCATGCTCGAGGACGAGGTCGTCGAGGCCGCGGAGGACATCGACCTCTGCCTGATCCTCGGGGCGGGCTACCCGTTCCAGATGGGCGGTGCGACCCCGTACCTCGACCGCGTCGGCGCGTCGGAGCGCGCCTTCGGGGGCACGTTCCACACCCCGCCGATCCGCGGCAACGCGTAGTCCGACTTGCCGCCGGTCGAGTAGGCCGCCCGCGGCCGTATCGAAACCCTCGCGGGCCTCGATACGGTCGCTGCGCGACCTGCTCGATCGGCTGAGCGGTCTCTAGCGGTTCAGCGGCGTCATGTCGGCGTAGCGGTCCCCCACCGGGGCGCTGAGTCCGTCGAGCGTGGCCAGCTGAGCGGGGCTGAGCTCGATGGCGTCGGCGGCCACGTTCTCCTCGAGGTACGAGACACGCTTGGTGCCGGGGATCGGCGCTATGTCGTCGCCCTGGGCGAGCAGCCACGCGAGCGCCACCTGGCCGGGCTTCGCCCCGATCTCGTTGGCGACCGCATCCACCTGTTCCACGATGCGGATGTTCGCTTCCAGGTTTTCTCCCTCGAAACGCGGGTTCTGGCGGCGGAAGTCGCTCTCGTCGAGCTGGTCGACCGAGCGGATCGTGCCGGTGAGGAAACCCCGCCCGAGCGGCGAGTACGGCACGAAGCCGATTCCGAGCTCGCGCACGACGGGCAGGATCTCGGCCTCCGGGTCGCGCGACCAGAGCGAGTACTCGGTCTGCAGGGCGGTGACGGGGTGCACGGCGTGCGCCCGGCGGATGGTGGCCGGGGCCGCCTCCGACAGACCGTAGTGACGCAGCTTGCCCTCCCGGATGAGCTCCGCCAGGGCGCCGACGGTGTCCTCGACGGGGGTGCCGGGGTCCATGCGGTGCTGGTAGTAGATGTCGATGTAGTCGGTTCCGAGCCGGCGCAGCGATCCCTCGATCGACAGGCGCACGTTCTCGGGGCTGCCGTCGAGGCCGCGCTCGTCGTTGCCGCGGTGCAGGATCGTGCCGAACTTGGTGGCGATCACCGCCTCGTCACGGCGTCCGGCCAGCGCGCGTCCCAGCAGCTCCTCGTTCGTGTACGGGCCGTAGATCTCGGCGGTGTCGAGCAGCGTCACTCCGAGCTCGAGGGCCCGGTGGATGGTGCGGATCGAACCCGCGTCGTCGGTGCTGTTGCCCGTGTAGAACGCGCTCATCCCCATCAGCCCCAGGCCGATGCGCCCGATCTGCGGTCCGTCGGTGCCCAGTGTGATCTTCTTCATGATCCGTCTACCTTCATCGTGTAATTGGCGATCTTGTAGTCGATGTGCGCGAGACTCTGCGTCATCGTCTCCAGCTGCGCGGCGACCGTGATGCGGTGTTCGAGCAGCAGGTCGCGGCGGGCCTCGGTCGTGTCGTCGCCGAGCCTGACCAGCTGCACGTATTCGCGCATCCGCGCGATCGGCATGGAGGTCGAGCGCAGCCTGGTGAGAAACACAACCCAGGCGACGTCCGCGCCGGAATAGCGGCGGTGCTGCGACGACGCGCGGTCGACCGCGTGGAGCATGAGCCCCGCGCGCTCGTAGTACCGCAGCGTGTGGGCCGTGAGCCCGGTCGCCTCGGCGACCTCGGAGATGGAGAGCGAGTCCTGCGTTATCGACATGGCATCAGGCTAAGACTTAGAGCGCGCTCTAAGTCAAGCGCGCCGCGCTCGGGCGCTGCGGGAGTGCCGTCCGGCGTCGGTGCCGGGGGCTATCGTCGAGGCATGACGCAGAATATCTACTACGTGGCCAGCAGCCTCGACGGTTTCATCGCAGACGCCGACAACGGCATCGACTGGCTGCTCGGCTTCGGATTCGAGAGCTTCCAGGAGCACTACGACGAGTTCCTCGCCGGCGTCGGCGCGATCGTGATGGGCTCGGCCACCTACGACTTCATGCTCGGCGAGAGCGCCACCTCACCGTGGCCGTACGCCGATCTGCCGACATGGGTCGTCACCTCACGTGAGCTGCCGTCGGTCGACGGGGCGAACATCTCGTTCGTGCACGGGTCGGTCGCCGACTTCGACTCCCGAGTGCGCGAGAGCGCCGGTGAACGCGACGTCTGGATCGTGGGCGGCGGCGACGTGGCCGCGCAGTACGCCGACGCGGGCCTGCTCGACCGGCTGCTGGTCACGGTGATGCCGATCGTTCTCGGCCGAGGCGTTCCCCTGCTGCCCGTCACCTCCCACACCGGGGTTCTGACGTTGGAGTCGACCACGCAGTTCGATCCCGGCGCGGTGGGGCTCGCCTACACGGTAGCCCGGCCCGAAGGTGCGGACGGCGCCTGAGGGGCGCGGCGGCGGGGCGGACTGCGGCGGGGCGGACGGCGGCTAAGGGGTCGGTGCGGCGGGGGCGCGCACCGCGGCCACCGCGTACTCGACCTCGACGGCGAGCGGATCGCGGGTGCAGCCGGTCTCGAGCGCGGCCTCGGTGACCGTGTCGGTGTACGAGATCGTGCCGGTGAGGGTGGATGCCGTCGGCGTGCCGTCGACGTCGGCCGTCTCCCCCACGGTGAGGGTCGCTTTCTGTGCGAAGTCGAACCCGTCGACGGCGACGACCGCGCCGGTGGTCGCGTTCACGCAGTCGAGGCCGCCCGAGAACTCGTAGTCGAAGCCGCCGTCGGTCTGCACGAAGTCCGTCGACTCGCGCGCCTCGAGGGTGGCCCCGCTCGAGACGGTTCCGTCGCAGAGGGCGTCGTCGCACTGCTCGCGCTCGACCAGCACGTATCGCACGGAGGTCGCGCCGACGACGTGGGCGGGGTTCGACAGGTCGTTGCTCGAGACCACCGTGCGGGTGACGACCCACTCTCCGGCGACATCGGCCTGGGCCGTCGAGACTGCCGACGTCGAGTCGTCAGGAGAACCGGCGGTGCACCCGCTCAGCGAGATGAGGGCAGTCGCGGCAGCGAGAACGGCGACGACACGGCGGGGAGGCATCTGAGAATCATCGCAGCCGCGCGGCGGAGTGACAACTTTGACGTGTGCGCCGTGTGGTGCTTAGTCGTGTGCCCAGTGGCGCCTAGCTCGGTTCCCGTCGCAGGCGGGCGTCCAGCTCGATGTCGTCGGGGAGGGGCCGGGCAACGGGGATCTTGCTGCCGAGCACCTGCGACACGAGGTCCCGCGCGATGTCCTGAGGGGTGAGGCCCACCCGCTCCAGGATCTGCTCCCGTGTGCCGTGGTCGAGGAACTCGTCGGGCAGCCCGAGCTCGGTGACGGCGGTGTCGACGCCGGCGGCGCGCAGGTCCTGCCGAATACGGGTTCCGATGCCGGCGACGCGCACGCCGTCTTCGATCGAGACGACGATGCGGTGCTCCGCTGCGAACCCGATGATGCTCTCGGGCACGGGCACCACCCAGCGCGGGTCGACGACTGTGGCGCCGATGCCCTGCGCGGCCAGCCGTTCGGCGACCTGCAGGCCGAGCTTCGCCATCGGGCCGACGGTGATGATGAGGACGTCCTTGTGGGCGGCCTCCCGCAGCACGTCGACTCCGTCGTCGGTGCGCCGTAGCGCCTCGAACTCGTTGCCGACAGAGCCCTTCGAGAAGCGCACGACGGTGGGGCCGTCTTCCACGGCGACGGCCTCCCGCAGCTCCTCGCGCAGGCGGGTCGCGTCGCGCGGCGCGGCGATGCGGATGTTCGGGACGACCTGCAGGATCGCGAGGTCCCACATGCCGTGGTGGCTCGGCCCGTCGGGTCCGGTGACACCCGCGCGGTCGAGAACGAACGTGACGCCGGCCTTGTGCAGCGCGACATCCATCAGCACCTGGTCGAAGGCACGGTTCACGAAGGTGGCGTACATGGCGACCACGGGGTGCAGGCCGCCGAACGCGAGCCCCGCCGCCGAGGTCACGGCGTGCTGTTCTGCTATGCCGACGTCGAGCACTCGGCCGGGGAAACGCTCGGCGAACTTGTGCAGCCCGGTCGGTCGCAGCATGGCGGCGGTGATGCCGACGATGCGGGGGTTGCTCGATGCGATGTCGACGATCTCGTCGGCGAACACCGACGTCCACGACGGCTTGCTGGCGACCTCGGTCGGTTCCCCGGTCTCGGGGTCGATCTGGCCGACGGCGTGGAACTGGTCGGCTGTGTCGGCGAGGGCGGGCAGGTAGCCGCGGCCCTTCTCGGTGATCGCGTGCACGATGACGGGCGCGCCGTAGTTCCTCGCCTGCTCGAGGGCCGACTGCATCGCGACGATGTCGTGGCCGTGGATCGGCCCGATGTACTTTATGTCGAGGTTGGAGTAGAGCGCCTCGTTGTTGGTGAAGCGGCTGAGGAAGCCGTGCGTGCCCCCGCGGATGCCGCGGTAGAAGGCCCGACCAGGGGTGCCGAGCTTGCCGAACAGCTTCTCGCTCGAACGGTGCAGGTTGCGGTAGGAGCTGCGGGTGCGCACGTCGTTGAGGAAGTGCGCCATGCCGCCGATCGTCGGAGCGTAGGAGCGGCCGTTGTCGTTGACGACGATCACGAGGTTGCGCGAGTTGTCGTCGCTGATGTTGTTCAGCGCCTCCCACGTCATGCCGCCGGTGAGCGATCCGTCGCCGACGACCGCGACGACGTGCCTGTCGCCCTGCCCGGTCATGGTGAAGGCGCGCGAGATGCCGTCGGCCCATGACAGAGAGCTCGATGCGTGGGAGCTCTCGACGATGTCGTGCGGCGACTCGGAGCGCTGCGGGTATCCGGCCAGCCCGTCTTCGAGACGGAGCTTGCTGAAGTCCTGACGACCGGTGAGCAGCTTGTGGACGTAGGTCTGGTGACCGGTGTCGAAGACGATGGCGTCGCGCGGCGAGTCGAAGACGCGGTGGATGGCGAGGGTGAGCTCGACGACACCGAGGTTCGGACCGAGGTGTCCCCCGGTCTTCGAGACCTCGGCGACGAGGAACTCGCGGATCTCGGCCGCGAGATCGACGAGCTGACCCGGGGTCAGCCCGTCGAGATCGCGCGGACCGGTGATCGCGCCAAGCAAACCGATGTTCTCGTGCTGACCCATGTTTCGAGCCTAGACCAGCGACCTCAGCACATACTGAAGGATCCCGCCATTGCGGTAGTAGTCGGCTTCGCCCGGCGTGTCGATGCGCAGCACCGCGTCGAACTCGATCGCCTGCTTGCCTGCCGCGGAGTTCGCGGTCGGCTCGGCGACGACGTGCAGGGTCTTGGGCGTGCGGCCCTCGTTGAGCTCTTCGACGCCGGAGATCGAGATCGACTCCGTGCCGTCGAGTCCCAGCGACTGCCAGGTCTCGCCCGCCGGGAACTGCAGCGGGAGAACTCCCATGCCGATCAGGTTGGAGCGGTGGATGCGTTCGAAGCTCTCGGTGATGACCGCCTTGACGCCTAGGAGGCTGGTGCCCTTGGCGGCCCAGTCACGGCTCGAGCCCGAGCCGTACTCCTTGCCGCCGAGGATGACGAGCGGGGTGCCCTCGGCCTGGTAGTTCTGGCTGGCGTCGTAGATGAACGCCTGCGGGCCTTCGGGCTGGGTGAAGTCGCGGGTGTAGCCGCCCTCGACGCCGTCGAGCAGCTGGTTCTTCAGGCGGATGTTCGCGAACGTTCCGCGGATCATGATCTCGTGGTTGCCGCGGCGCGAGCCGTAGGAGTTGTAGTCCTTGCGCTCGACGCCGTGCTCGTCGAGGTACTTGCCTGCGGGGCTGTCGGCCTTGATGTTTCCGGCGGGGCTGATGTGGTCGGTGGTGACCGAGTCGCCCAGCTTCGCGAGGACGCGTGCGCCGACGATGGATGACACGGGGGTCAGCTCCATCGTCATGCCGTCGAAGTACGGGGGCTTGCGCACGTAGGTGGACTCGGCGTCCCACTCGAACGTGGCGCCCACGGGGGTCGGCAGGTTCTGCCAGCGCTCGTCGCCGTCGAACACCCCGGCGTACTCGTGCGTGAACATGCCGGTGTCGATCGACGAGTCGATCGTCGCCTGCACCTCTGCGGAGTCGGGCCAGATGTCCTTGAGGAAGACGTCTTCTCCGTCGGTCCCCTTGCCGAGCGCGTCGGTCTCGAAGTCGAAGTTCATCGATCCGGCGAGGGCGTAGGCGATGACGAGCGGCGGCGACGCGAGGTAGTTCATCTTCACGTCGGGGTTGATGCGGCCCTCGAAGTTGCGGTTTCCCGAGAGCACGGCGGTGACGGCGAGGTCGTTCTCGTTGACGGCAGCGGAGATCTCGTCGAGCAGCGGGCCCGAGTTGCCGATGCACGTGGTGCAGCCGTAGCCGACGGTGTAGAAGCCGAGGTCTTCGAGGTACTCGGTGAGGCCGGCCTTGGCGTAGTAGTCGGTGACGACCTTGGAGCCGGGCGCGAGCGTGGTCTTGACCCAGGGCTTCGACTTCAGGCCCTTCTTGCTCGCGTTGCGGGCGAGCAGGCCCGCCGCGAGCATGACCGACGGGTTGGACGTGTTGGTGCACGACGTGATCGCGGCGATCGCCACGGCGCCGTGGTCGAGCGTGAAGCCGGTGCCGTCGTCGAGGGAGACGCGTGCCGGGTTGGTGACTGTGGAGGGAGCGTGGCTGGTGTGCACGTGGGCGTGCGCGGTCTCCTCGTCCTGGGGCGTCAGGCCGATGGGGTCGGACGCCGGGAACGTTCCCTCGAGGGCCTCGTCGACGAGCGAGTGGTCGGCCGACGCGTAGGCGTCGAGGTCGAGGATGAACTGGTCCTTCGACCGGCTGAGCTCGACGCGGTCCTGCGGACGCTTCGGTCCGGCGATCGACGGCACCACGGTGGCGAGGTCGAGCTCGATGTACTCGCTGAAGACGGGTTCGACGCTCGCGTCGTGCCAGAGCTTCTGCAGCTTGGAGTACTGCTCGACGAGGGCGACCTGCTCCTCGCTGCGGCCGGTGAGACGCAGGTACTCGAGTGTGACGTCGTCGATGGGGAACATGGCGGCGGTCGAGCCGAACTCCGGGCTCATGTTGCCGATGGTGGCGCGGTTCGCGAGCGGGACCTGGGCGACGCCCTCGCCGTAGAACTCGACGAACTTGCCGACCACACCGTGCTTGCGCAGCATCTGGGTGATCGTGAGCACGACGTCGGTCGCGGTGACGCCGGTGGGGATGGCGCCGGAGAGCTTGAAGCCGACGACCTTCGGGATGAGCATGGAGACGGGCTGGCCGAGCATCGCGGCCTCGGCCTCGATGCCGCCGACGCCCCAGCCGAGCACACCGAGGCCGTTGACCATGGTGGTGTGCGAGTCGGTGCCGACGCAGGTGTCGGGGTAGGCGCGGAGTACGCCCCCGACGGTGCGGGTGAACGTGACCTGGGCCAGGTACTCGATGTTCACCTGGTGCACGATGCCGGTTCCGGGCGGGACGACCTTGAAGTCGTCGAACGCGGTCTGGCCCCAGCGGAGGAACTGGTAGCGCTCGCCGTTGCGCTCGTATTCGAGCTCGACGTTGCGCTCGAGGGCGTTCTCGCTGCCGAAGAGGTCGGCGATGACGGAGTGGTCGATGACCATCTCGGCCGGCGAGAGGGGGTTGATCTTCTTGGGGTCGCCGCCGAGCTCGACGACGGCCTCGCGCATGGTGGCGAGGTCGACGATGCAGGGCACGCCGGTGAAGTCCTGCATGACGACGCGCGCGGGGCTGAACTGGATCTCGGTGTCGGGATCGGCGGTGGGAACCCAGGAACCGAGAGCCTCGATCTGGCTCTTCGTGACGTTGGCGCCGTCTTCGGTGCGCAGGAGGTTCTCGAGCAGCACCTTGAGGCTGAAGGGGAGCTTCTCGTGACCGGCGACGCGGTCGATCCTGAAGACCTCGTAGTCGGATGAACCGACCGTGAGGGTGTCCTTGGAATTAAAGCTGTTTACTGCGGACATAGTGCCGTCTCCCTTGCTGACCTGACTCCATCCTCGCGGTACGCCTGATGGCGTGCCAGCAAGGTAAGCCTAAGCCTGCGCGGCGGCAACGATCAGGTCGCAATGAAGCGAGATGCCCCCAGTATATATCTTGATATCAAGATACTTTGCCCGACTCGGGCTGTCAGGCGACCGGCTTCTCGTGAGCAGTGTCGCCCTTCGCGTAGACGGCGCGCACGAGGAGCCACGTGACCCAGAGCGTGGCGGCGTAGAGCGGGAGTCCCATGATGAGCTTGGTGGCGCCCAGAGCCTGCACCTGGCCGGCGTAGTACAGCGGCACCTGCACCGCGAGTCGAAGCGCGAACATCCCGGTCCACAGCACGGTGGTGACGACGGCAATGCGGAACTTCGCCTTGTCGGCCCTCCACGCCGTTCCCTCGCTGCGCAGGAAGCCGACGATGATCCCGATGGCGGGCCAGCGCACGGCGAGCGACACGAGCAGGGCCACGACGTAGGCGGCGTTGAGCAGGAAGCCGAGCACGAAGTTCTCCTCGGCGCGGCCGGAGAATATCGCCAGAGCCGCGGAGACCGCGATGCCGGCGAGCCCCACGAGCGCCGGCACGACCGGGGTGCGGGTGATGAGGCGCACGAGCACGAACACCACCGCGATGCCGGCCGGGACGAGCACCGACGGCACCGCGTCGCCGGTGATGGCGAAGACGAGCACGAAGAGGAATCCGGGCAGCAGCGACTCGATGATGCCGCGCACTCCGCCGATCGCGGCGAGCAGCGCCCCCGCGGTCGGGGTCTCCCCCGGTGTCACCTGGCCGAAGCCGGACTTCTGGGCGGCGGCGGAGAACGCCTCGGAGAAGTTCGGAGGGGTCGCCTGATCGTCGCGATCGTCAGCCATCGATCAGACCGTGGTGGGGGCGCTCGGTGCCTCGCCCGTCGGCGTCGCCGCCGGCATGTGCAGGGGAATGAGGTCGCGGGGCGGCATCGGGGTGTTGCCGCGGACCACCACGATGCTGCGGAAGAGGTCTTCGATCTGCGCGGCCGCGGCGGGTTCGACGGCGCCCTCGCCGGCGATGACCCCGCGCAGGAACCAGCGCGGGCCGTCTACTCCGACGAACCGCGCGATGCGGGTGCCGGTCTGGCCCGCGGTCGTCACGGGGATCTCGGCGAGCACCTCCGGACCGAACGGCCCGTCGCTGACCGTGGTCGTTCCACCCTGTTTGTGGATCTGGTCGATGATCTGCGCGCGGATCTCGTTCCACAGCCCGCTCGTGCGCGGTGCCGCGAACGGCTGCACCTGCAGCGACGAGCCGGCGAAGTCGAGGCCGACCGCGACGACGCGCTTGCTGCCCTCCTCGACCTCGAGCCGGAGCTGCAGGTCGGTGCGCGGCACGATCTTCACGCCGCCGAGGTCGACGTAGGGGCGGACCGCGTTGGCCTCGCTCTCGTCGAGCGGGCCGTTCGTCTCGCGGTCGGCGGGCGCCGACTTGGCATCGTCGTCGACGATGGTTTCGAATTCGTTGTCGCTCACGCGTTGTCTCCTGACTGGATTGCGCTGTACCCGGTCGATCCGAAGCCTGATTCGCCTCGGGCGCTGCCGGGAAGTGTGTGGACCGGTATAAAGCGAGCACGCGATACCGGCATAACGATGATCTGCGCTACGCGGTCACCGATCGCCACAGAATACGCCACCGAACTGTCTGTATTGAGCAGGGTCACCCGGATTTCGCCGCGGTAGCCGGCATCCACGGTGCCCGGGCTGTTCACGATGGTGATGCCGTGCTTCGACGCGAGGCCGCTGCGGGGCACCACGAAGGCGACGTAGCCGTCGGGCAGGGCGATGGACACGCCCGTGCCCACGGTGGCGCGCTGGCCCGGCTCCAGGTCGACCGCCTCGGACGCGAGAAGGTCGGCTCCGGCGTCTCCCGGGTGCGAGTACTCGGGAACGTGGGCAGACGAAATGAGAACCTCTACGGAATCTGGCACGTCACGAGGGTAGTGCAGAACAACGGGGCATCAGAAAGCCTGATGGAATAGGTGCATGACCACCTTGTACCGAGAGAGACTGTGGCCTGCGCCGTGGCTCTTCATCGCGACCGCCCTTGTGATTCCCGCCAGCCTGCTCGTCTTCCTGCCGATCAGCCAGACTGCCGGGGTCGTGGTCGCGATAGTGCTCTATCTCGGATGCGTCGGGCTGCTGATCCTCGGAGGTCCGGTGATAGAGGTCACAGACTCGGATTTTCGCGCCGGGAAGGCGACGCTCCCCCTGTCGATAGCCGGTACGGTCACGGCTCACACGGGGGACGATGCGCGGGTCGAGCGTGGAACGGGGCTCGACGCCCGTACGTGGCTGCTCATTCGCGGGTGGATCTCGCCTCTGGTGAAGATCGAGATCCTCGACGAACGAGACAGCGCTCCGTACTGGGTTGTGTCGACGCGGCATCCGGATGCCGTTGTCGCCGCGATCTCCGCGGCGAAACAACGGGCAGTCGGGTAGTTAGGCCGCGCACTCCAGGCAGATCGGTCCGAGCTTTGTCTCGTGATCGATCTGCGAACGGTGCTTCACGAGGAAGCATTCAACGCACGTGAACTCGTCGGCCTGTGCGGGAAGCACAACCACGTCGAGGTCGTGCTCGGAGAGGTCCCCACCCTCTAGTTCGAAACTGCCAGGGTTATCGGCGTCATCAACGTCGACTGAGCCAGACATCTTGTCTGGAACGCGCTCCTTGAGGGCCTCGATCGACTCTGTGTCGTCGTCGGTCTTGCGGGGTGCGTCGTAGTCGGTTGCCATGCCCATCCACTTCTTGTATGCGTCTAGTTATCTAAATCGGCGGCCACAGTTTGCATCATTGGTTTGTGAATAGCAAACCCAATTTGACACTTGTTGTGGCGACAGGATTGGTAACTTACGGCGCGCCCACTGTATTCCCGTACTCCCCGCTGAAACCGTGGCATCCTTAGCGGGAATATCGAGCGCTGGAGGGTATCTCAGCATGCAAGACCTGCGAGTAATCGGAGTAGAGAACGGGGCACTCCTCGTGTCCTCCGTCGACGGCAACCGTTTTCGGATACCGATCGACGAAGTGCTGCAGTCGAAACTGCGACAGGCGGTTCCCGATCCGGGGGCCGGTCGCAAGATCGCGCCGCGCGAGATCCAGGCACAGATCCGTTCTGGCATGTCCGCTCAGGACGTGGCCGCCATCACCGGTGTGCCGCTCGAGTACATCCAGAAGTTCGAGGGACCCGTGCTCGCCGAACGCGAGTTCGTCGTCGAGACCGCGCTCGGCGTCGCCGTGCACACGGCGGTCGAGTCCGACCCGATGAGCGTCGGCCGCACGTTCGGCATCGTCATCCGCGAGCGACTCGTGGGCCTCGGCGCACTGAACGAGCGTTGGGCGAGCTGGAAAGACCCCGAGACGGGCTGGATCGTGAAGCTCGCCTTCACCGCCGAGCAGATCGACCACGACGCCCGCTGGCGGTTCGACCCGAAGAAGCTCACCCTCGCTCCTCTCAACAACGAGGCCGTCACTCTCTCCCAGCAGGGCGAGTCGCAGGGTGCGCTCATCCCGCGCCTGCGCGCCGTGAACGGCGACGACCGTGAGGCCGACAACTCCCGCTTCGACAGCGGCGCATTCGACATCGACGACGACAGCCTTCGTCACCCCGACGACGAGCTGCCGCTGAACCGCTTCGGCTCCGGCGCCCCCGTCGAGCACGCCCCGCTGCAGGACCACAATCAGACGGCCGACCTGCTCGAGGCCCTGCGTCGGCGTCGCGGCGAGCGTGAGGCCGCGTCGTTCACCGACGACGAGGAGTCGGCGAACCACCCGTCACGCTCGCAGAACGCCACGGGCGGCATCCGCCTGGTCGACGTTCCGCTCGACGGATTCCTGACGGAGGACTCGGACGAGGGCCGCTCAACGGCCCCGCAACCGGTCATCCCCACCAAGCACACCGCCCGCAAGGGCCGCACGGCGATGCCCAGCTGGGACGACATCGTCTTCGGCGCGCGTCCCGACGACGACCTGACCTAGCCCGACCGCGCTAGGTGCGTGCGAACGCTCCAGCGCGCAACAACGGAACCTGCACCTCGGCGGGCGACCACGAGCCGTGGTGCCCGACCATGCCGTGCCCCTTGAGAGTGCGGCTGTCGTAGTACGCGATGCCCTTGCGTGCGGCCACGAGCAGGTCGCCGATGCGCGGCAGCACCTCCGGGCGCACTTCGCCGAACCATCCGGCCCCCACCGCCTCATCGCGGGTCGCGATCCACGACCGCTCGCCCTCGGCGGCCCGCCAGGCGGCGACTGTCGCCTCGCGCACCTCGGCGCTCGCGTCGTCCGCGAAGTGCAGCTGGAGGCAGCGCGGCTCCCCCGCCACGAAGCGCACGCCGTCGATGAGCGGCGCGCTCGAGTCGAACAGCACGTGGTTGCGCTCCGCGATGTCGAGAACGCCGTGGTCGGCGGTGATGAGCAGGCCGTCGTCGGGCCCGAGCGCGGCCAGCAGGTCGCGCACGGCGGCGTCGAGGATCTCGAGCCAGTTCGTCCACTCCCCCGATTCGGCGCCGGTCGCGTGGCCCGCGACGTCTAGCTCGGGAACGTACACGTAGGCGATGCCCGACCCGCCGGGCTCGGCGAGCCATTCGGCGGCGCGTTGTAGCCGGTCGCCGATCGACGTCGCACCGATGTACTCGGCTCCGCGCAGCACGGCCTGGCTGAAGCCGCTGTCGCGGTAGCGCTCAGGGCCGATCGCCACGGCGGAGAGCCCACTCGCCACGGCACGCTCGAAGACGGTCGGCATCGGCTGCCACGCCGTCGGGTCGATCCTGTCGTCCCAGCCGGAGAGCTGCTTGAACACCCGGTCGTTGGCCGGGTCGAGCACCGTGTAGCCGACCATGCCGTGCTGGCCGGGCGCCTCTCCCGTGGTGAGGGTCGCGAGCGCGGCGGCGGTGGTGGTGGGAAATCCGGAGTCGATGACGGATGACGCGGTGAGCAGCGACATCAGGGTGCGGGCGTGCCCGGCCCGCGACTTGAGAGCGGCGGCACCGAGGCCGTCGACGAGCAGAACGACGACCCGGGAGGCACGCGGCAGACCGAGGCGATTCTGCTCGCCCGAAATTGACTGCAGACACGCCGGCATAACATCGGCGAGGCTCAGTCGGTCTGATTTCGGCGCCGGTAACATAGGGGCAATCTTATGGCTACTCCCGTGAATCCCCCTGCCCCCGTGCCCTCCGCTACCCAGCCGGGAGAGCACATAGAAGAGGTCGACGTATCGGCCGAGATGCAGGGGTCGTTCCTCGAGTACGCGTACTCGGTGATCTACTCGCGTGCCCTCCCCGACGCTCGTGACGGGCTCAAGCCGGTGCAGCGCCGCATCCTGTACCAGATGGCCGAGATGGGCCTGCGTCCCGACAAGGGCCACGTGAAGTCGGCCCGCGTGGTCGGCGAGGTCATGGGCAAGCTGCACCCGCACGGCGACGCGTCGATCTACGACGCGATGGTGCGCCTCACACAGGACTTCATCCTGCGGGTGCCCCTGATCGACGGCCACGGCAACTTCGGATCGCTCGACGACGGCCCGGCGGCACCCCGCTACACCGAGGCGCGCCTGCACGCGACGGCTCTCGCCATGACGGAGAGCCTCGACGAAGACGTCGTCAACTTCGTGCCCAACTACGACAACCAGCTCACCCAGCCCGAGGTGCTGCCGGCCGCGTTCCCCAACCTGCTGGTGAACGGCGCGAGCGGCATCGCGGTCGGCATGGCGACGAACATGGCGCCGCACAACCTCATCGAGGTCATCGGCGCCGCACGCCACCTCCTGCACAACCCGAACGCCACCCTCGACGACCTCATGGAGTTCGTGCCCGGCCCCGACCTGCCCACCGGCGGCACGATCAGCGGGCTCGCCGGCATCAAGGACGCCTACGCCACCGGCCGCGGTGCGTTCAAGACGCGCGCAAAGGTCACGACCGAGAGCATCTCGGCCCGCAAGACCGGGCTCGTGGTCACCGAACTGCCGTACATGGTCGGCGCCGAGAAGGTCATCGAGAAGATCAAGGACGGCGTCAACAACAAGAAGCTGAGCGGCATCTCGGATGTCACGGACCTCACCGACCGCAAACACGGACTGCGACTCGTGGTGGGCATCAAGACCGGCTTCAGCCCCGACGCCGTGCTCGAGCAGCTCTACCGCTACACCCCGCTCGAAGACAGCTTCAACATCAACAACGTCGCGCTGGTCAACGGCGGGCCGCAGACCCTCGGACTGCGCGAGCTGCTGCAGGTCTACGTCGACCACCGCCTCGACGTCGTCACAAGGCGCAGCCGCTACCGGCTCGCCCGCCGGCTGGAACGCCTGCACCTCGTCGAGGGACTCCTCATCGCGATCCTCGACATCGACGAGGTCATCCAGGTCATCCGCCAGAGCGACGACTCCGAGGCCGCCCGTGCGCGACTGCGCACCGTGTTCGACCTGAGCGAGCTGCAGGCCGAGTACATCCTCGAGCTGCGACTGCGCCGCCTGACGAAGTTCAGCCGCATCGAGCTCGAGAACGAGAAGAACCAGCTGCTGAGCGAGATCGCCGAGCTCGAGGCGCTGCTCACGAGCCCCGCCCGCCTGCGTGACCTCGTCTCGAGCGAGCTGGAGGACATCTCCGACCGCTTCGGCACCCCGCGCCGCACCCTGCTGACCGAGGCCCGGCCGTCGATCGCCACGTCCGCCTCGTCGCGCAAGAACGCGCCCGTGCTCGAGATCGCCGACACCGCATGCCGCGTCTACCTCTCCACCACAGGTCGCGCCATCCGTGTCGACATCGCCGAGCCGGTCGACGGCGAGGAGGCCTCCACCCCGCTCGTGCGCCGACGCACGAAGCACGACGCCATCCGCTCGAGCGTCGTCACCACCGCCCGGTCGGAGATCGGCGCGGTCACGAACCTCGGCCGTCTCATCCGATTCACGGCCGTCGACCTGCCCAACGTGCCGACGAACTCGATCCAGCTCGCCGCGGGCGCGCGCATCGGCGACTACCTCGCCATGGTCAACAAGAAGGAGCGCGTGCTCGGCCTGGTCTCGCTCGACTCAGACCAGCCGATCGTGCTCGGAACCAGGCAGGGTGTCGTCAAGCGTGTCGCGACCGGCGCCTACCCGAACAAGCCCGAGTTCGAGATCATCGCGTTGAAGTCCGGCGACGAGGTCGTCGGTGTCTCACAGGGCCCCGACGGTGACGAGCTCGTGTTCGTGACCTCCGACGCGCAGCTTCTGCACTTCGCGGCATCCGCAGTCCGCCCCCAGGGTGCGGCCGCGGGCGGTGTCGCGGGGATAAACCTCGGCGCGAAGGCCTCGGCCATCTTCTTCGGCGCCGTCGACCCGGCGGGCGAGGTCGTCGTCGCCACCGTGTCGAGCTCGAGTGACGCCCTGCCGGGCGTCGACCCGGGTCGGGCGAAGGTGTCGCTGCTCGGCGAGTTCCCCGGCAAGGGGCGCGCGACGGGCGGCGTGCGCGCGCACTCGTTCCTCAAGGGCGAAGACGTGCTGGCACTGGCCTGGGCCGGACCGGCTCCCTCGCACGCCGTCGGACCCGACGGCTCGGTGCGGCAGCTCCCCGACGCCGGAGCGAAGCGGGACGCCTCCGGTCTGCCGCTCGACGCGATCGTCGGCTCGATCGGCACCTCGATCTAGCGGATCGCGCTCGCGCCGGCCACTCGGTGTTCGCGCGGCTCGATGGTCGCGTGGCTCAGCGGTCGCGCGGCTCAGTGGTCGCGCGGTCGACAGTCACGAACGCGCCCGGATGTTCGGGCGCGCGAGTGAAATTCGGCCGCGCGAGCAGTTACGACCGGGGTGCACAGCGCAGTCAGTTCGCGCCCCGCTGGTGCGTCTCGATGAGTGCGCGCATGCGCGGCAGGCCGAACTGGTCGGCGATCTCGACTCCCGTGGGGCTGCCGATTCCGGGGTCGGCCCCCGCGTCGAGCAGCTCGCGCAGGATGTCCTCGTCGTCGCGGAACACCGCACACGCGACCGCGGTCTGCCCCATGGCGTTGACGACGGCCGTGTCGGCGCCGCGGCGCAGCAGCTCGACCACCGTCTCCCTGTTCTGCTGGTAGGCGGCGACGATCAGCAGCGTGTCGCCGCGGCCGTTGCGGGTGTCGACGGGGACGCCCGCGTCGATCATCTCGCCGAGCGGGCCGGTGAGGCCCCGGCGCGCCAGATCGAACACGCCCTCGACGACCTGAGCGCTCACGCCGTCGACCATGGGTTCGGATCCGTTGTTCCCTGACGGGTCGGTCTCGGTCACTCGCCGTCTCGCTCTTCCGGGGTGTAGGCGTCGACGCGGATGCGCAGACCCGCCCGGGCGATCAGCACCGCGTCGCGCGGCTCGATCTCGAAGACGAAGGCGTTGGGCCGGGCGTTCAGCGATACGGAGAAACTGCCGTACACGCGGCCCTCGATCGGCTCATCCGCCATGCGCTCGAGCACGGGCCGCAGCAGCGCGAGGTGCGGCTCGAGCAGCTCGCTGTCGCCGTCGACGGGGGCGTCGTAGTGCCACTGCGAGATCTCGCGCAGTGGCCCGGTGGGGTCGAAGTCGTGCACCGGGGACCCGATCGGCGCCCAGCGGCTGGCCTCGACTCCGGCGTGCTCGTTCAGCTGCTCGAGACTGTGGCTGGTGGTCGCGATGTTGATGCTCGCCCGGAAGATGCTCATGCCCTAATCCTCCCGCACGGCTGCCCCGCGAGCGACACGGCTAGACGTCGATGCGGTCGCGGTTGAGGCCCTCGCCGGCGATGATGAACTCCTTGCGCGGCGCGACCTCGTTGCCCATCAGCAGTTCGAAGACCCGCGAGGCCTCCTCGGCGGCCTCCGCGTCGACGACGGTGACGCGGCGCAGGGTGCGGTAGCGGCGGTCCATGGTGGTCTCCGACAGCTGGTCGGCGTCCATCTCTCCGAGTCCCTTGTAGCGCTGGATCGGGTCCTGATAGCGCTTGTTCGACTTCTTGAGTCCGGCGAGAACCACCTCCAGTTCCTTCTCGGAGTAGGTGTAGATCGTCTCGTTCGGCTTCGATCCCGGGTTCATCACGATGACCCGGTGCAGCGGGGGCACGGCCGCGTACACGCGTCCCGCCTCGATCATGGGGCGCATGTAGCGGAAGAAGAGTGTGAGCAGCAGGGTGCGGATGTGCGCGCCGTCGACGTCGGCGTCGCTCATGATGATGACCTTGCCGTAGCGGGCCTGCTCGAGGTCGAAGGTGCGGCCGGAGCCGGCGCCGATGACCTGGATGATCGACGCGCACTCCGCATTCGACAGCATGTCGGAGACCGAGGCCTTCTGCACGTTGAGGATCTTGCCGCGGATGGGCAGCAGCGCCTGGTACTCGCTGTCGCGGGCGAGCTTGGCCGTTCCGAGGGCCGAGTCGCCCTCCACGATCATGAGCTCGCTGTTGAGCACGTCGTTGGAGCGGCAGTCGACGAGCTTCGCCGGCAGCGACGAACTCTCGAGCGCGTTCTTGCGACGCTGCGTCTCCTTGTGGGTGCGAGCCGAGATCCGCGACTTCATCTCGGCGACGATCTTGTCGAGCACGAGCGACGACTGCGCCTTGTCGTCGCGTTTGGTCGACGAGAAACGCTCGTTCATGGCCTTCGCGACGACGTTGGCGACGATGTTGCGCACGGCGGGCGTGCCGAGGATCTCCTTCGTCTGGCCCTCGAACTGCGGTTCGGGCAGACGCACGTTGAGCACGGCGGTGAGCCCGGCGAGGATGTCGTCCTTCTCCAGCTTGTCGTTGCCGACCTTGAGCCGGCGGGCGTTGAGCTCGACCTGCTGGCGCAGGAACTTCATCAGCCCGGCCTCGAAGCCGGCCTGGTGGGTTCCGCCCTTGGGGGTGGCGATGATGTTCACGAAGCTGCGGAAAACGGTCTCGTACCCGGTTCCCCAGCGCAGCGCGATGTCCACCTCGACGTCGCGGGTCAGCTCGGTCGGCACCATAGCGCCGGTCTGCTGCAGCACGGGCACGGTCTCGGTGAAGGTGCCGGCGCCCTGCAGCCGCCAGGTGTCGGTCAGCGGCGCATCCGTCGACAGGAAGTCGACGAACTCGGAGATCCCGCCCGCGTAGCGGTAGGTCTCGTGGGTGGGCGTCTCCCCGCGCTCGTCGCTGATATCGATGCCGAGGCCCGGCACCAGGAAGGCGGTCTGCCGCGCGCGGCCGGTGAGCTCGTCGGTCTGGAATGCGGCGCCCTTGGTGAAGATCTGCGGGTCGGCCCAGTAGCGCACGCGTGTGCCGGTGACGCCCTTTTTCACCTTGCCGACGATGCGAAGCTCGCTGCCCGAGACGAAGGGGGTGAACGGCGACTCGGGGTCGGGGCCGTCGACGTCGGCGAAGTTTCCCGGCTCGCCGCGGTGGAACGACATCGCGTACGTCTTGCCGTCGCGGTCGACCTCGACGTCGAGGCGGGCCGACAGGGCGTTGACGACGGATGCGCCCACACCGTGCAGTCCGCCGGATGCCGCGTAGGAACCCGAACCGAACTTGCCTCCCGCGTGCAGCTTCGTGAAGACGACTTCGACGCCGCTCAGCCCGGTCTTGGGCTCGATGTCGACGGGAACACCACGCGCACGGTCGCGCACCTCGACGCTGTCGTCCTTGTGCAGAATGACGCTGATCTCGTCGCCGTGGCCGCCGAGGGCCTCGTCGACGGAGTTGTCGATGATCTCCCACAGGCAGTGCATCAGACCGCGGGAGTCGGTGGAGCCGATGTACATACCCGGGCGCTTGCGTACGGCCTCGAGCCCCTCGAGAACGGAGAGGTGTCTCGCCGAGTAGTCCGAACCCGCCACGGGATCTCCTTATTGATTGTGCAGTGCGGCACTCGGGAACAAACCGGCCCCGGGCCGTCGTTAAGCCTAGTGAATCATCGACCGGCGGGTCGGCTTCGACACCCTCGCACCGTGCGAGGCTGGGAAACCGGTACGCGTTCAGCGAAATAGCCGGTAAATGTCGCACCGTCGTAACGGCGGCGTGCTTGGATAGACACACGGAATTAGTTCGTGATTACGCCCGAAGGAGCAACACATGTCTCAGATCGCCACAGAGAACAACGTCGAGCCCCAGTCTGCGTACACGCTCACGGCACTCGACCGTTGTGACAGCTGCGGCGCGCAGGCGTACGTGCGCGTCACGATGCAGAGCGGAGAGCTTCTGTTCTGCGCCCACCACGGTGCGGAGTTCAAGGAGAAGCTGTCGGCTACCGCCCTCCACTGGCACGACGAGTCCAGCCGTCTCGTCGACGCGGCCCGCAACTAGCCGCCACTGCCGCGCGAAAGACGATTCATTAGCGGAGCCAGGCGCACGGCGAGCATCGATCTCGACGCGCTGAGCCGCAACGTAGAACTTCTCTCCGACGCCCTCGGTGTCGACCGTCCACTGGTCGACCTGAGGGCGTCGGCGTATGGCCACGGCCTGCTGCCCGTCGCTTTGGCGAGCGAGGCCGCCGGCGCCGCCGCGTTGCGGGTGTCGAGCCTGGCCGAGGCCGTCGCACTGCGCGACGGCGGAGTGACGCTCGAACTGCTCTCCCCCGTCGCGGCTTCCGACTCGGCGCTCGCCTCAGGCCGCGACATCCGCCCTCTCGACGAGTCCTTCGAGGCGCAGGACGCAGCCGCTCGCCGCGATCTCGGCGCCGGCGTCTACGGACTGGCCGCACCGGCGGGGCTCGCGACCGCCCCCGTGATGACCCTCGCGGCCGAAGTCATAGCCGTCAAGAGCGTGGACGCGGGCACGGGAGTCTCGTACGGCTACACCTACCGCGCACCGCGCACCACCACGATCGCCCTCGTCTCGATCGGCTACGCCGACGGGGTTCCGCGACTCGCATCGAACACGACCACCGCCACGATCGCCGGCGTCGCCCACCCGGTGGTCGGGCGCATCGCCATGGACCAGCTCGTACTCGACATCGGGGCGGCCGGGGCGGCACCGGGAGACACGGTGACGATCTTCGGCGACGCCGCCGCTGGCGCCGCCACCGCCGTCGAGTGGGCGCTGCGCACGCGCCGGCTTCCCGGCAATCTGACGGCGGGACTCGGTCGCCGTGTCGAACGGGTCTTCCTCCGGGGCGGAGTGACACCGTGACAGACATCCAGCCCGCGGGCGCCGTCGCAGAGATCGATCTCGCGGCGTTCCGCCGCAACGTCGAACTGCTCGTCGCGACGGCCGCGCCCGCCGAGGTCATGCTCGCGGTCAAGGCGAACGCCTACGGGCACGGCATGGTCCCCATCTCGCGTGCCGCTCTCGAGGCCGGCGCCACCGCGCTCGCTGTACTGGAGGTGAGCGCGGGTCTCGAGCTGCGTGCGGCCGGCATCACCGTTCCGCTCTTCGCCTGGCTGCACGGCACCGACACCGACTTCCGCGCGGCGGCCGAGGCGAACATCGACCTCGGCGTCTCTGCGCTCTGGCAGCTCGAGGCTATTGCCGAGAGTAAGGCGAGCGTTCCCGCGCGTGTGCACCTGAAGATCGACACCGGGCTCAGCCGCAACGGCGCCTCGGCGGTCGACTGGCCCGATCTGGTGACCACCGCGCTGCACCTGGAATCTCAGGGCTTCCTCGAGGTGTACGGCGCCTGGTCGCACCTCGCCGACGCGTCGACCGCCGACGACGAGATCGCATTGGTCAAGTTCACGATCGCCGTCGAGGTCGCCACGTCGCTCGGCGCGCGCTTCGCGAAACTGCACCTCGCCGCCAGTTCGGCCGGACTGCGGATGCCCGCTGCCCGCTTCGACTACGTGCGATTCGGCATAGCCGCCTTCGGCATCTCCCCCTTCGACGACACCGACGGACCGGGTCTCGGACTCGAGGCGCCGATGACCCTGAGCGCCCCGGTGCTCGCGGTCGAGGCCCTGCCTGCGGGCCACGTCTGGCTCGGCGGCCTCGACGTCGGCCTCGCCATGCCCGCGACGTTGGCGCTGGTCGCCGTCGGTTTCGGCGACGGTGTGCAGGCGCCGGCCGTGGACCGCGCCGAAGTGCTGATCGCCGGGGAGCGGCGCCGCATCGTCGCCCTCGGAGTCGACCGCATGCTCGTCGACGCGGACGACCTCGACGTGACGGTGGGCGACCGCGTCGTCGTCTTCGGCAGTGCCGTCAGAGGCGAGCCGACCGCTGAGGAGTGGGCCTCCCATGCCGACAGCATCGGCGACGAGATCGTGTCGAGCGTCGCCGTCAGGGTGCCGCGCGTCTACGTCGGCTGAGCGGTCGCTGCCTAGATACCGACGCGCTTGGCGATCGCCGCGCGCGCCTTCTCCGCCGCGTCGTCGACGCGGGCCGTGTGCTCGTTCGACGCGAGCTCCGCGTCGACGCCGCGCAGCCTGAGCGCGGCGTTCAGCAGCCGGTCTGCCCACGCGGGGTTCATCGGCAGGAACGGGCCGTGCAGGTGGGTGCCGATGCTGTCGCCGTCGACGATTCCCTCGACACCGAGACCGGCGGATGCCGCGGCTCCCGCATTGCCGAAGCCCGACGTGACCGTTCCGAGCGGGGTCGCCCCGGTGTCGAGGGTCGTCACCGCGCCGTGGTTCTCGAACCCGGCGACGGTGCCGTGCGCCGTGGCGACGACGGTCTCTCCCACGGCGCGTCTCCCGACCAGCCGGCTGGAGCTGGCGAAGAGCCCTCCGGCCGCGACGACGGTGCCGTCCTCTTCGGTGATCGAGGTGCCGAGCAGCTGCCAGCCGCCGGCGATCGCGAGCACGGGTACGCCGGAGTTCTTCCAGGCGAGCAGTCGCGGCGTGATGACGGCCAGATCGGCCTGCACAGCGAGTTGGGCGGTACGCGGGCCGGAGCCGATGTGCACGAGGTCCACGGACTCGGGAAGCGGGTCGCCGATGTTGTGCTCGACGACGGTCACGGGTATCCCACGCCATTCGGCGCGGGTCTTCAGCGCCAGCACGTTTCCGGAGTCGCCGTTGATCCCGAGCTGCCGGGGGTAGAGCGAGAGTATGGTGAGCGATCGTGTCACGGTGCGTTCTCCAACTCGAGGAAGCCCAGGAGCTTGCGGATGAGCATCATCTGCTCGTAGTTCACGATCATCGTCTTGTTGCCGCGGCCCGGTCTCGGCAGGGCGAGGAACGCCTCGAGCGCGGGCTTCAGCTCGGGCACGACGCTGCCGACCGGGATCGCCCCGTAGCCGAAACGGGTGGCGAGCTGCCACGCCTTCGTGCCGGAGACGATGTCGACGTGGTCGATGTGGCTGAAGTCGGTGTCGTACATCCACGAGGGGTCGGGCGTTCCCTCGTCGACCGCGACGAACAGCTGTTCCGGCGCCTGCTCGAGGTAGTCGAGGTTCAGCTGCAGGCTCGGCGGGTTCTTCATCATGATGACTTCGATGTCCTCGCCGTTGTAGGTGAGGATCTCGCCGCGACCGTAGACGGTGTCGAGGGCGAGCATGGCGGATGCCACGAGCTCGGGCCGGAACGCCGCCCCGAGCAGGCGCTCCGCCATGGCGGCCGCTCCCGCCACGTCGACCGCGTAGTGCAGGCCGCGCGCGGGCAGCCGCACGTCGATCGCGGACCCCGCGATCGTGAGGGTGGAGTCGACCCCGGCGAGCCGCTCGACCACTACGCGGGGAGCCGGAGCCGCGACATCCGCTGGGCTTGTACCCAGCGCGGAGTAGACCTCGGCGTTGGCGAGGCCGTTCGGGGAGTCGCTCAGCAGTGCCGGGTCGACGCCGAAGTAGCTGACCTCGGCACGGCCCGCGAGCGAACGGGCCACGGCGACGAGGTTGTCGTCGTTGGCGTTGACCACGACGTGCGCATCGGCGGCACCGGCGATCGTGGCGAGCATCTTCACCACGCGGTCGGGCTCGAAGAAGCGGTTCAGCTGGTCGATCTGCACGTTGAGCAGCAGCACGCTCGACGGGCGCAGCACCTTCGACAGGTTGACTCCGTATGCCTCGTCGACCTCGAGCACGGCGATCTGCTCACGCAGCCGGCCGTCGAGAGGCATGCTCGCGAGCAACGCCGAAGCGATGCCCTGCGGGAGGTTGCCGCCGGAGGGATTGCTGAACACGTCGACGCCGTGGGCGCGCAGAATGCCCACGAGCATGTTGGTGGTAGTGGACTTGCCGTTCGATCCGGAGACGAAGACCACGCCGAGAGGCATCCGCTCGACCGCCCGCTCGAGGGCACGCGGCGACACGGCGAGCAGCACCCGTCCGGGGACTGCCGATCCTCCACCACGCAGCCGCGTGGCCCAACGAGCCATCCTGCCGAGCAGGATGGCCACAGCGGAGCGCACTGGAAAACGCCGTGCGGTTCGCACCGGTTTACTCGAGGTAGTCGCGCAGCGACTGCGACCGCGACGGGTGACGCAGCTTGGCCATCGTCTTCGACTCGATCTGGCGGATGCGCTCGCGCGTGACGCCGAACGTGTCGCCGATCTGGTCGAGGGTCTTCGGCATTCCGTCGCCCAGCCCGAAGCGCATGCGGATCACGCCGGCCTCACGCTCGGAGAGGGAGTCGAGCAGGCTCTCGAGCTGCTTCTGCAGCATCGTGAAGCCCACGGCGTCGGCGGGTACCACGGCCTCGGTGTCCTCGATGAGGTCACCGAACTCGCTGTCTCCGTCTTCACCGAGCGGCGTGTGCAGCGAGATCGGCTCGCGGCCGTACTTCTGCACCTCGATGACCTTCTCGGGCGTCATGTCGAGCTCGCGGCTGAGCTCCTCTGGGGTGGGTTCGCGACCGAGGTCCTGCAGCATCTGGCGCTGCACGCGGGCGAGCTTGTTGATGACCTCGACCATGTGCACCGGGATGCGGATGGTGCGTGCCTGGTCGGCCATGGCGCGGGTGATCGCCTGGCGGATCCACCAGGTGGCGTAGGTGGAGAACTTGAAGCCCTTCGTGTAGTCGAACTTCTCGACGGCACGGATGAGACCCAGGTTTCCCTCCTGGATGAGGTCGAGGAACTGCATTCCGCGGCCGGTGTACCGCTTGGCGAGCGAGACGACGAGACGCAGGTTGGCGCCGAGCAGGTGGCTCTTGGCGCGGGCGCCGTCCTTCGAGACCCAGATGAGCTCGCGGCCCAGCTGCGACTTCTTCTCGGCGTCGGTCATCTGCGAGAGCTTGTCCTCGGCGAACAGGCCCGCCTCGATGCGCATGGCGAGCTCGACCTCTTCGGCCGCGTTCAGCAGAGCGACCTTACCGATCTGCTTCAGGTAGTCCTTGACCGGGTCGGCGGTCGCGCCGGTGATGGCCGAGGAGTAGACCGGGATGTCGTCTTCCTCGTCGGCGATGGAGATGACGAGCGCGCCGGTCGGCAGCGCTTCGTCCTTGCCCGTCGACTTCTTCGACTCGGCGTCGTCGTCGGTGTCGTCGTCGGCGACTTCCTTGACCTCGTCGCCTTCGACGACGACGTCGGCGACCACGACAACCGCGTCGTCGTCTTCGTCATCGCCCTCTACGGGTTCGGTGGGCTCGTCGGCGTCGGGGTCGATCGCCTTGGCTCCGCGCTTCGCGGCGGGCTTCGTGCCTGCGGCTGCCTTCTTGGCGGGCGCCTTCTTCACTGCTGCGGCCTTCGTGGTGGTCGCCGCCTTCTTGGCGGGGGCCTTCTTCGCCGTCGTTGCGGCAGCTGCGTCGCCCTTGACCAGCTCTTTTTCCGCGCTGTCTACGATCTCAGCCGTGGTTGTCTTGGTTGCCATTAGAACACCTTTCAGGGTTTTCGGGCAGTACTAAGACCCATGTCAAGTCCTTCTCCACCGCGCTACGAGACGAAGCGATGGAATAACGGAACCTGAACGGGTCTTAGAACAATTATTGCACGAGTTCGCTGTGCGACTTGACAAAAGGGGCATTCAACCCTTGCCTCGCCGTCTGCGCCAACTCCTTACCAATGAAACCCACAGTGGGGCCACTTGTATTCCCTCGTCTTCGTGCATGCGCTTGCGCGTGTTGCGCCGAGAGAGTAAGAGGAAGACCACGCCGATCGCGACGATCGGGAACTGCACGAGGAACGCGACCCGGAAGGAGTCGAGCGAGTACAGCTCGGCCGGCACGCCGGATCCGCCGTTGGCCCGGTCGATGGCGTCGAGCACGAGTCCGATCAGCAGCATCATCACGAAGCTGGCGAGGAAGCCGCCGACGTTGACCACCCCGCTGGCGGAGCCGAGGCTGCGCGCCGGGTTGAAGGTGCGGGCGAAGTCGAAGCCGATGAGCGAGCCGGGTCCGCCGACGGCGACGACGGCGAGCAGCAGGATGATGAGCCATAGGGGCGGCTGCCCCGGCCAGAGCAGAACGGCGGCCCACACGCAGCCCATCGCGAAGACTATGCCGAGAACGAGGTTGCTGCGCCGGTACGGATGCCGCGCGCTCAGGATGCCGAGGATAGGACCGGCCACGACCGCGACCGCGACGATCAGGGTGAGCAGGAGCGAGGCGTTCGTCGCCCCGTACCCGAGGCCGACGGAGAGGAACGGGAAGCCCCAGAGCAGGGCGATCACCGTTCCGGGCGACTGGGTCACGAAGTGCGACCAGAACCCCAGCTGGGTCCCCGGGCGCCCGAGGCTCTCGCGGAGCTGGTGCAGGGCGGCGGGCCATCCGCCCGGTCGCTCGACGATCACCACGCCCGGCGGTGCGTTCCTCACGAACAGGACCACGAGCACGAAGGCGACGACCGACATCGCCGCGGCACTGAGGTAGGCCGGCTCCCAGCCGAACTGGTGCAGCACTATAGAGAGCGGAATCGCCGACAGCACCTGACCGGTCGCACCGATCGTGCCCATCCCCTGCGACAGCAGGGGGAGAGTGCGGCCGCTGAACCACGACGCGATGAGCCGCGACACCGAGATGAAGGTCATGGCGTCGCCCGCGCCGACGAGGATGCGCCCGACGATGGCCACGCCGATCGACGGCGCGAGGGCGAGTGTCGTCTGCCCGGCGACCATCAGCACGGCACCGGTCGCGATCAGCACACGCGGCCCGTGCCGGTCGAGCACGACGCCGACCGGGATCTGGAGCCCCGCATAGACGATCAGCTGCACGACGGCGAGGCTCGACAGTGCCGCCGCCTGCACGTCGAAGCGCTCCGTGGCGTCGACCCCGGCGATTCCGAGTGAGCTGCGTTGCAGCACCGCGATCAGGTAGGCGAAGACCGAGACCGCGAAGACGAGCCACGATCGACGGGAATTCACACTCTCAGGGTAGCCGCGCGGCAGAGCCGGACAGGACGGGACGGGCCGCAGGGACTACGGGCGGTGAGTGTCGTCGTCGCCGGTGCGACGCAGCGCGAGGAAGTTCTCGAGCTCCGCCGCGATGTCGTCGGCGCTCGGCAGCTCGCCGTCCACGTCGGTGAGCGGCGATCGCAGCGGGTTGTCGAGCATGTAGCTGTCGTGGCGGGTCTCGAGCGAACCGACGAGCTTCGCGAGCTCCTGGTTGTTCTCGACCTGGCCGTCGATCTTCGCGATGAACTCGCGACCCTCTTCGCGCAGACGGTCGGTGGGGAAGATCAGCCCCGTTGCGGCGCTCACGCTCTCGAGAGCGGTGACTGCGGCGGCGGGGAACTCCGTGTCGGCGAGGTAGTGAGGAATCAGCAGCACGAACCCGGCGATCGGGTGCCCGAGCTCCTGCAGACGGTATTCGATGAGGTGCAGCGCGTTGGCGGGCACCTGGGTCTGCGGCTTCCAGACCGACATCGACTCGATGATCTCGGCCCGGTTGCCGCTCACCGTGACACCGATCGCGCGCGTGTGCGGAACCGGCATGGGGATCGCGTGCACCCAGGTCGTCGTCTTGACCTGCAGCGCGTCGACCAGGCCGAGCACCGCCGCGGTGAAGCGCTCCCACTGGAAGTCGGGCTCATAGCCGGTGAGGAGCAGGAACTGCTGCCCGATCTCGTCTGTGGCGAGGTAGAGGTTGAGCGCCGCCGGCGTGTAGTCGGTCAGGTGGTCCTGGTCGAAGTAGACGAGCGGGCGGCGGGCGCGGTAGTCGAGCAGGGCGTCGCTGTCGAAGCTGGCGACGATCTCGGTGGAGAGGGTGTCGAGGAGGTACTCGCTGAACTGGGTGACGGCGGATCCGGCGTCGGCGAAACCGGTGAGCCCCGCGACCAGGTGGAGCCCTGCTGGCACGTCGGAGACGTCGAGATGGAGGTCGTAGAGGCCGGCAGGATCGCGCATGTTCCCACTCTAATCGCGTGCTCCGCCGGCGGCCCGGTGCGCGCGCGTACAGGCGTGATGCTCAGAGCGAACACGCCCGATCGCCCCCGGTACGATTGGGCCCATGACTGTTTCGGCGCTGCGCGTCTCCCCCGAACCCATCCTCTCCATCGAGACCGACGTGCTGGTGATCGGTGTGGCGAGCACGGATTCCGGGCCCACGCTGCTCACCGATGTGCCCGAGCTCCTCGCCCTTCAGGACTCCCTCGCCGGCATCGGCGTGACCGGCGGCGTCGACGAGATCACCCGGCTCCCGTTCTCGGGCGGCGCGGCCGGGAGCCTCGCCCTGATCGGGGTGGGCGGCAAGGACCTCGCCGCCGACGGCCTCCGCTACGCCAGCGGATCGGCGGCGCGGCAACTGCGCGGAATCGATTCGATCGCCATCGCGCTGCCCGCGAAAGACGGAGACGAGCTGCTCGCGATCCTCGAGGGCGCCGCGATCGGAGCATACGACTACACCACGTACCGCTCGTCGTCGCTCGAGGCGACCAAGGTCACGGCCGCCACGATCATCGTCGCCGGCGATGCCGACGACGCGCTCGTCACCCGGGCCACGGTCGTCGCGACGGCCGTGCACACGGTGCGCGACCTCGTGAACGCGCCCCCGCGCGACCTCTACCCCGAGACCCTCGCCGCCGCCGCGGTCGATCTCGCGGCACACGCCGACATCGATGTGACCGTGTTCGACGAGGCCGCCCTCGCCGAGGGAGAGTTCGGCGGCATCCTCAGCGTCGGCCAGGGGTCGTCGCGCCCGCCCCGGCTCGTCAAACTCTCCTACTCCCCCGCCGGCGCCCCGAAGCACATCGCCCTCGTCGGAAAGGGCATCACGTTCGACTCGGGCGGACTCTCCCTCAAGCCGCCGACGTCGATGGTCAGCATGAAGACCGACATGACCGGGGCCGCGACGGTGCTGTCTGTCATCGTCGCCGCGGCTGACCTGGCGCTGCCGGTGCGGATCACCGCCTGGATGTGCATAGCCGAGAACATGCCGTCGGGCACCGCAACCCGCCCCGACGACGTCGTCCGTATCCGCGGCGGCAAGACCGTCGAGAACCTCAACACGGACGCGGAGGGCCGCATCGTGCTCGCCGACGGTCTGGTCGCGGCGAGTGAGGAGAACCCCGACGCGATCATCGACGTCGCCACGCTCACCGGAGCCTCCGTCGTCGCCCTCGGCAACCGCGTCGTGGGCACCATGGGGGACGACGAGCTCGTCGCCCGGGTGCTCGCCTCGGCCAGCGCGGTCGGCGAGACCCTCTGGGCCATGCCGATCCCCGCAGAGATGCGGGCGGTGCTGAACTCCGACATCGCCGACATCGCGAACGTCAAGCCGGGCAACACGGCCGGCGGCATGCTCGTCGCCGCCGCGTTCCTCAAGGACTTCGTCGGATCGATCGGCGAAGGAGACGCGAAGCGCCAGATTCCGTGGGCCCATCTCGACATCGCCGGCCCCTCCGGCAACGGCGGCGGCGGCTACGGTTTCACGGGCAAGGGCCCGACCGGCGTTACTGTGCGAACGCTGATCGCGTTGGCCGAGGAGTTTTCGCGCGCGTAGTACAGTCAATAGGGCGGGTTCGCCCGCCCCGCGACCGCGCGCACACGAGCGTGTGGGTCGTCCCAAATCCTGAAACACCAAGGGAGTTGCTGAGTGTCGGAACAGAATTTTGACCTTGTGATCCTGGGCGGCGGAAGTGGCGGCTATGCAGCAGCCCTTCGCGCGAGTCAGCTCGGACTATCCGTAGGCCTCATCGAGAAGAACAAGCTCGGGGGCACCTGCCTCCACGTCGGCTGCATCCCGACCAAGGCCCTGCTGCACTCGGCCGAGGTCGCCGACGTCACGCGCGAGTCGGCCAAGTACGGCGTGACCGCGGAGTTCGGCGGCATCGACATCACCGCCGTCACCAGCTACCGCGAGGGCATCGTCGCCAGCAAGTACAAGGGACTGCAGGGTCTCATCAAGGCCCGCGGCATCACGGTCATCGAGGGTTCCGGCCGTCTGGTCTCCCCCACCACCGTGCAGGTCGGCGACGACACCGTCACGGGCAAGAACGTCATCCTGGCCACCGGCTCCTACTCGCGCTCGCTCCCCGGGCTCGAGATCGGCGGACGCGTGATCACCTCCGAACAGGCCCTCGAGCTCGACTTCGTTCCGAAGAAGGTCATCGTGCTCGGCGGCGGCGTCATCGGCGTCGAGTTCTCCAGCGTCTGGAAGAGCTGGGGTGCCGACGTCCAGATCGTCGAGGCGCTCCCCCACCTCGTTCCCAACGAGGACGAGGCCATCTCGAAGCAGTTCGAGCGTGCCTTCCGCAAGCGCGGAATCAACTTCAGCCTCGGCGTGCGGTTCGCCAGCGTCACCCAGAACGACCAGGGCGTCGTCGTCACCCTCGAAGACGGCCAGACCTTCGAGGCCGAGCTGCTGCTCGTCGCCGTCGGTCGCGGACCGTCGACCGCTGGACTCGGCTATGAAGAGGCCGGCGTAACGATGGACCGCGGATTCGTCATCACGAACGAGCGCCTCGCCACGAGCGTGCCCGGCGTCTACGCCGTCGGCGACATCGTGCCGGGTCTCCAGCTCGCGCACCGCGGCTTCCAGCAGGGAATCTTCGTCGCCGAGGAGATCGCCGGGCTCAACCCCATCGTGATCGACGACCTCAACATCCCGAAGGTCACCTACAGCGACCCCGAGGTCGCGTCGATCGGCTACTCGGAGGCCAAGGCCGCCGAGAAGTTCGGCGCGGACAAGATCACCGCCTACGACTACAACCTGGCCGGCAACGGCAAGAGCCACATCCTCGGCACCGCGGGTTCGGTCAAGGTCGTCCGCGTCAACGACGGCCCCATCGTCGGAGTTCACATGATCGGCGCGCGCGTCGGCGAGCTCATCGGCGAGGCGCAGCTCGCAGTCAACTGGGAGGCGTACCCGGAGGACATCGCACCGCTCATCCACGCACACCCGACCCAGAACGAGGCCCTCGGCGAAGCCTTCCTCGCACTGGCCGGAAAACCGCTACACGCAATTTAAGAAACAAGGAGTCGCGCTAATCCGGCGCGACACAGAACTAAGCTGGCTAGAACAAGATTTTGGTTACTAAGGAGCATCACTGATGAGCGAATCCGTCAACCTCCCGGCACTCGGCGAGAGTGTGACCGAGGGCACGGTGACCCGCTGGTTGAAAAAGGTGGGCGACCGTGTTGAGGTCGACGAGCCATTGCTCGAGGTCTCGACCGACAAGGTCGACACCGAGATCCCGTCCCCCGTGGCGGGCATCATCGAGGCAATCCTCGTCGCTGAGGACGAGACGGTCGAGGTCGGCACGGCACTCGTGACGATCGGTTCGGGAGAATCCGCGCCCGAGCCCGAGGCTGCACCCGAGGCTGAGGCTGCACCCGCAGCCGAGGCAGAGGTTCCGTCGACGGAGGCCCCGGCTCCCGCCGAGGAATCCGCCGAGTCGGCTCCCGAGCCCGCTCCGGCACCCGACCCCGCTCCGGCAACAGAAGCTCCGGCCGCTGAGGCGCCCGCAGCCGAGGCACCCGCAGCCGAGGCACCCGCGGCAGCTCCGACCGAGGCTCCCGCAGCCGAGGCCGCTCCCTCCGCACCCGAGGCTCCGGCCGCCGCGGCAGCACCGACCGAGGCTCCCGCCGCAGCAGCTGCTCCCGCCGAGGCATCCGCCGCTCCCGCTGCAGAGGCTCCCGCCGCTGCAGCACCGGCTCAGGCACCCGCAGCAGAGCCAGCCGCGGCACTCAACGCCAACGCCGGCTACGTCACCCCGATCGTTCGCAAGCTCGCGAACGACCGCGGCATCGACCTGTCGACGCTGTCGGGCACCGGTGTCGGCGGACGCATCCGCAAGCAGGACGTTCTCGCCGCCGTCGTCGCTCCCGAGGCTCCCGCAGCAGCAGCCGCTCCGGCCGCTCCCGCGCTCGAGACCTCGCCGCTGCGCGGCACAACAGTTCCGATGTCGCGACTGCGCAAGGTCATCGCCGAGCGCGCCGTCATCTCGATGCAGGCCTCGGCCCAGCTGACCTCCGTCGTCGAGGTGGATGTCACGAAGGTGGCAGCCTTCCGCGACAAGGTCAAGGCGGACTTCCACGAGAAGGCCGGCGTCAAGCTGTCGTTCCTGCCGTTCTTCGCTCTCGCCGCCGCCGAGGCACTCAAGGCCTACCCGATCGTCAACGCGACGATCGACGGTGACACGATCGTCTACCCGGCGCACGAGAACATCTCGATCGCAGTCGACACCGAGCGTGGACTTCTCACTCCGGTGATCAAGGATGCAGCATCGCTCGACCTGGCCGGCATCGCGAACCAGATCGCCGACCTCGCCGCCCGCACCCGCGACAACAAGCTGAAGCCCGACGAGCTGGCCGGCGGAACGTTCACGCTGACCAACACCGGTTCGCGTGGCGCGCTGTTCGACACCCCGATCGTCTTCCTCCCGCAGAGCGCCATCCTCGGAACCGGCATCGTCGCGAAGAAGCCCGTCGTGATCTCGAACGACGGTGTCGACTCCATCGCCATCCGCTCCATGGTCTACCTGGCACTGTCGTACGATCACCGCATCGTCGACGGAGCCGACGCGGCCCGGTTCCTCGTCGCCGTGAAGAACCGCCTCGAGGGCGGCGACTTCGCCGGAGTGCTCGGCGTCTAGCAGTTGATCGCACGCACCGCCTATCTGAACAGATAGTTCCGGATGCGCCAACCGGCCTCGCTCCTCATCATGAGGACCGAGGCCGGTTGCGTCTGTGCCACGTCTCCGAGGTCGACGAGGGCAGAGTCGCCGAGCCGCTCGAGCAGCACCGGCGACGGCGCGATGATCGCGGCATCGGCCGTCAACTCTCCCCCGGCCTGCACCGACCGCACCAGGTCGACGTCGTGCTGCATCGCGACGGATCCACTCTGCAGCACCCCGTCGAGACAGAGAACCGAGAGGTCGCGGACGCAGCGCTCCCGCTCGCGCAGGAGCGCGTCGAGGGCGGCGACGGGGTCGTCGCCCACACGCGGGTCGGATGCCGCGGCTCTGCCGTCGGGTGCCGTCTCGCGACCGGGCGCCTGATCCGAGGGTGGCGCCGCGGTCGCAGTTCCGGGCGGCAGCGGCTCGGCGGGCCAGTCCGGCGCGGTCGGCGGGGTGTCATTGTTGTCGGCACTGCTCGGTGCGGTGCCGCCTGTCTCCTCGCTCGTGCCAGAGACCGAGTCGTTCGCCGGCAGCATCGCCGTCGCCGCGACGAGGCTGACCAGGACGCCACCGGCCACCAACCACACCCGCGGGCGCACGAGGCGAGCGCGGTCGAGCGCCGGGCGCGCCTTCTGCAGCAGCCATGGGCGGGTCTTGTGCAGCTGCCACGGGCGCGAGTTGCGCAGCAGCCGGCGCACACCCGCCTGACTCCCCGTTCGCGGGCGGTCCGCGGCGACCGGCGCCGCCTCCCGCACGATACGCGGAGCGACGGGCCGGGCTTCGGTGCGCACGAACCTCACGGACCGCGGCGGCGCGAGGTCGAAGAGCGCGTCGGCGAGCCGTGCGGTGAAGTCGTCGGCCTGCACCTGTTCGTCGACGACTCGTCGCGCGAGCGCCTCGGCGGCGTCGCCGGGCACCCTGTCGAGCACCGACTGGACCAGGGTCGCGAGCTGCCGACGGTCGTGCAGAACTGCCGGGTTAGAGGCGAGCGCCGCGGCCGACGAGCCGGGCGGGAACAGCGTCGCGTGCCCGAATCCCACGAGCACCGGAGCTCCGTCGTCGCGGAACAGCACGTTCGAGACCCGGATGCGCCCGTGGGCAACCCCGCCGGTGTGCAGCGCGTGCACGGCGTCGACGATCGGCGTCAGGATCGTCACCGCCTCCCCCGCGCTGATCTCGTGATCCTGCGCGACGAGTCGACCGAGGCCACGCCCGCCGACGCGTTCGACGATAAGGCAGACCCGCCCGTCGGGGAGCGTCGCGAGGTCGTCGAGGTGCAGCGCGTGCGGGTGTACCACCCGGCCGAGCGCCTCGATCTCCCGATCGACGCTCTCGAGGGGAACATACTCACGGTGGATCTTCACCGCCGCGGTACGCGGCTCCTCGTCTGCGGCGATGCCGCCGATCGCATGCCCCAGATGCACCACGGCGTGCTCGCCCTCGCCGAGCACCCGCACCAGCCGGTAGCCGCCCGCGACGGTGGGGCCGCCATGTTCACCCAACGCACCCCGAGACGCCACCGCGGCCGGATCGGGAACGCCGACGCCCGGTGGCCGCGCGCGGCGGCCCGGCCGATTTACCCCGCGTCTACCCACGGGACGATGCTCCCGCACAGGCGTGATTCGGCGGCCCCAATCATCCGCAATTGTGCACTTATCGCTTGCAGCGCAACGGAGGAGGAGAGGGTGCGGTCAACACCGCGAATCTGCCCGTATCCTTATATCCATGGCACGCACCAAGAAAGACCCGAACAAAGAACCAGGCCGCATCAAGCAGATGTGGCAAGTCCTGCAGATGACGCGGCGGTACGACTCACTCGCCGTCTGGTACCTGACTCTCGCGTTCCTGCTGCCCGTGCTCGTCGGCCTCGGCCTCGCGTTCCTGTTCGCGAACCCGACCGACCAGATCATCGGCTTCATCCTCTTCATCATCGCCGGCCTGCTCGGCGGTCTCCTCGCCTTCCTGATCGTGCTCGGGCGTCGCGCCGAGAAGGCCGCGTACTCGCAGATCGCCGGCCAGCCCGGTGCCGTCGGTGCGGTACTCAAGAGCTCGCTGCGTCGCGGCTGGGCCGCCAGCGAGATGCCCGTCGCCGTGAGCCCGAAGACGCAGGACGCCGTGTACCGGGCCGTCGGCAAGGGCGGGATCGTGCTCATCGGCGAGGGACCCCGCAGCCGCACTCAGCGCATGCTCGACGACGAGCGCCGCAGCGTCGTGCGCATGCTGCCGAACGTGGCGGTCAACTTCCTCTACGTCGGTCCGGATGCCGAGTCTGTGCCGCTGCACAAGCTCGCCGGCCGCCTCAACAAGTTCAAGACCGTGCTGCGCAAGCAGGAGATCCTCGCGGTGAGCAACCGGCTCAACTCGCTCGGCAAGAACCAGCTGCCGATCCCCAAGGGAATCGACCCGTTCAAGGTGCGTTCGGCCCGACCGCGCTAGTCGCGCCCCCGCACGACCCGACCGCCCCGGCCGGCCCGCTCACCCGGGCCGCCGGGGCGTTCTGCTGCGCCCGCGCGCCGTCGCCGACGGTGTTCCTGCCCATGTGGCTGTACCGCAACGGAAATTCAGGAGTAAAGCGGAGTGGCGGATGGCGCGGCCCCGGCTTCACGCAGGCGGCGAGCCGAGGCATCCGCCTAACTCCTGAATTTCCGTTTGGAAGACGCACAGCGCGACCACAGCGGGACCGGGGCGCGACCGGCGGGCGGGTCAGCGGCGCACGAGCACCGTGCCGACGAGGCGGTCGTGCATTCCGCGCTGGTCGCGGTCCCAGATCACTGCGGGGATGAACAGGCAGAGCAGGGCGGTGCGTCCCAACGGACGGAGCACGCCGACCCAGGCGGGGGTGAGCGGGACGACGCGCATGCCGAACACGAGGTGGCCGAGGCTGCCGCCCGCGGTCGAGATGAAGGCGACCTGCAGAATCGCGAAGGCCACCAGCGTCGCGGTCGCGTTGGACGCGCCCAGCCGGTCGAGAATCGTCTCCCCCGGGGTGAAGAAGACGACCGATATGGAGGTCGCGATGATCCAGTCGAGGATGATCGCGGCGAATCTGCGTCCGGGGCGGGCGATCGAGCGAGGTCCGCGTTCTGGAAGACCGAGCCGTTTTCCCGGCCAATCCTGTGCTGTGCTGGGCGGGGTAGGCATCCGCTAATCCTAATCCGGAACATTCTCGTAACATGCCGGAAACAATTGCGTCACCACGGCGAAATCCCGTACCTCTAGCCTCGACAGTGGCTGCGAACGCAGTCCGACCCGCACCAAGCTCATTGGAGTCCCTCACATGTTCAGTGATTCTTCCGAAGTGCTCAAGTTCATCAAGGACACTGACGTCAAGTTCCTTGATATTCGCTTCACCGACCTTCCCGGTGTTCAGCAGCATTTCAACATCCCGGCGTCCACTGTCGATGAGGAGTTCTTCTCCGTCGGCCAGCTCTTCGACGGCTCGTCGATCCGCGGCTTCGCGTCGATCCACGAGTCCGACATGCAGCTCATCCCGGATGTGACGACCGCCTACCTCGACCCCTTCCGCGTCGAGCGCACGCTCATCATGATCTTCGACATCTACAACCCCCGCAGCGGCGAGATCTACGCCCGCGACCCGCGCCAGATCGCGAAGAAGGCCGAGAAGTACCTCGTCTCGACCGGCATCGCCGACATCGCCTACTTCGCCCCCGAGGCCGAGTTCTACATCTTCGACGACGTGCGCTACGACGTGAAGCAGAACTCGAGCTTCTACTCGGTCGACTCCGAAGAGGGTGCCTGGAACTCCGGACGCGTCGAAGAAGGCGGAAACCTCGCCAACAAGACCCCCTTCAAGGGCGGCTACTTCCCCGTCAGCCCCGTCGACAAGCAGGCCGACCTCCGCGACGACATCAGCCTCAAGCTGATCGACGCCGGCCTCATCCTCGAGCGCTCGCACCACGAGGTGGGCACAGGCGGCCAGGCCGAGATCAACTACCGCTTCGACACCATGGTGCACGCGGCGGACGACATCCTGAAGTTCAAGTACATCGTCAAGAACACCGCCGAGCAGTGGGGCAAGACGGCGACGTTCATGCCGAAGCCGCTCTTCGGCGACAACGGCTCGGGCATGCACACCCACCAGTCGCTGTGGAACGGCTCGACGCCGCTCTTCTACGACGAGTCGGGCTACGGCGGACTCAGCGACATCGCGCGCTGGTACATCGGCGGACTCCTCAAGCACGCCCCGGCCGTGCTCGCGTTCACGAACCCCACGCTCAACTCGTACCGCCGCCTCATCCCCGGATTCGAAGCGCCCGTGAACCTGGTCTACTCGGCCGGCAACCGCTCCGCCTCCGTCCGCATCCCGATCACGGGCACGAACCCGAAGGCCAAGCGCATCGAGTTCCGCGCGCCCGACGCCTCGGGCAACCCGTACCTCGCCTTCGCAGCCCAGCTCATGGCTGGACTCGACGGAATCAAGAACAAGATCGAGCCGCACGAGCCCGTCGACAAGGACCTGTACGAGCTTCCCCCCGAGGAGGCGAAGAACATCCCGCAGGTTCCCGCATCGCTCGAGGAGGCGCTGCGCGCTCTCGAGGCCGACCACGAGTTCCTCACCGCGGGTGGCGTGTTCACGACCGACCTGATCGAGACCTGGATCGCGTACAAGCGCGAGAAGGAGATCATCCCGGCCGCCCAGCGTCCGACGCCGTTCGAATACGAGCTGTACTACTCGGTCTAAGTCCAGACACCGCGCGAAGGCCGCATCCCCTCGGGGGTGCGGCCTTCGTCGTTAACCCGTTGATGATTCAGGACGGATGCGCCTCGCGCGAGCGCGTGCCGCGGGTTTCGGGGCGGGCGGGACTCCTTCGGGCCGGTTCATCCGGAATGACTAACGGTGCGGGAGACGTCGCAGCGGCGACGCATCCACCGCACGACCGCACCCGTAACGCACGAACGGCCGCACCCCGGAGGATGCGGCCGTTCTGTGTATGCGGTGGCTAGCGTGCGCCCACGAGCGTGCGCACGGGGCCGGTGGTGACGGGGACCACAGGGGCGGAAGCGGTCTCCGGGCGGCCCAGCGCACGGAAGTTCCAGCCGGCGGCACGCCATGCGTCCGCGTCGAGGCAGTTGCGCGCGTCGATCACCACGGGGGTGTTGACGAGTCCGTGCAGCTTCGCCGGGTCGGCGTCGACGAACTCGGCCCACTCGGTGAGCACGAGCAGGGCGTCGGCGTCGTGCACGGCGTCCTCCATGTTGTCCACGTAGGTGAGCGTCGGGAACATCGCCTTGGCGGTCGCGCCGGCCTCCGGGTCGAACACCACGACCTGCGCGCCGCGCAGGTGCAGCGCAGCGGCCACGTTGAGCGCGGGAGAGTCGCGCACGTCGTCGGTGTGCGGCTTGAAGGCCGCGCCGAGGACGCCGATGCGGCGGTTGAGCACGGATCCGCCGAGCGCGGAGAGCGCCAGGTCGATCACGCGCTGGCGCTGGCCCATGTTGATCTCGTCGACCTGCTGCATGAGCGACGCGGCCGAGTAGGCGCCGAGTTCGCTCGAGCGGTACATGAGGGCGCGGATGTCCTTCGGCAGGCAGCCGCCGCCGAAGCCGAGACCGGCGTTCAAGAACTGGCGACCGATGCGCACGTCGTGACCGAGGGCGTCTGCGAGTACCTTCACGTCGGCTCCCGCGGCCTCGCACACCTCGGCGATCGCGTTGATGAACGAGATCTTCGTGGCGAGGAATGCGTTCGCGCTCACCTTCACGAGCTCGGCGGTGGGCAGGTCACAGGCGATGACCGGCGTGCCCGTGGCGATCGGCATGGCGTAGACGACACGCATGAGCGCCTCTGCCTGCTCGGATGCACCGCCGAAGACGATGCGGTCGGGGGCGAGCGTGTCCATGACGGCCTTGCCCTCGCGCAGGAACTCGGGGTTCCAGATGAGCTCGGCGCTGATGCCGTCGGGGATCACGGATCCGACGATCTCGCGCAGGCGCATTCCGGTGCCGACCGGGACGGTCGACTTGCCGACGATGAGTCCGTCGTGGGTGAGGCTCGACGCGACGGCCGAGGTGGCGTCTTCGACGAACTTCAGGTTGGCGGCGTTGCTGCCGCGCTGCTGGGGGGTGCCGACGCAGATGAAGTGAACGTCGGACAGGGCGGTCGCCTCGGCGATGTCCGTCGTGAAGCGCAGACGTCCGCTCTTCACGTGCTTCAGGATGAGCTCGGGCAGGCCGGGCTCGAAGAACGGCACCTTGCCGGCGCTGAGGGCCTCGACCTTCTTGGGGTCGACGTCGACGCCGACCACCTCGAAGCCCATCTCGGCCATCGCCGCGGCATGGGTCGCACCCAGGTAGCCGGTGCCGATGACGCTGATTCGCGGCGGGGTGACCTGGCGGTCGTTCGTGCCGGTCTCGACTGATTCGTTCTTGGCTTTCATGGTGAACCTCCCTGATGGCGTTGCGATGGGTGAGTTGGTGTTGGCGGATTCGATAGACATGCGCGCCTACGGAACCGGTATCGGGGTGAGGGCGAAGTTGTCCTCGGCCTTGGCGATGCCCGCCTTGAAGGCCGCGAGGCTCTCGGGACGAGAGTCGAGGCGCCAGTCGTTCGTGGCGAGTTCGCCCTCGGTGTAGCTGGTGACGGAGAGGTTGAACCAGGAGAGCCCGATGACGTCGGCGTTCTTCGGATTGGCGAGTGCCTCGAACATCGAGGTGATCCACTTCGGCTTCTGCCCGCCGACCTCCGACGCTCCGACCTCGGCGAGGATGATCGGCTTGTCGGTGACAGCCCGCAGCTGGTCGAGGCTCCGGTCGAACGTGTACTCGAAGGTGAAGTTGTTCTCCGGCTTGTACGCGGGGCGCAGGTAGCCCGAGAGGCCGACCCAGTCGACGTAGGCGTCGCCCGGGTACAGACCCGTCAGGTGCTCGACGCTCTGGTGCGCCGACGACAGGTTGTTGACGATGTTGGGAGCCCAGGTCCAGACGACCAGGTTGTTGGCGCCCTCCTGCTCGAAGATGTCGTGCACGTGCTGCCATACCTTCACGTAGTCACCGGGGCGGTTGCCGTTGATCGACTCCCCCTTGCCCGTGGTCTCCGACCAGGGGTACCAGGTTCCGTTCATCTCGTGGTTGAGACGGATGGCGAGCGGCATTCCGGTGGCGACGATGTCCTTCGCGTACTGGTGGAGGTAGTCGTCGTACTTGCCCGCGACGCCCGTCGCCGGGTCGCCCAGGATGTCGGGCAGCCGGTACTCGGGCTCCTCGACCTGGCTGTTCGGCGAACCGATCGGCCGCGACTCCCACGTCAGCATCGGGAGCGTGCCGCGGTCCCAGGCGCGGGTGACCGCGTTGGCGCGGAAGGGCTCGTCCCAACCGCCGAAGTAGCCCACCATGCTCGGCTGGCTGCCGAGCTTCGAAGCGGCTTCGTCGTAGGTCGCCCAGCTGAACGGCGCCTGCGACGTGTACAGGCCGAGGTAGCGCGAGGTCGGGTTGACGATCTCTGCCTTGGTGGGGATGACGATCGGCGTGACGACCGGGGCGGCCACGGGCTTCTTGATCGGGGCGGCCACGGGCTTCTTCACCGGCTTGGGAGCCGGTGTCGGCGAGGGACGGTTGTCGTTCTGTGCCGGCGGCGTCGCGCCCGTCGCCTCGGCGAGCTTGCGCTGGGTCGATTCGAGCTGCGTCGACAGGCGGGCGAGCTGCCCGTTCTTGGTGTCGACCTTCGTCTCGAGCGCCACGGTGCGGCTGAGCAGCCGGTTGCGTTCGCTCTTCATGTTCGCGACGGCTGCCGGGTCCTGCACGACGGCGGCGATCGAGTCACGCACCTCGGCGGCAGGGTTCGCCGGCGACATCCAGACGAAGTAGCAGACGCCGATGAGGGCGAGACCGATGGCCGCGGCCCCGGCGGCGGTGCGCCGGGCTCCCGCCGTGCTCGACGCCCACCATGAGTTATCAGACCTGGACAAGAAGTACCGCCTCTACAAAGAAAATGGTGAAGCCGATGAGATAAGGGAACGCCGCCTTGGGGTTGAGACGACGCCGCGGAGTTGACTGTCTCGTGACCGGCTTCTGAACAGTTGGTCGAATGGTCTCTGCGCGACGCTCCGCCGTGAGTACGCTGCCCTCGCTGTGGGCGAGCTCGGCGGAGTCGCCGCCGGCGAGGCCGTTGCTCGTCGACAGCGCCCACGAGGAGTCGATGTCGCCGAGGCTTGCCGCCGCGGGCGTGGAGAGCTGGCCAGGGTGGTCGACGGCCTGCTCGCGGGCTGCATCGGCCGCGTCATCCTGAGCTCCACCGGCGTAGGCGCCCGCTCGGGTCCCCCAGCCGCTCGCGTGGCCCATGCGGAAGAAACCGATGAGACGGATCGGCATGAGGAAGAACGTCGAGGCGAGGATGAAGACCGGCAGGCGGAAGAAGTCGGATGGCTTCTCGCCGAGGTGGCGCATCTGTCGGATGCCCATGCTGAGGATCGAGGAGACGACCATGAGGGCGACGATGACCAGGAGCCCGGATTGCACGCCGTACTCGCTGAGCAGGCCCTCGTAGAAGTTGTAGCCCTGGCCCGTGAGAGCCCGGTATGCCCAGCCGCCGATGACGCCGGCGAGCAGGAACGGAAGGATGATGTCCATCACGAAGAACAGCGCGAGCAGCGGCGCGTGGCCGAGCATCCACGGCAGCATGCGCAGGGTGTTGTACTGGCTGCCGCGTGCCCAGCGGAGCTGCTGCTTGAACAGCTTCTTCACCTGCAGCGGAGCGTCGGTGTAGACGAGGCTGGTGTGCTGGTAGACGGTGCGGTAACCCTCCTTCAGCGTCAGGTTCGTGAGGGTACGGTCGTCGGAGACCTCGAGGAAGACGCCCATGAAGCGCTCGGTCATGAACTTGTCCATGACGGTCATCAGGATCGAGCGGCGGAAGGCGATCGTGCGGCCGGGGAGGCAGCCGACCTGCCCCATGACGCTCTGCGCGGGCATCGAGTAGAGCGACCGGGAGTTCTCGAGCCAGTCGGCCCAGCGGGTGATCCAGGAGCGCTCCGGCTCGAGGATGCGCTGGCGGGTGGTGACGCCGCCGACGCGGGAGTCGGCGAAGGGCTTGACGAGCTCGTCGAGCGCGTTGGGCATCCAGACCGTGTCGGAGTCGACCAGCACGGTGATGTCGCCCGTCGACATGTTGGTGCCGATCATGACCGCGTTGCGCTTGCCGGGGATCGGGGTGTGCACCCAGCGCACCAGCGGCGCGTACTCCTCGCACACGGCCTGCAGCGCGGGGTTCTCGGCACCGTTGATGACGACGATGATCTCGCCGGGCTTCTGCTCGACCATGCGCTCGATGACGTCGCGGAACAGGTCGAGGGGTTCGTCGACCACGGGGACGACGACGCTGGTCGTTCCGGTGTAGGTGCCGGTGAACGGGCGGTAGCGGCGGGAGACGAGGACTTTGATGACCCAGAGGATCCAGATGCATGCCGAGTAGACCGTGAAGAGGTAGAGCTCGGGATGGCCCTCGATGAGATGGCGGATTTGAAGAATGAATATGAACAAACGGGTCCCCCAGCGTGCTGTGGTGATGGTTTTTCGATTTCCACAGCATTGGGGAACTGGACTGGTAGCGCTTCGGGTATGGCAAGTATGTGTGCCGCGAACGGGGGTCGCAAGGCGATTTCGTGCCGTGGCGTAGCTCAGCGATACGGTCGATCGATACAGCTGGGAAACTCTCAGGAATGGCCTGTCCTCGTTAAGGGGGACTCCCCCGTCGAGGTCCTGCGGAGCCCGATTCCAGTGGACCGCCCCGCGCTCGGGGAGCGCTCCCACGCGGCGGTCGAAGCGCGGGATCTGGCGGCTGGCTCAGCTCGCGTCGGCCGACTTCCATGCGAATGAATCGTCCGACGCGCCGTCGTCACGGCGACGGCAGCGGCGTCGCGAAGCTCCGTTTTTGCACCCGGGTACCCCGAATGGGGTACAAGTCAGCGGTCGCTTTTTCGAGGCTCGGACCGGTCGGAAAATCGGACAAAACATATTTCATTCATTTTCTCGGTGCGCAAGAATGATGCGCGCGAAACGCAGGGTTGCAGGATAAAAGCGTGAGAGTGCTCTCATCTGCCGAGGCGCGAGCAGATTCGCGACGACTGTAGCGTTCGCGCTTTTACGCGGTGAATGGCTTGGGAGAGCTCGGAGTTCCGTAGAACTCGCGCTCGAAGACGTGACGGGCGAGCCGGGTGGTGCGCAGGTAGTCGTCCTCGAGCTGAGAGGCGGACCCCGGTGGGTACTCGAGCAGCCGGGCGATGCCCTCGAGCTGTGCACGGTCGGTGGGCAGAACGTCGGAGGTCTTCGAGCTCCACAGGGTGATGGCGCTTCGCGCGCGCGACGCGAACAGCCAGGCGTCGTGAAGCTTGGCCGCGTCGGCGTCTGTCACCAACCCCACCTCGACCGCGCGATCGAGCGCTCCGAGCGTGGACGTGGTGCGCAGTCCCGGGGTGGTCGCCCCATGCTGGAGCTGCAACAGCTGCACGAACCACTCGACGTCGCTGAGCGAGCCGCGGCCGAGTTTGAGGTGCCGTGCGGGATCCGCCGCCTGGGGCAGCCGTTCGGATTCGACCCTGGCCTTGATGCGCTTGATCTCGCGCACGTCCTTCTCGGGGATCGCGGCCGGGAAGCGCACCTCGTCGGCCAGCGTCTCGAAGGACTCGATGAGGGAGGGATCGCCGACGACACCGCGTGCCCGCAGCAGCGCCTGGGCCTCCCAGGTGAGCGACCAACGGGCGTAGTAGGCGCGATACGACTCGAGCGAGCGCACGATCGCGCCGTTCTTGCCCTCCGGCCGCAGACCGATGTCGAGGTCGAGCGGGGTGCGCAGGTCTTCGGTGAGGCGTGCGAGAGTGCGCACGATGTTCTCGGCGCGGGACTGCGCCTCCTCGTCGGTCGCGCCGGCCGGCCGGTAGACGTACATGACATCGGCGTCGGAGCCGAAACCGAGCTCCGCTCCCCCGTACCGCCCCATGGCGATGATCGCGAACTCGATCCCGTCGCCGTAGCGATGGGCGATGGCCAGCACGCCCGTGAGAATGGCGGTGGTGATGTCGGACAGCGCGGCTCCGAGCTCCTCCACGGTGATCGTGCCGAGGATGGCGCTCATCGCGAGACGCAGGATCTCGCGGCGGCGGGCCGTCCTCAGAGCCAGGGCGGCGGCATCCGCATCGTCGTAGTGCCTGGCCACGGTGGCGCGAGCCTCGTCGAGCAGCGCGGAGAGCGGCCTCGGTCGCAGCTCGCTGTCGCTCTCGAGCCACGCCGCCGCCTCGGGGATGCGCTCGAACAGGTCGCCGACGAACCGCGAGCCGGAGAGCACGTGGGTGAGCCGCTGGGCGGCGGCGGAAGAGTCGCGGAGCATGCGGAGGAACCAGTAGGCCTCGCCGAGGTCGTCGCTGAGCCGTCGGAACGCCAGCAGACCGTGGTCGGGGTCGGCGCCCTCGGCGAACCACTGCAGCATGACGGGCAGCAGGTTGCGCTGGATCGTGGCCCGGCGCGACACTCCCCCGGTGAGGGCGGCGATGTGGCGCAGCGCTCCCGCCGGGTCGCGGAAGCCGATTGCGGCGAGCCGCGCCGCGGCCTGTTCGCTGCTGAGCGACAGCCCCTCCTCGGGGAGCGCCGCCACCGCGGACAGCAGCGGTCGGTAGAACAGGCGCTCGTGCAGGCGCCGCACGGCGTTCTTGGTGCGCTTCCACTGCTCGGAGAGCTCGGAACCGCTCGGCGACACACCGCTCGCCCTGGCGAGCACCCGCAGTGCGTCGGGGTCGGTGGGCATCAGGTGGGTGCGGCTGAGCTTCGTGAGCTGCAGCCGGTGCTCGAGCAGGCGCAGGAAGCGGTAGTCGCGTGAGAACTCGGCGGCCTCGACCCTTCCGATGTAGCCCTGGTCGGCGAGTGCCACGAGGGCGGGGAGGGTGGCGCCCTGGCGCACCGCCGGATCGGCCTGCCCGTGAACGAGCTGGAGGAGCTGGATGGTGAACTCGACGTCGCGCAAGCCGCCGGGACCGAGCTTGAGCTGCACGTCGAGCTCGTCGCCCGGGATGTTGTGCGTGACCCGTTCGCGCATGCGCTGCACGGAGTCGACGAAACCGTCGCGGCTCGCGCTCGACCACACGAGCGGCGCAACGGCCTCGGCGTAGCGCCCACCCAGCTCGAGGTCGCCGGCGAGGGGGCGCGCCTTCAGCAGCGCCTGGAACTCCCAGCTCTTCGCCCAGCGGTCGTAGTACGCGAGATGGGACTCGAGGGTGCGCACCAGCGCGCCGTCCTTGCCCTCCGGGCGCAGGTTCGCGTCGACCTCCCACAACTCGGGCTCGAAGGCCGTCTCGTGGATGCCCCGCATCGTCTCCATGGCAAGCCTGGTCGCGATCTCCACCGCCCGGTCGCCCGCGAGGCCGTCGGCCGCCTCGGCGACGAAGATCACGTCGACGTCGCTGACGTAGTTGAGCTCGCGCGCTCCGGCCTTGCCCATGCCGATGACGGAGAGCCGGGTGCGCTCGACATCGGCCGCGGGGAAGCGGCTCGAGGCGCGGGCGATGGCGAGCGCGCCGTCGAGGGCCGCGCTCGCGAGGTCGGCGAGGGCTGCGGCCACGACGGAGACGGCGGCGAGCGGGTCGCTCTGTTCGAGGTCCCACGCCGTCAGCTGCAGGAGATGCCTGCGGTAGCGCACACGCAGCGCGGTGACGGCGGCGTCGCCGTCGAGGCCGTCGAGAGCCGCGAGGATGTCGGCCGAGTACTGGTCGACGTCGAGCGGAGCCCGCAGCGGCCGGGTGAGCGCCTCGAGCTCGGCCGGCCGCCGCAGCAGGAAGTCGCCGAGGCCGAGCGAGGCGCCGAGAACTCGCACCAGCCGGGCCGCGGCCGCGGCATCCGCCAGTACGGCCTGTAGCTGCGCGGGCACCTGCTCCCGCAGCCGGCAGAGCAGGAGCAGCGCCTGGTCGGGGTCGGCGGCGTCGGCGAACAGCGGCACGACGGCCGCGCCGAGACCGTCGAATTCGCCGAGGCGCTGCCTCGACGTCTCGAGGTCGGCGAAACCGAGCCTCGCCAGATCAGTCAGCGTCGTCTGATGGCGCATTGCTCCCCTACAGGATCTCCAGGTTGCTCTCCAGCTCGTACGGCGTGACCTGGGCGCGGTATTCCTGCCACTCGCGACGCTTGTTGAGCAGTACGTAGTTGAAGACCTGCTCGCCGAGGGTCTCGGCGACGAGCTCCGAGTCCTCCATGAGCGAGACGGCGTGGTCGAGGCTCGAGGGCAGCTGGCTGTAGCCGAGCGCGCGGCGCTCGGCGTCGCTGAGCTCCCAAACGTTGTCCTCGGCCTCCGGAGGAAGCTCGTAGCCCTCCTCGATGCCCTTCAGGCCGGCGGCCAGCAGGAGCGAGTAGGCGAGGTACGGGTTGGCCGCCGAGTCGATCGCCCGGTACTCGACGCGGGCGCTCTGGCCCTTGTTGGGCTTGTAGAGCGGCACCCGAACGAGCGCGGAGCGGTTGTTGTGGCCCCAGGTCACGAAGCTCGGGGCCTCGTCGCCGCCCCAGAGACGCTTGTACGAGTTGACGAACTGGTTCGTGACCGCCGTGATCTCGGGCGCGTGCTTGAGCAGCCCGGCGACGAACTGGCGGCCGATCTTCGAAAGCTGGTAGTGACCGCCGGCCTCGTAGAACGCGTTGGTGTCGCCCTCGAACAGGGAGAGGTGGGTGTGCATGCCGCTGCCCGGGTGGTCGCTCATCGGCTTGGGCATAAACGTCGCGTAGACGCCCTGCTCGATCGCGACCTCTTTGATGACGGTGCGGAACGTCATGATGTTGTCGGCGGTGGTGAGCGCGTCCGCGTAGCGCAGGTCGATCTCGTTCTGGCCGGGGCCCGCCTCGTGGTGGCTGAACTCCACCGAGATGCCCAGGTCTTCGAGCATGCGCACCGAGCGGCGACGGAAGTCGTGCGCCGTGCCGCCGGGAACGTTGTCGAAGAAGCCGGCCGAGTCGACGGGCTCGGGCTTGCCGCCCTTGAGCTTCGACGACTTGAGCAGGTAGAACTCGATCTCCGGATGCGTGTAGAACGTGAAGCCCCGGTCGGCGGCCTTCGCGAGAGTGCGCTTGAGCACGTGGCGGGGGTCGGAGACGGCGGGCTGGCCGTCGGGGGTCGTGATGTCGCAGAACATACGCGCGGTCGGGTCGATCTCGCCGCGCCAGGGCAGGATCTGGAATGTCGTGGGGTCGGGCTGCGCGAGCATGTCGGCCTCGTAGGCGCGGGTGAAGCCCTCGATGGCCGAGCCGTCGAACCCGAGACCCTCGGCGAAGGCTCCCTCGACCTCGGCGGGGGCGATGGCGACGCTCTTCAGCGTGCCGACGACGTCGGTGAACCATAGGCGGATGAACTTGATGCCTCGTTCTTCAATGGTTCGAAGAACGAAGTCTCGCTGCTTGTCCATCCGGCTCCTCATACTGCTCAGGGGGTAGTCGTTTACCGCGCTATTAGGCTACTGGCTATACCGGGTCTCCGCTTGGCACCCTGCCGTGCCCGCTGGTGGTCGTACACTTCGATGATGGCCAGACCCGCAGCATCCGCCCGTCGACCCCCGCTCGCCTTCGTCGTTATGTACCTCGCCTTCGCGTTGGTCTTCGTCGGAGTCGCCTTCTACACGGTTCTCCACCTCGTCTTCTTCGGCTTCACGGGCGAGCCGGTGGGCATCGACCTGGGCCTCGCACTCCTGCTGCCGCTGGTCTGGGCGGTCGGACTGCTCGTCTCCATCCGGCTGCGCGCCTCGCGCACGACGGCGCTCGCCTGGGGATACGGCACCCTCGCGGTGCTCGTGATCGCGCTCGCGTTCGACACCGTGCGCTTCGGCCCGATCTTCTCCGGTTGACATGACCGCGCTGCCCGACGACCTCGTCACCGCCCTCGACCACTGGTTCGACCACACGACCCTCGTCACCCCCTCGATCAGCTACGCGGTCTTCGACCGATCGGGTGTGCTCTACCACCACGGGGTCGGCGAGTTCTTGCTCGACGGCCGGGCTCCGGCGATCGACACGGTCTACCGCATCGCGTCGATGTCGAAGAGCTTCGAGACCGCGATCGTACTGGTGCTCGAGCAGCGCGGACTGCTCGCGCAGAGCGACCTGATCTCGGCGCACGTGCCCGAGTTCCGTGACCCGGTCGACGCGAACGGTGTGACGATGCCGGTCACCGTGCGGATGCTGATGGAGAACTCCTCCGGCCTGCCGGAGGACAACGGCTGGGCGGACCACGAGCTCGGGCTGTCGCGCGACGACTTCCTCGCCGTCGTGGCGGCAGGGCTCGACTTCGCGGAACGCCCCGGCGACGTCTACCAGTACTCCAACATCGGCTTCTGGCTGCTCGGCGTGATCGTCGAGAACGTCACGGGGCGAGAGTTCGCCGCCTTCGCCACCGAGACCCTGCTCGAGCCCCTCGGGCTCTCGAGCACCCGCTACGACGCCGCTCACTACGACGCGGGACGGGACATCGCCCCCGGCTTCGGCACCTTCGACGAGGGCGCGACGTGGTTCGACCGTCCCTTCGTCGGCACCGGCATCGGCGGCTGCGCTGCGAGCATGTTCAGCACCGTCTCCGATATCGCCCGCTGGAGCGGCTGGCTGTCGAGCGCGTTCGACCCCGATTATGCGGATGACTCGATCCTGAGCCGCGCGGCGCGCCGGTCGATGCAGCGCCTCCACACGTCGACCCCCTCACCGTCGGACCGCCCGGCCGAACCGCAGCTCGAGGGCATCGGCTACGGGCTCGGGCTGTTCGTCGAGAACGACGTGCGCTTCGGGCTCATCGCACAACACTCCGGCGGCCTCCCCGGGTTCTCGTCGAACATGCGCTGGCACACCGAGTCGGGGCTCGGCGTGGTCGTCTTCGCCAACACCAACGGGGTCAAGCCCGGGATCGCCGCGACGGGGATCCTCCGCGCCGTGCTCGATCGGCTCGACCCGCCGGCTCGCGTCATCGCGCCGTGGCCGTCGACGCTCGCCGCCGCGGCCGCGATCGAGCAGGCGATCCTCGACTCGGGCGACGTCGCCGACGCCGACACCCCGCTCAGCCCGAACCTCCTCAGCGACGTGCCCGCCGCCGTGCGTGCCACCCGGCTCGACCGGTCGGTCGCCGGCGTCGGCGGGCTGCTCGGCACCCGGCCGCCGCTCGCGGACCGGCTCACCTGGGCCGCATCCGCCGCCCACATCGCCTGGACCATCCCGGGCCGCACCGGCGCGCTCGAGTGCCGGCTGGAGATGACCCCCACGCGGCCCGCTCTGGTGCAGCGGCTCGACATCGAGGTGCACGCGTCGGTCACCGACCGCTCCCCCGTGAACCGGCACTACCGGCCGAGTGCGCCCGGCGCTCGCTAGAGTGGTGCCCATGGCAGAGCAGGCAGTCAAACGCGTTCGCACCCGGCACTTTCAGAACGCGAAGGAGAACGGGATCAAGATCACCGGGCTCACGAGCTACGACCAGCTGACGGCATCCATCTTCGACGCCTCCGGCATCGACTTCCTCCTGGTCGGCGACTCGGCAGGCAACAACGTCTTCGGGCACGATACGACGCTGCCCGTCACCGTCGACGAGCTGATCCCCCTCGCCCGGGCGGTAGCGGGCGCGACCAAGCGCGCCTTCGTCGTCGCGGACATGCCGTTCGGGTCGTACGAGACCAGCCCCGACGAGGCGCTGCACACCGCGTTCCGGTTTATGAAGGAGACCCACGCGCACGCGGTCAAGCTCGAGGGCGGTGTGCGCAGCGCCGAGCAGATCCGTCGCATCGTCTCGGCCGGCATCCCGGTCATGGCCCACATCGGTTTCACCCCGCAGAGCGAGCACGGGCTCGGGGGTCACATGATCCAGGGGCGCGGCGAAGGCGCGGAGGCGCTGCTGGCAGACGCGCACGCCGTCGAGGATGCGGGAGCGTTCGCCGTGGTGCTCGAGATGGTGCCGTCGGGCGTCGCCGCGCAGGTGACGAAGGAACTGCGCATCCCCACGATCGGCGTCGGCGCCGGCCCGCACGTCGACGGCCAGCTCCTGGTCTGGACCGACTGGGCGGGGCTGTCGACCGGTCGCATCCCGAAGTTCGTGCGGCAGTACGCCGACCTCAAGGGTGTGCTGACCGATGCCACGAAGGCGTACATCGCCGACGTGACATCGGCCGAGTACCCGGCCCCCGAGCACGAGTACCCGGAGTAGCTAGCGGCCCTCCGCGGCTTCCTCTTCCGCCCACTTGCGGGCGCGCTCCGCGATGATCTGCGGTGCGCGTGCCGCTTCTTCGCGCGTGGCGAAGGGGCCGTCGCGGTCCGAGCCGAGCGACTGCGCGCCCTCTTCGACCTCGCCGGTCTTGTTGTTGAACCACCATTCGGCCATAAGGATCTCCCGTCGTCGGTGTGCTCTCAGGCTAACCCCGTCGGGACCCGGATCACATGCTCGCGATCTGGATGAGGTTGCCGCAGGTATCGTCGAACACGGCGACAGTCACCGCCCCCATCGTCGTCGGCGGCTGCACGAAGCGCACCCCGAGCGCCGTCATGCGTGTGTGCTCCGCGACCACGTCGTCGACGGCGAAACTCGCGTACGGGATGCCGTCGCCGACGAGAGCCGCCTTGAACGTGCCGACCGCGGGGTGGTCGCTCGGCTCGAGCAGCAGCTCGACGCCGTCGCGGCTCGACGGCGAGACCACCGTGAGCCAGCGGTGCTCGCCGGCGGGCAGGTCGGTCTTCTTCTCGAAGCCGAGGACGTCGGTGTAGAAGTCGAGCGCCCGGCTCTGGTCGTCGACGAAAACATTGGTGGTGATGATCCTCACGAGCTCTCCCGTCTCGGTCGGCCGAGTTCTCCGGCCCTGCCAGCTGAAACTAGACTGGCTGCCATGCCTCGCGATAGCAACGGTCACCTCGTCCCTGGACGGATTTCACCACCACGGAGCGTTCCCGGCGACATCGCCCGACCCGAGTACGTGGGCAAGAAGGCACCGAAGACGTTCACCGGGGGTGACGTGTACTCCGCGGCATCCGTCGACCTGATCCGCGAGTCGAGCGTCATCGCGGCGCAGGCCATCCAGGCGGTCGGCCGCGCCGTCCGCCCCGGCGTCACCACCGACGAGCTCGACGCGATCGGCCACGACTTCGTGGTCGCCGCCGGCGCCTACCCGTCGTGTCTCGGCTACCGCGGGTTCCCGAAGTCTGTGTGCACCTCGCTCAACGAGGTCATCTGCCACGGGATCCCCGACGACACCGTCCTGCAGGACGGCGACATCATCAACATCGACATCACCGCCTACAAGAACGGCGTGCACGGCGACAGCAATGTCACCTTCCTCGTCGGCGACGTCTCGACCGAGGTCGTCGACCTGGTCGAGCGCACCCGGGAGTCGCTGAACCGCGGCATCAAGGCGGTCGCCCCCGGGCGCCAGGTGAACGTGATCGGCCGCGCCATCGAGTCGTACGCCCGCCGCTTCGACTACGGCGTCGTGCGCGACTTCACCGGCCACGGAGTCGGGGAGGCCTTCCACTCGGGGCTCATCATCCCCCACTACGACTCGGCTCCCCGGTTCGACGACGAGATCGTGCAGAACATGGTCTTCACGATCGAGCCCATGCTCACCCTCGGCGGATCGCCGGAGTGGGACATGTGGGCCGACGGCTGGACCGTCGTCACCAGGGACCGCAGCGTCACCGCCCAGTTCGAACACACGCTTGTCGTCACCGAACGTGGTGCCGAAGTACTCACGATCGCCTAGAGAGAAAGAACTCATGACCACTGCATTGGGAATCGACATCGGCGGCACCGGAATCAAGGGGGCCATCGTCGACGTCGACAGCGGCGAACTGCTGAGCGAGCGCGTCAAGCTGCCCACCCCGCTCGGCGGCGAACCCGAGGCGATCCTCGCCACGGTCGTCGAGATCATCGCGGCACTCGGCGGAGTGGCCGACGGCGTTCCGGTCGGCGTGTGCTTCCCGGCGATCGTGAAGCGCGGGCGCACCCTGTCGGCGGCGAACGTCTCGAAGCAGTGGATCGGCCTCGAGGCGGAGGCCCTGTTCGAGAAGGGACTGGGTCGCGACATCACGTTCGTCAACGACGCGGATGCGGCCGGGGTCGCGGAGGTCAGGTTCGGGGCCGCGAAGGGCGTCGACGGCCTGGTCATCCTCACCACCCTCGGCACCGGGATCGGCTCGGCCATCATCTTCGACGGCGTGCTCGTGCCGAACTCCGAGCTCGGGCACCTCGAGATCGGCGGCAAGGACGCCGAGTCGCGCGCCTCGTTCGCCGCCAAGGAGCGGTCGCGCCTCACCTACGAGAAGTGGGCGACGAAACGGCTGCAGAAGTACTACTCCACCGTGGAGTTCCTCTTCTCCCCCGACCTGTTCATCGTCGGCGGCGGCGTCTCCAAGAGCCACGAGCAGTTCCTCCCCCTGCTGCAGCTCAGCACCCCGATCGTGCCGGCCAAGCTGCGCAACAACGCGGGCATCCTCGGCGCGGCGGCCCTCGCCGTGAAGAAGCCCGAGGGCGTCGCGTAGAGCGGGTGGCACCGCCCGCGGCGCTTGCAGCGGTCGCCGTGCTCGCGGTGGTTGCGGTGCTCGCGGTGCTCGCGGTGCTCGCGGTGCTCGCGGAGCTTGCGTCCTCCACGGAAATTCAGGAGTTAGCGCCGCGCCGTGCACTGCGACCCGCGAGAACGCGCGGGCGAGTGCGCCGGGCGCATCCGTAACTCCTGAATTTCCGTCTGCACGCCCGGTCGAGCGGTCCGCGGCGGCGTCGTCCGGCGAGTCTAAGATTCAGGGTGGAGAGTTCGAGCTGGCTGAGCGAACCCACCGTGGACCCACTCGACCTCGCCCCGGCGAATCTGGACGGCAATGACTAACAGAGAGACTCCGGCGGCATGAGTCGCGGTCGCCTGCTCGTGCTGCTCGGCGCCGCGCCCGGCGTAGGCAAGACCTACGCGATGCTCGAGGAGGGGCGCCGGCTGGCGTCCGCCGGCAGAGACGTGGTCGTCGCCGTCGTGGAGACCCACGGCCGCGCCGCAACGGCCGCGCTCCTCGACGGCCTCGAGCTCGTGCCACGGATGGAGGTGGAGCACCGCGGGGTCGCCCTCACCGAGATGGACCTCGACGCGGTGCTCGCGAGGAGTCCCGAATGGGCGCTCGTCGACGAGCTCGCCCACACCAACGCGCCCGGCTCGGCCAACGCAAAGCGCTGGAACGACGTCGAGCGGCTGCTCGACGCGGGCGTCAACGTCATGTCGACGGTCAACGTGCAGCACATCGAGAGCCTCAACGACGTGGTGCTGCAGATCACCGGGGTCGCGCAGCGCGAGTCGATCCCCGACGCGGTGCTGCGCAACGCCGACAAGGTCGAGCTCGTCGACCTGGCGCCGCAGTCGCTGCGTGACCGGCTCGGCGAGGGGCTCGTCTATCCGGCCGCACGGGTGGATGCCGCTCTCTCGAACTACTTCCGCCTCGGCAACCTCACCGCGCTGCGTGAACTCGCCCTCCTCTGGCTGGCCGACGAGGTCGACAGCGCTCTGCAGAAGTACCGGGCCGAGGAGGGAATCGACTCGAAGTGGGAGGCGCGGGAACGCGTCGTCGTCGCGCTCACGGGAGGCGCGGAGGGCGAGACCCTGCTGCGCCGCGGCGCCCGCATCGCCGCGCGGTCGAGCGGAGGCCAGCTGCTCGCCGTGCACGTGGCCACCACCGACGGGCTCGCGGAGCCCAACCCAGGCGCGCTCGGCGCCCAGCGTGCCCTCGTCGAGACCCTCGGCGGCAGCTACCACCAGGTGGTCGGCGAACAGGTGCCCAGGGCGCTCGTCGACTTCGCGCGCAGCGTCAACGCCACCCAGCTTGTGATCGGAGTCAGCCGCCGCGGCTGGTTGAGCACGCTGCTCACCGGCTCGGGCAACGGCGCGTCGGTCATCCGCGAGGCCGGCGACATCGACGTGCACATCGTCTCGCACGCCGCGGCCGGCCGGCGCTCGCTCCCCCGCGTCGGCGGCGCTCTCTCGACCCGGCGTCGAGTCGCGGGGCTCGCGCTCGCCGTGTTCGGACTCCCGCTGCTCACGTGGCTTCTCGGCCTCGCCCGCAGCGCGGAGACCATCGCCGCCGACGTGCTGATCTTCCAGCTCCTCGTCGTGGTCGTCGCCCTCGTCGGCGGCATCTGGCCGGCGCTCGCCGCGGCCGTCGGCGCCGGGTTCCTGCTCGACTTCTTCTTCGTCGCACCCCTCTACACGGTGACCGTCAGCGACCCGCTGCATCTGGTGGCTCTCGTGATCTTCGTCGTCGTCGCCGTGCTCGTCAGCATCGTCGTCGACCAGGCAGCCCGCCGCTCCCGCGCCGCCGCCCGCGCCATCGCCGAGTCGGAGACCCTGGCGACGGTGGCCGGAAGCGTCCTGGGAGGCCAGGACGCGCTCGACGCGCTCGTCTCGCGCATGCGTGAGGCCTTCGGCATGACGAGCGTCATCGTCTACGACGCGGGGGTCGCCATCCACACGTCCACAGACGCCTCACTGGCCACCGACGACGACGTGGAGACCCGGCTGCAGCTCGGCCCCGCCGCGAGCCTGTACCTGCGCGGTCCCGACCTGCCGGCGGCCGACCGGCGCATCCTCGAGGCGTTCCTGTCGCAGATCGAGTCGGCGCTCACCCAGCGCTCGCTCGCCTCCGAGGCCGAGGGCATGCGGCCGATCGCCGAGGCCGACCGGCTGCGCACCGCCCTCTTGGCCGCCGTCGGCCACGACCTCCGCCGCCCGCTCGCCGCGGCGACCGCCGCCGTGACCAGCCTGCGGTCGGCCGAAGTGGTGCTGTCGCAGGCCGACCGCGACGACCTGCTGGAGACGGCGGAGGAGAGCCTCGCCGGACTCGCGTCGCTCGTGACCAAGCTGCTCGACGCCTCGCGGCTGCAGGCCGGTGTGCTGGGCGTCTCGCTCGAGCCGGTGAACCTCGACGACGTGGTGCTGCTCGCGCTCGACGAGCTCGGCGCTTCGCCGGGGCAGGTGCAATTGGAGCTCTCCGGCGACATCCGCCCCGTCCTGGCCGACCCCGTGCTGCTGCAGCGCGTCGTCGTCAACCTGCTCGCCAACGCCCTTCGGTTCTCGCCGGACGATGCCGCCCCGATCATCTCGACGAGCGAGTTCGGCTCGCGCGTCGAGCTTCGGGTGATCGACTCGGGGCCCGGCATCCCCGTCGAGCGGCGCGCCGACGTGTTCGTGCCGTTCCAGCGGCTCGGCGACACCGACAACACCACGGGTGTCGGCCTCGGTCTCGCCCTGTCGAAAGGGTTCGTCGAGGCGATGGGCGGTACGCTCGAGCCCGAAGACACCCCGGGCGGAGGACTCACCATGGTCGTCGCCCTCCCGCCCGCTGCCGTTACGGATGCCCCGTGAAGATCCTCATCGCCGACGACGACCCGCAGATCCTGCGGGCGTTGCGCATCACCCTGTCCGCCAGCGGCTACGACGTGATCACCGCCGGCGACGGACGCGAGGCGCTGCGGGCCGCCGCCGACCGGCACCCGGACCTCATCGTGCTCGACCTCGGCATGCCCGGTCTCACCGGCATCGAGGTGATCGAGGGGGTGCGCGGCTGGTCGAGTGTGCCCATCCTCGTCGTGTCGGGACGCAGCGACTCGCTCGACAAGGTCGAGGCGCTCGACGCGGGCGCCGACGACTACGTGACGAAGCCGTTCGCCGCCGACGAGCTGCTCGCCAGGCTGCGCGCGCTCGGCAGGCGGACCCCCGGCGCGACGGACGAGCCCGTGGTGAGCTTCGGCGACGTCACCGTCGACCTCGCGAACCACGTCGTGACCCGCGGCGGCGCGACCGTGCGACTCACCCCGACCGAATGGCGCCTGCTGGAGGTGCTCGTGCGCAACCCCGAGCGGCTCGTGTCGCGCGAGACGCTGCTCACCGAGGTGTGGGGGCCGCAGTACACGACCGACACCGGGTACCTCCGGCTGTACCTCGCCCAGCTGCGCAAGAAGCTCGAGGCCGAGCCGTCGAAGCCGCGCCACCTGCTCACGGAGGCGGGCATGGGCTACCGCTTCTCCCCCGCCGGCTGAGGTCGCGGCGCCGCGTTCGGGCGCCTCGCGTCCTTTGCGGAAACTCAGGAGTTAGCACCTCTCCGGGCCTGCTCTCTCGCCGGATGTGGCGGCGCGCGGCGCCGGGCGCATCCGTAACTCCTGAATTCCCGACGTAACGCGCGCGACCGGGAGGTGCGCCACCGGGGCGGCCCTCGCGCGACCGGCGCCGCCGGTTCTAGGCTGGGGTCGTCCTCACGGCGGAGGGAGCGGAATGGACACGATCGCGGCGCCGCGTCTCGGCATGACGTTCACCTCGGCGATGGACCCCGAGCAGCTCGTCACAGTGGCGACGTCCACCGAGAGGCACGGCCTCGACGAGCTCTGGGTCTTCGAGGACTGCTTCGGCGCGAGCTCCATCCCGCTCGTCACCGCTGCGCTCGCGGCGACGACGCGCATCCGGGTCGGCATCGCCCTCGCCCCGGTGCCGCTGCGCAACCCCGCGCTCATGGCCATGGAGTTCGCGACTCTGGCGCGGCTGTTCCCCGCACGCTTCGTGCCCGGCATCGGCACCGGGGTGAGCGAGTGGATGGCGCAGGCCGGCGAGGCGGTCGCCTCCCCCATGGCGCTGTTGCGGGAGTCCGCGGTCGCCGTCACGCGGCTGCTGCACGGCGAGGAGGTCACCGTCGACGGCCGGTACGTGCACCTCGACCGGGTTCGGCTGACGCGCCCGCCAGCCGACCGGATGACCCCGTTCATCGGCGCGGGCGGGCCGAGAATGCAGGCACTCGCCGGCGAGCTCGGCGCGGGGACGATCCTCGGCACCGGCCTCACCGAGGAGGACATCGAGCTGCGATGCCGGCAGACGCTCACCGCGGCGCGTGAGGCGGGCAAGACAGGTCACGAGATCGTGCTGCTGCACGTGGTGGCGACCGGCGACCACGCCCACGCCCGCGTCGACGCGGAGCTCGTCTACTGGGGCTCGCCGGCCGGTATCGGGGCTGGCGCGGCGGGCGACGCGGAGGAGGTCGCCGGTTCGATCCGGCGCGCCGCGGGGCTGGGCGTGACGAGCGTGAGCGTGATGGCGACACAGGACGTCGCCGACATCGGCGAGTTCATCCGCTTCGTCGGCGAAGACGTGCGGCCGCTGCTGACGGCTAGAGCAGCGCCACCCAGTCGCGCACCACGTGCTGCAGAGGGAAACGCTTCGCCGCGACATCCTCCGCGCTCGTGAAACGCAGCTCGCGACGGTCGGCCCACGTTCCCGTCATCAGGCCGGTCGGGTCGTCGACCAGGCCGTGTGGGAAGACCAGGATGAGGCGTAGGAACTCCGTCGGCCGCAGCTCGAACGCGCCCAGGTCGTCGCTGCCGACGTGGAAACTCGGCGACTTCCACTTGATCCGCTCCGTGACCAGAGGGTGCGCGTCGAGGATGTAGCCGCGCACGGTCTGCAGTTCAGCGGTGAGCGGGTGGTCGAGCCCTGCCAGAAACGAGTCGACCTCTTCAGTGCCATCCATGGCTTCAATCTAGACCGAACCGGCTGCATCCAGTATGACTGGACCCATGGCATCCGAATCCCGGCACATCTCCGCCGACATCAACCGCCCGCCCGACGAGGTCTACGAGTACACGTCCGACCACACCAATCTGCCCAACTGGGCGAGCGGCATCGGCGACAGCATCGAGCTGGTCGACGGCGAGTGGGTGGTCGAATCGCCGATGGGACGGCTCACCATCGGCTTCGTGCCGCAGAACGAGCTCGGCGTGCTCGACCACACCGTCACCCTCGCGAGCGGCGACACGTTCTACAACCCGATGCGGGTCATCCAGCACGGCGACGGCAGCGAGGTGGTCTTCACGCTGCGCCGCGCCGACGACCAGAGCGACGAGGAGTTCGAGCACGACGCCGCCACCATCGTCGCAGACCTGCACACACTCAAGGCGCTGCTCGAGGGAGGGACCGCCGAGGACTAGCGGCATCGACAGTCTCCACCTCTCGCTGCTCGCCCGAGACACTGGCAGCATGGAGGGATGACCGTCTCCCTGCACCCGATGCCCCCGGAACGCACCACCGGCTGGATCGAACGCATCCACCTCGAGTACATCGAGGCGCGGATGCTCTCCGGCGAGCCGCCGGAGGTCGCCGAGGCCAAGGCAGTGGCGTCGCGCGAGGAGAACTTCCCGGGCGGCGTCCCGCTGGACACGCACCGTGTATTCGACATCGTCGCCGACGGTGACGTCGTCGGCTACCTGTGGCTCGGCCCGCTGCCGGCCGGAGGCGACGACTGGTGGGTCTTCGACGTCGAGATCGCGGAAGCGCACCGGCGTCGCGGCTACGCGCGGGCGGCCCTCGACCTCGCCCACGCCGAGGCGAAGAAGCTGGGAGCCGTGTCGATCGGGCTCAACGTCTTCGGCTACAACGCCGGCGCGAAGGAGCTGTACGACTCGCTCGGCTACGCGGTCACCGCGACGCAGATGAAGAAGGTGTTGTGAATGGGCCGGCTGATACGCCGGGTTCTGTTGGCGCGCGTCCGAGGACGCGCGTTGGACGGCCATCTATCTACGACGTACGTTGCCGCACGCCTCTAGCGGTCTACCCGGAAGCTGGACGAGCAGCCCGTAACGCTTCCTGTGTGACCTTGCTCCTGGCGAGGTTTACATAGCCGATCGGGTCACCCCGGCCGCTGGTGGTCTCTTACACCACCGTTTCACCCTTACCGCCGGCTTGCGCCGGAGGCGGTCTGCTTTCTGTTGCACTGTCTCGCGGGTTACCCCGGGTGGGTGTTACCCACCGCCTTGCTCTGCGGAGCCCGGACGTTCCTCGGGGCCTGTTGCCAGACCACGCGACCGTCTTGCCGACCCATTCGAGGGAAAGTCTACCGGGAGGGTTACAGCCCGGATTCCTTCGTGCGCACCAGGATGGCCTCGCTCGTCGCGCACATGATGACCGCGTCGGGCGCGGCGGCACGGATCTCGGCCATCTCGTTCTCCAGCAGCTTGACGCCGCTCGCGCTCGACACGCCGTAACGCAGGTGGGAGGCACCCACGCCGTAGCGCAGCCGCTGCTTGTCGTAGAGGGCGAGGAGGTCGTCGGGGACCGTGGCGGCGACCGCCGCGCGGTCGTCGTTGGCGGCGGCGATCTCGCCGCGCAGCACGACGAGCTCGGCGTCGCGCTCGGCGCCGATGACGTCGATCTGGCCCTGCAGCGAGTCGATCTCGGCCGTGGTCGCCGCGAGCGCGCTCTCGCGCTCCTCGAGCTTCTCCATGACGGTGAGCTCGATCTCCTCGAGGTCGTACTGGCGCTTGGCGAGGTTCGCCAGCTCGTGCTCGAACGCCTGGGCGTCTTTCGCCGAGGTCGAGGTCTGGGCGCGCTCGTTGTCGCGCTTGATGCGCGCCGTGACGAGGGCCACGTCGGACTCGATGCGACCGAGCTCGATGACCACGTCTTCGCGGGCGCCGGCCTGCTCGAGGCCGACGATGCGCAACGCGTCGATCTTCGACTGCAGCGCGGCGATGGCGGCGTGCTGCGGCAGGCCCTTGGCCCGGTGCGTGAGCTGGGCGATCTTCGTGTCGAGGGCCTGGAGGTCGAGCAGGCGTGCCTGCGCGTCGGGACTGGCTGTCAAAGCCATAGGGCCTTCACCACTTTCTTGATAGTTCTACTGGATAACAACGAAATCCCAGGGATCGGTACGGAGATCGCTCACCGTCACGGTCACGCCGGGCAGTCTTTCGCGCAGCTCGGAGGCCGCGGTCTCGAGCCAGAGCCACTCGCTCGCCCAGTGCGACACGTCGACGAGCGCGGGGCCCGTGCCGACGAGGGCGTTCTCCCGCGCCTCGGAGGCGGGGTGGTGGCGCAGGTCGCTCGTGATGTACACGTCGGACGAGAGCACGGCGGGCTCGGAGAGCAGCGAGTCGCCCGCTCCCCCGCAGACGGCCACCGTGGAGATGGGAGCGTCGAAGTCGCCGGAGACGCGGATGCCGCTCGCCGTGGCCGGCAGGATCTCGCCGAGCTCGCGGGCCAGCCGGCCGAGCGTGGTCGGCTGCGGCAGGCGCCCGACGCGGCCGATGCCCCTGTCGGCGTTGTCCTTCGACGGGACGATGGGAACGATGTCGCGTAGGCCGAGGCGCTCGGCGAACACCGCAGAGGTTCCGGTCTCGACGATGTCGGCGTTGGTGTGAGCGGCGATCAGCGCGCAGCCGGCGCGGATCAGCCGTGCGAGCACGGCGCCCTTGTACCGGTCTTCGGCGACGCTCGTCACGCCGCGGAGCAACAACGGGTGGTGCACGAGCAGCAGGTCGGCGCCGAGCTGGACCGCCTCGTCGGCGGTCGCGCCGACGGCGTCGACGGCGAGGTGGATGGTGCTGACGGCAGCGGAGGGATCCCCGGAGAGCAGCCCGGGCGCGTCCCACGGCTCGGTTCCGGCATCGGGCCAGAGGCTCTCGACCACGGCGTGGACCTCGGCGACGGTGTGGGACATGCGTCGATTCTACTTTGGCGGCGCCGGGTCAGATCAGCCGCGCTGCGGCTTCCTGTCGACGGATGGTGGGTACGCCGGAGACGAGGGGCACCAGCAGCCCCAGCACGAGCGCGACCACCACGCCGATGTCGCTGGCGGCCACGTCGCTGGCCAGGGGCACACGCAGCAGCTGGAACACGTAGCCCTGCCACTGCAGCCCGGTGAGCATCGCCGTCGTGAGCCCCCAGCCGACGAACGAGATGACGACGAGCGCCGAGAGGTTGACCCAGTTGACGAGCGGGTACACCCCTCCCGGGCGCAGCAGCGACGGCGAGTGCAGCCGCCGGTTGCGGATCATCGCGTCGGCCGCGAATATGCCGAGCCAGGCGGCGATGGGCACGGCGAGGGTCGTCGACAGATCGCGGAACACCCCGGACAGGTCCATGTCGAGCACGCTGAGGCCGACGGCGACGACGGCAAGCAGCGTGCCGATGGCGAGCGTCGCCCACTGGCGTTCGACCCGGATGCCGATGCCCTGCACCGCGAAGGCCCCGGAGTAGATCGTGATGATGACCCCCGAGAGCAGGCTGAGCCCCGTCACGGCGACGAGCGGCACCGGGTACCACGCGGGCAGGATGCCGGTGAGCGCGTCGACCGGCTGGGTCACCAGGCCGGTCGCGAGCCGGGGGTCGGAAGCCGCGAGGAGGGCGCCGTAGCCGATCAGCAGGAAAGCCGGAATGGTCGTGCCGAAGGTGGCCCAGAGCATGTTCGACGCCCCCCGTGTGCTCGGACGCTGATAGCGGGCGAGGTCGGAGCTGCTGTTCGCCCACACGAGGCCGACGAAGCTGAAGACGAGGATCGCGCCCGTGGCCACGAGGGTCCACGGGCCGTCGGCGATGGTCAGTGCGGCCTGGATGTCGACGCGACCCCAGGTGAGCGCCACGAAGCCGACGATGAGCACGGCGGAGAGCACGCTCACGATGAGCTGGAACCGTGCCATTAGTGCGAAGCCGAGGAACGCGACGAGAACGGCGATCATCACGCCGACGACGATGAAGATGATCACGAGGCCGGCCACGGGACCGTCGCCGCCGAGGACAGTGGCGATGGATGTCGCGAAGAGCCACAGCAGCACGGACCCCCAGAAGACCCGGGAGACGAGCGCCAACACCGCGGGAAGCACGTTGCCGCTGAGCCCGAAGGCGGCGCGGGAGACGATGACCGTGGGCTGGCCGCTGAGCTTTCCGGCGAGGGTGCCGAGTCCGAGTGGCAGGAACGACAACGCCACTCCGGCGAGGGTCGCCACGATCGACTGTCGCAGGCTCATGCCCAGCGAGAAGATCATGGCGCCGAACCCGATGCTCACGACCGACGAGTTCGCCGCGAACCACAGCCAGAACAACCGGGCGGCTCTGCCCGTCCTCAGCTCGAGAGGCGTGGGTGCTGCTCCCGACTGCTCGAGGCTGAACAGCGGGGTGCGCGGTGCGGGTGTCTCGGGGCCGCCGTCGTTACCGACGGCGACGCCAAAAGGGCGTTTCGGCTCCTCCGCTGGTGGCTCGTCGTGCGATTGCTCGGCGAGCAGGTCGTCGAATCCCGGTGCGGATGCCTCTGCCGTGGCATCCGTCGGCGTCTCTTCGGGCTCGACGTTCGGGAGTTCCGTCACCGTCGCCGTCGGCTGCGTCGTCGGCGCGACGAGCGCGTCGAACCAGTCCTGCGGCGACCCGGGCGTGACGTCTGGTTCCGGTTCGACGAGGGCGGGCGGCTGGGGCGGCGCCCACGGGAACATGTCGTCGATCACGCTGTGCGGCTGCGTGGGCAGTTCGGGATCGGCGGGGATCGGCGGCTCGGGCAGCGCGGGCTCGGCCGGTGTGGCGGGCTCGGCAGGCGCCGGGGGCTCGGCAGGCGTCGCGGGCTCGGCCGGCGTCGCGGGCTCGGCAGGCGTCGCGGGCTCGGCAGGCGTCGCGGGCGTCGCCGGGAACGCGGGCACCTCGGGAGCGTCGGGCAGCCCGGGGCTCTCCGGGGTGGCGGGCAGGAGGGGGAACTCGGGAGCGGAGGGCACGCCGGGCACTTCGGGATGTGTCGGCCCCTCGGGCACGTCCGGGAGGTCGGGAGCGCTGTCGTCGGGGTCGGCCGGCGGGTACTGGATCGGGATCGCCGAGGTGGGCGTCGGCTCGAGCTCGGCGGGGATCACGATGGCGCTGAACTCCGGGCGCACCTGCGCTACGACGGCGAGGGCCTCGGGGGTTCCGACGGCGAGCATGGAGTCCTCCCACTCGCGGTACTCCTGCACCTCTTCTTCGCGCAGGCGCATCTCGTTCTCGAGGGCGTCCATAGCCTCGAGCGTGCCGCCGGGCTGGCTGTCGGCGGCCTCGAGCACGGTCAGCAGCATGTCGTCCGGCAACGAGCGACGCTGCGGAATCCACGGCTGTCCGGCGGGAGGCGCGTGCTTCGCGAGTGTCGCGGCCTCCTCGTCGGGTGTGAGGTATCCGGAGTCGTCGGCTGCCGCCTCGGGCTCTACCGCCGCCTCGGGCTCGACCGCCGCCTCCGGCTCGACCGCGGTGTCAGGCGCCGCTGCCGCCTCCGGCGTGCCGGCGTCTGCCGCGGCGAAGTCGGGCTGTGCGAGATCGGGGGCCGAGAAGTCGGGCATCGCGAGGTCGGGGGCGGGCTCCGTCACCGGGGCCGGAGCCCAGGCGGCGGGAGGCGGCGTGGTCGGGAAGAGGGCCTCCCACGACGCGCTCTGTGCATAGCCAGGGGCGGGCGGGGCGGATGCTTCGGGGAGATCGGTCGCGGACGGCGCAGTCGCGGGCTCGGGGGCGACCCGGTCGGGGGTCCACGGCCGGTAGGGGTCGTGCGGTTCGTTCGGCAGGGTCGCGGGCAGGTCGGAGTCGAGCGACCAGACGGGAGCGGGGGCGAGCGGCTCCGCTGAGGGCTCGGCGGCAGGGAGGTCTTCGGCCTGCCACTCGGGCAGCGGAGGCGACGCGGCCGGCATCGCGAAGATGTTCTCGGCGGGCGGGGCGGGAACGGTCGGCGGCGCCCATTCGGCGGGCGAGTCTGCGGCGGGCGGCGCCCATTCGGCGGGTGCCTGCACTGTGGGGGGCGCCCAGTCAGCGGGGTTCCAGACGGGAGGCGCGGGCGGCGGCGGCGAGTCGTCGAGCGAGTAGACGACGTGCTCGGCAGCGGGCGCCTCCGGCTCGTCCTCCAGCGGGAGCGAGAAGAAGGCGGGTTCGGCCGACTGGTCGAGCGGTTCGGCGGGATGGTCGCGCTGTTCGTCGACCGCCGAGGGCACGGGTGCGGGTGCCGAAGGGGCGGGTGCCGAAGGCGAAGGTGCCGGCGCGGCGGGTGCCGGCGCAGCGGGGGCCGGTGCCGAGGGTGCCGGCTCCTCTGCGGGGTCGACGAGCAGTTCGCGGTACTGCGGAGGCGGGGTGTAGGTCGACCGGCGCAGTCTGGGAAGCGCGAACGCGTCCTCGTCGGTCTCCGCGGCGGCACCGTCTCGAGGCGCGTCGTCGGGTGCGTCATCCGTGCTGGTCATGCGCAAATCCTAGAACGACTGAGAGGTTTTCGGCGATTGCCGAGCCGTAACGAGAACAGTTACCCCCGTGAGGATGAATACGAGGCCCAGCCAGCCGACCGGTTCGAGGCGCTCCCCGACCACGGACACGGCGAGGATCGTGGCGACGACCGGCTCGAGAAGCGTCACCGTGGTGACGATGCTGCTGCGCATGTGCGTCACTCCGTAGCCGAAGAGCAGGTAGGCGGCGAACATCGGGCCGACGGCGAGGTAGGCGGCGATCGACACCGTCTGTGCGGACTGAAGCAGAGGCGCCCCGAGCACCAGGAGCACGGGCACGAGCGCGATCGCGCCGACGCCGAACATGCCGCCCATAACACTGCGCCCGCTGTGTCCCACCGCGATCGCCCTGCTCGATGCGTAGGTGTAGAGGGCGTAGGCGACGCCGGCGAGCAATCCGAGCAGCACACCCGTCACGACGCGGTCGCCCTCGGACGAATCATCCGCCGGCCGTCCCATGCTCAGCAGGGCGATGCCGGCCACGGCGATCGCGGTGGCCACGAGCCAGCGCGTCGACAGGCCGCGGCGCTCCCAGAGCCATTCGAACAGTGCGGCGAACACCGGACCGGAGCCGAGGGCGACCACGTTGCCGATCGCGACGCCCGCCTGGTCCATCGCGCTGTAGAAGGCGAGCGGGTAGACAACGACGCCGAGGGCCCCGATGAGCAGCCAGCGCCGCGACTCCGGGTCGGCGAGGGCGACGACGGCCCCCTTCGCCGAAACGAGGAAGAGCAGGATGCCGCCGACGGCCATGGTGCTCGCGCCGATCGCGAGCGGGCTGACGTCGTCGGGGAGGAAGCTGGCTGCCGTGCCGGTGGTGCCCCAGAGCACGGAACTGGCGACGAGCGCCCACGTTCCCGCCCGGGTCGCTCGAGTGTTCCGCACGGGTCAACTCTAGGACGCGAGTGGTCGCGCCCCGCTCGGGGGTCTGCCGTGCGCTGAGTCGGACGCCCTATGATCGGATCCGGCTAATCCTCGTACCCGCGTTGTCCGGCCGACCCGCTTCTTACACCCGAGGACGCCCATGCGCCGCACGACCCGCAGGGCGATCTCCGCGCTCGCCGCCGTCACGATAGTGGCGGCTCTCGCCGGCTGCGACTCCGGCGGCGACCCGGCGGGCGACGGCGGCACCTGGACGGTGCTCGCGTACGAGATCGCCGACACGGATCTCGAGCCGTTCATGATGGCCGACGTCGGCGAGATGGGCGAGGTCGGCAGCCAGGAGAGCCTCTCCATCGTCTCCTTGGTCGACAGGGCAGAGGGGTACACCGACGAAGCCGTGCTGGGTCTCGACGACTGGGTGGGCGGCAAGCTGCTCGAGATAACGCCGGGCGGCGCGGAAGAACTCGAGGACCTCGGCGACGTCAACACGGGAGACCCGCAGGTGCTCGCCGACTTCATCGCACGCGGCGTGGCCGAATACCCGGCAGACAACTACGCGCTCATCGTCTCCGACCACGGCGCGTCGTGGCCGGGCGTCGGCGGCGACGAATCCGCCGAAGAAGACACTCTCACCCTTGCCGAGATCGGCGACGGTATCAGCGCCGGGCTCGCCGACGCGGGTCTAGAGCGGCTCGACCTGCTCGGCTTCGACGCCTGTCTCATGGCGACCTACGAGGTGGCGAGCGCTCTCTCGCCGCTCGCCGACCGCATGCTCGCCTCGCAGGAGCTCGAGCCCGGTCACGGCTGGGACTACTCCGCTCTCGATGTCGCCGCGCGTGGGGCGACGGTCGACGAGCTCGGCGGCGCCCTCATCGACGGCTTCGAAGCGCAGGCTCAGGAGCAGCAGACAGACGCGAAGATCACGCTGTCGCTCGTCGACCTCACCCGCATGCCCGACGTCGACGATGCGCTCGCCACGCTCACCGACCGGCTGGTCGAGCGGGTCGCCGGCGTCTCCCCCGTGATCGGCCGCACTCTGGCGTCGACGCTCGGATTCGGCTCGAGCCCCGACCCGGACCAGGACTCGTTCATGTCCGACCTCGGCATTCTGGTCGGCGACATCGGGGTCGACGCGCTCGACGTCTCCGACGCAGCCGACGACGTCGTGCGCTCGATCAACGACGCGGTCGTCGACAAGGTCGACGGTCAGGCCACGCGGGGCGCGACGGGTCTCTCGATCTACTTCCCGCCGAAGTACGCCGACTTCGACGACGCCTACGCCGAGCTCGGTGTCGGCGGCGGTTGGCCCGAATTCCTCTCCAGCTACTACGGCCAGGGGGCCGCGATCCCTGCCGAGGCGCAGGCGCAGTTCGCCGTCGGCGACGCCGAGACCTCGTTCGGCGACGAGGGCCTCACCATCTCCGGGTCCTTCGAACTGGCATCGGAGGACAACCTGGCCTCGAGCCACATCCGCTACGGTCTGGTCGAGAACGACGGCTCGGTGACGTACATCGGAGAAGAGCCCGCGGAGATCTCGGACGACGGCTCGGGCGATGCCGTCGGCGTCTTCGATCTGACGGTGCTGACCATCAGCGACGGCGAGGACACGGCGAACGCCTACCTGCAGCTCACCACCGCCGACGACGGAAGCTTCGTCACGTTCGACGTGCCGATGGCCTATTACGCGGCAGACGACGACGATGGCGACACCTATCAGGACGCGCTGCTGTCGATCGTGCTCGACGGCGGGTCGGGCGACGTCACCGGCGAGACCTACTACTCGTACGACGAGGCGACCGGCAATTACGGCGAGCTGTCAGCCGACCCCGAGGGAATCATCGTTCCCGAGGTGCTGAACGTGCTGGCGGATGGCACGGAGCAATGGATCTCGACGAGCGCGAGCGGCCTCTACGCCGACCTGCCGAACCTCGTCTACGACCTCGCAGACCTCGAGTCGGGAGCGCAGCTGTACGTCGAGCTGTGGGTCACCGATTTCGGCGGCAACACCGACATGGTGAGCGCCGTCGTCACGGTCCCGTAGCGGGTCAGCGCACGTGGGCCATCAGCCACGCGAACGGGTCGGTCGGCGAACCGTGTACGTGCACCTCGAAGTGCAGGTGCGCTCCGGTGCTGGCCCCCGTGTTGCCGACCAGGCCGACGACCGTGCCGACGTCGACCGTCTGCCCGGGGGCGACGGCGGCCGACCCGGCCTGCATGTGGCCGTAGACGCTCGAGACGAGCTCGCCGTCGATCTGGTGGTCGATGATGACATGTGTGCCGAGCCCGCCCGAGCTGTTGTTCACCTCGCGGACGACGCCGGCCGCCATCGAACCGATCGGGGTCCCGGAGCCGGGGGTGAAATCGAGGCCCTGGTGGTACGACGAGCATCCGCGGCACGGGGCGCTGCGGCCCCCGAAGTCGCTGCTGATCGGCGACGACGCGAACGGCCACTGGATCGCAGACGTCGGCAGGTTGATGTACGACAACGAGGTATAGGCGAAGCCCGCAGTGACCGGCGGCGGCAGCGTGACCGTGAAGGTGTCTCTGGTGCTCGACGGCGCGCCGAGCTGGCCGTCGACGACGAGGGTCTGCGTCTCGTCGGCGGAATTCTGCGCCACCGCGGCGACGGGGGCGGCGAGGGCCGCCTCGGGGTCTGCCGCGTACGCGGGCATCGCGTTGGTGAGGGCGAGCGCCGAGGCGAACAGCATCGCCCCGATGCCCTTCTTGGTCGACGACCTCGTCAGCGGACGGCGCAGTGACGCGGTGAAGTCGGTGGAAATCGGAACAGCGATGACGGGATCCTCTCGAGCGCGACGCAGGCGAGCGCAGCGCAACCTAGGGCGATTGGCAGGGTGCGAGCGCATTCGATCGCGAATCGTGCAGGCCGGAAGCGGCGGGGCGGAAATGCCCTCGCGCTGCTATCCGTGAAGCTGAGGTAGTCAGCGCGCAGTGTGGACACAGTGCCGATTCCGGCGGGAATTCAACCGGGCGGGCGCGTCTGCGTCTCCACCATCCAACCCGGAATCAACCGCGCACATGCCGTCTCGCGTCGAAAAACCCCGAATACGCAGGCGATACGCAGGATTGACAGACAATCAGGAACGCGTCAGCGGATCACTTCGCCCGAGCCGAGATGGTGTCCTGCCGTTCCTTCTGGCGGCGCGCGAGCATCTGCTGCTCGCCCTTGAGCGTCGTCGTCGCGAGCCAGTCGAGCACGCCTGTCTTCTGACCGCGGAACACCTGCCCGTAGCGGATGCGGGAGTAGACGTCGGGCATGCGGTCGGCGAGATAGCCGATGGCGATGCGCCCGTACAGCCACGCCACGAGCCATCCGTTCAGTACTCCGACGGCGACGGCGACCACCGACACCGCGGCCGACGGTGCGACGAGGGCCCAGACCACGACGACCGCGGTCGGTATGACCCCGATCGCCGTGAGGATCATCACGACCCACACGTGCAGGCTGACGTTTCCGTTCGCGTCGTTCGGGCCCACCCGTCGTCGAGGGTCGACACCGGGCGAGACGCCGACGGCGGAGGTGATCAACGCGGCGCCGCTGCCGACGCCGAACAGCGCGGGCAGGGCCGCGACCACGGCGGGCACCACCCAGAAGTGCTGGGTGATGAGGATGAAGAGCACGGTGATCAGCAGGGCGTGCGGCAGGAACACCAGCACCACCGCCCACTGCCGCCCGCGCACGTCCGACCGGATCGTGGTGGCGTCCTGGCCGACGATCGTCTGCCACACCGCGCTGCCGTCCTGGCCGTAGAGATTGAGGGCCGCGAGACTCATCATGAACGCCACGATGAGGCCGGAGAACGCCGCGAGCTCCGAGTAGTCGCCGCTCACGAGCGCGAAGAACCCGATCGCGATGCCGGTCCACACGCCCGATCGCACCTCGAGCGAGCGCCACGGGTCACGCGTCCACTGGCGGTACTCCTTGCCGATCACCGCGCCGAGCTGCGTCGCGGGCAGGAGGCCGCCGCCGTCGACGAGCCGAGCAGAGCGCCGATGGCCCGACCGCCGTCTGGCCACGACGTTCTCGCGCGGCGTCAGAGCGGCGATCGTCGCGAGCACGAGCAGGGCGTCGACCGCGGCCAGCCCGGCGAGCAGCAGCGCGGCGCCCGTCCAGTCGCCCAGCGCCGCCCGCTCCACCGCGAGCACCGGCCAGGAGCTCGGGAAGGCGTCGAGCACGGCGGTGATCGGGCCAGCGGGCAGGCCGTCGCGCACGAGCGCGGGAATGCTCTCCACCGCCGCCTGCACGACCATCCAGCCGGTGAAGATGGCGGCGAACATCAGGCCGAACTGGATGCCGGCGATCTCGACTCCGATCTTGGAGCGCATCGCGGCGCCGAGCAGCCCGTAGACGAGCCGCGAGATCGTGATCGCGAACACCCAGGTCAGCGGCGCACCCACCACGACGATCACGAGGCTCGCGGGGTCGAGCAGCAGCGCGTGCACCGCGGCCGACGCGAAGGCGAGCAGAACGTAGGCCGAGCCGATGCCCACGAAGGTGCTGACCAGGAGTCCGCGGCCGAGGGCTCGCCTGTCGATGGGCAGCAGGGCGAAGTAGTCGGGGCGCAGGGCGCCGGAGCCGCTCATCAGCACGGGGCCGATCGCGGCGCCGACGACCCAGCCGGCGAAGGTCAGGGTGAGCACCGAGCCGCGCACTTGGTCGCCCGAGGCGATCGCCGCCGACAGCCACGTCGCCGCGACGAGCGCGGCGCCCACCACCCAGCCCACGATGCGCAGCCCCTTGGAGCTGTTGCGCAGCAGCGTGAACTTGAGAGAGATCAGGATCCGATCCACGACAGCTCCTCCTCGTCGACGTCCGGTGCGCCGACCAGCTCGACGAATCGGTCCTCGAGGGTCTCGCCCGACCGCACCTCGTCGAGAGTGCCGTCGGCGACGACCCTGCCCGCGGCGACGATGGCGACGCGGTCGCAGAGCTGTTCGACGAGGCTCATCACATGGCTCGAGATCACGATGGAGCCGCCCGAGGCGGTGAAGCGGCGGAGGATCCGGGTCAGCACGCGGGCCGACACGGGATCGACCGCCTCGTACGGCTCGTCGAGAACCAGAACAGACGGCGCGTGCAGTAGCGCCGTCGCGAGGCCGATCTTCTTGCGCATTCCGGTGGAGTACTCCCCCACGAGCGTGCCGAGCGTCTCCGCCTCCTCCAGTTCGAGGATGCGGATGAGCTCGGCGCTGCGGCTGGCGACCGCCGTGGCATCCATCCCCCTGAACCGACCCCAGTAGGTGAGCAGCTCGCCGCCCGTGAGCCGCTCCGGCAGTGCCAGCCCGTCGGGGAGCACTCCCAGGTGTCTCTTCGCCGCGACGGGGTCGGCCCACACGTCGATGCCCTCGACAGAAGCCCGCCCGGAACTGGGACGGAGCAGGCCGACGGCCATCGACAGGGCGGTGGTCTTGCCCGCTCCGTTCGGCCCGACGAGCCCGTAGAAGGAGCCGCGCGGCACGCGCACGGTCACGTCGTCGACGGCGACCTTGTCGCCGAACTCGCGTCGCAGGTCGACGAGTTCCAGCGCGTACTCGTCGTCGGTTGTGATCGTCTCTGCACTCATGTCGCCAGTCTCGGGCGGACGGTGCCGCGGCCGCGTCGGCCGATCGGCCGCAATCGCGCGCCTCCGGTGGCCGACCGGCCAGAAATACGTGTCGATCGCCCGATCTCCTGTGGCCCGCGCCGCGACGAGTTCGTATCCTCTAAGCATGAGGGAGCACGGCCGATGACGGCGCGCGTGGCGCGAGCGTCGGCAGCGCCTCCGGTCGCCCAGCGCCCCACGAGGCGGCAGCGCGTCGTCGACGCCACGCTCATCGCGATCGCGCTCCTCTACACGGCGTGGAACGGCGCAGACCCGAGCTCGTATCCGGCGATCCCCGACTGGTACTGGCCGATCGACATCGGTCTCGGCGTGCTCGCCGCCGCCTCGCTGTGGTTCGCTCGCACGCACCCCGTGGCGGTGGGTGTGCTGCTGATCGTGCCCGGCACCCTGTCGCTGTGCGCGGGATTCGCGGTCGTCGCGGGCATCTACCGCCTGGGCTCGCTCGCCCGGCCGCGCGTCGCCATCCCCATCGTCGCCGCGCACATCGTGCTGGCCCTCCCGTATCACTGGGTGGCGCCGATCCCCGATCTCACCTGGCTCGTCTGGGTGATCGTCCTCCCGCTCGTCTACGCGTTGACCCTCAGCCTCGGACTGCTCAGTCGGGCGCGCAGGCAGGTCATCGAGGGGCTGCAGCGGGCGGCCCTCTCCGACCGGGAACGTTACTCGGCGCAGCTCACCACTCTGCGACGCGACGAGAGGGAGCGCATCGCCCGCGAGATGCACGATGTGCTGGCCCACCGCATCTCGCTGTTGTCGGTGCACGCGGGCGCGTTGGAGTTCCGCACCAAGGCGGCGCCGGACTCCGATCACCGCCCGATCACGCGCGAGGAGGTGCACGACGCATCCGTCGTCATCCGTGAGAACGCGCATCTGGCCGTCGAAGACCTCCGAGACCTCCTCCTCGTGCTGCGCGACGCCGACGCCTCGGTCTCCGAACTGGGCACGTCGCGCCGCCAGGCGCAGCTCGACGACGTGCACGGACTGGTCGACGAGGCCCGCCGCGCAGGGCAGCACGTCGAGATGACCTTCGACGACGCCGTCTCGAGGTCGACGCGCGCGTCGGTGCAGCGCACCGCGTACCGCATCGTGCAGGAGGGGCTCACCAACGCCCGCAAGCACGCCCCGCACTCCCCCGTCTCCATCGACATCAGCGGCGACGGCGAGCGACTGCATGTGCGGGTGCGCAATCCGGTCGCCATCGGGCTGACCCAGTCGGAGATCCCCGGGTTCGGCGCCGGACTGGCCGGACTCACCGAACGCGTGCGCATCGACGGGGGCAGCCTCAGCCACGGTCTCGCCGGCGGCGTGTTCGCGCTCGCCGGCGACCTGCCGATGGGGGAACCGTGATCCCGGCGCCGGTGATCCGCGTCCTCGTCGTCGACGACGACCCTCTGGTGCGCGGCGGATTGCGGCTGATGCTCGGAGGGGCGCCAGACCTCGAGATCGTCGGCGACGTCGCCGACGGCGACGAGGTGCTCGAGGCGGTGCGGCGCCTGGAACCCGAGGTGGTGTTGATGGACGTGCGGATGACCCGGGTCGACGGCATCTCGGCGATCCGCACCCTGCGCTCCGAGGGCCTGACCCGTGTGCCGGCGGTGATCGTGCTCACCACCTTCCGCACCGACGCGACGGTGCTCGAGGCCCTCCGCGCGGGCGCGGCGGGGTTCCTGCTGAAGCACACCCCGCCCGCCGAGATCGTGGCGGCCATCCGCACCGCGGCGTCCGGACAGCCCACGGTGTCGGGCGACGTGCTCCGACAGCTGATCGACCACGTGACGGCGGGCGAGGCGCCGGCACGAATCGACGGGCCCGATCCCCTCTCCCCCCTCACCGATCGCGAGCGTGAGGTCGCTCTCGCCGTCGCGGAGGGTCTGGGCAACGCGGAGATCGCCGGGCGGCTGTTCCTCTCGCACGGCAGCGTGAAGGCGCACATCTCGAGCGCGCTCGCCAAGCTGGGGCTCGACAACCGCATCCAGCTCGCCATCCTGGCGCACGAGTCGCGGTCAGCGGGGCGGTGACGATCCGGCCGCTTCGAAGCGGCGCGCGACCTCGTGGAACGCCGCCTTCGGCACGAGCTCGTACGGCCTCCCGTGTCTCGCGCCGTTGGGCACGGCGGCGAGCAGGCCGAAGCTCGCCACATCGATATCGAACCGCGGGTCGTCCGACCGCGGGTACGTCGGTTCGCTGAACTCGAAAGGGAAGACGCCGGCGACCCCGCTGGCGGCGAAGAGGTCGAGCAGCCCTGCGATGTATCTCTGCTGCACCGCCTCGTCGCGCGGGTGGTCGCCTCTCAGGCGCGGCGCCGACGGGTCTCTCCAGTCGACCACCGAGTCTCCGCCGGCGCCGCGGCGCTCGGCGCCCGGGTAGCCGCAGCAGCCGAACTCGGTGATGAGCACCGGTTTTCCGTGTCCGTGCAGATCGGCGACCATGGACGCGAACCTGCCCGCGTTGTACGAATCGCGGTACAGGTTGACCCCGACGTGGTCGAATCCGCTCCAGTCGACGCCCTCCCAGAACCCCGAGCCGTAGGTGATCTCGCCGGAGTAGTGATCGCGAGCGATCGAGACCACGCGGCGCAGGTAGCGGTTCAGCAGCCGGTTCAGCAGGGGCATCGCGGGCCACAGCACGTAGAGGGCGCGCGCCCTGGCCCGGTAGTCCCGTCCGGGGACGATGCCGGGCGCGAAGAGACTGAACTCGCACCCCACATTGAGCCGCACGTCCGCGCCGCCCGCGCTCAGGCTCTCGGCGATGTCGGCGACATCGGCGATCATGGCGAAGGCCTGCGCATCCTGGAGGTCTACGGGGCGCGGCTGCACCCAGACCGCGAGCCCCTTCGCCGCCGCGAGTTCCGCGCACTCGGCGATGTGCTCGGGGTGTGATCCGAACACGTTCACGGCGTTGCAGTGCAGACCGTCCCGGATCACCGCGATGTCCTCCCGCATGACCTGCCGTGACCAGTCCTGACGCGAGTGTCCGTCGGGCACATAGTCGGTTCCGGTGTCGTAGTTGATCCCGCGATATCTCTCACGATCGGCCATGGTCAATTCTGCGACATCCGTGTCTCGAAAAGCAATATCGCTGTCTCGTTCGGTGCTAGCCTGTCTCGCATGTCCGAGGACTCCCCGACCCGCCGTCGCACCCGCGCCGCCATCGTGCGCGCAGCGGTATCCGTGCTGGCACGGCGACCGGAGGCCAGCCTCGCCGTCATCGCCGCCGAGGCACAGGTGAGCAGGAGCACGCTGCACCGGCACTTCGCCGACCGGGGCGACCTCGAGCGGGCCGCCGTCGCGCAGTCGGTCGAGGACATCACCCGGGCGACCGTGGACGCACGGCCGGAGCACGGCGCACCGCTCGAGGCCCTGACCCGGGTGATCGCCGCCTATGTGGGCGTCGGCGACCGCATCCGGTTCCTGTTCCACGACCCGCGACTGCTCGGCGCCCATTCCGACCTCGCCGACTTCGCCGCGGCCGACGGCCCCGTGCTGGCGCTCATCGCGCGGGGCCAGCGCGACGGCTCGATGGACTCTGCCGTCGGCGCGGGGTGGATAGAGCAGGCGCTCTGGGCACTGGTCTACGCGGCGGCCGAGGCGGTCGACGGTGGACTGCTCCCGGGGCACGCCGCGGCGGAGACGGTCGCGCGCACTCTCGTCACCGGGATCGGCGGGGACGCCGACCGTGAGGCGGGTTGAGTCGGATCACTCCTCGTCGCGCAGGTCGATCGAGGCGGGGTCTACCCCGTCGTCGTGGATCTCGGGTTCGGCTTCGAGCGGCTCGGAACCCGTAGCGCCGGCGTAGTGGCCGGTGTCGATCACGGTCTCCCCGGCCACGGCGTCGTTCGTCACGGTCTGCTTGTCGATCGCCGGGTCGGTGAAGACGTCGTCGTTCTCCTCTACGCGGCCGCTGGTCGCATCGCTCATGGTGTCTCCTGTTCGTGCTGCGGGTGGTCGACTCCACACCATCACCGCACGCCCGTCGGCGCAACCCGCAATCGGTGAGAGGCCGCGCGCCAAAAAAGAAAACCCCCGCCGGAGCGGGGGTTCTACTCGTGGGCCCTACCGGGCTCGAACCGATGACATCCACGGTGTAAACGTGGCGCTCTACCAACTGAGCTAAAGGCCCGTCAATCCGCAGGGCGGAACAACGAGCTTCAATAGTACGACATAGACTTCGCCGGTGAGCACCACCACCGAGCGCGCCGCGCGCGCCGAACACCGCTGGCCCGCCGTCGTCGCCCTCGCCGTCGCTCTGACGCTGTACGCGCTGCTGCCGAGCAGCTTCCTGCCCGAGCTGCGGTATGTCGCCGTCGCCGTCGGCGCCCTGATGCTCATCCCGCTCATCACGGTGAACCCTCTGCGATTCCAGAAGCAGACGAAGTGGTCGCGCCGGCTGTCTGTCGGCCAGGTGCTGTTCCTCGCGGCGGTCAACCAGATCGCCCTCGTGCAGCTCGTCTTCCAGCTCGTCAACGCGGGCAGCAGCGACGGGCGCGGACTGCTGCTCGCCGCCGTGCAGGTGTGGATCACCAACGTGATCGTCTTCGCGCTCATCTACTGGGAGATCGACCGCGGCGGCCCGGTCATGCGCACGAGGGCCAGGCGCGACGACCTCCCTCAGGCCGACTTCCGCTTCCCGCAGGACGAGGACCACGACGCGGTCACCGAGGTCGCGGTGCGGTCGTCGGTGAAGTCGGACTGGACGCCGAGCTTCGTCGACTACCTCTACTTCTCGTCGTCGAACTCCATGGCGTTCAGCCCGACCGACTCGATGCCGCTCTCCCACCGCGCCAAGGGGCTGATGCTCGTCGAGTCGTTCGCCGGATTCGTGATCCTGGCGCTCGTCATCGCACGCGCGGTCTCGCTGCTCGGCTGAGGCTTAGCCTCCGGGCTGAGCGCGGAGGCTGAGCCCGGAGGCGACTAGGCCGGCTGCAGGAACGCCGTTAGCGCCGCCGCGAGGGAGGCGGGATCGTCGACCGAGCACAGTTCGCGCGCGGAGTGCATCGACAGCAGCGGCACGCCGATGTCGACCGTGCGGATGCCCAGCCGGGTCGCGGTCAGCGGCCCGATCGTCGAGCCGCACGGCACGGTGTTGTTCGACACGAACTCCTGATAGGCGACGCCGGCCTGCGCGCACGCCCGCGCCCATTCGGCCGCACCCGTGGCGTCGGTGGCGTAACGCTGCTGCGCGTTGATCTTCAGCAGCGGGCCGCTGCCCATGACCGGCCTGTTCGCCGGGTCGTGCCGCTCGGCGTAGTTCGGGTGCACCGAGTGTCCGGCGTCGGCCGAGAAGCACCACGACGACGCGAAGCCGCGCAGGCGCTGCGACTCGGTCGCGCCGAGGCCGTCGGAGATGCGGGCGAGGACGTCGGAGAGGAACGGCCCTGCCGCTCCCGAGCGCGTGGCAGAACCGACCTCTTCGTGGTCGAACGCGGCGAAGACGGCGACATGGCCCGCGGCGGGCGGCGCGGCGGTGATCGCGGCGAGTCCGGCGTGCACGGAGACCAGGTTGTCCATGCGTCCGGCGGCGAAGAACGCCCCGTCGAGACCGAAGACCTGCCCCGGGGCGGTGTCGGCGACGACGATGTCGTACCCCGCGACATCCGTGGGGCGGATGCCGGCCAGTGTCGCCAGGTGCCCGATCAGATCGGCGGAGGAGACGTCGCCCAGCCCGAACACCGGGTTCATGTGCTGCTGCGGGTCGAGCCGGAGCCCGTCGTTGACGCCGCGGTCGAGGTGGATGGCGAGCTGGGGGAAGCGCAGGAACGGGCCGGTGCGCACGAGATGCTGCTCCCCCGTGGTCGTGACCAGGCGACCGGCGAGCTCGAGCTCCCGGTCGAGCCAGGAGTTCAGCAGCGGCCCGCCGTAGACCTCGACGCCGGCCTGCAGCCAGCCGTGCGCGCCGGTCGTGGGCTTCGGCTTGAGCTTGAACCCCGGAGAGTCGGTGTGGGTTCCCACGATGCGGAAAGGGATCTCGCCCGCCGCGCCGTCGGGCTGCACCCAGGCGATGAGCGCGCCGTCGCGCACCACGAACCGGCGACCGGCGTCGGTCGGCCACTCGGCGGTCTCGTCGAGGCGATGGAACCCGGCGGCCTCGAGGCGGCGGGCCGACTCTTCTGCGGCGTGGAAGGAGGAGGGCGAGGCGGCGATGAACGCCGCCAGGTCGCCGATGTGGGACTCGGTCATGAGCCCATTCAATCAGGCCGGCATCCGGCCCGAGCGGTGAAGCGTCAGACGTGCACCGGCACGGGCACGATCTCGTCGAGGGCCGCGCGGTACTCCTCGATCGAGCGCGGCTCGCCGGGAGCCGTGATGAAGCTCGCGCGGATGATGCCGTTGATGTCGATGAGGAACGTCGCCCGGTTGGCGTAGCCCTTCTCCTCGAGGAACACGCCGTACTCCTTGGCGACGGCACCGTGCGGCCAGAAGTCGGCGAGCAGTGTGAAGTCGTAGCCCTCGGCCTCGGCGAACGCCCGCAGTGTGGCCTTCGAGTCGGCGGAGATGCCGATCAGCTCGATGCCGTTGCTCTTGAACATGGCGAGGTTCTCGCTCAGCCCGCATAGCTCGCTCGTGCAGGTGGACGAGAATGCGAGGGGGAAGAAGACCAGCGCGACGGGCTTCGTGCCCTTGAACTCGCTCAGTCGGACGTGCTCGCCGAACTGGTTGGCGAGGTCGAAGTCGGGTGCCTGGGTGTCATTCTCCAGAGCCATTGTTTTGCGTCCTTTCGTGCCCGGCGGAACGTCGGACAAACACGAAGGGTTATCCTACGCTCGCTATGCCTTAAGTGCAGGACACCGCGACGGCACGCGCCAGCCGACACTCCGTGGGTTGCATAGAATGTTCTGGCGTAGTCCTTTCAAACCCGGCAGCGTAATCCCTTGCTCGACGGTGACTCGCAGATCTGACTCAACCAGGAAGAGGTCAACGGTGACGGTTAACGACCAGGATCCATACTCGGTGAACAACATCGACGGAGACCCTGAGGAGACCGCCGAGTGGCAGGAATCCCTCGACGCCCTCGTCGCAGTACACGGACACCAACGTGCGCGCGAGATCATGCTCAGCCTTCTCAAGCGCTCCAAGGAGCTCCACCTCGGCGTCCCGATGGTTCCGACCACGGACTACCTGAACACGATCGCTCCCGAGAACGAGCCCGAGTTCCCCGGCAACGAAGACATCGAGCGCCGCTACCGCGCATGGATCCGCTGGAACGCGGCCATCACGGTGCACCGCGCGCAGCGCCCCGGCATCGGTGTCGGCGGCCACATCTCGACGTACGCGTCATCCGCCGCGCTCTACGAGGTCGGCCACAACCACTTCTTCCGCGGCAACGACGCGCCCGGCGGCGCCGACCAGGTTTTCTACCAGGGTCACGCCTCGCCCGGCATGTACGCCCGCGCCTTCCTCGAGGGTCGTCTCACGACCGACCAGCTCGACGGCTTCCGCCAGGAGAAGTCGCACTTCAGCGGCGGACTCTCCAGCTACCCGCACCCGCGGCTGATGCCCGATTTCTGGCAGTTCCCGACCGTGTCGATGGGTCTCGGACCCATCAACGCCATCTACCAGGCGCAGTCGAACCGCTATCTCACCAACCGCGGCATCAAGGACGCCAGCGACCAGCAGGTCTGGGCGTTCCTCGGAGACGGCGAGATGGACGAGGTCGAGAGCCGCGGCGCCCTGCAGTGGGCGGCCAACGACGGCCTCGACAACCTCAACTTCGTAATCAACGCGAACCTGCAGCGCCTCGACGGCCCGGTTCGCGGAAACGGCAAGATCATCCAGGAGCTCGAGAGCTTCTTCCGCGGTGCCGGATGGAACGTCATCAAGGTCGTCTGGGGCCGCGAGTGGGACGACCTGCTCAAGAACGACCACGAGGGCGCCCTGCGCGACCTCATGAACCGCACCCCCGACGGCGACTACCAGACGTACAAGGCCGAGAGCGGCGCGTACGTCCGCGAGAACTTCTTCGGACGCGACCCCCGCACGCTCGAGATGGTCAAGGACTACAGCGACGACCAGCTCTGGAACCTCAAGCGCGGCGGCCACGACTACCGCAAGGTGTACGCGGCGTTCAAGGCGGCGTCGGAGCACAAGGGCCAGCCGACCGTCATCATCGCGAAGACGGTGAAGGGCTACGGCCTCGGCCCGTCGTTCGAGGGCCGCAACGCGACCCACCAGATGAAGAAGCTCACGCTCGACAACCTCAAGCAGTTCCGTGACGAGATGCGCATCCCGATCACCGACGCCGCGCTCGAGGAGAACCCCTACCAGCCGCCGTACTACACCCCCGGTGAGAACGACGAGGCGATCCAGTACATGCACGAGCGCCGCCGCGCGCTCGGCGGCTACCTGCCCGAGCGCCGCTCGAAGTACACGCAGATCGCCCTGCCCGAGGAGTCGGCCTGGGACATCGCGAAGAAGGGCTCCGGCAAGCAGGAGATCGCCTCCACCATGGCGTTCGCCCGTCTGCTCAAGGACCTGCTGCGCGCCAAGGACTTCGGCCACCGCATCGTTCCGATCATCCCGGACGAGGCACGCACCTTCGGCATGGACGCGTACTTCCCCACCGCGAAGATCTACAACCCGCAGGGCCAGCACTACACCTCCGTCGACCGCGAGCAGCTGCTCGCATACAAGGAGAGCCCGCAGGGCCAGATCGTGCACGTCGGCATCAACGAGGCCGGCGCCTTCTCCGCGTTCACCGCGGCGGGCACCTCCTACGCGACGCAGGGCGAGCCGCTCATCCCGGTCTACGTCTTCTACTCGATGTTCGGATTCCAGCGCACGGGCGACGCCATGTGGGCGGCCGGCGACCAGATGGCCCGCGGGTTCATCATGGGCGCAACGGCCGGACGCACGACGCTGACCGGCGAGGGCCTCCAGCACGCGGACGGCCACTCGCTGCTGCTCGCCTCCACGAACCCCGCCGTCGTGTCGTACGACCCGGCATACGGGTACGAGATCGGCGCCATCGTGAAGGCCGGTCTCGAGCGCATGTACGGCGGCACGCATCCCGACCCGAACGTCATGTACTACATCACCCTCTACAACGAGCCGCTGCAGCACCCGGCCGTGCCCGAGAACTTCGACGAGGAGGGCGCCCTCAAGGGCCTCTACCTGTTGAAGACCGGGCAGGACACCGGACCCAAGGTTCAGCTGCTCGCCTCCGGCGTGGCAGTGCCGTGGGCGCTCGAGGCCCAGCACCTGCTCGCGCAGGACTGGGGCGTGTCGGCAGACGTCTGGTCGGTCACCTCCTGGACCGAGCTGCGTCGCGAGGGCCTCGCGGCAGAGGAGCACAACTTCCTCTACCCGAACGAGGAACGCCGCATCCCGTACGTGACGAGCAAGCTCTCCCGCACGCAGGGGCCGTTCGTCGCGACGACCGACTTCATGCACGCCGTTCCCGACCAGATCCGCCAGTTCGTTCCCGGCGACTACGCGACGCTCGGTGCCGACGACTTCGGTTTCTCGGACACGCGCGCCGCGGCCCGCCGGTACTTCAAGATCGACGGTCCGTCGATGGTGGTGCGTGCGCTCGAGTCCCTCGTGCGCCGCGGCGAGATGGACTCCTCGGTGCCGGCAGCGGCCATCGAGAAGTACCGTCTGCTCGACGTGAACGCGGGAACGACCGGAAACGCCGGCGGCGAAAGCTAACGGTGGCCATCACCCCTAAGACGAAGGAGCAGACGCTCGCCTGGCTGCGCACCATCTCCGGTGAGCTGTCGACGGCGACTCTGAAGCGGCTCGACGACACGCTGCCCTGGTATGGCGACATGCCACCAGGGCGGCGGTCGGCGGTCGGACTCGTCGCTCAGGCAGGCATCACCTCGTTCATCAGCTGGTTCGAGGACCCCAAGTCGACCCCGTGGATCGCCGCGGACGTCTTCGGTGCCGCCCCGCGCGAACTCCTTCGCTCGGTCTCGCTGCAGCAGACGCTGCAGCTGATCCGCATCACCGTGGAGGTAGTCGAGGCGCGCATCGGCGTGGGCGACGACGTTCTACGCGAGGCGATCCTGCTCTACTCGCGCGAGATCGCCTTCGCCTCGGCCGACGTGTACGCACGTGCCGCCGAGGCGCGCGGCCTCTGGGACGCGCGCCTCGAGGCGCTCGTGGTCGACTCGATCCTCTCCGGCGAGTACGACAACGAACTGCCCAGCCGCATCGCGGCCCTCGGCTGGAACGGTCACGGCGAGGTGTGCGTGCTCGTCGGCACGACGCCGCGCGTGCTCGACGTCGACCAGCTGCGCCGCACCGCGCGCCACCTCGACGCCGACGTGCTCATCGGCGTGCAGGGCAACCGGCTCGTGCTCGTGATCGGCCGGTCGACGCCGATAGCGGACGAGACGGATGCCGCGACCCGGATGCCCTTCATCGAGATCGCAGCGCAGCTCGAGCCGGGCTTCGGCCCGGGACACCTCGTGCTCGGCCACGAGGTCTCGACTCTCGTCGACGCGTCGAAGAGCGCGAAGGCGGCCCTCGCCGGCTTCGCGGTGGCGCGCGCCTGGCGCAACGCCCCGCGCCCGACCCTCGCCGACGACCTGCTGCCCGAGCGCGCCTTCGCGGGCGACCCGCTCGCGCGCTCGACCCTTATCAACCGCATCTACCGGCCGCTGCAGCAGCACTCGACCGAGCTGCTCTCGACGCTGTGGTGCTATCTCGACAACGGACGCTCGCTCGAGGCGACCGCGCGCGAGCTGTTCGTGCACCCGAACACCGTGCGCTACCGGCTCAAGCGCATCAGCGAGGTCATCGGCTGGGACGCCACGGGGGCCCGCGAGGCCCTCATCCTGCAGTCCGCGCTCATCATCGGCTCGATCGCCGAACCCGACGCGGCCCGCAAGCGCTAGCCCGGGTCATCCGCCGCCCCTCTGCCAAATGAAGGAGATTGTGGGGTCCAGCCACACGTTAGGTGCGATCGGCGGGCCTCGTTGCAGAAATCTCCTGCATTTGGCACGGGGCAGCGCGTCGGGTGGCAGCATGGGCGGGTGACCAGCGACGAATCCTTCGTTTCCACGCGCATTCGAAGCGCGGATGACGCGACGACGGTAGTCGAATCGTGGGGAGACACCGGTCCGCAGGTCCTGTTCCTGCCGGCGCTCGGTGTTCCGCTGCACTACTACCGGCCGTTGCTCGCGCGCTGGGCCGGTCTCGGCTACCGGGTGCACGGGCTCGAGCTGCGCGGGATGCCGCAGAGCTCGACCGCCGACGTGCGCGCCAACGACTTCGGCTACAACCACGCGCTCGCGCTCGACATCCCGGCGGCGGTGGCCGCGGCAGACCTCGAGCCGCCGTTCCTGCTCGCCGGCCACAGCCTCGGCGGACAGCTCGCGCTGCTCTATGCCGCCGCGCACCCGGACGACGTCGGCGCAGTGGTGACGATCGCGAGCGGGTCGAGCCACCACGGGGCGTTCCCCGGCGTCGTCGCGCGGGCCAAACGGGTCGGGCAGGTCGGGCTCATCCGTGCCATCACCCGCACGCTCGGCTGGTTTCCCGGGCACGTCGTCGGCTTCGGCGGCCGCCAGCCGCGCACCATGATGGCCGACTGGGGCTTCGAGGGACGGCACGGACGGTTCATCCTCGCCGGCAGCGACGCCGACCACGAGGGAGAGCTCGCGGCCTTCGAGCGCCCGGTGCTCATGCTCACCCTCGACGGCGACGGGATCGTGCCGCGCGTATCGTCGCAGCACCTCGGTGCCCGCCTCCGCTCGACGACCCCGACCCAGCTGCACATCGACCGGGCCGAGAACGGCGGCGAGCCGTTCGACCACTTCCGCTGGGCCAGGCGCAACCCCGACGCGGTTCTCGCCCCGGTCACGGGATGGCTCGACGCGAGGCCGCGCCGAGTCTCCCCTCCGAGCCATCCGCCCCTTCCCCACAACGCAAATTCAGGAGTAAGCAGCGGCACACCCAGCGACTCGCCGCGCGACACGCCGGTGGACGGCGCCAACTCCTGAATTTCCGACACACGCCCGGAGTGGGCGGCGATTGTGGACACTCGCCAAGGGTGTGCGCGAATCTCGGTGGGGTGTGCACAGCGGTGATCGCCGTCGTGCTGGCAGACTAGACGGCGTGATTGTTGTCGTAGCGCCCGGACAGGGCTCCCAAACTCCCGGCTTTCTCGAACCCTGGCTCGCCGAGGAACGCTTCCGCGACCAGCTCGGCGGCCTCTCGGACGCCGCCGGCCTCGACCTCGCGGCTCACGGCACCACGAGCGACGCCGACACGATCCGCGACACGGCGGTCGCGCAGCCCCTCATCGTCGCGGCCGGACTGCTCACGCTGAGCGCCCTGTTCGCCGACGGACGCCGCGACAGGGTCGCCGGCATCGCCGGACACTCCGTGGGCGAGATCACCGCCGCCGCCGGCGCCGGGATCCTCAGCGAGACGGATGCCATGGCATTCGTTCGCGAACGCGGCACGGCGATGGCCACCGCAGCGGCGCAGACGCCCACCGGCATGAGCGCTGTACTCGGCGGCGACGAGGCAGAGCTGCTCGCCCGCCTCGAACTGCTCGGCCTCGAGCCGGCCAACTTCAACGGCGGCGGCCAGATCGTCGTCGCCGGCGCCCTCGACGCGCTCGACGCGCTCAAGGACAACCCGGTCGCCGGCTCGCGCGTCATCGCGCTGCAGGTCGCGGGCGCATTCCACACCCGCTACATGCAGCCCGCCGTCGCACACCTCGCCGAGTTCGCGGCGACGCTCACGCCGGCCGACCCCACCCTGCCCATCTGGTCGAACCAGGACGGCCAGGCCGTGACGAACGGCGCCCGGTTCGTCGAGCTGCTCGTCGGCCAAGTCTCCTCGCCCGTGCGCTGGGACAAGAACATGGCGGTGTTCGCCGAGTCCGGCATCACCGGCATCATCGAGCTGGCCCCCGCCGGCGCCCTCACCGGTCTCGCCAAGCGCGGCCTCAAGGGCGTACCGAGCGTGGCGGTCAAGACCCCCGACGACCTCGCAGCAGCATTCGATCTGATTGACGGTAGCGCAGCATGAGCACCCCCACCCTGAAGCAGTCCACCGGCGTCCAGTACACGCGCATCCTCAGCTACGGCGCGGCCCGGGGCGACCTGGTCGTGCCCAACGAGGAGCTGATCGGCCCGATCGACTCCAGCGACGAGTGGATCCAGCAGCGCACCGGCATCATCACCCGCACCCGCGCGTCGAAGAGCGTCGGCGCCGTCGACCTCGCCACCACCGCCGGCATCGAGGCCATCGAGAAGTCGGGCATCGCACCCGAACTCATCGACCTCGTCATCGTCGCCACCATCAGCAACGTGCAGCAGACACCGTCGATGGCCGCGGTCGTCGCCGACCGGGTCGGCGCCAACCCGGCCGCGGCCTACGACGCCAACGCCGCGTGCGCAGGCTTCAGCTACGCCGTCACGCAGGCCGACGCCCTCATCCGCTCCGGAGCCGCGCACTACGCGCTGGTCATCGGCGCCGAGAAGCTCTCCGACGTCGTCGACCCGGCAGACCGCTCCATCTCGTTCCTGCTCGGTGACGGAGCGGGCGCCGTCGTCATCGGCCCGAGCGACACCCCCGGAATCGCGGCTCCCGTATGGGGATCCGACGGATCGAAGGCGGATGCCGTGGGCATGAACTCGACGCTCGTCGAGTTCCGAGACGGCGAAGCCGCCTGGCCGACGCTGCGCCAGGAGGGCCAGACGGTCTTCCGCTGGGCGGTGTGGGACATGGCGAAGGTCGCCAAGCGCGCCCTCGAGGTCGCCGGAATCACGAGCGACGACCTGGCCGCGTTCATCCCCCACCAGGCGAACATGCGCATCATCGACGAGTTCGCGAAGCAGCTCGGCCTGCCCGAGCACGTCGTCATCGGCCGCGACATCGCGACGACCGGAAACACCTCGGCCGCCTCGATCCCGCTCGCCACCCACCGGCTGTTGGCGGAGCATCCGGAGCTCTCCGGCGGCCTCGCCCTGCAGATCGGCTTCGGCGCTGGCCTCGTTTTCGGCGCACAAGTGATTGTGCTCCCGTAGTGCGGCGCGCTGGCGCCACCATCCACCTGCTCTAAACTGACTCTCGGTCAAACGACACACCCTTTAGGAGAAAAACCATGGCATTGTCCACCGAAGAAGTTCTCGCCGGCCTCGCCGAGCTCGTCAACGACGAAACCGGTATCGCTGCCGACTCGGTCGAACTGGACAAGTCGTTTACCGACGACCTGGACATCGACTCGATTTCGATGATGACGATCGTCGTCAACGCCGAAGAGAAGTTCGACGTCAAGATCCCCGACGAAGAGGTCAAGAACCTCAAGACCGTCGGCGACGCCGTCAGCTTCATCACCGCAGCACAGGGCTAAGCGCCTCCCATCCGCGGCTGGCCGGTCGCGCAAGCAACCGGCCACGCCCGCGAGTGAGATCTCCGAACTGAATAAGGATGTTGTTGTGACCAAAAAGATCGTCGTCACCGGAATCGGTGCCACCTCCCCCCTCGGCGGAACCGCCCCCGAGACCTGGACTGCTCTGCTCGCCGGCGAATCCGGTGTGAGCACCATCGAGCACGACTGGGTAGCCAAGCACGAACTGCCCGTGACCTTCGCCGGGCAGGCGAAGGTGCGCCCCGAGGAAGTGCTCGAGCGCCAGGAGATCAAGCGCCTCGACCCCTCGAGCCAGTTCGCGCTCATCTCGGCCCGCGAGGCCTGGAAAGACGCGGGTCTGGATGACTCGGATGTCGATCCGAACCGCGTGGGAGTCGACTACTCCACCGGCATCGGCGGACTCTGGACCCTCCTCGACGCATGGGACACGCTCAAGGAGAAGGGCCCCCGCAGGGTTCTCCCCATGACCATCCCGATGCTCATGCCGAACGCCGCCTCGGCCGCGATCAGCATGAACCTCGCAGCCCGCGCCTACGCTCGCACCGACGTGTCGGCGTGCGCGTCGAGCACCGAGGCCATCGCGAACGCCTACGACCACCTGCAGAAGGGCTACGCCGACGTCGTCATCGCCGGCGGGACCGAGGCCGTCGTGCACCCGCTGCCGATCGCCGCGTTCGCCGCCATGCAGGCGCTCTCGAAGCGCAACGACGACCCGGCCACCGCGTCGCGTCCCTACGACCTCTCCCGTGACGGCTTCGTGCTCGGCGAGGGCGCCGGCAGCATCATCCTCGAGACCGAGGAGCACGCGCTCGCCCGCGGCGCCCGCATCTATGCGGAGCTCGCCGGCGGCGGCGTGACGAGCGACTCGTACCACATCACCGCTCCCGACCCCGAGGGCGCCGGTGCGGCGCGCGCCGTGTATGCGGCCCTCGAGCAGGCGGGCGCGAGCGTCGACGACGTGATGCACATCAACGCCCACGCCACCAGCACGCCCGTCGGCGACATCGCCGAGTACAAGGCGCTGCTGGCCGTGTTCGGCGAGCGGGTGCACGAGATCCCCGTCTCGGCCACGAAGGCGGCGACCGGCCACCTTCTGGGCGGCACGGGCGCGCTCGAGGCGATCTTCACCATCCTCGCGCTGCACAACCGTCTCGCACCGCCGACGATCAACCTCACCGAGCAGGACCCGGCGATCCTGCTCGACGTGGTCACCAGCCCGCGGGAGCTGCCGGCCGGACCGCTGCTTGCGATAAGCAACTCGTTCGGCTTCGGCGGACACAACTCCGTCGTCGCGTTCCGCAGCTACGAGAAGTAACGCGCACCGGTCGCTGACCCTGTCGAGGCGCGCTTCGACAGGCTCAGCGACCGACAGGCTCAGCCGACCTTGTGCAGCCAGACGACCTGGCTGTCGGAGCTCGCGTTCCTGAACGCCTCGAGCTCGTCGTCCCAGGCCTGGCCGAGCGCGAGGCGCAGTTCGCGGTGCAGCTCGAGCGCGTTGGATCCGGCGATCTCCATCGCGTAGCGCAGGCGGTCTTCCGGGATCACGATGTTGCCCGCCGAGTCGGTCTGCGCGAAGTAGATTCCGAGGTCGGGCGTGTGCATCCAGCGTCCGCCGTCGTTTCCGGCTGAGGCATCCTCGGTCACCTCGAAGCGCAGGTGTTCCCAGCCGCGCAGGGCCGACGCGATCTTGGCGCCGGTGCCGGCGGGGCCCTCCCAGTAGAACTCGGTGCGCTGAACACCCTTGAGCACGGGCTGCTCGGCCCAGGAGAAGTTGACGGCGCGATCGATAGCGCGCCCGGCAGCCCATTCGATGTGAGGGCAGAGAGCACGAGGAGCGGAGTGCACAAAGAGCACTCCGCGAGCGTGTGGTGCAGTCACGATCTTCTCCGTTCTGTTAGGTGCGACTTCCCCATCGACCTGGCAAACGGATGCGCGTGACCGCGCGTGTTCAATTGTGACTGCTGGTTGCATTATGACGGATGCACCTGCGAAATAACAAGGCTCGCGGGGCCGACGCGCTACTTCGCCTGCCCGTAGTCGTCGACGACGGCCGTCGTTATCGGAAACCGAACCGGCATCTCGCCGAAGATCAGGCGCCCCGCCTCCGCCGCAGCCGCGTTCAGCTGCTCGACCACCTGGTCGGCGAGGTCGGCCGGGGTGTGCACGATCACCTCGTCGTGCAGGAAGAAGACCAGGTGCGGGCGGTTCGCGAACTGTCCGCCGCGCAGGTCCCACAGCCGCCCGCGTAGCCCCGCCATCCAGCACAGCGCCCACTCGGCCGCCGTGCCCTGCACGATGAAGTTGCGGGTGAACCTGCCCCAGCTGCGCGACTGCCCTCGCGCCGCGCGCTGCAGCGCCTCGCTCGCCCCCTGCACGGATGCCTCCTCCTGCAGCTCTCGCCACGCCTCGCCCGGCGGCGGCGAGCTGCGGCCCAGGCGTGTGGTGACGATCTCGCCGCGCTCCCCCACGCGGGCCGCCGCCTCGACCACGGCGATCGCCCGGGGGAACGCGCGGGTGAGCGCGGGCATCAGGCGCCCGCCGTCGCCCGCCGTCGCGCCGTACATCGCCCCGAGCATCGCGACCTTCGCCTCGGCGCGGGTCTTCACAGCCCCGCTCGCGACGATGCCCTCGTAGAGATCGCCGCGCCCCGCCTCGGCCATGGCCCGGTCGGCGCTGAGCGCCGTGAGTATCCGCGGCTCCAGCTGGGCCGCATCGGCGACGACGAGCTTCCAGCCGGGGTCGGCGATGACGGCGCCGCGGATCTGCTTCGGCAGTTGCAGCGCTCCCCCGCCGCTCGCACCCCAGCGGCCGGTGGCGGTGCCGCCCGGCACGTAGTCCGGACGGAAACGCCCGTCGGCGATCCAGGTGTCGAGCCAGTTCCAGCCGTTCGCGGTCTGCAGGCGGGATAGCTTCTTGTACTCGAGCAACGGCTCGATCACGGGGTGGCTGATCTCCTTCAACTCCCAGGAGCGGGTCGACGCGACCTGCAGCCCCGAGCGGCGAAGCGCCTTGAGCAGTTCGGCGGGCGAGTCGGGGTTGACGTCGGCCGTGCCGAGCGCGGTCCGCATCCGCTCCAGCAGGAGTTCGAGCTTCGCGGGGCGTTCGGCGCCGCGCGGGCGGTCGCCGAGGAGGCCGGCGAGCAGGCGCTCGTGCACGTCGACATGCCAGGGCAGGCCGGCGAACTTCATCTCGCAGGCGATGAGCGCGCCCGCCGACTCGGCGGCGAGCAGCAGGCCGATGCGGCCGGGCTGGGCGGATGTCGCGGCCGCGTCTCTCTGCAGAAGGAACTCCGCGAGCGGGTCGGTCGGGGCATCCGCCGCCGGTTCGTCATCGAAGTCGAAGAGGGCGCCGTGAGTCTGCGGTTTCTCGGCCATCGGCGTCGCCGTGTCCCACGGGCCGCGCGGCGCGTTCGCCAGCGCGGACGCCGCGGTGAGAGTCGAGCCCCGCAGCAGCTGGTGCGACAGGCGCAGGTCGACACAACGCTCCACCCGGACGCCCGCGGCGAGCAGCGCCGGATACCAGCGGGTCGTGTCATCCCACACCCAGCGCGGTCGTTCGCGTTCTACCCGGCCGACCCACGCCGGCAGCTCGGCCTCGTCGATCGGTTCGACGGGCGAGACGGCCGTGCCCGCGTCGTCGAGCCGGAGCGCGCCGAACCCGTTCGAGCTGCGGGTGAGGACGACGTACACCTGTCAATTGTGCCGGTTGCCACCGACGGTGACGACGACCGCGCGGCCGGCGCGGTCGTCGTCACCCTCGGTCGAGACGCGAACCGAGACGTCAGCAGGCGCTCTGGAACCAGACGGGTGCCGACAGCTTCACGATCACGCCGTCTTCAGCCTCCGCCTGCGCGCCCCAGTAGGCGTTCTCCGTCATACCGAAGTCGGGGTCGGACATGTCTTCGTACACTCCCGAGACGACGTCGTAGTCGACGTACGAGAGCGACGCGTCACCGAGGTGGCCGTGCGTGCCGACGTCCGGAATCGCCGCCACGAGGTCGTCGAAGGTATCGCCGACCCCGACGCCCTGCGGAGTCTGCACGGCGACGTCTCCGACCGCGTCGGCCTTCGCCTGCACTACGACGGCCTGGCCGTCGGGGTGCCCGGTCTGGGCCGCGAAGTCGTAGAGGAGCACGAATTCGTCGTCTCCCCACGTCGCGCTCGTGGCGGCCGCGGTGCACGAGCCGTCTCCGGGCCGCGGGGCGACGGCCGGCTCACTGCCGAAGACGTCGGTGAGGAAGGCGACCGCGTCTGCGCCCCCGCCGGTGTAGTCGAACGAGGTGACGACGGCGCCGCTGTCGTCGAGGGCGGAGATCGCGTTGCCCACGATCGACAGGGCCGCGACGTCGGACGTCTCCTCGGCGACGGGCGCGGTGGTGGGATCGGGTTCCCCGGGCTCCGTCACTGGTGTGGCGGCGCATCCGGCGATGAGGACGACGCTGGCGATTACAGCGAATCCTGACAGTCGACCACGGTGATTTTGTCTCATGACATCATGATGCGCTCGCGTCCACATGTAAGAAACAATCTCTCAATAACGAATGCGCATCGGCTAGGCGAAGGGTTTCGCCGTGTCCATCAGCCGCGACCGGATGAGGAATCGCACCCCCTCCGGCGCCTCCAGTGAGAAGCCGCTGCCCCGGCCCTTCACCACGTCGACGGTGAGGAAGGTGTGGCTCCAATACTCGAACTGCTCCCGAGACATCCAGAAGTCGATCGGCTGCGGCCGGGACCCGTCGGAGACGTCGAGCACCCCCAGCAGGATGTCGTTGTCGCTGGTGATGAACTCTCCGTCTGGGTAGCACATCGGCGAGCTGCCGTCGCAGCATCCGCCCGATTGATGGAACATCAGCGGGCCGTTGTCGGACCAGAGCTTGCGCAGCAGGCCGACCGCCTCGTCCGTTGCGGCGATGCGCGGCATGGTCTCGCCGGGCACGACGACGCTGGCTTCGATCATGGGAGCCTCCTCAGGGCTGAGGGGCCGGCGCTTGAGAGCGCCGGCCCGGTCGATGCGGGTCTAGAAGAAGCCCTGCCTGCCCTCGGTGTACGAGACCAGGAGGTTCTTCGTCTGCTGATAGTGCCCGAGCGCCAGCTTGTTGTTCTCGCGGCCGATGCCCGAGCTCTTGTAGCCGCCGAACGCCGCCCCTGCCGGGTAGGCGTGGTAGTTGTTCACCCAGACCCGGCCGGCCTGGATGTCGCGTCCCGCCCGGTAGGCGACGTTGCCGTTGCGCGACCACACGCCCGCGCCCAGGCCGTAGAGGGTGTCGTTGGCGATCGCGATGCCGTCGTCGTAGTCGTCGAATCTGGTGACCGACACCACAGGCCCGAAGATCTCCTCCTGGAAGATGCGCATTTTGTTGTCGCCCTCGAAGATGGTCGGCTGCACGTAGTAGCCATCGGTGAGATCGCCGCCGAGGTCGACGCGTTCGCCGCCCAGCAGCAGCTTGGCGCCCTCCTGCTTGCCGATGTCGATGTAGCTGAGGATCTTCTCGAGCTGGTCGTTCGAGGCCTGTGCGCCGACCTGGGTGTCGGTGTCGAGCGGGTTGCCCTGCACAGCCAGCTTGGTGCGCTCGATGCCCGCGCCGAGGAACGAGTCGTAGATCGGCTTCTGGATCAGGGCGCGGCTCGGGCAGGTGCACACCTCGCCCTGGTTGAAGGCGAACAGCACGAAACCCTCCTGCGCCTTGTCGTAGAACGCGTCGTCGTTGTCGGCGACGTCGGCGAAGAACAGGTTGGGGCTCTTGCCGCCCAGCTCGACCGTGGAGGGGATCAGGTTGGCGCTCGCGTACTGCAGGATGAGCCGGCCGGTCGAGGTCTCCCCCGTGAACGCGATCTTGCGGATGCGCGGGCTCGAGGCCAGCGGTTTGCCTGCCTCCACTCCGAAGCCGTTGACGATGTTCACGACCCCGGGCGGGAGGATGTCGCCGATGAGCTCGATGAGCACCAGGATCGACACCGGCGTCTGCTCGGCGGGCTTCAGCACGATCGCGTTGCCTGCGGCGAGGGCGGGAGCGAGCTTCCACACCGCCATGAGGATCGGGAAGTTCCACGGGATGATCTGCCCGACGACGCCGAGCGGCTCGTGAAACTGGTACGAGACCATGTCGGCATTCAACTCGGCGTGATCGCCGTCCTGGGCGCGGATCGCGGCGGCGAAGTAGCGGAAGTGGTCGGAGGCGAGCGGCAGGTCGGCGTTGAGCGGCTCGCGCACGGGCTTGCCGTTGTCCCAGGTCTCGGCGACCGCGAGCAGTTCGAGGTTCGCGTCGATCACGTCGGCGATCTTGTTCAGCACCGCCGCCCGCTCGGTCGAGCTGGTCTTCCCCCACGCGGGAGCCGCCTTGTGTGCGGCGTCCAGAGCCGCGTCGATGTCTTCGGCGGTTCCGCGGGCGACCTCGGCGAACGGCTTGCCCGTGACGGGCGAGATGTCCTCGAAGTACTGTCCCTTGACCGGCTTCACCCACTCTCCTCCGATCCAGTGCTCGTAGCGCGGTTTGAAGGTGACTTTCGCATCCGCGGTTCCGGGGGCTGCGTAGACGGTCATAGCGTTCTCCTCGTGACGACGTTGTCGGGTCGGCGCGGGTGACGCGCCACCGGCAGGCTACGCCCGGCTAGGTTGCAGCCGGTTGCGCGGCGAGTTCCCGCTCGATGTGCTCGAGCCTGGCCACGACGGATGCCCGTCTCGGCGATCGGGGCGGCAGCAGCCGGAGGCAGGCGCGCCACACCTCGGCGTCGTACGCCGCCTCGTCGGAGCGCGCGTAGGCGAGCAGCGTGTCGGCGGCCGCGTCGGTCAGCATCGCCTCGCGTAGCCGCGCGCTGACCTCCGCGCGGACCTCGGCGATGCCGGGCGCCCGCGAGGCGGGCAGCATCGGCCCGGCATAGGCGCCGAGCGCGACACGGTGAGCACCCCGGTCGAGGAACGCCAGGCAGCGCAGGGCGTCGAGGTCGAGCCTGCGGGCCAGCCGGTAGGGGCGCGCGAGCGGCACCAGCGACGGGTCGACGGGCTGGAGCACACGGCGCAGGCGCACCATCTCGGCGCGCAGCGTGACGACGGCATCGTCGCGGCCGTAGACGAGCGGCGCGAGCTGCTCGGCAGAGAGACCCGCCGGATGCCAGGCGAGCAGGGTGAGTATCTCGGCGTGCCTGGCACTGAGCTCGAGGGTGCGGCCGCCCGCCTCCAGCCGGGCCCCGTCGGTGCCGAGCACGGCGAGCACCGGTCGCGCGGGCGTCTCGACCCTCTGCCGGCGCCGTGGTCTGGAGCGGCCCCGCTCATCGAGCCGGCTGATGCGGAGCTCTGCCTCGACGGCTGCGACCGCGGCCTCGAGCAGCGGGAGGGTGACCGGGGCGACCGCGTCCTGTCCGCCGGTGATGTCGATCACCCCCAGCACGGACCCGGACTCGGGGTCGTGCACCGGCACGGCCGTGCAGCTCCACGGATGCACCATGCGCGCGAAGTGCTCCGCCCCCTGGATCTGCACGCCGTGGTCGAGGGCGAGGGCGGTGCCGGGCGCGCTCGTGCCGACGGCCCGCTCCGACCAGTCGGCTCCCTCGACGAACAGCATGCTCTCGGCCTTGCGACGCAGGTCGCGGTCGCCGTCGACCCACAGCAGGCGTCCGGCCTGGTCGCCGACGGCGACGATGAGCCCCGCGTCGAGCGTGTGCTGCACGAGCAGACGTTGGATCGTGGGCAGGGCCAGCGCGAGCGGGTGCGCCTCGCGGTAGTCGCGGAGTTCGTCCGCGCCGAGATCGAGGGTGATGAGCGGATGATCCGGGTCGAGTTCGAGACTCAGCGAACGCAGCCAGGACTCGTGCACGACGCGGCGCACGCCGCTCACGGCGGTGCGGGCGCCGACCACGGCGTCATGGGCACGCGCGAGGCGATCCCGGGTGGAACGGTCGAAGGGCTCGGTGCTCCAGGGAGCGGTCAGGGGCGCCTCCGATCGTCATTAATCGAGTGGCCCCATGCTACTCCGCGTGCAGCAGCGACCCGTCTTTCTGCAGCACGTTCTTCTCGCCGGCCTCGATCGGCACGGTGAAGCGGTTCTGCTTGGGCGGCATCGGGCAGTTGAAGTTGTAGCTGAAGGCGCAGGGCGGCAGCACGGCCCGGTTGAAGTCGAGCGTGATGGTGCCGTCGGGGTTCGGGGCGACGAAGAGGAAACGGCCGACGCTGTAGGTGCTGTCGCCGCTGGTGGCGTCGGCGAAGACGAGCTGCAGTGCCCGACCCGACTTGAAGGCGGCGAGGTCGTAGTCGATCCCGTCTTTCGTGAACGTGATCTCGCCCGGAACGACCTGGTCGCGGGTGTTGCCGTCGTCTTTGAGGTGCTCGAAGCCCACGGTCTTTCCACCGGGGATCTCGGTGAACTTCGCGGTGACCACCCAGTCGGGGTTGTACGGGAACGCGTCGATCGATCCGAACTTCTGGATCTCCTCGGAGTTCGCGTCCCAGACGCGCAGCGCGTAGTTGCCGGCCTCGCTCGCGATCACGAAGCCCGTCTTGCCGTCCGCGAACTGGATGTCGCCCGGGGCATCCGAATCCTTGCCCCGCACCACCGCCTCGCCGTCGACGACGACGCCGTCGACCGAGATGCCGTCGTCGGCCGTGGCCTTCACCAGGAGGCCGGACTCGCCGGCGGGCAGGGGCGCCCAGATTCCCGGCACTCCCCAGATCGTCTGCTCGGAGTCGATCCACTGGGTGTTCACGAGAGCGAGACTGCCCTTGGGCTGCACGACGCTCATCTCCCGACGCTCGTGGTACGTGGCGAGCAGGGATTCGGGTGTGGGAGTGGCGGTGTCGGTCATGGTGTCCATCCTTATCGAGGTCACTGTCATAACCAAAACAGCCACGCGTTTATTGCAACCGTTGGCGCGGATCGGGCTCCGGATGTTAACGTTCCGGAATGACAGACATGACTGACGACGAAAAACGCCGCGACCAGCTGTTGCGCCTCTCCGGCTCGACCGAGGCAGACGCGGCGCCCAGGATCACGATCGACGAGAAGAGCGACGGCGTCACCCGCATCGACATCGCCGAGACCGCCGCGGTGCGACCCGGCGACCCCGAGAACAAGGAGTAGCCGCTCAGCCGCAGGCGACGTTGCTGAGGCCTCCCGAGGCGCCGGTCGGCGCGCACTCGACCACGGTGCCGGCGGCCGCGTTGTGCACGTTAACCTCGTAGCCCGGCACTCCCGTCACAGCGCCGTTGCCCTTGAAGACGTTGCCGTTGCCCCAGCCGTCGAGCGCAACATGCACCTGGAACGCGTCGGTGACCGCCGTCGTTCCGGAGTTGCCCTGCACGAGGTAGCCGTTGCCCTTCACGTCGACCCATGAGTCGGCGTAGTTCACTCCGGAGAAGCCGGCGTTGACGAACACGTTGGAGATCACGGCGCCTGCCGTGGTCCCCTCCTTGATATCGACGCCTTCGGCCGACGTGTTGGTGAAGGTGTTCCCGCTGATGGTCACGCCGTCGGAACGGTCTGGCCTCGACGCCGAACCGGTGATCGAAGCCCAATTGCTCTTGGCACTGCCCACATAGACGCCCTCTCCGTACTCGGGCGAGTCGAGACCGGTGTCGTGGATGGCGGAGTTCGCGACGACGACGTCGCGGCTGTCGCTGCGCACGTGCACCGCTTCCTGCCCGACGCTGCCGATGTCGAGCCCGTCGAGCCGGGAGCCAGAGGAGTGGTCGAGCACGATCCCCTTCTTGGCGACGGAGACGGTGAATCCGGAGAGGTTCCAGTGGTCTCCGCTGATGGCCAGCGCGTAGCCCGACGAGGTGGATCCCGTCGTGAGCACGGCGGCGCGTCCACCGACGAGGGTGATGGGTGCGGCAGCCGTGCCGTCGGCCGATGCCGCGAACTTGCCGCGGTAGACGCCGTCGTCCAGGCGGATCGTGTCTCCGGCGCTCGCCGATGCCAACGCCGACTTCAGTTCGGAGGCGGTGCTGACGGTCGTGACCGCCGCCGCGGCAGCCGGCGCTGCCCCTACCGCCACCGAGAGGGCCCCGGCAGCGACGATCGCGGCGGCGAAGCTCAAGACGCCGCGTCGGAGTGAGAGGGACGTGTTCATGGGGGCACCAGCGATCGAATAGCGGCAGAGCACTGCCGGCGGAAAACAAACGCAGGCCACGGTACGGGGCCGCCAGCCGCGCATCAAACGAGTGAAAGACTTTCACACATGCTGCACAGCTTCGCGCCTCCCGATCAGCGCATGAGGCGTGTTCGGGGCTTCCGCCGCGAGATCCAGAGCACGCCCGCCGCCACGAGGCCGATGACTGCGGCGATGAGGACGACATAGAACGCCACCGACAGGTACCCGTTGGCGGAGGTGTTCGGGTTGAGGAAGGGATACGGGTACCAGAAGTCGTTGCCGTAGACCGCGTCGACGACGAGGGGTCCGCGCACGAGCGTGTACACGACCCAGACGATCGGGAATACGAGGATCGGCCGGATCCGGCGGGCGCCGAGCGGCACGCGTCCGGGTGCGAAGATCCAGTCGAGCAGCAGGTACACGGGCGCCACCGCGTGCAGGATCTCGTTCGACCAGCCCACGGTCGAACCCTGCGGCAGCTCGATGCCTCGCAGAAGCAGGTTGTAGACGATTCCGGTCACGACCATGTAGGTGACGACGGCCGCGCGGGTGACCGTGTAGAGGGTCGTGTCGTTCGCGCCCTTGCGGACGAGCAGCATTACCGCCCCCACGGCGAGCACCACAGCGGCCGCGACGTTCGACTCGATGGTGAAGAAGCTGAAAAAGCTGACCACGTTGGATGTCACGTCGGCCAGACCCCGACCCTGCCAGAAGCCGATGCTCGTCGTCAGCTGGGCCACGACGGCAGCCGTTATCGCGATGGCCACGGCGATCCGGGTGACGGCGAACAGTATTCTCACGGGGGCGACCTCTCGACGCGGTCTCGCACCACGACGGAGGCGAGACGTTCTGGGCACCATGCTGGCATGACCTGCGGGGTCTAGCACGTCGCCACTCCCGAGTCCATCCCTGCGCGGTGCGGCCGTCGCGAACGTAGCCTGATGTCTCCCATGCCAGCTCTGCCCGTTCTCCTAGCCGCGCGTCCGCACCAGACAGGGCCTCTCCTCTCTGTCGTCGGGCGTTCGATGCCGCTCGGCGTCGACGACGCCCTGGCCACCGCGACGCTCCTCGGCACCCTGGCGACGTCGCCCGGCCGAGGCTCGACCCGCGACCTGTGGGAGGCGCTCGCCACGATGGCGGCATACGACCTCGGGGCGGCCCGTGCCGTCGAACCGCACCTCGACGCCCTCGCCATCCTCGAGCAGGCGGGGGCGCGGGCGGATGACTCGCCCGCAGGCCCGCGAACATGGGGAGTCTTCGCCGCGGAGGGCGGCCCCGACCCGCTGGTCGCCCGCCCCGACGGCCGCCGCTGGCTGCTCACCGGGACGAAGCCGTGGTGCTCGCTCGCCGACAGGCTGAGCAACGCCCTCGTGAGCGCCCGCACGCCCGACGGAGCCCGGATGCTGTTCGCCGTCTCCCTCGCCGACCCCGGGGTGAGGGCAGACTCCTCGGCCTGGAATGCGCGCGGACTCAGCGAGATCCCCAGCGGACCGGTGCGCTTCGACGCGGTGGAGGCCGCGCCCGTCGGCGACGCCGGCTGGTACCTCGACCGTGCCGGCTTCGCGTGGGGCGGAATCGGGGTGGCAGCCTGCTGGTTCGGCGGCGCCGTCGGCATCGCTCGGAGTGTGTACGCAGCCGGTGGCACCGGCGACCCCTCCCCATTTCTGCTCATGCATCTGGGGGCGATCGACGAGCTCGTCGAGTCGTCACGCCGCGCCCTCGCCGAGGCGGCCACGCTCGTCGACGCCGGCGAGGCGACCGGGTCGGAAGGCGGCCTGCTCGCGAAGCGCGTGCGCGCCACCGTGGCACGCGCCTGCGAGGAGATCGTCGTCCGAGCCGGCCACGCCCTGGGGCCCGCTCCGCTCGCCCTCGACGCCGACCACGCCAAACGCGTCGCCGACCTCCAGCTCTACGTGCGCCAGCACCACGCCGAACGCGACCAGAGCTCCCTCGGCCGTGCGCTGGTCGCCGCGGGAGGCGCACCGTGGTGACGTTCGATTCCCGGCTCCCCGGCACGAACGTCGATGTCTGGCAGCGCGACGGCCGCCTGGCCGACGTGCCCGCCCTCGAACTGTCCGGCATCCGCCGCCTGGTCGTTGTGGGCGCCCATCCCGACGATGAGACTCTCGGCGCCGGCGCGCTGATCGCCGAATGCGCCGCGGCCGGAATCGACGTGACCGTCGTGGTGGTCACCGACGGCGGGGCCTCGCACCCCGACTCCCCGTCGACGACACCCGAGCACCTCCGACGGCTGCGTGGCACCGAGACCCTGGAGGCCATGCGTCACCTCGCGCCGGAGGCGGTCGTGCACTCCCTCGACTTTCCCGACGGCGCCGTGCGGGAGCACCGCGACGAGATCGCCACCGCACTGCGCGTGCACCTGTCGGGCGACGATGTTCTGCTCGCCGCCCCCTGGCGCGGCGACGGACACCGCGACCACCGGGTGCTCGGCGAGATCTGTGCGAGCCTGGCCGACGAGGCGGGGGTGGCGCTGCTCGAGTACCCCGTCTGGCTCTGGCACTGGGCCGCGCCCGACGACGACGAGGTGCCGTGGGACGCCTTCGTCGCGCTGGCCCCCAGCCGCGCATCGCTCGACGCCAAGCGACGGGCGATCGGCGAATACACCTCGCAGACCCTGGCGCTCGGCGACGGCCCGGGCGACGAGGCGGTGCTGCACCCCGAGTTCCTGCGCAACTTCCGCGGCGACCGCGAGGTCTACGTTGGGAGGCGGCGCGCCGAGACGGTGCTCGACCAGTCGTACTTCGATGCCCTGTACCGGCGCCACGACGACCCGTGGGGCTTCACGAGCCGCTGGTACGAGCGGCGCAAGCGCGCCGCGACGTTGGCCGCTCTGCCCGAGGAGCGCTTCGCGTCGGCGTTCGAGATCGGCTGCTCGATCGGCGTGCTCACCGAACAGCTCGCGGGCAGGTGCGACAGCCTGCTCGCCGTCGACGTGTCCCAGGCGGCCGTCGACCGCGCCCGCCTCCGACTGGCAGCGCAGGCGAACGTGCGTGTGGGACGCGTCGACGTGGCATCCGCCTTCCCCTCGGGCGACTTCGACCTCATCGTGCTCAGCGAGGTCGGCTACTACTTCACCCTCGGTGTGCTCGAGCGCGTGCTCGACGACGCCGTCGACGCACTCTCCGCAGGCGGAACCTTCGTCGCCTGCCACTGGCGGCATCAGGTCGACGACTACGCCCTGACCGGCGACGAGGTGCACAGCGCCATCGCCACCGCTCTCGACGGACGGATGACCCGGATGGTCCGTCACGAGGAAGACGACTTCCTGCTCGACGTGTATTCCCCCGACCCCCGCTCGGTGGCCGTGCGCACGGGGATCCTGTGAGGCACATGGTGGTGGTGATCCCGGCGCGGGACGAGCAGGCCCTGGTCGCCCGGTGCCTGTCATCGGTGATCGCCGCAGGGCGATACCTGCGGTCGCGTCATCCCGGAGTCGGAGTCTCGATCGTGCTGGTCGCCGACGACTGTGCGGATGACACGTCCCTGATCGCCCGCGGTTTCGACGACGTGACCGTGCTCGACATCGACGCGGGCAACGTCGGCATCGCCCGCGCGACCGGAGTGCACGCCGCCCTCGCCGCCGTCAGCGTCCCCACGTCCGAGGTCTGGATCGCCAACACCGACGCCGACTCCGTGGTGCCGCGTCGCTGGCTGGTCGAGCAGCTGCGCCAGGCCAGACGCGGCGCTGACCTCGTCGTGGGAACCGTGCGCCCCGAGTTCGCCGACCTCACCGAGGAGCAGGTGCGCGCCTGGTCGGCCCGCCGTACCGCCGCGCCGAACGGCCATGTGCACGGCGCCAACCTCGGCGTCGGCGCCGACGTGTATCTCGCCGCCGGCGGCTTCGAGCCGATCGCCGAACACGAAGACGTCGGCCTCGCCGAACGGTGCGTCAGAGCGGGCGCGACGATGGTCGCCACCGCGCGCTGCGAGGTGACGACCTCCGGCCGGCCGGTGGGGCGCACCCCCGGCGGCTATGCCCGCTACCTCACCACAGACCTGCTCGCCGATCCCGCGCTCTAGCGCAACCTGAGAAAAGAGAGAAAGAGGAAATCATGACCACCATCGAACGCAACGTCGCAGCTCCCGCCGACGGCGGAGCCAAGCCCACCCGCCGCCAGAACGCGGAGAAGGGGTTCACCGCGTCGAAGGAGCTGATCGAGAACATGCAGCGCGTGCATGTCGACCTCATCGAGCTGCACCTGCAGGGCAAGCAGGCGCACTGGAACGTCGTGGGCAAGAACTTCCGCGACCTGCACCGCCAGCTCGACGAGATCGTCGAGGAGGCGCGTGAGTTCAGCGACACCGTCGCCGAGCGCCTGCGCGCACTGCACGCCGTGCCCGACGGACGCAGCGACACGGTCGCCGCGACGACGACGCTGCCCGAATACCCCAACGGAGAGATCGACACCGCCACCACCGTCGACCTCATCACCCAGCGTCTCGAGGCGACCGTCGGCACCATGCGCGAGGTGCACGACGACGTCGACGACGCCGACCCGACGAGCGCCGACATCCTGCACGCCATCATCGAACGCCTCGAGCAGTTCGCGTGGATGGTCTCGGCCGAGAACCGCACGCCCGCCGCCGGCAAGAAGGCCTGACCGGCATGGGGGTTCGCACCGGCGAGGTCGATCTTCGCTCCTACGGCGCGATCGGCGACGGGCGCACCGTCGCGCTGATCGCGGCCGACGGCGGGGTCGACTGGCTGCCGGTGCCGAATCTCGCGTCGCCCCCGGTCTTCGCGCGGCTTCTCGACGCGGAGAACGGGGGCGCCATCGAGCTCGCGCCCGTCGAGCCGTTCACCGTGACCCGGCGCTACGTACAGGGCACCAATGTGCTGCAGACCACGTTCGAGACCGCGTCCGGGGCGGCCACGGTCACCGACGCCCTGGTCACAGGGATCGCGGGGCGGCTGCCCTGGGTCGAGATCGCCCGACGCATCGAGGGAGTGCGCGGCAGCGTGCGCTTCCGCTGGCTCGTCGAGCCCGGATCGCGACTGGGAACGGCGTCCCCGTGGATCGACGAGACGACCCACGGGCCGGTGATCCGCGTCGACGGGGTCACCATCGCGGTCCGCGGCCTCGACCACCGGCCGCGGCGCAGCGGCCGCGGATCGATCCGCGGATCGTTCACGACGTCGAGGGACTCCAGGCACCTGCTCACCATCGTGGGCTCGGCAGACGAGCCCCTGCACCTCCCCGACGCGGGCAACGTCGACCGCGGCATCGACCGCACCATCGACAACTGGCGCCTGTGGTCGCGCGAGTTCAGCTACGGCGGCCCGTGGGCCGACGCCGTGCAGCGCAGCGCGCTCGCGCTCAAGCTGCTCATCTTCAGTTCGACGGGCGCGATCGCCGCCGCGGCCACCACGTCGCTGCCCGAGTCGCTCGTCGGCGGCAAGAACTGGGACTACCGCTTCGCCTGGGTGCGCGACCTCGCCTACACGGTCACCGCGCTCACACGTTTCGGCCTCAGGGAGGAGACGCACGCCGCCGTGTCCTGGCTGCTGCGCACCATCCGCTCGAACGGTCCCGGCCTGCACGTCTTCTACACGCTCGAGGGAGAGCTCCCGGGCGGGGTGCAGACCCACGACGTGCCCGGGTGGAAGGGCATCGGCCCCGTCGTCACCGGAAACCCCGCCGGCGAACAGCTGCAGCTGGGTGTCTACGGCGACCTGTTCGACGTGATGCGCCGCTACGTGGAGGCCGGCAACGTGCTCGACGCCGACACGGGGCGCATGCTCGCCGGCGTGGCCGACGCCACGTGCGACGCCTGGCAGTCGAAGGACCACGGCATGTGGGAGCTCCCCGACACGCAGCACTACACCTCGTCGAAGATGGGCTGCTGGAGTGCGCTCGACAACGCCGTGCGGCTGTGCGACCTGGGCCAGATCCCGGGCAGCGCCACTCGCTGGGCCGCCGAGCGCGACGCCATCCGCGAGTGGATCGAGGAGAACTGCTGGTCAGACGAGCGCGGGGCGTACGTCTTCTACGCCGGGACCGACGAGCTCGACGCGTCCGTGCTGCTGCACGCCCCCAGCGGTTTCGACCGCGGCGAACGTATGTCGTCGACGATCGACGCCCTGCGCGCCGAGCTCGGCGCCGGCCCCCTGCTCTACCGGTACAGCGGCGCGCAGTCGGAGGAGGCGACGTTCGTCTCCTGCGCGTTCTGGGCGGCGTCTGCGCTCGCGTGCGTCGGCCGCACCGACGAGGCGGTCGCGTTGATGGACGAGCTCGTCGGCCTCGCGAATGACGTGGGCCTGTACGCGGAGATGATCGACGCCGACTCGAAGGACTTCCTCGGCAACTTCCCGCAGGCGCTCAGCCATCTCGCCCTCGTCAACACGGCGATCACGATCGAGGAGCTGACGAGAAAACCCGGGCGGCGAACCCGGTAGTCGAGGTCTCGAGGGCGAATACCGAGCCTGAGAGCGGATGCGCCTCGAGCTGCTCCTCCGTGAGGTTCTCGCGGGCGCTCGTGACGTACAGGGCCGATCCGGCGAACGCGACCGACGTGACGTTCGGCACGGGAAAGCCGTGGCGTTCCCGCTCGCGGCCGGTGTCGTCGTACCTGACCACGACACCCTCGCCGTAGATGGCGCTCCACAGCCAGCCGTCGGCGTCCATGACCAGGCCGTCGTGCGCGTCGCCGCTATGGAACACCTCCGGCTCGCCGCGAATCCCCGCCACAGAGTACTCGGCCGTGTAGATCGTGCTCACGCTCGTGTCGGTGAAGTAGATGCGGTCTCCGTCGGGCGACCACTCGAGGCCGTTGGCCGTGCCGACTCCCCCGGCGAGCACGTCGACGCGGCCGTCGGCGGACACGGCGTAGAAGGCGCCGTCGGCGACCCCCTTGGTGAGGTCCATCGACCCGGTCACCCAACGGCCGAAAGGGTCGACCTTTCCCTCGTTGAGACGCATGCCAGGGTGGGCGTGGTCGATGCGCGCCAGCTCGCTCAGGATCTCGCCGTCGGCGCTCGCGAGCACCACCCTGTCCCAGAGCGAGACGACCAGACCGGGTTCGCCGTCGAGGTCGGCGAGGTGGAAGGAGGCAACGGGGGCCGGCAGCGCGATCACGGTGTCGTCGCTGCCGTCGGCGGCGCCGTTCAGGGGGCTGCGGTGCACGAGTCCGGCCGTGATGTCGCACCACAGGAGTGCTCGAGCCGTGGCATCCAGAACCAGGCTCTCGCCCAGGATCGCCGGTGAGCGACGGAAGACTGCGGGTTCGTGTGTCATCGACCAAGACCAGCACGGTAAAGGATTCGACGATAGGGGTTGTCAAGGCCTCGGCGGTCTCGCGGCTCAAACCTACGGTTGGATGATGGAACTCAACATCGCAGGCAAGACGGCCCTCGTATCGGGAGCGGACTCCGGCATCGGCTGGGAGACCGCGAGAACCCTCCTCGCCGAGGGCGCGACCGTCGTCATCACCGACATCGACCAGACACTGCTCGACGAGGCAGCGGTAAGGCTGGGCGCCGACGACTCACGGCTCTTCGCCTTCGCGGCCGACGTGCGCAGCCTCGAGTCGATCGCGGCGCTGGCCGAGCGGGTGAACGAAGCCGTGGGCGACATCGACATCCTCGTGCAGTCGTCCGGCATCACGGGAGCACAGGGGCTGTTCCATGAGATCGACGACGACGGGTGGACGGAGACGCTGGCTGTCGACCTGCTCGGTCCGGTCCGGTTGGTCCGGGCCTTCCTTCCCGCCCTGCGTCGCGGCGGCTGGGGGCGCATCGTCTTCGTCGCGTCGGAGGACGCCGTGCAGCCGTACGACGACGAGCTGCCGTACTGCGCCGCGAAGGCCGGCGTGCTCGCGCTCGCCAAGGGGCTGTCGCGCAGCTACGCCCGCGAGGGTCTGCTGGTGAACGCCGTGTCCCCCGCGTTCATCCACACCCCGATGACCGACGCCATGATGCAGAAGCGGGCGGAGGAGAACGGCACCTCGGTCGACGAGGCCATCTCGAGCTTCCTCGACGAGGAGCGGCCCTATATGGAGCTGAAGCGTAGAGGCAAGCCGGAGGAGGTCGCGAACGTGATCGCGTTCCTGTGCTCTGACCTGGCGAGCTTCGTCAACGGCTCGAACTACCGCGTCGACTCGGGGTCGGTCGCGACGATCTGAGCGGCGGTCCCTGAGCCTGTCGAAGGGGCGCTTCGACAGGCTCAGCGACGGCGCGGTTAGTGCAGCGGCTCGCCGCCGCTCACGACGATGGTCTCGCCGCTGGTGTAGCTCGCCTCTTGCGAGGCGAGGTAGACGTAGGTCGACGCTATCTCGGCGGGCTGTCCGGGACGGCCGTACGGCACCGCCTCGCCGAACGACTCGATCTTCTCGTTCGGCACCGAGCTCGGCTGCAGTGGCGTCCAGAACGGGCCGGGCGCCACTCCGTTGACGCGGATGCCGTCCTCGGCGAGCTGCTGCGCCATGCCGCGTGTGAAGTTCGCGATGCCGGCCTTCGTGACCGCGTACTCGACGAGCGTCGGCGACGGGTGGAACCCCTGCACCGACGAGGTGGTGATGATGGCGGCGCCAGGCGAGAAGTGCTTCTTGGCCGCCTTGGTCATCCAGAACATGTTGTGCACGTTGAGTCGCAGCAGGTGGTCGAAGGTCTCGGTGTCGAAGTCGTCGATGCTGTCGACGGTGGGCATCTCGCCGGCGACCATCACGAGGATGTCGAGCCCGCCGAGCTGCTCTGCCGCCTGGTTCACGACGTCGATGCTCACCTGCTCGTCGGAGAGATCGCCCGGCAGCAGCACCGCCTTCTGTCCCGCCTTCTCGACGTACGACGCGGTGCTGTCGCCCTCTGGCTGCTCCTCCTCGAGGTAGCTGAGCGCGACATCCGCTCCCTCGCGGGCGAACGCGATGGCCACAGCGCGGCCGATTCCCGAGTCGGCGCCGGTGACGAGCGCCTTCCGCCCGGCAAGACGGCCGTGGCCGACGTAGCTCTCCTCGCCGTGGTCGGGCTTGGGATCCATCTCCGGCGCGTGGCCGGGCGTCGACTGCTGCTGGGGTTTGAACGGCGGCGCGGGGTAGAGGTCGATGGGGTTACGGGGCGTGTAGATGTCCTTCGTCATCCTTCTGGTCTACCAGCGACACGGAATGCCCGCAGAGGGTGGCTTTTAGCTCATTCGTGAGCTACCGGCGCCTCCACCCAGAGACTGCCGTTCGACGAGCGCACGAGGGGTTCGGCGTCATGGTCCACGATCTCGCTCAGACGGTGCGCCGCCCGCGCCGCGGCGGTCTCCGTCACGGTGTGTCCGGCGAGACCGAGCGAGCGGATGACGCCGGTGCCGTCGACGGGGTCGCCCCGCCGCTCGATCAGTATCCGCAGCAGCGCCGTCTCGAGTCTCGACAGGATGAGGGGGTCGCCGTTGCGCCAGGCCTGACCGGTGCCGGTGTCGAGAACGAGGTCGGCGAAGAGCAGGCTGGTGTCTGCGAGGCCCGCGCGACGGAACACCGAGCGCAGCCGGGCCGTCACCTCCTCGAGCCCGAACGGCTTGGTCATGTAGTCGTCCCCGCCGGCGGCGAATGCGGCCAGCCGATCGTCGAGGGTCGACCGACCGGTGAGGAAGATGACCGGAGCGTCGATGCCGCTGTCACGCAACTGGGAGACCACGGCGACCCCGCTGATGTCGGGCAGGGTCATGTCGAGCAGGATCGCGTCGGGGGCGAACCGATGGGCAACCCGCACCGCATCGACACCCGTCGCGAGCGTCTCCACGTGCCAGCCTTCGAAGGTGAGCGCGAGGGTGAGGAGATCGGTGAGCGCCTCCTCCTCGTCGACGACGAGCACGCGATTCTTGCGCCGGGATGGCGCAGCCCGGTCGAGGCGGTCGATCACCCCGGTGTCCGGACCCGTCACCAGGTCACGCTCACGCTCGTCGTCGGCGGCAGTTCGATGTCTTCGGGCGAAATCGGCGCGGCGGTGGCGGACTGCTGCTCGACGGTGTCGACGATAGCGTTCACGGCAAACCTCTTTTCGTGGGAGTACTTCCACTCTGTCGCGAGACTGCGCCGGTGTCGTCGTCCGTTCAGGTGATCTCCGACTAGTACCAACGGTGTAGATGCCCATGAATGTGCTGATCATGCGGCGTTGCGACCGCCGTTTGCGGTAAACGATGAGAAAAACCCCACGGGAGCCGCGCTCTATGCAAAGCTATCGACCGAAGTTCTTCTCTTTTCGAGCGAGGCCTATCCATGACCCCACGACGTCACCCGAAGATGTTGGGCGCCACCCTAGTCATCACCGTGCTCGCCCTGACAGGGTGCAGCCCCACGGCGACTACCCTGCCGACGACCGCGCTGCCGTCACTGGTCGACTCCACGACCACCGCGAGCATCGAGGTCTCGCCCGTCGCCATGAAGAGCGGCACGGTCGTCGCGACCGGGCCTCTCACGTCGGTCGACGGACGCACGACCGGTTCCGTCTCGGTGATCGCGGCGAGTGTCGGGCGGTTCGACCTGAGGATCGACGGATTCACCTCGCCGCGCACGGGCGAGGCAGTGCTCAACTTCAGCGCGCAACCGTTCGACGAGCAGCGCTACTGCGACAACGGCTTCGTGATCTACCAGCTGGGTGTGGTCACGCTCGCCCCGAGCATGCTGGTCGACATGAGTTTCGACGGCACGCTCTCCCGCGGCAATCCCGACTTCATCGACACGGTGCTTCTCACCAGCAACGACCCGGCCGCCGAGCGCACGGGCTGCTTCTACCCGGTGATAGCGTCGGCCGAACTCGAGTGGACGATGCCGGATCTGCGACCGGACATCGCCGTGGTCGACTCCGGTGCGGCGGGCGGCGCGGGCGGTACCGCGACGAGCGTCGACGGTGAGATCACCGCCTACACGGTGGCGCCGGGAGACGTGCTGGCCGAGATCGCCAAGCGGTTCGGCATCTCGATCGCCGACCTGTTCTACCTGAACCCGGGCCGCGCCCCGAACCCGCAGGACCCGACTGCCTACACCGGCGAGGTGCTCAACCTCGACAAGTCGGCGCGCTGACGCGCTCGCGCCCAGACGAAGAAGCCGACGAGCGTGAACGCGCCGTAGAAGACGTACATCAGCCCGGACGCGTAATAGCCGGCGCTGAACAGCAGCGGCACACCGACTATGTCGACCGCCACCCAGATGAGCCAGAATTCGACCCACCCCTTGGCCATGCCGTAGGTGGCGAGCAGCGACCCGGTGAAGATCCAGGCGTCGGCCCAGACGGGCTCGAATGAACCGAGCGCCGCGAAGACGGGGCTGAGCACGGCGGTGCCGGCCACGAGTCCGAGCACCAGCAGAACCCGCGTCCGCGCGCCCGCCCAGCGCGGCTCGACGGCGGCACCGACGGACTCCTCGCTGTGCCTCCACCGGTACCAGCCGTAGATCGACACGGCGATGAACATGATCTGACGACCGGCTTGGCCGAGCAGGTTGACCGGGTTCGGCGTCTCGAAAACGGCGCCGAGGAAGACGGTGAACAGAAGCGCGTTGCCGGCGATGCCCACCGGCCACGCCCACACCTTGCGCCGCATGCCCCCGAGCGCGCTCAACAGCCCGAAGACGTTGCCGACGATCTCTCGCCAGAGCACCGTCTGGTCGCCGATGACCAGTTGCGCGTCGAACAACCAGCTTATGAACGGCATCAGGGCTCCTCGGGCTGGCCCATGCCACCCACGTCACGGCTCACAACGCCGTGGGGCGCAGGATAATTCCTGCCAGACTAGGCCCCCGCGCGCTCCTCGGCGATCTCCTTCAGCCTGGCGAGGGCGAGGGGCCACATCTCGTCGAACATCTCGACGAACTGCTCGTCGCTGTCGAGTTCGACCAGCACCGTCGTCACGCCGTCGTCCTCGCTGAAGGTGTAGTTCTCGTGGCTTCCGGCGATCAGCTTCGCCTGCTCGCTATCGAGATCGTCGACACCCTTCTCCACCTGCCCGAGATAGCGCACCGAGACGAACCGCTGCGGCTCGCTGCGCTCGATGACGCCGATCATTCCCCCCATGGTGCCGTCGTCGTTGGGGCCGAGGAACCGGATCGGGTCGCCGGCCTCCCAGCCGCCTTCGAAGTACGAGCCCTCGTGAAACGCCCCGGTCCAGTCGCGGTAGGTCTCGTCTTCGAGCATCGTCTCCCACACGACGCGAACCGGCGCCGTGATCTTCACCGTATACGTCAGCTTCTTCATGCGCGATTGTAGAGCTGGGCGGGGAGTCGAAATCAAGCGGTTGCCTCAGTCGAGGACGGTCGCATCCGCCGCGGCGTCCGCCGAGGCATCCGTCGCCGCCCCGGGTGTCTGCCTGTCCGGCCGCATCAGCCGGAGCTCGGTGTGATACGCGCCGAACATCTTGCTGGCCCTGCTGCGCGTGCCGATTCCGCGGGTCACGCGGATCAGATCGGGCTCGAACTGCCGCTTGCCGTAGAACTTGCGTGTCTTCTTCAACCGCTCCCACACCCAGAGGTAGTCGGCGTCGGCCTCGGCGAGGAGCGCCGTGCCCACGCCCGTCCGCCGGGCGAACGGTGCGACGTAGACGAAGTAGAGCTCGGTGGATGACTCGTGTCCGGGTTCGCGGCCGGGGCCGGTTCCCACGAAGCCGACGATCTCGCCGTCCAGCTCGGCGACCCACTGCCTGTACGCCTCGCCGCGGCGCACGAACTTGCGCCAGAGCAAGGTCATCGTCGCCGAGTCGAGCTGCGCCAGCACCTCGGGGGTGAGCGTGGTCGAGTACAGCTCCGCCCAACACGACGCGTGCAGCACCCCCAGCGACACCGCGTCCGACAGTTCCGCCCTGCGAATAGCTACCCCCATAGGGCAAACCTAGGGGCACATTGTTTCCGCCGTTTTACGCGCGGGCGACGAACTGGGTCGCATCCTCGACATCGTCGCTGCGGTGCGTTGCGCCCGTGGTGCGCAGGAACACGATCAGCCAGCTGAAGACCATCAGCCCGACGACCAGCTCGACGGCGGTGAGATTGTAGTAGCCGGTGACGAACAGCACGGCGAGAAGCACGGTCACACCCACGAAGGCATAGCCGAGCAGCGCGAATGTTCTGGAGATCGACGGTACGAGACGCGGCAGGGCGAGCACCAGCGCCACGAAGACGATGGCCATTCCCGTCGCGGCGACGTTGTGCGCGGTGAGGTACCTGTCGACCGGGAAGACGCCGACGCAGGCGAGGAGCACGCCCATCACCACGAGAGCCGTCCGGACGGCGCTTTGCCCCCGCGCCAGCCTCGGCTCGGTCGCGGGGATGGCCGCTGTCGCGTAGTGCGCGATCGTCGTGACGATGACACCGGCGATGATCAGGGTGATGTTGAACGCGAGCGACGAGACGTCGTCCGACATGCCCAGGGCGCTGAGGTTCTTCTCCCACCAGAGCGGATCCGTGGCACTCAGCATGCTCGCGAAGATGCCGGTGACGAGAAAGGCCGCGAGGACGAGCGACAGCAGCATGGGGGTGAGCTTCACTGCGGAGAGGAAGACCACGTAGGCGGTCACCCCGAGGCCCACGCCGCCGAGCGCCACGGACGGCAGCGGGAACACGACCGCCCCCGAGAAGCTCTTCGCGAGCAGGTCGGCGATGGCGAGCCAGCCCAGCAGTGCGATCACACCGTGGGCCAGGGCGAGGGCGGCGATGTCGAACCAGTGCAGCCGCGCGCCCGGCGTCTCGACACCGTTCGCGGTCGGGCGCCCGGCGCGTGCATCCGACGCGACCAGTGCGCGCGCGGCGACGAAGACGACGGCGGCGGCGAGTCCCGATCCGATTGCGACGAACTGGCCGATGGAGCCTCTCCCGGAGATGGGCAGCGACTGCCCCCAGAACGCCACGAGAGCCACGATCGCCCCGATCGAGAAGACGATGGCGCCGACGACGAGCGCCGACGACTCGAGCGACTCGGAGTTCGCGACGGGATGCCGCAGCAGCCGCCTGATCGGCACCGGCCCGCTCATCCTGGCTCCCCTCACGGCCGGCGAGCCGATAGACGGGCGCCGGATGAATCGACGCTAGAACCCGCGCTCCGCCGTCGCCTCATTCCATCGGGGTGAGGCGGTCGACAACCGTGCGGCTACTGTGGCGCTGAGAGCCGCCGTGGACACACCGAGGCGTCAGACCGAGAGGGGCACCATGACCGTCGCCGCCATTCCACAAGAGCGGGCGTCGGCGGTATCACTCGACGGTCGACGTTTCGAGTTCGTGGCGCCGGTCGACGCGACCGTCGACCCCGGCAGGTTCGTCACCCTGCACCCCGACGAGGGAGGGACCCAGCTGGGCCAGGTCGACGCCACCGCCCTCTCGGGCGGCTCGGTGGTCGGCGACGGCCGCATCCTCGGCGTGATCTCTGCCGACGGGCAGACGTTCGACCGCGGGGTGTCCCGAGCGTTCGCCCGCGCGTCAGTGGTCGACGCCGCGGCAGCGACGGTCGGCCTGCTCTTCTCGACAGCGAACGCCGCTCTTCCCGTCGGCGCCTTCCTCGACTCCCCCGCCGTCACCGCTCGACTGCTGGCGGACCGCTTCAACCGTCACACGTTCTGGTGCGGCCAGAGCGGTTCGGGCAAGACCTACGCTCTCGGTGTCGTGCTCGAGCAGCTCCTCTTGCGAACCCGTCTGCCGATGGTGATCTTCGATCCGAACGCCGACTTCGTCACCCTGCGTGAACCGAACCCGAGGAACGCCGATGCCGACGCGGCCGCAGAACTCGCCGACCGGGACATCCGCATTCTCCGTCCGTCGTCGGCCGACGCTCAGCCGTTGCGGGTGCGCTTCGTCGACCTTCCCCCGCGCGCCAAGGGCGCCGTGCTGCAACTGCACCCTCTCGACAACCGCGACGAGTACAACGAGCTCGTGCACATGGAGGCGATGCTCGGCACGCTGGTGCCCGACGCCATCGTGCCGCTGCTGCTCGAGCGGGACACCGTGGCGTCGCGGTCGCTGGCCGCGCGGATGGAGAATCTGCGCATCCTCGAGTGGGACGTGTGGGCGGCGGGAGCCGAAGCGGTGACCGACATCGTCGAGCAGCGGCCCGATGCGACGGTGCTCGACCTGGGCGGCTTCGCGTTCCCCGAGGAGTCGCTCGTCGTGGCGCTCGCCGTGCTCGACGACCTCTGGGCGAAGCGCGAGCTGCGTCGGCCGGTGCTGCTGGTGATCGACGAGGCGCACAACCTCTGCTCTCCCGACGAGACCAGCCCCCTCCACGTCGCTGTTCGCGAACGGATCATCCAGATCGCCGCCGAAGGACGCAAGTTCGGGCTGTGGCTGCTGCTGTCGACCCAGCGCCCGTCGCGGGTTCACCCGAGCATCGTCTCGCAGTGCGACAACCTCGCGCTGATGAAGATGACGTCGCCGGTCGACCTCGCCGAGCTCGCGACGATCTTCGGCTTCGTACCGCCCGCCATGCTCGAGCGCGCGCCGCGCTTCCGGCAGGGCGAGGCGCTGTTCGCGGGCGGCTTCGTGCCGGTGCCGACCATGGCGAAGATGGGCGGACGCCTCACCCGGGAGGGCGGCGGCGACGTCACGGTGCCGATCAGGACGGAGTGACGGCCGCCGCGTCGGTCTTCAGACGACCGGATGCCACGGCCTCACGGAACGCGGCGAAGTCGATGTCGTTCTGCTCGGCGTAGCGCTCGGCGAAGGCCGAGATCGCCCGGTCGAACTTGTCGCCACCGCCGAGGTAGGCCTTGATGGCGACTCTGTCACCCGACCGGGCGTGGGCCCGTGCCAACGTCTCACCGCAGAGCCGCGCGTAGATGCGCGCCACCGAGTACCGCATGCCGTCGACGTCGACCGATCCCTTCCAGTCGGTCAACTGGCGCAGGTAGAAGTCGCGGCCGACGTCGTCGAATCCCACGACCCGCTGCCAGCCGAGGAAGATGTCGCTCGCGGCCTGCATGATCCGCTGACCGCGAACTACGCGCTCGCCGTGGTTCTCATACCGGCTCGGGGGCAGGTACCTCTCGAGCACCGACGACTCGGCCTGCTTGGCCTGCAGGAGCAGCGGGTCGCCGTTGTCGCGGCCCCGCAGCAGCACGACCCAGGCGCGGGTGCCGACGCTGCCGACGCCGACCACCTTGCGCGCCATGTCGACGAACTCGAACTCCCGCACCGGATGGTTCTGCTGGAGCAGCGTCGACCGGTACTCGCGCAGCAGAGCGCGCACGGCCTCCTCGTCCGCCATCCGCTCCCTCCCTGTCGGCCCCAGGTCGGAGAGCGGGACGATCAGCGGGGGCTGGGCCTTTATCCGCAGCTCGCCGTCGACGACGCCGACCAGTTTCGAGAACGCCCTCACACTGTCGCGCAGCCGCGACCTGGCGAGTCCGATCGCGAGGTTCTCGGCATGGGACTTTCCCGCACGCTGACGCCGGACCCAGTCGAATACCTCGTCGGCGTCGAGACGGTCGTACCAGGCCGTCATCACGGGAGACGCGGCGCTCTCCCTCATCCGTTCACGGTATCCGCGAGCGACTGTTCGACTGAGCTGCCGTCGGCGCTCCGGAGAGAAACCGCGGTGACGGCCGGCGACGTCGAAACTCGCGGCGAGGCGCTTGACGTCCCACTCCCACGGGCCGGGCAGAGTCTCGTCGAAGTCGTTGATGTCGAACACGTGCGCACGCTCCGGGCTGGCATAGAAGCCGAAGTTCGACAGGTGGGCGTCGCCGCAGAGCTGCACGGTCAGACCCGAGTCGACGGTGCCCGCGAGGTCGGCCGCCATGATCGCGGCGGCGCCTCGGTAGAACGCGAACGGCGAGGCCAGCATGCGCGCGTGACGGATGGGGACCAGCTCGGGCACGCGGGTGGTCGCCTGCTGCTCGAGCAGCGCGATCGGATCGGGTCGGTCTTCCGCGGGCTCCCAGTGCGCGTGGCCCGAGCGCGGCGCCCTCTCGCGCGCCGCCCTGCCGCGCCGCGCCCGGTCGGGGAACGGGCCGAGCGCGTCGTAGGGCGCCGAATCCGATGGTCCGTCCTGCGTGCTCATGGCCAACTGCCTCCCCGAGGAGCGCGTGTCTGGCGCCCGGTGTAGCGACCGTAACGCCGCGCCAGCGGGTCAACCTCACCCGCCGGGGATGACGGGCGTCCACCTGATTCGGATGAGGCACGCTGCCGCCGGAGGGCCGGAGACTCGGTCTCGGATCGGGTGGTGGCATGAAGAAGTGGTTGGTCGTGATGGTCCTGGGCGCCGCCCAGTTCGTCATGGTGCTCGACGGCACGGTGATGAACGTCTCGATCTCGACGGTCGTCGACGATCTGGACACGACCGTGGCCGCAATGCAGGCGGCGATCACGTTCTACACGCTGACCATGGCGTCGGTGATGCTGCTCGGAGCGAAACTCGGCGACATCCTCGGCCGGCGCCGCGCCTTCGTGATCGGTTCGTGCGTCTATGCGCTCGGGTCGCTGATCACCGCGTTGAGCCCGAACGTCGTGGTGCTGTTCCTGGGCTGGTCGGTCATCGAGGGGCTCGGGGCTGTTCTTGTCATCCCGGCGATCGCGGCGCTCGCGGCCGATAACTACAGCGGGCGTGACCGCATCACCGCATTCGCGGTCATCGGCGCCGTCTCGGGCGCCGCCGTGGCTGCCGGCCCGCTCATCGGCGGGGTCGTCACCACGTACGCGAGCTGGAGGTACGTGTTCGTCGCCGAGGTGGTGATCATGGCCGCCGTCGTCGTCTTCGCGCGCCGCATTGCGGATGCCACGCCGAGACAACAGATTCGCATCGACCTGCTCAGCGTGCTGCTGTCTGCCGCTGGGCTCATCCTCGTCGTCTTCGGGATGCTGCAGAGCAAGACGTGGGGGTGGGTCGCTCCGCTGGCGTCGCCGGTCATCGGGGGTGTCGAGATCGCACCGCTCGGTATCTCGCTCACGGCCTGGTTCGTCCTCGTCGGGGCCGTTCTCCTCTACGCTTTCTCACGGCGCCAGGCGTGGCTCGTCCGCGAGGGACGGCCGCCACTGGTGCACGTCGATCTGTTCTCGATCACCCAGCTGCGGAGCGGCCTCGGCGTGCTCGGCGCCCAGTACGCCGTGACGGCGGGACTCTTCTTCATGGTGCCGGTCTACCTTCAGATGACCCTCGGCTACAACGCGCTCGAGACCGGCATCCGGATCTTCCCTCTGTCGATCTCGCTCATCCTTTTCTCTGTCTTCGGCACGAGGCTGTCGCGCGCGTGGTCGCCTCGTCGCGTCGTGCGCACGGGCCAGGTGATCCTCGTATCCAGCTCGGTGCTGCTTCTCACGTCGGTCACCCCCGAGTTGCGCAGCGGCATTTTCGCTGTCGGGATGTTTCTCGCCGGCGCCGCGCTCGGGCTGCTCGCCTCGCAGATCGGAAACGTCACCATGTCCGCGGTGACCGAGAAGGAGACGAGCGAGGTGGGAGGACTGCAGGGCGTGTTCCAGAACCTGGGCTCTTCGCTGGGCACGGCGCTGATCGGGTCGATCCTCGTCGGGTCGCTGGCGACATCCTTCGCGGGTGGTGTCGCCGACAGCTCCCTGCCCGAAGAGGCGCGCGCCCTGGTGAGCGAGGCTACGGAACGCGGGGTCGCCATCGTGCCGACCGCCGACGTCGAGGAGATAGCGGAAGCGGCCGGTCTCTCCCCCGCCGACGCCGACGCGTTGTCGGAGATCTATCGAGAGTCGCAACTGGCGTCGCTGCGCGTCGCGTTCTTCGGGCTCGTCGCCATCTCGGTCTTCTCGCTCGCGCTCTCACGAGGCATCCCGACGGCTATCGCGGGACGAAGGGACGCCGGGGCTCCCAGGAAGAGCCGCACGAACCGAACCTGAAGGCAGCGCGACGCATCTGCACCTCGGGGCGGCCTCCTAGGGCCTGGCCCCTCCCCGGATCCACGCTTCGGCGTCCCCGTAGGCGCGTCGGGTAGTCTCGCCGATCCACTCGGTGCCCCGGTAGATCGCGCTCTCGCCGACTTCGGAGATCAGACCTCCCGCCGCCATCTGGACGGTCACCCGCTCGCTGGTGGTGACGACGAACAGTCGGGAGTCGTGCTCTGCCAGTTCCCGCGCGTAGCCCAGAAGCACGTTGACGAGCGACAGCCCTATCTGGTCCCGACCTCTCAGCCGCAGCACCACGACGGACCTGCGAGTAGCCGCATCGATCGTCGGCAGTTGAGCCTCGAACACCGGCGCACTCGCGAAGAAGAGGCTCCCGTACGGCTGGAGCACGACCACCCTCTCAGCGCCGACCGTGGTGTCCGGGTCCGATTCGCGAAGGCGCCCCTCATCCGTCAACGTTATCTGCCTCACCCGAAGCCGGTTGGATTGCTCGGACACGAAGAGGATGATTCCGAGTCCGACTCCCACCAGCACGGCGAACTGAAGCGGGATGAGGAGTGTGAGAACGAAAGTGACGACCATGACGGTCGTCTGGAGGACTCCGGTCTTCATCACCGAGCCGATCTGCGTCGGTCTGATCGCGCCCACTCCGACGACGATCAGCAGCGCCGCCAGCGACGGCATCGCCACCTGAGCGACGACACCGGAGAACAGCACGATCGTGAGTCCCATGACTCCCGCGGCGATGAACAAGGCCAGCCGCGTCTTGGCTCCGGCCGTCACGATCAAGGCCGAGGCAGACATCGATCCGCCGACCGGCATTCCCTGAAAGAGTCCGGACACGATATTGCCGGCGCCCTGTCCGACGAAGTCGCGTGATGCATCACTCGCCCGACCGTCGGGGTTCGGAACACCCGCGGCGACCGCCGCACCCTGGATCAGCCCGACGCACGCCAACGACAGCGCCGGAATCGTGAGGAAGGCCAAGTCGCCCAACGACGGCAGCACCGGCGCGGGAAGCCCACTCGGTATTGTCGCGATGTCGGCGACGACGGCGACTCGCGCGTCCACGTAGGTGTTGAACACCCAGGTGAGCACCGAGCCCGCCGCAACAGCCGCAACCAGTCCGAAGGAGCGCAACCTCGTGCGGGTGAGCACGATGATGAGGGCCAGGGTGAGTAGTGCCACCACGAGGGTCGCCGGGTGGAACAGTCGCACGTGGACGAGGGCGTCGAAGGCTCGAGCGACACGATTCGCGCCCGAGCCTTCGGCACCGGTGAAGTCGGAGACCTGGCCGAGCACGATATTGATTCCGACGGCGGTGACGAAACCGACCATCACGGCGGTGGGCACGAAGCGCAGCAGCCGGCCGCCGCCGAGCGCGCCGGCGGCGATCATAAAGGCGCCGGTGAGCACCGAGAGGGTGAACAGCGCGCGTTCGGGATCGGGTCGCGAGGCCAAGTCGGTGTCGGCGATGACCAGCGCCATCGCGCCGGTCGCCTGCACCGCCATGAAGGTGCTGCTCGCGAACATCGCCGACCCGGCGAGCCCGAACAGATACGCGTACAGCCCGGCGATCGGGTTCACCCCGGCCAGCAGGCCGCTGGCCAGCCCGTCGGGCACGCTCTCGACACCGAGCACCACCCCCGCCGTCGTGTCGTGCAGCAGGGTCTTCCGACGGAACACGTTCCTGATGCTCGTGAGCTGTCGGCGCACACGGGCCGAGGCCGCGACCCGCCGTGGCTGTGCCGGCTTCTCAACCACCACGCGGTCCTACCCCCGCGACCGGCGAATCAACCGAAGCGGATGAGACGGTCGGCACGATGCGGAACAGGGGTGCGCCTGAGACGAGGAGCCACGCGGGCAGGATGATCACGCAGAGCATGGGCAGCAGCGTGGCGTCGTTCGGGATCGCGACGGCCAAGAAGATCGCGAGCCAGCCGTCGCGGCTGACCACGAGAAGCACGCCGAGAACGCCGCACGCGACTGCGAGGCCGAGCGGGACGCCCGGAATGAGCAAATGTCCGAGCATGCCCAATGCGACGCCGACGAATGTGGCTGGGAATATCCGGCCGCCGCGGAACAGGGCGCTTGCCGCCACGAGGAGGGCGAGTAGCTTGATCCCGACAATGACGACGAGGTCGTTCGCGTCGTACCGCCCAGGATTCTCCAAGAGCTCGCCGATCTGCTCCAGCCCCTTGAACATGGTGATCGGCCCGCCGATCAAGCCGAGGATGCCGAGCACGAAACCGCCGACGAGCGGGATGAGGATCGGATGCCGGAGCCCGTGGAGCGTGCGCCAGAACATCGGGAAGAGCACAAGCGCGACGAGGGTCACGGCGACCGCCCCACAGGCGATGACGGCGCCAAGGAGCAGATCGATCACCCGCGGGCTACCGTACGCGGGCAGGTCGAACGCCATCGACGGGGCACCGAGCACACGCATGGTTATGGCGCCGGCTCCTGCGGCCACGACCGGGAGGAACAGCCGGTCCCACAGCGCTCCGCCGCTCTTCGCGGCCGCCACCATGCCGGTGAACAGCAGGGCCGCAGCGACCGGGGTTCCGAACAGTGCGCCCACCGTCGCGGACCCGGCTATGAGTATCGAAACCCGGGGAGGAATGCGCGGAAGCAGCCGCGAGAACACGCTCACGGCGATCGCGCAGTTGATGGCGATCACCGGGTTCTCGGGACCAAGGCTCACGCCGCCCGCCAGGCTGAGCAGCGTCACCAGGGCAAGCCCGGGAAGCGCCATCACGGGCAGCGGCGGAGCGACCAACTCCGTCGTTGACGAGTCCACTCCGCCGTGGCCCGGCATGAACCGCAGACCGAGACCCACCGCAAGTCCGGTGAGTGTGAGGACCAGCACAATCCACCACCCGGCGGGGTCCACCCCCAATGCGTCGGGAACCGTGTCCCAGAGCACGCCGCTGAGCAGCCCGGCCAGCTGTTCCAGACCCCACAACAGCAGTGCGGCGAAGATGCCGACCATGATCGCCGGAACGGCGAGGATCAGCAACTGCCGGGGTGAGACGCCGCCGTCCGTCGGCGTTCGCGCCAGGGTCATCGGCCAGCTCCTCCCGAACAGATTGGACCCGCGGCGGGCCGACGAACGCATGGGCCTCCGGCGCCGGGCGCCTTCCAGCAGGTTAGGGTCGCCACGCACCCCCGCGTCAAGCTTTCGTCGGGGAACCAACCGAAACGGATGAGACGACCTGTCGACGGCGTCGCGCCGGGGCTCCGACGATTCGACGCGCGCGTCACAGGCACTTTCACCGCACGAAATGGGCGATTGCGCCGACTGTGAGGCCCGCGCACACTGGCACGTGGCCGCTCGCTGTGGGCGTGGACTCTAGGCCGCCTCTCTGGGACGCCCATCTCGCATCAGAGACAGGAGTTGTAATCGTGACCGTTTTGCATCCCGAAACCGGTGCCTCCACACCGAAAACCGTCAAGCCGAACGAGTCGACGCACGCCTTCACCGGGCTCGGCGACACCAATCAACTGAATCCGATGTTCGCCCGGGCGGGAGAGGCGACCGACTTTCCGCTCGACCGTATTCCCGACGGGGAATCGCTCCCCGAGACCGCGTACCAGATCGTTCACGACGAGGCGATGCTCGACGGCAACGCGCGCCTCAACCTCGCGACCTTCGTGGGTACGTGGATGGACCCGTACGCGTCGAAGCTGTACGCCGAGACCGCCGACAAGAACATGATCGACAAAGACGAGTACCCGCAGACTGCCGCGATCGAGACACGCTGCTGGACGATGCTGGCCAGCCTGTGGAACGCGCCGAGCGCCGAGAACGCCATCGGGACGTCGACGATCGGATCGTCGGAGGCGTGCATGCTCGGCGGACTCGCCCTCAAGCGCCGTTGGCAGCTGGCCCGCCGAGCGGCCGACAAGTCGACGGATAAACCGAACCTCATCCTGTCGAGCGCGGTCCAGGTCTGCTGGGAGAAGTTCTGCAACTACTGGGACGTCGAGGCGCGCTACGTGCCGATCACCGACGAGCACAGAGTGCTCGACGGGTTCGAGCTCGAGAAATACGTCGACGAGAACACGATCGGCGTCGTCGCGATCATGGGCGTCACCTACACGGGCATGTACGAGCCCGTCGCCCAGATCGCCGAGGCCCTCGACCGGATCCAGGCCGACACCGGGCTCGATGTGAAGATCCACGTCGACGGCGCTTCGGGCGGCATGATCGCACCGTTCCTGCAGCCCGAGCTCGAATGGGACTTCCGCGTCGAACGAGTCGTCTCCATCAGCACGTCCGCGCACAAGTACGGACTCGTGTACCCGGGGCTCGGCTGGGTGGTCTGGCGTACCGTCGACGACCTGCCCGAGGAGCTCGTCTTCGACGTGACCTATCTCGGCGGACACATGCCGACGTTCGCACTGAACTTCTCGCGCCCCGGGGCCCAGGTGCTGCTGCAGTACTACCTGTTCCTCCGGCTCGGGCGGGACGGGTACTACAAGGTGCAGAAGGCGTCGCAGGACGTCGCTCTCTACCTGTCGGGTGAGATCGCCAGGATGGATGCCTTCGAGCTGTGGAACGACGGCAGCGACATCCCCGTCTTCGCCTGGCAGCTCACCCCCGGTCACACGGAGAACTGGAACCTGTACCACCTGTCGGAGCGGCTCCGCCTGAAGGGCTGGCTCATCCCCGCGTATCCGATGCCCGACAGCATCTCCGACCTCACGGTGCAGCGCATCGTGGTTCGCAACGGCCTCAGCAGGAATCTCGCGGAGTCCCTCGTCGAAGACATCAAGGAGGCCGTGGACTACCTCGACCGTCTCGAGTCGCCCATGCCGACAGAGGGCCTGCGGTCCTCCTTCACACACTAGGAGCGACGATGACCACGGTCAGCGAACCCGGCAAGTCCACCGCAGACGCGCCGAAGCGTGCCGACGGCACCGTCGCGCCTTCGCCAGAGCACATCGCGCCTCATCCGTTCGAGCAGGTGCCGCACAGGCCCGCCATCGGCGCGCCCGGCGTGACGGCCAAGGTGTTTATGAGCGTCAGCCAGCTCGCCATCCTCACGGTCGTGGCGGTCGCATCCCTGCGCAGCCTGCCCGCGATGGCGGGATACGGTCTCGGCTCGGTCACCCTGTTCATCATCCCCGCCATCTTCTTCCTCGTGCCGACGGCGCTCGTCGCGGCGGAACTCGCAACGGGGTGGAAGGGCGGTGTCTTCACGTGGGTGCGCACCGCCTTCGGCGACAAGTGGGGATTCCAGGCGATCTGGCTCCAATGGGTGCAGAACGTCGTCTGGTATCCCACGCAGATCGCCTTCATCGCCGCGTCGCTCGCGTTCGTCTTCCTCGACCCGAGCATGGCCAACTCCGGCCTGTACACGGCGATCGTCATCATCGTGCTCTATTGGGGCTCGACGTTCATCACCTTGAAGGGCGGCAACCTGTTCGCGAAGGTCGGGTCGTGGTCTGGGCTCGCCGGCACCATCTTCCCTGGCCTGCTCTTGATCGTCTTCGGCATCATCTGGCTCTCGACTGGCCAGAAGAGCGAGACATCCCTCGAGGCGTCGGCGATCATCCCGCCTTTCACCGGCATCGCCTCCATCGTGCTCATCGTCTCCAACGTGCTCGCCTACGCGGGCATGGAAGTCAACGCCGTGCACGCCAACGACCTCAAGCAGCCGGGCAAGGGGTATCCGAAGACCGTGTTGACCGCGTCGATCCTGATCCTGGGAGTGTTCATCTTCCCGACGATCGCTATCGCGCTGGCCGTGCCGCAGAAGGACCTCGGGCTGACGACGGGCATCAACCTGGCATTCCAGACCTACTTCACCACGTGGGGTATGGACTGGGCCGTGCCGGTGATCTCGCTACTCATCGCGCTGGGTGCGTTCGCGTCGGTGGTCACCTGGATCGCCGGTCCGTCGCGCGGTCTGCTCGCGGCGGCACGATCAGGGTTTCTGCCTGTCGCCCTGCAGCGTCGCAACAAGGCGGGCGTGCAGGTGGGCATCCTGAACGTGCAGGGCATCGTGGTGACACTGCTCGCGTCGCTGTTCATCTTCGTGCCGAACATCAACACGGCGTTCATCCTGCTCGTCGACATGGCCGCGGCGCTCTACCTGATCATGTACATGATGATGTTCGCGGCAGCGATCCGCCTTCGCAAGACGCACCCCCGGGTCGTGAGGTCGTACCGCACGCCCGCCATGACGCTGATCGCCGTGGTCGGCTTCGTCGCCTGTTTCGCCGCGTTCTGCCTCGGATTCATCCCGCCCGAGGGATTCGGCGGCGGAGCACCCGGCTGGGTCTACCCTGTGCTGGTCGGGGTTGTGGTGCTCGCGCTCGGGGTACCGCCGCTGTTGTTCTACGCCTTCCGCCGACCCGGCTGGGACCAACGGACCGCCGAGGAGAAGACCACCTTCGACGACGTGCTGGTCAACCCGCCAGACGGAGTCCGTCGAGACCCGGTCAATTGATGATCTCCCCGCGCTGATCCGCCCGAAGCACTGCTAGGCGCTCTCTCCAGGCCCGCAGCGCTTCGGGCGTCAGCCGCGGCCAGTCCGTGACTTCGTCGACCACCCTGACCGGATCGGAGCTGCGGAACGACCGGGTGGGGTTGCCCGGAAACTTCTTATCGGTCACGTTCGGATCGTCCTCGAACGCTCCGGTCGGCTCGACGACGTAGACACGTGGGGCGCCGTCGCCGGCCGCGAGCTCGGCGGCGAGCCCGGCACCCGCGACGAGCGCGGTGAAGTACACGTGGTTCATCACGATCTCGGGGCGGTAGTTCGACCGGAAGCCCGCCGTGAGCAGATCGCCGGCGCGCAGATCGGCCTTCGTGCCGTGGAAGAACCGGCCCTCCTCTGACGCGTCGCTCACTGCAACTCCTCGAGGAGACTGTCTGCTCCGGCAGCGATCACCGATACGTCTGTCGCCACAGCCAGACAGTCGAAGCCTCTGTCGCGCAAGACTCGCGCTCGTTCCGGCGTTCCCGCGAAGGCCGCGACGCCGATCCCCGCCGCGTCGGCGGCCTCGCGGATCGTCGAGAGCGGTCCGCGGGCATCGTCGAGCAGATCGTCCAGCGGAACGCCCAACGAGAGCGCCAGGTCGAACGGGCCGACGAACAGCAGGTCCACCCCGGAAACAGAGGCGATCTCCCCGACATTCGACAGGGCCCGTTCCGACTCGATCATCACGGCCACCTGCGGGGCGGCATCTCCGGCGTCGACCGCCGGACCACCCCACATCGCGGTGAGTGGTCCCCAGCTGCGGGTTCCCCTCGGCGGATAGTGGGCGGCGAGAACCGATCGGCGCGCGTCATCCGCCGTGTCGACCTGCGGAACGATGACCGTCGACGCCCCGATGTCCAGAGCGAATCCGATCTGCTGCGCATCCACCCGGCCGACTCGAACCGCGAAGGGATGACTGCCACTCGTCAACATCCGCCCCGCGTCGATCAGCGCACGGCGATCGTATTCTCCGTGCTGCGCGTCGAGGACGATCCAGTCGAAAGCCGATCGCGCGAGAGCGCCCACCATCACGGTATCGCCGATCGAGCACCACACCCCGCTAGACGACGGCGTCAATACCCCGGCCGTGCCGCCTGGGTCTGATTCGGAGGAGGAGATGGTGTCGTCGTGCATGCCGCTAGTATCCCAGCCCGGCGCGGCCACCCGCAGGCGATGAGAGACTTGGCGCGTGAAAGACAGTGCGAAGCCCCGCCGAGCAGACGTCGACGATGTCGACCTCATCGGCGGAACGGAGAGACGCCACCTCGAAGTAGTCGACTACGACGATCGGTGGCCCGCGATTTTCGCCGAACACCACGCCCGGCTCGCAGCGGCTCTTCGGGGCGTGCCCGTCGAGATCGAACACATCGGATCGACGTCTGTTCCGGGCCTGCCCGCGAAGCCCATCATCGACATCGTCGTCGCGGTCGACGACATCACCGCCGAGGAAGACTACCTCGATGCGATCGTGGCGGCCGGCTACCTGCTACGCGTGCGCGAACCAGGACACCGGATGGCGCGGACCCCGGCTCTCGACGTGCACGTGCACATCTACCAGAAGGGCGATGCGGCCGTCACGAGATACCTGCTGTTCCGCGACCGTCTGCGCGAAGTCGCCGACGACCGCGAGTTGTACGCGCGCACGAAGGAGGCGCTGATCAGGCAGGGGTTCGACGACATGAACGCCTACTCCGACGCGAAGACCGACGTGATCGCCGGCATCATGGCCAGGGCGCTCGCGGCCGAAGCCGAGTAGAGGCCACTGTTCACCTCGGTCAGGTGATTCGCGCTGACCGGGATCGTCCTAGCGTTGTGGGCGGTTGCTTGCTCGTCTGTGTCGGGCTCGAGCAACCCGGATCGGCACGTGGGCTACGCGCCGGCTCCTTGAACGCGTCGGCGCCGAACCTCTCCCAGTGCGGTTCGGCGCCGACTGCGGACTTCGCCATGTCACCGATGGTCGCGTCGCATCCCGGCCGCCGAAGCACCGGGGCGAGGCTCAGACGCGAGTTCGAGCGCCAGCGCGATCTGTGGAGACGGTCGCCGAGTTCGACTGAGGCGTCCCGGCTAGATCCAGCCGCGCTCGCGCGCCATGATCGCGGCCTGCTGCCGGGTCTCGACCGACAGCTTGGTGAGGATCGCGGAGATGTGGTTGCGAACCGTGCCGGGCGCCAAGGACAGGGCACGCGCTATCTGTGCGGTGGTCGCGCCGTTGCTCCCCAGCCGGAGCACGTCGAGCTCACGGTTGGTGAGAGGGCACCGCTCGTCGCTGAGGGCGTCGGCGGCGATCTCCGGGTCGATGTAGCGGCCGCCAGCCGCGACCTGGCGGATGACCGCGGCCACTTCGCCGGCATCGCGCGACTTCGGGAGGAAGCCGGCCACACCCGCGGCGAGTGCGCGGCGCAGCACGCCCGGTCGCGCGTGCCGGGTCACGATCACGAATCGCGTGGTGACCGTACGCCGTAGCCGCTCGGCGACCTCGACGCCGTCGAGACCCGGCATCTCGAGGTCGAGCAGGCAGACGTCGGGCTTCAGCCGCTCGGCCGCCTCGACCGCCTCTTCTCCGTCGGAGCATTCCGCGATCACGTCGATGTCGCCTTCGAGCCGCAGCAACGCGGCGAGGGCCGAGCGGATCATTCCCTCGTCATCGGCGATCAGCACGCGGATCTTCGTCGAGCCGTCGGTCATCGCGTCTCCGCCTCGCCCACGGGTACCGTCACGATCACCGTGAATTCCTTCTCGACGGCGACGATCTCGAGGTCGCCCCCGACCTCCTTCGCGCGTCGCGCGAGCCCGTCGAGCCCGGTGCGCTCCCGGCCCGGAATGACTCGCTGTGAGCCGAGCGTATCGACAGCGGCATCCGTGTCGTTCGTGATCTCGTATCGCCAGAGATCCCCAGATCGGGCGAGCCGAAGAGTGGTGTGCCGGCCGCCGCCGTGGCGGAGCACGTTCGTCGTGGTCTCGCGGATGACCGGGCCGAAGACGGATGCCGGCGCGTCATCCGCATTCGCATCGACGTCGGTCTCGGCCGCTATTCCGGCGGCGCGCAGCAGGTCACGGGCGTTGGCGAGCTCGTCGCGCAGCGGGACCGACCGGAAGCGGGTCGCGAGGTCACGCGTGCCCTGCCGTGCCTCGTCGACGCTGACTCGAGCGGCTTGCAACTGCTCGAGGGCAGCGGCGTGATCGTCGCCCTGGAGGAGGCGTTCGGTCAGTTCCAACTGCAGGGCGACCACCTGCAGGTGATGGCCCTGCAGGTCGTGCACGTCGGTCGCCAGACTCAGCCGCTCCTGTGTGGCGGCGAGCCGCGCCTCAGACACCCTGGCGCGATCGAGGGCGATCAGCACGTCCCACCACCACAGCGACAGCACCGTCATCAGCGGCAGCGCCGCGGAGAGGAAGCCCGTCGCGAAGTAGCCATTGGCGCTGTCTGACGAAGCAGACACAATCCCGTTGGCATCGATCACCCAAAGGCAGGCCAGCAACGCCGTCACCGCCAACACCATGCGCAGACGCACCGCTCGCGGCCAGTCCAACAGCTGCACAGTCTGCGCCACGGGGACGACGAGCAGCAGCCAGCTGCCCGACAGAGCAAAGGCGAGCACTCCGTACCCGACCGCGATCACGATCGGCGCGAGCACCGTGCGCCACTGCACCGCGGTGGGGTCGCCGGTGCGGTGCCGGTAGGCGGAGAGCAGAGGCAGCGTCGATGCGCACCAGAGCAACCCGCCGACCGCCACTGCACCCGCCGCCACGCTCGGCACCCCTCCCTGGAGAAGAGTGGCCGTCCAGGTCAGCACGAGGACGAGCTCGAAGAAGAGGATCGCGGACACCGTGTACCACCAGGCACCACGGACCCCGCTGGCCATGCCCCGCACGGGGAGCTCGCGAACCGCGGAGCCACGGGTCTGTGTAGTCACCCCACCACTGTAGGTCCCTGACATTTGTCACGGGTGACACGGGAGAAAAGCCCGGAAAGTGGTGACACTCCGACACTGCCGGCGAAACCGCTGACGCGGTGGACTGATGCCAGAGCGGCGGGCTCGACCGAATTCCGCCCCAGAGACCAGGAGTCACCAGTGGATGTCATCGCCTATTTTCAAGACCTCGTAGCCCAGGTACCCGAGATCGTTCAGCCGTTCATCGTCGCCCTCGCCGGCGCGGTGCCCTTCGTGGAAGGCGAGGGCGCCACGACGATCGGAATCATCGGCGGAATGGACCCGGTGATCGCCGTCGCGGCGGCCGCCATCGGCAACTTCCTCTGCGTGCTCGTGCTCGTTCTGCTGAGCTCGGGCGCTCGATCCGCCGTCGTCAACCGTCGCGGGCGCACGAGCGCGGCCGAGCCGCAGCTCGCGACAGGAGAAACGCGCCCCGGTTCGGCCCGCGCCGAATCGATCGCCACCCTCGAGGTGGACTACTCCGTGTCCGACAGGAAGGCCGCCCGCAGGGCGAAGTTCCAGCGGGCTCTCGACCGCTACGGCGTTCCCGGAGTCAGCCTGCTCGGCCCGCTGCTGCTGCCGACGCAGTTCACCTCGACGATGCTCGCGGCCGGTGGAGTCTCGAAGGCCCGCGTGCTGTTCTGGCAGGCGATCGCCATTCTCGCCTGGTCAATCCTGTTCGGAGTGGTCATTGGCAGCGTGGTGCATACCGCCGACTGATCGGGTGCCCGCGGGCGAGCAACGAGCTGAAGCTGCTTCTCGATCAAAGTCACGCTCGGCTGCTCGTTTGCGGTTGACTGTGACAATGACAGCCGCACCAGCAATCCTTTCCATCAGGGACGAAACCGAATGGCGCGCGGAAACACTCCCGCAGATCGACGTGAAATTGCGCTCATGCATCTACTACAGCGACTGGCTGGCTGACGCTCCCTCGGCGTTCGACACGGAGCACTCGGAGACTGCCCGTCTCTACGAGACGAACAACGGCGTGTCGCCCACAATCCTCGGCGGATTTCACCGGGATCAACCTAGCGAATCGATCCCCATGGGCTACACGAACCTTCAGCTCCTCGAAAAGCGCGCCGTCATCTTCGAGGGCGCACTCGTGCGGCTGTGGAGAAGCCGCTATAAGCCGAGCATCGCGATCGAGAAAGCCGGCTTCGATGCCGTCACCGAGGGCGACAGGTCGAAGCACTTGCGACTAGGTCTAGACCAGTCGATCGGCCACGCTGTGGGCCAAGCCGAAACGCTGTCAGCGCGCATGAACGGCGCCCCCGTGATCGTCACCCGCCTGCTGAGCTCCACGTTCTGGCACTGAATTCGCCGACCACCACCAGTTCGCCGCATGTATAGGCCGCTGAGACAGTGCGGCGGGAGTCTTCCTTCCCGCTCGAAGCCCGGCCACGATGGATAGAACGCGGTGCGAACCGCGGTGGCCGCACCAGCCGCGACGGTAGACGAGACTTGTGTAATGACTGATCCGATCTCGACGCTCCCCCAAGAAAAATCGATGCCGCTGCCCGACGCCCTGCTCGACCTGTTGCGCAAACCCAGTCCTTGTTTCCTCTCTACCCTCATGGCCGACGGGTCACCGCAGGTGACCGAGACGTGGGTTCATACCGACGGCGAGCACGTCATCATCAACACGGTGGTCGGATACGTGAAAACTCGAAACGTCGAGCGGGACGCTCGCGTGGCGGTGGCCATACAGGACCCGGAGAACCCGTTCCGGTACATCCAGGTTCGCGGTGAAGTGATCTCGATCACGACGGACGGCGGCGCGGAGAACATCGAAGCGCTATCGCAGAAATACACGGGCCGGCCCTACCCGTGGTACGGCGGACGCGACCAGCAGCGTGTGATCCTGACGATCAAAGCGAACAGCATCAGCGGGCAGGGTTGATCCAGCAGGTCGCTCGGATGATCGCCGCTGCCGGGGGTGCCGCAGAACCGTCGTAGATATGCACCGAGGTATCAGGTGCGTGAGATGAGCGAGCGCAGTTCTCGGATTAGCTCTTCCGCGTCGGCAGGAAGCTGCGACGGGCTCACATCGGCGTCGAGATCGAATACCACCTGAGGGTGGTGCCACGCAGTGAATGCTTCGATGGTGCGGCCGGTCCGGTCGCGGGTGATGCCAAGTGCTGCTCATCCCGAGCCTCGACTGACGGCGAGACCACCGTCACACCATTCGGGTCGCCGGGTCTTGCGTTGCAAATCGCAGATCCACCTATCCCCAGATGCGATTCTGTGACACCATCTAGTTCTGTACCAATTGGTACGCAAGTGGGAGGTGGCTGGCGGTGTCTGTTTCGGGACGACCTCGGGGCTTCGATATCGATCTGGCTCTGGATGCCGCGGTCGATGTCTTCTGGCGGCGCGGCTACGACGGGGCGAGCCTGTCCGAGCTGACGACGGCGATGGGCATCAACCGGCCGAGCCTCTACGCCGCATTTGGCGACAAAACGCAACTATTCCAGTCGTCGCTTCGCCGCTACGTGGACCGCAACATGGGTTACGTCGCAACAGCCCTCGCGCAACCGACCGCTCACGAAGTAGCCTCGGCGTTCCTCCTCGGTAATGCCGTCGCCGTGACCACACCAGGCCTTCCGGCCGGTTGCCTCTCGGTGCAGGCTGCCGTGGCGACGGAAGGATCGTCTCAGCTGGCTCTGCTCTCCGAGAACCGCGCCACGATCGAGGCCCTGTTCGCCGACCGGTTCCGCCGCGCCATCGACGATGGCGACCTCGCCGCGGACGACGACCCGGACGAGCTCGCAACGTTCCTGGTCACCGTCTCCAGCGGCCTCGCGATCCGCGCAGCCGACGGAGTATCCCGGGACTCACTCCTGACGATGGTGCGGCGCGCCATGGTCGCCTTCCCGCCCAGCACGCAATCGTCGACCCACACCGATCACCCATCCGCCGACTCGTAGGGACCAGATGTGACCGACATCACCCGCCCCACCAACCGAATAGTCAAGGAGCACCCCATGACCACCATCCAGCTGACCGAGCACCTGCACGCGTCCGATTCCCCCGAGCGCGTGCGGACCCCTGACGTGCACTACGTCGCCGTTCTCGGCGACGGCGCACCCGGCAGCGACGAGTTCTACCGCAAGAAGATCCTGGTCTCCGACATCGCCCGGATCCTCGACCAGAGCGACGAGGCACCTGTCGTGGAGATCCAGTTCTGGTATCCGGAGAACTCGGCACCGGTAGACATCACCGACTTCTACAGCGTGAACCCGATCCCCTCGCTGCTCTACCGGGTACTCACCCAGGTCCCGGACGGCACGACCGAGGCGGGGATCGCAGACGCTCGCGCCCGTGCCGAAAGCAGCGCGGACACGGCCTCCGACGACGTGACGCCGTTCACGATTCCCGCGCAGGATGTCGTTCAGGTCATGCATCACGGGCCGTTCTCGGAGGAGTTCGGCACTCTCGAACGCCTTGGCGACTACGCACGACGACGGGACTTGCACCGAGCCGGACCACACCATGAGATCCACCTCGACGGATTTACCCGAACCACCCCGCAAGACACCCTCCGCACCATTCTCAGAGACCCGGTCGCCTGAGCAATCTCACATCTACGCGGAGACGGACGCCAACGGTAACGCCCGTGCTTGATCGCTCTCGAGTCAGCCCAAGCGAACTACTCGGACTCCGGCGGCATCCAATATGAGTAACCCCATTCGCAAAGAGAAGTCTGCTGGTCGAGTGCCCGACTCCAGCGTGCCGGACCGCAGTACCGATAGGAGCGCCTCCGCATCTCCGTCGAGAAGCACGGGGCTCGACGATAGACGTGTGCCGGCGTCACGCAAGTTCCGGGCGTGCTCTTGTCGATGAACCCGGCCACGAGGAAGGCGGCGTTCGTCGCCGACACCGACTGTCCGAGTGTTAGGACGCCGGTGTCGTCAGCGGCGTGCACATCAGGGCCTGGCCGGTGAACATCGCGATGGACGCGACGAGGAGGACGATGACGGCGGTTCCCGCACCGACCTGGCTCAGGAAGAACAGCGAGCCGGCCACGATCACGGCGCCCGGAATGGCGAGGGGCCGGGGGCCGACGCGTTCGTAGAGTCGTCAAGGTCGACGGTAGGGACGACGGGGCCGATGATGCCGGCGTTGTTGACGAGTACGGTGACCGGTGCACCGAAGTGATTCTCGACCTCGCTCACGACTCGCTTCCAGTCGGTGAGAGAGGTGACGTCCACCCATGTACCGCCAGCAGTCCGCGACACGCAACCCGTGGATGTGGGAGAAGCTCGTCCAGTTTCGAGCCCATCGGAAAACACTGGCAGCCATCGAACAGGTCAACGCGGCGGCCCGGGCATAGCGCCGCCCATCCCGAGAAAGGGCTACCCCTCGAGCCGAGCGACGACTGCGTCGATGTCAGGGATGAGGTCGTTATTCAGGCGATGAAGGCGCACTCCGGTCCACGAGATCGAGAGGTCGCCCCACGTCGGCCAGAATGCGTTCCAGTCATTGAGTTTGGCATGGTCGCGGGGAAGGCCCCGTTCGGCGAGGCGGCGCCTCGTCGTGGTCTCGGAGGTGAATACTTGGAGCACCTGCCTCGGGAGGGTCGGCCAGCCGGAATCGCTCGCGGCTCGGGTGAAAAATTCCGGTTGATCAAGGTACGCAGCGAATGGGGCGTCGATTACGACCGATCGTCCGAGCCGAAGGTTGTCGCCGGCCACAGAGAACAGGGCACGGTATTCGGCAGGCATCACGTGCTCTATATAGAAGCTGTTCGATTCCCGATCGTCCGGAGACTGACCCTGCGCAGCCAGCGCCGCCTCGACAAGGGGACCGGCGAGCGAGTCCTTATCGAGGTACACGGCCGCCGTCCGCAGGGCGATTCGCTGCGCGACCGTGGACTTGCCCGAGCCGGCTCCACCGACAACGGCGAGTGCGAAGGTCATTGTTGACGGGCGTCTCGGACTGCCGCCAGGAAGTCGCGAGCCGCAGTCGTCACCTGGGAGTAGTCGCCATCCGGGCGAGCCGCCTTGGTGATACTGCTGCCGACACCGACCGCAACGACACCGGCGTCGAACCAGGTCTTCGCGTTACCGGCACTCACCCCTCCGGCGGGCATCAGCGCGACGTGGGCCAGGGGGGCAAGAACTGCGCGCACGTACTCGGGCCCGATCTCGGCGGGAAAGAGCTTCACAATGTCGGCACCCTCCTCGATCGACTCGACGATCTCGGTCGGAGTGTACGCACCGCTGATCGTGGGCACCTGGTAGCGATTGGCGGTGCGGATCATCTCGCGGCTGAGATGGGGACTGACCAGGAACGACGCCCCGGCGGAAATGGATGCGTAGGCGCTTGGGGCGTCGAGCACGGTGCCCGCCCCGATCGAGACGTTCGATCCGTGAGCTTCGACCAGCCGTTCGATTACACGGAGGGCGCCCGGTGTGGACAGGGTGACCTCGATCGCTCGGATACCTCCGGCGATGGCGGCCTCCGAGGCACGATATGCCTCGTCCGAGTCGTCGAGCCGCACGATGACGATCGTGCCGTCGTCGATGATTTGATTAAGAGTAGTGAGTTTACGGTGCATGGACATTAAACTACAACAAAGTACGACAGAAAGCGACAAAGATGACATCGGCATCCTCTCTACTGGCCGGAGACCGTCAGGCGCGCATTCGCGCTCGTTTGGACGAGAAAGGATCGGTGCGCTCCGCGGATCTGGCTGCGGAGTTGGATGTATCGGTTGTGACGATCAGGCGCGATCTCACCGACCTGCAGGTCACCGGAGAGGTCGAACTCGTCTACGGGGGCGCTCGACTGGCAGGCGGACGGGTACCTCCGCCCGATCGGCGCGTTCGCACGACCGTGGAGGTCGAGGCGAAAGCCGCTATTGCGCAGGTGGCAGTCGGGTTGCTGAGAACAGGAGATACCGTCTACCTGGACTCCGGGACGACCTGCGCCGCGATGGTGCCCTATCTCGCCGGTCTCGAACGACTCACGATCCTCACCAACGATCTTTCGACGGCCATCGAACTGGCCACCCTGGCGCCGCGGCTCACCGTGATCATGGTCCCGGGAGTAATCGATGGAGCAACGCTTTCGACCGTCGGCGAGCTCCTCCCCGCGGTCTTGGCGAATTTCGTCTTCGACGCGGTCTTCATCAGCGCCAGCGCCTGGCAACCCGGCATCGGCGCCACAACCGGTGATCTGAAGTATGCCGCTGTCAAACGGGCAGTTCTCGCGCGCGCCAAGCACTCCTATCTTCTGGTCGACTCCAGCAAGTTCGGTGTCTCGGAACCTCATGTCATCCATCGCTTAGAAGGCTTCGACGCCGTCGTCACGGACGGCTCCCTGAAGAGCTCGTCTCGGGACGAGTTGGCCGCCGATGGGGTCGACATTATGATCGGGCCGCCCGGTCACGCGAACTCGTCTGCTGTGGCACCTTCGTATCCGAAGAAGGCCAGATAGGCCGGGACCATTTCGAGCAGCATGTCGCGGCCGACCTGCGTTGTGCATCCCCTTTCTCGTGCCGACAAGAGGAACGGGGTGAGGCCGGGCTTGTTGACCACGTCGGCGACGAAGGCGGAGCTATCGACGGCGTCTAGGTCGAGAGGAAGTGGATCACCGATCTGAGTGCCGAGCGAAGTCGCGTTGACGATGAGGTCGAAACCACGAGGGTCCCTCGTTCCGGGGCCGGCGTCCACATCGGGATAATGCTGTTTGAGACGCCGCGACAGTTCTTCCGACGATGCGCTGTGGCGGTTCACCAGGCTGATTTCTCCCACTCGAGCTGCAGCCAGTGATGCAGCGATGGCCGAACCCACCCCTCCGGTGCCGATGATCATGACGCGCTTGCCGTCCGGGTCGAATCCTTTGCGCACAAGAGCGCGGACGAACCCGGCACCATCGAATTGGTCCGCGAGAAGTGAACCGTCCTCCCGCTTGACGACGGCGTTGGTTGCGCCGGCGATCGCTGCCGCTGGGCTCACTTCATCAACGAGTTCCATGGTGGAGACCTTGTGGGGCATGGTCACGAGCGCCCCGCGCAGATTGGTCAAGGAGAAGAGAGACCGAAACAGGTCGGGATAACCCTCAGCCCTTGCGGACATCGGGATGACGGCCGCGTCAAATCCGTTCCGGTCGAACCACGGGTTGCACAGTGACGACGAGGCGAAGGTGTCTGTGGGGTACCCCAGGTGGGCGATGAGTGTAGCCCTGCCGGTGATCACAGGGTTCGCTCGTCATTGCGGCCGACAAAGTAGTGAGACATCAGGTCCTTCTTTCTTGGGAGCAGTCCAGCGGCGGTTTTAGGAGTTCAACATGCAGGCCCTACGGCGCCGCCGAGCAACCGGCCGCTGTCGCGAGCGCCTCCCCTGTCCCGGTGACGGTCAGCCAGACGCCTCCCGCGGCTGCGACTGCCAACATCGTCCAACGAACAGCAGGCGCTGGAATGCGCCGCGCGCCGACGGAGCCCGCGATGAGCCCGAGGACGCACCCTCCGACTGCCCACCACACGTCGGCCAGGTCGGCGTCGATGGGTCCGAACAGGAGGAGCGCGAGGAGGTTCAGGGGTAGGAAGAATGCTTGCATCGTGGCGCGGGCGACGTCCGGTGGCCATTTTCTCTGCACGGCCAGGAGAGTCACCGGTGGTCCACTGACCGCGGCGACGATGGTGAATATGCCGCTGACGGCGCCGACTAGCACCACTCCACCGGTGGTGTCGATCACCTTCGGTGCATAGCCGCTGACCACGAGGCCGGTGGCTGTCACGATCACGACGCCAGCAGCGATCGTAAGCGCTGGACCCCGAACGGCATCCACAACAAGGACTGTGGGAACGACGAGGAGCGCGGCCGGCAGCAGGAGTAGGAGCGAGTCCCTCCACCGCACATGACGGATCGTGACCGCCAGGAGGTAGGCATTCAAGGCGAGAGAGAGCACGAGTACCGCGCGAACCCCGACGTCATGGCCGAGCATCAGCAGCAGGAACGGCGCGCAGACGAGGGCGAACCCGGTACCTGTGATGATCTGGACCGTCGCTCCCGCTGCCACCGTCATCAGGATGCCGATGCCCAACCAATCCATCAGGCAGAACCGCGCCGAAGCGGCTCATCGTGCGAGAGGGAGCTGTCTGATTCGTCTGTCGCAGACAACGTCACATCGTCGTAGACCCCGGCTGCGACATCCGAGAATTGCACGGACTTGTGCAAGGTGGAGGATACATAGATTGCCCGGATCACCGACATCGCGTCAAAGGCGTCCTGGACCGTCACTGCAGGTTGCGCACCCGACGTGATCGCGTCCACGACATTCCTGTATTGCAGATGATGACTCGTCGGGTCGAGGCTGTACTGTCCCGCCGGTGCCGGCGGAAGGTCGAAGCCGAGACGATAGGTCCGTTCCGCCCTGTCCGCGAGCATCCTCGGGGCCATGTTGCCCTCAGCGGAGGTGAGGCCCATCGGACCGATGTCGATTCCAGGCGATTTCGCGGCGTGGAAGTAGGTGAGCAGATCGTCTTCGATGATCGCGGAGCCCAGTGAACCCATCAGGTGGATGCGTGTGGCAAGACCCGGGTACGCTGCGGTTGTCGCGTGCACAGAGGCCACGGCCCCCGACTCGAAGCGGATCGACGCGACGACGGCGTCCTCTACTTCGATCCGGCTGTGAGCCAGGAGGGCCATCTGACCCGACACCTCCACGGGCCTTCCGAGGAACGACAGCAGGAGGTCGACATTGTGCACGCCCTGGTTCATCAGGGCGCCGCCGCCATCGAGAGCCCACGTGCCGCGCCAATCCGCCGAGTCGTAGTAGCTCTGCGGCCGCCACCACGCTGTCGATGCGATCGCTGTCGTCACACGCCCGAACGCGTGGGATCTCACAGCGTCTGCGACGATCGCCGTCGCGGCATCGAAGCGGTGCTGGCTGACGACGGAGGCGACAAGGCCCTCACCGGCAGCTTTCGAGGCCCGGTCAGCCATGACACGAGCTCGACTCAAGTCGACGTCGAGAGGCTTCTCGAGAAGGACGTGTCGACGCGCGTCGAGAGCCGCCGTCGCCTGAGACACGTGCAATCCGCTGGGCGTCGTGATCACGACAAGGTCGATCTCTGGCGACGCGAGCGCCTCATCCAGCGTGGCGTATTCGGCGGGACGACGGAAACCGGCCTTTTCGAGCCGGGTGGCGACTCGAGCGGTGGCGTCGGCGAATGGGTCTATGACTGCGACGACATCGAGCTCGTCAATACCGGATGCGATCGCCGCGTGGACCGTTCCCATCGCTCCAGCTCCGACTAATGCGACGCCGATGGTTCCATCCCTCGAGAGTGTCTTCACCCCTTGACGCCGCCGGAGGTCAGTCCGGCGATGAACCACCGCTGGAAAGCCACGAAGATGGCCAGTACTGGAACGAACGCGACGATCACGAAGGCGGAGAACAGGCCCCAGAAGTTGCCGAAACCGGTCTGGACGTAGCGAACGATTCCGTTCTGGACGGTCTTCATATCTTCCGTGGTCGCGAGGACGGTCCCGACGAGGAAGTCGTTCCACACGAAAACGAAGATGAAGATGGCGATCGCGGCGATGCCGGGCCGGATTAGCGGGATAACGATTCGCCAGAGGATCTGGAGTCGCGAGCATCCGTCAATGGCAGCGGCTTCTTCGATCTCGACCGGGATGTTTTCGATGAAGTTGCGGAGGAACAGGATGGTCTGGCCGCAGATGATGGCCGTGTAGACCACGATCAACATCGGGTAGGTGTTGATCAGCGAGGTCTTGACGAACATCGAGTACAGCGCGATGAAGACGACGATGGCCGGGACCATAGAAAGGATCAGGATGCCCGTCATCAGAGCCTCCATACGGCGACTCCGATAGCGGGTGGCGACGTACGCGGCGGGGATGCAGATGACCAGCGCAAGAACGATGGAGCCCCCGGCGTAGATGAGCGAGTTGATGAAGAATCGGACGTTAGTCGAGGTGAATATGCCAGCGAACGATTCGAACGTGACAGGGTTCGGGATCCACTGCGGGGGGAATGCGATGGTGTCTGCGTCGGGCTTGAGCGCCGTGGACACGATCCAGGCGATCGGAGGAAGCACGATGGCGGCCGAGACCACGATGTAAATCCACGCCGGGACGACCTGCAGCCATTCGACGCGCTTCCGACGACGCTTGGGTTCTCCATCGGTCATGATGCGGTGTGTTGCGGTGCTCACAGTGCTTCCTTTCGGCGGAAACGGATGGCGACGAGGGTGAGGACGGTGTTGACCGCGAAGAGCAGGATCGCCGTCGCCGACGCCCCGGAGAGGTCGAAGTCGAGAAATGTCTGGTTGTAGACGCGCATAGACAGTGTCTCGGTAGCGCCGAGGGGTCCTCCTCGGGTGGTGACAAGAATGATGGTCACCATCTGCACGTACAGCATCAAAAGGACAACGGTCACGGAGACGATCGTGTTGCGCAGGAACGGCAGAGTGATACTGACGAACTCACGCCATATGCCACCGCCATCCATCTTGAGACTTTCGCGAAGCTCGCCAGGTATGGTCTGCAGCGCCCCCAGGAACAGCAACATGGCCTGCGGGTACGACCACCACGCGGTGATCAGGGTTACCGCGATGAGGGCTGAAGTAGGCGAGGAGAACACGTCCGTCGGTCCGAAGCCCAGAGAGGTGGTGATTGAGGACGCGGGACCGTAATTGGGGTTCAAGAACCACAACCAGATCACACCCGCGATGGCCTGCGACATCAGCCACGGCAGGAGGAACAGGCTGCGCACGGTGCGCTTGAACCGGTGCAGGCCGTTGAGGACGATCGCCGAGATCAGGCCCGCCGGCAGTGCTATCACCAGAGCGCCCAAGGAGAAGACGAGCGTGGTGCCGATCTGCGTCGGGAGCTCCGGGTCTGAGAACAGGTCGACGAAGGAGTTCAGCCCGGAGAACTCACCGATCTGGTAGTACGTCGTCTCATGCAGTGCGGTCCACGCGGTGTAGATGAGCGGACCGATGAAGACGAACGTGAACACCAGCACGACGGGGACCGCATACAGCCACACGCGTCGGTCGACACGCCGGCGGCGGACGTTGTTGCCAGGGTCCGGATTGTTCGCTGCTTTGTTGATGCCGGAGGGGATTCCGACGATGCCGCTTGAAAGAGTCATGATGTTCCGATCTCCGGGGAGCCCTGGCGGGCTCCCCGGATGTGGTTCGGCCTATTTGGTTGCGGCGTCCTGCGCCGTGCTGATGAACTCGCTGCCCGACAAGCCGTTCAGGTACAACTCCTGTCCCGCCTGCGACAGCCCCGTCGCGAGAGCGATCCAGTTGTCTTGATAGACGTGCGGCTCGCTGTTGCTTTCGACGTACTCTGCGATGGAGTTGACCGCGTCGGCGTCCGGGCTGGTGAAGTACGGGTCGTCGTAGCTTGAGGACCGGGTGGGAACCTCGCCGCCGCCTGCGAGCCCCGCAGCGGCGTCGGCACCGGTCATGAAGTCAATGAACTTCCATGCGGCGTCAATCTTCTTACTGCCGGCGCCGATGCCCATCGTCCATCCGAATGTCGCACCCGTCTGATCTCCGGTCGAGGCGGTCGGGAGGTCGGCCCATTTGATGTCGGGGTTGGAAGTGCCGAACGTGACGATGCGCTCCGTGCCGAGAACCGCCATAGCCACGGTCCCGTTCGCGAGCCCGTCGGTCACAGTGGAGTAGGTGTCCGACACCACGCTGCTGCCTAGGGCGTTCGCGTCGCGGAGGTCGGCGAGGAAGTCTCCGAACTCGTTCGCCTTGTCACCGGCGTAGTCGACATCTCCGTCCTCGTTCCAGATATCCTGTCCGACCTGGCTCATGAAGCAGTCGAAGAATGTCGCGATGATGGCGGAGTTGTCGGTGTCGGAGAATCCGGTGCCGAAGCCGGTGTACCCGGCGGCTGCTGCCTTGGCGGCCACGTCGACGACTTCGTCGTAGGTGGTGGGCTGGGTGGCGCCGATCTCGTCGAGGATCTTCTGGTTGTAGTACAGCGCACACGTCCGGTACTCGTACGGCACAGCGACCTGCTGGCCGTCGGGACCGGCGAGAGTGTCCGCGGGCCGCAGCCAGTCGTCCACCGCGAGGGCATCGGCGGGGAGCGGCGTGTACGCACCGGCGGCGGCCATCTGGGGCACCTGCGGCGTGAACATCTTGAACACGTCCGGGGCCTGTCCCGCTGCTGCAGCCTGCGGAAGCCGGCTGATCATGTCGCCCAGGGCCACGACGGACAGGTCGATCTTGATGTCGGGGTTGGCATTTTCGAACGCTGCGACGTTGTCCCGCAGCGCGTTCGAGCGCGGGTTGTCCTGGCTCGGGTCCAGGAAGTCCCAATACGTGAGCGTCACTGGGCCACTGCTACCGCCGTTGTCTCCGCCGGAATCGTCCGCCGGCGCGCAGGCGGATAGCAGCAGACCCGCCGCCGCGATAGTTGCTAGAGCCAGGCTCCACCGTTTCTTGATCATGTCTTTCTCTCCTTTGAGATTCGTTCGCCTCGTTTGGCTGCTGTGCGCCCGGGAAAGCGAGTGCCCGTGTCTGTGTTGTTGCGTGGTTAGGACTTCGAGTTGGGTCGGCCGGGGATGTGGCTGAGGATGGACTTGGTGAACCCTCCGTCGACGCAGATGTCTTGGCCGGTGACGTAGCCCGCGAGCGGACTGATGAGGAACTCGATGACATTGGCGATATCGATCGGATCGCCGATCCGTGACAGCGGGATGATTTCTTCGCGAGCCTTCTTGATCGTGGGATCACGATAAAGGTCTGTGTTCATCCCCGTCCGGGTCATACCGGGCGAGACCACGTTGACGCGAATTCCGTCAGGCGCCCATTCCAGCGCGAGCGTCTGCGCGAGCAATGTCAGGGCGGCCTTTGTGGGGCTGTATGCGCCGGATCCGGCGTGCGGAATCTGGCCCGACATCGAGGACGTGAATACTGCCGCACCCTCGCTGTCTCGCAGATGCGAGTAACTGGCCTTGGCCAGAAGCCACCCTCCGCGGAGATTGACGGAGAACATGTTCTCCCAGTCCTCCAGTGACACGTCTTTGAGAGCCCCCGGTATAGCAATCCCGGCATTCGCCACCAGGGCATCGAGGCCCCCGAATTCCTCGACTGCGGCAGCGACGAGTTTGGCCGGCACCTCTGGGTCGCCGAGATCACCCACCAGCGCGATGGCTGTACCGCCGATAGCGCGGACAGCGTCGACGACTTCCTCGTGTTGCGTACCGGATTTGTGTCCGCACACTGCGATCATGGCCTGCTCGCCTCGAGCCAGCGCGGCTTCCGCGATTCTCAGACTCGCGGCTGCGCCGATGCCACTGCTTCCGCCGCTGACTAGAGCTCTCATCGTCGGTCTCCTTCGTTGCTGCTCGGTTTGTTGTTCGTCGAGCTGAGGCGCCAGCCGTGGTCGTCGAGATCCCGCATCGCTGTGGCGAATTCGTGGAGGGTGTTCTCTTCGCGAATGATCTCGAGCACGACGTTGTCAACGCCAAGGGTCGACTCGACCGCGTCGCCGAGTGCTCGCCAGTCGATGACGCCGGTTCCGATCGGGTCGTGGCCCCATGTGTCCGTGCCGGTGTCCGAGATGTGGACGAGGGCGATGAGCTCGTGATTCGACCGAAGACCTGCCACGGGGTCTTCCCCGATGTACGCGGCGTTTGCGACGTCATAGACGATCTTCAGTGCGTCGTCGTCGACTTCGCGAACGACATTCGCGAGGTCTCCGACGGTGGGGGCGAGGCAGTACGGGGTGTTCTCCAAGAGCAGCCGTACGCCGGCCTGCCGTGCGATCGGGAGGAGGTCTTCCAGGCTCTCGTACATCCATCCGTGGACCCGCTCGAGCGACGGCGAAATCATGGGGCGGCGCGTACCGGGAGAGATGACGACCTCCGGGACCCCCCATTCTTCAGCGACTTCGATCACCGACGTGATGTGCTCGATGCTCTTGCGGCGCATGCTCGCGCCCGGGCTAGCCAGGTTTATGTCGTAGCCGCCGGCGTTCAGCGAGCGGATCGTGGCTCCGATGTCGTTGAGTTTCGTGCCCATGGTCGAGCGCTCGGCGCTGGACATGTCGTCCGGCCACAAGTGCGGGGAGCTGACGGGGACTTCGAAGGTCGTGTACCCGTTCTCGACGAGCTCGGCTATCGCATCGATGGCCGTCGCCGACCAGAGGTAGGAGAACGTGTTGATGATCATAGGGTTGTCCGTTCAGTTCTGAGGGCTGCCGATGCTGACCGCGGCATCTGGGTTTAGGGTCTCGATGTGGGCCGGCTGCTCGCTCAGGATGACGGCGATGCTGTCGGTCGCGGAGACGGTGGCCTTCGGAGCGCGGCTGCCGGTCTCAGGGAGCGTGAAGTAGACGAGGAGGCACAGGGCGACGATGACGATCATGTAGACCGCCACCAGCATCGGCTGGCCCGCGCCGACGAACGCGGCCGCGATGAGCGGTGCGGTGCCACCGAAGATGGCGATGACGATCTGATGAGCGAATCCGATTCCGGAGACCCGCACAGAGGCAGGAAAGAGTTCGGCCTGGATGGTCGGGTAGACGGACTGCCAGATTCCGAGCACCACCCACCCGGAAGCGGCGACGAGGACGTAGATGCCGAAGCCAGGCGTCTGCAGAAGAAGGAGGAGCGGGAAGAAGAGGAAGATCATTCCGATCGCACCGATGATCGGGAAGATCTTCCTGCGTCCCAGGCGGTCTGAGAGGTAGCCGCATACGGGGACCACGATGACGAGGAGGACCAGGCCTATGGCACTGCCTGCGAGAGTGGAGGACAGATCTCGGCCGGAGGTCAGGTTGGCGTAGGTGGGCAGGAACGTTGCCCATGTGTAGTAGGCCACCGCGGGAGCGGATAGCGCTGCAGTCTGCAGGATCGCTTTGGGGTGGTTGCGAAGCAGTTCCCTCAGCCGTGCGGGTGCGGACTTCTGATCGTCGAGCGCGTTGGCTTCGAACTCGGGAGACTCATCCGAGCGGGCGCGGAGGACGAGCCCGATCACGCCGAATACGCCACCGATGATGAACGGTATCCTCCAGCCGTACGCCGCAAGGGCGTCGGGGGCGAAGGATGCGGTGACGATGGCGGCGGCACCGGTGGCGGCCAGTGTCGCGAGACCGCTGGCCATATTGGTGAAGGAACCGAACAGGCCGCGTCGGTTCGCCGGAGCGTGCTCAACCATGTAGGCGATGGCACTCTGGCCCTCGGTTCCGGCGGAGATGCCCTGCAGTATCCGCGCAAGCACGAAGAGAATCGGGGCCAGGTAGCCGATGGTCGCGAAGGAGGGTGTCAGCCCGATGATCAGCGCGCCAAGCGCCATACCCGACACGGCGAGGGCGAGCACCCTCCGCCGGCCGTATCGGTCGGCGAAGGGCGACAGGATGATGCCGCTCAGGGGCCGTACGACGAATCCGATGGCGTACGTGAGGAACGCGGCCATGAGAGACGCGAAAGGCGAGTCCGAGGGAAAGATCTGCGACGAGAAGACGGCCGCGAGGAGACCGTAGACGTACCAGTCGTACCACTCGACGAAGTGACCGACGGTTCCCGCCAGCAGATTTCGCACACGGCCTTTCCGGGCAAGGGACGGTTGTTCCACGGCAGCGGACGTAACGGATGCAGGGTGTGACGTTGTCATTGGCTCTCCTTTGAGATTCGGGCGCGGCAAAGCAGCGCGTGGCCCGATTGAGGTGCAGTGAAGTTGTGGAGGAGCGAGGGGCTTCGTGAGTCACTCGCTAAGCAGGAGGTGGCCTAGGCGGACTTCTCTTGGTTCGCGACGAGGTAGGTGTAACTGGGCCAGCTTCGAGAGATCTCAGCTGCAGCTCCGAGAAGGAGGGGTGACAGCTCCGCCATTCGCGCCCGGGTCATCCGCACAGACGGACCGGCGATGCTTATGGTTCCGGTCGCTTCCCTGCTCGTTCCGGCTCCGAAGATGGGGGCGGCTACCGCATTGATGCCCAGGTCCATCTCTTCGAACGTCGTGGCGTAGCCTCTGTGCCGGACCTCCTCTAGTTCGACTTGCAGAACCGACCGGTCGAGCGGTGAACGCGAGGTGGTGCTGAGGTTGCTTTCGTTGTCGAGCACGATCGTGACCCGCTCCGGCTCGAGCGTGGAGAGCCAGGCTTTTCCAGAGGCCGTGGCGTGCGGGACTACGTCCTGGCCCATCACCGGGTCGAGACGAAGAGATGAATTCGAACCTTGAGCCTTCGCGATCCACTGCAACGTGTCATTGGTCGCGACGGCGAGGCGAACCAATTCCTCACTGTCAGCCGCCAGCGAATCGAGCTCTCGCTGCGCCCACGTTCCCACACCTGAATTCGACAGCTGCCGGAGCCCTAAAGCACCGAGGCTGTGGGTGGCAGAGTAGCTGGAAGTGCGGGGATCCTGACTGACGTACCCGGAAGCGACCAACGCGGCGAGAAGGCGATGCGCGATGGCCTTGTTTACGCGAAGACGCTCCGCGACCTCCGTGACGCGTCGGCCCTCTGGGCGTGACGCGAGCATTTCAAGCACTCGCATTGCATATGCGACATCGTCTGCTAGAGCCATTTCATCATCTCCTCACCATTGTGGATCTGTGCGTCTGTAACGCTGTTACCGAGAATCACACGATTGGCGTTGAGTGTCAAGTCCGGCTCCACGACTGACGACCGGAGATCTCTTTGACAGACGTCGAGCGGTGTGCGAGTCTTTTGCAATCGATCTCAGCAACCGATCTCATTCGAGGCCAGGTGCGGCTGGGTTCAACTCAGAGCAGAGGAGTCGGCAGCGTGACGCATCCCCCATCCGGCCCTCGGCCCACTGCTGTGGTTCTGGGCGCATCGCATTGGCATGCACTTCTCTATCGGGCCGGACTAGCTCGCCGGTTCCGGGTGCTGGCTATGCAGGACCAACGTCCTGATGCCGTGCGCGGGTTCGCTGAATCTCTCGGCATCACCCCCACCGCAAGCGTTCATGACGCCCTGGAACATGACGATATCGACGTGGTTTTCGTCTTCAGCCCTCACCACGAGATGCTCGAGGTCGGTCGGAATCTCATCGACCGAGGCATCCCGTTCGTCATCGAGAAGCCCGGCGGCATGAGCCTCGAACAGCTGAAGACGTTGGAAGGAGAGGCTCACGCCGCGGGCGTGCCGGCGACCATCCCCCTCGTACAACGAGACGCCCCCATCGACACCTGGCTTCGCAGGTCCGGAGACATCGTCTACGAACGGATGGCCTTCGTGGCCGGCCCACCCAACCGGTATGAGCAGAACGGAAATCCGTGGATGCTCGACCCCGCCCTCTCGGGTGGAGGCAGCCTCATGAACCTCGGTCCGCATTTCGTCGACATGGCCATCCGCCACATCGGGCATCCCGCCGAGGTCATCCGCAAGAAATCCACCGCCCTCCATGACGAGCGAGTCGACGATCACGCCACGATGATCCTGACTACCACCACGGGACGCGAAGCCATCGTCGAGGTCGGCTATGCGTTCCCCGACTCACCGCTGAAACGGTATTGCAGCTTTACCGCTGCCGGAACGAACGGTTTCGCGACCGTCGACACGAATGGCAGCGCCTCCTTCACCGATCGCTCAGGCGTGACGACCACTGCAGTCCTCGAGGTGGACAGCGACCCTCTCTACGACGTGTTCGTCGATGGCGTCGCAGACACGCTGTCTAGCGGGTTCACGGGCATGCCGACATTGACGGAACTGATGGAGACGATGAAGATCATCTGGTCGACGGAGCAAACGGGGGCGCGCGTTCATGGCTGAAATCAGCATCGATGACGTAGCGGACGCGGCGGGTGTTCACCGATCGACCGTGTCCCGGGCGTTCTCCAGGCCGAGCGCGGTGCGGACGGCGACCAGAGAGCACGTGCTCCGCATCGCAGCCGAGCTGGGCTACTCGATGAATCCGCTGGCACAAGCGCTCCGACGTGGATCCAGCAATCTGGTCCCCCTGATCGTTCCCGATATCACGAACCCGTTCTTCGCCGAGCTCGCACGAACGACCACGGCGGCGGCCGAAGCTCACGGATATCAGTTGATGCTGTGCATCACCGATGGCGATACCGGGCAGACCGCCGACTACGTGACTTCCATGCATTCCATGTTCTCCCCCTTCGGCATCGTCGCTCCATCCACTCGCGTAGATCTCGAGGCGCTCCGTCGGTACGCGTTCCAGAACAGGGTCGTCGTCATCGACCGGGTCGAAGACGATCCGTCAGTCCCCACTGTCACCGTCGACAGCGCACACGGTGTGGATCTCGCAGTCGACCATCTCTTTGAGCTGGGGCACCGGAGGATCGCGTACGCCCCCGGGATCGTGGGAACCTATACGGCGCAGGACAGATGGGACGCGTACGGTCGCGCCGCCGAACGCCACGGGATCCTGCCCGTCATCCTGGAAGCGGCGCCCGGGGTCGAACTGGGTCCGGGGATCGTCGACCACTTGTTGAGTGAGTCTGTTCGTCCGTCAGCGATCATCGCCTCCAACGACCTCATCGCTTTCGCAATCATCTCCGAGCTCGGGACACGCGGATTGACCGTTCCTGGCGACGTGTCCGTCATCGGGTTCGACGGTCTCGACCTCGGCGCCCATTTCAACCCCCGTCTCACCAGCGTGCGGCAGCCCATCGCCGACCTCGGCCGCATCGCCATCGAGCTCGGCGAATCCCTCATCGCAGGTGCGCCACCCGACCACGTCGTCCTCGAGCCGTCACTCCTCATCCGCTCCTCCACCCAGAAATTCGCCTCATGAACCAGAATTCCCGCCACCTACCGGGTCTGCAGTATGTGGACCACGTGGCCTTCACCGTGCCCGACCTCGACGCCGCCGCCCGCCTCTTCACAGAGCTCCTCGGGGCCGAGGAGCTCTACCGATCGACCCGCGGTCCTGACGCCGCCGTCATGCCGGAGCACTTCGGGGTTCCCGAAGACGCCCATCTGGAATTGCGGATGTTCCGGCTTCCACCCAACCTCAACGTCGAACTCTTCCAGTGGTGGAGCGCAGACCGCTCTCCCGTGTTCCCCCGCGCGAGCGACGCCGGAGGGCACCACCTTTGCTTCGTCGTCGACGACGTCGACGACGTCGTCGCGACCATCGCAGGACTCGACGGCATCGACATCCTGGGCACCCGCAAGGAAGTCGCCGGGGACAGCCCCGCTGTAGCAGGCAACCGCTGGGTGTACGCCCGGACCTCGTGGGGGCTCATCCTCGAGTTCGTGGATCGCTCCCGTGTCGCCGACCCCCCACACCTCGTCGGGCCTCACGACTGGCACATGACATCGACCACTCAGCCTTCGGAGGCAACCGCATGAGAATCGCAGGACACACTCTCGGCACCCCAGACCAGACCGTGATCGGGGCCCTTCAGCTTTTCGCCCGCGCCGGCCTCGACGCAGCCGAAGTGATCTACCAGAACGACTACACGAGCGGTCTGCCCATTGGGGACAGTGCAGCAGCAGAAGCAGCGGCGCGCGTCGCTGACAGTGAAGGCATTCCGATCATCGGGCTCACCCCGTACACGACGGCCATCAACTCCACCGACGAGAGTGTTCGCCGAGCAGCCGTGGACGAATTGAGGTCCGCCATCGACATCGCGCACATCGTCGGCGCGAACCGCGTCCGCGTCTACTCTGGCTCCTGGCAGCCGGACAACCCGGACCACGCCGCGCACTGGGGGCAACTCGTACGGTCGTTCGAGGAGCTCTCGGTTCCGGCCTCAGCCGCCGGCGTCATCCTCTGCGCGGAGAATCACTTCGGAACGATGACGCAGACCGCACGCGACACCGCCGCGCTGGTACGGGCCGTCGATTCGCGGTCGGTCCGGGTTCTATACGACCAGGCCAACCTCACCTTCACCCACGATGAAGACGTCGACGCCGCCTTCGACGTGCAGGGCGACCTCATCGGCCACGTGCACGTCAAAGACCTCGTCTTCAAGGATCCCGACGCGCCGTTCATCGCCTCGGAGACGGCACGAGTCCACGCCGACGAACGCGCTGTCAGTTCTCGAGTCGTGGGCGACGGCTCGATCCCCTGGGCCAAGGCGCTCCGGCGTCTCCATGAGGTCGGCTACGACGACGTGCTCTCTCTCGAATACGAGTACCGATGGCACCCCCAGGATCTGGAGCGCCCCGAGATCGGATTCCGTCGCGGCGCCGAACACATTCGCCTCCTGCTCTCGCAGCTCGAACCGACCACGACCGGCCAGGACGCCGAGGTTGTCTCGTGACAGCGCTGAGAGTCGGTGTCGTGGGTGCCGGCAACATCGCGACCATCGCCCAGCTGCCGACGCTGGTACAGCGCGACGACGTCGCGTTGCGTGCCCTCGTCTCGCGGCGGGAAGACCCGAGCGCGCTCCAACGCCGATGGGGCTTCGACAGCGTCTACCGAACAGTCGACGACATGCTGGGCGCCGAAGAACTCGACGCCGTCTTCGTGCTCACACCACGCTCCGAGCACGTCGCAGCCGTCGAAAGCGCTCTCCGCGCCGGCGTCGACGTCTTCTGCGAGAAGCCCTTGGCCACCTCCACCGCCGACTCGATCCGCCTCGCACAGCTGGCCGACGACAATGATCGGATTCTGATGGTCGGGCTCAACCGGCGGTTCGCCCCCGTCTACGTCGAGGCACGCGAAGCCTTCGGAGCATCCGGGGCATCGTTCTGCATCGCGCAGAAGAACCGCGCGGGAACCGAATACCGGGCCACCTTCGAGAACGCCATCCACATGGTCGATCTGCTCCGCTGGTTCTGCGGCGGGGACGTCGTCGACGTCACCAGCGCCGCGGCCGGTACGAACCCGTGGGAGGAGGAGGGCACGGCCGCCCTCATCCGGTTCTCCACGGGAAACACGGGTCTGCTCGTCGCAGCCCGCGCAGCCGGCGCCTGGGGAGAGAAACTCGACGCCTACGGCCAGATGCGGTCCGCCGAGGTCATCGCCCCCGACACCGTCGCGATCACGGCCGACGGCGTGCGGACCGTTCGTTCGATGAGCCCCGAGGCGTTCGGATGGGCCACCGCAACGGAGACCTTCGGATTCGCGAACGCCGTCAGACATTTCCTGGACCGCGTACAAGACCGGCAGCAACCGCTCACGTCGGGCTGGGAAGCAGTCAAAACCCAACAGCTACTCGACCAGATCCTCGCTGCAGCAGGCCTGCCCACCGAGGAACAGGAAGGACGAACATGGTCCAGCAAAGCAGTGCAGTAAGTCCTTCGACGGAACAGGTTTCCCTAATCACTGGCTCCAGCGGCGGAATCGGAACGGCCGTCGTTGCTGCACTGCAGGAGCGCGGTGACATCGTTATCGGGGCGGACCGGACGCGCCTCGACGGGCAGGACCTCGCCGGCTTCTACGAGCTAGACGTCACCGACGCGCAACAGACCAGCGATATGGTCCGTCAGGTCGTGGAGGATTTTGGCCGCATCGACGTCCTTGTGCATTCCGCGGGGGTACTAGGCGGAACCCCGGATCCGCTCGTTACCACTACCGAAGAATTCGAGAACGTCATGCGCATCAATGCAACGGGGACGTTCACCATTACTCGCGAGGTCGCGAACCTCATGCGGGACCGCGGCACTAAGGGAACAATCTTGCTGCTGTCCTCGGTCGCAGCCAAGGAAGCACGAGTTGATTACCTGCCGTACAACGCGAGCAAGGTCGCCGTCTTGCACATCATGTGGTCCATGGCCAAAATCCTCGGACCGGCTGGCATTTCCGTCAACGCCGTCAACCCGGGCCCGGTGAACACACCTCTATGGGCGCAGCTCGCCGACCAGTCCGGCTCTGCACAGGCAGCACGTGACGCTCGCGCGGCGCAGTTGCCCATGCAGCGGTTTGCCGAACCGGCCGAAGTCGCCAGCGCAATCAGCTTCCTCACCGATCCGAGCAACCGGTACATAACCGGAGTGTCTCTTGATGTCGCCGGTGGAGCTCACCTCGGTATGGGGTCCTGAGCTACTACTCGTTACAACGGTGGGTAGATTTGCTGATCATCGGAGACGACGTGCGAATGGCGCATCCCGGATCGCGACCCGAGGCCGACCGTGCTTCTTGCTGGGCCGACCTCGGATGGGCGGTGCCGGACGGGGATACGTCATGCGCGGAAGGTTGGAGGTGGCGAAGGCCGGTACCTGGAAGAAACCCCGGTCAGACCGTCGTTCCAGTAGGGCGGACGGGACTTGAACCCGTGACCGACGGATTATGAACAGTCACTGCTGAAACAACAGCTCAACGGCGCTGTTTTTGCTCGTACATCAGCGAAATCAGCCGCTCGCTACTCCCTCTGGATACCTCGCCATACCCCGCTTTACTGACTCTAGAACGGAGTCTTGAGCGGAGTGCGATTTACTCGCGCTCACGCAGGCTGCGAGCTGCCGAGAGCATTTCAGAGGTGTCGGTCAGGTCCGTGTACGAGGCGCGGTTGACCGCAGCATCGTGACCAAAGTAGGCCGCGCGAACCACTTCAGAAACCTTGCCAAGCAGCATTGAATTCAGCGTCGAACGCCATACGTGTGTTCGCGCGGTGAGTAGTAACGGGATGTCGAGCGCATCGGCTATTTCTACATAGAGCTTCGCCACCTCACCACCGCAATTTCGACGATCCCAAAGCGCTGCTGGGTCAGCCGGCGAACCAATTACGTACGCCTCCCGATCTTGAACAGAGTCTTCACGAGTCAAGAGCCGCTCCGCGACCCGCGCGTCGAGAACGGGAACACGTCGCGGCCGGTGCGTCTTGGAGATGTCAGCGGTCACGGTCACATGGATGTCGTCGGACTCATCGATCTCCATGTGACGCGCCCAGGTGATTGCGTTCGCTTCCGAAACCCTGAGCCCAGTGGCGGCTTGCAGGAGCGTGAGGTCGATGACGTTGCGACGCTTTGCGATCGTGTCATCGAGAGACCAGCGGCCGCGCCGAGGCTTCGACTGCCCCTCTGTAGGGTCGACCGCGAGTAGATAATCCAGCACGGCGTAGTACTGATTCCTTGTCAGCGCCTGTCCGCCCCGCGCGGACACGTTCGGCTTAGCGTTGGATTTGAGATCGATCGACATTCCTGACAGCGGGTTTCCAGCAATGAGCTCGTCACGGATCAGTTGCTGGAGCACGTACTTCGAGAGCACGGTTCGTGCTTGCTTGGCACTCTCCGCACCGTGAAGCTGCGCGATCTCTCGAAGGCATCCCTCGAGCACGCGAAAACGCGTCCCAGAGCTTACGGAGTGGGCCTTCAGCGAGTGAGCATGCTTGTGGTCTTTGCAATCTCCCGTCAGCTGGCTCAGCACGATGAGATAGCGGTCGCGGCTGTTGGATCTCAATTGAGCGTCTTTGATCGCCGGCCTGGAGACCTGCTTGAGATAGTCGCCAAGAAGTGAAGTGGTCTTCCATGTACCGCCGCCAGTAGCGAGCAGCTCGTCTGCGGCAAGCTTGGCTCGCAGCCGGACTTGGCCCTTCGTCGCACCTTGGGAACGTTTGGTAACCAGCGGGCCCGCCTGAAGGCGCACGGACCAATCAAGCAACCATAGGTCGCCACGCTTGCGCGGAGTTGCGCGGTCGATCGAATGGTGGCCCGGTTCGAGTCGGGTCGTCGCTGCACGCTGTGTGGTCACGGGATGAACGTAGTTTGTATTGCGGTTCAAAACAAACGCGCACGGGACCTTGCGGTACGCAATTAGATGCTGTGGTACGTTTCTGCCAGCCCAAAAAATATAAGGGTAAGAATCTGGTGAGCAGGTAGCACTGGAATCGACGAGTGGACATGCACCGCCGGTGCACGACCGCCATAGAGCCGCTAATGGGCTCGGCGGATTCGGTCCCTCGAAAGCACTAGCTTTCGAGGTTGACCCATGCCCGGTAGGATTCCCCGCTCCACATCGATAGATCAGCCTCTCGCGCAGGTTGCCGGCCTGCCCAGCCTCGCGGCCGCCGCATATATCGGCGTAGCGCAGCAGACGCTCGCCAACTGGCGCGTTCGCGGCGAGGGACCTCCCTACGCAAAGCTCGGGCGATCGCGGACGAGAATCGTCTATCGGATCGCCGACCTCGATCGCTACCTTGCTGACCACATGGTCGGCGCCGCCCGATGACCGCCGCATCGCGCACGACGCGAGCATCCTGGTACGACCGGCACGCCTTCGGCGCGCAAGAAAGCTTCAGTTCCGCAGGCCTCCGGCCTGCGGGCATGCTCGCTGGTGATGGGGGTGACAAGCCAGCTCAATCGCAGGAGTATATTCGGTGCCCCCTGCAGCGACCGATGCGCTTCTCACCCCGCCGAGTGACGTTAGTGACGTTCTATACCCGAACTTCTCTACTTCTTATTGATCAACTTTTTGGTTTTGAAAAGTCGAAGGTAGGAACGTCACAAACGTCACTGGGATTCGTTTCGACAGTGATCGCCGGTAGCCGAGCGCAGCTCGCTTCTTCGCCTCGTCATTCAGCAGCCATGCGCCCTGAACAACTCTTGACGGGCGAGCCCCATCTTGCGAGCTCCTCGCGGCGAGCGAGCCGCCTGGTCGGGGTGGTAGTGGCCTACGCGGAGGAGAAGACAACACTCGTTCTGCCGACAGCGCTGCGTGATTTCGTGGCGACGCAAGCCGCCGTCCCTTAAAGACCGATTCAGCCACCCACAACTCGACCAATAAAAAGGCCCCGGCGCTGAAGACGCCGAGGCCGCTGAATCATCACGAAAGACGATCATGAACAACGACAAAAGTTTAACCCAGCAGGTCACCATTAGCGAACTTCACAGCAGGTTCGCGCAGCTGCACCAGAACCAGGCTCAGATTGCCCACGAGTTCGCCGCTGATCACAACGGGCGCCTTATGAACGTAATCGGCATGGGGTGGAAGTCATTCGACGGGACCCGATGGGTCGCGGACACCGGATTGGCTCAGGCGGCTTTGCTGTCGACGTTGCGCCGCATGAGGGTCAAGGGGAAGGGCATGGCCGCAGCGGCTCGCGCTAGCAACAGCGAATCCTTGGCTCAGGAAGCGAAGGCGCTGTTAAACCTCGTGAAGGCGTGTGAGAGCGCGAGCGGAATCGCCGGCGTACTCACCATCGCGTCGCGTCTCGAGGGCATGACCGCGACGATCGATCAGCTCGATGCAAACCCTCACCTCCTCAACATGCCTAATGGCACGCTCGATCTAAAGACGAAAGAGCTGCGGCCCCACGATCCGACGGACCTGATCACGAAGATCACAAAGGGCTCCTACGATCCTGCGAATCCGGGGCGTTCAACGGAATGGGACAGCTTCCTCAAAACGGTGCTGCCCGACGCTGATCTGCGGGGCTTCTTTCAACGGATCGGCGGACTTACGCTCGTCGGCGAGATTCTCGAGCACATCTTCACTATTGCGACTGGCACCGGTCGCAACGGCAAGGGAGTGGCTTACGGCGCACTCATGAATGCCCTCGGCGACTACGCGGCCGTAGCCGAAGACGGCCTCTTCGAAGTTCAGCGCGGCAGCAACGCTCAAGGCGCATCCCCGGGACTTGCAAAGCTCCGGGGGGTGCGCTTCCTGGTTGCCTCTGAGCTGGATGAGCGCGCACGGATCGCAGCAGCATTTATGAAGCGCATGACGGGCGGTGACCGAATCACTGCCCGCCAGCTCTATGGTGCGCCGTTCGAGTTCACCCCCGCCTTCACCATCCTGATGATCACGAACTACCTGCCGAAGCTTCCTGCGAATGACCCAGCGACCTGGGCACGCGTTCGGGTGATTCCGTTTGAGGTGGTGATTCCGAAGGACCAGCAGGATCCGCTGTTGGGGTCAAAACTTGCCGCAGCCGCCGACGCGGTGATCGCTTGGGCAGTAGAAGGACTTCTCGACTACCAGACGGGTGGTCTGGGAGAACCGGCGAGCGTCGAGTCGGCAACACAGGCCTACGCGGATTCCCAGGACGACATTCGGCGGTTTGTGGAAGCGAAGTGCAACGACAGTCCAACGAATGGCGGCGATACAACCACCGAGCTGCTGGGGGCTTATCAGGCTTGGGCCGCGGAGGAAGGGATTCACCAAGCGCACGTGCTGGGCCGGACAAAGTTCGGCGAGGCTTTGGACAACCTCGGCTACCACGTCGTCCGCAGCAACCGCGGCGCGGTCCGCCCCAGTCTGGCCGTCGGCGACAGCGATTCGTAACCGGAAGAAAGGAGCAAATAATGAGCACCATTGAAGAAGAGATTGCTGCAGTCAAGGTGAGCGCGCAGAAGAAGCTGCGCCGTCTGCGTGAGCGCGAACGGAAGGAACAGCTCGCCCTCGACCTGCGGGTAGTTGAGCTGTTGCGTAAACGGAATCCCGGAGCCTACGAAGAGTTGCGGGTGCAGGCTCGAGCGCAGATCGGCGCCCAGGCCGCGGTTCGCGCCGAGCGGGCTCGGCGCGCTCCCCGCTCCCCCGTTGTTGGCGAGCCTGGTGATTCGACCGTCTACGTCGAATCATTCGCCATTCACAGCGAGCAGGGAGCGGCGGGTGCTCTGCGATGAGCGTTGAGCGCTACGCGCGAGGCGAGTGCCCGGGCGCATCAGCGCCCGGGCACGGAGCCGAGCCTCGGGTTTGGGGTTCGAAGGGGAAGGGCAAGGCCCTCCCCCTCGCAAGCGACCGAGAGGCCGACAAGCGAAGCGGTGTCGGACGAATGGTCTGCTTGCCTTCTTTGGATCCAGCCCGTTCAAGTGCTGCCACATGCGAGCTGTCTCCATGAGTGGTGCAGCTGCGAGACAGATGGCACCCGCGACACGTCACCATCGAATTGACACGCGATTCAGCGAGTCCGAGCTTGCGATGGTCGAGCGGGTGGCGCGACGCAACGGGCTCGCACCTTCGGCGTTCGTGCGGGGCGCAGCTTGCGATGCCGCGAACGCACTGGAGGGGAGGCCGCCCGTTGAGCAAAATCGCCCTGCATTGTCCGCGGCGACGCTGACTGCAGCCCAACTCGCCATCATCGACGCTGCACGCATCGAAGTGAAGCGCATCGGGGTCAACCTGAACCAGCTCGTGCGTGCGTCGCATCAGGGTGACTTCGACTTGGGCGCGCTTACTCCCGTGATCGAAGCTCTTGTCGTAGAAGTAGTTCGGGCGATCAGCCTGCTCGGCGGTAAGGGGCAGCCGTGAGCATCACCGACGTGAAGGCTGACTACGACATCCGTGCAAGCGCAGAGTACCTAGTCCTCGGTGTCGGGACGAAGAGGAAAGGTCATCTTGCTTCTGGCACAAACCGTCTCGTACCCGGCTTCTATTGCGATGCTCCGGGCATCAATGAGTTCGTCGCACTAGGCAACGATCTGGCCAAGCAGCACGGCCGGAAAGTCAAAGCGCAGAGCTATGTTCTTTCTTTCTCCCCCGACGAATTCGACGCAAGCAAGCCTGCCGATCTGCAACGCGTCGGCGACGCGGGATTCCTGCTGGCGAAAAAGATGCATCCGAATTCACCTTGCCTTGTCGTCGTGCACGCGGACGGAAAGGGGCGCGCAGCGCACGCTCACATAAAGGTGTTGAATCACGACAACGCGACGGGCAAGGCGCTGCGTGCTTACCGCGTTCACTGGCAAGTGAAACGAGCTAACGATGAGCTGATGCGAGATTTAGGCATGAACGTGCTCCAAGCGAAACCGAAGCCGCCGGCTGATTCCTGGGTGTCTAGACGGCCCGACCTTCCACAATTCGAACGGTCGCTCGGAGACATTTGCGCCGAGGCGAAGGACGCCGCGTTGGCATCTATTCGCGCAACCCCAACTCCGACTATGGATGTATTCACAGCGCAGTTCGGCTTAGCCTGCCGTGCGCGCGGTGTCGAGCTCGTTGTCGATGAGTTCAAAGTCAAAAGCGATAAACGTCGCGGCAGCAGATTAGATGACGTTTCCAAAGGCTTCACTTTCAAGATGCGAGACGAGTACTCGCCAAAGCGCCGGATGCGTCGCCGCAAAGCCTCAGCGCTTTCGTCCGAGTTCACGTACGACAAGCTGGCCGCGACCCTTGCCGAGAGGGAATCCAGTCCGCGTCAGACGAGCTTCGCGCCGATCGCGCCTGTACACAAGCCAAGAGTTCTTCGCCTAGTGGATCCCAGTCCCAGTCTCAATAAATTCGAGCCCAAGACGTCTACTCTTCAGCGAGACGACCACCCAGCTGCCGTTCGCGATAGCCATGCTAATCCGATTCTTGCTCGCGATGAGGCACCTCACGCTCCGCGACTGACAAAGGACGCTGATTCGGCCATATTGCTTACTCACACCAGATCCCAGGAGGTCGGCACGATCGGCAGCTTCGAGACCCCTCGCCCCGTCAACGACATCGCGGACAGGCTGGTGTCGGTCAACGAACGCAATCGACGTTTGGGAGTGCCGCTGGTGTCGCGCGAACACGTCGAAGCCCGTGAGGCAACTTCACCTGCTCTGCGAAAGCGGAAACTGGAACATCCTGAATTGTTCGGAGACTCCCTCTCCACTGGCAAGCTTCACGAGGCGCAGGACGGATTAGCAGATTGATCTGCTTGACGCGATTCGCCTTGATAGTTCGCATTACACCGGGGCGACTCATGGTTGTCGCTAACACGCGCGTCGGCTCCAGACCAAAGAAGACAAGCCTTTCTTGCCTTGTTCGTCTTGCCTTGTTTGCCTTGTTTGCCGGCATTGCGCGCGCATGCAGATGAGCCAGGGTATTCCTGCTGAGCAGCATTCCGAATCTGACAATGATCTTCGAATTGAATTCGAAGATCCAGCGTCCTCCGCCATCACCAATGCTCGTAAACGAGCAGACGACGACCTGCCGAGACGTCGAGAGACCTCGATGCGTGATCCAGTCCGCCAGCGGCGAGGCTGCAGAACCGCTAGCGTGCAGCTCATGAACCGTTCCCCGCACGCTTCAAACAGCACCGATCATCCTCACGGCTCGAAGCTTTCATGCGAGACTCTGCGCTTGTTCGGCGATGCCATCGAGCATCTCGGTGGCGACTCGGAGTACATAGTACGAGCTCTCACGGAGATGCTCACTGCGATGAAACCGGTCGCCCCGAGCGAACTCACTAAGCACCACGTGCGCTTTCTCATTGAGTCGGGAAAGTTCACAGCCGAAACCCTGGCCGAGACACAAAAAGGAATTCAACGGGGGTCACTGCAGCTGGGCGCAGCCGAAGCTTGGTTGTCGCAAATCCAAACCACGATGTCGCTCGAGGACACAATCGGGTACTTGGAGTGGGACGAGATCGAAGTGCGCGCTGCGATTGTTGAACACCGTCTGTATGCAATAGAGGTGTCCGATCGTCTGCGCTTTCCGTCATGGCAGTTCAACGTGGGGTCGCCGGAGAAACTCATCCCTGGACTATCGGAGGTCATCGAAGTCGTGTTGCCGCGATGGCCATGGCAGAGCGTCTCTGGGTTCATGAGCACCCCGCAGTCGAGTCTCATTGCCAAAGGGCGTAAGACACCGGTCGCTTGGCTATGCGACGGCGGCGACATTGCCGCGGTCCGACAGATCGTTGAGTCGGACGATTGGTGGTGATCTCACAACGAATGGGCGTCGCAAGCGAAGAGACGTACGTCGCCATCGCGGGCGACTGGCACTCGAATATCAACTGGGTCGGCATTGCCATCCCGTCAATCGCTCGAGATGCCCCGGGCGTGAAGACAATCCTACATCTCGGCGACTTCGGGATTGGGACCGGAGCGCGCGACCGCAAGTTCCTCGAAGCAGTCGACTATTGGTGCGCCAAAGCCGGCATCTCGAGAGTCCTCGTCACACCGGGCAATCACGAGGACTGGGCCAGGCTCGAAAACGCATTCGCGGCGCAGCCAGGTGTGCCGGTTTCACTCAGTTCAATCGTCGCGGTGCTCCCCCGCGGTTACAGGTTCGACATTGGGACCAGAACGTTCATGTCGTTCGGCGGAGCCGCTTCCGTCGACTTTGAAATGCGGCTGGCAGGAGTGAACTGGTTCTCTCGTGAGATGCCGACACAGAAGGACGTCGACCTTGCAGTCAGAGACGGCTCGGCCGATGTCCTGCTCACCCACGAGACCATCGATGGCGGCACCTCGGCGACAGAAACAATTCTGAACCGCAACCCGTTGGGCTTCAGCCCGGATGCCCTTGACTATTCGAGGCAGTCACGTGCGCTGGTAACGGGGGTCTGGAAGGCCATCTCCCCGACATTGCTATTCCACGGGCATATGCACGCGGCAGACGAGATAGCACTTTCATCTGGGCAGCGAGTCATCTCACTGGGCCGGGACGGCCAGACGAGGAATCTAGGACTGCTCGAACTGGCGACACTGGATTGGCAGTGGCTCGAGGCTGCGCCAGTCGCCGCGCCCGTCCGACGGACGCGGGACTGGGAAACGCAATTTCTGATCCGTCCATCCGATGAGATGGGCGGCGAAGGATCATGACTATCGCGGCACAGCCGCCCCGGTCAGAATCATTTGCGGACGATGTCTTTTTCGCGACGAACGACCGAATAGCGAGTCCGGCGATGGGTGCGACACCAGGCTGCATCTTCGTCGAGCTGCACAAAAAATTAGCGCGAGGCTCTCAGAGAGGGTGAACTACTCGCGTTGTCGACTCTAGATAGCCGTCATCCCGAATTGAGACGGTGCGCTTTGACCCAACTGCGTCCGACCACACGTGCCCGGGTTCTGCGAGCCTACTGAGTTGTGCAACGATGTCGCTATCCGTCGCACCCGACGGACCGGCGAACATCAGAGCTTGCATTCTCGCAACATGAAGAGTGTCGGATTCATCAAAGTATGCCGATGAGTCGGTTGAAAGCTCACGTATCGAACGACGGGCTACGAAGAGGTTGTCGTGTGACCCTTCCAGCAAACTGATTAGGGCTGATCCGGTGCCGCTTGGCGCCAGAGACTTTCCGGCCACGCTCCCACCGATCTTGTTCCAAGACGGGAGCTCACCACGATCGAGAACGGAGGTCTCGATAAGTTGTCCTTCGAGCAGGGCGATGGAGCGTCGGGCGTCAACGTCATAGTCGAACTCGCTAGACCAATCCACGATTGTCGAACCGAAGGTCTTTTTCACTCTGGATATATTCGCTTGATGTAGCGGCGACTGGACGAAGGCCGAATACCCGAGAAGCGGGTGCGTACGAAACCACGCGTCGATGTCTGAGAACTTTGAAGAACCATCCTTCACTGGAATGATCCCGTTGTGCTGCGCAAATCTCGTCGCTAAATCTGTAGCGAGCCCAAGGTAGCGCAAAGGATGACTCGATGACGCGTCTCGTTGCGATGTTGGATCGTAGAACGCATAGACCCCGCTGCTCGACCATCCGATGCCGTCGGTCGGCGAAGCGAGGTCCTCGATCGCGGCTCGAACCTCTTCCGCCTCGTCTCGCCCGAAAACGTCCCAGATAACTGTTCCAAACATTTCTCAATTCTGGCATACGAAGGCAACGCAGAGAGCCGCGGCCCGCGTTACGTCAAAGGATCGTCTGCCTTCTGTGACCGCGCTAGGCCCGCTGATTTCTTCGCGAAATAGTCGCTCGCTGCGGCAGAGATGCTCGTGATTGAACTACCGCCGCGAACGCATGGCTCTCTGAATAGTCTGTGCGCGCCGCCGCGTTTCTCCTGAGCCGGTCCACCTTCTGTGGAGAGTGTCGAGCTCTCGGTTTATTGTCCAAACCTGGCACTCGAAGGGTCAGCGTCACACCCTCATCTACCTATTGGCAGAGATCCACCGTGATGCGATTTCCGAATCAACCTACAGGTGACCGCGCGCGCCTACTCAGCACCTTGAATCAAGATTTCGCGCCATGCGCGATCAAAGTCGACTGTCCGATCGATTCCGTAAGTGCTTGACGCTCGAATCTGGCCGACACGGACCACCGTTCCGTTGGTATGTTCGCGATGGCGCCCGTGCGCGCGCACATCAGCCGCACTCCACTCGCGTGCTGCGACGACCGACCCTGCATCGCTATCAATCAAAATGAAGGCACAGACGTCGAAGTCGAACGATCGTACTGGCGAGAAGACGGCCGAGGGACTCGTGGTTGGCCGGATGAGTCGGACTTTCACCTGCACCTTGCCCCCATCGGCAGCAATCAAGTCATAAGACTTTTCCGAATTCGGCGCGAGCAGTCCGTCATAGACAACGGCCGCGCAATACTCCGCGAGATCACCTATCGGCGCATTGTTGGTGCGAACCATTCCGCGATTCTTAAGTTCAGATAGAACGTTGCTGTATGTAGAGAGCAACTCGCCAACGCTCAAAGCAAGGAACGGGCGTTCGACAATGGTCTCCTTCGGCGGGTTCTCGCGGGTCTGTACCGAGCTGTCTGAATGTGCGAACTTAGACCTGATTTCCGCGACCTGTTCCGCCGCGAGCACCCACGGAGAGCCCTTCTCGACCGGATGCCTCCAATTGTGCTTGCGCATCCAAGACCGGATTCGCTTCGGGTGTATACCCATCTGGGACGCAAGTTCAGTAACGGTCAAATAGTCGTTGATCATGACTGAACGGTAGCGTCAGCCTGGGGAAGATACGAGGAGACCTACGCCTTACTCGAACATGCATCATCTTCTTCGATGAGCGAAGATGAGCCTATGACTCGAATCTTCGACAACATCGATGAGCGCCTGGGCGATCAGCTTCAGCTCACATTCGCCGCTTTCGATCGAATGGACGTTGCAGTTGGATACTTCAACCTTCGAGGTTGGAAGATCTTCGACGAGCTCGTGCGTGACAAGCCTCTTGTCGGCACCCCTGTAGTACGGATTCTCATCGGCATGGTCGCCACCGGACCTCAGGATGAAGCGCTCGAGGAGCTCCAGGCGTCTGTCGACGGCCTCCCCCGCCCTGACGCCGACCCGGCGATCGCCCGGGAGCGAAAGACTCAGCTGCTCGAGCAACTGAGGGTGCAGCTCATGCGCGGTCTGCCGACATCGACCGACAGGGCGACCCTGGGGTCCCTGCGGACGCTGCTGGCCGACGGTGTGATTGAGATCAAGGTCTTCACGCGCCGTCCGCTCCACGGAAAGACCTACGTCTTCCACCGCCAAGACGTCACAAACCCCATTACCGGCTATGTTGGCTCCTCCAATCTGACTGCGCCGGGGCTCACCCATAACCTCGAACTAAACGTCGACGTCGTCGACAGCGCTGGAGCCAAAGACCTTGCCAACTGGTTCGACGCACGCTGGGATGACAGATTCAGTAGACCCGTCACCACTGAGATCCTCGATCTTTTAGATGAATCATGGGCCACAGTGGAACCCAGGAAGCCCTACGAGATTTTCCTCAAAGTCTGTTACGACCTCTCCCGCGACGTCCGGGAAGGACTCGCCGAGTACTCCGTCCCCTCGGAAATCGAAGAGAAACTCCTCGAATATCAGGCGACCGCTGTGCGAACCCTCGCGCGCCGGATCATCACCCGCCGTGGGACGATGCTGGGCGACGTCGTAGGCCTAGGTAAGACGCTCACCGGCATAGCCGTCGCACTGATGCTCCGCGATGAGCACGGCTACATGCCACTCATCATCTGTCCACGGAACCTTGTCTCGATGTGGGAGCAGCACCTCGAGGCGTACGACCTTCACGGTCGCGTCGTGCCCTACAGCATGGCCCACTCAGTTCTCCCAGACCTGCGCCGATACGCGTTCGTCATTGTCGATGAGTCGCACACCCTGCGCAACGATTCCCGGCAGGACTACCGCGCGATCCAGGACTATATCCAGCGCAACGATAGCCGCGTCCTGCTGCTGACGGCGACACCGTACAACCTCCGCTTTACCGATGTCGCCAACCAGCTGGCCCTCTACATCGACGAGGATGAAGACCTCGGGATATCGCCGACCAACGCGCTCCGCCTCGACCCCAAGCTCTACGACAAAGTTGATGGCAAGATCACCACCCTCGCCGCATTCCGCCGCTCCGACGACCCCGACGATTGGAAACGGCTCATGGGCGAGCACCTCGTCAGACGGACTCGCTCGTTCATTAAGAACAACTACTCGTTGGAGGCTGAGGACGGTAGCAAGTATCTCGAGTTTTCCGACGGAACTAGATTCACGTTCCCCGTCCGTCGGGCCCGACCCATCGAGCACTCCTTCGGCGCCAACGACCCGGCATCGATCATGGCCAACGACCAAACCCTAGACACATTGCGAAACCTCACCCTGCCTCGCTACGACATGGGCGCGTTCCTCGCCCGCGGTATCACCCTCAGCGAGCACGAGAAGGAGTACGTAGAGAACCTCGCCCGCGGCCGCGGCAACGTCGCCGGCTTCGTCCGAACGACCTTCTACAAGCGCCTCTCCTCCTGTGGGCACTCGTTCACGTTGTCGCTCCGCCGGCACATCGCTCGCAACGAGCTCTTCGCCTACGCTATCGAACAAGGGCTCTCCATCCCGACTGGCACCATCGTCGATAACAACCTCCTCGACGACAACGACCCCACCGAATCCGAGTTGGACACGGCCGAGCACCTCGGCGAAGACCCCAGCCGCCGGTACGAGGCTCTGACAGCCGCAAACCCCGTAGGCGTCTCCTGGGTCCGCCCAGAACTCTTCACACCCGCACTTGCCGGAGCTCTCGCGGCAGACACAGAGGCGCTCCGAGGGCTCCTCGATTCCTACGGCACGTGGTCACCCGCTGTGGACTCGAAACTGGCCGCGCTGATCGACCTCGTGCAGGAAAAACACCCGAACGAAAAGATCTTGGTCTTCACTGAATATAAAGACACCGCCAACTACATCGCCTCCGCGCTGCACGCCGAGGGAATCCCTGCCGTCGGCGTCGCTTCCGGAGACAGCGACGACCCCACCGGATTGGCCCGCCGGTTCTCCCCGATCTCGAATGCTCTCCCGAATATGGAGATTGACTCCGGTGGAGGAGAACTCCGCGTCCTCGTTTCCACCGACGTACTTAGCGAAGGCCAGAACCTTCAAGATGCCCATATCGTCGTCAACTACGACTTGCCTTGGGCTATCATCCGACTAATCCAACGCGCCGGCCGAGTCGACCGGGTCGGGCAGAAATCCGACCACGTACTCATCTACTCGTTCTTCCACGAGTCCGTCGACGCGGTTCTTTCCCTCCGCCAGCGCATCGCAGACCGGCTCACGGCAAACGCGGAAGCCTTCGGTTCCGACGAGCAGTTTTTCGGCAGCACCGACGAGGTAAAGACGATCACGGATCTCTACAACGGCACAGTTGACGACACAGAGTCAGCCGAGGATGTCGACGCTTCCAGCCTTGCGTACCAGTACTGGCGAAACGCCGAGGCGCTCGACCCCGAGCTCACCGCGAAGGTGGCCGCGCTCCCGGACCTGGTCGACGCCACTAGGACCAAACGTGCCACCGACATTCAAGATGGTTTGCTTTGCTATGTCAGGACCGAGGCGGGTACAGACGGCTTCGGCTGGATCTCGCCAAACGAAGCTCCCCGCCTTCTAACCGGACTTGAGGCGCTGCGCGCGTTCGAAGCGACACCTAATGAACCCGGGCTGGAGCATCGACCTGACCACGAAGAGCTTCTCGGTGAACTAGTCAGAGGACCGCTCGCTACACCTAGCGCTGCGGCCGGCCGTTTACGAGGTGTGAGGCGCACTCTATGGCGACGACTCGGGGAGACCGTCTTCCACTACGACGCGGACACCGACGCAGCGCTCGACGCACTCTTTCAACACGCACTCACCGGCGAGGCAGATCGCCGCCTACGGAGGGCACTGCGCAACGGCACAAGCGACGAAGATCTCGCCTCACGAGTAGCCGCTCTGCACCGCGACGGTCGTCTGATAGTCGAATCGCGCAGTGGGAACGATCCAGTCCGAATCGTCAGCAGCATGGGAGTCCGCACATGAGCGACGCCCAGCTACTCGAACTCGTTGATCGGCGAGCATTTCGACGGCTCTTCATCGATGAGCTTGGATGGAACAACCCGGATCATGCAGACATGCATTTCGATGTCGAAGGTATCGAATACAACCTGACTCAAATCGCCGGCTACAAAGGTCTGAGAATCTGGTTCTGTCCCGAACTTCCTGCGCGTAGGGTCCAGCGCGTCCTAGACGAGTTAATTGGCCAAAACAGTCACGAGCGGTTGATTATTTTTGCTGACGATACTCATCAAGAGTGGCGCTGGCCGCGAAAAGCACAAATGGGCGCTGCTAACGCAAAACTGCTTGTTCATAGATACACTGCGGGGTTGCCAGACCAGCACATGGCCAACCGGTTAAACGCGATCGCGATCGATTTCGACGAAGACCTTTCCCTCATCGAATTGCTCAAAAGAGTCCGAATTGCGTTTGACGCCGAGGCGGAAGTCGCATCAGTTCAGGCTGCACGCCTCATGGGAGTGCTCTACAACGAACTCGAATCTGCCGGCACAACCGAACACGAAGCTACGTTGCTCCTGGCACGGCTGCTATTCCTTCTATTTGGCGACGACTCCGGGATGTGGACGCCGGACATGTTCGGCAACTTCGTAACCACGCAAACTGATGATGCCAATCTTGCTGCCCAGTTGAGTGAGCTGTTTAGAGTTCTTGACACAGACGAGAGAAAACGCACGCTAGATGCCGAGAGCCCGCTTGTCCCGTTCCGGTACATAAATGGAGGACTATTCGCCGATGAATCGACGATAGAGAAATTGACCAGCAATTTCCGCGACGCCTTGATCTCGGCTTGTGAGTTCGATTGGGGCATCATCTCCCCTGCTGTATTCGGATCGATGTTCCAAACAGTTAAAAACAAAGAGGACCGGCGGCGGGGTGGCGAGCATTACACAAGTGAACGCGACATTCTCAAGACTATTGGTCCGCTCTTCTTGGACGAGTATCGCTCGCGATTGGAAGAGAGTTGGACTGACAAAAAGAAGCTCTTGAAATTGCATAAGGATCTTGGAGACCTTCGGTTCTTGGACCCAGCGTGTGGTTGCGGCAACTTCTTGATCGTCACCTACCGCGAGCTACGTGCGCTGGAACTCGATCTTCTCAAGCAACTTCGAGAGGTCGACATCGCTGCGGGCGTCCAGTCAATCGCGAGCCGCGGTCAGCTTAGTTTCGACGTTACCGGTGATATCAAAGTCACTCTCGATCATTTCTACGGGATCGAACTCGAGGAATGGCCCGCGAGGATTGCCGAGACTGCGATGCTGCTCGTTGATCACCTTGCCAATCAACGGATGCAACAAGACTTCGGGCTGGCCCCTGATCGCCTGCCAATCATGATTGCCCCAACAATTGTTCATCACAACGCGCTGACTATGTCGTGGCAGGACGTCCTTCCCAGTTCCGATAACACTTTCGTATTCGGAAACCCGCCGTTTCTCGGAAAAGAGCAGCGAAGCGCAGAACAAACCGCACAGATGGCTGCTGTGTGGGGCAATCAATACTCAGGCGAGATGGATTTCGTGACGTCCTGGTTTATTGTTGCGGCTGAATATTTGCAGGGAACTAAGGGCCGCTTCGCTTTTGTCGCAACCAGTTCGATATCTCAAGGTGTCGTGGTGGCGCCCTTGTTCAGGCCCCTCCTCGCACTCGGCTGGCGGATACGTTTTGCCCATCGCTCTTTTATCTGGACGACTGAAGCCACCGGTGCCGCCGGCGTTCACTGCGTGATTGTCGGTTTCGACAAAGAGGGCTCAGCACCGCGCCTATTCGAATACGAGTCGGCCAGAGGAGTGCCCGTTGAAGTGCGAGAAGTCGAATCGATTAACGGCTACCTCGTTGCTTCTGAAGCTCTGTTCATCGATGAGAGGTCTCAACCGCTCAACTCCTCAATAGCGAGCAACATCCGGTTCGGCTCGATGGCTGCGGACGGTGGGGGTTTCTTCCTGACTGCCGAAGATGCTGAGGCGGCGCTGAAAAACACATCGGTCGCGCCGTACATTCGAAAGTTCGTCGGAGCCAGAGAATTGATTCACGGCACCGACAGGTGGTGCATTTGGATGCCAGACCGAGACGAATCAGCTATCGCTGGAAGTGCATTACTGACTAACCACATTGAGGCAGTTCACACCTTTAGAAGCGAAGCAAAAGATGCGAATGTTCGGAAAGACGCCGCTTCATCCCACAGGTTCCATCGGGTGAAGCAACCGACGACGAGCTATTTGTGCATTCCTCGACACTTCAGTGAAAATCGGGATTTTGCGACGGTCGCGTATTTGGACAACTTAACCATCGCGGGAGACGCAAACTTCACATCGCCAGACCCGGACGGATTCTTATTCGCTGTGATTAGCTCTCGGATGTTTATGACGTGGCAAAAGGCCGTGGGAGGCCGACTTCGGGCCGATCTAAGGTTTTCGAGCCGCTTGACTTGGAACAGCTACCCACTGCCGGAAATTTCGGTCGGGGTGCGGGCCGCGCTCTGCGATGCCGCTGCTGGAATTTTGTCGGCTAGAGCAGCTCACTCTGGAAGGAGCTTGGCTTACCTGTATTCACCCCTCACCATGCCTTCGGAACTCGTGGAGGCTCATGTCATCCTTGATAGCATCACGGACGCGCTTTTCGGCCTGAATCCGGAATCATCGTTGATCGACCGTCAGAAGCGGCTCTTCGACCTCTACGTCCGTATCTCTGAATCCAGCCAGCTCAGCATTCCAACCAATGTAAAGCCGCAACGAGTGACCTCTGTACGCCGCTGACCATGCTGCGCGACTCAAGTGAATTGTGGCTCGTCGATGCTGAGAATGCTGAAGTCTATAGTTGAACGTTTTGGGCTGACGGTTGACTCCAGGACATCGCCCGGCGGATGGTGTCTGCTAACGCCCGGGCGATGTCGTTTGCCGACTCGAAATTCGTCAAGGCATATGTGCGCCAAGCGGAGGCCCAACTTCAGCCGGCCTGCTGTAGGAATGACACATAAGACAAAAGCCCAACCGCAGGCGCATTCCTTGCGTAGGCGGTGGCAGGTGACTTATCCAGTGGCCGGTAAAACCAGCGCGACCGAAAGTAATCGATCGGCGCTTCATTCGCTCAATAGGCTATGGCTCGTCCGACCGCGCCTCGGGCCCAAGACCGAAACTTGCGCCACTCTTCTCCATGCGCGCGAAGAGCCCGATAGACTCCCACGTCTGGACTAGGAGCGGATTCTCGCGGCCGTTGGTTTGGTCAAGTGCAGGATTCAGAAGCATGACATTATCGTCGGCGGCGGTTGCGGCACTGAGTAACGCCTGTCCCAACTCCTTTGAGTTGAGGAGCACAAGCGCCTCGAGTTCTCCGATAGAGATCACTCCGATTGGGAAGTCAGCTTGTTTCAGCCGTTCACGAATAAGCCAATTCTGATTTAGGTAGAACGGCTCGAGCGTAATTACGATGCCCACTCGCGGCTTACTGATGTCGAGCTGTGGAAGCAACGCACTGATTAGCTCGATGTGGGCATTCGAGCGGTTCAGCTGACTAATACCCTTCCCGATACTCCCCTCGATGGAGCGCAACCAGTCCGCTCCGCCGGTGCGGACTGACTCAATCGGCTGCCGTGCCTTGCATTCGATGAGGACGAGCACGTCGGGCAGGTCCAATATCCAATCGCAGGAGTCTATTGAGTCCTTTCCCGATTTGTATCGCACCTCTTGGAGCACGTGACGCGGCCCCACGATCTGTCCTAGTTGTCGTCCGGTGTAATGCTGGAATACGGGTCCGAGTTCGTCAGCGAAGGATTTACGAAGTTCTGACGGCGGCAAGAAGTAAATCGACGGCGGGAGCGCCTTCGCGATAATGGCTTGCACCCACGGCGCTAGCGAGGTGGGCGCCACTCCTTCGATGAACGGTTTGTCTGTAAGCGGATTGAACGCAAATTTCTTGGCAGCGGAAGGCAATGGATCCTGCCATTCGCGGTTGACCTGCTTGAACGCTTCGACAGTCGTGACTAGGTGCTCTGTGTAGACGCGCCGAGCAGCCTCAAGCGAGAACACATCTGCTAGCTCTAAGAACGCCGGGGAGTCCAGTACATCGATCGAGACCTGACCATGCTGCTGCTGCGCCATAACGGAGAAAAGGAACACTGATTCGATGTAGTTCTCGAATGTAAGTCCACCCGTCAGGTGTTCGAACCATCCCGGCTTCATCACTTTCGGATAGAAATCATCAGGGAACTCGACGGCTGCGCCGAAAAGCAGGATCGACCTTGCAACCTCGGCAAGAACCGAGCGTTGTCCAGGAAACTGTTCGAAAAATACCCGGGCGAGGATGCGGGCTAGTCGATTGCGAGATGCCTCCCGGGATTCGGGCGATTCGACGGACCTTCTACTGTCCCCACTCTGCTTCGGCGCACCCTCCTCGTCGATCAGCAGGGCATTCATGTTGCAAAGTCGAAACAGAGTAGCCATGTCCGTACGGTGGACGTTGGGGCGCCCGAACGCGAGTGCCGTGCGCGCCACGTCCGCGACTGTCCAGGGCGTTACCCCAAGTGGTTTCCACTCTTCTAAATCCTCGCCCTTGGCGAATCTCGCTGTCACCGCTGCGGCCTGCATAAGCAAGCTGTCACGGTCTGTCTTTCGGATAGCCGATTTAAGCTGGTCCCAGGTGACATTTTGTGTAGTCTTGCGGCTGACATTTGTCGGCGTCATGGTCAATTTCCTTCATCTGTGGCGAGGTGGACATGGAGTCCAACAACACCCTTATGCACAACCCCGATGCTCTCGGGTCGAGAGCTTAGAACCGCGATGCAATACGTAAGTGCCTGACGACTAAATTTTGGCTTTGGCTTTGGTATCGGCAGCGCGGCATCGCTCTCACCAGCCCCTGCCAAAACCTGGGCTTTATGGATGAGCGGTCCAAAGGTAGCCGGTTGCGAATAGGCCGTCGGCAGCGAGAGAAGCGTCGAGTTCCTCCGTGCGGTGGCGCGCCTCGACCTCGAGAATCGCGGGTCTGGAGGTCCCTGCTACTCCGAATTCCAAACGAAGACGCCAACTGTCCACCTCCCCGAGTTCACTAAGCCGTTCACGGGGAAATGTCCATGTTGCTTCGATATTGGCGGTCCCCGGGCCGGATAGTTCTATGCCGTCCGCGCGCATCGCAACTCCGAAATTCACTACAGGACCGTTGGTGGGCCTGGAATAATGGATTTCCGTCCAATCCCTCAAATTGCCGCCAAGAATCGCTATGCGAGCAAGGTGACGAGGCAAGAATGCCGGATGTGGCGCAAGGTGCTCGAAGTAGATCTGGCAATCCAGACTCATCTGTACGATCGAATTTGAGTCGTGACCAAGATAGTTTGGCCTACCCAACCTCAGGGAAGCGCTCAAGGCGTCGAGAATGGGCACCGGAGCGGAAGGCAGCAGAAGCTGGAGCAGTTCGTGCCGATGCGCGCTCCTCGTCCTAGTGCCAACCCGGATGGGAACCTCTCGTTCCGCCCCGCCGTTCGGCACCTTGACCACATATGGGGTGCGATCTGTCCGAAATAATAGCGCCACCACAGAGTCGAACTCCGAAACGTGAATGTTCAGGTGTCGGACGAGTTCCGGCGCCGCCTCATCGAATGCGGACTCCATTTGCGCCCACCAGTCGGCGGGATCGACTGTTGCGGTCGAATGAATCGAACCGTCCTTCTCGTCGAGCCCGATCACATAGACCAGCCATTCGCCTCTCGACCGATTCGCGGCACCGGCAAGTTGCCGCGCTTTCTTATCGTCGGGCCAATCTCGTTTGAATTCGATCCGATCGTCTTCGCGCGCCCCATCCGCCTGGACCCTGCTAACTGCCTCAAGAACGAGAGCTTCAAGTTGGGTTGCGTTCATTTTCTAATACTCCACCAAGACGGTCCAAATCCCGGGAGCACGTGCGTCGGGAACGAGCGATCCGCCAACTAGTCGAGATAAAACGTCCGGGCACTGGATTACCGATCTGACTGGTGCCTGACTGATCCGCAACTACGCCCAACTCGCGCAACCCGATAGCTATGGGGGCCGATAGTAGGCATAAGTGCGATTATCGGGTCCAGAATACCCACCTCTTGAAGTGAGGTGAGGCAAAATAGCGAAACGTATAGTCAACTCGAATTTTCTGGTTCAGGAGCGAAAAAGGCGGTAGTGATTCGATACTGCCGGCGGCATCGGACGGGCTTCTTACCCTCGCCCTATAGGCTCGCGGAATACTGCGCCAAGCAAGCTTGGTCCGGGCAAACGACGATGAATGGACTTACCAGTGCTGACCTGCGCCTCATGCCACCGTGACTACGATCCCAGTGACGCTGCCGCGGTCAGCGAACACACAGACCCTGTCAAGGGCTGCGGTTGTAGGAGATGCAATGGGCGTCCGAGTTGCTACATGTGCCGAGGCGATTTCTGCAAGTGCTCGACTCACTGAGCGCGGCCGCGTCGCTCAGGACTGAAACCCCGCGTTGATGCCCTGCCCCGGCTACTCGCCTCTGGCATGCTTAGCGGATGGGCACGGTATTGGAGAATCTTCATGACTTTTGCGGCACCTGGTTCTACTGGTTCCCCGACTTCGCCCAGTCGCCCGGGTTCGCAGGGTGTCTCGCGGTCGGTGCCGCGGGCCTGGCGTACCACGGGACGACGAAGAACGCGCGCCAAGAGCAGTGGTGGAAGCGTGCGGAGTACGCGCTGAATCTCACGCTGTCGGCGGAGGAGACCACGCAGATCACCGGTCTCGAGATGCTCGACGCGCTCAAATCGAAGAGCAAGCGGGAGATCGCGTTCATCGACGCTGCGACGCAGTGGTTCCTGGATAAGGAAGCCGAACAGGTGTTCTCCGGGCCTGCCGTCGAGGAACCGCCTGCTGAGTTTTACGACGACGTACCGGCGCCGCCAGGCCGACGCGCGCGGATCCTCGGTGCAGTACGTGGTATTTTCAGCCGACCGAGAGCATAATGAGCAGAGGAACAGGAGGCACACCATGACGATGAACGAGATTCCGCTACGTCAGAGCGACAGCCGTCCGAGCCCCAAGGCGCAGGCAGTAGCCGCGCGCGTTCGTGTGAACGCAGACCGCCGCGGCGGCGTGAAGACGCCGAAGTGGATCGTAAAGCTCTCCCAGACGCCTGCAGCGAAGTAGCTCTCGCCTGACGCAATGAGCTTTTCAACGCCCGGGAAAATCGAGCGCACGTCTCCACGTCTGTCCGGTCTGCGCGATTTGACCGACAAGACGGTTCGCGACCAGATCGTATCTAAGGCGCGGAAAGACGCGGACGCCTCGCTAATCCGCCGCCGCCGTGCCGGCTCCCGCGGCACGCTGAATAAGTAGCGTTCATCCCTACCCTCGCGCGCGTGTGCTCAGCGATTCTCGTCTTCAGGGTCGACGCTGGCGGGCCTCACATCTAAGTTGTACTCATGTCCTTGCATGCCAGACATTGCGCGAAGGTGACCGCTATTGGGCTGGGGGTGGTGTTCGTGCCGGCTGCAGCGCTCGAAGGCCTCAACTATCTGGCGTGGGTGAACGAGGGGGTCAACGGTACGGCGTGGGCGCGCACGCCGTTCGCTCTCGGGTTCCTTCCGTCGGCATTGTGGTTGCTACCGGTCGTGCTCGTGGTGGCAGTCCTGGTGGCCTTCTTTTCCGGAGACGTGCCCGGCTCCAAGCCTGCAGCGGATGAGAGCGACGAGCAGTCGGCTTAGCTCTGCCACAGTGAAGGCCGTGTTCTGGGCGACCTCTCGTCAACTCGAAGCTGAGCGCGATAGTCGCCGATCAGTTCGAGCGCTCGGTTCCGCGTCGCCTACACATGCAAAGCACACGGTTTGATGACGCTGGTCGATCCGTTTAAGGAGTGAGCGTCGTCTGCCCCCGTTCAGCGCTCTCAGCCCAGGTTGAGCCCGTGCTTGCGCGTGTCGAGAGCGACCTTGAAGTGACTCTCCGCCGCGTTTATCGCGCTCATCGGCGTCGACGGATCGAACACTCGCAGCAGCGAGTACCGGAAGCTGTTTGGGTTGAGGGGCTTGAGCCCGACGTTGCCGCCGTGGCCGTTAGTGGCGTAGGTGCTCCAGCGCTGGAAGATGTTCTCCAGGCCGTCTGCCTTGCCGACGTACTGGCGTCCGTCGAGGGTGTCGGTGATCAAATAGATACCCACCACCGAGGACAGCGCCGTTTGCCAGGAGGCGTACCGATGCTCGCGCATCACTGCTTGTAGCTGCGCGTAGCTCAGGACAAGCCTGTCGAAGCCAGGGAACGGCACAGGCTCGGCGTCGGCTATCTCCATCACTGGGTACGCAGCAGCAGTGGGCCCGGTGAGGCGCCAGGTGCGCGGGGATCGCCAGCCGATCACGAGACGGTTCCGCAGGTCTGCCATGAGCTCAGAGACCACCAGGTCAAACGTGCGCACGACACCGTCGTTCGAGAGCTCGCCGCGGTTCTCGACCACGGCCCACAGGCGTGCCCTATCGCCGCCCTCGCGAACGAAGACGACCCAATACTTGGGCGGTGCGGGAGGGAAGACTCGCTGCACTGCGGACTGCTGGCCCGTGTAGCGCAGGATCTGCTCATCGGTGGAGTCAGCGTGGATGCCCTGCAGGCCGGTGTCATCGTGCTCTCGGACGAAGGTATGACGGATCACCTGCGCTTCCAGAGGGTCAATGCCGGTGCCGTGCAGGATCGTACCGAGGGTAAGCGTCATGGGCGAGTGGTTCTCCTTGAATTTGGCGGTGCCGCGCTATTCATTTCAGCCCAGCTGAGGATCTTCGTGCTCGTCGCCGGAGAGCGCGTGCGCGTTCAGCGTCATGTCCCGCAGCTTGGGATAGCGGTTCATGCGCGCAGCCTTCTTCCGATCCCGAGCAGAGGCGTGTTCGGTGAAGCCTTCGGTGCGGAGCATGTCCTTAACGCCCTCGTGCTCGCCCGAGACGTAAGCTCTGGCGAGCAGGTCGTTAAAGCGCGCCGCTTTGTCGGGGCTGTTCTCGTCTACGGGCACGACTAGCATCTCTAGCTTCGGTGCTCGGATGAGCACGCTGTTCGCGACAAACAACGCTGTGCGCTTGTTGCCGTCCTCGAACGGCTGCGCCTTGGCGATCTGCACGAACAGCTCGAGAGCCTGTTCTCGCGGGTCGGGCTTGGACATAGCCCTATCGATGATTCGCTGCAGGGCCGTGTCGCTGGTCGGCTGCGGTTCGTGGCGCCCGTACTGGGTGGAGACGCCGATGTGCTGTTCAGCCGTTCGATAGTGGCCCGGATTCATGGGGCCGCTGCGGGTGATCTGCGCGTTTACCGCCCGAACAAACGCGCTGTTGAGTGGTGCCTCTCGGTTGTCGATGATGAACTGCGAGACGTCACGGAGGTCCTCGAGCAGCGCCAGGTCAGACTTGGAGGTGATCCCTTCGAGGCTCCCCGACCGCAGGAAGTTCTCGGTATCGAGGCGGCCCGTGCGCAGACCGTCGAAAACTTTGCCCGAGGAATATACGACCCCCGCGAGATCGGCGACATTGAGCGGCGGAGCAGCATTAGTGCCTTTGCGGATCGGCGGCGTGCGCTTTTGTGCGTAGGGCATCACGGCCTCCTTGTGTGTGCGTTGTTATGTCGAGGTTAGCGCCGGGGGCCGAAGGTCTTCTTACAGACGTCACGGCGGTGTGCCACGTGGACCACGGTCACGACGAGCACGTCTTCGAGAATCTCGTACAGCGCGCGGTAGTCGCCGATCCGAATGCGCCAGGCGTCCTCCTCGCCGACGAGCTTCTTGCATCCGGACGGGCGAGGATCTCTCTGGGGTTCGCTCGTGTACAAGGGCTAGAGAGACGTAGGCGTCGCGGCGGAGCCAATAACCTGCGACGTTTGGTGCACCGAGCTACCGGACGGGATTGGGCTCTGGGGCTCGACTGCGCATCCTTGCCAGCAGGCTAAGAGCGGCGAGGAGGAACAGCTCGATCGCTAGGGCGACCGCGATGGTCCCGAGGAGTGGTTCGAGTGTTCGGTAGGGCCACCAGTCAGTCGCCACCTCCCAGATCGCGGAATCTTCGTACAAGCTGGTCCCGGACCACATTCCTCGTGACATCTCTTCCATACCCCCGTAGGTTTCGCGAATTCCGCAGCTGGGGCAGACAGTCGCCTCTACTCCGCCGGTGATGGACGGGTCGTCCTCAGGTAGCGGCGCCGTATCTAGAGTTGTATCCATCGTTGCCCGACCCCAACGCCATTCGGGAGTGCCGTCGGGGGGCGACCAGGCGAACGCCCATGACTGGACCCAAGCATCGTCAGTCATGCCTTGCGAGATGACAGGCGCCTCGAGGAGGAGATCCACGATGAGGGTGACCCGTAACCGGGTTTCGCCCTCATCGCTCACCACCCTCCCGAGCAGTGGCGTGAGCTCACCATCGAACGATCCAGCTTCGGCCACTGAGTTCGAATTCCAGTCGGACATCACGTACTCCCCGTCGCCGGACTTCCAGACGCCACGGAACGCCTTGACCCCTTGGTTCGCTGTGATCTTCCACGCAATTCGTCGATGTCATTCAGCTCTGGCCCAGGCGCGCCGCCATCCCACGGAAGTGCGAAGTTGACTTTGATCTGCAGTATCGGCTCTCGGAGGAGACCCAGATTTTGAAGGAAACTGCGCTCTTCACGCAGCTTCAAAGCGATGTTCGAGCCAGCGACGTGGGCGGCGGTGTAGAACTCCGGGTTCTTCGGCTCTGCGAATATCTCGACAACCCGCGAATTGTCACGCTCGAACGCTTGAGCTCGCGGAAGGATCCACGCTGTGACTCCGAGGGCCAGCGTAACGACGATGAGGAACGAAAGTGAGACGAACGCGCTTCGCCGCACGGCACTATGGCGGCGCGCTCGTCGGGTGGTTGCGTCGTGGAGGTGTCGGGCCGCGCGCTTGGCCTCCCGTTCCTGGTGTCTCTCGCGTCGTCGTGCTGCATTGCCCACGAGGATCTCCTTCTTTGGCCACTGGATGACTCCGGAAAGTATCTCGGTTACTCGCGTCTCTGTCACGTGGTTGGCCGCAGTGGTCCGGGATCATGTGGGCCCCTTCGCCCTTGAATCTGGCGCAAGCGCTAGGCAACGCATCTTCGCGAGCACGCCGAGCGCGGCCAAGAAATCAGCTCAAGAGGCAATGCGACCGAGATAGCGCCAAGGAACGGTTGCCGGGCTGTGTATGGCATGGCGGGGATTCCTGTCGAGGTCACCGAACGTGCCGTCGTTTTCGATCTGCTGATTTCGGAGATAGACGTGAGCACGGTGCCTGCCCGACTTGATGCTTCCGCTCAGCATTCCGACGCCACCCCCTCGCCATGGCCCAACTCTGACGCTATGTCGGCCACCGCCATCGACAGCTCCTCGACCGCAGCTGCCAACTGCTGGATCGCCTTATCGCTCGACTGCCCGACGGCTAGACCCGCAGCCGCCGCTGCCCTGAGCGCGTGATTCTCGGCGGCTTTGTTGCCATGGTCGGGCTCCTTCAGCCGGGTCTACCGAGCCTGTCGGTCCTACCGTTTGCTGTTGCCGTCGCGTGCTTGGCGTTGGCAGCGATAACGCCTCCGCAGGTGCGGGGATCGACCAGAAACAGCCAGGAGCAGCAGTCCCGACCGACGATGCTCGAAACTACTCCGGTGGGAGCAGCGACCCGACCGTTTTCGTCGGCGCGCACCACGATCCAGTCTGTACCGATGGGTTTGTTTCACGTCCGGACCAACGCGCCGAAACCAAAAGTCATGCACAGGGGACTTCCATCGGCTGCGATCGAGGTCTAGCGTCGCGACATGGATGATCTCGACACGCCCAACTGCGAGGTGTGCCTCACCAGGCTATGGCCGGCGGGCAGCGACGAGCACCCTTACTGGTGGTGCCCATCGTGCAAGGTCGCACGGTTGTCGTAGCCTGTTCTGGCATGGCCGGATGCTTCGTCACAATGAGGAGCACCAGTGGGAGCCGCGAAACGATACGCACACGTCGTCGACCGCAGGATGAGCGACAGCATCGCGCAACGCGTTATGGAGTCTGGTCCTCCGGTATCGCTCGGCAGCGAGGAGCTCGCGCTCGACCGAGTGCCGTTGACCCGAACGCCAAAGCCGTTAAGGGTGCACGTGTGGGTGCGCTACCCGGCCGGCTCGTTACAGGTCGACGCCGAGGCGGTCGCCTGGACCGCTCGTGCTGTCGCGGTGCGGTGGAAAAGCGGGGACGCCGTCCACAAGGCGTGGGTGTCGGCGTCTGCCGTCGAGGGAGACCGCGAGTAGCTACGCGCCGACGGCATGTGCAGTGAGCCTGCGCGAGACCGGCGACGACAGGCGAGTAGATGCGATAACAATACGGTGCACCGCCAAATCCCGCTCGGGTGCCAAACAAACCTTGTGTTTATTGCCTTCCAAACAATGCTGGCCAAACAAGCCTTGTGTTTATTGCCTTCCAAACAATGCTGGCCAAACAAGCCTTGTGTTTATTGCCTTCCAAACAATGCTGGCCAAACAAGCCTTGTGTTTGATGTGTAGCGCGAGAAGGGGTGTCGGCGCACCGCGCTAACATCCCCTCATGCATACGGCGGAAGAGCTGGAGCGTTTCCAACAGGGTGAGACACGTCATCTATTCGCCGCGTACCGCGACGGACGTCCGGGTCTGTATTATCTCGAGCAAGGCTCCGCCCACTCCGTTCGCGAGTACGCGAAGGCGAATTTACGTTGCGCGATAGCGTCCTGCGCAGCTCCCGAACTGACGACAGTCGGACGCGCCACAAGGCGCGACGGCTTTCGTCACTTGAACGACCCCCGCCTGAAGCATGGACTCGAGTCTGATTTTCACATTGCGGCGAAGGGAGTCATTGAAAGATGGGCGGCCGGGCAAGACACAACAATGTCGGCACGCCTCGAACAGGATCCCGATGGCACCCGTCAGCGGCGAGCAGACGTCCTCGTAACTTGGCGAGACGAGTCCAAGGTCGCTTTCGAACCCCAGTACAGCGGAATCTCGTTACTGGGATGGCAAAGGCGGCACGATTGGTACGTAGACCGCGGCATCCCCGACGTTTGGTTGTTTGGTCATGGCGGCCGGCAGCTTCGAACGTCCGGCGCCGGTGGGTTAGTGAAACTGAGCCAGGTGCAGCTCGCCGTCGCGCGCACCGCACCTGTTCTATGGATAAATCCAGACCAAGAGCTCATCGCCACGATTGACGTCAAGGGTTCGAAGCCATGGAATGGTAGGGAACCGCTCCGAGGCAGACTGTTGATCATCCCCGTTGACGAATGCGTCCTCACTCGACGCGGCCTCGAACACCCTGCGATTAGCCGTTGCCATGCTGAAGTCCTAGCAATGATCAATGAGGCCGAGCGCCGCGCTGCAAGTCACTTCGCCTCTCCGGACGATTTCGGGTGGACTGAAGCCGCAGTGAGCAGTCGGCGGGACAGAACCGTCTCGCAACAGCAAGCGTGGGACACGGGCACCCGAGTGCAGAAGGGGATTCGCGTTGGGCGAAGCTTGCGCGGCATTGTGGCCGCCGATGAAGGTTCGCAGCCAGATCGGCCGCTGACGTCGCGGGAGTTGGCGTTCTTATGGGCGAGCACAGCGCAGGCTCGCGCAGTCGCGGGAGAAGCAGGGCAAAAGTGGATGGGTTCGCCGCAAGGCCGGGCAGTCATCGCGAAGCTCGGGCCAAACATCGCTAGCAAAGTATTTCCACCCGTGCTGCCGCTACCAACAAATCAATGGCAAATGTTCGTGTTCGATCGATTCGTTTTGAGATGTCCCCCTGGTGCGAAGATCAACCTCGACTCCGCGGCCGCGGAAGTGCAGCGGCATTTTGCTGGACAAGAGCTGCCAGATACCTGCGATCTAGACGCTGCTCTGGTGGCCGACGCCGTCAGCGAGTGGTTCCAACACGCAGCCGGGGTGCTCGTCCGCCGACTTGGGCCGCGTGCATTTACCCGAGGTGAATAGTCCGCTTCGGGCGGATCGTGGGCCCGGTCGTCAGGCCCGAACCGACTCCGCGCTGAGCAACTACCGCGGGTCGTGGGTCGGCTGGTTGGTTTCACGTGGTACTCATGTCGAGACGCGACTAGGGGATCACGATGGTTAATGACAAGGGCCAACAGAGTCCGTTCGAAGAGCAGCTGCGACTTCATCTCAATGGATTCCCAACGGCTCCATTCCTGTTCGTGGGGAGCGGCTTCACACGCCGCTACGCCAAGACACCTGACTGGACCGGACTGCTTCGCGACTTTGCCGATATCACTGGCCGCCCCTACGAGCGATATGCCTCGGATGCCAATGGCAACCTTCCGCGGATCGCGAGTCTTCTCGGGGAAGACTTCCGCGATGTCTGGTGGGAATCAGATAGGTTCGCAGAGAGTCGTGCGGCCTACCCTTCGCCTTTGACCCGGCTTTCGCCACTCAAGATCGAGGTGGCACGGAAATTTGGGAATGTGACCGATGAGCTGCCTACCGAAGGCCCGCTCAATGATGAGTTGGAAGCCCTCCGCGTGGCGGTTGTTGAAGGCATAATCACCACCAACTACGACACCAGTCTGGAGTACGTCTTCACAGATTTCACTGTCTATGTAGGGCAGGACCAGCTCCTCTTCAAGGACCCGGCAGGAATTGCGGAGATATACAAGATTCACGGAAGCGCAAGTGACCCGGAAAGCCTCGTTCTTACTGCCGAGGACTATGACAGGTTCGACGAACGAAACCCTTACCTAGCGGCGAAACTCCTATCAATATTTGTGGAACATCCGATCGTGTTTCTCGGCTACTCAATGTCGGACAACAACGTTCGCAAGATCGTCACAAGCATCGCGTCAGTGCTTACCGCGGAGAATCTGGATCGGTTGGCCGATCGTCTCATTTTTGTAGCTTGGGAGCCAGACGTTGAGCCAGCGCTCACGGTCGGCAATTTTGACGTTGGCACCACAGTCATCCCCGTGCGATACGCCACCGTGCCGGACTATTTGGGAGTCTTCCAGGTACTTGGTCAGTTGCGACGCCGATTTCCTGCCAGGATTCTCCGACACCTACGCGAAGAGGTATACGAACTGGTGCGGACGAGCAAACCCACCGCGACAGTCATGGTTGCGGACTTGGAGTCTGACACTGACATCAGCGAGATTGATGTGGTGATCGGCGTCGGAGTGCAAAAACGCCTTGGGGAGTCAGAACGACTCACGTCCAAAGGTCTCACCGGGCTCAAACGTCGTGACCTTCTCGACGACGTGCTCAACTCGACACTCGATGTCGCCGATTACCCCCAGATCGTGCGCGAGGTGCTGCCAATTGTGGGACCGGCTCGCACACACGCGCCCGTCTTCCGCTATCTTCGCGGAGCTGGCCTGCTCTCTGATGAGGGCGTGGTACTCGAGAATGTTGACGTACCGAAATCGGTCCGCGCCAAAGCCCGGCTAGGAATAGGGCCGCTTAGAAACAAGGGATATTTTGGCGAGCGTGCCGCGAAGCTTTGGGCGCAACATGGGGATCTCAAGACGCTTATCGAGACAGCGCGACTTGCCGATACTCTGCTTGTTATCCCGAACTTGATGCCCGAGGACGTCGACCTCGATCTCTTGAAAGTTTTCTTGACGGAGCATCGTAACCTTCTCGATGAAGGCAAGCTAACAGATTCAACTCAGTGGGTTAAGTGCGTGTGTTTCTACGATTTCTTGGCGAATCGATCGATCGCGAAGGAAGCATCGCAATGACGTGACGCCCTGATTTCGGGGCGAGTTGGCGAACGCAGCAGTCCCCCGCTCAGAGAGCTTGTTCCGAGCCGGTCCCGCGTTTTATCGCCTCAACTGATCCGGCCGACGCTGCAAGACCAACCGGCAATTCGATCGCTTGAGAAGACCAACCGGCGGTCGAGCTCCAGGATGTCGAGGCGTTAGCACCCAAAAATACGCATACCAACTCGTCGCCGGGCCTTCCTTGCGGCTCGAATGCGATCGAGCATTTCACCGTCCTAGTCACGCGCGTCCGGCGGAAGTGTGGACCGCTGCTGTGGATCTGGTTCAGGGTTGAAGGTTGCGCTTTACAGTGCGGTTTGTTCCGCAGTTGCTTGCAGGGCTTCTTTCTTTCTCTCTCGCATCTCGTTGAGTCTCGCATAGTGAATCTGTACCAGGCCAATGATTGTCGCGACTCCAAAGCCCACAACGGCAATCAGGATAGAAAGCCAATCCGGCAGTGAGAGGTTAGCGACGGAGACAACGGCCATGAGTACGACTGCGAAGAGCGCTGCCAGAAACACTCCCTGAGGAACGCTGCTCTGTGCAGATCGGAAGTCCGCATCCGTAAGTCGAACCCCTTGGCCAGCGGGAGGCCGGCGTACCGTATACGCCCGGACTTCCAAGCCTTCGAGGGCTTCATCGAGCGCCGAATTGCTCTTTGCAAGTTGTGTTCTTGCCGTTCGTTCCCTGCTTCTTTGGGCTTCGATATCTCGCTCGATCGTCGCGAGTCTCGCGTCGCACTCAGCGACTATCAGGGCGAACTGAGCACTTTCGACAACGTCGGCACCGCGCCCAAAACGAGCGCGTTTCCGCTCAAGCTCCTTGACAAGCTCGACTCCCTGACCACGTAATCTGGATATTGCGGCGGTTGCCGCGACGATTTGCTCTGCATATCGGTGGGTCTCGTCCACGAATTCCTCCAGTGTGCCGGAGTGCGATTATGTCGGAGAAGTCCGTTGATACGAAGCCCCCATTTTCCTTGGGTGACGAACGTCGAGAATGGCTCTATCGTGTGAGGGCGACCGACGTGACCGCTAGCCGAAATCGCTATGTCCTGCCGGGGCTGTCCAGACGAAAGCGCTGACGACGAGCCCAGAGCCACCAGCGACGTGGCCAATAAGCCCATTGTCTTGCACGCGGCTTTCGAAGCCGATCAAGCGGGAACCGGGCGATTCCTCGGCACCGCAGCCGCTAAGTCCTGACGCACAGGTGCCTGGTCGCTCGTGAAGTGTAGATCGATTGCTGAACAGGATCGATTGCTTCATTAGACCGGAGTTTAGAGCGGAGTGTGTACCCATCGTCTTTGAATGCCGCAGATAGAATGCCGCTAAATTGCAGGTCAGAAGCCGTTTTTCAGTAGGGCGGACGGGACTTGAACCCGTGACCGACGGATTATGAGTCCGCTGCTCTAACCAGCTGAGCTACCACCCCGCGCACCGCCCCGGTCACCGGAGCGAGCGCAGGCGGCCCGAGAGCCGCCGCGCAATAACGATACAGGCTCGCGAGCACCGCCGCCGTGAGCACCGGCGCGAGGCGCCGCCGTGTTCGTCATTCCGGATGGTTCGCTCGCCCGCGCGCGACGGCCGCCGGATTCCGGGGCACCCGAAGGGCCCAGCGCCATCCGTCCTGAATGACGAGCGTCTCCGACGCCGGCCGTTGCTACCAGCGTCGCAAACGAGCGGGGCGGATGTCACGGCTCGAGCCGTCGCAAGGGGCAAGGGCGGCGCGCTTCGACTGTGCCGCGCGCCCGACGGCACGGGCGACAGTCACGCTCGCGGCCGCGTTCGTCGTTCAGGACGAATCGCCCGGAGACGGCGCGCGCCCGCGAGTTTCCGCGCCCCGGCGCACCCACGGCGCGCATCCGTCCTGAATGACCAACACGGCACCGCGAGGGAGTCGGCGAACGAACGCCCTACCGCGACTACTCGGCCGGCTTGGCCGCCGGGATCTCGATGTCGATCGCCGGGATCGGCTCGCCGCGGTAGATGGCCTCGAAGGTCGTGAGCGTGCGCTGGATGTCGTGCGCCGCGACGATCTTGAGGCTCTCGCGCTTGAACTTCTGCAACTCGTCCTCGGGCATGGTGAGCACGTCGGTGAGGCGCGCCGCGAACTCCTCGACGTTGCCCGGCTCGAACAGGAAGCCGTTCTCGCCGTCGTGCACGAGGTGCGGCAGTGCCATCGCGTTGGCGGCGACGATGGGCAGGCCGGAGGCCATCGCCTCCATGGTCGCGATGCTCTGTAGCTCGGCGATCGACGGCATGGCGAAGACGGTCGCACGCGTCAGGGCGTGACGCAGGTAGTCCTCCTCGGCATAGCCGGTGAACGTGACACGGTCGCGCACGCCGAGTTGCGAGGCGAGGGCCTTGAGGCTGCCCTCCTGCTCGCCGCCGCCGACCAGCTCGAGCTTCGCGTCGAGCGCGGGGTCGAGCTGCGCGAAGGCGCGGATGAGCTTGTCGAGCTGCTTCTCGCTCGTAATGCGTCCGACGAAGACGATGAGGTTGCCGGTGCGCGGTGTGAAGTCTGGCGTGTAGTGGTGCGCGTCGACGCCGCACGAGATCGCGAGCACGTTCTCGAGCTTGGTGTAGTGCTCGAGGAAGTCCGCCGCCTTGCGCGTCGGCGTGGTCACCGTGGCGGCCCTGCTGAACGATCGAGCGGCGGCGCGCCAGGCCATGCGGATGGCGGTGGGGACGACGAACGCGGGCAGCAGGGTGTGCTCGAGCAGGTTCTCGGGCATGAAGTGGTTGGTGCCGACGATGCGGATGCCGCGCTTCTCCGCCTGGTTCGACAGGCCGCGGCCGATGATGATGTGCGACTGGAAGTGCACGACGTCGGGCTTGACCTCGTCGAGGATGCGCGCGCTGTTCTTCTCGATCTGCCACGGCAGGGCGAAGCGCAGCCACGGGTGCGGGTACCAGCGCCAGCTCTTGAGGCGGTGCACCGTCATCTCCTGGCCCTCGAGGGTCTCGGTCCAGGTGCCGTACCTGCGCGTGGGCGCCGGTGCGACGATGTGCACGTCGTGTCCGCGCTCGACCAGCCCTGCGGCCAGGCGCGCGGCGAAGATCGCTGCACCGTTGATCTCCGGAGCGAACGTGTCGGCTCCGATGAGAATGCGCAGCGGCTTCTCGGTGGACGGCGTTTTCGGCGAATCAGGCAACGGTATTGGTTTCCTCTGTTGACGGCACGTGGACGCGAGACAGCAGGAACACGCCGTAGATGGCGATTCCGCCCGCGATGAGAAGGGCGAACATGGTCCACAACGGCGCGCCCGCCATTTCGTTGAGGACAACGATACCGATTGTCACGGCGACGATCGGGTCGATGACAGTGAGCCCGGCGACGACGAGGTCGGGCGGGCCGTGCGCGTGGGCAGACTGCACGAAGTAGGTGCCGAGGGCGGATGCAGCGAGCAGTGCCACGATGCACGCGATCGTGAGCCACTCGCCGGCGTCGGGCTTGAATCCGACGAGCGCGATCGTCGAGAGCCGGTCGATGACGGTCTTGGCCAGGGTGGCCACGAATCCGAAGAGCACCCCGGCTCCGACGATGTAGAACCCGGCCTTGAACCGCTTGCGCAGCGTGACGAAGATGACGGCGAAGATGACGAGAGTCACACCGAGCAGTATCAGCACCGTGGCCAGTTGCCGCTGTGTGATGGGGGTCGACTTGGCGAAGGGCGAGGCGAAGGCGACGAAGAGTCCGACGCCCGCGACGCTGAACACGATGGCCCTGATCGCCCTGCGGGTCAGTTTCACCTTGCTGATGCGCGAGTTGACGATGGCGGTGACGACGAGCGCCACGGCGCCGAGCGGCTGGACGATGATGAGCGGCGCGAACTTCAGGCTGAGCAGCTGCAGCACGATCGCGAGACCGAGCATCACCGTTCCGATCACCCACGACGGGCGCGCGAACAGGCCTTGCAACTGGCGCAGGCTGAGCCCCGCCTTGGCCCCGGAACCGAGGCTTTTCTCGACTTTGGTGACCCCGCGGTGCTGAAATTGGGTGCCCAAAGCGAGAAACACTGCCCCGACGAGTGCAAGCGGAATACCGATGTACTGGTCGGGCGTCAATGAAATCTGGTCTGTCAGGTCGCTGAGTTCTGGCGGCACCCGTCGAATCTACCCGCTGTAGCCCAGATATTCTTGACGAATGGCCGTACTTCCGATTCGAATCACTGGCGACCCCGTTCTCCACTCCCCCGCAGAGCTCGTCACCGAGTTCGACGACACGCTGCGCACCCTCGTCGCAGACATGTACGAGACCATGGAGCTTGCTCCCGGTGTCGGGCTCGCCGCACCGCAGGTCGGCGTCGGCCTGCGCGTCTTCGTCTTCAACTGGGTCGACGACGACGATGTGCTCTGGCGCGGCGAGGCGATCAACCCCGAGCTGTGGATCAGCCCGCCGCCGGTCGGCGAGGCCGACGAGGACGACGAGTCGGAGGGATGCCTGTCGATCCCCGGCGAACGGTATCCGCTGCGCCGCGCCGAACTCGCCATCCTGAGGGCCGTCGACCTCGAGGGAGAGCCGTTCGAGATCAAGGCAGACGGATGGCTCGCCCGCATCTTCCAGCACGAGTTCGACCACCTCGACGGCATCCTGTACGCCGACAGGCTCGAGACCAAGCACGCGAAGGCCGCCGCGAAGGCGATCCGCCGCAACGACTGGGGCGTCGACGGCCTCGAGTGGATGCCGGGAGTCGACGACCTCGACGAGTGACGCCGGTCGTGCCGTCGGCCGCCGATCAGGGGTTGGCGGCCGCCGCGCGCACGATCGACAGCAGCCGCTCCGGCTCGATGTCCTTGTAGACGATGGCGTAGACGCCCGCGTCGGCCGCCGACGGCACGTGGTCGTCGAGCTCGAGCGCCGTGACGAGGATGATCCGCGGTGCGGGCCCCAGTGCGCGCACCCGTTCGTCGCCGGCGATGCGCTCGCTCGCGACGAGACCGTTGACCCGTGGCATCCGCACGTCCATCAGCACCACGTCGGTTCTCGTCAGCCGCACCCTCATCAGCACCTGCGCGCCGTCTCCGGCCTCGCCGACCACCTCGATGTCGGGCTGGGAGTCGAGCACCATGCGAAAACCGGCGCGCTGCAGCGGCTGGTCGTCGGCGATGAGGACCGTGATCACTGCTGGTCCAGATTTACCCCGTGCACGCCGTTGTGGTACCGGATCGAGGGGAAGCTCGCCGCGATGGAGAAGCCCACGCCCGCGTTGAGCGTGGAGGTGAAGACTCCCCCGAACAGCTCGGTGCGTTCGCGCATCTCGGTGATGCCGGCTCCGCTGATGACCCCGGTGAGCGCGAACAGGTCGGCGTCGATCTCGCCCACGCGGTGCTGCGACGCGTCGTTGGGGTTCAGGCCCGAGCGGCGCAGCTCGTTGCGCACCCCGTCGTCGTCGACGCGCAGTTGGAAGCCCTCGTCGGTCCAGGTGAAGACCACGGTGACCTGGGTGCCCTCCCCGCCGTGCTTGAGGGCGTTGTCGAGCGACTCCTGCAGGATGCGGTACACGGCGAGCTCCGCGCCGGGGTTGAGGTCGTAGCGGTCACCGGTCTCCTCGAAGGTGATGCGCAGGCCGGCCTCGGTCATGACCTTGATCAGGGTGCAGATGCTCTTGATCCGCGGGTGCACGTCGACGTCGACTTCACCCTCGCGCACGACGGTCATCACACGGCGCAGGTCGGCGAGGGTCGACCGGGCGACGTCTCCGATGACGGATGCGGCGCGCACGGCGGCGGTCGGGTCGGACTCGCCGGCGTAGCGGGCTCCGTCGGCCTGGCCGATAATGACCGACATGTCGTGCACTGCGACCTCGTGCAGTTCGCGGATGATGCGCAGCCGGCCGGTCTGCTCGGCGAGCGAGAGTTCGATGTCGATGCGCTCGCGTTCGAGACGGATGCGCCTGGCGGTCTCGCGCGACCTCGCCCGGCGCGCGCGCAGCCACAGCACGAGTACGACGAGCGCCACGATGAGCAGTGTCGCGGCGGCGGCGGCCAGCGCGATGATGAGAACCATCGAGTTCTCGGCGATCCAGGTGTTCACGATCGTCTCCCTCTCGGCCGGATTCGGCCAAGAGAGAGACTATCGCGTGCCCTACTTCGCCGAGGGATCGCGGTAGGAGTTGGCGCGCAGCACCTCGAGGCGTGCGCGGTACTCCTTCTCCTCGATGTCGCCCTGCGCGAAGCGCTCGGCGAGCGTCGACTCGGCCGAGCGGGCGGGCTGAGCCCAGTGCGGCCCGTGCCCGTTGTTCCACGCCGCCCAGCGTGCCCGGCGGGCGAGCAGGAAGAAGAGCGCGAGCACGCCGATCCAGAACAACGGGATCAGCAGGAAGAACCAGCCGAAGCCGGCGCCCCAGGGACCTGCGGTGTGAGCGGCGATCGCCGCGGTGTCCAGTGTCGTCAACACGGTGTGTCCATTCGTCGGTGTGTCTGTTCGTGCCCGGGCTCCGGCGGAACCCGCTGGAACCAGACTTCCCGCGTCGACGAGCCGGCGAATCTGCCGACGGGCGGCACCTCGGCTACTCCACCCGGAGCATCCGCGGGGCTCTCTCTACTACCTGCCGGGCACGACCAGCCCGGTCTCGTACGCCACGACGACGAGTTGCACCCGGTCGCGGGCCGCGAGCTTCGACATGATGCGCGAGACGTGGGTCTTCGCGGTGAGCGGGCTCAGGAACAGCGACCGGCCGATCTCGTCGTTGGTGAGCCCGAGGCCCACGAGTCCGAGCACTTCGCGCTCCCGGTCGGTGAGCACCGACAGTTGCGCGGCGTCGGGCGTCTCGCGCAGGTCGCCCGAGATGCGCTCGAGCAGGCGCTTGGTCACCCCGGGGCTGAGCAGGGCGTCTCCGCCGGCGACGACCCGCACGGCCCGGATCAGCTCGACCGGTTCTGTGTCTTTGACGAGGAACCCGCTCGCCCCGGCCCGGATCGCCTGTCCGACGTACTCGTCGAGTTCGAAGGTCGTGACGATGACGATGTGCGTGTTCGAGAGTGCGGGGTCGGCGGCGATCTGCTCGGTCGCCCAGAGGCCGTCGCCGTCGGGCATGCGGATGTCCATGAGCACGACGTCGGGACGCTGCGCGGTCACGAGAGCCACCGCCTCGACGCCCGTTCCGGCCTCGCCGACGACCTCGATGTCGTTCTCCGACTCGAGGAGGCTGCGGAAGCCGCCGCGGATGAGCTGCTGGTCGTCGGCGATGGCCACACGGATCACGGGAGGGCCTCTTTCTTCGGGATGGTGGCGGTGACCCGGAAGCCGCCGGTCGGCAGCGGGCCCGCGTCGAGGGTGCCGCCCAGGAGCTCGGCGCGTTCGTGCATGCCCAGCAGGCCGCGGCCGCCGGCGTGGTCGCCGCCCGCGGCCGGTCCGGTGCCGTCGTCGGTGACGACGATCGAGTAGCTGCTCTCGTCGTGTGTCAGCGTGACGCGCACCGACCGGGCGTGGGCGTGCCGCACGACGTTGGTGAGCGACTCCTGCACGATGCGGTAGATCGCGAGCTGAACGGCCTGCGGAACGTCGCTCAGCTCGTCGACGAGGGTCACGTCGATCCCCTGGGAGGTGACGGATGCCGCGAGCCCGGGCAGTCTCGACAGATCGGGTTCGGGCACGAGCGGAGCGCTCGGGTCGGCGCCTCCCTCGGCCCTGAGCACCCCGAGCACCGACCGAACCTCGTCGAGGGCCGTCTTGCTGGTCTCCTTGATGCTGGCCAGGGCCGCGGCCGCCTTCTCGGGCTGCTTGTCCATGAGGTGCAGCCCCACACCCGCCTGCACGTTGATCTGGCTGAGCGAGTGCGCGAGGACGTCGTGCAGCTCGCGCGCGATGCGCACCCGTTCCGCCTGCAGCTCCGACTGCCTGCGTGAGGCTATGGTGCTCTCGAACTGCTTGCGCTGCTCGCGGCGGGTGCGCAGCCCCTCGGCGGCGCCGACGATGAGCAGGATGCCGACGGTGGTGCCGGCGATGCGCCACGGCTGCCAGACGAGACCGACGACGGCCGAGAGCGCGATCGTGCTCACCCAGGTCACGGCGATCGAGACCCACGCCCAGATCCGGGCGCCGCGCACGATCGCCGAGCCGATGGCGAAGGCGAAGGCGATGTAGGGCGGGCCGTCGCTGTCGCCGGCGAGCAGCAGGTCTACACCCGCTGCCGCCGCGACCACCGCGACGACCGGACCGGGAAACCGGCGCGCGCCGATCAGCGCGAGGGGGCCGACCAGGGCGAGCGCGAGGGCGGGCAGCAGCTCGGCCGGAGTCGCGGCCGTCGGCTGCAGCTGCCGGCCGCCGCCGCCCTGCCAGTCGAAGAACACGTTCGGAACCTGCACGAAGAACGAGATGAGCACGGGCAGCCAGAGCCGAACCCAGCGCGGTGTGTGGGTGCTGTAGCGCCCGGCCGGGATCTCGGGATTCCACGGGCCGTGCCAGTCGCCGGGGCCGCCTACCACACCGCTTCGGGCGTGGGCGCGGAAACGACCCTCGAATGGCATACCGTCAGCCTAGGCGCGCGGCCGACCCGGGGCATCCGCTGCCCGGATGCGCGCGCCTACTCCCCCGGGAGTAGGCGCCTGGCGGGTGAGGGGTTAAAGAAGAAAAGCCATGGAGGGTGGAGCCCCACATGGCTTTTCTCGCTCCTCGACTTGGACTCGAACCAAGAACCTACGCATTAACAGTGCGTTGCTCTGCCAATTGAGCTATCGAGGATTGGCTGAAACAGCTTGGCTACTTTACCAAAGGTTTTTACCCGAAATGACCGATTCCGACTCGTTTACGACCGAGATCCGCGAATTTCCGCGAAAAACCGGGTCACACCGCCAGCAAAAATATTGGCGACGCGACGGCGATGGCGGGTGCGATGAGCGCGGGCACACCGTCGGTGCCGAGCCGGAAGCTCGCGACGGTGCTCGAGCGCTCGTGCGCGACGTGCATGACGTCGCCGTCGACGACGTGGTGACGCGGCCAGTCTCCCCCGGCGTCGACGAAGCCGGCGGCGGTCACCGTCTCGCCGTCGACCGCGAGGATGGAGATGCGGTTGCTGCCGCGGAGGCCGGCGTAGGCGAACCGGCCGCCGGGGCCGAGGCTGAGCGCTGACGCGTGATCGCCGGGCTCCGCACCGGCGAGAGCAGCGCCGCCGACGATCGAGAGCTCCCCGTCGTTCCAGCGCAGCACGAGCACTTCGAGGCTCAGTTCGCCGAGCACGAGCAGCAGGCCCGACGGCAGGCGGAGGAAGTCGCGGGGACCGGTGCCCGGCGGCAGGTCGAGCGACGCGGTGCGCGTGAGGTGGCCGTTCGCCAGCTCGTGCACGTGCACGCGGTCGGAGCCGAGATCGGCGGAGAGGATGGTCGTGCCGTCGAGGGCGAAGGTGGCGTGCGCGTGCGGGCCGTCCTGCGCGGGATGGGGGCCGGCCCCGTGGGCCTCGACGCGCTGCGTCAGGGCGAGCGGCTCGGCGGAGAGCACGCCGAGGGTGCCGTCGACGTAGCACGCTGCGACCACGGTGTCGCCGTAGCGGGCGACGTGGCAGGGGGCGACTCCGCCGGAGGGTGCGCCGGCGACGGGTTCCAGCGCGAGCTCACTGTCACGGCGGAATACCTCGACGCGGCCGGCCGCCTCGGCGGCGGCGTAGACGAGGTCGCCCGATGTGGCCAGGTAGGAGGGCGAGTCGGCGACGGTGGCGAGCCCGAGGTTCTCGAGCGAGCCGTCGGCGAGGCGTCCGAGGGCGGCGATGCCGGTCGCCGTCCCGCCCATGTCGGCGGTGTACGCGCCCACGTAGAACGCGACGGCCATCAGTACCCGGCCTCAGTGTCGACGACGCCGACGAAGCGGCCGTCTCCGAGCATCGCCTGCACGTTGACGCTGATGCGGCCTGCGAGCAGCGGCCGGGTCATGGCCTTCGTGTCGGCGGAGTGCGAGGTGATGATGCACCTCGGCTCGTGCCAGAGCGGATGCCCGTCGGGGAGCGGCTCGGGGTCGGTGACGTCGAGCCCAGCACCGTCGATCTCGCCGGCGGCGAGGGCGGCGACCAGGGCGTCGGTGTCGACGAGTGCGCCGCGCGCGATGTTGACCAGCACGGCGCTCGGCTTCATGGCGGCGAGCTGCTCCGCGCCGATGAGCTTCGCCGTGCCGGTGGTGCTGGCCGCGGCGAGGATGACGACGTCGGCCTGCGGCAGCACCTCGGAGAGGCGGTCGCTGGAGACGGTGCGGTCGGCGCCCTCGAGGGGTGCCTCGGAGCGTCGCACGACGGTGATCCTCGTGCGGAAGGGGGCGAGCAGCCGCATGATCTCGACGGCGATGCCGCCGGCGCCCACGATGACGACGTCGAGCCCGTAGAGCGAGATGCCGACCTCGGTCCTCGCCCAGGAGGTGGCGCTCGCCTTGGCGGGCAGGCCGCGCAGCAGGGCGAGGGTGAGCGCGACGGCGTGTTCGGCGACGGGCTCGGAGTATGCGCCCTTCGCGCTGGTCCAGAGCGGACGCGGCGATCCCGCATACCCGGCGAGCAGGTCGGAGAAGGCGTCGACGCCCGCCCACGGCAGCTGCACCCACTCGATGGCCGGGTGGGCGTCGAGCACCGCCTTCAACTCGGCGGCGCCGGTGGACGTGAGCCAGACGACGCCGCGGGTGTCGTCGGAGAGCGGGGCGACGGTTCCGCCGCCGGCCTCGACGGCGTCGGCGAAGCGCTGCTCCGCCTCGGGGAGGATGGCGATCGGGCCGGCGCTGGGCCGGCTCTCGCTGGCGACGACGTCGGCCACGGAACCGAGCGGATCGATGTGCTGTGTGCTCATGCGGAGATTGTCTTCGTTCTCGGTGCGGACGCCCGGCCCCGGGCGAGGCCTTCGACATACGGATGGCGCGGGGCGCCGAGTACCTCGTCGACGGTGCCCTGCCCGACGACCGTTCCGCGGTGGAGCACGAGCAGCTGGTCGGTCACCCGCCGCACCTCGGAGACGTCGGTGGCCACGATGAACGCAGAGAACTGGCGGCTGACCTGCAATTCTCTGATCACGTCGAGGATGGTGCCGCGCACCGTCGCGTCAATGCCCGACGTGGGGTCGTCGGCCACGAGCAGGGCGGGCTCGAGGATGAGCGCCTGGGCGATCGCCACGCGCTGGCGCTGGCCGCGGCTCAGCTCGTGCGGGTAGCGGTTCATGATGCCGAGCGGCAGCCGCACCGAGTCGATGAGGGTGGCGACCGCCTCCCCTGCCTCGCGCTGGTTGAAGCGGCGGTCGCGCGCGTAGATCGGCGCCGCCACGTTCTCGGCGACGGTGAGCCGCGCAGCGAGCAGCGCTCCCGCGTCCTGCGGCACGTAGCCGACGCGCAGCGTGAGCATGTCGCGTTTGCGCTCGGACAGGCCCTTCATCGTGTACCCGAGCACGCGCAGCGTGCCGCCCTGGATGAGCGGCGACCTCGGGTCGCCCGTCTCCGCGGCTCCGGCGATGGCGGCCGCCAGGGTGCTCTTGCCCGAACCGGCCTCCCCCACCACGGCGACGATCTCGCCCTGCGGCAGCGTCAGGCTCACCCCGTTGACCACGAGATCGCGCGACTCTGGTCGTCGCGACGGGTAGCGCATCGAGAGATCGTTCGCGAAGATCGCGGGCGGAATGGGCACTGCGCTCGTGGTCATGTCCTAGTCGGCTTCCTTCAGCAGTCGGAGCGCTTCGCGGCGCTCGGCCTGCTCCATCGGGTCGGGAACGGGCAGCGATGCGAGCAGACGCTGGGTGTACGGATGCTGCGGAGCCCCGAGCACCTGGGAGCCCGGCCCCTCCTCGACGAGTTCGCCGTGGTAGAGCACCGCGATGCGGTCGGCGAGCATGTCGACGACCGCGAGGTCGTGGCTGATGAAGAGCGCCGCGAAGCCGAACTCCTTCTGCAGCTCGGCGAAGAGCTCGAGCACGCGCGCCTGCACCGACACGTCGAGGGCGCTGGTGGGCTCGTCGGCGATCAGCAGGGTGGGCTCGAGCGCGAGGGCGCGCGCGAGGCTGGCGCGCTGGCGCTGGCCGCCGCTGAGCTCGTGCGGGTAGCGGTCGCCGAACGCTTTCGGCAGCTGCACAGCCTCGAGCAGCTCGTCGACTCGTCTGCGGGCGGAGGCGGCGTCTTTCGCACGCTTGTGCACCACGAGCGGCTCGGCGACGCACTGGGCGATGGTGAGCAGCGGGTTGAAGCTCGATGCGGGGTCTTGGAAGACGAAGCCGATGTCGCTGCGCACGGGCTTGAACGCACGCTCGCGGATGCCGAGCATCTCGTGCCCGAGCACCTGGAGCGACCCGCCGGTGACCTTGGTCAGGCCTCCGATGGCCCGGCCGATGGTGGTCTTGCCCGAGCCGCTCTCGCCGACGAGGCCGAGCACCTCTCCGGGCGAGATCGTGAAGCTCACACGGTTGACCGCGCGGAAGCCGCTGCGGCCGAGTCGGCCGGGGTACTCGATCTCGAGGTCCTTCGCCACGACGACGGGGGCGGCGAGCTCTGCTCCCCGCGCGTCTGCGCGGTCGGCGGCGCGTTGGGCACCCGTGCCGAGCCTCGGCACGGAGGCGAGCAGCTTCTGCGTGTACGGGTCTTGCGGCCGGGCGAAGAGCTCGATCGCGGTCGCCTCTTCGACGACGTCGCCGTTGTACATCACCACGACGCGGTCGGCGAGGTCGGCGACGACACCCATGTTGTGGGTGATGAGCAGGATCGCGGTGCCGAACTCGTCGCGCACTCGACGCAGGAGGTCGAGGATCTCGGCCTGCACGGTGACGTCGAGCGCGGTGGTCGGCTCGTCGGCGACGATCAGTCCGGGCTCGAGCACGAGCGCCATGGCGATGACCACCCGCTGCTTCTGCCCGCCGGAGAACTGGTGCGGGTAGTAGTCCACGCGGCTCTCGGGGTCGGGGATGCCGACCTTGCGCAGGATGTCGATCGCCTTCGCGCGTGCCTGCTTCCTGGTGTACTCGCCGTGGGCGCGGAGGCCTTCGGCGATCTGCCAGCCCACGGTGTGCACGGGGTTGAGCGCCGTCGACGGCTCCTGGAACACCATGGCGACGTCGGTGCCGCGGATGGCGCGGAGCCGCTGGCCCGAGAGCGCGATGACGTTGTTGGCGCCGAGGAGCACCGCGCCGCGGGACACGGCGGTGTCGGGCAGCAGGCCCAGGATGGTCTTGGCGGTGACGGTCTTGCCGCTGCCGCTCTCGCCCACGATCGCCACGACCTCGCCGGCCGCGACCGAGAGGCTCACGTCGTTGACGGCGACCATGTCGCCGGCGTCGGTCGCGAAGGTGACCTTCAGCTTGTCGATCTGCAGCACGTTGCTCATACTCGACCCTCCAGGGCTTCGATCGACGGCACATCGTCGAGGCTGCCGCCGGGGACCACGGTGGTCTCGGCGGTGGTGGACGGTCCGCCGTCCGCGCGGCGCTTGGTGCGCAGCCGCGGGTCGGCGAGGTCGTTGAGGCTCTCGCCGACGAGGGTGATACCCAGCACGACGAGCACGATCGCGAGGCCGGGGAAGACCGAGGTCCACCAGATCCCGCTCGTGACGTCGGAGATCGACTTGTTGAGGTCGTAGCCCCACTCCGCCGCCGACGTCGGTTCGATGCCGAAGCCGAGGAAGCCCAGCCCGGCGAGGGTGAGGATCGCCTCGGAGCTGTTCAGGGTGAAGATCAGCGGGAGCGTGCGGGTCGCGTTGCGCAGCACGTGGCGGAACATGATGCGCCCCGTTCCGGAACCGATGACCATCGCCGACTCCACGTAGGCCTCCGCCTTGATGCGCACGGTCTCCGCTCGGATCACGCGCAGGTACTGCGGGATGAACACCACGGTGATCGACACCGCGGCGGCGAACACGCCGCCCCACAGGCTCGACTGGCCGCCGCTGATGGCGATGGCGGCGACGATGGCCAGAAGCAGGGTCGGGAAGGCGTAGACGGCGTCGGCGATCACGATGATGACGCGGTCGAGCCAGCCGCCGAGGTAGCCGGAGATGAGTCCGAGCAGCACGCCGACGAAGATCGAGAGCAGCACCGCGACGACGATGACCGAGAGCGCGGTCTGCGCACCCCAGAGCACGCGGGAGAGCACGTCGTACCCGCCCACGGTCGTTCCGAGCAGGTGCTTGCCGCCGGGAGGCTGCTGGGCGCCGAAGATGCCGTCTTCATCACGCAGGGTCGAGTAGCCGTAGGGGGCCAGAAGCGGCGCGAAGATCGCGACGAAGATGAAGATGCCGGTGATGACGAGCCCCACGATGAGCATTCCGCGCTGCAGGCCGACGCTCTGGCGCAGCTGGTGCACGACGGGCAGACGCTTCCACAGCGCCGGCTTGGCTGGTGTCGCTAGAGACATCTCTAGTACCTCACTCGGGGATCGATGATCGCGGCGATGATATCGACGACGAAGTTGCTGAGAGCCACGACGACGGCGAGCAGGGCGACGATGCCCTGCACGGCGATGAAGTCGCGCGCGGAGAGGTACTCGGCGAGTTTGAAGCCGAGGCCCTTCCACTCGAAGGTGGTCTCGGTGAGCACCGCGCCGCCGAGGAGGAGCGCGATCTGCAGGCCGATTACCGTGATGATCGGGATGAGGGCCGGCTTGTACGCGTGGTGGCGCACGAGACGGTACTCGCTCACTCCACGGGAACGGGCGGCGTCGACGTAGTCCATCGACAGCGTGCCGATCACGTTCGTGCGCACCAGGCGCAGGAAGATGCCCGCGGTGAGCAGTCCGAGCGCGATGCCGGGGAGCACTGCGTGCTGCAGCACGTCGGCGACGGCGGCGGGGCTTCCGAGCTTGATCGCGTCGACGAGGTAGATGCCGCTGGGGTTCTCGAGGGTCGTGAATTCCAGCTCCGTGCGGGTCGACGCGCGACCGGCCACGGGAAGCACGTTCAGCCAGACTGCGAAGACCAGCTTGAGCAGAAGGCCGGAGAAGAACACCGGTGTGGCGTAGAACAGGATCGCCATGATGCGCAGCACGGCGTCGGGCCACTTGTCGCGGAAGTACGCGGCGACCATGCCGAGAGGGATACCGACGATGAACGCGATGATCAGCGCGTAGACCGCGAGTTCGAGAGTCGCCGCGCCGTAGGTCAGGATCAGCTCGATGACCGGCCGCCCGTCGGAGATGGCGGTGCCGAAGTTGCCGGTGAAGACCTGGCCGAGGTACTCGAAGTACTGCACGAGCACCGGGCGGTCGTAGCCGGCCTCGTGGATGCGCTCCTGCAGCTGGGCCGCGGTGAGCCTGCCACCGAGAGCCGCGGTGATCGGGTCGCCGATCGTTCGCATGAGCAGGAACACCATCGTGACGAGGATGAACACTGTGGGGATGATCAGCAGGAACCTGACGGCGATGTAACGCCCGAGGTTGCCACCGGGAAATCTGAAGCCCTTCTTGGGGGCCGAGGGCGGTCCGGGTCGTGCCGGTGCCGCCTGAATCGTCGTGCTCATTAACTATCCTCGCGTGGCGTTAGCTGTGGGATGGAAAAGGGGCGACCCGCAAGTAGCGGGTCGCCCCTGATCGCGCTAGAAAGACTCTAGCTGGCTGAGCGAATCAGCCGTGACTAGCCCTTGGCGAGCGAGCCGTAGCGGAACTTGAACGAGCCGTCGAGCGTTGCGCCCGAGACGTCGGTTCCGGTGATGGCGACCTGAGAACCCTGCAGAAGCGGGATCGTCGAGAGGTCGGCTGCTACTGCGGCCTGGATCTCCTCGATCATCTTCGTGCGGGCGTCGGCGTCGGTCTCCGATGCCTGCGCGACGATCATGTCGTTCACCGCGGGGTTGTCGTAGTGGTTGCCGAGGAAGTTCTCCGTCGAGAAGAACGGCGTCAGGTAGTTGTCGGCGTCGGAGTAGTCCGGGAACCAGCCGAGCTGGTAGGCGGGGTAGACGTCGGCGGTGCGGTCCTTCGAGTAGGTGACCCACTCGGTGGACTGCAGGTTGACCGTGAACAGGCCGGACTCTTCGAGCTGGCTCTTCACGAGGGCGTACTCGTCGCCGGACGACTCACCGTAGTGGTCGGGGTTGTACTGCAGGTTGAGCGCGACGGGAGTGGCAACTCCGGCTTCGGAGAGAGCCTGAGCCGCGGCATCCGCGTCGGGTCCGCCTTCGCCGTCGCCGTACAGGTCCTTGAGAACCGTGGTGGCGCCGGTCAGGCCGTCGGGCACGTAGGAGTACAGGGGAAGGTAGGTGCCCTTGTAGACCTGCTCCGAGATCTCTTCGCGGTCGATCAGGTCGGCGACGGCAGAGCGCACGGCGAGCGACTTGGCCGGGTCGGCCTCGGGAGTCGACGCACCGAACGGCTGCGTGTTGAAGTTGAAGACGATGTAGCGGATCTCTCCACCCGGGCCGATCTCGACCTTGACCTTGTCGTTCTTCTCCAGGTCGGCGACGTCGGTCGCAGACAGGCTGCGGTGCGCGACGTCGATGTTGCCTTCCTGCACGTCGAGCTTGAGGTTCGACGCGTCGGTGTAGTACTTCAGCGACACGTTCTCGGTCTTCGCGGCGCCGAGGTTGCCCTTGTACTCCGGGTTCGCCTTGAACGAGATCAGGTTGTTGAAGTCGTACTTCGCGATCGTGTACTGGCCGGCGAAGGCCTCGCCGGCGACGATGTCGTCGTCGGGGGTGACGGAGTCGGCCGAGAAGACCTCCTCGTCGACGATCGGGGCGGCGGGGCTGGAGAGGATCTGGCCCCACGTCTGGTCGTTCGGGTTGGTGAGCGTGAAGACGACGGTGCTCTCGTCGGTCGCCTCGATGCTAGCGAGGTTTCCGAGCAGGCTCGACGGGCCGTTCACGTCGGCGATCGCCAGCTGGCGGTCGAAGCTGAACTTGACGTCGGAGGAGGTGAGGTCGTTGCCGTTGGCGAACTTCAGACCCTCTTTGAGAACGACGGTGTACTCGGTGGGGCTGGTGAAGTCTGCGGACTCGGCGATGTCGGGGGTCACGTCGGAGGTGCCCTGAACCGAGTTGAGGAGGAACGGGTAGACCTGGTTCATGACGGCGAACGAGCCGTTGTCGTACGATCCGGCCGGGTCGAGGAACGTGACCTTGTCGGTGGTGCCGACGATGACCGAGCCGCCCGATGCGCCCCCGCCGTCGTCGTTGTTGCCGGCTGCGCAGCCCGTGAGCACGAGCGCGAAAGCAGCCGATCCGGCGAGAACGCCGAATACACGCTTATTGGTTGTGGACGACATATGCGTCTACCTCTTCCTGTGTGGTTGCAAGAAATGAATGCGCGGCGCACGCCAAATGACGGCGTCGTGCATTGCTGTGGTCTAGTAGTAACACAGAAGGTGAGGCCACCCCAACGTCAGGGCGTCGCCCGCGCGGATGTTTACACGAAAGCAACATTGGGCCGAGCCCCCGCCCGGTCAGCCGTCGCGCAGGGCGCGTCGTTCACCCTCGACGCGAACCAGATCGCGCTGGATCTGGCCGTACTTCTCGACCTCCGCCGTGGCATCCGTTCTCTGCAGCGCGCCCAGGAGGTCTTTCTTCTGGCGCAGCAGGTCGCGGTCGATGAGGCCGGCGACGACGTCTTTGCAATAGGCGCCGATGAGCTCGGGCCGCTCGGGGATGGGCGCGACACCGAGCTGCTTGACGAGGGTGGCGAACGGCAGCGGCACCTCGTCGGAGACACGCGCGAGCCAGTCGGGCGCCTCCCAGTGCTCGGCGCTAGTGGCGATCGCGTCGCTCACCACGGCGAGGGTGTTGTCGGTGAAGGTGACGTTCGCGCCGCGGCGGATGAAGTCGAGCCCGACCTCCGCGGGGTACTGCAGCATCGCCATGAGCGCGTCGCGTTCGAGGCGCGTCGTGGGGTCGGTGGGCAGCTGCATGAGCGAGAGTGTGGACTCCAGCCTCTGGCCGGACGACTCTCCCGACTTCGACTCGGCTGTCGAGGCGGAGCGGGCGGATGCCACGGCTCGCCGCACCTCGTCCATGTCGAGGCCGAGCCACTGGGCGGTCTGCCGCACGTAGCCGACCTCGAGGGCCTCGTCGCGGATGCCGGCGACCACGGGTGCCGTCGCACGCAGCGCCGCGACGCGGCCCTCGACGGTCGCGAGGTTGTGGGCGTCGAGCACGCGTCGGATCATGAACTCGAACATCGGCTTGCGGGTGGTGACGAGCCGGCGGACGGCGTCGTCGCCGCGCTGCAGGCGCAGGTCGCACGGGTCGAGCCCGTCGGGCGCCACGGCCACGAACGTCTGAGCCGAGAAGCGCTGCTCCTCGTCGAAGGCGCGGCTCGCGGCCTTCTGCCCTGCGGCGTCGGGGTCGAAGGTGAAGATGACCTCTCCGGTGCTGCGCACGTCGCCGGCGACGTCGCCCATCACACGGCGGATCATCTTGATGTGGTCGACACCGAAGCTCGTTCCGCAGGTCGCGACGGCCGTGGTGACGCCCGCGAGGTGGCAGGCCATAACGTCGGTGTAGCCCTCGACGACGACGACTTGCTTGCCGCGGGCGATGTCCTTCTTCGCGAGGTCGAGCCCGTAGAGCACCTGGCTCTTGTGGTACACCGGCGTCTCGGGGGTGTTGAGGTACTTGGGGCCCTTGTCTTCGTCGAGCAGGCGGCGCGCGCCGAAGCCGACGGTCTGGCCGGTGGTGTCGCGGATGGGCCAGACGAGGCGGCTGCGGAAACGGTCGTAGACGTCGCCGCGCTCTCCTCTGCCGAGAAGACCGGCGACGACCAGCTCCTCTTCGGAGTAGCCGAGCGTCTTGAGGTGCTTGCCGAGGGCGCCGCCGCGCGGGGCGAATCCGATACCGAAGCGCTCCGCCGCCCCCTGGTCGAAGCCGCGTTCGCCGAGGAACTTGCGCCCCGGCTCGGCCTCCTCGCTGCCGAGCGAGGCGACGTAGAACTCGGATGCGGCCTGGTTGGCGCTGAGGATGCGGGCGCGGTTGCTGTGATCGCTGGCCTGCCCGCCGTCTTCGTAGTGCAGCTCGTAGCCGAGGCGGCCGGCGAGAAGCTCGACGGCCTCGGAGAACGACACGTGGTCCATCTTCTGCAGGAACGAGTAGACGTCGCCGCCTTCGCCGCACCCGAAGCAGTGGTAGAAACCGACTCCCGACCGCACGTGGAAGCTCGGGCTGCGCTCCTCGTGGAACGGGCACAGCCCCTTCATCGATCCGACGCCCGCGCCCTTGAGAGTGACGTAGTCGCCGACGACGTCCGCGAGATTCGTGCGCGACCGTACCTCGTCGATGTCGCTTCGTCGGATCAGGCCTGCCACGTGTCGAGTCTACGGTCGCGCCGCACCCGCCGCTGTCGCCCGCAGCGATCTGTGGGTGCGCGGCGCGGCCCGTCTCCCGAAGTGTGTTTTTCGGAAATTCAGGAGTTAGCGAGGGGTGGCTGCTGGCCGCGCCCGAAACTCTGCGGGTGCGACCGCGGGCGCATCCGCCAACTCCTGAATTTCCGACGGTCGGCGGGCGGGTGCGGGTCCGTTCGGTGACGGTGCGGCGCCGACCGGCTCCCCGCGGCCGGGTCGGCGCGTGGGCTTCCTCGCGCCGCCCAGAATCGGAAACTCAGGAGTTAGCGAGGGGTGGCTGCTGGCCGCGCCCGAAACTCTGCGGGTGCGACCCCGGGCGCATCCGCCAACTCCTGAATTTCCGACGGTCGGTCGGTCGGTCGGTCGGTCGGGGGCCGTGCGGCGGGCGGGCGGGCGGCGCTGGTCGAGAAGACGGCGGATGCCGCGGGGTCAGGGTACGAGGCGGGAGTGCCAGGCGAGCGCCGACTGGTCGGTCAGCGAGGCGACCTGGTCGACGATGACACGTTTGCGGGCCGAGTCGTCGGTCGCGTCGCGCCAGTCGGCGGCGAAACCGGCGTCGAGGTCGCGATCCTCCGTGGCCAGCAGTGCGTCGGCGAGGTCGGTGAGGATGTCCCGCTGCTCCGCGTAGATCGGCTTGCGCGCGTTGGTCGACATGACGTTGGCGGCCACGATCCCCTTGAGCACGGCGATCTCGGCCTGCGTCTCGCGCGGCACGACGACGTCCGCGCCGAACCGGATGAGCGCGCCCGAGGAATGCGCAGCGCGCGTGGCGTGCACGGCCTCGTGCGCGAACCGGCCGATCAGCTGGCTGGTCAGGTTCTTCAGCCGGGCGAGGTCGACGCGCGAGCCGCTCCACGCGTCGAGCCAGTAGTCGAGGCTGTCGAGCCGGTCGAACGCGGCGATGAGGGTGTCGTGGTCGAACTCTCCGCCGATCCACACGAACATCGACTCGACGAGCTCGTCGTGGTCGGCCCTGGCGCCCAGGGCGGGAACGTCGAGGTAGCCGCCGACGACGGCGTCCTCGAAGTCGTGCACCGAGTAGGCGATGTCGTCGGAGAGGTCCATGACCTGTGCCTCGATGCAGCGCTGCCGGTCGGGTGCGCCGTGGCGCAGCCACTCGAAGACCGCCGTGTCGTCGTCGTAGAAACCGAACTTCGAGCGCCCGCTGGGGTCGGGGAGGCCCTGCGACGCCGGCCACGGGTACTTGGTGCTCGCGTCGAGCGAGGCGCGCGTGAGGTTGAGGCCGTAGTTGCGCCCGTCGCGCCCGAACACCTTCGGCTCGAGGCGGGTGAGCAGCCGCAGCGTCTGCGCGTTGCCCTCGAACCCGCCGAAGTCCATCGACCAGTCGTTGAGCGCCTTCTCCCCGTTGTGGCCGAACGGCGGATGCCCGATGTCGTGCGCGAGGCAGGCGGTGTCGACGACGTCGGGGTCGAGGCCGAGGCTCTCGGCGAGTTCGCGTCCGACCTGGGCGACCTCGAGCGAGTGGGTCAGCCGGTTCCGGGCGAAGTCGAGGCCCTGGGTCGGGCTGAGCACCTGCGTCTTCGCGGCCAGGCGCCGGAGCGCGCTGGAGTGCAGCAGGCGTGCACGGTCGCGGGCGAAGTCGCTGCGGCGGCTCGAGTGCTCCTCGGGGAGCCAGCGCTCGGCGTCCGCCTCGCTGTACTGCCCGGTATCTCCCCTAGCCACCACTGTTATGCAATTCGGCCTCGATCAGCTCGGTGCGGAAGCTCTCGTCGAGAGAGCGGCTGTCGAGCCAGCCGTAGGGCAGGCTCGGGTTCTTGGGGCTGCCGGCGCGGCCGCGCGGGCCCTCGGCCTCCTTGCCGGGGTACGGCTGGTCGAAGTCGAGCGTGGCGATGAGGTCGTCGATCTCCTGCACGCTCGACGACATCGCCAGGGCTGCGCGGGTCTCGCCGCCGACGGGGTAGCCCTTGAAGTACCAGGCGACGTGCTTGCGCATGTCGCGGCAGGCGCGGGCCTCCTCGCCGTCGTAGAACTCGATGAGCAGCTCGGCGTGACGGCGGTACGCGTGCGCGGCCTCGCCGAGGGTCGGCTGGATGATCTCGGCTCCCGATCCGGAGAACGCGGCGGCGAGATCGCCGAACAGCCACGGGCGGCCGAGGCAGCCGCGGCCCACCACGACCCCGTCGCATCCGGTCTCCGCCATCATCCGCACGGCGTCCTCGGCGCTCCAGATGTCGCCGTTGCCGAGAACGGGAACGTCGCTGATGGTGTCCTTGAGCTTCGCGATCGCGCTCCAGTCGGCGTGGCCGGAGTAGAAGTCGGCCGCGGTGCGGGCGTGCAGCGCGATGCTCGCGACGCCGGCGCCCTGCGCAGCCTTCGCCGCCTCGATGTAGGTGAGGTGCTCGTCGTCGATGCCCTTGCGCATCTTGATCGTCAGCGGGATGTCGCCCGCCGCCTTCACGGCGCCCTCGACGATGTCGCGGAACAGGTCCTGCTTCCAGGGGAGAGCCGCTCCCCCGCCCTTGCGGGTGACCTTCGGCACGGGGCATCCGAAATTCAGGTCGATGTGATCGGCGCGGTCCTCGGCGACGAGCATCGTGACGGCCTCGGCGACCGTCTTCGGGTCGACGCCGTAGAGCTGGATGCTGCGGGTCGTCTCCGACTCGTGGTGCTTGATGAGGCGCATGCTCTCGGGCGTGCGCTCGACCAGCGCGCGGCTCGTGATCATCTCGGACACGTAGAGCCCGGCGCCGTACTCGCGGCAGAGCCTGCGGAACGCGGTGTTCGTGATGCCGGCCATGGGCGCGAGCACGACCGGTACGTCAAGGGCGATGGGCCCGATCTGTAGGGTAGGAAGTGTGGCGGTCACGGCGGTCATTTCAACAATTCTTCCACGTTCTTCTGATTCGGATATGCGAGGCGCCATGACTGGTCGGGAACGGGTGTCGACGGATGCCGCGGCTCGGGATATTTCCGTCGAATTCGTCGAGCGTCCCGCTGCGGGTTCGCTCGAGGAGGCCGCGGCGCTGCTCGGGCTCTCGACTGCGGGCATCGTGAAGACGCTCGTCGTCAAACGGCACGACGGCAGCTACCTGTTCGCGCTGATCCCGGGCGACCGGCAGATCTCCTGGGGCAAGCTGCGCGCCGTCGTCGGCGTGAACAAGCTGCGGCTGCCCGAGGCACACCTGGCGCTCGAGGCCACCGGCTACGAGCGCGGCACGATCACGCCGCTCGGCTCGTCGACCGCGTGGCCCGTGTTCGCGGATTCACGGATCGTGGGGCAGCGCATCGCCATGGGCGCCGGCGAGCACGGCATGAGCGCGTTCGTCGACGCCGACGAGCTCATCGCGGGCTTCGACGCGACCGTGGCCGACATCTCCGACTGACGCGATCGGAAATTCAGGAGTTAGCGGCGCACGACGACTCGACGCCCGCTGAGAACTCCGCGGGCACGGTCGGGCCTGGCGGGTAACTCCTGAATTTCCGTTCAGCCGCCGGGCAGCGCCTGCGGCTGGCGCGCGCCGCTCGGCAGCCCCAGCGCACGGTACTCCCATCCGGCGGCGCGATACCGGTCGGCGTCGAGCGCGTGCCGGCCGTCGACGATGCGGCGCCGCGCAACCAACTCGCCGAGCGTTGTCGGGTCGGCCGAACGGAACTCGTCCCACTCGGTCAGCAGCGCCACGACCTCGGCCGAGGCGACGGCCTGGCCGAGGCTCGACGCGAAATCGAGGTCGGGGTACACCCGGTGCGCGTTCTGCGTCGCCTCGGGATCGTAGACGGTGACGCTCGCGCCCTCCAGGTAGAGCATGCGGGCGACGTCGAGAGCCGGCGCGTCGCGCACGTCGTCGGAGTTCGGCTTGAACGCCGCGCCGAGGGCGGCGACGCGCACCCCGGCGAGTGAGCCGCCCGCCAGCTCGCGCACCAGGTCGACCGTGCGGATACGGCGTCGGATGTTGATGGCGTCGACCTCCTCGAGGAACGCGACGGCCTGCCCCACCCCGAGCTCTGCGGCGCGGTGGGTGAAGGCGCGGATGTCCTTCGGCAGGCAGCCTCCGCCGAAGCCGAGGCCGGGCTTGAGAAATCGGGCGCCGATGCGGTCGTCGTATCCGAGGGCCGTGGCCAGCACGGTCACATCGGCGCCCGTGGCCTCGCACACCTCGGCCATCGCGTTGATGTACGAGATCTTGGTGGCGAGGAACGAGTTCGCCGCGACTTTCACGAGCTCCGCCGTCGCCAGGTCGGCGACGACGAGCGGGGTGTCCCGGTCGAGTATCGGCCGGAACGCGGCCCGCAACTGCGCCTCCGCCCAGTCGCTGGTCACGCCGAAGACGAGCCGGTCGGGGTGCAGGGTGTCCTCCACAGCGAATCCCTCGCGCAGGAACTCCGGATTCCAGGCCAGCTCGAGGTCGTCGCCGGCGGGCGACAGCGTGCGCACCTCGTCGGCTATGCGGGCGGCCGTCCCTATCGGCACCGTCGACTTGCCGACCAGCAAAGCCCTGCGGTCGATCCGCGCCGCGAGCTCGGCGAAGGCCGCCTCGACGAAGCGCAGATCGGCGGCGTTCGATCCGGGGGCCTGCGGTGTGCCGACGCAGACGAAGTGCACGTCGCCGAAACGCGCGGCCTCGTCGAAATCGGTCGTGAACCGGAGTCGGCCGGAGTCGAGCGCCTCTCGCAGCTTCTCGGGCAGCCCCGGTTCGAAGAACGGCACTGTGCCCGCGGAGAGCGCGGCGACCTTAGCCGCGTCGACGTCGACGCCGAGCACGTCGAAGCCGAGCGCGGTCATGCAGACCGCGTGGGTGGCACCGAGGTACCCGGTTCCGATCACGGTGATTCTCGGGTGTTCCACGACGGGCGCCGTGGCGATGGTTCTGGTCATTGAGCCTCCCATGGGTCGATCGACGGTCAGGTGCGCACGCACTCCACATTGGTGGTCCCTTCGGCAGCGCCGGAGGCCTTGTTCGTGCACTCGACGACGTTGTCGCGCGCAGGCGTGAGCGAGAAGCCGAATCCCGGCCCGTTCACGGTCGCAGTGTTGGCCCTGAAGACGTTGTCGGTGCCCCAGCCGTCGAGGATCTCGTGCGTCTGGAATCCGTCCATGGGCGAGTTCGTGCCGGTGTTCCCCTCGATGAGCCAGTCGTTGCCCTTGACGTCGACCCAGGAGTCGGCGCCGACGATCGCAGAGCCGTCGAAGGTGTTTCCCCGCACGACGCCGCCACTCGTGCCCTCCTTGACGTCGATGCTCTCCGACGTGGTGCCGGCGATGTCGTTGCCCTCGATCGTGTTGCGGTCGCTCGCGTCAGGCTGGCAGCCGCTGACGTCGCACCAGTTGCTCTCGGCGGTGCCCACATAGATTCCCTCGCCGAACTTCGGCTTGCGCAGACCCGTCTCGCGGATCGTGTTGCCGCTCACGGTGTTGTCGGTGCTGAAGTTGCGCAGGTGGATCCCCTCGTCACCGATCTGCGAGACGTGCAGGTCGCGGATCACCGTGGCGGTGGTGGCGTCGGCCATCACGCCCTTCTGCCCGTTCTGCACGGAGAAGCCCGCGACGACCCAGTGCGCGGCCGCGTCGAGGTGGAGGACATAGCCCGCGCTGATGCCGCCGCCGTCGAGGATCGCCTCGCGGGGGCCGCACAGGGCGATGGGTCGCTCGGACGTCCCCTGGCCCGTCGCCGTGAACTCGCCGTCGTACCGACCGGGCATGAGGCGGATGCTCGCTCCCGCGGTCGCCTCGGACAGAGCAGCTTCGAGCTGCTCCGTCGTCGAGACGGTCACCGTGGCCGTGCCGCACGAGGTCGGGGCGGGCGTCGACGGACCGCCCGAGGCATCCGGAGTCCTCGTCGGCTGCGGGACGCTGGTGACCCCCGGTGCGCTCGCGTCCCGGTTGGCCGCGTTCCCCGTGAGGATGACAGCGACGGCGACCACGATCACGACGGCAAGCGCGACCGCCACGACGGCTCCGATGGTCATGGCTCGGCGCCGACGCTGGGACTCTTCGTTCGGATCGGAGGTCACGAGGGCTCCTTCATCGAGTCGCGGGAGACGACGCCGCGGGTGAACTCGGACAGGGGGGCGCGATCGGCATACGGGTGGCGGATCTCCCTCGCGCGTCGGGCGGACGGTGACAGCGCGGAGGCGAGAACGAGCACGGCGAGGACTATCCAGACCAGGGTGAGCGGTTGGAAGATCGCGTTGACCACGGTCTCCGCACTGGCGGCCTTGCGCCAGTCGAGGGTGTCGTTGGCGCGGACGACTCCCCCCGTCGCCCGCTCGGTGTACACCGGGATCGCGCCGAACCCGGCGATGGTGTTGTCGACGACGGCGCTGCCTCGGGTGTCTCCCATCAGGGTGACCCCGTGGTTCGACACGGCGCGCACGGTGTTGTCGGCGACCCGGGCCTCCGAGTTGCGCACATAGATCGCCGTGTCGCCGCCGGAGACGGTGTTCTCGCTGACGTCGGCCTCGACCACCGCGTCGCGGATGGAGATCGACTGCTGCGCCTGGCGTTCCAGCCGGTTGCCGACGACGGCGACGCCGTCTGCCTCGTGGTTCACGACGATGCCGCTCTGGTTGCCGACGACATGGTTGTCGGCGAGCACGACATCGCGGCCGCCGCTCACCGAGATGCCGTAGCGCTCATTGTCGCGGAAGACTCCCCCGGTGACGCGGTTGTCACCGAACTTCTCGACCGCGGTGCCCGTCGCGCTCGGTCCGGCGGCGAGCGGCCGGCCGTCGAGGGAGAGGCCGTCGCGCCCGTTGTCCGAAGCCGTCACGTCGCGCAGGGTCACTCCGGCGCTCGACCGCGACAGCCGGAAACCGTCGACCGCGTTCGCGAACGATGTGGTGCGGGTGATCGAGCTGTCGGTGACGAAGCGGTGAAAGACGAGGCCGTCGACGAGGCTCCTGCTGATGCTGGAGTCGCGGATGACGACGCCCTCCGCACTCGTCACGAACAGACCGAAGGCGTTGCCGACGAGCGTCACGTGGTCGAGGCCGGCCGAGACGAAGGTGTATTCGGATTCGGCGGCGGGGGTGACGAGCGTTCCCGGAGGCAGCACTTGCGCACCGGATACTGCGGCCGTGGCATCCGCCCGATTGCCGGTGAAGGCGTCGAAGGTCGCCGCCGCCTCGGTTCCCGTCAGCGAGAGTCCGCCGGTGTTGCCGCTCCAGAATCCGAGCTCGGAGAAGCTCACGTGCGAGAACGAGGCCTGGCCTCCGATGACCCGAAGGTAGGCGCGCCCGTCCGAGGTGTCGGAGTCGGGCGCGGCGGCGGTCCCGTCCCAGCTGGTGATCGCGACCGGGGCCTGGGCGGTGCCATCGACGCGAAGGGACCCGCCCGAGGTGACGATCGAGACAAACGACTGCGCGTCGCTCTTGAGCCGGATGCTCAGACCCGCACCTCCGGGTGCGGCGCCGGCCGGGGGCGCGAGCGCGAGCGTGGCGCCGGTCAGCACGAGGACGTGCTCTGACAACAGGTAGCCGCCGTCCGGCTGCTTCACGAAGGTGTCGGGGGCGAGCCGTTCTAGGTCGGCGACCGTGTATGGCTCGGCGCGTGCCGGCAGCACGAGGGTGAATGTGGGGCCGGTGCGCACGCGGTACGGGTCGTCGGCGACCGCCGCGTTCCACCGTGCCGACGCGGACACCGTGCGCACATAGACGAGCCGCTGCGCCTCTGAACGCACCAGCCGCGCCTCACGGACGGGGTCGCCGCCGTACGATTCGCCCGTCGAGACGGTGGGTGCCGCCGCCACGGGCGTGCGGTCCGCCTCCGCGCTCGCGGCGACGAACCGGGCGACGGCCACCGACGCGACGATCCCGACCAGCAGGGCGAGCACGACGCCGGCGACGACCGGCCGTCGCCGCGACCCGTCCGCCGTGAACTCGTGCCGGCTCACGCCGCCACCGCCCGGCCGGGACCCGCCTCGGCGACCAGGGTGCGGGCGTCCTGACCGTCACCGCCGATCTGGTCGGCGTGCCGGGTGAGCCAGCCCTGCTTGTTCATCGTCACGAAGGCGTAGCTCTTGATCGGGAGCGCGATGAGCACCACGACGACCGCCACCAGTGGAAGCAGCAGGATGTCGCCCGGGTTGCGCCGCAGATTGGACATGCCGCGGATGCCCCGGCCGAGCAGCAACCAGCCGACGGCAGCCGCGATGCCGACGGCGGTGAAGTCGAGGCGGTTGAACAGCAGGTAGAACATGCTGAGCCCCATGGTGAGCGGCGTGATCAGGATCTGCAGCACCGTGATCTTGGTGACGAAGGGCACCCGCCACAGCCAGCCCTTCGCCATCGCGGTCAGATAGCAGCGGTAGGAGTTGCGGCTCCAGCGCACGCGCTGCTTGACGAAGGCGCCGAAGGTCGCCGGGAACATCGAGAGGGCTCGGGCGGACGACTGGTGCACGGTGCGCCATCCCGAGGCCAGCACGAGCCAGGTGAGCCTTCCGTCGTCGCCGGAGATGCAGCGCTTGCCGAGGAAGAATTCGTTCTCGAGGTCGTCGAGCACGGGGACCACCGCGTCGCGGCGGTAGACCGCCGTGCGTCCCGAGATGCACGGCACCGCGCCCGCCCTGCCCATGGCGGGCACGTAGTCGTAGTAGCGCAGGTTGACGAGCCAGTCGGCCACCCGCCGCCACACGCTCGTCGCGCGTTGGTAGACGTTCTGCTGGGTGCTCACTCCCCCGACCTCGGGGTCGGCGAAGGGCATCTGCACGTTGCGCAGCAGCCCGGGCGTCCATGACGTGTCGGAGTCGGTGAGCACGAGGATCTCCCCCCGTGCGAGGCGGATGCCGGCGCCGAGCGCCGACCGCTTTCCCGCATGCTGGAACAGGACCGGACGCAGCCGCGGATCGCCCACAGCCACGAGCCGGTCGTAGGAGTCGACATCGGCCGTGTCGAGCACGACGATCACCTCAGTGGGGTTCTCGCTCAGCCAGGTGTGCAGGCAGCGAAGGAGGATGTCGGGGTCTTCGTGGAATGACGGCACGACGACCGACGTGGTCGTGGAGAAGTCGCTGACGATGGCCCGTGCGCGACGGGAGAGCACGACGCGGTAGAGCCAGAGCGACCAGACGATGACGCCCGCGATGGCGATCGGAAAGTACGGCCGGAGCGTCGCTAGAAGATCGCCCACGTGATTCAGGTCGAACTGGATGTCCATGCCGGGTACCTCGGGGTCTGCGGTCAATTGGCCAGCCGAATCCCCGACCCTGCTCGCGCACGGATCGCGGCCCGGACCACACTGCCCGCCACCCTGGCTGAGCGGTCGTCGGGACCGCCGCCTGAGCCTGTCGGCTGGGACACCACGGTACGAGCGCCCGAAAAGCACGATCAAGGCTTTCGCCTCGGATACCTCGTGCGGACGCGAAACAACCCGCCAAGTCGCACCTGACGGGTTGTTTGTAACGTTTTCAGACGGGTGAGAGAAATCTCACCGATCGGGGGGTTGCGTCAGACGAGGTCCTCGTCCAGCTGGCGGTTGACCTCGGCCTGAGGGTGATGCTCGGGGATCAGGCAGGAGTCGCCGACGCACGCGGCCGCCGCCGGGTCGCCCACCATCGTGAACGGGCTCGCCGCGACATCCGTCACGATGCGTCCTGTTCCGGGGCGTCGCGTTCCGACCGCGCCTGCTCGAGCGCGCCGGCGAAGGCCGCCGCTTCCTGGGCGCCGGAGATGCCGTACTTGCCGTCGATCACGAAGAACGGAACGCCCTGGATGCCGTAGGCCTGAGCCTGGGCGACGTCGGCCTTCACGTCGGCGAGGTAGGTGTTGGCCTCGAGCACGGTCACGACCTCGTCACGGTCGAGCCCAACGGTGACCGCGAGCTCTGCGAGGTCGGCGACCCGCCCGACGTGGCCGCCGTCGACGAAGTAGGCCTTGAGCAGCGCTTCCTTCATCTCGAGCTGCAGGCCCTTGCTCTTCGCGAAGTGCAGCAGCTCGTGCGCCTTGACCGTGTTGGTCTGATGCACGTGGTCGTAGTCGTAGTCGAGTCCGACGTCTTTGGCGATGCTGGTGACGCGGTCGAGCATCATGTCGACCTGGTCGAGCGCGATGCCCTTGCGCTGGCTGAGGAAGTCTCTGGGCGATCCGTCGAAGTCGACCGGGGTGTCTGGGGCGAGCTCGAAGGAGTGGTACTCCACCTCGACGTCGCCGCCGAACTGAGCGGCCCCGTCTTCGAACTTGCGCTTGCCGATGTAGCACCAGGGGCACTGCACGTCGGACCAGATGTCTACCTTTATGGGTTCACTCACCCTGAGGACAACCGTCGCCGCCCGCCCGTATTCCCGCCGTGACTCGGAAATTCAGGAGTTAGGCGGTGGCGTCGCCCGCGCACGCCCGGTTTTCCGGGAGTCGTGACCGGATGCGTCGCGCTAGCTCCTGAATTTCCGATACGACGGGCGGGGCGGCGGGCGGCGAGGGCCGCGTCGACCGCCCGCACGACCCGCGTCCAGTCGTGGAACACCATGCGGGCGCTCGGACGCAGCGGATGCAGCCGCGCGATCGTGATGTCGAGATCCTTGCGGCGGTCACGCTCGAAGGTCTCGAGGTGGAATTCCCGCCCGTCGGTCTCCATTCCGACGCAGTCGTCCACGACGAGGTCGATCCGCTCGACGTCTCCGAGGCGCACCTGGATGTCGACGGTGTGGCCGAGAATCCGCAGGCGGGTTCGCGCCAGACTCTCGGGCAGGCTCTCGCACCGGCCGTCGACCCACTCCCGGATGCCGCGACGGTCCTCCGGCAATCGCAGGATGAGCAGCTCGAACGCGATCCGGTCGAGCCTGCCGGTGTGCAGCGCCCAGTCGAGGGCGGCCACCGCGGTCTCGAACGACTCGTCGAGAACGACGCGCACGAGGGCGTCGCGCAGGTCGACTGCCATCGCCGTGCCGCGCCCGGCGACGCCGTCGTCGTCCCAGTGCAACTCCAGCCCCGGGACATGTCGCGCCGCGAGCTTCACGAATCGGTTGAGCGGCGTGCGCAGTCTTGCGGCGTTCGACGGCACCGAGACGTGCAGCGCGAACGGACCGAGCGCCCAGCCGCCCGCGGCGATGACCGCCGAGATGCCGGTGAGCCGTCCGCCCACGCGCACCGCCTGCACTCGGGGGTCGTCGGGCGGCAGCGTCGTGTACCAGCCCTGTCGGGCGCGGGTCACCTCGCCCCGTCTGACCGCCTGCGTCAGGTCGGGGTCACGCGCTCCCCGCGCGACGAGCTGCTGCTTCTGTGCCATGCCTCCGAGGCCGGCGACCATCGAGGCGATGTCGGTCATACCGGAATGCTCGTCGCCCGGCGCCCGCAGCGGAGAGCCCCGCGGCGATGTGTGGAGGCGGTGCCCGTTTCGGCCGCTGGGGAGGAGCCGCGCCATCCGCCCCTCGTCGGAAATTCAGGAGTTAGCGCCGAGTCGCCCCGGGGATGGCGGGACTTTCCGGGGCCTCGCCAACCGCGAACGCCGCCAACTCCTGAATTTCCGAAGAAACCCGGGAGGTGGCGGCGTTGGGCAGTGGAAGGCCGGCGCCGCGCGTTATGCGCCCAGCAGTTGCTCCGCGAGGTAGCCGCGCAGGCGGTCGAGCGAGACGCGCTCCTGCGCCATCGAGTCGCGCTCGCGCACGGTCACGGCGTTGTCCTCGAGCGAGTCGAAGTCGACGGTGATCGCGAACGGGGTTCCGATCTCGTCCTGGCGGCGGTAGCGGCGTCCGATCGCGCCGGCGTCGTCGAAGTCGACGTTCCAGTACTTGCGCAGGTCGGCGGCGACGGAGCGTGCGAGCGGCGACAGCTGCTCGTTGCGCGACAGCGGCAGCACGGCCACCTTGACCGGCGCGAGACGACGGTCGAGGCGCAGCACGGTGCGCTTGTCGACGCCGCCCTTCGCGTTCGGCGCCTCGTCCTCGGCGTACGCGTCGATCAGGAACGCCATCAGCGCGCGGGTCAGGCCGAACGCGGGCTCGATCACGTACGGGATCCAGCGCTTGTCCTGCGTCTGGTCGAAGTACGAGAGGTCGGTTCCGGATGCCTCGGAGTGGGTCTTCAGGTCGAAGTCGCCACGGTTCGCGACGCCCATCAGCTCGCCCCACTCGCTGCCGGCGAAACGGAAACGGTACTCCACGTCGACGGTGCGCTTCGAGTAGTGAGACAGCTTCTCGGCGGGGTGCTCGTAGAGGCGCAGGTTCTCGGGCTTGATGCCGAGGTCGGTGTACCAGGCGAGCGAGGCGTCGATCCAGTACTGGTGCCACTCTTCGTCGGTGCCGGGCTCGACGAAGAACTCCATCTCCATCTGCTCGAACTCGCGGGTGCGGAAGATGAAGTTTCCGGGCGTGATCTCGTTGCGGAAGCTCTTGCCGATCTGGCCGATGCCGAAGGGGGGCTTCATGCGTGCGCTGCCGAGCACGTTGGCGAAGTTGACGAAGATGCCCTGCGCGGTCTCGGGGCGCAGGTAGTGCATGCCCTCTTCGTTATCGACGGGGCCGAGGAAGGTCTTCAGCAGTCCGGAGAAGTTCTGCGGCTCGGTCCAGGCGCCGGGCTGGCCGGTGTCTGGGTCTTTGATGTCGGCCATGCCGTTGACCGGCGGGTGGCCGTGCTTCTCCTCGTACGCCTCGAGGAGGTGGTCGGCGCGGTAGCGCTTGTGGGTGTGCAGCGACTCGACGAGCGGGTCGGAGAAGACCTCGACGTGACCGGACGCCTCCCACACCTTGCGCGGCAGGATGACCGCGGAGTCGAGCCCGACGACGTCGTCGCGACCCTGCACGACCGTCTGCCACCACTGCTTCTTGATGTTCTCCTTGAGGGCGACGCCGAGCGGCCCGTAGTCCCAGGCGGAGCGCGAACCGCCGTAGATCTCTCCCGACTGGAAGACGAAACCCCTGCGCTTGGCGAGGTTGATGATGGCGTCGAGAGAATTGGCGTTGGCCACAGATATGCTCCAAAGTTCAGCCGTGCTGGATGCGCGGCCCGAGTAAAGCCACAGTTTACCGGGGCGCGGCGGGCCTCCGAGATCACGGGATGTCGCGGCCGCCGTCTCCCCTCTCGGGCGGTTCGGGCGCCGACCGCGCCGCGCCCCTGTCGGAAATTCAGGAGTTAGCGCCGCGACGGTGTGCCCGACCCCGCGGGAATCGGCCTCTCGCCAGGACTGGGCGGGCGGTAACTCCTGAATTTCCGCGAGAGAGTGAGCGGCGGTCGAGCGTCAAGCCGCCGTGAGGGTCAGGCGCGGCCGAGGGTCGCCACGACCGCGTTGACGTCGGTCTCGTCGTTCCACAGGTGGAAGGCGGCGCGGAGGCGGCCCGCCCGGCCCGAGACCTTGATGCCGGCCGCCATGAGTCGCGCGAGGTCGTCGCCGTCCGGGTCGGCCCAGGTCACAATCGCCTGGTGCTGCGGCTCCATGCCGAGGCGCTCGCACAACGCGTCGCCGAGCCCGCGGGCCCGCGCCCACACCTCGTCGATGTCGAGTTCGGAGAACATGCGGATGGCGGGCTCCGCTCCGACCCACGCCGGCCAGGCCGGCGAGAGGTCGAACTTGCGGGCGTCGAGGGCGAGCGCCATGCTCGGCCCGTAGCAGGACTGCCAGACGGCGTCTCCCGAATACCAGCCGGCCTGGATCGGCGTGAGCTCACGCTCGAAGCGCTCCCCCACCGTGAGAAACGCCACCCCGCGCGGCGCGCAGAGCCACTTGTACGAATGGCACACCGTGGCGTCGAACAGCGCGGCGTCGACCGGATGCACGCCCGCCGACTGCGTGGTGTCGCAGTAGGTGTAGGCGTCGTGCTCGCGGGCGGCCGAGACGATCGCCGCGACATCCGCCACCCTGCCCGTCGCCGACTGCACATGCGAGAAGACGACCAGCCACGTGGCATCCGTGATCTCGGCGGCCAGCTCGGCGAGCGGCACCGACCGCACCGCGATCCCGTTTCTCTGGAGGAACGGGAAGACGATCGATGAGAAGTCGCCCTCGACGCAGAGCACCTCGGCTCCCTCGGGAACGGCCGCCGCCAGCACGCTCGTGATCGCCGACGACTGCGAGCCGATCGCGACCCGGTCGGGGGCCACGCCGACCAGCCGCGCGTAGCTCGCGCGCGTGTTCGCGACGATCTGGTCGTACTGCATCGGGTCGCGCCGGGCGGCAGACCAGAGCTCGAGGTCGCGCCGCAGGGCATCCACGGTCTCCCTCGTCGGCAGCCCGATCGACGCCGCCGCGAGGAACAGTCGCGGCGCCTCGTAGCTCGCGATGGCGTGGGCAAGGCCCGGAGACGGAGACACGGTGCTGACGGTCGTCATAGACCCAGCATGCCGCGCGCTCCGGCGCGCTACAAGGGCGCGGGGCAGCCGGTGGCGGCCCCAGGCGGGCGTCGGCGGGCGGATCCGTCACGCGGTCGGATCCACCAGCGATTCGAACGGAAATTCAGGAGTAGACGGATGCGCCACAGGCCGCACCCGCAGAATCCCGGGCGCGAACAGCAGTCAACCCGTGCTAACTCCTGAATTTCCGAAGACAGGCCGGCTAGAGCTGCTCGGTCTTCGCGGCGATCGCGTGTGCGCGCTCGATGATGCGCACGACCTCGAGGGAGTCCCGGGGGTCGACCGGCACCGGTGCGCCGTCGAGGATACTCGCGGCCATTCCCGCGTAGAAGGCAGGGTAGTCGCCGGCCTCGGTCGGCACGGGGGTGAGCCCCGACTCCGAGCCGTCGATGCCGAGCAGCCCCCAGTCGGCCTCCGGCGTGACGCCGTAGCCCTCGGATCCGGGCCAGCGTCCCTGCTTGAGGAAGGGCTCCTGGTTGTCGAGCCCGTGCACGGTGTACCCGTTTTCGCTGCCCAGAACGCGGAAGCGCGGGCCGCTCTGCGCCGCGGCCTTGCTCATGGTCAGGTGCGAGCGCACGCCGCTGGTGTGCAGCAGCGAGATGAAGGAGTCGTCGTCGCTGATGCCGCCGCGCACGATCGCGAGCTCGGCCTGCTCGACGGTGGCCGGGCCGAAGAGGTGCAGTGCCTGGTCGATGAGGTGGCTGCCGAGGTCGAAGGTGATGCCGGCGCCCTCCTCGATCGTGGTGGTCTCCTGCCACTGCCCCGGCTTGGGCGTTCCCCAACGCTCGAACGTCGACTCGAAACGGTGCACCTCGCCGAGCACGCCCTCGCGCACGAGGCCGGACACGGTGAGGAAGTCGCCGTCCCAGCGACGGTTCTGGAAGACCGCGAGCGGCCGCCCGACCTCCTCCGCCTTGGCGATGAGCTTCTTCGCGTCGCTCAGACTCGGCACGAACGGCTTGTCGATCACGAGCGCCGCCCCGGCCTCGAGCGCGGCGATGCCCTGCTCGAGGTGCACGTGCGCCGGCGATGCGAGGATCACCAGGTCGAGGTCGCCGGCCCGCGCGAGCAGCGCCTCCGGGCTGTCGACGATCTCGGCGTCGGGGTGCTGCTGCTGCGCCTGCGCGCGCCGGTCGGCATTGCCGGTGGCGATGAGGTCGAGCGAGAACGCGGGGTTGGTCGCGACGAACGGGGCGTGGAAGACGCGACCCGACAGGCCGTAACCGATGATTCCGGTGCGAATGACTGAAGGCATCAGGCCAGACTAGTTCTCCCCGCGGGCAGGATGCGACCCGCGGATGCGCCCGGCGCGCTCTCGCCCGGCGCGCTCGCGGAGAACAGCACCTCGTCCGCCGGCTCGGCCCGTAGGCCGTGGGCGGGTCGGCAGACTCGCCCTAGGTCGTCGGCGCGTCGACCGCCCCGCCGAAGCGCCGGTTGCGGCTCGCGTAGAGCGACACCGCCTCCCACAGCTGCTCGCGGGTGAAGTCGGGCCAGAGCGTGTCGAGAAACACCATCTCCGCGTAGGCGCTCTGCCAGAGCATGAAGTTGCTGGTGCGCTGCTCGCCCGAGCTGCGCACGAAGAGATCGACGTCGGGCAGGTCGGGCGTGTAGAGGTGCTTCTGGATCGACTTCTCGGTGATCCCGTTCGGCTTCAGCCGACCGGCCGATACTTCTTCGGCGAGGGCGCGCACGGCATCCGTGATCTCCGTTCGTCCCCCGTAGTTGACGCACATCGTGAGGGTGAGCACGTCGTTGCCGGCGGTCATCTGCTCTGCGAACTGCAGTTCTTTGATGACGGATGCCCACAGTCGCGGCTTTCGGCCGGCCCACCTCACGCGAACGCCCCATTCGTTGAGCTGGTCGCGGCGACGGTGAAGCACGTCGCGGTTGAATCCCATGAGGAAGCGCACCTCGTCGGGCGAGCGCTTCCAGTTCTCGGTGGAGAATGCATACACGCTGAGGTGTTTGACGCCCATCTGGATGGCACCGGCGACGACGTCGAGGAGGCTGGCCTCCCCCGCCTTGTGACCTTCGATGCGGGTGAGCCCCTTGCCGTTCGCCCAGCGCCCGTTGCCGTCCATGACGATGGCGACGTGTTCTGGCACGGCGCGCTTGTCCACCACAGGAGGGTAGATGCCGGTCCAGTCGACGGGTTTGAAATCGACGGCGTCCGGATGCGTCATGCCGGGTTTGATGAATCTCATGCGGTGGACCTATCGACGTGTTGCAGCGAGCGCAGTGTGCGCTCGAGGTGAAACTGGGTGTACGCCGCCACGACGCCGCTCGCCTGGCTCTGCTGGCGTTCGTCCGACGATTCGACCGCCGCCCAGTCGCCGGTGAGCAGTGCGCTGAGCAGCTGCAGGGTCTTCGGCTCGAGCCGCGGCGATCCGGGAGGGGCCACGTCGTCGGCGACGACGCCGCCGAGCTGCGCCACGAAGACGGTGTGCGGGCCGGGCGCGCCGGTCACCGCGCAGTCGACGAAGCTCGGCGCCCAACCGGCGATGGACAGCGACCGGAGGAGGTAGCTGTCGAGGGTCACGCTGGAGTGATGCTCACGGCGTGCGAGCGAGCGCAGGGCTCCGACGAGCAGCAGGTACTGCTGCAGTGAGCCGTCGTCGTCGGTGATCTTGTCTGCCGTCTCCACCATGACGCTCGCCGCGGTGTAGCTACCGTAGTCGGCGGTGATCTCGGCCCCGTACGACCCGAGCGACTCCGCCTGGGTGATGATGTCGAGGCTGCGGCCCTCATAGAGCTGCACGTCGGCGACCATAAACGGCTCGAGTCTCGCACCGAACTTGCTCGCGGTGCGCCGCACGCCCTTGGCGACCGCGCGGATCTTGCCGTGCGACCGGCTCAGCATCGTGACGATGCGGTCTGCCTCGCCCAGCTTGTGGGTTCGCAGCACGACGGCTTCATCACGGTAGAGGGGCACATGTCTATTATCGGCGCTGGAGCGACATCGGGTGGGTGGCGACAGGCGGGCACCGCGGAAGGGTGCCGGCCGCAAGTCGAGTCCCGTGCATCCACCACGATGCGACGCCGAGGCACGACAATGGACTGGTGACGCAAGCCGCCTTCTTCATCCCCGCCTGGGCGGACATCCTCGCCATCTGCATCGGCAGCCTGCAGGGTGCGCTGTTCGCCGCCCAGTTCCGTGACCGCAGACTCGACCTGCTCGGGGTGGCCATCATCGGCATCGCCACCGGCTTCGGCGGCGGAATCCTCCGCGACCTTCTTCTCAACGAGTTGCCGGCCGCGATGCAGAGCAACTGGTACCTGCCCGCCGCGACTATCGCGGCGCTCGTGGGTATGTTCCTCGAGCGTGTCCTCAGCCGTCTCTCGAAGGTCATCACCGTGCTGGATGCGCTGACGATCGGACTGTTCGGCGCCATCGGCACGACGAAGGCCCTCGCCGTCGGAGTGCCCCCGGTGCCCGCGGTCTTCGTCGGAGCGCTGTCGGCGGTCGGCGGCTCGATCCTGCGCGACCTGCTGCTCAACCTGCCGATCGCGATCATGCAGGTCGGATCCCTCTACGCGGTCGCAGCGCTGGCGGGCACATCGACGCTGGCCGTGCTCGTCGCGTTCGGTGTCAACGTGACCGTCGCCGCGGTGGTCTGCGTCGTCGTGACCTTCGGGGTGCGCGTGCTCGCGGTGCTGTTCAACTGGAGCCTGCCCGAGCAGCGCCGACTGGAGCGGTTGCCCTCGCTGCGGCGGTTCCGCAACTTCCGAAACTTCCGCCGCTGACGAGCCCCGTCTCCCGCGACCCGCCGCCTCTTTCCCGGCCGCCCTCCCCACCCCTGTCTCCCCCGCCCCGTTGCGGAAATTCAGGAGTTACGCCCTCCGGGGTTCGTGAACCCGCGGGATCACCCGGCCTCACAAGTTGTCGCGGACGCCTAACTCCTGAATTTCCGATTCACGCCGCTCTGCCGACGCGGGCCGGGCGCGGTGCGGGTTGCCCGGCACATCAGGTGTTCGTGCGGGTAACAAGCTCCACAACGGCGCAGACCATCGGAAACTCAGGTGTTAGGGCATCCGCTCGCCGGGCCACCCCTGCGATAGCGCGGATGGCCGGTGGTCGCGCGGACGCCAACTCCTGAATTTCCGATCACACCCCTGCGCACATACAGCCGCGGCGCGGTTAGCGCGGGCGGCCGCCGTCAGGCCGCCCGCGCACAGCGTCAGACGGAGGCGAGCTGTCGGTCGCCCGTGGTGGCGCGCACGGCGCGGTTCACAGCAGACACGACGGCCTTGAGGGATGCGGTGGAGATGTCGGCGTCGATTCCGACTCCCCAGAGGCGCACGCCGTTGACGTTGAGCTCGACGTAGGCCGCGGCGTAGGCGTCGCCGCCGGCGCTGAGCGCGTGCTCGACGTAGTCGAACAACTTCACGTCGATGCCCTGTTCGGCCATGATGTTCAGGAATGCCGCGATCGGACCGTTGCCCGTGGCATCCGCATTGATCACGTCCTCCCCGACCCGCAGCACGGTCTGCAGCGAGACCTCGCCGCCCAGGTCGCTGGCCGTCTGCGTGCGGGTGAGCTCGAAACGTCCCCACTTGGCTTCCGGGTGGCTGACGGGGGCGGGCAGGTATTCGTCCTGGAAGATGTCCCAGATCTGGGCGCTCGTGACCTCGCCGCCCTCGGCGTCGGTCTTCGCCTGTACGACGCCGGAGAACTCGATCTGCAGCTTGCGCGGCAGGTCGAGCGCGTGGTCGGTCTTCAGCAGGTAGGCGACTCCGCCCTTGCCCGACTGGGAGTTGACGCGGATGACGGCTTCGTAGCTGCGTCCCAGGTCTTTCGGGTCGATCGGCAGGTACGGAACGGCCCAGAGCAGCTCGTCGACCGACTTGCCCTGCGCCTCGGCGTCGACGGCCATGGCCTCGAAGCCCTTCTTGATCGCGTCCTGGTGGGAGCCGCTGAACGCGGTGTAGACCAGGTCGCCGGCCCACGGGCTGCGCTCGGGCACCGGCAGCTGGTTGCAGTACTCGGCGGTGCGCTTGACCTCGTCGAGGTCGCTGAAGTCGATCTGCGGGTCGATGCCCTGCGTGAACAGGTTGATGCCGAGGGCGACCAGGTCGACGTTGCCGGTGCGCTCTCCGTTGCCGAACAGGCAGCCCTCTATGCGGTCGGCGCCTGCCAGGTAGCCGAGCTCGGCGGCCGCGATGCCCGTGCCACGGTCGTTGTGCGGGTGGAGGCTGAGGATGATGCTGTCGCGGCGGGCGAAGTTGCGAGACATCCACTCGATCGAATCCGCGTAGACGTTCGGCGTCGCCATCTCGACGGTCGCCGGCAGGTTGATGATGACGGGGCGCTCGGGGGTTCCGCCCAGGGCGTCGACCACCTGGTTGCAGATGTCGAGCGCGAACTCGAGCTCGGTGCCCGTGTAGCTCTCGGGCGAGTACTCGTAGTGCACGTCGACCTCGGGAACCGTCTTCTCGGCCGCCTTGCAGAGGCGCGCCCCCTCGAGGGCGATGTCGATGATGCCCTGCTTGTCGGTGCGGAACACGACGTCGCGCTGCAGCACGCTTGTGGAGTTGTAGAGGTGAACGATGGCCTGCTTCGCGCCGGCGATCGACTCGTAGGTGCGGTTGATCAGCCCCTCGCGCGCCTGGGTCAGCACCTGGATGGTGACGTCGTCGGGGATCAGGTTCTCTTCGATGAGGCTTCGCACGAAGTCGAAGTCGGTCTGCGACGCCGACGGGAACCCGACCTCGATCTCCTTGTAGCCCATCTTGACGAGCAGATCGAACATGATGCGCTTGCGCTCGGGGCTCATCGGGTCGATGAGCGCCTGGTTTCCGTCGCGCAGGTCGACGGCGCACCAGCGCGGCGCGGTCGTGATGCGCTTCGACGGCCAGGTGCGGTCGGGCAGGTCGACGGTCAACTGCTCGTGGTACGGACGGTACTTGTGAATCGGCATGCCAGAAGGCTGCTGTGTGTTCTTCATGGTCTCTGGTTCTCTCGCTTAGTGGTGGTCAGCCGACAACGAACTCCGCGACGAGTGAGGCCTGGGTTAGGACTCGTCGCGGCAGCTAAGGAGGAGCAGACCGAACAGCACATTTCGAGAGTACCACCTGCCACCCGCGGAACGGCGGTCGATTCCGAGTCGACCGCACACGAGCCGGGGCCGCCGGCGAACCGTCGCCGGCGAACCGTCGCCGCCGGCAGACCGTCGCCGCCGGCGAACCGTCGGATATTCAGGAGTTAGCGGATGCGCCCGACGTCGCGTCCCCGGAATGCCGCGCGCGGCAAGCAGTCCCCGCCCGCTAACTCCTGAATTTCCGACACCCGCACCCGGTGGGGGTGCGGGTGCGGGTGCGGGTGCGGGTGCGGCTAGTCGAGGGCGAGGGCCGCCACGGGGGTGACACGGGTCGCGCGACGTGAGGGACCGACGGATGCCACGAGAGTGAGCGCCGCGGCGAGCACGACCACCCCGGCCAGGAACGGCAGCGGGATGCCGGGCGCCACGAACCCGGGGCTGCCGTTGATGCTTCCGAACAGCGACTGCGCGCCCGCCCAGCCGTAGAACACCCCGAGCACGAGGCCGACGATCACGGAGGCGGCGGTGAGCTGGGCGCTCTCGGCCGTGATCATGCCGCGAACCTGCCGGCCGGTGAACCCCAGCGCGCGCAGCAGGCCGAGCTCGCGGGTGCGCTGCAGCACACTGAGCGACAGGTTGTTCACCATGCCGACCGCGGCGATGAGAGCACTGAACCCCATCAGGATCGAGAAGACCACGAGAGTCATGGCGAAGGCCTCGTCGATGCCCTGGTAGTACTCCGGGTTCGCGTCCTGCGCCGCCGTGAGCAGGTTCTGGTACGACTGCAGCGCCACCGCGAACATCGTCACGAGGGTGATCCCGATGACGAGGCCGATGGTGGTGCGCGACGACCGCTCGGGGTAGCGCACGGCGTTCTCCGCCGCGAGGCGTGCCGGGGCGCTGTCGCCGAACAGTCGCCCGACGAGCCGCAGCGCCACCGGCATGACCACGTGCGCGCCGATGACCAGGCCGGTGAACGACAGGAGCCCGCCGACGACACCGATCAGCACCGCGAGCGGGTTCACGAGGCCGACGATCACGGCGACGATGAGCACCCCCGTTCCGACGACGAAGAGCGCGACGGCGACGGCGGTGCGTGCTTTCGATGCGGATGCCTCGGCCCGGCTCTGCTCGTGGGCCGCACCGGTCGCCTCCATGGGCGAGACCACGAGCACGCGACGCGACCCCACCCACGACGCGATCCACGTGGTGAGGACGACGGCGACCATGGGCAGGATCAGCACCGGTGACACGAACGAGAACGCCACTCCCCCGGGGATGAACCCCGCCGCGACCCCGACGGCCACCGTCGCGGCGGTGACGCCGGTGCCGACCACGGCGCCGATGACGGTGCCGGCGACGCCGACCGCGAGGCCCTCACGGGCGACCGCCCGGCGCTGCGTGCGGGCGCTCGAGCCGATGAGCCGAAGCAGGGCGATGGTGCGGGTGCGTCCCGCGATGATCGTCGAGAACGTGTTGGCCGTGACGATCGCCCCGACGTACACGGCGATGACGATGAAGACCAGCGCGACGATGCCGAGGAAGATCGCGACCGTGCCGCTGTCCCCCGTCACGCGGTCGGCCGACAGCGCCTGGCTGATGACGCCGACGAATTGCAGCACCGACACACCGAACGCCGCACTGAGCGCCGCGACCAGCACGCTGGGGCCGTGTTCGCTCGGGCTGAGCCGGTTCACGCGGCACGCTCCATCCCGAGCATCAGACCCGAGATCTCTTCCGCCGTCGACTTGCCGAGGTCGCGCACGACCCTGCCGTCGGCGAGGAACACGATGCGGTCGGCGTAGCTGGCGGCGATCGGGTCGTGGGTCACCATAGCGATGCTCTGCCCGTATTCGCGACCGGCGGCCTGCAGCAGGGTGAGCACCTCGCGGCTGGTGCGCGAGTCGAGGTTTCCGGTCGGCTCGTCGGCGAAGACGAGGTCGGGGCGGGTGGCGAGCGCGCGGGCGATGGCGACGCGCTGCTGCTGCCCGCCCGACAGCTCGTGGGGGCGGTGACGCAGCCGGGCGCCGAGACCGAGCGAGTCGACCAGCTGGTCGATCCACGCACGCTCAGCGGTCGACGGACGGCGTCCGTCGAGTTCGAACGGGAGCAGGATGTTCCCCTCGATGTCGAGCGTCGGAACGAGGTTGAACGACTGGAAGACGAAGCCGACGCGACGGCGCCTCAGGATCGTCAGCGCGTCATCCGCCAGTCCCGTGATCTCCGTGTCGCCGAGCCACGCCCTCCCCGTGGACGCCGAGTCGAGACCGGCCATGATGTGCATGAGCGTCGACTTGCCGGAGCCGCTCGGGCCCATGATCGCCGTGAACTCGCCGCGGCGGATGCCGAGGCTCACGTCGAGCAGGGCGGCGACCCGGTTCTCCTTCGCGCCGTAGGTCTTTCCGAGGCCGTCGACCCGGGCGACGAGGTCGGCGGGGGTGCCGTTGATAGGTGCTGAGGTTTCCATGCTCCAACGCTATGAAGCCGGGCTGCTCGCCACATCGGACTGAGGTCGTGGCCGCATACCTCTCGAGAATGAGGTTCTAGTCGGTCAGCCGGTTCTCGTAGGCGAAGACGACGAGCTGCACGCGGTCACGCAGGCCCAGCTTTCCCAGCACGCGCGAGATGTGGGTCTTGACCGTGGCCTCGCTGAGGAACTCCGTCGCCGCGATCTCGGAGTTGCTGAGACCGCGCGCCGCCAGCACGAAGATGTCCTTCTCGCGGGCGGTGAGGGTGTCGAACGACGCCGGCACGGCGGAGGTCGCCTGCGAGTCGAAGTTCTCGAACAGCTCGCGAGTGGCGGATGCCGCGATCACCGAGGTTCCCGCGTGCACAGTGCGGATCGCCGCCAGCAGGAACTCGGGGTCGGCGTCCTTCAACAGGAATCCGCTCGCCCCGCCCCGGATCGCGCGCATCGCGGCCTCGTCGAGGTCGAAGGTGGTGAGCACGATGATGCGCGGCTGCGGGCCGCCGCGCTGGGCGGCCTGCGCGAGGATCTCGCGGGTCGACTCGATGCCGTCCATGACCGGCATGCGGATGTCCATGAGGATGACGTCGGGCAGCGCCGTCGCGGCCATCGCGATGCCCTCGACGCCGTCGCCCGCCTGGCCGACGAACTCGAGATCGGCCTGGCTGGAGACGAGCATGCGGATGCCGGTGCGGAACAGCGCCTGGTCGTCGACCAGGCCGACGCGGATGCGGGAGCTCACGACGTCGGCGCGTTCGTCGGCAGGGAGGCGGAGACCACGAACCGCGATCCGTCCGGGGCGGCCTGCAGCAGGCCTCCGACGAGGGCGGCCCGCTCGGTCATGCCGGCGAGCCCGTGCCCGATGTGGAGTTCTGCGGTGGTGGTCGGCACGTCTATTCCGTTCGTGATGCTGATGTCGAGGGTGTCGGGCAGCCAGTCGAAGCGCACCGTGACGTCGCGGGCGTGGTCGCCGTGGCGCAGTGCGTTGGTGATCGCCTCCTGCACGATGCGGTACACCGAGAGTTCGTGCGCGGTGCCGAGCGGGCGCGGCTGGCCGTTCTGCTCGAAGACGACGGTGAGCCCGGATGCGCGGAACTGGTCGAGCAGCCGGTCGAGGTCGGCGAGCACCGGCTGCGGTCCGTCGCCCTGGCTGTGCCGCAGCTGGCCGAGGAGCAGCCGCACGTCGCCGAGCGCGTCGCGAGCCGTCGTCGAGATGGCGAGCAGCGCCTCGTCGACCGCCTCCGGGTCGGTCCGGCGCACGTACCGCGCGCCGTCGGACTGGGCGATGACGACGGCGAGCGAGTGCGCGACGACGTCGTGCATGTCGCGGGCGATGCGGTTGCGCTCCTGCTCGACGATGACGATCTGTTCCGCGGCCTCCTTCGCCTCGCGGCTCTCGCGGTTGCGGGTCATCCAGCGAACGAGGAGTCCGAGCAGCCATGGCACCCCGAGCACGAACAGCATCGCGAAGAACAGCAGCACGAACTGGAGGATCGTGGCGGGCAGCGTGCTGAATCCGAAGATCGACTCGGAAACGCCGAGAGCCGCTCCCTGCACCGTCAGGAAGGCGGCGGCGACGAGGGCGCCCACCCCCACGGAGGCGAGTGCCAGCGACCGCACGATTCTTCCGCCGTACGCCGACGCCGTGTAGACGACGATCAGCGTCGCGACGTTGTAGACGCTCGGGCTCACGTCGAACCACATCTGGACGATCGAGATCACCCAGGCGATCCCGAGCGCGATTCCGGGGCTCACGCGTCGCAGGGCGAGCGCCAGCGCGTAGCCGCCGATGATGATGATGTAGCCGTTGTCGCCCGTGTCGTTGGCGAAGTAGACGTTGTATCCGCCGAAATACTGGGCGGCGAGCACGTAGTACGCGACGGCGATCGCCACGTCGACGACGTACTGCTGCTTCTTCAGCGTGCGGATCACCATAGGTACACGGTAGGCGGCGTCAGTCGCGCCCACGTGCACGCCCGGCAAAAATCATCCTTGCGATTGACGGGGCCAATCCCCTTAGAAGCCGAGGCGTCCGAGCTGCTTGGCGTCTCGCTGCCAGTCCTTCGCGACCTTCACCCGCAGCGACAGGTAGACCTGCTTGCCGACGAGCTTCTCGATCTCGTGCCGGGCGCGGGCGCCGACGTCCTGCAGCCGTTCGCCCTGGTGGCCGATGATGATGCCCTTCTGGCTGTCGCGTTCGACGAACACGTTCGCGTAGATCTCGACGAGGTCCTTGTCGTCGCGCTCGATCATGTCGTCGACCGTGACCGCGATGGAGTGCGGGAGCTCGTCCATGACGCCCTCGAGCGTCGCCTCGCGGATGAGCTCGGAGACGCGCGACTCGAGGCCCTCGTCGGTGACCGTGTCGAGCGGGTAGAGGGGCGGGGAGAGCGGCATGAGCTTGATGAGCTGCGTCATCAGGGTGTCGAGCTGGATGCGGCTGGTGGCCGAGATCGGGATGATCGCCTCCCAGTCCTCCCGCAGCTCTGAGATGGCGAGCAGCTGCTCGGCAACGGCGGGGCGCGAGGCGGCGTCGATCTTGGTGACGATCGCGACCTTCTTGGCGCGCGGGAACGAGTCGAGCTGTTCGCTGATGAACCTGTCGCCCGGGCCGATCTTCTCGTTGGCGGGGAGGCAGAGACCGACGACGTCGACGTCGCCGAGCGTGGTCTGCACGATGCTGTTGAGCCGTTCGCCGAGCAGGGTGCGCGGGCGGTGCATTCCCGGGGTGTCGACGACGACGAGCTGCCCGCTCTTCTGGTGCACGATTCCGCGGATGGCGCGGCGAGTGGTCTGCGGCTTCGAGCTGGTGATCGCGACCTTCTCGCCGACGAGCGCGTTGGTGAGCGTCGACTTGCCGACGTTGGGCCGGCCGACGAAGGAGACGAAGCCCGCCCGGAAGTCTGGTGCTGCGTTGGTGTCCACGTTAATCGCTTTCTGTTTTCGCGCTGTCGGCGCCCTCGAGCATCACGGAGTGATCGCGTTCGACCACGACGGTGGAGACGCGTCGGCGTCGACCCTCCGTGCGGTCGGCGGTGAGCACGAGTCCCGAGACGGTGGCCGTCGAGCCCGCTATCGGAAGCCTACCCAGTGTCTTGGTCAACAGCCCGCCGACCGAGTCGACCTCGTCGTCGTCGAGCTCGATGCGGAAGAGGTCGCCGAGCTCGTCGATGGGCAGGCGTGCGCTGACCCGGAAGACGCCGTCGCCGATGGTCTCGACGTCGGGGACGTCGTGGTCGTACTCGTCGGAGATGTCGCCGACGAGCTCTTCGATGAGGTCTTCGAGGGTGACGAGCCCGGCGATTCCGCCGTATTCGTCGACGACCATCGCGAGGTGGTTCGACTCGAGCTGCATGCGACGCAGCAGGCTGTCGGCCTTCTGCGACTCGGGCGCGAACAGCACGGGGCGGGCGAGTTCGACGACGGTGATCGTGTCGCCGCCGAGGGGCTGCTCGTAGCCGAGTCGGGCGACGTCGCGCAGGTGCAGGATGCCCAGCACCTCGTCGACGTTCTCGCCGATCACCGGCATGCGCGAGACCCCGCGGCTGAGGAAGATGGCCATGGCGGTGCCGATGGCCTCGTCGCCGTCGACGGTGATCATGTCGGTGCGCGGGATCATCACCTCACGGGCGACGGTGTCGCTGAACTCGAAGATCGAGTGGATGAGCTCGCGGTCGACCTCCTCGAGCACGTCGAGCTCCGTCGCCTCGTCGACCATGCTGAGCAGCTGCTCCTCGCTCGAGAACGTCGCCGACTTGGGCCGGCCGGGGGTGACCCTGTTGCCGACGGCGACGAGCGCGTTCGCGATGGGACCGAGGAAGAGGCGGATGCCGCGGATGAGCCGGGCCGTATAGCGAAGGGTGCCGCGCGGGTGCGCGCGCCCGACGCTGCGAGGGCTCGACCCGACCAGTACGAACGAGGCGGCGGTCATGATGAGCGCCGACCAGAGCAGGGCGAACCACCACTGCTCGATCGCGTAGGCGAACGACAGCGACACGAGCACGGCGGCCGTGGTCTCCGAGACGACGCGCATGAAGTTGAGCGCGTTGGTGTGGGTTCCGATGTCCTCGGAGATGGCCAGGAGCGAGCGGCTCGACCGGCTCGACGACGCCATGTCGACGAGGTCCGTGCGGCTGAGCACCGTGAGCGAGGCGTCTGCCGCGGCGAGCAGTCCGCCGAAGAGCACGAGCAGCACGGCGACGCTCACGAAGAGCGCGATCATCATGGGCGACTACCGTCGTCGTTCGGCGAGCGAGAAGCCGACGAGTATGTCGCGCTGCAGGCCGAACATCTCTTTCTCATCCTGCGGCTCGGCGTGGTCGAAGCCGAGCAGGTGCAGCAGCCCGTGCGTGGTGAGCATCAGCATCTCCTCGATCGGGGAATGGCCGGCGGTCTCGGCCTGCTCGATCGCCACCTGCGGGCAGAGCACGATGTCGCCGAGCAGCCCGGCAGGGGTGATCGCGTCTTCCGTGCCGGGGCGCAGCTCGTCCATGGGGAAGCTGAGCACGTCGGTGGGGCCTGGTTCGTCCATCCACTGGACGTGCAGCTGCTCCATGGCGGCCTCGTCGACGAGGATGATCGACAGCTCGGCGTCGGCGTGCACGTGCAGCTCGTCGAGCGCGTAGGTGGCGAGGCGCTGGAGGATGGTCTCGTCGACCGGGATCGTCGACTCGTTGTTCACTTCGATGGACATGTCAGCGCTTTCGTGGGTTCTGTCGTTCGTAATCCTGGCGCTGGCGCTCGGCGTCGAACTTGGTATAGGCGTCGACGATCTGGCCGACGAGGTTGTGGCGCACGACGTCGGCGCTCGTGAGCTGTGCGAAGACGATGTCGTCCATCTCGTCGAGCACGTGGGTGACCAGCTGGAGCCCGCTCGCTCCCATCGGCAGGTCGACCTGCGTGATGTCGCCGGTGACGACCATCTTCGAACCGAAGCCGAGACGGGTCAGGAACATCTTCATCTGCTCGGGCGTCGTGTTCTGTGCCTCGTCGAGGATGATGAACGCGTTGTTGAGGGTGCGTCCGCGCATGTAGGCGAGCGGGGCGACCTCGATGGTGCCGGCCGCGAGCAGCTTCGGCACCAGCTCGGGGTCCATCATCTCGTTGAGGGCGTCGTAGAGCGGCCGCAGGTAGGGGTCGATCTTGTCGTTGAGGCTGCCGGGGAGGAACCCGAGCCGCTCCCCCGCCTCCACGGCGGGGCGCGTGAGGATGATCCGTTCGACCTCCTTGCGCTGGAGCGCCTGCACGGCCTTCGCCATGGCCAGATAGGTCTTGCCCGTTCCGGCCGGCCCGATGCCGAACACGATCGTGTTCTCGTCGATCGCGTCGACGTACTCCTTCTGGCCGATGGTCTTCGGGCGCACGCTCTTGCCGCGACTGGTGAGGATCGCCTGGCTGAGCAGCTCGGCCGGGCTTCCCGACTTCTCGCGCAGGATGCGCGCGGACTGGGTTACCTCGGTCTCGCCGAGGTCGACGCCGTTACTGACCATACGGATGAGCTCCTCGACCAGCAGGAGTGCCGGTTGCAGTTGATCGGGTCCACCCTCGTCGAGAGGGTCGACGGACAGGGTGATGCGGTTGCCTCGGACGAGCACGTTCACGAGGGGGAACTGCCGTTCGATGGTGTGCAGCAGGCGGTCTTGGGGGCCGAGCAGCCGCACCATGGCGACTCCGTCCACCTCGAGCTCGACCCGGTTGAACGTGGGTTCTGGAGTGCTGCTGTCGCTAGTCGGCAAGGCTGCCTTCCGGTAGGTGTCCGCCGAGCACGTGGGCGTGCACGTGGAACACGGTCTGTCCGGCTCTCTCGCCGGTGTTGAAGACGAGACGGAACTCGCCGTCGGACTGCTCGTCCGCGAGCTGCTGGGCGACGCGCACCAGCTCCGCCAGCAGGGCGGGGTCGCCGGCGGCCAGCTCGGCGACGTCGCGGTACTGCTCCGTCTTAGGGATCACGAGCAGGTGCACCGGGGCCTTCGGGGCGATGTCCCTGATCGCGATGACGTCGTCGCTCTCGAAGACGATCTCAGCGGGGATCTCACGCGCGACGATGCGGGAGAACACGGAGGGCTCTGGTGTGGACATAGCGACAAGCTTAATCGTTGTCCCGCTCAGGCGCTGCGGCTCACCAGCGGCCGAGTTTCGCGTTCAGCACAGCGATCGCCGCCGGTCCCGCGGTCGAGGTGCGCAGCACGGTGTCGCCGAGGCGCACCAGAGTGGCGCCTGCCGCGGTGAGCGCGGCGAGTTCGTTGGGGGCGATCCCGCCCTCGGGGCCGACGACCAGCACGATGTCCCTGTCGTCGGGCTCGAGCGCGCTCAACGCGAGTTCCGCCGTCGGCTCGAGCACGAGCATCCGCACCTCCGGCGCCAGCCGCGCGAGCTGGTTCGTGGTGGCGAGGTCGAGCACGTCGGGCAGCCAGGCGCGGATCGACTGCTTCGTGGCCTCGCGCACGATCGCAGACCAGCGGTCGTGGCCCTTGGCGATCTTGGCGCCCTCCCAGCGGGAGATGGATCGCGCGGCCGTCCACGGGATGACCCCGTCGATGCCTAGCTCGGTCGCCGCCTGGACGGCGAGCTCGTCGCGGTCGCCCTTCGCGAGGGCCTGCGCGAGGAAGATCGCGGGCTCAGTTCGGGGCACGCTCGTGACGGCCTCGACCTCGATCGCGAGCTCGGTGTGCTCGGCGGTGACGATGCTGCCGGTCGCTACGAGGCCCCGCCCGTTGCCGATCGAGACCGACTCGCCCACGGCGAGCCGGCTGACGGTGACCGCGTGCCTCGCCTCCGGACCGTCGATCGACACGCGGGAGCCCACCTCGGCGGTGCCCACGAGCTCGTTCAGGTAGAAGTGCGCCATCCGGTGCGTCGCCCGATCAGACGTGGAGGAAGCGGTCGCGCAGCTTCGCGAAGAGCCCCTGCTGGAACTCGGCGAGGTGCGGCGCCTTCGACTTGTGGCTCGACGCGAACTGGCGCATGAGCTCCTGCTCCTTGCCGCTGAGCTTGGTCGGGGTGGTGACCTGCACGCCGATCTTCAGGTCACCTCGACCGCCTCCGCGGAGCTTCGAGACACCGCGGTCCTTGACGGTGATGATGTCGGCGCTCTGGGTGCCGGGCTTGAGCTCGAGCTCGAGTTCGCCGTCGAGGGCCTGCAGGCGCACCCGCGAGCCGAGCACGGCGTCGGCCATGCTGACCTCGAGGGTGGCCATGAGGTCGTCGCCGTTGCGGCTGTAGACCTCGTGGTGCTTGACCTTTATCTCGAGGTACAGGTCGCCGTTGGCGCCGCCGGCGGGGCCGACCTCGCCCTGGTTCGGCAGCTGGAGGCGCAGGCCGGTGTCGACTCCCGCGGGGATGTCGACGGTCATCTTGCGGGTGGCGCGCACACGACCCTGGCCGGCACAGGTGGGGCACGGGCTCGGGATGACGGTGCCGTAGCCGCGGCAGGTGCCGCAGGGGCTCGAGGTCATGATGTTGCCGAGCAGGCTGCGCACGGCCCGCTGGATCTGGCCGGAGCCGTGGCAGATGTCGCAGACGACAGCGCGGGTGCCCGGGGCGCAGCAGCTGCCCTGGCAGGTGTCGCAGAGGATGGCGGTGTTCACCTCGAGGTCGCGCTTGGTGCCGAAGATGACCTCGTCGAGGTCGACCTCGACGCGCAGGAGGGCGTCGCCGCCCCGTTCCTTGCGCGAACGGGGTGCAGCACCGCTGCCTCCGCTGCCCGGAGCGCCGCCGCCGAAGAACGTCTCGAAGATGTCGCTGAAGCCGCCGAAGCCCTGGGCGCCGCCGCCGAACCCGGCGCTGCCGCCCTGGTCGTAGTCCTGGCGCTGGCGCGGGTCGCTCAGAACGTCGTAGGCGTGCGTCACCGCTTTGAAGCGGTCGGATGCGCTGGGCTCCGGGTTGACGTCGGGGTGGAACTCGCGCGCGAGCTTCCGGTACGCCTTCTTGATCTCGTCTGCCGACGCGTTCTTGTCGACGCCGAGTACTTCGTAGTGGTCAGCCACAGTTAGTTGTCAATCCTCACGATGATGGTGTTCATCTTCTCGAGCGTCAGTCTTCGCCGAGAAGTCGAGTCAGGTAACGGGCGACGGCTCGCACCGCTGCCATGTTGTTGGAGTAGTCCATGCGCGTCGGCCCGAGCACTCCGAGCCGCGCGATTCCGCCGCCCGACGAGGTGTAGCCGCTCGACAGAACCGATGTCTGGCCGAGGCCGAACACCTCGTTCTCTCGACCGATGGTCACCGCGACGCCGTGGTGGTCGCCCTCTACTTCGCCGAAGAGCTTGAGCAGGGTCACTTGCTCTTCGATCGCCTCGAGGACCGGAAAGATGCTTCCGTTGAAATCTTCTTCAGTGCGCACAAGGTTAGCCGCCCCCGCCATGAGAAGCCTGTCATGACGGTTCTCGGCGGTCTGCTCGACGAGGGTCGCAGCGATCTGGGCGACGACCTCCTGGCGCTCGGGAGCGAAGTGCACGCCGATCGTGGTCAGCTTCTCGGCCGCGTCGAGCAGGGCGAGCCCCGCCAGGTTCGCGTTGAGCCTGGTGCGCAGTTCGCCGAGGAACTCCTCGTCGACATCGCCGGACACATCGACGAGCCGCTGCTCGACGCGGCCGCCGTCGGTGATGAAGACGGTCATCAGCCGGCGCGGGCCGAGGGGCACGATCTCGATGTGACGCACCCGGGAACGGGTGAGCGTGGGGTACTGCACGAGCGCCACCTGGTGCGTGAGCTGCGAGAGCAGACGCACGGTGCGCGAGAGCACGTCGTCGAGGTCGACGGACTGCCCGAGGAACGTCTCGATGGCCTGGCGCTGGGCGCCGCTCAACGGTCGGAGGTCGGCGAGCTGGTCGACGAACACCCGGTATCCCTTGTCGGTGGGCACGCGACCCGACGACGTGTGGGGCGCGACGATGAGCTCCTCCTCCTCGAGGAGGGCCATGTCGTTGCGGATCGTGGCCGCGGAGACGCCGAAAGAGTGGCGTTCGACGATCGACTTCGATCCGACAGGCTCGCGGGATGCGACGTAGTCCTGCACGATCACGCGGAGAACTTCGAGACTGCGATCAGACACCATCTCGACACCGCCCTTCGAACAATTGGCACTCGATTAGCCTGACTGCCAATTGTAACTCGACACGCCGGGCAGCTGGGATTGCACGCTCGAGTCGGCTCGGGATAGCTTGTCCGTTGTGACCGCGCGTGTCCTCCGAACGGGGGCCACGGCGGGAACCACCGCCACCCGAAAGGCACTTCACCTATGACCGATGTCTCGCCGGAGCCGGGCGCGCAGACCGCCGTCCCCTCCCCCGTCGCTCGCTCCCGCGAATTCACGGCGACCGACGACAAGCTCTGGGCCACCGTCGCGCACTTCGGCGGTGTGATCGGATTTCCGCCGTCGCTCCTCGTCTTCGCCCTCGCCAGGACCCGCGGCACCCTGACCAGACAGGAGTCGAAAGAGGCTCTCAACTGGCAGATCACCTTCACGATCGGCTACCTGCTCCTGATGGCGGTCTCGGGGCTCGTCGGCGCCGTGCTCATCCTCGCCTCGGTGGGCGACGTCGCCGCGGTCGCCTGGACGCTTCCGTTCGCGCTCTACGTGGTGAACGTCGTGCTGTCGATCACGGCGGGCATCCGTGTCAACGGCGGCGGGTCCTACCGCTACCCGTTCTCGATCCGCCTGATCAAATAGAAACTTTCCGTCAAAAACGGCGTTGCGCCGTGCGTCGTACTGCTTTAATGAGCGCATGACAGACGCGACCCCTCCCACAGACCCGTACCAGTCGACGCCGCAGCCGCTCTCTCCGAGCGACGAGCGTCTCTGGGCAACCCTCATCCACATCGGCGGAATCTTCTTCAGCTTCGTTCCGTCGCTCGTCGGCTACCTCGTGCTTAAGGACCGCGGCCCGCTCATCCGCGAGCACACCCTCACCGCACTCAACTTCCAGCTGACGATGCTCATCGCGCTAGTCGTCGGCTACATCCTGACCTTCGTGATCATCGGCATCTTCGTCATCCTCGCCGTGTACATCGTCACGTTGATCTTCAGCATCATCGCCGCGGTCGCTGCGAACAAGGGCGAGAGCTACAAGTACCCGCTCTCGATCCAGTTCATCAAGTAATCAGCGCCAACGCCTGACCAGCACCACGTCACTCCGCAAGGAGTCGCCGCACCACGGCGTCCGCCAATAGCCGCCCTCGCAGGGTCAGTTCCACTGATCCGCGCAGGGCGGCTTTCGCGTTGATGAGCTCGTCGGCGATGAGCCCCGCGACGGCGAGCCTCCCGGGCGCCTCCAGCTCGTCGATGCGGAGCCCCGAGCGGATGCGCGTCATCAGCAGCACCCTCTCCACCCGGCGCGTCTCCGGGTCGAGCGTCTCCCTGCCCGCGGCCGGAGACATCCCGGAGAGGATGCGCTCGGCGTACGCCGCGGGGTGCTTCACGTTCCACCAGCGCACGCCGCCGACGTGACTGTGCGCCCCGGGCCCGACACCCCACCAGTCGTGGCCCTGCCAGTAGGCGAGGTTGTGGCGCGACTTGTAGTCGGTGTGGGCGGGTGGGCGGACGGTCCCTTCGACAGACTCAGGGACCGCGACGTCGGCCCGCGCCCAGTTGCTCACCTCGTACCAGTCGTAGCCCGCCGCGGCGAGCCGCGCGTCGAGCAGCTCGTACATGTCGGCCTGCAGGTCGTCGTCGGGAGTCGCCACCTCGCCGCGGCGGATCTGCCGGGCGAGCTTCGTGCCGTCTTCGATGATGAGCGCATACGCCGACAGGTGGTCGGGGTTCTGGGCGAGCGCGGCGTCGAGCGAGGCGCTCCAGTCGTCGATGCTCTCGCCCGGGGTGCCGTAGATCAGGTCGAGGCTCACCTGGAGGCCGGCCTCGCGCGCCCAGGCGACGACGAGCGGAACGCGCTCGGGGTCGTGCGTGCGTTCCAGCGTCGCGAGCACGTGCGGCACCGCCGACTGCATGCCGAACGAGACGCGGGTGAACCCGGCCGCCTTGAGCGCGAACAGGTAGTCGCGGTCGACGGAGTCCGGGTTGGCCTCGGTGGTGACCTCTGCCCCGGGGGCGAGGCCCCACGAGACGACGATGGCGGCGAGCATCTCGGCGAGGTCGGTCACCGGCAGCATCGTCGGCGTGCCGCCGCCGAAGAACACGGTCGAGGCTGCACGTTCCGGAAGCCCCGACTGCACGAGCACCCGGCCCGCGAGTGCTATCTCCTCGATGGCCTGCCCGGCGTAGTCGCTGCGCTTCGCGCCCCGGAGTTCCTCCGAGGTGTAGGTGTTGAAGTCGCAGTACCCGCAGCGCACGCGGCAGAACGGGACGTGCACGTAGATTCCGAGGTTGCGGCTCGCCGCGTCATCCGTCACCGAGTGGGGAAGAAGGCCGTCGGCGGGCGCCGGATCGGCGAGAGGGAGGGCGCTGGGCATTGTCTGATTCTCTCACCCGACGCCCGGCCCCGCTTGCGTGGGCGACAGGTGGAAGATGCGGATGTCGCGGTGCGCGGTCTTCTCGTAGTCGCGGTAGCGCGGCCACTGTCGTTCGAGCAGTGGCCAGGTGCGCTCAGCCTCGTCCGCGTCGAGCAGCCGCGCCACGACGGGTGTGCTGCGCCGCCGGTAGTGCACCTCGGCCTGCGGGTGGGCGATCAGGTTGTAGGTCCACGCGGGGTGCTGCGGGCGGCCGAAGTTGCTGCCGACGACGAACCACGAGCCGTCGTCGAGCGGAAAGCACATCAGCGGAGTCTCACGCCGCTCGCCGCTCTTCGCACCGGTGCTGAACAGGGTGAGCGAGGGGATCATCGGCGCGCTCAGCTTGAGCCTGCCCCGGGTCACGCGGAACAGCAGCCGGTCGAGCGGAGTGACGATCGACCGCACGACGTGCCGTACCGGGCTGCGCATGACGGCGGCGGTGATCGCGCGGATGCTGCGGTGCATGCACCGAGTCTCGCAGGGTGGGCCGCCGCTGCACAGCGTCGGGCGCTCAGCCGAGCGGGCCGGCCAGCGCGCGGAGGTACCGTCGTGTGTAGAACTCCTGGGTGAGACGCAGCACGGGCGCGACGAGCCACCAGTACCAGGTCGACGGCCGCGAGAAGGCGCGGATGACGATCCACACCGTTCCGTCGGGGCTGCGCTCCACGATGAACGACTCCTCGCCGTCTTCCGGATGCCCGGGCAGGGTTCCGTAGGCGAATCCGCGTCGGTCGGGCTCGTCGACCACGTAGACGACGCGCGCCGGCGCCTTGACCCAGATGGGCCAGAACCGGATGCCGAGCATGGCCGTGTCGCCCGGCGCGATGTACGGGCTGCCGTCGGCGGAGAAGACCGTCTCGCCGCTCGACGAGATGTGCGACGGCGTGACCGGCTCCCCCGACGCGTCGAACGTCACCGGCGTGTAGGTGAGCTCGCTGACGTATCCGGGCGTGTGGCTCGTCTCGACCCGGAAGCCGCTGCCGCGTTGGACACCCCAGCTGAAGACCGCGGCGCTCGCCCTGGCGAAGCGTTCGTCGCCGTGCCCGATGCGGGCGCGGCGCTCGAGCGGACGGTAGCCGGCCGGCGGGTACTGCAGGAGGTCGGGCGCCTGCGTGGCCCCGACGGCGCCGTAGCTGACGGGGCGGCTCCACAGCTCGGCGTCAACCACTACTTGTCTTTCTTCTTCGCTTCCGTGTCGCCCGTGAGCGCGGCCACGAAGGCCTCCTGCGGAACCTCGACGCGGCCCACCATCTTCATGCGCTTCTTGCCCTCCTTCTGCTTCTCGAGGAGCTTGCGCTTGCGGGTGATGTCACCGCCGTAGCACTTGGCGAGCACGTCCTTGCGCATCGCGCTGATCGACTCGCGGGCGATGATGCGCGCGCCGATGGCGGCCTGGATCGGAACCTCGAACTGCTGGCGCGGGATGAGCTTCTTGAGACGCTCGGTCATCAGCACGCCGTAGGCGTAGGCCTTCTCACGGTGCACGATCGCGCTGAACGCGTCGACGGCCTCGCCCTGCAGCAGGATGTCGACCTTGACGAGGTCGGCGGCCTGGTCGCCGATGGGCTCGTAGTCGAGGCTCGCGTAGCCGGCGGTCTTGCTCTTGAGCTGGTCGAAGAAGTCGAAGACGATCTCGCCGAGCGGCATCGTGTAGTGCAGCTCGACCCTGTCCTCACCGACGTACTCCATGCCCTGCATGGTGCCGCGACGGCCCTGGCAGAGCTCCATGACGGTGCCGACGAAGTCCTTGGGCAGCAGGATCGACGCCTTGACCACGGGCTCGCGCACCTCGGCGATCTTGCCGCCGGGGAACTCGCTCGGGTTCGTCACGGTGACGGTCTTCTTGTCGTCTGTGGTGACCTCGTAGATCACGCTCGGCGCAGTGGCGATGAGGTCGATCCCGAACTCGCGCTCGAGCCGCTCCGTGATGATCTCGAGGTGCAGCAGGCCGAGGAATCCGCAGCGGAAACCGAAGCCGAGGGCGACCGACGTCTCGGGCTCGTAGACGAGCGCAGCATCCGACAATTTGAGCTTGTCGAGCGCCTCGCGCAGCAGCGGGTAGTCGCTGCCGTCGATCGGGTAGAGACCGGAGAACACCATGGGCATCGGCTCGGAGTACCCCTTGAGGGCGAGGCTCGCCGGCTTGGCGAAGCTCGTGACGGTGTCGCCGACCTTCGACAGGCGCACGTCTTTCACACCGGTGATCAGGTAGCCGACCTCGCCGACACCCAGCCCCTTGGTGGGGGTCGGCTCAGGCGCGCTGACACCGATCTCGAGCACCTCGTGCGCGCTCTTGGTGCTCATCATCATGATCTTCTCGCGCGGGTTGATCTTGCCGTCGATCATGCGCACGTAGGTGATGACTCCGCGGTAGGCGTCGTAGACCGAGTCGAAGATCATCGCGCGGGCCGGGGCGTCGGCGTCGCCCTTCGGGGCGGGGATGAGCCGGGTGGCCATATCGAGCAGCTCGGGGACTCCGACGCCGGTCTTGCCGGAGACGAGGAGGATGTCCTCCGGCTTGCAGCCGATGAGGCCGACGATCTCCTTGATGTACTTCTCGGGGTCGGCGGCCGGCAGGTCGATCTTGTTGAGCACCGGGATGATCGTGAGGTCGTTCTCGAGGGCGAGGTAGAGGTTCGCGAGCGTCTGCGCCTCGATGCCCTGGGCCGCGTCGACGAGCAGGATCGCTCCCTCGCAGGCGGCGAGTGAGCGCGAGACCTCGTAGGTGAAGTCGACGTGGCCGGGCGTGTCGATCATGTTGAGCGCGTAGGTCTGGCCGTCGAGCTCCCACGGCATACGCACCGCCTGGCTCTTGATCGTGATGCCACGTTCGCGCTCGATGTCCATGCGGTCGAGGTACTGCGCGCGCATGTCGCGGTCGCTCACCACACCCGTGATCTGGAGCATACGGTCGGCAAGGGTCGACTTGCCGTGGTCGATGTGGGCGATGATGCAGAAGTTGCGGATGAACGCCGGATCGGTGGAGGCAGGCTCGAGGGCCGTGAGTGCGCGCGGAGACATTTGTGCAATTGTCCCACGAGACGAGGGTGCGGCGTGCGCAGGGCTCCTAGAACAGGCCGAAGAAGAAGAACGGGGCGGCGAAGACGAGGCCGAGCACGCCGACGACGACCCACCCGAACGCCATCACGGCGCCGAGCACGATCGCCCACACGGCCATGGCGTGGCCGGTGGGTTCGCGCCGGTACGCCATGACGCCGACGACGATCGCGGCGATAGGAACGAGGAAGGTCTGGCCGAACACGACGGAGGCGAGGCCGAGAACGAGGGCGATGATGCTGAGGTTCTTGTCGACGGATGCTGTGGGTGCGGCGGTCGGGAGGGCGGAGGTCTGTGTCATGGTTCAAGGCTAGGCACGGGGCATCCGCCGGGATATCGGGGTAACCCCCGATTCCGGGTCAGGGTATCCGTACCGGCGGTGCCTCGGCGACGTCGCCGGTGATCTCGCGCACCGCGGGTTCGAGCTCGGGGTACTCGAACTCGAAGCCGGCGGCCTGCAGGCGGGTCGGCAGCACCCAGCGGCTCTTCAGCAGCAGCTCGGTCTCGCTCTGCAGGGCGAGCGCGCCGAGCTCGAGCATCCACCGCTGCAGGGGCAGGCCGAAGCGCGCGCCGACGACGCGGCGCAGCGTCGCCATCAGCTCGCGGTTCTGCACCGGGCCGGGCGACGACACGTTCACGGCGCCGTCGATGTCTGGCCGCTCGGCGATGAAACGGATGGCCCGGTAGACGTCGTCGATGTGGATCCAGGAGAACATCTGGCGGCCGCCGCGCGTCCTGCCGCCGTACTGGGTGCCGCCGAGCCCGAACCGGGCCAGGGCGAGCAGGGGGCTGAGCGCAGAACCGTCGCCGAGGACGATGGCCATCCGCAGGGCGACCTGGCGCACGCCCGGCCGGTGGTGCACGAAGAACTCGCGCTCCCACGCGCCGGCGACGTTGACCGAGAAGCCCGAGCCGATCTGCCCGGTCTCGTCGGTCTGCGGCACGTCGTCGGCGTGACGGTAGATCGTGGCGGTGCTCGCGTTGAACCAGACGGCGGGCGGGTGGGCGACCGCCGCGACGGCGCGGCCCAGCTCGGCCGTGGTGAGCAGACGTGAGCTGAAGATCGCCGCCTTGTTCTTCTCGGTGTAGCGGCAGTTCACGCTCTTGCCCGCGAGGTTGACGAGCATGTCGGCGCCGTCGACGGCCGCCTCGAGCGCGGCGGTGTCGCCCCACACGACGTCGGAACCGGCACGGCCCACGGTGACCACGGTGTCGCCGTCGGCGCGGAACCGCTTCGCGAAGTACCGGCCCATAAAACCGCCGGCCCCGGCGATGACGATGCGCTGGCCGCTCACGCGCCTGCTCCCCGTTCGTCGGCGGCCGGCACGGGGATGCGGCCGAGCCCCTCGAGCAGCTGCTGCGGGTCGGTGGCCAGGCAGACGCGGATCCAGCCCTCGCCCGACCGGCCGAACGCGCTCCCCGGCGCGACGGCGACGCGCCTCTCGAGCAGGAATTCCTCGGCCCAGGTGGCGACATCGCCCGCGCTGGTGTGGCTCACGTCGATCCACAGGTAGAAGGCGCCGGTGGGCGGCAGGTAGCGGATGCCCCGTTCGTCGAGCAGCGCGGTGGCGGCGACGAGGTTGGCTCGGTAGTGGGCCTTGGCGGCGGCGACGTGCTCGTGGTCTCCGGTCAGCGCGGCGACCGCGGCGTACTGCGCCGGGGTGTTGACGCAGCTGACCGTCGCCTCCTGCACGGTGCGCATGAGCGTGGCGAGACCCGGCGGAGTCACCAGGTAGCCCACCCGGATGCCGGTCATCGCGTAGGTCTTCGACAGCGAGAAGGCGCTGAAGACCCGGTTGTCGGTGTCGAGGCTGGCGATACTCACGTGCTTCTCGCCGTAGGTGAAGTACTCGTAGACCTCGTCGCTGATGATCCACAGGTCGTGGCGGCGGGCGAAGTCGAGCAGCTCGCGCAGCACCTCCTCGGGGAAGATCGCTCCGAGCGGGTTCGACGGCGAGTTGATGATGATCACGCGGGTGCGATCGGTGACGAGGCGCTCGAGCTCGTCGACGCTCGGCAGGAAGCCCCGCTCGGGGGTGAGGGTGTACGGGATCGGGTGCGCGTCGAGCATGCGCACGCCCATCGTGAAGGTCGTGTAGCCGGGATCGGGGATGAGTGCCTCGTCGCCGGCCTGCAGCGTCAGCGTCATGGCCTGGTAGAGGGCCTGCGTCGCGCCGACGGTCACCCAGACCCGCTCGACGTCGACGTGCAGGTCGTTCTCCCTGGCGAGCTTCTCGACGATCGCCGCCCGCAGCGGCGCGATTCCGCCGTTGGGCGTGTAGTCGGTGGCGTCTGCGTCCCAGGCGCGCTTGGCCGCGTCGGCGATGTGCGGAGCGACCGCGACATCCGGTTCCCCGATCACGAGGGAGATGACCCCGTCGAGCTTGGTCGACATCTCGAAGATGTGCCGGATGCCGGAACCCGGTACCGATTCGATGTGCTGGGCGAGGTGCGGCATACCATCAGGCTATTACGCTTGCGCCATGCCCGGTTCCGCACAGCCCACCTCGGTCGTGCTCGTGCACGGCCTGCGCACGTCGTCGTCGATGTGGCGCCACCAGGCCGAGACGCTGCGCGCCCTCGGGCACACCGTGATCACCCCCGACCTGCCCGGGCACGGCGCGCGGATGGACGAGCGCTTCACCCTGGCGGGCGGCATTGCGACGATCGAGGCGGCAGTGGCGGATGCCCCGGGGCCGGTCTTCCTCGGCGGGTTCTCGCTCGGCGGCTACATCGCCGTGCACTGGGCGGCGATGCGCCCGCGCGACCTCACGGGCATCCTGGCCGCAAGCTGCGGAACCCAGCCCTCGCGGGTCATCCTCGACGCCTGGCGTCTCGGCGCGGGAGCGATCCACCTGCTGCCCGACCGCGGCCTCTCCCTCAACAACGCGCTCGTGCGGCGAACGATCAGCGACCCGGTCTTCGCCAACGACGTGATCTCCGGCGGTGTCGCGCTCGAGGTCATGCAGGACGTGCTGCGTGAGCTCCGTGGCATCCGGATGGAATCGTCCCTCGCCGCCATCGACCTGCCCATCTGGCTGGTCAACGGCACCCTCGACCACATCCGGCTGCAGGAGCGGCGGTTCCTCGCGGCCACCCGGCGGGGCACCCTCGTGCACATCCCACGGGCGACGCACATGGTCAGCCTCGCCCAGCCCGTCGCTTTCACGCAGCTGCTGCTCGACGCGATAAACTCGTCGCGACCCGCGGTCACGGCGTGATTGTCGGTTCACGCGAACAACTGGTAATGTTGTCTGTTGGCTTCCGTGCAACCCTCTATTGCATGACTCGCGGCCGAGAATCGCTAAGTTCGGCCGCTTCGCAGGACGCATCTTCCGAGATGGTCCTGCGGTGTTCTCTTACATACGTCAGTTCACATACAAGAAGGTAAATTCAGTGGCAAACATCAAGTCGCAGATCAAGCGCATCGGAACCAACAAGAAGTCGCAGGACCGCAACAAGGCGGTCAAGAGCGAGGTCAAGACCGCCATCCGCAGCGTGCGCGCCGCGGTAACCGCGGGTGACAAGGAGCTCGCCGTCGCGACCCTCCTGATCGCAGCGAAGAAGCTCGACAAGGCCGCCAGCAAGGGCGTCATCCACAAGAACCAGGCCGCCAACAAGAAGTCGGCGATCGCCAAGCAGGTTGCGGCTCTCTAAGCCCCAGTCGTCGAAAAGCCCCTCACGCCTCGGCGTGGGGGGCTTTTTCGTGCGCCGTCGCCGGCGCCGGCGTTCGCCGCTGTCGGCGGCCGTGCCGGCGCCCGACGTCGGGCCGCCCCGTCGGAAATTCAGGAGTTAGGCGGATGCTCCGGGTCGGCGCCCGCGGAAACACGCGGGCCGCCGAGACGGCCGGGCCGCTAACTCCTGAATTTCCGAATTCTCGCGCGCGAGCGGGCGCCGCGGCCACTTGTGTGCTGCCGCTGGACGTCGGCGGCCGTGCCGGCGCCGACGTCGGGCCGGCCCCGTCGGAAATTCAGGAGTAAGGCGGATGCTCCGGGTCGGCGCCCGCAGAAACACCCGGGCCGCCGAGACGGCCGGGCCGCTAACTCCTGAATTTCCGATTTCTCGCGCGGGGGGAGGTTGGGCGGAGAGGGCCGCGCGTGGTCAGCTGCCGCCGCGCCGGGCGATGATGCCGACCATGCGCTCGAGCGCGAAGACCGGGTCGCGACCGCCGCCCTTGATCTGGGCGTCGGTGTCGGCCAGGAGCTCGATCGACCGGCCGAGGCCGTCGTCAGTCCAGCCCTGAAGGTCTTTGCGGGCACGGTTTACCTGCCAGGGGGCGAGGCCGAACTGTTGGGCGAGCTGGGCGTCGCTTCCGCGAACGTTGTAGAGCTTCGCCATCGTGCGCAGCTTGGAGGCGAACGCCGCGAGCATGGGCACGGGGTCGGCGCCCGAGGCGAGCGCGTGGCGTAGGAGGAGCAGCGCCTCGCCGTTGCGCCCGGCGATCGCCGAGTCGGCGACCTTGAACGCGGTGGTCTCGACACGGCCGGAGTAGTACTTCTCGACCGTGACCTCGGTGATCTGCTCGCTCGCGTCGGCGAGCAGCTGCTGGCAGGCGCTCGCCAGCTCGGCGAGGTCGTCGGCGAAGGCGGAGACGAGGGCGCGCAGGGCTCCCGGGGTGATCCGCCGGCCCGCCGTCTGGAACTCCGCAGCCGCGAAGTCGAGCTTCTCGGCATCCTTCTTCAGATCGGCGCAGACGATCTCGATTCCGTCGCCGAGGCCGCCGCGGATGGCGTCGAGCATGCGCTTGCCGCGCACTCCCCCGGCGTGACGCAGAACCAGGTAGCAGTCGTCGGCCGGGTTGGCGAGGTAGCTGAGTACCTCGTCCATAAATGCATCGGTGCACTTCTCCACACCGGTCACCCGGATGAAACGAGGCTCAGCGAACAACGACGGGCTGGCCAGGGTGACGAGTTCGCCTGGCGAGTAGTGGTCGGCTTCGATGTCGCCGAGCTCGAGGCTGGGGTCTTCGACGCGCAGTGTGTCGCGCAGCAGCCGGATCGCCCGGTCGGCGAGAAAGCCCTCGGTGCCGGAGACCAGCACCACCCGCGCGGGGCGCACCTTGTCCCAGGAGAGCTGGGGGATCACGACCTTCGCCTTGCCGGCTGTCGCTGTTCTCGCGGCCACTGTGCTCCCTCGTTCTGAATCGGATCAAGCCTAATCGCGACGACCGACGGTCGATCACGGCGGCGACCGTTGCGTCCAGACGCGCACCTCTCCCGCCGTGCCACCCGGCGACAGCAGCACGAGACCCTGAAGGTCGGTGCGCGCGACGGCGGTTCCCTGCGCGTCCAGCAGGTCGAGCAGTCGGTCGGTCGGGTGCCCGTAGTCGTTGTCGATCCCGACACCGATCACGCCGACGGTCGCGTCCGCCCGCTCGTACACGCGCTCAGACTGGTCGGCCGAGCCGTGGTGGCTCACTTTGACGACGTCGACCGCCGAGATAGGCCCGGCCGCGAGCATCAACGCCTGGGACCGCTCGCCGAGGTCTCCGAGGAACAGCGAGGAGAGACATCCGCTCGCACACTCGGCCACGGGTTCGAAGGCGAGCACGACGCTCGCGTCGTTACCCGGCTCGACCGAGCCGAGACGGGCGCGCGGCCAGAGCACGGAATACCTCAGCTCGCCGAGCAGCCCCGTGTCACCGCGGGAGACCTGGTCGACGACGGCGCCGGACCGCACAAGATCGGCGACGAGACGATCGTCGGATGCCCCGCCCGACGGCCCGACGACGGCGCGGTCTACCCGTCCGAGAACGGCGTCCGCCCCTCCCACGTGGTCAAGGTCGAAATGGCTGAGCACGAGCAGGTCGATGCGGCCGATGCCGAGATCGTCGAGACAGCGGGTGAGCAGCTCCGGGTCGGGGCCGGTGTCGACCAGGGCGATCTCTCCCCCGCTGCGGACGAGCACCGCGTCACCCTGTCCGATGTCGCAGGCCGCGATCTGCCAGTCGGCAGGGCGTGCGAGGTGTTGGGCCACGCCCGCTCCGGCCGTCGCGCCCGCGAATGCGGCGAGCAGCGTTAGTGCGACGGCCGCCGCGACGAGCCGGATACGTCGGCTGACCCTGCCGACTCCTCCGCCCCGCACGTCGCCACCCTGCGTACCGCCACCGAGCACCGCGACGAGTCCGAGCGCCGTGACGATCGCGAGGAGCAGCAGCCCGAGGAGCCCCTCCGGCCACGGCAGGGACGCCGCAGGCAGAGAGGCGAAGAACGTCGCTACGGCGGCGATCCAGCTCGCCGGCAGCCACGCGACCGCGACGAGCGTCTCGCCCAACCACGGCGCCGCGGGCAGGGCGAGGCAGCCGAGCAGTCCGATAACGGTGGCGAGCGGAGCCGCGGGCTCCGCCAGGGCGTTCGCGACGACGCCGTAGAGCGGGAGGGACGGGTCGAGCAGCACGAGCACCGGCTGGCAGGCGAGCTGCGCCGCGAGCGGGACGGCGACCACCGCGGCAACGCCGAACGGCATCGCACGCGCCAGCAGCCGGGTGAGCGGCCCGGAGAGCAGCAGCAGGCCGCCCGTCGCGAGCACCGACAACGCGAAGCCGTAGTCGCGGCTGAGCCACGGGTCGACCGCGAGCAGGGCGATGGCGGCGAGGGCGAGCACCGGCAGCCCGCGCACCGGACGCCCGGCGAGCGTCGCGAAGAGCACGATCGCCGCCATGACCGCCGCGCGGACGACGCTCGACTGCGGTGTGACGAGCACGACGAACCCGACGAGCACGAGCACGGATGCCACGATCCGCACGCCGCGCGGAACCCCGGCGGCGGCGCCGAGCAGCATGATGAGGGCTATCACCACCGCGCAGTTCGCACCGGACACGGCGGTGAGATGGCTGAGCGACGTCGACTTCATCGCCGCGTCGAGCTGCGGGCCCACGGCGGCGGTGTCGCCGATCGCCAGACCGGGCAGCAGGCGCCCACCGTCGCCGGGCAGCGCCGTGGAGGCGGCCGAGAACGACGCGCGCAATCCGTTCGCCCAGTCGAGCGCCCACGGCGGGCCGCGGATCGTTCGAGCATCGGCGGCCGCGAAGACGAGGAACGCGGCATCGTCTTCCGGCGCGGCCGCCTCGAGCGTGGCGCCGAACTCCAGAGTGGCGCCGATGCCGGTACGTGCGTCGGGGCGCGCCCCGAACACCAGCACGGGCGTCGACACCGCGACGACACGTTCGCCGACGCGCACGGAGACCGCGGTGGCCGAGTACGGGGGTTGACGGGCTCCCGGCGCGGAATCGACCGCCTGCTGCTCGACGCCGAGGCTCTCCGCGGTGGTCACCGTGAGCATGACATGCCGTCCGTCGCGTGCGGCATCGAGCAGAACCTCCGGCTGCCTCGCCGGCGCACGGGCGGCGACCGACGCGCAGACGATCCCCGCCGCCACCGCGCACACGGCGGCCACGACGACGAAGGCGCGGTTCAGCGCGACCGCGAGCCCGACGAGCACGACGGCCACGGCCCACACCGCGACGGTGATCACGGGAGCCGCGCCCGGAATCGCCGTCAGCGTGCCGCCCGCCACCCAGGCGACGACGGCCGGCAGCACCAGCCGCAGGTCGAGCCCGCCGCGTCTCACACCGTCACCAGGTCTTTCAGCGAGTCGAATGTCTTCTCCCCCACCCCTGTGACGCTCATCAGGTCTTCCACAGCGGTGAACCGCCCGTTCGTCTCACGCCATTCGATGATGCGCGCCGCCATCGCGGGACCGACGCGCGGCAGGGTCTCGAGCGCGGCAGCATCCGCCGTATTGATGTTCACCTTGCCGGCGACCACTGCTCCCCCGCCCGTGACCGCGCCCGGAGCCGGGGGTGGCGCAGCCCCGACGACGGGCACCACGATCTGCTCCCCGTCGGTCACGAACCGCGCGAGATTGAGCTGCGCCTGGTCGGCGCCTTCGGCGAACCCGCCCGCCGCCGCGACTGCGTCGACCGCGCGGTCGCCCTCGTGCAGCTCGTACAGCCCGGGCACCGCCACGGCGCCGAGGATGTGGACGAAGATGGCGGCTCCGGATGGCGCGGCCGACGCCGACTCGGCCTCGCCGGTCGCCCCCGATCCCGGTGCGACGACCTCGCTCTGCCCCTTCGGCGCGAACGCGGAGAACAGCACGGCGCAGGCGAGCCCGACGAACAGCACGACGACGGCCGCACCCACCCCGATGCGCACGCGCGCACGCCGCACCTCGCCGGGATCGCTCATGCGACGACGCTACGTACCCCCGCCCAGACGAAGAGCCCCGAGAACCCATCTGGGGAAACAGTCATCGACGCGACACTCGTGGAGGACCCAGCCCGGCGATCGAGAGGTGGAGCGGACCCCCCAGCGATCCCGGTGCGAGGAGCGGACCCCCGTTGGACAGGCTCAGGGACCGACAGCCCCTACTTCACCGCAAACGAGATAACCCGAGGCGCACGCACAATGACATTCACGATCTCCTGGTCGCCGATCGACCGGATGACGGCCTCCGACTTGCGCGCCAGCGCCTCGAGATCTTCCGCGCTGATCTTCGGCGAGACCTCGAACTTGTCGCGCACCTTGCCGTTGACCTGCACGACCGCCATGACCGCGTCCTCCACGAGGAGCGTCGGGTCGGCCTTGCGCCAGCGCACGAGGGCGACCGTGGGCTCGTAGCCGAGCTGCTCCCACATCTCCTCCGCCGTGTACGGCGCGAAGAGGCTGAGCGCGACGGTGACGACCTCTGTGGCCTCGCGCACCGCGGCGTCGGCGGGGCCGGCCCCGGTGTCGATGGCCTTGCGGGTCGCGTTCACCAGCTCCATCAGCCGTGCGACGACGACGTTGAACTTGAACGACTCGATGAGTCCCGGTGCGTCGTGCAGGAATCGGTGCGTCTGCTTGCGCAGAGCGGCATCCCCCGTCTTCCACTCCACGTCCGGTGCGCTCGTGACGTCCTTCGCGAGCCGCCACGCGCGCTTGAGGAACTTCGCCGAACCGGCGGGCGAGACGTCTTCCCAGTTGATGTCGTCTTCCGGCGGACCGGCGAACACCATCGTGAGGCGGATCGCGTCGACACCGAACTCGTCGATGACGTCGCCGAGGTTCACGCCGCCCTTGCTCTTCGACATCTTCGAGCCGCCCGAGAGCACCATGCCTTGGTTCAGCAGCGCGCTGAACGGCTCGGTGAACGAGACGTATCCGAGGTCGAACAGCACCTTGGTGATGAAGCGGGCGTACAGGAGGTGCAGGATCGCGTGTTCGACGCCGCCCACGTACTGGTCGACGGGCGCCCACTTGTCGGCGTCCTTCGGGTCGAACGCCTGGGTGTCGTCGTTCGGGTTGAGGAAGCGCAGGAAGTACCACGAGCTGTCGACGAAGGTGTCCATGGTGTCGGCGTCGCGGAGCGCGGCGCTGCCGTCGCGCGGGTCGGGCACGTTGACCCAGTCGGTGGCGGCGGCGAGCGGCGACTGGCCCTTGGGCTGCAGGTCGAGCCCCTCGGTGGGCGGCAGCAGGACGGGCAGCTGGTCTTCCGGCACGGGAACCAGCTCGCCGTCGGCGCCGTGGATCATCGGGATGGGGGTTCCCCAGAAACGCTGGCGGCTGATCAGCCAGTCGCGCAGACGGTACGTCTTGGCGGCGCGTCCGCTTCCCGTCGACTGCAGCAGCTCGATGGCGCGCTTGATCGCGTGATTGCGGCTCAGTCCGTCGAGCGGACCGGAGTTGATCATGCGGCCGTCGCCCACGAGGGCGTCGCCCGTCTGGGTCGGCGACAGCGGCGGAAGATCGTCGGGCAGGATCGCCACGCCGTTCTCGTCGAGGTCGAGCACGGGGATCGACGCGGTGACGGGTGCGTTGGTGTCGACGACGACCACGACGGGCAGGTCGAACCTGAGGGCGAAGTCGAGGTCGCGCTGGTCGTGGGCGGGCACGGCCATGACGGCGCCGTGGCCGTAGTCGGCGAGGACGTAGTCGGCGGCCCAGATCGGAATGCGCTCCTGCGTCACCGGGTTCACCGCGAAACGACGAAGCGGAACGCCGGTCTTCTCGCGAGTGGCATCCTGCCTCTCGATCTCTGTGCTGCGCTGCGTCTGCTGGAGGTAGGCCGCGAAATTGGCCTTCGTCTCGTCGCTGCCCGTCGACACCAGCTCGGCGGCGAGGTCGGAGTCGGGGGCGACGACCATGAAGGTGGCGCCGAACAGCGTGTCGGGACGGGTCGTGAATACGGTGACCTTCTCGTCGCGACCCTCGATCGCGAAGTCGACGTCGGCGCCGATGGAGCGGCCGATCCAGTTGCGCTGCATGGCGAGGACCTTGCTCGGCCAGTGGCCCTCGAGCTGGTTGAGGTCGTCGAGCAGGCGGTCGGCGTAGTCGGTGATCTTGAAGTACCACTGTGTGAGCTTCTTCTTGACCACGACGGCGCCGGACCGGTCGGAGGTGCCGTCGGGGAGGACCTGCTCGTTCGCGAGCACGGTCTGGTCGATCGGGTCCCAGTTGACCCAGCTCTCCTTGCGGTAGGCGAGACCCTTCTCGTACAGCTTGAGGAACAGCCACTGGTTCCACTTGTAGTACTCGGGGTCGCTGGTGGCCAGCTCGCGGTCCCAGTCGACGCTGGTCGCGTAGCGGCGCATCGAGGCCTTCTGCTCGGCGATGTTGCCGTAGGTCCAGTCGCGCGGATTGACACCGCGCTTGATGGCCGCGTTCTCGGCGGGCAGTCCGAACGAGTCCCAGCCGACCGGGTGCAGCACGTTGAAGCCCTGCATACGCCAGTAGCGCGCGACGACGTCGGCGAGCGCGTACGCCTCGCCGTGGCCCATGTGCAGATCGCCGGACGGGTACGAGAACATGTCGAGCACGTACTTACGGGGACGCTTGTCGTCGGTCTTCGTGGAGAAGGGCTTCAGCTCTTCCCATACGGGCTGCCACTTCGCCTGGATGGCGTCGATGTCGTACTCGGGGGCGTCGTCTGGGTACTCGTGTGCCACGTGGATCTCAATTCATTGCGGGAGGGGGCCGAGAGGTACTGCGGGCGACCCAACGACCAAGATTAGCGAACCTCGACCCCACGTGCTGCGCGGTACCCCGTTGCGCCCGCGCGCGGCGAGTACGAACCTGTATTCACGATGAATTACGGAACGGGGTGGAGCAACATGAGCGACCACGCGGTCGTCGACGAGGAGACCTTCTCGGTGAGTCGCACGGTGCACGTGCGGGTGCCGCGCGACCAGGTCTGGGCGGCTATCACGCAGCCGAAGCGCATTGCCGAGTGGTTCGGGGACTCTGCCACCCTCCCCGAGCTCGCCGTCGGGACAGAGGGCACGCTGCACTGGGACGACGACGGCGACTTCGCCTTCGTCGTCACCGCCGTGGTCGAGGACTTCCTGTTCGAATTCCGGTGGGCGAAGGACCCGGAGACTCCGGTACGGGATGACACGGCCACAACCGTGCGCTTCACCCTCGCGGACGCGCCCGCCGGAACCGTGATCACGGTCGTGGAGAGCGGCTTCGAGCTCGTCGCGGGTGACGACGCGGCTCGGCTGGAGCATCTCAGGGGCAACCGCGAGGGGTGGGAGCTCGAGATCGATCAACTGGTGACACTGCTGGAGGGATCATGACCGCGACCGAGAGACTCATCGACCTGTCCGCGAGCGTCGAGAACGTGTGGTCGGTGGTGACCGACGCCCAGCAGTTCGAACACTTCACCGTCTACACCGCGGCGGAGTTCGAGCCGACCGAGGGCTCCGCCATGCGGCTGGAGACCGCGGCCGGAACCCTGCTCGGACGGGTGACCGAGGTGGTGCATCCCTCCCGTTTCGCCTACCGGCTATCGGTCGAGCCCGACGTCGAGCCGGAGCCGGCGACCAGCACACTGGTGGAGTTCACCCTCTCGCCCGCCCAGGTGGGCAGCCGTCTGCTCGTGCGCGAGAGCGGCTTCGGCTCGCTCGACGACAGGTTCGGCTCCCCTATCGACCTGCTGGAACGCGCCGGCGAGACCTGGAACACCGCGCTCGAACGGCTCGAGTCGATCCTCCAGTAGGCGCCGCCCGTCAGGCGCCCAGCACCGCCAGCAGCGCAGCGGCCTTCAGCTTCGCCTCGTCGAGCTCCTCTTCGGGAACCGACAGTGCGGTGATCCCGCCCCCGGCGCCGACCGTAGCGCCCTCGGCGTCGAGCACGATCGACCGGATGACCATGGCCAGGTCGACCCGGCCGTCGAGGGAGAAGTAGCCGAAGGCCCCCGCGTAGATGCCGCGCGCACGGTGCTCGAGCGCTTCGAGGATGAGGGTCGCGTTGCGCTTGGGCGCGCCGGTCATCGATCCGGCGGGGAAGCACGCGGCGACCGCGTCGATCGCGTCGAGCCCCGGCGCGAGGGTGCCGCGAACGGTGCTGACCAGCTGGTGCACGTGGCGGTAGCTCTCGACGACGAAGAGCTCGGGCACCGACACCGACCCCAGCGCGCTCACCCGCCCGATGTCGTTGCGCATGAGGTCGACGATCATCAGGTTCTCGGCGCGCTCCTTGTCGCTCGCGAGCAGTTCGGCGGCGAGGTCGGCGTCTTCGCGCGGCGTGGCACCGCGGCGGCGGGTGCCCTTGATCGGACGCGACACCACCTCGCCGTCGGGACTGATCGAGAGGAACTGCTCGGGCGAGGCGCTCAGCAGCGCGACCCCGCCGACGCGCAGGAGCCCGCCGCGGTGGGCGGGGCTTGAGGTGCGCAGCGCGAGGTAGGTGTCGAACGCGTCGAAGTCGCCGGCGACGCCCGCCTCCGTGGTGAGGCACAGCTGGTACGCATCCCCCGAGTGGATCGCGTCCTGGCAGGCGCGGATCATGGCGAGGTACTCGTCGTCGGAGTAGGCCCAGGCGGCGGTGGCCGCGGCGGGGCCCGCAGGGACAGGGGCGGCGGATGGCTCGGCCCCGCGCGCGGTCGCCGCCTCGAGGGCCGCCACGGTCGCGTCGCGCCAGGCGAGCGCGTCGCCCGTCCACCGGTCGGCGAGAGCCATCAGGGTCACCTCGCCGGTGTCGTGGTCGAACTCGAGCGCCCGCTCGGCGTACATCATCGCCGAAACCGGGTGCTTCGGGGCGTGCCCGACCGGCGTTCCGACGGTGGTGCCGCGCAGCTCGTAGCCGAGCCAGCCGACCCAGCCGAGACCGAAGCCGCGGGAGCCGGCATCCGCCGGTTCGTCCGTCGCGACGCGGGAGGCGGCATCGGCCAGCTCGACGCGCAGCTGCTCGAGCACCAGTGCACCGCCGATGACGCGGGAGCCGGCGCCGAGGTAGCTGAGTCCGGCGCCCTGGCCGCTGTCGAGCCAGAAGCTGGTGGGCTCGTCGGCGAGGAGGGCGCGCCAGGCGACGGCCGGTTCGACCCGGAAACCGAGCGGATGCCGCAGCACACGTGCGGGCGGAAGGTCGGTCGGGCGCATACCCTGAGTTTATGAGTACGCCGATCGCGCCCACTTCGGCCGTCTACCGCTGGCACGAGGGTCGCCTCGACTTCCTCGACTACTGCGACATGACCGAGACCGTCGTCGAGGCCGCGGACTCGTGGCTCGTCACCGACGGACGCGCCCTCGCCCTCGACCTGCACCGGGCGCGGTTCTTCGACGCCGCCGGGTCGTGGCCGCTCGACCTCGACGCGTTCTGGGATGCGGCGATCGCCGCGATCCCTCGGGAGGGCGACTGGTTTCCGCGGGTCGAACTGCAATCGCGTTCGGGGGCGCCTCTGCTGGTGTTCCGGCTGCGGTCGGCGCCGACGCTCACGAGGTCGGTCGTCGTGGCGTCGCACGCGGGACCCGATCCGCGCACCCGCCCGACCGTGAAGGGCCCCGATCTCGAGGCGATGCTGCGCGTTCGCACGGCGGTGCAGCCGCGCGGCGCCGAGGAGGCGATCATCCTCTCGCCCGAGGGCTACGTCGTCGAGGGCGCGTACAGCGCGATCGTCTGGTGGCGCGGCAGCATCCTGTGCGCCCCATCGCCGGAGCTCGAGCGCATCGACAGCGTCACCGCGCGCTCGCTGCTCGGGCTCGCCACGGCGCTCGGAACCGAGATCTATTTCGAGTCGGTCACCCCCGCCGAGCTCGACGGCGCCGAAGTGTGGTCGCTCGGAGCGCTGCACGGCTCGCGCATCATCACCCGTTGGGTCGACGGTCCGGGCATGGCCGCGCTGCCCGGCCGCCTCGACGTGTGGCGCACCCGCCTCGCGGCCCTGCGGCACCCGCTGCCGTAGCGGGCGCGCTGGGCGCCGTCGGGCTGGCGGGCACCCGAGCCGCGGCATCCGCCCCGCCCCTGCCCTGCCCCGTGCCTGCCCGCCCGTTCGGAAATTCAGGAGTTAGCGCCACACCGGGACCGCGGATGCCTGCCGCCGCGCGGGCCGCAGATACCCCGACGGTGCTAACTCCTGAATTTCCGATGCTCTCGCCGGGGTGCTCGGTCGGGACCGGCGGCGTCGGGCGGGTGGGCACCCGAGCCGCGGCATCCGCCCCGCCCCGCCCCTGCCCTGCCCCGTGCCTGCCCGCCCGTGCGGAAATTCAGGAGTTAGCGCCGCACCGGGCCCCCGGATGCCTGCCGCCGCGCGGGCCGCAGACACCCCGACGGTGCTAACTCCTGAATTTCCGAAGAAGGCGGCGGGTGCTATGGGCTGGCAGCAGCAGCAGCAGCAGCAGCAGCCACAGCCCTACGCCAGGCGCAGCGTGGCGGTGACCAGGTCGCTGTCGATCGCGGTGTGCGAGATGACGACGACGGCGCGGTGCGCGCTCGCGGCGCCGCGCAGGAGGTCGGCCATGAGGGCGTCCGCACGGTCGACGTCGACGTTGGCGGTCGGCTCGTCGAGCACCAGGATCGGGAACTCGGCGAGCAGCGCCCGCGCGAGCGCGATGCGCTGGGCCTGCCCGCCGGAGACGAGGGAGCCGCGCTCCCCCACCGGCGAGTCGAGTCCGCCGCGTTCGGCGACCCACTCGTCGAGGCCGACGGAGGCCAGGGCGGCCAGGAGCTCGTCGTCGGTGGCGGTATCCCGGGCGAACAGCAGGTTCTGCCTGATGCTGTCGTCGAACAGGTGCGGCGACTGCTCGCAGAGCCCCACGACGGTGCGCACGGCGTCGGGGTCGAGGTCGCGCGCGTCGACACCCCCGATTGTGTAGCCGCCCTCGTGGTCGAGGAACCGCACGAGCACGTGCGCGAGCGTGGTCTTGCCCGCCCCGCTCTCCCCCGTGACGAGCAGGCAGTCGCCGGGGGCCAGCGTGAGCGTGACATTGCGCAGGGCCGGGGCCGCGGCACCCGGCCAGCGGGCCGACACCCGGTCGAGCTCGAGCGTCACGGGACCAGCGGGAACCGCGAGCGGCGCTGTCGGCGCCACCGGGATCTCGGCGGGGATCGCGGTCGGAACCGCCTCGGCGATGCGACGGGCGCTCACCCGCACCCGGCGCCAGGCGCCGACCGCGAGAGGCACCGTGCCGAACGACTCGAACACGGCGATGGGCACGAGCACGACGAGGGCGAGGGCGGGGCCGGTGATGTCTCCCGCGCCGAACACCGGGGCGCCCATCGCCAGCGCTCCGAGTATCGCGGCGCCGCTGAGCAACGACACTGCGGCTCCGACCACTCCGGCGCCGAGCGACTGGCGCAGCTGGGCGGAGCGCAGCCGGGCGTCGGCCGCGGCGATCGCGTCCTCGCGCTGGGCGACGACGCCGAACGCGGTCAGCACGTCGAGCCGGCCGACGAAGTCGAGCACGAGCTGCGTCAGTTCCGCCCGCAATGGCGCGATGCTGCGGTCGGCCTTCGCGGTCAGCCCGCCGTGTACCAGCGTGCCGACGACGCCCGCGACGACGAGGGCGATGGCGAGCGTGAGTCCCGCACCGGGCAGGATGATGGCCACGCCGACGACGCTGAGCACCGACACGAGCAGCGAGGTCGCGAGGGGCTGCACGACGCGCAGCGGCAGGTCCTGTAGCTCGTCCACGTCGGAGACGAGCCTGGTGAGCAGGTCGCCGCGGCGGGTTCCGCCGAGGCCGTCGGGGGCGACCGGGATGAGCCGGCGGAAGATCCCGGTGCGCAGCACCGCCAGCGAGCGGAACGCCGCGTCGTGGGTGACGAGCCGCTCCACGTAGCGGAAGAACGCGCGGCCGAGCGCGAAGGCCCGCACACCGACGACCGCGAAGCTGAGGAAGAGGATGGGCGGCTGCTCCGCCGCGCGGGTGATGAGCCACGCCGAGGTAGCGAGGAGCGCGACGGCGCTGCCCGAGGCGAGGATGCCGAGCAGCAGCCCGGGCACGAACCGGCGCGCGGGCGGCTGCGCGAGCCGCAGCACCGACGCGGTGTCGGGGGAAGAAGGCGACGAAGACGCGGAGGGGGCGGATGGCGCGGCCGGCGCTCCCCGCACGCCGGTCACGAGACCACCGCCGCTCGCGGCCGCAACTCGATGACGCTGTCGACGGCGTCGAGGAGCGCCGTGCGATGGCTGACGACGACGACGGCCACGCCGGTCGCGGCGAAGCGCTGCAGCCCCAGGATGAGCTCGCTCTCGGTCGCCGGGTCGAGGGCGGAGCTCGGTTCGTCGAGGATCAGCACGGGGCATCCGCGGTCCATCGCCCGGTAGAAGGCGCGCGCCAGCGAGACCCGCTGCGCCTGCCCGCCCGACAGTCCCGCGCCGTTCACGCCGAGCGTCTGCCACGGGTCGATGAGCTCGGCCGCTGCGAAGCGCATGGCCTCGCGCAGCGTCGCCTCGTCGACCGTGCCCGCGCCGAGCGCGATGTTCTCGGCGACGGTGCCGGCCATGAGCGACGGCCGCTGACCCGCCCACGCCACGAGGTCACGCGCCGCGCCGGGTTCGAGCTCCCGGTCGCCGTAGCGGATGCTCCCCGAGTAGGCGACGAAACCGAGCACCGCGGCGACGAGCGTCGACTTGCCCGCGCCGCTCGGCCCGGCGACGGCGGTGACGCGGCCGGGCGCGAAGCCCACGCTGAGACCGTCGATGACGGTGCGGTCTCCGTAGGACACCCGCAGGTCGTCGACCGTCAGCGTCGAAGCGCGGTCGACCGGTGCTGCGGATGCCTCGGGCAGGTCTTCCGGCGCCGCCTCGAGTATCTCGAACACCTCGTCGGCCGCGGCCACCCCGTCTGCGGCGGCGTGGAATTGCGCTCCCACCTGCCGCAGCGGGAGGTAGGCCTCGGGTGTCAGCAGCAGCACGAAGAGCCCGACCGCGAGGCCGATGCTGCCGTCGACGAGTCGCAGGCCGATCGACACCGCGACGACCGCGACCGACAGGCTGCCCGCGAGCTCGAGCACGAAGCCGGAGATGAACGAGACCCGCAGCACGGCCATGGTGCGCGCACGGTACTCCTCGGTGACCGTCTCGATGCGGGCCACCTGGCGGTGCTGGCGGCCGAAGATCTTCAGTGTGGAGAGCCCGTCGACGACGTCGAGGAAGCCGGACGCCAGCCGGGTCAGCGCCGACCACTGCCGCTTCTGCACTGCCTGGGTGGCCCAGCCGATCAGCACCATGAACAGCGGGATGAGCGGCAGGGTGACGAGCACGACGATCGCGGTGGTCAGGTCTTGGCCGAGCAGCACGAGCACGATGATCGGCGTCGCGACGGCGGTGAGGATGAGCTGCGGGAGGTACTTGGCGAAGTAACCGTCGAGCGCGTCGAGACCCTGAGCGACGACCGTGGTGACCGCGGCCGAGTTGCGCTCGGCGATCCAGGCAGGACCGAGTCGGCCGAGGGCCGCGACGACGCGCATGCGCAGCTGGCTCTTCACCCGCGCCGCGCCGCGCACGGCGAGCACGTCGAGCAGCCAGACCAGCACCGCGCGGACCACGACGACGCCGGCGAACGCCGCCATCTGCGGGCCGAGGGAAGCGAGGGATTCGCCGTCGAGCACGCCGACGATCAGCACCGCCGCGAACCAGGCGGCGCCGACGATGCTGAGGGTCTGCAGGAAGCCGACGACACCTCCGGCGAGTAGGAACCACCGTGATGCGGATGCGTACTTCAGCAACCGCGGATCGATGGGGCCCGCGCTCATTCAGTCACCGTATCAGTGACTCGAGGCGAGCACCGTGTCGCGGGTGATGCGCTTGCGGAAGACCCAGTAGGTCCACGACTGGTAGCCGATGATGAGCGGCAGGCTGATGCCGGCGACCCAGGTCATGAGGTTCAGCGTGTACGGCGTGCTCGACGCGTTCTCGATCGTCAGGCCGTTCGCCGGGTCGTTGCTGGCCGGCATGACGTTCGGGAACAGGGCCGAGAGGATCGTCGCGACCGCGAAGACGATGGTGAGCGCGATGGCCGTGAAGGCGAGCCCCTCACGCCCGACCGCGTTGAACAGCCAGGAGCCGATGAGGGCGACCGCGGCGACGAGCGCGAGCGTCACGATGAGCCAGACGTGCGGAGAGTCGAGGTGCTGCAGGATGGTCCAGCCGAGGAACGCGGCGGCGACGAGCACCGCGGCCGCCCCCGACTTGCGCGCGAGCGACTGTGCGCGGAGGCGCATGTCGCCCTCGGTCTTCAGCGAGACGAAGACCACGCCGTGCGTGAAGAACAGCAGCAGCGTCGTGAGCCCGCCGAGCAGGCCGTACGGGTTCAGCAGGGTCAGCAGCGTGCCTGTGAAGTTGTGGTCTGCGTCCATCGGGACACCCTGGATGAGGTTGGCGAAGGCGACCCCCCACAAGAATGACGGAACCGCCGAGCCGACCACGATCATCCGGTCGAACCATTTGGTCCACTCGACGCCCTTGTTCTGGTGCCGGTATTCGAACGAGACCCCGCGCAGGATCAGCGCCACGAGGATGAGCAGCAGGGCGAGGTAGAACCCGCTGAACATGCTCGCGTACCACTCGGGGAACGCGGCGAACATGGCGGCGCCGGCGACGATCAGCCAGGTCTCGTTCATGTCCCAGACCGGGCCGATCGTGTTGATGAGCACACGGCGGTCGGTGTCGTCCTTGCCGAGGAACGGCAGGCTCATGCCGACGCCGAAGTCGAATCCGTCGAGCACGAAGTAGCCGATGAAGAAGAAACCGACGATGAAGAACCAGAGGTAGGCGAGATCCATGTTCGTGTTCCTTAGTAGACGGTCGCGAGCTTGGAGTGGTCGACGTTGTCTGCGTCGTCGTGGTGCTCCCACTCGTCGGGCCCGGTGATCGCGGCCTTCTTGATGAGCTTGAACTCGACGACGGCGAGGGCGCCGTAGACCAGGGTGAAGGCCACGAGCGAGATGGCGACGGTGAGACCGGTGACGTTCGGCGAGACCCCGTCTTCAGTCTTCATCAACCCGAACACGATCCACGGTTGACGGCCCATCTCGGTGAAGATCCAGCCCACGAGGGCGGCGACGAGCGGCACGGGCGCCGACCAGATGGCGACCTTCCAGGCCCACGGCTTCGGGTCCTTGCCCTTGCGGGTGAGCCACAGGCCGACCACTGAGATCAGGGCACCGAGGCCGCCGAGCGCGATCATCCAGCGGAACGACCAGTAGGTGATCCAGATGATCGGCGTGTAGTCGCCCGGGCCGTAGTCCTGCACGTACTGGGCCTGCAGGTCGTTGATGCCCTCGACCTCGCCGGTGAAGGTGTGCGTCGAGAGGAAGGAGAGCAGGTAGGGGATGCGGATGGAGAAGATCTCGTGCGCGCCGTCGGGGGTGCCGAGGGAGAAGATCGAGAAGCTCGCGTTCTCGGTCGTCTTGTACAGCGCCTCCGCTGCGGCCATCTTCATCGGCTGCGTCTGCACCATGACGAGGCCGAGCTGGTCGCCGGAGAGCGCCGAGCCGGCGAAGCCGAAGATGCTGGCGAACGAGCCGAACTTGAGCGCGGTGCGCATCGTGTCCTCGTGGCGCTTGCGCGACAGGTGGTAGGCGGCGGTCGCCACCATGACCGCCGCCGCGAACATGATCGAGGCGAAGATGGTGTGGGGAAACTGCCAGACGGCGACAGGGTTGGTGAGCACGGCGCCGATGTCGACGAGCTCGGCCCGACCCTTGGCCTCGTTGATCTCGAACCCGACGGGGTTCTGCATAAACGCGTTGGCGGCGAGGATGAAGTAGGCCGACAGCACGCTGCCCACTGCGGTCGCCCAGATGGTCGCGAGGTGCAGCTTCGGCGACAGCTTGTCCCAGCCGAAGATCCACAGCCCGATGAATGTCGCCTCGAAGAAGAAGGCGAGCAGGCCCTCCATCGCGAGGGGGGCGCCGAATACGTCGCCGACGAAACGCGAGTAGTCCGACCAGTTCATGCCGAACTGGAACTCCTGCACGATTCCGGTCACGACGCCCATGGCGAAGTTGATGAGGAAGATCTTGCCGAACAGCCGAGTCAGGTGCAGGTACTTGAGCTTGCCGGTGCGCACCCAGGCGGTCTGCAGGATCGCGACGAGCAGCACCATGCCGATCGTGAGGGGGATGAAGAGGAAGTGGTAGAGGGTGGTGAGCCCGAACTGCCACCGAGAAAGCAGAAGCGGGTCGAGAATCTCCCCCACGTCTATCACCGCCCGATCGTGAATTAATCGCTGAAACTACTGGTATCAGTCTGCTCGCGCGGCCGGGGCGGCACATGAGTCTTAAGTCCCGACTACCGGGGCACTTTTCAGGGGATACCCCCATCCGAACCCACAGCCTGAATGGGTAGGGTCGTGCTGTGAATGAGATTCTGAGCTGGATTCTCGACGTCGTTCAGTCCGTCGACCCCGTGCTGCGCACGCTGCTGGCCGGAATCGGCATCCTGCTGGAGACCAGCATCCTCATCGGGCTCATCGTTCCCGGCGACACCATCGTGATCGTCGCCGCCACCGGGGTGGTCGGTCCGGTCGAGTACTTCGCCCTCATTGTCACCGTCATCGCCGGTGCGCTGGCAGGTGAGAGCATCGGCTTCGCGCTCGGCCGCTACTTCGGGCCGCGCATCCGCGCATCCCGCCTCGGCCGGCGAATCGGCGAGCACAACTGGGCGAGGGCCGAGAGGTACCTCGACCGGCGGGGCGGACTCGCGGTGTTCATCTCCCGCTTCCTGCCCGTGCTGCACTCCATCATCCCCCTCACAGTGGGCATGAGCGCGATGCGCTACCGCAAGTTCATGGCCTTCACCGTTCCCGCCTGTGTGCTCTGGGCCTTCGCCTACGTCTCAGTCGGGGCCCTCGCGGCCGGCAGCTACCGGGAGATGGCCGACCGCCTGCACTACGCCGGCTACATCTTCGTGGCGATCATCGTCGGCTTCGCACTCGTGGTGGTGGTGGTGAAGAAGGTGCTGACGCGGGTCGAGGCGCGGCACATGGCCCACAGTGCAGAGGACGCGGTCGCGGCGGATGCGGCCGAAGACCCGACGACCGACGACCCTGCCGTCGTGCAACGCGAGCGGCGTTCCGCCTAGCTCAGTCGTCCAGCAGCTTCTTCTGCGTGAGCCACTTCTTGGCGATCCGCTCGGGCGACGGCGTGTCGGTGGAGGTGCCGCGTTCGTTCAACGATCGCAGCTCGTCGGTGGTGAGGGCGTCGGACACGGGGTCGAGCAGTCGGCGCACGTCGGCCGAGTCTGCGACCTCGCCGACCACCGGCACGATGTTCTGCGTGGTGATGAGGCTCTTCGGGTCGCTCAGCACGCGCAGGTTGTTGCGGCTGATCGACGGCGAGGTCGAGGGGATGACGGCGACCTGGATCGCGTCGGTGAGCAGGTCGCTGACCGTGGCGGTGCCGCCGTCGTCGTTGAGGGTCTTGGTGGCGAACCCCGACACGCCGTACACGGCGAGGAGCCCCGCGGTGCCGTAGCGGTGGGACTCGAAGTCGTCGCTGACGCCCAGCGTGATGCTTCTCGCGAGGTAGCCGAGCTCGCCGATCGAGGCGACCTGGTGGGCTTCCGCGAACTCCTGCGAGACCACGAACGCCTCGGCGTTGTCGGCGGGAGCGGCCTCGAGCACGCTCAGCCCGAACGCCTCGACCTGCTCCGGAAGCGCCTCGGCGATGTCATCGGCCGAGCGTGCGAAGGCGTCAGGGTCGATGCCGTAGAGCAGGTCGCCGGAGTTGTCGGCGACGAGGTCGACGGTCCCGGCCTGGAGCGCGGCGAGATAGTTCTCCCGCGTGCCGATGCCCTCGTTGTAGTCGACGAGGTAGCCGTGGTCCGCGAGCACCTGGCCGTACAGCTGCGCGACGATTCGGTTCTCGATCGAGTCCTGCGCGCCCACCGTGATCCGCGTTCCCGCGCCCGTGTCGCTCGGATCCACCGGCACACTGCCGCACGCGGTGACGGTGAGCCCCATGCCGAGTGCGAGCGCTCCGGCCAGAAGACGGGATCTCGCGCGTGAGTGCATATGACCCATTCTTTCACGAGGTCCGGTGGGGAGAGAACGAGGGACGGATGCCGCGGCATCCGTCCCTCGCGTGTGTCAGCGGCGTCGCCGCGACCGGCTACTTCAGCAGGTCGTTGTCGGTCAGCCACTTCGTCGCGATGGAGTCGGACGACTCCTGGTCGACCGTGCTCTGCACGTTGAGGTCGATGAGCCCCTCCGGCGTGAGCTTCGCGTTGACCGCGTTGATCACGTCGGCGATGTCGTCGGCGATGTCGGCGTTGACCAGCGGCACGACATTGGAGGCCAGGAACAGGCCCTTCGGGTCGGCGAGCGTCACGAGGTCGTTCGTCTGGATGCTCGGGTCGGCGCTGTAGACGTTCGCCATGTCGACTCCGCCCGCGAGCAGCTCGTCGACGGTGGTGTCGCCGGTGGCCTCGAAGGTCACGGTGGCGCCGTAGACCGAGAGCAGTCCCTCGGGACCGTAGGCGCGGTCGGCGAGCTCGGCGTTTCCGCCCAGGCGCACGGGAGTCGACAGGCCGGCGAGGTCTTCGAGGCTCTCGAGACCGTTCGCGTCGGCGAACTCCTTGGTGACGTTGTAGGAGTCCTGGTCGGTCGCGCTGGACTTCTCGAGAACTGTGAGACCCTCGGGAAGAGCGTCGGCGAGCTCGGCGTAGACGGCCTCCTCTTCGGTCGAGGTGGTGTCGGGGGCGTAGTACTGGAGGAGGTTTCCGGTGTACTCGGGGATCAGGTCGACCGATCCGTCTTCGAGCGACGGCAGGTAGGCGTCACGCTCTCCGATCTGGAACTTGCGCTCCACCTCGAATCCGGCGTCTTCGAGCGCCTGCGAGTAGATCTCGGCGATGATCTCGTTGGAGTAGTAGGCCTGCGAGCCGACGACGATGGCCTCGCTGTCGCCCGAACCCGAGTCCGTCTCGAGCGGGTCACCCGAAGCGCACCCTGAGAGGGCCAATGACGCCCCGACCATGACTACGCCCGCGGCGAGCCAGCCCTTGTTCCTTGCTGTGAACATTTTTTCTCTCTTCTCTTTTCGGCGAGTGGTTACGCCACCGCGCGGGATCGGGATGACCGCGTGCGGATGTCTGTGGCTCGACCGGCCGCGACGCCCTTCGGCACGACGAGGTGCTGGAGGAGCGCGAACAGCCCGTCGATGACGAGCGCCAGGACGATGATGACGATGGCAGCCCCGAGCATCTGGTCGAACTGGCGGAGGCGGAGGCCGGCGATGATGTACTGCCCGAGCCCTCCGAGGCCGATGTAGGCGGCGAGGGTGACGGTGGCGACGATCTGCAGCGCCGCCGAGCGGAGTCCGCCGATCAGGAGGGGGAGGCCGAGCGGCACCTCGACCCTCCACAGGATCTGCCACTCGGTCATGCCCACCGCGCGGGCGGCGTCGATGACGCGCCGGTCGATCGCCTCGAGCCCGGAGTAGGCCCCGGCGAGAACGGACGGGATGCCGAGCAGCACGAAGGCGGCGAAAGCAGCCCCCTCTTTCTGCGTCACGCCGATGACGAGCACCAGCAGCAGGATGAGTCCGAACGAGGGCAGCGCGCGGGCGGCGCCGGAGATGCCGACCGCGAGCTCGCGGCCCTTGCCGGTGTGGCCGATCAGATAGCCGACGGGGACGGCGATGACGGCGGCGATCAGCAGCGAGACGAAGGTGTAGAACAGGTGCACGGCGATCGCGGTGGGCAGCGCGTCGCCGCCCTCGAGCCGGTCGGGCGAGAACAGCCAGGCGAAGGCGTCGGCGAAGAGGCTCATCGGGTGCCGCCCAGGGTGTTCGACGCTGTGGGGACGAGCGGCACGCGCTCGAGCGGCGGCCGCACGGTCTTCTGTGCACGTGACCACGGCATGAGCGCTCGGCCGAGCAGCACGAGCAGGTAGTCGACGAGCAGCGCGATGACGACGACCATGACGACGCCGGCGAAGATCTCGGGCACGATCCTGCGCTGGAAGCCGTTGGTGAACAGGTAGCCCAGACTCTGCACGCCGATGAGGATGCCCACGGTGACGAGGCTGATGGTGCTCACGGCGGCGACCCGCAGGCCCGCCAGGATGACCGGGCCCGCCAGCGGGAACTCGACCGCCCAGAACCGACGCCAGCTGCCGTAGCCGACGGCGGTCGCCGACTGGCGCACCGCCGGATCGACAGAGCCGAGCGCGTCGGACACGGAGCGGGTCATGATCGCGACCGCGTAGATCGTGAGCGCGATGGTGACATTCGCCTCGCTGAGAAAGCTGATGCCCAGCAGCGGCGGGAGCAGCACGAACAGCGCGAGCGACGGGATGGTGAACAGCAGTCCGGCCGCCGTCAGGAGGAGGCCCCTGGTGAGTTTGAACCGATAGGCGAGCCAGCCGAGGGGCAGGGAGATGAGGAAGCCGAGCACGATGGGCGCGATCGAGAGCCGCAGGTGGGCGACCGACAGCTCGAGGATCAGATCGAGGTTGTTGACGACCCAGGTCACGCGACCGTGCTCCTCTCGCCCTGCGCTGCCGCGGACGGCTCGCCGTCGACGAGCACTCCGGCCGCGCGCCCCTCGGAGTCGACGAGGATCGGGCCGCCGGGCGTGTGCTTGATCGACAGCGAGCGCTTGCCCTTGTCCACGCCGATGAAGTCGGCGACGAAGTCGCTCGCCGGGTTCTCGATGATCTCGCTCGGGCTGCCGACCTGCGCTATCTTGGCGCCCTTCTCGAGGATGACCACCTGGTCGCCGAGCAGGAATGCCTCGTCGATGTCGTGGGTGACGAACACGATGGTCTTGTCGAGGTCGCGCTGCAGCCGGATGGTCTCCTGCTGGAGTTCGGCTCGCACGATCGGGTCGACGGCGCCGAACGGCTCGTCCATGAGGAGGATGTTGGGATTCGCGGCAAGACCTCGTGCGACGCCGACCCGCTGCTGCTGGCCTCCCGAGAGCTGGCTGGGGTAGCGGTTCGCGATGTCGCGGTTGAGCCCGACGGTGTCGAGCAGCTCGAGGGCCTGCTGACGCGCGACCTTGCGCGGCACTCCGTTGAGCACGGGCACCGTGGCCACGTTGTCGACGACGGTGAAATGAGGGAGCAGCCCGGAGTTCTGCATGACGTAGCCGATCGAGCGGCGCAGGGCCACCGGCTGGCGGTCGAGCACGCTCTCACCGTCGATCTCGACGGTGCCGGAGGTCGGGTCGACCATGCGGTTGATCATCCGCAGCAGAGTGGTCTTGCCGCTTCCAGACGACCCGACGAGCACCGTGGTCTTGCGCGATGGTATGACGAGATTGAAGTCGTCGACGGCCAGGGTGCCGTCTGCGAATTTCTTGCTCACGGAACGGAATTCGATCATGTACTTCGGCTCATTCCTCGTGAATTCTCACGAATCGACACGCGCCAGGAAAACCAGCACCACGCTGCCTGCGTGACCGGCCCAACGAACACCCAGACCAGACACAAAGCTAAACACCATTCGGAACGTCTGTCATTCCGGATTGCCCTGATTGCAATTTATGTCGAACCACCGACAATGCCCCGCACGCGACGATCCCCGGTCGGCTCGGGAGGGAGCCGCCGGGGATCGCGGAGGTGAGGAGACGGTGTGTCGAGGGCTACGGCTTACCGAAGTGCGGGGTGAGCAGCGTGGCGACGATCGAGCTGCCGGCCCCGAGGAACGCCGGGTCGCCGTCGGGGTTGCGGGCGAACGCCCGAGCCGCGAGGGCGTCGGACACCTCGATCGCAGTCTCGAAGGCGAAGCGCACCTCGTCGTTGTCGGGCACTCCGAAGCGGCTGACGAGGCTCTCGAGCAGGGCTCCCGCGAGGATCGACTTGTACGGCGTCTCGTTGGGCGCGGGGCGGAGGTCGATGACGTCGCCGACGCGCAGCGAACGGAAGCCGGGCTCGTCGCGGAAGGCCTGGACGAGGATGTCCATGGAGGCGCTGAGCGCCGACACCCAGTCATCGTGCTTGACGTTGGCCGCCTCCTCGGTGACGCGGCTCAGTGCGCGCTCGAGGTTGCGGGCACCGAGTGCCTGGAGAACGGCGATGCGGTCGGGAAAGTAGCGGTAGACGGTGCCGATGGAGGCCCCTGCGCGCTCGGCGACCATCGCGGTCGTGAGGCGCTCGTAGCCGATCTCGTCGACCACGGCGGCGGCGGCGTCCATAAGAGCGGCGAGCCGTGCCGTGCTGCGGGCCTGCACCGGCTCGTTGCGCAGTGAAACCTGTCCGGCGGAAATTGCGTCTATGACGGATGGTGTCGACACGATGTCTCCTCAATCAAACTTAGATTGTTATCGTAACCCCGCCCCCATACCGGGGGTAGGAATGAAACTCACTATTTGCGGAAATATTTCACAAATCGGTGGGCGCGCGGGCTCACTGTATTTCAGCCTGACTGTACGCCCGCTGGCCCTTTGCTGAGTACAGAGGATCGCCGCGGCCGGTTGCCATGTCAGACTTGGAGGATGGCCCGCTCCCGCAACCCGATCGCGCGTCCGGGCGACACCACCCCGGGCGCCGCAGCGCCCATCCTCCACTTCGCCGCACGCATGGAGGATTCACTGCACGCTTGGCGTGAGAAGCGCGGTCGGAAGCGTGGACTCAAGACCACGGTCATTCCGTACAGCGGCTACGGCTCGCCCGGTTGGATCCGCGTGCTCTGTCGCGTCGTACTGACCCGCGGAGATGTCGCGAGCCAGCGGGTGGCCAAGGTGCGCGGCTGGCGCAGCTTCTTCAGCATCCCGGTCGACGACGTCGAGGTCACGATCATCGCCGGCGGCGTCGAGCAGAGAGTGCTCGCCGACCGGGGCGGTGTTGTCGACACCAAGATCGCGGTCGACCTATCCCCCGGCTGGCACACCATCACGATCCGGACGGATGACACGGAAGACGTCACCGCGCCCGTGTTCGTCATCGACCCGGCTGCCGAGTTCGGGCTCATCTCCGACGTCGACGACACCGTCATGGTCACGGCACTCCCCCGACCGCTGCTCGCCGCCTGGAACACCTTCGTGCTCGACGAGCACGCCAGACGCCCGGTGCCCGGCATGGCGGTGCTCTACGAGCGCCTCATCCGCGCGAACCCCGGCGCGCCCGTCGTCTACCTGTCGACCGGCGCCTGGAATGTCGCGCCGACCCTCTCCCGGTTCCTCGACCGCAACCTGTATCCCGCCGGCCCTCTCCTGCTCACCGACTGGGGGCCCACCCACGACCGGTGGTTCCGCAGCGGTCGCGACCACAAGGCATCCAGCCTCGAACGCATCGCCCAGGAGCTTCCGGGCATGCGCTGGCTGCTGATCGGCGACGACGGGCAGCACGACGAGGAGATCTACGGCGAGTTCGCCGAGTCGCACCCCGAGAACGTCGCGGCGATCGCCATCCGCCAGCTGTCCACCAGCGAGGCGGTCCTCGCCGGCGGCCGCTCGACAGCCGCAGAGAAGGAACAGCTCAGCCAGACGACGTGGGTGTTCGCGCCCGACGGCGCCGGGCTGCTCGAGCAGCTCATCGACTCCGGAGTGCTGGGCGACGACGCCCACGGCATAGACCCCCGCTGATGGCTCTGCACGTCGAAGACTATGCCCTCATCGGCGACTGCCACACGGGTGCCCTCGTCGGGCTCGACGGCAGCATCGACTGGTTGTGCCTGCCCCGCTTCGACTCGGCGTCGACGTTCGGGGCGCTGCTCGGCGACGAGGACCACGGGCGCTGGCTTGTCGCCCCGCGCGCGTCGCTCCACGGCGACGAAGGCGTGTCGAGCAGCCGCAGCTACGTCGAAGACACGTTCACTCTCGTCACCCGCTGGGTGACGCCCACCGGAGAGGTCGACGTGATCGACCTCATGCCGCACGGCGACCGGCGCGCCGACGTCGTGCGTCGCGTGGTGGGGGTGTCCGGCACCGTGGACATGCACCAGGAGCTGCGCATCCGGTTCGACTACGGCGCCGCGCTGCCGTGGCTGCGTCAGGTGCCCGAGGAGGGCGGCAACGCCGTCGTCGCCGTCGCCGGTCCCGACGCGATCGTCATCCGCGGACCGGTGCTGCGGGCGGAGGACCACGCCCACGTCTCCGACTTCTCCGTGTCGGCGGGCGAGACCGTCGACATCGCCCTGACCTGGTATCCGGCTCATCGCAGCGCGCCCGCCCCCCTCAACGTGAGCAAGCGCATCCGCGAGACGGAACGCTGGTGGCAGTCGTGGGCGTCGACCACCGCTGTCGCCCCGCAGTACTCCGAGGCCGTGCGCCGGTCGCTTCTCGTGCTCCGCGCGCTCACCCACGAGGACACGGGCGGAATCGTCGCGGCGGCGACCACGAGCGTGCCCGAGGAGTTCGGCGGGCAGCGCAACTGGGACTACCGCTACGTCTGGCTGCGCGACGCGTCGCTCACCCTGCACGTGCTGCTCGACCACGGCTTCGAGGCCGAGGCCGACCCGTGGCGACGCTGGCTGCTGCGCGCGATCGCGGGAGATCCCGCCGACGTGCAGATCATGTACGGCCTGTCCGGCGAGCGCCGGCTCAACGAGTACGTCGTCGACAGCCTGCCCGGCTACGACGGCGCATCCCCCGTGCGCGTCGGCAACGGCGCGTTCACCCAGTACCAGGGCGACGTGTTCGGCGAGGTCATGCTCGCCCTCGAACGCGCGCGCGAGACGCAGGGCGAGGAGATGGACTTCTCCTGGCCGCTGCAGCGCGCCCTGATGACCTTCGTCGAGAACAACTGGCAGCGCCCCGACAACGGCATCTGGGAGATCCGCGGCCCGCTGCGGCACTTCACCCACTCGCGGGTCATGCTCTGGGCGGCCTTCGACTGCGCCGCGCGTGCCGTGCGCGAGTTCGGGCTCGACGGCCCGGTGGAACGCTGGGAACGCATGCGCGACCTCGTGCGCGAGGAGATCGAGACTCAGGGCTTCGACCCCGTGCGCGGAACATACACGCAGTACTACGGCGGCTCGACGGTCGACGCCTCGCTCCTGCAGATGGTGCAGGCCGGCTACATCGAAGCGGACGACCCACGCATGCTCGGAACCGTCGCCGCCATCGAAGAGGACCTCCTCGAAGACGGGCTCCTGCTGCGCTACCGCACCGAGTCGGGCGTCGACGGGCTGCCGGAGGGCGAGAACCCCTTCCTCGCCTGCTCGTTCTGGCTCGCCGAGCAGTACGCGCGGTCGGGGAGGCTGGCGGATGCCACGGAGCTGATGGATCGCCTCGTCGGGTACTCCAACGACGTCGGCCTGCTCAGCGAGGAGTACGCGGTGGGCGACGCGCGTCAGGCCGGCAACACCCCGCAGGCGTTCTCCCACCTATCGCTCGTGCGCGCGGCCGACGCGATCGCCGAGGCCACGGCCCGGGCGAACACGGCCTCGGAAGCCGAACCCGAGAAACAGCAGTCCGTCTCGCTGTAGACGCGCGATGTCGCAGCAGGGGACGATACTGGGCGCATGACGCGAACCTTCACCGCGAGCCGTCGGCAGCTCACCGCGCTGCGATTGAGCGCACAGGGCATCGTCCGGTCGGCCGACAGCCCGGGCGACCCGGCGGCCACCGTGCGACGGATGCTGTGCGTGCAGGCCCAGGACTTCGCCGGCGCCAAATGGTCGGTGGGGCTGCGCACCCCGGGGGCGACGGATGCCTCGATCGAGGCCGGTCTCGCGGCCGGCGAGATCGTACGATCCTGGCCGATGCGCGGCACCCTGCACTTCGTGCCTCCCGAAGACCTCGGCTGGATCCTCTCGCTCACCGCCGACCGCATCATCCGCGGCACGGCCGGCCGTGAGCGCGAGCTCGAACTCACCGACGGCGAGTTCGCCCGTGCCGGCGACGTGGCTCGGGAGCAGCTCTCGGGCCGGCGGGAGCTCACCCGCGACGGGCTGCTCGAGGCGTTCGTCGCGGCGGGGATCCCCACGACCGGCCAGCGAGGGATGCACCTCCTGCAGCGGCTCTGCCTCGACCGGCTCACCGTGTTCGGACCGGTGCGCGGCAAACAGCAGACGTTCGTGCTGCTCGACGAGTGGGTCCGCTCCCCGCGCGCACTGGAGCGGGATGAGGCGCTCGGGGAGTTCGCTCTGCGCTACTTCTCGGCGCACGGCCCGGCGACGGTGCGCGACTTCGCCTGGTGGTCGTCGCTGACGCTGACCGACGCGCGTGCCGGAGTCGCCGTCGCGCGCGAGCTGCTCGACGAGCTCGACGTCGACGGTACGGCCTACCTCCTCGGTCGGGACACCCCGGCCGCGCCATCCGCCACTGTCGCCCTCCCCGGATTCGACGAGTACCTGCTCGGCTACCAGGACCGTTCGGCGGCGTTGGCGACGCAGCACGCGAAACTGGTGGTGCCGGGCGGCAACGGCCTGTTCCTGTCGACGATCGTGGTCGACGGGGAGGTCGTCGGCACCTGGCGGCGCACCCTCGCCCGCGGATGCGTCACCGTCGACGCGCGGCCGTTCGCCGGACTGTCGGCGAGGGCACGATCGCGCTTCGCGAACGCGGTCGCCGACTACGCGCGCTTCCTCGGTATGCCTCTGCACTCGTTGCGCTACGAATAGTTTCGATAGGCTGACGCGGATGTCTCAACTCCGCGCCGACCCGACCGCCGGGTACGCTCCGTTCCCGCTCGAGACCGACGCGGCCGCCCTCGGCCTGACCGAGACCACCGTGTTCTGGCATGATCGACGGCTGCACGCCGCCGCTCCCGACGACCGGCAGGCGATCCGGGCGGTTGCGCGGCACCGCCCCGCCCGGACATCGACCAGGGCGACGATCCTGCTGCACGGCGCGGCCGGCTCCTGGACGACGTGGACTCCCCTGCTCGCCGCCGCCGAACGGGCCGGTGTGACGATCGTGAACCCCGTCATCGTCGACCTCCCCGGCTGGGGCGACGCCACAGGAGACCCCGGAGCGGCACCGCCGACGCTCGACGCCGTGAGCGAGCTCGTGCGCGACACCGCCCTCGAACTCGGCTACACCGAGTGGGACGTCGTCGGGCACTCGCTCGGCGGGTTCATCGCGCTGCACATGGCGTCGACCTGGCCGCAGAGCGTGCTGTCGGTGTCGCTCGTCTCCGGCACGACGTGGTCGGTGATCGAGAGCGTCGCGCATCCGTGGCGTGGGCTCCGGGTCATCCCGGGCTTCGTGCTCCTGCGGTTCTTCCTGCGCCTGCTCGCACCGGTGCAGGCCGTCGCCATCGTCGCCGTCTCGGCGCTGCAGGCGGCCGGGATCATGAGGCTGGTGGCCTTCCCGCTGTTCAGACACGTCGCCCGGGTGCACGACTCGGTCATCAAGGCGCTGTCGACCGAGCTGCGGCCGCGCTCGTTCGTCGCGGCCTCCGAGGTGACGCGCGGCTACGACGCCGACACCCGATGGGCGGCCATCGAGTGCGAGGTGCGTGCCACGCGCGGCGACCGTGACGTCTTCGTCACGCAGGGCGACCTCGACCGTCTGGCAGCCACCGTGCCGCGGGCGATCACGACCGTGGTGCCCGACTGCGGACACTTCGGCAACGTGGAGCGGCCTCTGGAGGTCTTGCGCGCGCTCGGCTATCTCGGCTGAGGCAGAGCGGGGCTACGTGACCGGGTCGAGCCAGGTGAGCGAGGCGAAGTCCTCGGCGGTCAGGCCGAACTTCTCGGTGTTGCGGGCGACGAGACTGCGCAGCTCGTCTACGACGACTCCCTCGCGAGACAGGATGTCGATTCCGGCAGGCGACGCCAGCGACTTCTCGAACCGGACGGCGATCACGGTGCCCGCCTCGTTCATACCGCTGATCGACCAGCGGGTCGTGGCGAGCCGCCGGCGACCCTTGCCGCGTCGGACGAATCCGTCGTGTGCCCACTTGTCGGTACCCAGAACGTGCTTCTCGGCGTCGTCGGTGGTGCGGTAGCTGACGTCGTCGCGCAGCACCAGCGGGTCCTCGCTCACCAGCGAGTAGGTGAAGCGCGGCGAGGTGCGCTCGCGAGTGAGCCACATCGGGAAATTGGTGGACCGCACGTTCCAGGTTCCGGGGAGGATCGTGGCGAGGTCGCTGGCGGTCGGAGTGGTGGGCATCAGACCACGCTATCGGAATAGCATGGCGTTATGCCCGCGAACGCGCCTCCCAGATCGATCGCGCTCGCGCTCTCCACCCATCCCGGGCCGACAGTGGCGGTGACTCTCGTCACCGCCATCCTCGCCGTCGGCGCCGGACTGGAACCGGCCCGCATAGCTCTGCTGACCCTGGCGATGTTCTCCGGCCAGGTCTCGGTCGGCCTCTCCAACGACTGGCTCGACGCGCGCCGCGACGCCGCGGTGGGCCGTGACGACAAGCCGGTCGCGCGGGGGTGGATCGCCGTCGGAACGGTGCGGGCGGTCTCGTTCGCTACACTCGTCGTCGCCGTTCTGCTCACTCTGCCGCTGGGCTGGCCGGCGACGGCGGCACACGCCGTGTTCATCGCGTTCGCGTGGGGCTACAACCTCTGGCTGAAGCGCACGCCGCTCTCCGTGCTGCCGTTCATCGTCAGCTTCGGCCTGCTGCCCGCGATCGTCACCCTCTCAGCGGTGCCCGCCGGGTTCGCGGCCCCGTGGGCGCTGGGCGCCGGCGCCCTGCTCGGCGTCGCGGCGCACTTCTCCAACGTGCTCCCCGACCTCGCCGACGACAGGGCGACCGGCATCGCCGGACTCCCCCACCGCCTGGGGCGGCGCACGAGCGGCGTCACCATCGCCGTGGCGTTGGCCGCGGCATCCGCTCTCGTCGTCTTCGGCGCCGGATCCCCCGGAGTCGTGCAGTGGATCGGGCTCGGCGTCTCGATCGGGCTCGCCGGGGCGTGCGCCAACCTCGCTCTCAACCGCCCGCCGACGCGACTGCTGTTCCAGCTGATCATGGCCGCCTCGGTCGTGAACGTCGCGCTGCTCGCCCTCAGCGGGCAGGCCGTCTTCGCCTGAGCGCTACTCCGGCTGCACTCGATCGGGCTCCGGCAGCTTCTCGAGCACGGGATTGCGGATTCCGACCAGCGACACCACGCCGCCGACGATGAGCAGCACGGCGGTGACCAGCAGCCCGCGATGGAACGACTCGACCGTCAGCTGCGAACCGACGATCACACCGACGAACGCGATCGCGACGAGACCGGCGATGCGGGAGATGGCGTTGTTGATCGCCGATCCGATGCCCGACTGCTCGGGCGAGATCGAGCCGAGGATCGCGGCGGTGAGCGGGGCGACGGTCGCGGTGAGTCCGAGCGAGAACAGGATGACGCCGGGGAACACCTGCGTCCAGTAGTTCACGTCCTCCTCGATCGAGAGCATCAGCAGGTAGCCGACCCCGGCGAGGATGGGACCGAGGCCCATGAACAGCCGGGGCCCGTACTTGCCGGCCAGCGCCCCGAAGGTCGCCGAGAGCGCGATGCTGATGAGCGTCATCGGCAGGAAGGTGAGGCCGGCCGCCGTCGCCGAGAACCCGCCGACCTCCTGCAGGAAGACGGTGAGCAGGAAGCCGCCGAGCGCGAGCGCCCCGTAGACGAGCGTCGTCGCGATGTTGCCGACCGAGAAATTGCGCACCGAGAACAGGGCGAGCGGGATCATCGGATGCTTCACCGTGCGTTGGCGCAGGATGAAAGCGGTCAGCGCCACGAGGCCGATGACGAACGGCAGGTAGATCACCGGGCTGGTCCAGCCGAAGTTCGCCTGCTCGATGAGCGCGAAGACGGGCCCGCCGAGCCCGATGATGCCGAGCACCGCGCCGAACCAGTCGATGCCGCCGCCCTCCGGGCGCACGTTCTTCTGCCCCAGCCGGGCGACGAGCACGAGGGTCACCGCGATCGGCAGGATGTTGATGGCGAACACGAGCCGCCAGTCGAGGAAGTCGACGAACAGGCCGCCGAGCAGCGGGCCGACGAGGAACGCGGCGCTCGTCCAGCCGGTCCAGGTGCCGATGGCCTTGGCCTGGGCCGCTCCGCGGAAGGTCGCGATGATGATGGCGAGCGAGCTCGGCACGAGGAGCGCGCCCGCGACTCCCTGCGCGCCGCGCAGGATGATGAGCAGCTCGGCGGTAGGCGCGATCGCGATGAGGATCGACGTCACCGCGAAGCCGTACAGCCCGACCTTCAGGACCACCCAGCGGCCGAAGGTGTCGGAGAGCGACCCGGCGAGCAGGATGAGCGTGCCCAGGGTGATCGCGTAGGCGTCGACGACCCACTGCTGCGTGGTGATGCCGCCGCCGAGCTCCTGCTCGATCGCCGGAAGCGCGACGTTGATGACCGAGCCGTCGAGGAACGTCACGAAAGACGCCAGTACTGCGATGGAGAGGACCAGCCGTTCGTCACGTGTCATACGAGTAGTCAACACCCGGCGGCGCGGTTCATTCCTGCTGGCGGGGGAATCCCGATTCGACCGCCTCGACGACGGCGTCGAGCACGTGCGGGTCGGCGAGTAGCCGGAAGTGCCCGTCGACCGGCAACTGGATGTTGTGGGCGCCCTCGAGGTAGCTGCCGCCGGGGATGTGCGGGTCGAACTCGGGGAAGATCGAGACGATGTGGGAGTTCACCTCGGCCTGCTCGGCCAGCAGTGTGAGCGTCGCGTGCGCGGGGTCGAAGTCGCGCAACGGCCGGGTGGGCGCGTAGCGGGCGAGGCTCGAACCCGAGAACGGGGTGGCTATCGCGACGAGCCCGAGGATGCGGCCGTCGAGGTCGTCGAACGACATCATGTGCTTGGCGATCAGGCCGCCCTTGCTGTGCGCGACGACGACCACGTCGCGCAGGTCGTTCTCGTCGACGTACGCCTGCGCCACCGCGGCGGCCTCCGACACCGCGGCCAGGTTCCTGCCGAGGGGTTCGACGACGTGCACGGCGTGACCGCGCTTCGCCAGCCGGCCGCCGACGGCCCGCATGAACTGCCACCGCTCGTAGACGCCGGGGATGAGGAGCACCGGGGCGAGGTCGCCGCGGGCCCGGGGCACGCGGCGGTGGCGCAGGGTCGCGCCGACGTTCACCCGCGCCGCATAGGCGTAGTCCGCCATCCAGATGCGGGCACGATCGAGCATGGCGTCAGTCTACGATCCGGGCACGGTGCACAATGGTCGGATGTCTTCCATCGCCGGTGAGAACTGGGCCAGAAACTACTCCTACACCGCCCGCGACCTCGCGCGCCCCGGCTCCGTCGCCGATGTGCAGCGGATCGTCGCGGCATCCCGCAGCGTCCGAGCCCTGGGAAGCCGCCACTCGTTCAACGACCTCGCGGACACGGCGGGCACCCTGGTCAGCCTCGAGAACCTCGACGTCGAGACGGTGGTCGACGAGGCATCCGCCACGGTCACCGTCGCCGGGGGCGCGCGCTACGGCGACGTCGCCACCACGCTGCAGGGGGCCGGCTGGGCCCTGCACAACCTGGCGTCGTTGCCGCACATCTCGGTCGCGGGCGCCGTGGCGACCGGCACCCACGGATCGGGCGACGGCAACGGCAACCTGGCCTCGGCCGTCGCGGCGGTCGAGCTGGTGACCGCCGACGGCGAGCTGCACACCCTGCGGCGCGGCGAGCCCGACTTCGACGGCGCCGTCGTCTCCCTCGGCGCGCTCGGCATCGTGACTCGCGTCACGCTCGACATCGAGCCGACCTTCGACGTGCGGCAGGACCTGTACGACGGCCTCCCCTGGTCGGCGGTGCTCGGCGACCTCGAGACCGTCACGTCGAGCGCCTACAGCGTGAGCCTGTTCACCGACTGGCTCGGCGACACGATCGGCACGACCTGGATCAAGAGCAGGGCGGATGCCGCGGCTCCGCCGGAGAGCATCCTCGGCGCGGTGCGGCAGGCCACGGGCCGGCACATGCTGCCCGACCAGCCCGTCACCAACGTGACCGAGCAGGGCGGTGTCGTCGGGCCGTGGAACGACAGGCTCGCGCACTTCAAGCTCGGTTTCACCCCGTCCAACGGCGACGAGCTGCAGAGCGAGTACCTCGTGCCACGGCGCAACGCCGTCGCCGCGCTCGAGGCGGTGCGGTCGCTCGGATCGCGCATCGCTCCACTGCTGTACATCACCGAGGTGCGCACGATGCGCGCCGACTCGCTCTGGCTGAGCGGCGCGTTCGAGACCGACGCCGTGGGCATCCACTTCACCTGGAAGCCGCTCGAGGTCGAGGTGCGCGCCCTGCTCCCCGAGATCGAGGCGCTGCTGCTCCCGCTCGGCGCCCGCCCGCACTGGGGCAAGGTGTTCACCGCGGAACGCGACGCGCTCGCGGGCCTCTACCCGCGGCTGGGTGAGTTCGTAGAGCTCGCCGCCCGGCTCGACCCCGAGCGCAAGTTCGGCAACGCCTTCTTGGAGCGCACGGTCTACTGACCCTCGTCCGCCGAAGCGGCGAAGGCGTCGAGGCGTCCCACCGCGGTGACCTTGACCACGGCCACGCCGAGCTCGGCCGACTCGGCGAGGTCGACGGTGGCGCTGATGCCCCAGTCGTGGTCGCCTGCCGGGTCGGCGAAGATCTGCCGCACGGTCCAGGTCTCCGGTCCCTCGTCGACGATGAGCATCGCCGAGCTGCGGGCGTCTGCGTCGGTGCCGAGGTCGTCGTGCACGTCGAAGTAGGCGTCCATGGCCTCGGCCCAGACGTTCTCGTTGAACCCGCTCGCGGCGTCGAGGGCGCCCAGTTCGTCGTACCTGTCGAGTGCCGCGAGCTGCACCCGGCGGAACAGCTCGTTGCGCACCAGCACGCGGAACGCGCGAGGGTTGCCGAGGATCGACGGCGGCGCGGGCGGCAGAACGGGCTTCTCGCCCGGCGCCGTGGGGTTGATCAGCTGCTCCCACTCGTCGACCAGACTCGAGTCGACCTGGCGCACGAGCTCGCCGAGCCACTCGATGAGGTCGAGCAGCTCCTCGGTCTTCGCCTCGTCGGGCACGGTCTGGCGCACGGCGCGGTAGGCGTCGGACAGGTAGCGCAGCACGAGACCCTCGCTGCGGGCGAGCTTGTAGTAGCCCACGTAGTCGGCGAAGGTCATGGCCCGCTCGTACATGTCGCGCACCACCGATTTCGGGCTGAGCTCGAAGTCGCCGATCCACGGCTGGGTCGCGCTGTACTGCTCGAACGTGGCGTCGAGCAGTTCTTCGAGCGGCTTCGGCCAGGTGACGTGCTCGAGCAGCTCCATGCGCTGGTCGTACTCGATGCCCTCGGCCTTCATCGACGCGACGGCCTCTCCCCTGGCGAGGAACTGCTGCTGCGAGAGGATCGGACGCGGGTCGTCGAGGGTCGCTTCGAGCACCGAGATGACATCGAGCGGGTAGCTGGGCGACTCCGGATCGAGCAGCTCGAACACCGCGAGGGCGAACGGCGAGAGCGGCTGGTTGAGGGCGAAGTTGGGCTGCAGGTCGACGGTGAGGCGGATGTCGTAGCGGATGTCTGCCGGTGACGGCTCGGCGTTCCAGTCTTCGTACTCGCCGCTGTCGAACCCGTCGACGCCCTCGAGCGCCGACTTGAGGGCCGGCGAGGTCTCGATCGGCGCGGCGCGCGGCACCTGCGTCACGACCTCCGCGGTGCGCAGCGTGCGGTAGATCGCAAGCGCCTGGCGTGCCATGGCGAGCTGCTTCGGCCACGGGTCGTGGCTCTCGAAGATGAGGTCGCGCATCTCCTGGAACGCGTCGCCCTCGCGCGCGATCACGTTGAGGATCATCGAGTGGCTCACCTGCATGCTCGACGTGAGGGTCTCCGGCTCGGCGGCGATGAGCCGGTTGAAGCTCGGCTCGCCCCACGACACGAAGCCTTCCGGCGCCTTCTTACGCACGATCTTCTTGATCTTCTTCGGGTCGTCGCCCGCCTTGGCCACGAGCCTGGCATTCTCGCTCTCGTGCTCGGGCGCCTGCGCGACGACGGTTCCCGCCGTGTCGTAGCCTGCCCGCCCGGCGCGACCCGCTATCTGGTGGAATTCACGCGCCGTGAGCTGGCGCATCCGCACGCCGTCGTATTTGGTGAGAGCCGTGAACAGCACCGTGCGGATCGGCACGTTGATCCCGACGCCGAGCGTGTCGGTGCCGCAGATGACCCGCATCAGCCCCTGCTGGGCGAGCTGCTCCACGAGCCGACGGTACTTGGGCAGCATGCCGGCGTGGTGCACGCCGATGCCCGAGCGGATGAGCCGGCTGAGGGTCTGCCCGAACACCGTGGTGAAACGGAAGTCGCCGATCGCCTCGGCGATCTCGTCGCGCTGCTCGCGGCTGACGATCTTGATGCTCGTCATGGCCTGGGCTCGTTCGAGTGCGGCGAGCTGCGAGAAGTGCACGATGTAGATCGGCGCCTGCCCGGTCGCGAGCAGGTCTTCGATCGTCTCGTGCACGGGCGTCGTGGCGTAGCTGTAGCTCAGCGGCACAGGGCGCTCGACGCCGGTGACGACGGCGGTCTCGCGTCCGGTGCGGATCGTCAGGTCGTCGGCGATGCGCGAGACGTCGCCGAGCGTCGCCGACATGAGGATGAACTGCACGCGCGGCAGGGTGAGCAGCGGAACCTGCCAGGCCCAGCCGCGGTCCGGGTCGGCGTAGAAGTGGAACTCGTCCATCACGACCTGGTCGACGTCTGAGTCGGCGCCCCCGCGCAGTGCGACGTTGGCGAGGATCTCGGCGGTGCAGCAGATGATGGGCGCGTCGGGGTTCACCGACGAGTCACCGGTGACCATCCCCACGTTCTCGGCGCCGAAGATGTCGACGAGGGCGAAGAACTTCTCCGACACGAGCGCCTTGATCGGAGCGGTGTAGTAGCTGCGCTTTCCCTGCGCGAGCGCGGCGAAGTGCGCGCCGATGGCGACGAGCGACTTGCCGGTGCCGGTGGGCGTCGAGAGGATGAGGTTCGCGCCGGAGACGATCTCGATGAGCGCCTCCTCCTGTGCCGGATACAGGTTCAGGCCGCGGTCGGCGGCCCATCCGGCGAAGTTCTCGAACGCGGCATCCGGGTCGAACGGTCGGGGTGCGCGCTCGAGAAGCGTCGCTGGGGCGGTGGTGGCGACATCCTCAGGCATGATTCTTCGATCATCCCCTACTCGCGGCTTTCGCGAGACTCTTGACAACCTGCGGCTAGGGGTACTAGCTTTAGGGCTACACAACCTAGCCAGAAAGAGGACGGTCCATGATGACGACACAGGTACAGATGCTCGAACGGGCGGATGGCGCGATCGCCTACGAGTCGGCGGGATCCGGTCCCCTCGTGCTCTGCGTGCCCGGCATGGGCGACCTGAGGGCGAGCTACCGCCACCTCGTGCCCGGTCTCGTCGCCGCGGGCTACCGCGTCGTGACCACCGATCTGCGCGGCCACGGCGACAGCACCACGACCTTCTCGGGCTACGGCGACGAGGGGACGGCCGACGACATCGCGGCGCTGCTCGACCACCTCGGCTCCCCCGCCGTCGTCGTCGGCAACTCGATGGGCGCCTCGGCCGCGATCATCACGGCGGCGAAGCGCCCCGAGCTCGTCACGGGTCTCGTGCTGCTCGGCCCATTCGGACGCAACCCCGAGATGTCGCGCATCATGGCATCGGTCATGCGAGCGGCCACCGCCGCCCCCTGGGTGGCGACGGTCTGGAAGGCCTACCTGCCATCGCTCTACAAGGGCGCGAAGCCCGCCGACCACGCGGAATACACCGCCAGCCTCATCGCCGCGCTGCGCCGGCCCGGCTATGCGGCCGCGTTCTCGCGCACCACCCGGCTGAACCACGACGCGGTCGAGCGGGTGCTGCCCGCCGTCCAGACCCCGTCGCTCGTGCTGATGGGAGAGCTCGATCCCGACTTCCCCGACCCGCGCGCCGAGGCCGAGTGGCTCGCCGGCGCGCTGGGCGGCACGGCGACGATGGTGCCGGACGCCGGGCACTACCCGCAGTCGCAGCGGGCCGACCTGGTCGTCCCCGCGGTCGTCGAGTTTCTGACGACGGCCGCTCACCGTGGCTAGGGCCGGCCTCAGCACCGACCGAGTCGTCGACGAGGCGGCGCAGCTGGCCGACGAGGTCGGCATCGGCGGACTCAGCTTCGCGGCGCTCGCCGAGCGGCTGGGCGTCAAGGTGCCGAGTCTCTACAAGCACGTGGCCTCGCTCGACGGCGTGCGCCAGGCGATCTCGGTGCGCGCCAAGGCCGAGCTCGCCGACGCGATGGGCGCAGCGGCCATCGGCCTCTCGAGCGGCGAGGCGATCCGCGCCGTCGCGTTCGCCTACCGCGCGTGGGCGGGTGCGCACCCCGGCCGCTACGCGACGACGCTGCGGGCGGCCGCGCCGGGCGATGCCGATGACGTGGGCGCGAGCCAGCGGAGCGTCGAGGTCATCTTCTCCTCACTCGCCGGCTACGGCCTGACGCGCGAGCAGACCATCGACGCGACGAGGATGCTGCGCTCGAGCCTGCACGGCTTCGTGGCGCTCGAGGCCGCCGGCGGTTTTGTGCTTCCGCTCGACGTCGACCGCAGCTTCGACGTGATGGTCACGGCTCTCGACCGCGCCCTCTCCGACTGGCCGTAGCTGCGGGCGCCCCGGTCAGCGGCGCTCGGGCAGCACCCGGGGCAGCCGCCCGAGCGCGGGCGCGACGACGGCGAGCACCCCGGCGAGCGCCGTGACGGCGCTCCAGAGCGGGTCGGTGACGAGCAGCGCTCCGCAGATCACCAGCAGGATGCGCAGCAGGTAGCCCACGACCCAGGTTCGGCGCGTCGGGCTGCCCGACTCGTCCCAGGTCGAGCGCTCGAGGAACGCCCGCCACAGGACGCCGTTCGCCCACAGCAGCACGACCGCCCCGCCGAGGGCCGCGAACCACGGCCAGCCGCCCAGCGCCGCTCCCCCGGCGAGCGCGACCACGAGCACCCGGTTCAGGCCCGCCTGACGCACGCTGCGCGCGTGGGCGGCCACGGGCATCCGTCCCTCCATGCCCAGCAGCAGTCTCGCCACGGGGTCCATGACCTCGGCGACGTTGCCCACATACGACTGATGGTCGGTGAGCGGGTTGGCCGTGTTGTGCACCGGATGCTCCTCCGGACCGCGCGTCGGCCCGGCCCGCCGCCCGAAGCTCTCGCGCCAGCGTTCCTCCCGCGCCCGCATGCTGGTCGAGATCGGGCCGGCGGTGAACGGGTCCCAGACGGCCCAGAAGTTGAGCCATCTCGGCGGTGTCGGCAGCCGCGACCACTCCTCGACGGGGTTGAAGTCGACGGCGCGCCTCGCCACCTGTGCCAGGGCGGTGCGCACCGCCGAGAACCGGCCGGTGGTCCACCGCGGCGATCCGAGCAGGGTGAGCGTCGCGCCGAGGGTGAGGAACACGTCGACCGGCGGCCGCGGCTCGCGGGTACCCGGGTCGAACAGGGTCTGCGCCGAGATGGTGGCGCCCTGCGAGTGGGCGAGCACAACGACGCGGGTCTGCTCCGGGTCGACACCCTCCGCCTCGGCGAGGTCGGCGAGCCGCGCGGTGGCATCCGCGATCTCGGTCCTGACGACCGCCCGCATGGCCGCTGCCCGCACCGGTCGACGCGTCCAGACGGCCACGTCGCCGACGAACTCGGCGAGGCGGTCGGTCGCCGCCCGCACCAGGCTCGACAGCAGCGGCACCACGAGAGCCACAGCGAGCAGCGGCAGGAGCAGGCTCACGGCGGCGGCGGCGGCGAGGCCCGCCACCCAGAGCGCCGCGATGACCGGAGCGCTGAGCACGCGCCACCACGGGTCGAGCCAGAGGATGCGGGAGAAGTGCACGGCAAGCCGGAGAAACGCCCGCCAGACGAACATCCCGCCCCAGGTGAACACCTCGCCGGGCCTCAGGGCGAGAAACGACTGCGCCCAGTGCGCCTCCGTCACGCGCAGCAGCACCTCGCGGCGACTCCCGTCGGTGTCTCTGTAGTCGGCGCGGGCGAGCACCATGTCGCGCGCCCCCTCCGACAGTTCCACTCCTTCGAAGACGACGCCGTCTCCACCCGTCGTGCGCGACAGCCAGTCGATGCGGCGCAGCAGCGGTTCGACCCACTCGACCAGGGTCGCCCCGCGGGTCTGCGCCCCGATCCCGTGCACGACGACGAGGGCCACCGCCGACCTCCGTGTTGCCGTCACCCGCTCAGGCTAGACAGCCTAGGCCCGCCTCGCCATACCCTCCCGCTCCCACGGCGGGTGTTCGGCACCGACCGCGCCTGAAGATGCCGCGCACGCAAGGCGACAGCGCTACGGCGAGATCAGGAAGATCCCGATGATCCCGTCGTTGCGCGCGTGCACGATCACGAGGAAGACCACGAGGTCGAACAGCAGGTGCACGGTGAGCACGTAGGGCAGGGAGCGGGTCTTCGAGAAGATCCAGCCCTGCAGCAGGGCGAACGGGATGGTGAGCAGCGGCCCCCACGACTGGTACCCGAGCTCCCACAGGAACGAGACGAAGATGACGGCCTGCAGCAGATTCGCCTGCCAGACCGGGAAGTGACGTTTGAACAGCACGAAGACGGTGAGGATGAAGAACAGCTCGTCCCACGTTCCCACCGCGTTGACGCCGACGAAGAGCCTCGCGATCTCGTGCCACTCGGTGACGGCCGGCCAGTTCAGGTAGACGCCGGAGGTGATGAAGTAGAACGGGAGGATGAGCCAGCCGAGAAAGAGCACCAGCGCGAGGTAGCCCCACTGCACGCGGCTCCACGGCCATTCGCCCCGCCACGGGAACCGGATGACACGGTCGCGGAAGACGAACCGCGACACCGCGTACGGCACCGCCACGGCAGCCGCGAGCACGAACCCGAGCAGGAAGAAGTTGACCCAGCCGATGTCGGCCTCCACCGAGATCGTGCTCACGATCACCATGCCGATCGCGATCAGCAGCAGGTCGCGGAACAGGCCGTCGCTGCGAGCGGAACGGTCGAGCAGCCACGCGATGAGCAGCGCGGCCGCGAGCATCCCGTATCCGGCCACCGTCACTGCGAGCGATGTGCCCCGCCACGCGAAGAGCAGCAGGGCCGAACTGCTCAGCACGGCCGCCGGCACGAGGCCCCAGCTCAGGGAGGGCCGCGGCGCGCTGTCGTGGGGGTGGGCGGCGGGCAGGTGGGCGGCAGACACATCCCGAGTCTGCCATGGCCGCCGATCGTTTAGAATTGTGTGTGACTTCCGAGCCTGACTCCCCCGCAGACGCCGCCGCCTCGACGACCGCCGCGATCGATCCGCACGACCTCGCCGTCACCCTGCGGGTGCTCGAGAGCATGGCCGCGATCGACGAGGAGCACCCCGACTTCATCACGGTGCGCCGGGCGACCGCGAAGATGTTCAAGTCGGTCAAGAAGGAACGCCGCCTCGACAAGCGCGCCACGATCGCCGACGCCGACCGCGCGGTGGTCGCGGCGACCGCGACGGGCGCCCCCGACCGCATCGACGACGAGACCAGGGGCATCCCCCTCGCGACCACCACCGAGGCGCCGACCGCCGGAACGCTAATCAAGCCGCGCAACTGCTACATCTGCAAGCAGCCGTACACGCAGGTCGACGCGTTCTACCACCAGCTCTGCCCCGACTGCGCGGCCATGAGCCATGCCAAACGCGACGCCCGCACCGACCTCACGGGCAAGCGCGCCCTGCTCACCGGCGGCCGGGCCAAGATCGGCATGTACATCGCCCTGCGCCTGCTGCGCGACGGCGCACACACCACGATCACCACGCGCTTCCCCCGCGACGCCGTTCGCCGCTTCTCGAGCCTGCCCGACTCCGCCGACTGGCTGCACCGCCTCAAGATCGTCGGCATCGACCTGCGCGATCCGGCCCAGGTGATCGGCCTCGCCGACTCCGTCGCCGCCGCCGGCTCGCTCGACATCCTGATCAACAACGCGGCGCAGACCGTGCGCCGCTCCCCCGGCAGCTACGCGCCGCTTGTCGATGCAGAGCTCGCGCCCCTGCCCGACGGCCCGCTGCCCGAGATCGTCACGTTCGGCCACACCAACGACGCGCACCCGCAGGCCCTCGCCGCGTCGGTGGCGAGCCACCCCATCCTCGCCGCCGCGTCGAAGGCAGCCGACGTGCTCACCGCCGAGGCGATGGCCGCCGGCTCCTCGTCGCTCGAGCGCCTCGCCGCCGGCACCGCGATCGACGCCGGCGGGCTGCTGCCCGACATCGAGCACCACAACTCGTGGACGCAGGCGGTGCAGGAGGTCGACCCGCTCGAGATGCTCGAGGTGCAGCTCGCGAACACCACGGCACCCTTCCTGCTCGTGAGCCGGCTGCGGCCCTCGATGGCCGCGTCCGACGCGCGGCGCACCTACGTCGTGAACGTGTCGGCGATGGAGGGCGTGTTCGGTCGGGGCTACAAGGGTCCGGGTCATCCACACACCAACATGGCCAAGGCGGCCCTTAACATGCTCACTCGCACGAGCGCCCGGGAGATGCTCGAGACCGACCGCATCCTCATGACGAGCGTCGACACCGGCTGGATCACCGACGAGCGCCCGCACCCGACCAAGGTGCGCCTCGCCGAAGAGGGTTTCCACGCGCCCCTCGACCTCGTCGACGGCGCGGCGCGCGTCTACGACCCGATCGTGCGCGGCGAGGCCGGCGAAGACCTCTTCGGCGTGTTCCTCAAGGACTACGAGCCCAGCTCGTGGTGACTCCGGTCGAGTTTCTGCGGAGCGCCGGCGACGGCACACGCGTCGTCATCCGCTACACGCTGCACGACGATCCGGACGGCTCGGCGACGGACGTGCTCGGCTTTCTCTCCGGGACGGACGAGACGCACTGCGTGGTCGCCACCGTGCGCGGGCTGAAGACCGTGGCGTTCGCCGATGTCATCGCGGCGAAGGAAGTGCCGCCGCCACCCGCACCCCGGCCCCGCTAGCGCAGGATCTCGACCAGCAGTACCCAGGCGTTGAGCACCGAGCCGATGAACACCAGCACGATGCCCCCGGCGATCCAGCCGAGACCAGACGCGTCGTCCGTTACGAGGAGGAGCGCGCCGACGAGGTACGGAAGCACCTGCGCGATCACGACCGTCGACTTGAGCACGCCTGTGCCGCGGGAGCCGCGAGGGCTCGCCGCGATGACCCGCACTGTCGATTCGCCGGCGAACACGGCGGCCACCGCACCGAACACGAGCACCTCCACCCCGTAGAGCGGGAGCGGCTGGCCCGGCACGAGCGCCGTTATCGACGCGACCACGGCGAGCACCAGGGTTGCGATCGTCGCACCCGCACGGGAGGTCATGCCCGGGATGCCGATGATCGTGCCGATATTCACCGACATGGCGACGATGATCAACCCGGTCAGGCCCGCGGCGGCCCCTGCGCTCGCGGCGAAAAAGCCGCCCCAGTCGGCGAGTTCCATGGCAGAAGGGTAGCGCGAGCCCGGTCGTGGGCGTAGCTGGAATAGTGGAGGTTCCGGGCGGGTTGAGAGTTCCATACGTTTGAATAGACTGCACATCGAATGATGTGGGAGCGGAGCACAGCATGACCGAAATCGAACTGGGACTCGACACCTTCGGAGACGTGACCGCCGACGAGAACGGTGCGCCGCTGCCGCACGCCGTGGTGCTGCGCAACCTCGTCGAGCAGGGCGTGCTCGCAGACCAGGTCGGCATCGACTTCATCGGCATCGGAGAGCACCACCGCGAGGACTTCGCGGTGTCCGCCCCCGAGGTCGTGCTCTCGGCCATCGCGGCGCGCACGACCCGCATCCGCCTCGGCTCGGCGGTCACGGTGCTGAGTTCCGACGACCCGATCCGCGTCTTCCAGCGCTTCGCGACCCTCGACGGCATCTCGAACGGCCGAGCCGAGGTCATTCTCGGCCGCGGTTCGTTCACCGAGTCGTTCCCGCTGTTCGGCTTCGACCTCGCGGACTACGAGCAATTGTTCGACGAGAAGCTCGACCTCTTCGCCGCCGTTCGCGAGCAGACCCCTGTCACCTGGGCGGGCAGCACCCGCGCACCGCTCGCCGACCAGTCGGTCTTCCCTCCCGTGGAGAACGGTCTGCTGAAGACGTGGGTCGGCGTGGGAGGCAGCCCCGAGTCCGTCGTGCGCGCCGCGCGTTACGGCCTGCCGCTGATGCTCGCCATCATCGGCGGCCAGCCGCTTCGCTTCGCCCCTCTCGTCGACCTGTACCACCGCGCGCTCGACCAGCTCGAGCAGCCGACCCAGCCCGTCGGAGAGCACTCGCCCGGGCACGTCGCCGAGACCGACGAGCAGGCGCGCGAGGAGCTCTGGCCGCACTACAAGGCCCTCGTCGACCGCATCGGACGCGAGCGCGGCTGGCCGCCCATGGACCGCGCCCAGTTCGACGACGCTGCCGGCCCCGAGGGCGCGCTGTTCGTCGGCTCGCCCGAGACCGTGGCGACGAAGATCGCGTTCGCGGCGAAGGGGCTCGGGCTCTCACGTTTCGACCTCAAGTACGGCAACGGCGGGCTCTCGCACGACAAGCTCATGAAGAGCATCGAGCTGTACGGCACCCGGGTCATCCCGCGCGTGCGCGAGCTGCTCGCCTAGCCGCTGGCGGCCTCAGGGGCGCGCGTCTCGAAACGCGCGCCTCAGAAGCTGCCGATCCCCTTGCCGACCATCACGACGCCGATCACGAGCAGCAGCACGGCCATCACCGTCGCGTTGTTGTGCACGAGCCACTCGCGCATCGACTCGAGCGGCGCCTTCATACGGGCGGATGCCACGAGGTAGCCGATCACCGGAACCGCGACCGTCGACGACGCCAGCAGCACGAAGACGACGATCGCGATCGTGGCCTGGCCGCCGTCGAGGCTGGCCGAGCCGATCTCGACGCCGGCGCCCGCCGCCATGAGCAGGTTCTTCGGGTTCACCGCCGACAGCAGGAAGCCGATGGCGAGGGCGCGTGCCGCCGTCATGCTGTCGATCGCCGCCATCCACTTCGGCAGCGCGGGTGTCTGGCCTGCCCTCGGCCGACCACGCCACTGGCGCGCGGCGAGGACGAGGAGCAGCAACCCGAGCACGATCTTGATCACACCGGCGACCGGCTTGGACGCGTCGGACGCCGGTGGGATGAGCGCGGCGAGCAGCGTGAACACCACGACGGCGACGGCGATGCCGAGCACCCACCCGGCGAGAAAGCCGAGCCCCGTCGACCGTGCGCGCGGCGACAGCAGCATCAGGATCGCAGCAATGATCGGGATAGGGCTCACGGCGACCCCGAGGGCGAGCGGCAGGATGGCGCCGACGACGCCGTTCACTCAGCCCTCCCCGCCGACGGAGCCGCCCTGCGGGTCTTCGCGTCGAGTCGATCGTTCAGGGTGATCGCCGCGTCGATGAGCGCCAGATGGGTGAATGCCTGCGGGAAGTTGCCGACTTGCTGCCCGTCCAAGGCGATCTCCTCGGAGTACAGACCGAGGTGGTTGGCGTAGGTCAGCATCTTCTCGAACGTCAGCCGGGCCTCGTCCACCCGGTCCGCGCGGGCGAGCGCGTCGACGTACAGGAAGGTGCAGAGGGAGAAGGTCCCCTCGGAGCCCGCGAGTCCGTCGGGCGACGCGGCGGGGTCGTACCGGTAGACGAGGCTGTCCGAGACGAGTTCCTCTTCGATCGCCTTCAGCGTGTCGGTCCACATCGGATCCTGGGGCGTCACGAAACCCACCTGCGTCATCTTCAGCAGAGACGCATCGAGCACCTGCTCGCCATACTGCTGAACGAAGGCGCGTCGCTCGGCGCTCCAGCCCTTCTCCATGATCTGGTTGTAGATCGCATCACGCTCGGTCGTCCAGCGGGCGACCGGCGCCGGACGGCCGTACGCGGCGGCGAGCCGGATGGCGCGGTCGAACGCCACCCAGCACATCAGGCGCCCGTACGTGAAGTCCTTCCGACCGCCGCGGGTCTCCCAGATCCCCTCCTCCGGCTGATCCCAGTGATCGGCGAGCCAGTCGAGCAGTCCGCAGATCGCCTGCCAGCCCGGCTGTCCGATGCCGATGCCGGCCTGGTCGGCGGCCCACACGGCATCCATCGCCTCCCCGTAGATGTCGAGCTGCAGCTGGCCGGCGGCGCCGTTTCCGACCCGAACCGGGTAGGAGCCCCGGTACCCCTCCCAGTCCGCCAAGACCTCCTCGTCGAGGTCGGGGTTGCCGTCGATGCGGTACATGATGTTCAGCGGGCCGGTGTCGCTTCCGAGCGGTTCGGCCACGCGGTCGCGCAGCCACAGGGCGAACGAGGCGGCCTCGTGGGTGAACCCCATGCGCAACAGCGCGGTGACCGAGAACGACGCGTCGCGAACCCAGGTGAAGCGGTAGTCCCAATTGCGTTCTCCGCCGACCTGTTCGGGCAGCCCGGCGGTCGGGGCCGCGACGAGACCTCCCGTCGGCGCATACGTCATGAGCTTGAGCGTGATCGCCGAACGCTGCAACTCCTCGCGCCACCGCCCCGTGTATGTGGACTGGCCCACCCAGTCCTGCCAGAAATGCGCGGTGTCGTCGAACAGCCTCTGAGCGTCGGCCACCGACACCGCCTGCGGGCCGGCGCCGGTGCCCGTCTCGAGGATCACGCCGCGCATCTGGCCTTCGACGAGATGCAGTGCGAATCGCAGGTCGCCATCGTCGGTCGGTTCCGGCCGGCCGAGGCGTTCGTCGCCGGAATCCCGGATGAGGCTCAGCGTCAGCGTGCTCGAGCCGGCGGTGTACTCCGCACCGTCGTCGGTGACGGTCACCTGATGCGCCTCGCGGCCGTAGTCGAATCGCGGAGCGATCTCGATGTCGAAGTCGATCGCTCCCCGTACGCAGCGCACCGCGCGGATGAGTCGGTGCTGCTCGCTCGGCGTCTCGGAGGACACCGGCATGAAGTCGATCACCTCCCCGACGCCCTTCTCGGTGAGAAAACGGGTGATGAGGATTGCGGTGTCGGGAAAGTAGAGCTGCTTCGACTGGAAACCGTCGTCGTGCGGACGTGTGCTCAACCGCCCGCCCTTCGCGTGGTCCAACAGCGACGCGAAGATGCTCGGCGAGTCGAACCGCGGGCTGCAGAACCAGTCGATGGTGCCGTCCGTGGATACGAGCGCGGTGGTCTGCAGATCGCCGATCAGCCCGTGGTCGGCGATCGAGGGGTACTCGTGCATGGTGATGATCCTCTCTTGGCACACGTCTCCGGACGGAGAGTGATGATCAGGGCTCTCTCGCGACGGGTTCAGGTCGTACGGTGAGCTTCTGTGCCGACGGCAGGAAGGCCGCGGCGACGAGCCCGATGGCGGCGATCGCGAGCAGAGGCACCATCGCCGAGACGTAGCCGTTCGCCGAGGCGGTGGCATTCAGCACGAGGAGGGTTCCGACGATCGCGGTGCCGAAGCTCGACCCGAGGTTGGAGATGCTGCGGGAGAGCCCGGAGATGTCCCCCTGAAGTTCTTCGGGGAACGCCGACTGCACCAGATTGACGCTCGGGGTCAGCATCAGCCCCAGACCGACGCCGACGGCGAACAGGCCGGGCGCGAATGCCCAGGCGCCCGGTACCTCGCTCACGATGAGCAACAGCAATAGCCCTGTTCCCGCGATGGCGAACCCGACCATGATGAGCGACCGCTGCGCGAAGCGGCGGACGAGCGGGCCCGCCCCCAGGGAGGTGATCAGGATGCCGACTGTCGCGGCGCTGAAGATCACGCCGGTCTCGATCGCGTTGTAGTTTCGGACCACCTGCAGGTAGCTCGCCACAAGCATCGACGTGCCCAACAGCAGCAGCCACTGGAAGTTCTGAGTGATCAGCCCCAGATTGGACACCCTGTTCTTGAACATCGAGGTGGAGAGCAACGGCTCCCTGCCCCGACGTTCCAGGCGTCGCACCCAGAGGAAGAACACGGCGATCACGCCCGCCCCGAGGGCCATCAGCCCGATCGCGAGAAGCAGGTTGTCGTCGGAGGCGAGGATGCCGATCACGAACACAATGAGCCCCAGCGCCGACAGCACTGCGCCGACGACGTCGTACGGGCGCTGTGGCTCGCGCGGCCGTGGATCCTTGAGACGGATCGTGAGGATGAGGATGATCACGATGATCAGCGCCTGGAAGCCGAAGGCCCACCGCCAGCTGAAGGTCGCGGCGATCCACCCGCCGATCAGGGGCCCCGTCGCCGCGCCGATGCCTCCGGCCGCGCTCACCATCCCGAAGGCGCGCGCCCGTTCGGCGACACCCGACCAGTACATGGTGACGAGGATGTAGACCGGTGGGATCAGCAGCGCGGTCCCGGCGCCCTCCAGGATCGAGTTGCCGACGATGAGCACACCCAGCCCCGGCGATACCGCGCTGACGATAGCTCCGACGCCGTAGACCGCGAGCCCGAGGACGAGACAGGTCTTCCTCCCCAGCTGGTCGGTGAGTTTCCCGAACGGGATCATCAGCGCCGCCATGACGAGGAGGAAGAGCGTGATCGACAGCTGGATTCCCTGGACGGTCGTGTCGAGGTCCTCGCTCATGTCCGTCAGCATGACGTTCATGTTCGAACCGGCGAAGGAGCAGATGAACTGCGCCAGCGCGAGCGGCAGCAGCAACCACACCGTGCTCGTCTGCCCGCGGGACCCGGTCTGCGCCGACACCGTTCTACCCGACTCTCACTGTGCGCACGACACACCGCCTTCGAATGGGCATCGAGCGGACCACCCGTCGTCCCGGTCTGAAGCCTGCTGTCGCGCGGCGCCCGGGCAATCACCCGGACCGGATGATTTAGCGGCGCCAGTGCGCGGGAAACGGGTTCGCCTCGGTAGGGTGAGCCGCACTGCGGCGAGAGAAGAGGGCGGCCGATGCCTGCTGTCACGGCGACGATGCATCGCATCCGGGCTGGAACGTTTTTGATGGGATCGGAGCAGTTCTATGCCGACGAGGGTCCGGTGCACGAGGTCGCGGTGGCCGACTTCCTCATCGACCAGCATCCCGTGACCAACCGCCAGTTCGCCGCGTTCGTCGCCGACACCGGCTACGTCACCACGGCGGAGCGGCCGCTCTCGGCCGACGATTTTCCCGAGCTGAGCGAGCCGGAGCGCGCCCCCGGTTCGCTCGCCTTCCGCCCGACCGCTGGCCCGGTCCCCCTCGGCGACTGGCGGCAGTGGTGGGAGTGGGTTCCCGGTGCCCACTGGCGAACGCCCTTCGGCACGGGGCCGGCGGGCGACGACCACCCCGTGGTGCAGGTGTCGTTCGACGACGCCTCGGCGTATGCGCAGCGGGCGGGCTCCCGGCTGCCGACCGAGGCCGAGTGGGAGTTCGCGGCTCGCGGTGGCGCCGCCGAGACGACGTACGCCTGGGGTGACGAGCTGCGGCCGGGCGGCACACTGATGGCGAACACCTGGCAGGGCGCGTTCCCCTATCGCAACGAGGGGGCGAGCGGATGGCGCGGCACGTCGCCTGTCGGAACGTTTCCGCCGAACGGGGCGGGCCTGGTCGACATGATCGGCAACGTCTGGGAGTGGACGACCTCTCCCTATACGGCACGACACGACCCGGACGGGTCATCCTGCTGCGTGGCCGGCGGCCACGGCGATCGGCCCGACCGCCGCGCACTCAAGGGCGGATCGCACCTCTGCGCGCCGGAGTACTGCCTGCGCTACCGACCGCCGGCCCGTTCGCCGCAGAGCGACGACACGTCGACGACGAACATCGGGTTCCGCTGCGTGCGGGATATCTAGGGCCCGCTGCGGTGCAAACATCGGTCCGGCGCCCGTCACCTCGACCGGGTGATGGGTGGCTGGCCGGGCGAGACGACAATGGGCATCGCGCGCTCGAGAACGCGCGTTCGAGACGCAGGAGGGACTGCCCTATGGGTCCGGTAGAGGTGCTGGTGCTCTCCTACCCCGACGCCGGGCTGTTGAGGGGAATAGCCCCGGTGCTCGAGGAACTCACGAGGGACGGCTCCTTCCGCATCGTCGACGCTCTGGTCGCGACGCAGGCACCCGACGGCGGCGTCACGGTCACCGACCTGGAGGACGACGTCATTCCGCGATGGTCGGCGATCAGTCCCCACCCACGCCCGCTGCTCAGCGGCTCGGACGCGGAGTTGATCGTCGGAGCGCTAGCACCCGGCGAGATCGCGCTCGTCGTCGCCATCGAGCACGTCTGGGCCAAGTCGATCGCGAGCGTCGTCGCGGACAGCGGTGGCATTCTGCAGCTCCACGTGCGCGTGCGCCCCGACATCGTCGAAGCTGCATCGCTGGTCGACAGCTAGGCGGATTCGCATGCCCCTGTTCAGGAGGTTCGGCAGGCCAGGCCTTCTCGGGTCGGTCACCCGATGCTCCGTGGTCGCCGGGACCGCGACAATGACGGACCGCGCGGTGCACCCCGGCTCGATAGAGGCCGGCTTCGACGCACGTTCCCATGGCGCGGCGACTACCGCGACACCGGACTCGGTGCCGTCCCAGCTGGGAGCGCTCTCATCGCTGCATACCTCCGGAGCGATCAGCGACGACGAGTTCGCGCGTGCCAAGGAAAGGGTGCTCGACGGGTGAGGCTCGCCCGAAGCGGGTGAGGCCGGTTGACACCCTTACGCTCGCCGTTCACCTAGCCCTATCATTCGGGGCATGGCGATCGCGAAGAGCGCACAACCGACTATCGGACTCCCTACAAACAAAGTCTCGCCCCCTGTTCCAGCGGGACCGCTGGTCGAGCGACCCCGGCTTATGGAAGCGCTGACGGCCGGGGTCTCGTCGCGCGAGACGACGTTCATGGTCGTCAGCGCGCCCGCCGGCTACGGCAAGACGTGCCTTCTCGCCGACTGGGCACGCGGGCTGACCGACGAGGGAGTCGCCGTCGCATGGTGCGACCTCGACGTCGACGATCGCGACCCGATGGTGTTCTGGAACTCCGTGCTCGGGTCGCTCAGGTTCGCCGCCACGGACAACGACGCCGCCGAGTTCGCCGTCCGCTCCCTCGAACCCGGAGTGGACCCTCTCGGGCACAGCGAGTTCTTCTCCCGGCTCGCCCACGCCTTCGAACTTTTCGGCGACAAGGTCGTTCTCGTCTTCGACGACACACACCTGCTCGAGGGCTCGCCGTCGGAGAACGAGTTCCTCCGACTGCTCAGGCTCGTGCCGCCGAGCGTCTACGTCGTCTTCGCCACGCGCACGTCCCTGCTCGAACAACGCACCCGGCTCACCAACCGGGTGCACGAGCTCACCGCCGACTCGCTCTCGTTCACCCGCGCCGAGGCCGACGCGCTCTTCGGAGACGATCTCGACGTCGACAAGCTCGAGTCGCTGTTCGTCGCCTCCGAGGGCTGGCCGGCCGCGCTGAGTCTCGCCCGACTCGGCGTGGACCGCTCTCCCTCCACCCTGGACGCCGTCATCTCCCTGTTCGACTCCGACGTTCTACACCAGTACCTGCAGCGCGAGGTCTACGCCGACCTCAGCGCGTCCGACCGCGCGACGATGCACACCCTGGCCGTCTGTCCGTTGATCACGGCCGACCTCGCGAACGCCATGAGCGACGGTCTCGACAGCGCCAACGCCCTGCGCCGGCTGGCCCGAAACAACCCGATGCTCAGACGCGTGTCTACCGACAGGAGCGGCCGAACCTGGTACCGGGTGCAGCCGCTGTTCGGGGCGTTTCTGAGAGAGAAGGTCGTAGAGCTGTCGCCCCACGCGCTGCCGCGCATGATCGACCGGGCGGCCCGATGGCACATGGAGCATGCGGATGCGCTCGTGGCACTCCAGCTGGCGCTCGACGCGGGCGACGGCGATCTCGTCGACACTGTCTTGCGCCGCAGTGGAACAGAGCTCATCGGCGACGGGCACGCCTCGGCCATCGTCGCGCTTGCCGCCTCGTCGAGCGGCCGCTGTCTCGGCGGGCCGTTCGCAAGCCTGATGCTCGCCTGGGCGGCGATCGCCGTCGGCGAGGTGGAGCGCGCCGAAGACGTCGCCGCGCGGGTGCGCCCGACCGGGTTGGGCGTCGACGACCTATTCGAGTGGGACTGGCTGCTCTACGTCGTGCAGGTGCGCATCGCGACCGCCCGCGGCGAACGCATCGACGGTCTCTCCTCCGGCTGGGCCGACAGCACCATGCTGACGCTGCCCGGCTGCCTGCGCGCCGCCGTCCACCTGGCCAGGGGGCTCGCCGAGACCAGGATCGGAATCACCGCCCGCGCCACCGAAGAACTCGAGACGTCGCGCGCGATAGCGGAGAACCTCGGCGACCTCTCCAGCCAGGTGATGAGTGCGGTAGGGCTCGCGGCCACCGCCCTCGACCGGTGCGACATGCGGGCGACGCTGCAGCACGCGGAGGCGGCGATCGACAACGCCAGTCGCTCGACGACTCAGGACCAGAGCGAGAGTCTGGCCTACGCCCACCTCCTCGCGGCCTGGAGCAGCCACGAGCTGCTCGACGACTGCGCAGCGAGCTCCCACGCGGCATCCGCCGTCGATTTCGCGGCGAGACAGCCGCTCGTCGATGTCCAGACGCAGACGAAGCACGCCTTCCAGTCCATCGGGTTCAACGGCCTGCCCGACAAACGCCGCGCTGCCCAGGACTTCACCACGGCGTGGCCGCCGCCATACCTGCGCGGGGCGCCTGCCAGCGCCGTCGTCACCTCGCTGCACTTCGGAATCCGCATGTCTCTGACTCTCGGCGAGCTCCGCTGGAGCGAGCGGCTGCTCGACCGGGCCCGTCACCTCATCGGCGAGGGCCCCGACTGGCACGTCGCCTACGCGCTGCTCCTTCACGCGACGGGCAGACACTCGTCTGCCCGCGGCATCCTCACCCCAGTGCTGCACGCCTCGCAGGGCCCCCGGGTGCTGGTGTCGGAGATCGTCGCGTGGTCGCTCGAATCCGTGCTCGAGCACGAATCGGGCAACGCGTTCCGCTCGCACGCTGCGATGAACCACGCTCTCGAGCTCGCGGATGCCACGGGGGCGCTCGCGGAGGTCGCGCGTCCGGGCGCAGACTCAGTGCGGGCGATCCTCGCCCGGGGCCTGCACCGCTTCGGAGCGCACGACGAGGTAGCCCAGCAGCTGATGGCCCACGGGCGCGACGTCGAGCCACCGACCCAGGGATCGAGCGCGCTCACCCCGAAAGAACGCGAGTTGCTCGCAGAGCTCAAGTCGCTGCGCACGGTCGGCGAGATCTCCGACGACATGCTGCTGTCGATCAACACCGTGAAGACCCACATGCGCGGCATCTACCGCAAGCTCGGCGTCACCTCCCGTCGCAGCGCCATCGCAGAGGCCGAGCGGCTAGGGCTGGTCTGAGAAACAGGGCGGCTCAGGGAGCAACCGGTTCACGGCCCGTACGACATCACCTCGTAAGGACGCGCGTTCTCCAAGATCGCGTGAGCCTGCTCGACCGACTCCGCGTCGCCGTGCACGATGACGAGATAGCGGTCGGCTTTCAGCTGCGTCTCGTACCCGGCGATGACGGTCGAGGGCACACCGACCGAGCCGAGGATGCCGAGTCCGCCACCCGCCCCGGTGCCGACGATCGTCGCGGCGAACCAGCCCGCCGCGGCGACCCAGCCGACGCCGGGGAGCCAGATGAACCCGAGCAGCAGCCAGCCGCTGAGCGCCTCCCACAGATCGCCCCAGCCGCCGGAGCGCTCCTCGCTGCTCCCCGGCACCCAGGCGTGCACGTCCCTGGGCTGCTTGACCCCCTTGCCGATGACCGAGACCTGGCTCGACGGGAACCCGGAGTCCTTCATCTTCTGCAGCGCGGCGATCGCCTCCTCGCCCGTGGCGAACACCCCGACCGTCGAGTTGATCGCAGATGCGCCGGGTCCTGCCTTCGTCGCCACAGCCGTACTCCCGTCCGTCGACCCCTCCCGATCAGGCTCGCCCCGAGCACCTGCCGCTGCCTCACCCGGGGCGGGCGATGAACCGCGCCCCGGCGTCGTCGATGGTGGTGTCGGCGGCCACCGGGGCCGCGACGAGAAAGGCGAGAAAAATGGCGAGCACCCTGTCTGTCTGGAAGTTCGAGACCGCCGACGGCGCGGACGAGGCGGAGAAGATCCTCCTCGACCTGCAGAAGCAGAATCTGGTCACGGTGGTCGACGCGGCGGTCGTGTCGTGGGACCCTGACGCGAAGAAGCCCAAGACCCGGCAGCTCAACTCGACCACGGGCGCCGGCGCCCTCGGGGGATCCTTCTGGGGTCTGCTGTTCGGGCTCATCTTCTTCGTCCCGTTGCTCGGGGCGGCGATCGGCGCCGCCGCGGGGGCGCTCGCCGGCTCGCTCGTCGACGTCGGCATCGACGACTCCTTCATCAAGGGGGTGCGGGAGAAGGTCACCCCGGGCACATCCGCGCTGTTCGTGATGACGACCGGGGTCGTCGTCGACCGTGTCGCCGACGCCTTCAGCGACGTGAAGGCGCATCTGATCGAGACCAACCTGAGTCGCGACGAGGAGGCGAAGCTTCGGGAGGTCTTCGGCGAGTGACGGAGCGCGCCCACCGCGTCGAGGCAGTGCGGGCTGATAGCGTGGCTGAACCCGTGCACAACGATCGGCCAAGGGGGCGTACCACCGGTGAAGCTGTTCTTCGACTGCAGGGCCGTGCGCTGGGGCACCCACGACGGCATCAGCCGGTACTCCGCCAACCTCGTCCGCGAGCTGTCGAAGCTCACGCCCGTCACGATGATCATCAACGACGAGCGACAGCTCGAGATGCTGCCCGATCTGCCCTGGATCATGGCGCCGGCGATGACGAGCCCGAAGGACTCGCTCATGGCGCGGTACTTGAACCCGCATCATCCTGACGTCGTCTTCTCCCCCATGCAGACGATGGGATCCCTCGGTCGCAAGTACAGGCTCGTGCTCACGGTGCATGACCTGATCTACTACACGCACAGAACTCCGCCGCATAACCTGCCGCAGGCCGTGCGGGTGCTCTGGCGTCTGTACCACCTCGTCTGGTGGCCGCAGCGACTGCTGCTCAACCGCGCCGACGCCGTCGCCGCGGTGTCCCGCACGACGATGGACCTGATCACCCGCAAGCGCCTGACGACGAAGCCGCTCATCCTCGCGCCCAACGCCAGCTCGCTGGAGGCGCCCGAGCGGCCGGCCAAAACGGTGGAGCGTCGCAGGGACCTCGTCTACATGGGGTCCTTTATGCCCTACAAGAACGTGGAGACGCTCGTCGCCGCCATGGACTCGCTGCCCGACCATACGCTGCACCTGATGAGCCCGATGCCGGCCGAGACGCAGGAGCGTTTCCGCGCCATGAACGCCGCGGGAAATATCGTGATCCACAACGGGGCGACGGACGCCGAGTACGTCGACCTGCTGCAGTCGGCCACCGCGCTCGTGAGCGCATCGCTCGACGAGGGCTTCGGCATCCCGCTCGTCGAGGCGATGGCGCTGGGGATACCGGTCGTGGTCAGCGACATCACGATCTTCCATGAGATCGCTGGCGACGCGGGCGCCTACTTCAGACCGAAGGATGCCTCGGCCTTCATCGCCGAGGTCGAAGCACTGGAGCCCGCCGAGGTATGGGCCGAGCGATCGCGCCGCAGCGTCGCCCAGGCCGCGACCTGGAGCTGGGAGCACTCCGCCGCCCAGCTGTGGGCCGGTCTACAGGCAGTAGCCCGCTGACGTGGCGCCCACCCTATTCGGTTTCCACTCGTCGAAGGACGACGACCGACCGTTGAACGTGCGCCTCGAAGCGCGCGCGCGGGCGGCGCAGACCAGGGAGTCGGCGGAGATCCGCAAGGCGGCGAAGCGCTCGGGCGCGGCGAGCCGCGAGGCCGCGGACCGCACGATCGAGAGGAACGAGCGCGACCTCGACCTCGCGCTCGACGCCGTCGGCCTGTTCGAGCCCGCGACCCTGAGCCTGCTCGCCGACGAGCTCGACTCGGCCGAACCGATCACCCAGCAGTCGACGCACGGGCACGCGACCGTCGCCGACGGCGGGTTTCCCGTCTGGCTGCGGGAGCGCTGCCTCACCCACGACGCTGAACGGGTCGTGCTCGACTGGCTCACCTTCCGCACGATCTTCATCGCCCACAAGGAGTTCGCCGCCAAGGGCAAGGAGAACCCGCTTCCGCAGCTGTACCAGGCGCTCGCCCTCACCGGTGCGAGAAGCATCGCCCTCGACGGGGTCGCCGCACTAGGGCGGCAAGCCTGCGACCGGGTGCTGCACGTCTCGTTCGCCCTGCGCTCCGCCCAGCGCGCCAGCGTCGTGCGCGACATCGGCTCGAAGGGCGGATACGCGGCCGCCGACCACTGGCACGCCTTCGACCGTTCCAACCGTTTCGTCACGGCCGACTTCGTGGCGTGGATCGTCGGACACAGTCCGGGGGACGCGGAGGTCGCGGCCGCGATCGTGCGGGGCGACTTCGCCTGGAGCGGGGTCAAGGGCGACGGACACGACTTCGGCATCTCTCCGCATCGGATCGACGAGGCCGCCTTCGTCAACGAGTTGTCTCGCGCGCGGTCCTGACCGGTTCCTTGCCGTCGGCGGCGCCGGCCGGTGCCGCCTACTCGAGCCGCGTCATGCCACCGAGCCGGCTGCCGGCCGACCGCGCCTCGTCGTGAGCGAGCAGCAGCTCCTCGTTCGACCGCTCGAGCTGCTCGGCCAGCGCGGCGACCTCGCCGGCCAGGGTGAGGCTGGTGGTGATGACGGTGGTCGGCATCCCGAGCGCGGTGCCGAGTATGAGCTGCAGGGCGGGCACGGCGTGGTCCCAGTCGGCGGTCGGAGTGCCCGCGTCGTAGGCGCCGCCCCTCGCGGTGACGATCACGGCAGGCCGGCCGAGCATCGGCTGCGTGTCTGAACCGGAGGGCGCGGTGACGCCGGGGACGTGGATGTGGTCGATCCACGCCTTGAGCGTCGACGGCATCGAGTAGTTGTAGAGCGGCGCGCCGACGAGAAGCACGTCGGCGGCCAGCAGCTCGTGGATGAGGGTCCGCTGCAGAGTCTCGGCCTCGGCGGGCGGTGCCGTCGATCCCTCCGGGCGACTGCCCGCCGGCCAGTGCAGCGCCGCATCGGCGAGGTGCGGCGGCGGATCGCGGTGCAGGTCGCGGTGCGACACGGTGTTCTGCGGGTCGGCGGCGAGCCACGCCGCGACGAACGACTCCCCCACCGCGCGGGTGCGCGAATTGGTCAGGTCGGCGGACGAGTCGAGGTGCAGGAGGTGCGGCATGGCTCCACGCTATCGCCTGCGCCCCGCGACCCGCACGAGCAGAAGGGCGGAGACGAGCAACACCCCGGCGATAACCGAGACCGCGGGCCAGGCACCTCGCGCGTCGTAGACGGTGAACGCGAGCAACGGCCCGACGACCGCTCCGACGTCGCCCGCCGTTCGGGTGAGGCCGACGACGAAACCGCTGTGGCGCGCCGGCACGGCCTCGCTCATCACGACCGCAGGAACCACGCCGGCGACGCTCGACGCGAGACCGTAGAGCACGACGACAGCGGCGAACAGCCACGGGTCGTCTGCGAGCGGGAACAGCAACAGCGCCCCGGCGGCCGCGACGCTGCCCGGCAGCAGCACCGCGAGCCGCCGCCCGCGGTCGATGATCGCGCCGACGACCGGCATCGCAGCGAGCGACACGAGCGTCGCCGCCGCGAGCGCGACGCCCAGGGTGAGCGGAGTGAGCCCGCCCCGCTCGTAGCCCAGCAGCGGGATCAGCCCCTGTTCCCCGCCGAAGCGGGCGAAGAATGTCGCGAAGGCGTTGATGGCGAGCGCCGCGACGATCCAGAGCAGGCCGGCGGATGCGACGCGGGCCACATCGCCTCTGCCTCCCGTCGCGGATTCGGCGACGTCGCGAGTGCGCAGCGACCGCCAATAGTGAGAAGCCGGGGCGATCGCGTCCCACACCAGGCAGAGAGCCAGCGGGAGGCTCGCAACCGCGAACGCCACCTCGAGCGGGAACCAGGTCAGGACGAGCCCGCCGACGAACGCGCCGAGAGCGCCCGCTGACATCTGTACCGCGGTGGCAGTGGCCATGATCCGGCCCCGCAGTGCGTGCGGCGCGCCGGCGACCAGCACCGCGAAGCCGATGGTCACGCCGGCGCCGCCGAGCACCCCGGCGACCACCCGCGCCGCGATGAGCACGCCGGCATCCGGGCTCAATCCTGTGACCGCCGTCACGGCGACCAGCAGCACGCAGACCACGCGGAGGTAGCTTCGGGGGCGCCACCAGCGCAGAGCGAGCCCTGCCGGGATGTTCGCAACCGCCCGTCCCACCCCGAAGGCGGCGATGATCGGGCCGAGCACGAGCGCCGTCCCGCCGAAACGGTCGATGTACTGCGGCAGCGCCGGAACGATCGTGCCCCAGGTCATCTGGGTCGTCCCGATCAGGCAGCAGAGCAACAGGGTCTGACGCCAGATGTCCGCCGGCGCACCGTGCGACCCGGGGGCACGGTCGCCCCGGCGGACCGCGCCCTCCAGAGTCACGACGCGAGGTTCTCGCGCAAGGTGCGTCCCGGGTAGGCGGGTCCCATCGTGCCGCGCCGACGAAGCTCGGGCACGAGCAGCTCGATGATGTCGACGTACGAGCTCGGCATGCTCAGCGGGTTGCCGATCATGTAACCGCCGCGGGAGCCGGTGGCCGCGAAGTTCTCCTCCAACTGGTCGGCGAGCTGCGACGCGGTGCCCGACATCGTCGAGTCGTAGCCGACCGCGTGCTGCCAGCCGCGCTCGAAGAACTCGGCGCGGGTCATGGAGTGGTCGGCGCCCAGCTCGGCGACCAGCATGCCGACGAGCCCCGACGGGGAGGCGCCTGACGCGACGATCGTCTCGTTGAGCTCGCCGAGGATGATGGACTCGCCCACCGTCGAGAAGTCGTAGCCGGAGTTGTACGACAGGTACGCGCCGACGGCCTCGTGCCCCCAGTAGGCGAGCATCTCCTGCTTGCGGGCGCGCGCCTCGTCCTCCGTGCGACCGATGACGAGCTGGGTCGCCCAGAGGATTCCGACGTCGCGCGGATCGCGGCCGTTGGCGACGAGCTCGGCGTCGAGCATCGTGCGGTGCCGCACCTGCGAGGCGAGATTGCCGCCGAAGCCGAATATCAGGTCGGCGAACGTTGCGCTCGTGGCGATGCCGCGGGGCGAGTTGCCCGCTTGCACGAGTACCGGGTGGCCCTGCGGGCTCGGCACGCTTGTGAGCGGACCCTTCACGTCGAAGAACGCGCCGTGGTGGTCGATGGCGTGCACCTTCGCGGGGTCGGCGAATCTGCCGGTCTCCCGGTCCATCACGATCGCGTCGGGTTCGACGGAATCCCACAGCTGCTGGCACACGGAGATGAACTCGTCCATCCGCTCATACCGCTGGCCGTGCTCGGGCAGCCTGTCGTAGCCGTAGTTCGCGGCGTCGGAGACCCGGGTCGAGGCGACGACGTTGAAGGCGATGCGTCCGTTCGTCACATGGTCGAGGGAGTTGAGCAGGCGGGCGACGTAGAACGGGTGCATAAACGTCGACGAGTAGGTGAGCCCGAAGCCGATGTGCTCAGTGACCGCCGACATGGCCGCGATGAACGGGCTCATGTCGTGGCGGGGCCACTGCACGCCCCACTCGACCGCGGCGTCGGTCGACCCGCGCCAGGTGTCGGGCAGGCCCGTGCCGTCGCCGAAGAACAGCATGTCGATTCCGCCGCGCTCGGCGGTGACGGCCAGCTCCTGGAACATCCGCACGTCGGGGAAGGTGCGACCCGCCCACGATCCGGGGCGAGCCCAGCGGCCCTCCGAGTGGGTGAACGACAGGTCGAACGCGAGGTGGAGGTGGCCGGGGTTGTCGGTCGTGACGGTCATGCGTGCACTGGCTTTCCAGAGAGGGTGGATCGCGCCGCCGCGGAGGCAGGGGCGGATGCCGCGAAGAGGGAGGTGAGTTCGGCGCTGGTGACCACGCGTCCGACGTTGAGGGCGAGCTGTTCGAGGGCGTTGTCGTTGATGCGCACGTCGTAGGCTGCGGTCGCCTCCACCGGGATCACCACGGGATAGTCGAGTTGCACGGCGTCGGTCGCGGTCGCGGCGACGCAGCACTCGCTCGTGAGCCCGGCCACGGCTACCCACTCGACGCCCTCGGCACGGAGGAGCGCATCGAGGTCGGTGCCGAGGAATCCGCTGTAGCCGCGCTTGACCACGCGGATCTCACCGGCGGCGGGCTCGAGGCCGTACCACTCGGCTCCGCGGGTGCCGACGATGCACGGCTCCTCGTCGCCCATCGGGTCGTCGAGGGCGCCGCCGCGAAGCCAGCCGCTCGACCGCCACGGTCGGCCGGGCTCCGAGCCCAGCTCGATCCAGACCACAGGCACTCCCTGACCTCGAGCCTCGTCGACGAGGGCGGCGGTCGCCGCGATGGCCTCGACGACGGAGGCGGATGCTGCGGCGTCGAGCCCGTACGCGCCCAGGTAGTCCGGGTCGGCGAAGGAGCGTTGCACGTCGACGACGAGCAGCGCGCCGGGGAGCGCCTCGAGCGCGGCCAGGCCGGTCGGCCCGGTCACGAGCGGGCCTCGGCGTCGCGTGCACGCAGCACGGGCAGCACCTGCTCACCGAACGGCGGCAGGTCTTCGAGGTAGTCGGGGAAGATCAGCATGAGACCGTCGAGTTCGGCGCCGTCCATGACTTTGTCGATGTGGCCGACGATCGTCTCGGGCGAGCCGAACACGTAGGGCGTCTGGAACGCGTCGTGACCCGTCGCCGACTCGGTCCACGAGCTCACCCGGTCACGGGGCATGCCCCACGAGACACGCATGTTCGCGAGCGCCTCCCGGTCGACGCCGACACCGATCTCGTCCACTCGCTTCTCGGCCGCTGCATCCGTCTCGGCCATCACGATCGTCAGCATGCCGTAGGTCTTGACCTCGCGGCCGAGCGCCGCCGCCCGGCTGTGCACGTCGCGGGACGAGTCGCGGAGCTCCTCCATCGTCGCGCCGGAGAGGAACGCGCCGTTGCTGCGGCGTGCCTGGAAGTCGCGGCCCGCCTCCGAGTTGCCGGCGCTGATGATCGTCGGCGGCTTCGCCGGGTGGGGTCGGGACTCGGCGTCGGTGAGCGTGAAGAACTCCCCGTCGAGGGAGACGACATCCTCCGTCCAGAGACGGGTGACGGCCTCGGTCCACTCGTCGACCATGCGGTAGCGACCCTCCTTCGACAGGCTCGCGTCCCACTCGCCCATCTGCTCGAACTCCTCGGCGTACGCGCCCGAGACGATGTTCATGCCGGCGCGGCCGTTCGAGATCTGATCGATCGTGGTGAACATCTTCGCCGCGACCACGGGGTTGTGCACGTTGGCGTGCACGGTCGCCCAGATCTTCACCCGCTGGGTGGCCTCGGCGATGCCCGCCATCATGGTCATCGACTCGAGGGTGCGGCCCCAGTGGTCGGTCGTTCCGCCGAACCCCTTCCACTTGCCCATCGACATCACGAAGTCCATGCCGGCGTCTTCGGCCATCACGGCCGCTTTCTTGTTGTATTCGTAGCTGCCGTCGGGGTGGGGCGCCGTCTGGGAGACGAGCCATCCGCCGTTGGCGATGGGAAGGAAGATGCCGTATTCGCGTTCGGACATGGTGCGCTTTCTGTATTCGGTGGTGCTGGAGGAACGAGGGGAACCTACGGGGCCGGCCAGATGAGCGTGGTGCCGTCGTAGATGTTCTCGATGAAGCTGTTGTCGATGTACGACTGCACGTCGTCGGGGGCCGCGGAGATCTGGTCGGTGTCGACGAGGAACTCGCTGATCGCGTCGATGTTCGCGGTGTCGATCAGGCCGATCGGGCGGTCAGCGGGCTGGTTCTCGGCGATGATGTCCGACTCGGTTCCCCAGATCTTCACGTTGTGCGCCACGTCGTAGCCCTCGCCTGACAGCACGGAAGCGTATTCGACGCACTCCTCGGTGTTGTCGTCGCAGTACTCGATGGCGTGCAGGCTAGCCCGCAGGAAGTCCTCGACTGCGGTGGGGTTCGCCTCGGCGAACGCCGGGTTCACGGCGATGGTGCCGAGCGAGCTCGGCACGCCGAAGTCGAACGGGCGCCACACGGTCACGTCGAAGTCGGCCGCCTCGAGCAGGTTGGGCTCGTTGGAGATGAACCCGGTGAGCGATTCGACCTGGCCGCGCGGCAGGATCGTCGGGTCGTAGCCGACCACGACCTGCTGCATCGACGAGACGTCGGCGCCGGCGTTGGTCAGCATCGCCTCCACCGCCGGCGGCATGTTGCCCTTCTGGCCGAGGATCGTGCCGTCGAGGTCCTTCAGGTCCTTGACGTCGGTGTTGGTCATCAGGATCTCGAGGCCCACGTTCGACAGGGTCGAGACACCGAGGATGTCGATGCCGTTGTCCTGCGCCTGGATGAGGTTCTGCTCGCCGACGCCGGTGAAGGTGACCTGGCCCGAGGCGAGTAGCTGCGCGTTCTCGCCCGTGTCGCCGGTGCCGGGCTGGATATCGACGTCGAGGCAGAGGGCGTCGAAGTAGCCGAGCTCGTCGGCCGCGATGGTGTTGAGGATCGACGCCGACGCCTGGTAGAAGTAGCCGGTGAGGAAGTTGATCTTCCCCGCGGCCTCGTTCGCCTCACAGCGTTCTGCGGAGATCGCGCTTCCGGTCTCTGCTCCCGCCGTGGCATCCGTGTCCGGCGCCTCGGCTGAGCTGCAGGCGGCGAGGGTCATGGCGAGCGTGACGAGCACGGTCGCCGCGATGGCTGATGTGGTGCGTGTGGGCATGGCTGTCTCCTTGAGATGGGTGTGCGGGAATGAGTGCTGTGGTGCGGATGAAACGTGCGGGTGTTACGACTGGGCGCCGATCACTGACTCGTGCCAGTGCAGCACGCGCCGTTCGACCCCCGTGATGATGGCGAGCAGAAGCGATCCGAGGATGGCGAGGCAGAAGATCGCCGCGTAGACCACGGGAAGGCGGTTGTTCGACGAGGCGATGCTGATCACCGTTCCGAGCCCCTCCGCGGCGCCCGGCGCCGCGAGCTCGGCAACCACCGCGCCGATGATCGAGAGGGGGAACACGATGCGCAGGGCCGTGAACAGGAACGGCAGCGCGCTCGGCATCCTCACGTGCCAGAGCATCTCGGCACGGGAGGCGTGCAGCGTAGAGAACACCTGCACGACGGACTGCGGCACAGAGCGCAGCCCGGTCGAGACGTTGATCAGGATCGGGAAGAAGCAGATCAGCGCGGTCACGATCAGCTTCGGTTCCGGGCCGAATCCGAACGCCACGACCAGGGCGGGGGCGATCGCCACGAGCGGAGTGACGTTGAGCACCACCGCAACGGGCATGATGGCGCGACGGGCGATGGGCAGCTCGGAGATCACGATCGCCAGGACGTAGGATGCGACGAAGCCGATGGCGAGGCCGATGAGGGCCACCGAGAGGGTCACCCACGCGTTGTGCAGGTAGAAGACCGGGTTGCTCGCGAGCGCCTCCCCCACCTTCGCGAGCGGCGGCAGCAGGTAGGGGTTGTCCTTCGCCACGAAGTTCCAGGCGAAGCCGAGGACGACGATGAGCACCAGCACGGGCAGCCAGAACGACGGCTTGATGAAGGCGAGGCGTTTGGGGAGCAGCGGCCGCTTCTTCACCGGGAGCGCTGTCTGCGCGGCGGCGACCGGTGTCTGGGCGTCGGTCGCGACCGGGTTCATGAGTACCATTCGTGGGCTCTCTTTCTCGCTCAGGCCGCGCTCGAGAGCGGGCCGTTGCGCCACGCCGACTGCAGGTGATCGCGGATGACGTCTTCGAAATGGTGGAACTCGGCGGTCTTGAGCATCGCCTCGCTGCGCGGCCGGTCGAGAGTGATGTCGACGGAGGCCGTGATCCGGCCGGGCCCCGCAGACATCACGAGCACCTTGTCGGAGAGTCGCACGGCCTCGGTGACCGAGTGGGTCACGAACACGACCGTCGTGTTCATCTGGTCCCAGATGTCGAGCAGCTGGCCTTGGATCGACTCTCGGGTGAACTCGTCGAGGGCGGAGAACGGCTCGTCCATGAGCAGCACGTCGGGCTGCACGCCGAAGGCCCGCACGATGGCCGTGCGCTGCTGCATCCCGCCGCTCAACTGGGCCGGAAGCTTGTCGAGCGCGTCGCCGAGGCCCGCCTTGGTCAGCAGGTCGCGCATGTCGGGCGCGTTCTTCCCGACATGGCCGCCGATGCGCTGGCGGCGGCGGTCGGCGCCGGTGTTGATCCTCGCGGGCAGGCTCACGTTCTTCAGCACGGTGAGCCACGGCAGGAGCGCCGGAGTCTGCGGCACGAGACCGATCATCTTGGCGGCGCACGCCTTCTCGGGAGATACACCGAAGACGCTGACGTCTCCCGCGTCCGCCACTTCGAGTCCGGCGATGAGACGCAGGAGCGTCGATTTGCCGCACCCCGAGGGGCCGATGATGCTGACGAACTGGCCGCGTTCGATGGTGACGTCGACGCCGTTCAGGGCGACGTGCTGGCCGGGGCCGGAGCCGTAGATCTTCACGGCCTTGTCGATGCTGATGGTGTCCGGCGCCGTGCCTGCGGGTGTCATGGCGGTCATGGGCTAAACCAACTTCCTGAACTGACGGTTCTGGTAGACGAGCGGTTCGCTCTCGTTACGCGTGACGTCGTCGACGTGCACGATGATCATGAGGTGGTCGCCCACCGTCCAGCGTTCGTGCACGCGGCCGACGATCGACGCCATCGCGCCGGTGACGACGGGAACGTGGTCGTATTCGTGGTGCAGCTCTACGGCGGAGAACTTGTCGACGCCCTTTGTCGCGAAGTGACGCGCCACCTCGCCCTGTCCGTCGGCGAGGATGTTCACGGCGACGTGGGTGGTGCGAGCGAACGCGGGATAGCTCTCGGCCGTCTCGGCGAGGAAGACCGCCACGAGCGGCGGGCTGACCGACACGCTCGTGAAGCTGTTGGCGGTGAAGCCGAACGGTACGCCGTCGATCTTCGTGGTGACGAGCGTCACCGAGGTTCCCATGTGCGCGAGCGCGCGGCGCAGTTCGGCCGGGTCGAATTCGGCGGGCGATTCGAGGTAGCTGCCGGTGGCGGTGTTGATGGCCGTGTCGATGTCGGTCATGCCGCCACCCCCGCGATCGCGGCGAGCAGGCGCGCCCGGCGGTCGACCCACTCGGCCAGGCGGGCGTCGCGCTCGGCCGGGTCGGACACGACGGCGTCTGGAAGGAAGAGTCCGCCGAGCGGGCTCGTCGCGCCGAGCTCGTCGAGCAGCGGCTGGAGGTGTGTGGCGCCGGCGAGTGAATGCTGCGGCGAGGCTGCGACGGTGAACGGGACCGTATAGGTGGCGCTCAACGCGCCCGGCCCGTAGCCGTCGAGGAACGACTTGAGCAGCCCCGTGTACGAGCCCTTGTAGACGGGGGTCGCGACCACGAGCAGTTGCACCGAGGTGAGTGCGGTGCGCACGGCGGTGACGCCCTCGTCTGAGTAGTCGAGCACCCTGCCGCCGAACGTCGCGAGGTCGACGACGTCTGCAGACGGGGATCCGACCGCTTCGGCCAGCAGCTCGACCAGCGCGCGAGTCGCGGTCAGCGTCTTGGATTCGGCCCGGGGGTTTCCCACGAGTCCGCCAACTATGAATTGCACTTGTGCCTCCGAGAGCTCAGATCGCATCTGTCGAATAGAGAGAAGGAGAGCAGACGGGTGAAGAGATCCCAGAGTCGATCTGGGAGCTAATGGCCCGCGGAGGTCCGTTAGATAGACAGTACAAGCGGCGTGTTACGCGAAAGCGGCAGGTTCTGTTTCGTGTACGTAAAGTCGACCGGGTCAGCGGGTGACGAGCTCGAGCGAGCCGTCGGCGCGGAAGGAGTAGATGTCGATGTGGAGGTCTGTCGCCGCGGCACTGGGCCAGGACGCCGGCGTGAAGAATCGCGCCTGAGCCTCAGCGACGCACATCACGAGCCGCGGGCGGGTGGGCAGCACGCCGCGCAGCCACACCAGTTTGAACATGTCGGCGAGGGCGCCCATGCGGTGCGTCGACCGCGGCACCCCCAGGTACGGCACGAGTTGCACGAGCACGCTCTCGGCCGGGTCGATGCCTTCGACCTCGACCCGGAGATTGCCGGGAAGCACGAGGGTGCGCGGCTCGAGCGTGACCTTGAGGAGCGACCCGAGCGCCTGGAGCATGGCGTGCTCGGTCGATTCCTCGGAAATGCGTCCGGTGGTGCCGATGTGGGCCACTGTGTCACCTCGCTGTCGGTGGGGTCCGCGTGCCGCGGTGCGCCGAGCCTACGGCGATGACGTTACGCAGATGTTTCGCTGGCTGCCGCTGGGCACGGCCGGTCGGGCTCGTCTAGCGTCGGACCATGACGAGCAACGCCACGAGCACCACGAACGAGGTCGCTCCCGGCGTCTACTTCACGCGTGGCGCCGCCGTGAACTGGATCGCCTTGGCCGACGGCCACGGCGTCACTCTCATCGACTGCGGCTACCCCGGCGACCTGGCCGACGTGCGGCGTTCGCTCGACGTGGTGGCTGAGGCGTGCGGCGCCCGTCGCCTCCGCGCCATCCTGATCACCCACGCCCACAGCGACCACATCGGAAACCTCGCCGCCCTCACGGCGGAGCACGGCCCGGGTGTTGCCGTGCTCGCCTCCGCTGCGGAAGTGCCGCACGTGCGTCGCGAGGTGCTGCACCAGGTGGGCGTCGGCGACGTGCTGCGGCACCCGACGCCGCGCGTCCTCCGCTGGGCGCTGCACGCCGTGCGCGCCGGAGGCATGGGCGACGTGGCGTTCGCAGGGGTGGCGGCGCATCCGATGGGCGAACCGCTCGACGTTCCCGGGCACCCGGTGCCGATCGCGGCGCCCGGCCACACACCCGGCCACACCGCGTACCTGTTGCCCGACCACGGAATCGTGGTGACGGGAGACGCGGTGGTCACGGCTCACCCGACGGTCAGGCGGCAGGGCACCCAGTTGCTGCTGCCGATGTTCAACCACGACACCGAGCGGATGCGCGTGACTCTCGCAGAGCTCGCGGCGTCGGGGGCGGGTCGTTTTCTGCCCGGGCACGGGCCGGTCGGCACGTTCTGAGTGCTCGCCCGTTAAACCAGAGAAACCCCGCTCTTCAGCGGGGCTTCTCGGAGTGATCTCTCACGTGGGTGGATCCAAGGGGATTCGAACCCCTGACCCCCTGCATGCCATGCAGGTGCGCTACCGGGCTGCGCCATGGACCCATTCAGTTTTCTCGAAGCCTCGAAAGGCAACTTCTAAAGATTACTACATCTCTGGAGCCCCGTAGACCGCTTTGGCGTTCGCCGCCGAAATTGGTGTGCAGACTTGAGACATGACAGCCCAGCCCATCACCGTCTCCGTCACGCGCACCGTCGCCCCCGAGCGCTCCAGAGAGGCCGCGGCGTGGGCACGGGCGGGCCAGGAGCTCGCGAGTTCGAGCCCCGGCTATCTCGGTTCGGGGTGGATCCGATCAGACCCCGACTCCCCCGACTGGCACATGCTCTACCGGTTCGCCGACGCGGCGAGTCTCGAGACGTGGGAGAAGTCGCCCGAACGGTCGTGGTGGGTGCGCAGCGCCGTCGGGCTGGTCGAGCACTCTCCCGAGCAGCGCCGCACCGGCATCGAGGGCTGGTTCGACGAGCCCACCGCGGTCGAGGTCGTCTCGCGCGTCACACCGGCGCCACCGCGCTGGAAGCAGATGGTCTCGATCTTCATCGCATTCTTCCCGCTGAGCCTGCTCGCCAACTGGGCGCTGCTCCCGCTCGGCGACGTCGTTCCGCTGCCGGTGCGCGTGCTGCTCCTCGTGCTCGTGGTGACCCCGATCATGACCTATCTGGCCCTGCCCGCGGTCACCCGGCTGCTGAGGGGCTGGCTCGTACCGTCGGGCCGCTAACCCGACCGCTACACGACGGATGCCCGTCCCGCGATCGCGAGACGGGCATCCGTCGGTCTTCTGCTTGGCTGGCTACTTCACCGGCACGACGAGGCCGCCCCAGGTCTCGTCGATGTAGTCGGCCGTCTCGTCGGAGGTCAGCAGCTCGAGCAGCTTGGCGACGCGCGGGTCGTCCTCGAGCTTCTCGGTGGTCGCGAGCACGTTGACGTACGGGCTGTCGCTGCCCTCGATCAGGATGGCGTCGTCTGAGGTGAGGCCCGCGGGAAGCGCGAACGAGATGGTCACGAACGCGGTGTCGACGTCGGGCACCGACTGCGCGAGGGTGGCGTTCTCGATCTCGACGAACTCGAAGTCGCGGGGGTTGTCGGTGATGTCGGCGAGGGTGGTCGGCTCGTCGGTGGTCTCGATGAGCCCCTCGGCGGCGAGGATCAGCAGGGCGCGGCCCTCGTTGGTCGGGTCGTTGGGGATGGCGATCTTCGCGCCGTCCTCGAGCTCGTCGAGGCTGTCGACCTTGTCGCTGTAGAACGCGGCGCTCGGCAGGTACACGTCGCCGACGCTGACCAGCGAGTCGTTCGACGCCTCGTTGTACGTGGCGAGGAAGTTCGCGTTCTGGAACAGGTTCGCGTCGGTCGAGCCGTCGCTGACCGAGAGGTTCGGGGTGTTGTAGTCGGTGAAGGGCACGAACTCGATGTCGAGGCCCGTGTCTGCGGCGAGGTTCTCCTCGACCCAGGCGAGGATGTCGCCGGCCGGGGTCTGCAGGGCGCCGACCTTGATCGTTCCGAGGCTGTCGACGTCGGGGTTGGCGGGGGCGGCGGGCGCGCAGGCGGAGAGGCCGAGGCCCAGAACGGATACTGCAGCGGCGGCACCAGCAAGGCGCGCGCTACGGAGGGTGATACGCATGTGATTGCTCTTCTCTTGGGGTGTGGGTGTTGCGTGTGGCGGTCGTGATGCTGACTTCGACCGCCGGGTGGGACTCAGGCGCCCGTCGGTGCCGGCTGCAGCTCGAGCTTGTCTGCGGCGCTCACGCGGCCTTCGGGCGAGGAGGTGCGGGCGAATCTGCGGGCGAAGTGCGTCGCGATCGCGGCGAGCGACTGCACGATGATGAAGATGATGACGATCACCGCGACGATGTGGATGGTCGAGTAGCGCTGGTAGCCGTAGCGGAAGGCCACGTCGCCGAGTCCGCCGCCGGCGACGGTGCCGACCATGGCCGAGAAGTTGATGATGGATGTCACGGTGGTGGACAGTCCGAGCAGCATGCTGGGCAGCGCCTCGGGCACGAGCACCTTGCGCACGATCTGCCACCGGGTCGCGCCGAGCGAGTTCGCCGCCTCGGTGAGCCCCGGGTCGACCTCCTTGAGAGCGATCTCGACCATGCGTGCGAAGAACGGGATCGCGACTAGCGAGAGCGGCACGATGGCGGCAGTCGACCCGATGAAGGTGCCGACGACGAGCCGGGTGAACGGGATCACGGCGATCATGAGGATGATGAACGGGATGGAGCGGCCGAGGTTGACGACGAAGTCGAGCACCCGGTTGATGATGCGGCCTGCCGTGCGCGACCCGAACGGGCTCGCGAACAGCCCCCCGCGCTCCGTGCCGACGAGCAGGATGCCGAGCGGCAGCCCCACGACGACGGTGACGACGAGCGCGATGGAGACCATGTAGAGCGTCTGGCCCGTGCCGAGGATCAGCACGTCGACGAGGTCGCTCCAGAACTTCGGGTCTGAGGTGTCGTTCATGCCGCGTCTCCCGTCACGATCTCGACCAGGAGGCCCTGGCCGCGCAGGTCGGCGATGGCCGCGGCGTTCGTCGCTGGGGTACCGGGCAGCTCGAGGCGGGTGCGCCCCGCCTGGTTGCCTGCGATGGTCTCGATGGTCGCGCCGAGGATGCTCACGTCGATGGCGTGGGTGCGCGAGAGCTGGGCGATGACCGGCCGGTCGGCGAGTCCGCCGCTGAAGGTGATGTCGATCACCGTGCCCGAGGTGTTCGCGGGCACCACGCCCAGCGGGAAGAGCTCGCGTGCGAGCCGCGAGCCGGGGGTGGAGATGAGCTCGACGAGCCTGCCCTGTTCGGCGATCCGTCCACCCTCGATGAGGGCTGCGGAGTCGCACACGCTCTTGACCACGTCCATCTCGTGCGTGATGAGCAGCACGGTGAGGCCGAGTTCCCGGTTGATGGTGCGCAGCAGTTCGAGGATCGAGCGGGTCGTCTCGGGGTCGAGCGCGCTGGTCGCCTCGTCGGAGAGCAGCACGCTCGGCCGCGCGGCGAGCGATCGGGCGATGCCGATGCGCTGCTTCTGCCCGCCGGAGAGCTGGGCGGGATAGGCGTCGGCCTTGCCTTCGAGCCCCACGAGCTCGAGGATCTCGCCCGCGCGGATGCGGCGTTCGCGGCCGTCGACGCCGACGACCTCGAGCGCGAGCTCGACGTTGCCGCGCACGGTTCGACTCGACAGCAGGTTGAAATGCTGGAAGATCATGCCGATGCCCTGGCGGGCGATGCGCAGCTCGCGGTCGCCGAGACTGGTGATGAGCCTGCCGTCGACGGTGATCTCGCCGCTGTCGGGCCGTTCCAAGAGGTTGACGGTGCGGATGAGCGTGCTCTTGCCCGCGCCGCTCTGACCGACGACACCGAAGATCTCGCCGCGGCCGACCTCGAGGCTGACGTCGTCGAGGGCCACGGTACGTCGGTCGCCGACACCGAAGGTCTTGCTGACGTGACTGATGGAGATCATGCTCTGCCCGGGGTGTGTGCGTGACGGTGGAACGCCACGCGGCATCGGGCGACGGAAGCTACTAGCCTGCCACCACCGACGCCGGAGTACGACGTCGTGTTACGCCGTGTGTCGGCGGGGCGGGCTCGGGTTGCGCTACTCGGCGATCTCGGCGACGGGCTCGCCGTCGACAGCGGCGGCCGCTCCGACGACGTCGAGAGCGACGGTCGGGCAGTCCTTCCAGAGGCGCTCGAGCGAGTAGTACTGGCGGTCTTCCTCGTGGAAGACGTGAACGACGAGGTCGCCGAAGTCGAGGAGGATCCAGCGACCCTCTGCGCGGCCCTCGCGGCGCAGCGTCTTCACGCCGGCCTCGATCATCTTGTCCTCGATCTCCCCGGCGATCGCGACGACGTTGCGCTCGTTGCGCCCCGTCGCGATGAGGAAGATATCGGTGAGGGGAAGCGGGCCGGAGACGTCCAGGGCGACGATGTCCTCCGCCTGCTTGGAGTCGGCGGCGAGTGCCGCGATGTTGACGAGTTCGCGGGCGCGATCAGATGCAGTCACTGGGTCCTTTGGAGTGGGCGTGAAGGGGTGTTCACGAGTTAGAAGATGTTGAAGACGAATCCGGCGATGAGCAGGCCCGCTACGGCGACCGCCATGACGGATGCGGTCACCAGGAGCACGTTGAGCATGCGGTTGCTCTGCTTGCGGCCTGATTCGATGCCACCACGCGTGGCGGTGTGGCTGCTGACCGCGGTGATGGCACGCACGGGAGCAGAGTCTGTGTTGGCGATCTCGTTGTCGAACGCGTCGAAGAGGTGGTCGACCTCTGGGTCGTCGTAGTGACGCGAGTCGCGGCCGGTTGCCGCAACGCTGCCGGGCAGGTTGATGGTTCCGGTGACCATGATCTCGCCGGTGGCGTTGAGCACCGAGGAGAAGTCGTCGCGCTGAGGGATCATCGGCAGCACGAGGGCGTTGGTGGCGGCCGAGACGTTTCCGCCGCCGACGTCGCGGCTGAGGGTGTTCTCCATCTGGTGCTCGTCGTCGAGTTCTGCCTGTCGCGACCAGTGGCCGACGGGCGGAGTGTACGAGCCGGTGTCGGTGGTCACGACGGGAGCGACCGCGGCGTTCGGGTCGATGAGGAACGAGAACGGGGATCGGGGCTGTTCTGCGGGAGGCTGAGCGTCGCCGGCGGCCTGCGGCGCGGGCTCGGACTGGGCGGCGGGCTCCTCGACAGGCGCGTCGGCGACCGGGGTCGGCGCTGCGACGGGCGTGGGCGCGACGAAGAAGGGCGTGGCCGGCGACGCGGGCGTGGTGTCGTTAGCGCCGCGCGTGAGCGCCTCGAACTCGGCCATCGCGTCGGAGAGCGCGGAGTGCGGTGCCGTGGCCGGCTCCACCAGCGGCGGGATGGAGTCGGGCTGCTGGTTCTCGGGCTGCTCGTTTTCGGGCTGCTGGTTCTCGGGCTGCTCGACCTCGGGCTCGTGGAAGAGTACGTCGAGGGGGGACTGCTCAGGTGCGGTCTCGGGGGTCGCGGTCTCGGGGGTCGCCGGCTCGGCCATCGCCTGGTCGGCCGCCTCGGGCTGTCCCTCCTGCTCGGACGCGGGGGTCTCCCCCGCCGCCGCGGCTGCCTCGGCCTCGGCGGCCTCTGCGGCGGCGCGCATCGCACGCCATTCGCGACGGCTCAGGGTGCGCTCCTCGGGAGGAACGACGACCGGCGCCACGGGGGCGACGGGCTCGGCGACGGCGATCGGCTCGCCGACGGGGATCTCGTCAGAAACGGGGGCGGATGCCTCGGGCGAGGCGACGTCGGACGCCACAGGCTCATCACTCGACTGATCGTTCGAGGCGTTCTCGTCGGTCGGCGCGGGCGCGGCTGCCGGCTCGGTCGCGGCTGCCGGTTCGGGCACATCGCCGGTCGCGTTGGCGTCGGCGGCCTCCTCGTCGGGCAGCACGAGGTCGGCGAAGAGCGAGTCGAACGAGGGTTCGGCGGCCGGCGCCTCGGGCGCGGCCTCCGCGTACGGGGAGACGTAGCCGAAGGCGGGTCCGCCCTGAGTCTGGTACTCGAGCGGAGCGGACTCTTCGTCGGTCTGAGCCCAGTCGCGCGCACTCTGCGACTCGGCGCGCGACGTCGACAGCTCGGGGCTGAAGTCGCGCAGACGGAAGCCGGGGTGCCCGGCGTCGTCGCTCGTCGCCTCGACCTGCTCGGCGAACGGGAAGCTCTTGGGGATGGCGGAGTCGGAGACGGCGGGCGTCTCGCTCTCGTGCGCCTCGGGGGTCGGCTCTGCGCTGTCTGCGTCTGCGGTGTCTGCTTCGGTAGCTGAGGGCTCGACGGGAGCGGACTCGGCGGCGACCGGCTCGACAGCGGTGGGCTGGGCCTGCTCTGCTGCGGCGGATGTTCCGTCGGCGGCGGGCACCTCGACGAGTCCGTCAGGTGCGGCGGCGCGGGCGCGGCGGCCGGAGGGTGCAGAGCGCTGAGCCTCGGCGGAGTCGTCGATCTCCTCGGCGCGGGAACGCTCGTCGCGCTGCTCCTGCCGGCGTGCTCGCCGCGACTGTGGCGGCTGATCCTGGAAGGTCGTCATTAAATACTCCGATACAAGTGGTGTTTGGAGATGTATTGAACTACACCATCGGGAACCAAATACCAGACCGGGAATCCCCGGCTCACCCGGTTTCTGCAATCAGTAGATGAGATCGCTAGAGCCGGCACTTCCAGCAAGCTTACGCCCTGCTCCGGCAATCCGGAAATGGTCAGCGGATGTCCCGGCCGGGTCACAGCTACGAAGTGTGCGAGCGGCCAGACCTGTTCGACGTCTTTCCAGTCGAGGATCTGGGCGATGGCGTCGGCGCCGCTGATGAAGAAGATGTCGGCGTTGGGCCTCGCGGCGTGGATGTCGCGCAGGGTGTCGATCGTGTACGTGGGACCGGTGCGGTCTATGTCGACGCGGCTCACGGTGAACCGCGGGTTGGCCGCGGTGGCGATCACCGTCATGAGGTAGCGGTGCTCGCCCTCGGTGACGACGCTGTCGGACTTCATCCACGGCATGCCGGTGGGCACGAAGATCACCTCGTCGAGGTCGAACTTCTGCTGCACCTCGCTCGCGGCGACGAGGTGGCCGTTGTGGATGGGGTCGAACGTGCCGCCCATGACGCCGACTCGAGCTCGGCGCCCGGCAACCTCGGCCATGCGGGTGTCCTAGTGGCCCGGCGTGTGGTGGTCGTCGTGGCCCTGGCTGACCTTGTCGCTGTGACGGTTTGCGACGTCGCGGTACGTGAACACCACGAAGCCGAGAGCCGCGAATACGGCGAGTGCGATCCCCGCGTATGCGAACGGGCTCATGGGCAGTGCGTGCGACTCTTCCGCAGCGACGGTCATCAGGCTGGTGATCAGCGACATGTGTGGTTCTCCATTCGGGCCGATGTAAAGCTTAGCCGCGCACCTGGCCGGAGCCGCGCACAACCCACTTGGTGCTCGTCAATTCGCCGAGACCCATCGGCCCACGCGCGTGCAGCTTCTGAGTCGAGATGCCGACCTCGGCGCCGAAGCCGAACTCCCCGCCGTCCGTGAACCGGGTCGACGCGTTCACCATGACGACCGCGGAGTCGACCTCGGCGAGAAAACGCTCGGCGTGGGCGACGTCGTTCGTGATGATCGACTCGGTGTGGTGGGTGGAGTAGCGGCGGATGTGGTCCATGGCCGCGTCGAGGTCGTCGACGACGCGCACGGCGACGTCGAGCGACATGTACTCGGTCGCCCAATCCTGCTCGGTGGCGGGGACGACGTCGGCGAAGATGGCGCTGGCACGCTCGTCGGCGTGGATGGTCACTCCCGACTCCCGCAGGCGCGAGAGCACGGGCGGCAACAGACGGGGGGCGGATGACTCGTGGACGAGCAGCGTCTCGAGAGCGTTGCACACGCTCGGCCGCTGCACCTTCGCGTTGTGCACGATCTCTACGGCCATGGTCTCGTCGGCCGACTCGTCGAGGTAGACGTGCACGACCCCCGCTCCGGTCTCGATCACGGGAACCGTCGACTCGGCCACCACCGCGTTGATCAGGTCGGCGCTGCCGCGGGGAATGAGCACGTCGACGAGCCCGCGCGCCCGCATCAGCTGCTTGGCGCCGTCACGGCCGTACTCGTCGATCGTCTGAACCGCCTCGACCGGGAGCCCCACGCTCGACAGCGCGGTCTGGATGACCTCGACGAGCACACGGTTGGTGTTCTCGGCGGCCGAGCCACCGCGCAGGACGACCGCGTTGCCGCTCTTCAGCGCGAGTGCCGCGATGTCGATGGTGACGTTGGGTCGCGCCTCGTAGATCGCGCCGATGACTCCGAACGGCACACGCACCTGCGTGAGGCCGACCCCGTTCGGGAGGCTGCTCCCCCGCACCACCTGGCCCACCGGATCGGTGAGCGCGACGATCTCGCCCACAGCCTCGGCGAGGCCGACGAGGCGTGCCGGGGTGAGGCGCAGGCGGTCCTGCAGCCCGACGGAGAGTCCGTTCTCCCGCCCGTTCGCGAGGTCGAGGTCGTTGGCCTCGATGATGCGGTCGGACTCGGCTACGACAGCGTCGGCGATTGCGCGCAGTCCTGAGTTCTTGAGATCGGTCTTCGTGGTGGCCAGCCGTACCGACGCACGACGCGCGGCCTCGAGCTTCTCGACGAACGACGTGGCGGCGACGGCTGTATCGGTCATCCGCCCAGTCTAGAACCGGCGGGCGCCATCCACTCCGAGAGAAGTCGGAGAGGATTGTGCGGCGCACCGGCCCCTGCCATCGTGGGTACCCACGCAGGTGCTGAGAGGGGTTCGCCGTGACCGAGTTCGTGACATCCGCCGACGGCACGGTGATCGCCTTCGACCGCACGGGTGAGGGTCCGCCGATCATCTTGGTGGGTGGCGCCACCCAGTTCCGGGCGTTCGATGCGACGACGATAGAGCTCGCCCATCAGCTGGCAGCCCGGGGCTTCACCGCGGTCAACTACGACCGGCGCGGACGGGGCGAGAGCACCGACACTCCCCCGTTCGCGATCGAACGCGAGATCGAGGACATCGACGCGCTCGTCACGGAGGTGGGCGGCAGCGCGGCCCTCTACGGCAGCTCGTCGGGCGCGGCGCTGTGCCTGTGGGCGGCAGCGACCGGCGTCGCCGTGACGAAGCTCGTGCTCTGGGAGCCGCCGCTGTCGTTACCGGGCGAGGGAGACGACGGCGCCTGGCTCGCGGGCCTCGCCCAGCGCGTCGCGGCGGGCGACCACGAATCCGCGGCGGAGTTCTTTATGCGCGACATGCCGCCGGAGTGGCTGGAGACCGCGCGCCACAGCGACGCGTGGCAGACGATGCTCGAGATCGCCCCGACGCTCGTCTACGACGCTGCCGTGCTCGAGCGCGCGCAGCACGGCCCGTGGAACGAATTGTGGGCCACCGTCACCATGCCGACCCTCGTGATCGTGGGCGAGCAGACCCTGCCCGACTTCCCGCCGGTGGCAGAGGCTCTCGTGGCGGCCCTGCCGAACGCCGCCCAACGCCGCATCGACGCCGCGAACCACGACTGGGAGCCCGGGGTGATGGCCGATGCGATCGCCGCGTTCCTCCGCGGCGGGTTCCCCCGGCCGGACGGCCCGAAGCGGGTGGGCTAGAGCGCGGCCGCCTCGAACCACGTGCCGATGTCCGCGCCGCTGAGGGCGGCTGCGACGTCGGTCGTCGATGCGAGCAGCACGGGAGTTCCGGATGCCGCGGCCAGCTTCGCTGCGGCGACCTTGGTTCCGGCTCCCCCCGTGCCCACGCCGGCAGCACCGACGTCGCCGAACTCCACCGAGGAGAGGTCGTCGTCGAAGGCGACCTCGGTGATCTTGACGGCGGCGGGGTCGAGGGGCGGCTTCGTGTACAGCGCGTCGATGTCGGAGAGCAGCACGAGCAGGTCGGCGCGAACCAGCTGGCAGACGAGGGCCGCGAGGTGGTCGTTGTCGCCGAAGCGGATCTCGTGCGTGGCCACCGTGTCGTTCTCGTTCACGATGGGCAGGATGCGCAGGTCGAGCAGGCGCTCCATAGCGCGCTGCGCGTTGCCACGGTGCGTGGGGTTGTCGAGGTCGCCCGCGGTGAGCAGCACCTGACCGGCGACGATGTCGAACCGGTCGAGGCTGTGCTGGTAGCGGTAGATCAGCAGGTTCTGACCGACGGCGGCGGCGGCCTGCTGAGTGGCGAGGTCGGTCGGCCGTGCGTCGAGGTCGAGGAACGGGATGCCGGTGGCGATCGCACCGGACGACACCAGGATCACTTCGCTGCCGCGGCCGTGCGCCGCCGCGAGGGCGTCGACGAGCGGCGCGATCTGACCGACGTTCTCGCCGCTGATCGACGAGGAGCCGACCTTCACCACGATCCGCTTGGCCGTGGTCACCTGCGAGCGACTCTGGATGCGGTTAGTCACGCGCGTCCGTGGAGTCGCGGTCCGCGGCGTCACGGTCCGCGGAGTCGTGGTCGACGGCGAAGCCCTCGTCGTCGTTCCAGACGCCGCCGGCGCGCTCGCGGTCGAGCTCGGCTCGCGCGGCTGTCTTGGCGTCCATGCGCTCGAGGTAGTTGGCGCGGCGCGTCTTGCTCGTGAGTCGGCGGCCCTCCTCGAGTCGGGGGTCGGTGCCGCGGGGGCTGGCGACGAGCTCCGCAGCGGAGGCCACGGTGGGCTCCCAGTCGAAGACGACTCCGCCCTCTGGGCCGATCATGACGGTCGAGCCGGGAACGGCGCCCGACTTGAACAGCTCGGTCTCGACGCCCAGCTTGGCCAGACGGTCGGCCAGGAAGCCGACGGCCTCGTCGTTCGTGAAGTCGGTCTGCTGCACCCAGCGCTCGGGCTTGGCGCCGATGACACGGTAGACGTTGCCGAACGAGCCACCCTCGACCTTGATGACGAAGTCGACCTCGTTGACGGCGCGGGGGCGGATGACGATGCGCGGCTTCGCGATCTCCTTCGCCTTCTCGACGCGGTCGGCCTCGACGAGCTCGGCGAGGGCGAACGAGAGTTCGCGCAGGCCGGCGCGCGACACGGCCGAGACCTCGAACACGCGGTAGCCGCGGGCCTCGAGGTCGGGGCGCACGAGGTCGGCGAGCTCCTTGCCCTCTGGCACGTCGGTCTTGTTGAGGGCGATGAACTGCGGGCGGTCGAGCAACGGCACCTGGCCCTCGGGCACGGGGTACGCGGCGAGCTCGCCGAGGATGATGTCGAGGTCGCTCAGCGGGTCGCGGCCCGGGTCGAGTGTTCCGCAGTCGAGCACGTGCAGCAGCGCGGAGCAGCGCTCGACGTGGCGCAGGAACTCCAGGCCGAGGCCCTTGCCCTCGCTCGCGCCCTCGATGAGGCCTGGCACGTCGGCGACGGTGTAGCGGGTCTCCCCCGACTCGACGACGCCGAGGTTGGGGTGCAGGGTGGTGAAGGGGTAGTCGGCGATCTTGGGCTTCGCGGCCGACATGGCGGCGACCAGGCTCGACTTGCCGGCCGAGGGGTAACCGACGAACGCGACATCCGCCACGACCTTCAGCTCGAGACGCACGTCGCCTTCGAAACCGAGGGTTCCGAGGAGCGCGAATCCGGGGGCCTTGCGCTTCGTTGAGGCGAGGGCGGCGTTGCCGAGCCCGCCCATGCCGCCGGCTGCGGCGACGTACCGCATGCCGTGCTCGTTCATGTCGAGGATCTCGTTGCCCTCGGCGTCTTTGACGACCGTGCCGACGGGGACGAGGAGGATCATCTCGGCGCCCGAGGTGCCCGCCTTGTGGTCGCCCTGTCCGGGCTGGCCGTGCTCCGACCTACGGTGAGGCGAGCGGTGGTAGTTGAGCAGCGTCGTCGTCTGAACGTCGCTGACGAGAACGATGTCGCCGCCGTTGCCGCCGTTGCCGCCGTCGGGGCCGGCGAGCGGCTTGAACTTCTCGCGCTTAACCGACACACAGCCGTTGCCGCCGTGCCCTGCCCGGAGGTGCAGGGTTACCTGGTCGACGAACGATGCCATGATGATTTTCCTCTATAAACCACGTTAGGGGCGAGCCGAAGCTCGCCCCTAACGCTAAGTGATTGTGCGGCTGACTACGCAGCCACCACGATGTTGACGACCTTGCGGCCGCCCTTCTTGCCGAACTCGACCGCACCGGCGGCGAGGGCGAAGAGCGTGTCGTCGCCGCCACGTCCGACGTTCACGCCGGGGTGGAAGTGGGTGCCGCGCTGGCGAAGGATGATCTCGCCCGACTTGACTACCTGGCCGCCGAAGCGCTTGACGCCGAGGTACTGCGCGTTGGAGTCGCGACCGTTACGTGAGGAGCTTGCGCCCTTTTTGTGTGCCATGAGTTGTCAGCCCCTTAGTTGATGGAAGTGATCTTGATACGGGTCTGCTCCTGGCGGTGGCCCTGGCGCTTCTTGTATCCGGTCTTGTTCTTGAACTTCTGGATGACGATCTTCGGTCCGCGGAGGTCGTTGAGGACCTCAGCGACAACCTTGACCTTCGCAAGCGCCTGAGCGTCGTGCGTGATCTTGTCGCCATCAACGAGCAGCACGGGGGCGAGCTCGACATTGCCGTCTTTGTCGGCCTGGATGCGGTCGAGGACGACAATCGTGCCGACCTCTACCTTTTCCTGCCGACCACCGGCGCGCACAACTGCGTAAACCACTTGGTAACCCTAACTTTCGGAAGCTTATGGCGATCATTCGCGGCCTCAGGCCAGCGCACACCAAGGGCCAAGACTACTCGATCTTTATAGCTGCGGTCAAACCGCGGCTATCCGGCGAATTATCGCCGGTTCTCAGACTCGAGAGTGATTGGCCGAACTGAGTTGCAAGACTACCTGTCGACGGCGCCGAGTGTCGCCTCGACGCCTGCGTGTCACGGAATTCTTGTAACTTCTCCCGGCGCGGTGCTGGCCGGGGCGGTTCTCGCGATCCACAGCCACACGACCAGGCCGGCGAGCACCACCACCGGGGTCACCGCCACGCACGTGAAGAGCACCGACTGCACCACCTCGAAGAGCGAGGGGCCGAGGATCGACCCGTCGGGTCTCGGAAATGCGTTGCCGAACAGCGGGCCCGCCGACGCCAGGATTCGGCCGACCGCCGAGATGACGCCGACCGCGAGGGCGACCGCCGCTGCGATGCCGGCGGCCGCGATCGAGTGCAGCACGACCCGCGTGACGCTCAGTTCCGCGGTGATGGGCACGACCAGCCAGAACGCGAGGAACACGCCGAGCGCCAGCGGCACGATGGAGAGGCCGGCTCCCGTGGCGGTCGAGGCGAGCGACGCGACATCGTCGGCGCGAAGCCGGTAGCCGGCCGTGAGGGGCGACGCCGCGTAGGCGAGGAGCCCGAACGCTTCGATCGCCGAGTGGATGATCGTCTGCACGAGCATCAGGCCGGCGACCAGCAGCGCGGCGACGCCGGCGGAGCGCGCGGTGGCCCGCGTCGCCGTGTTGCTTATCGACCGCGCCATCCGCCGCTCCCCGTCTGAGAGTCGTTATTTCAGACGGCGGATGCCGCGGGCTTGGCCTTCGAGACCCAGAGCCAGGCGAGGAAGCCGGCCAGCAGCACGACCGGGGTGACCCCGACGAAGGTGTAGAGCGCCGACTGCACTGTGCCGAACAGCGCGGAGGCGAGCGACTGCCCGCCGAACAGGAGGCTGCTGCCCGAGTAGACGGCGGTGAAGACGAGGGTGAACGCCGCGCCGACCCCGGCGGCCGCGAGCGAGCGTAGGACGACTCCGCCGACGCGCAGGTCGGCAGTGAGAGGCACGAGCAGCCAGAAGGCGAGGAACACGCCGATCGCGACGGGCAGCACGGTGGTGCCGAACTCGATACCGAGACCGCCCACCGGCGTGAACACGTTCTGGAGGTAGCCGTCGCCGGTGGTGGAGTAGGCGATCGCGCCGAACACGGCGATGATCGCGCGGAGGATGGCCTGCACGGCGACCACTGCGATCACAATCCCGGCCGCCGCTCCCGCCGTACGCGCGTTGGCTCTTGTCGCGCGCTCCTGCAGTGACTGCGCCATCCGTGTCCCCAAGCTCTAGAATCGCCCCATGACGGTGCTGATCGACCAACCTATATGGCCGGCACACGACACTCTATGGGCTCACCTCGTGAGCGACCACTCCCTCGACGAACTGCACGCGTTCGCGGCACGGGCGGGACTCCCCCTCCGAGGTTTCGACGGCGACCACTACGACGTGCCCGAGTCGAAGTACGACGAACTCGTGTCGCTCGGCGCCGAGCCGGTGACGGTGCGCCAGCTCGTGACCCGCCTGCGCAACAGCGGGCTGCGCATCACGCAGAAGGAGAAACGCGGTCTCTAGCGCGCTGCGGCGACGGTGGCGTCGCGCAGAATGGGAGCATGGCAGGCCGATTCGTTCTCACCACAGCGCCCGAAGAGCTCGTCGAGATGCTCGACGTCGACCGCACGGCGGCAGACCTGCCCGGCGCCTCGTACAACATCGCCCCGAGCGACCGGGTCACGGTGGTGATCGACGCGGTCAACAAAGACGCGTCGACCGACGACTACGACCCTGAGAACCCCGCCGTGCTGCGCCGACTCGAGTCGGCCAGCTGGGGCCTCGTGCCCGGTGGCGCCCCCGACGTCGGCGTGGGCGCCACGATGTTCAACGCGCCGATCGACGAGGTGCTGACAGACCCGGCCTTCAGCCGCGCCGTCGTCTCGCGTCGGGCCGCCATTCCGGCCACGGGCTACTTCGTCTGGCACAAGGGCGCCGACGGCTCGTCGAGCGCGCAGTTCGTGCACTCCCGCGACGGGGAGCCGCTGCTCCTCGCCGCCCTTTACGAGTGGTGGAAGGACCCGGCCGCTGCCGCCGACGATCCGTCTCGATGGCTGCTGTCGACGACCATGCTGACCCGGGCATCCGCCGGTCCGCTCGCGATCATCCACGAGCGCATGCCGGTGTTCCTCGAGCCGGGGCTGCTCGAAGACTGGCTCGACCCCACGACGCCCGGCTCCCCCGAACTACTCGAGGCCGTGTCGGAGGCGGCCCATGAACTCGCCGACGAGGTCGAGTTCTACGAGGTCAGCAAAGACGTGGCGCAGCGCGGCAACAACTCCGAGGCGCTCATCCAGCCGGTATAGCGGCGCGCCGCCATCGGCGCGGCGCGAGCAGCCGACGCCGCGGACCCCCTTCGAGTTGAGTGGCCACTTCCGGCTGTCTCCGGCCGCGATCAACCGCGCGAACTGGCCACCCAGCGCGCAGGATCGCCGCTCTCAGGACTGCCTGACGCCTCGCCCATCGTCGAGTGTGCACTTGTCGCCCGAATCCGGCCGGAAAACGGTGCACAAATGCACTCCGGCCGGCACGAGGCGGGGGCGCGCGCTCACCACTGCACCGCGAAGCCCGCGACGCTCTTCACGACCGCGCCCGTCTCGACGCTGACGAACACCGTGGTGACCGACGTCGAACGCGGGTCGACCACGCGGCCGTCGGAGACGCTCGACTCCACGTTCGGCACGACCTCCACCGCCACGAACTGGTCGTTCGGCGAGACGGAGATGCGGCCGATGCTGCCCGCGTCGTCGACCGTGCGGAACAACTCGCGGGAGGTCTCGCCGTCGTCGAACACGAGCAGGTTCTCGAAGACGTCGGTCTCGTAGTCGACGAGCACGACGTGCTGCACGACGCCGTCCCTCGTCGACTGGAACTCGCCCGGGAAGGGAGTGGTCCCGTCGATCGGCGACGCCGCGAACTCGGTGTCGTCGAGGTCGGCGAGGGTGAGCACGACGGGGCCGAACGGGTTGGTGACCCCGAGCGTGGTGCCGTCGGTCGACACCGACTCGAGGCTCGACACCGTGCCGAGCGGCAGTTTCGTACCGGTCGCCGTGTCGATCAGCAGCAGCGCGCCGTCGTCGACGTCCTGTGCGACGACGGAGACGCCCTCGCGCAGGAACATCCAGTTCGCCACGTCGAGGCGCGAGCCGTCGAGGGCACTGGCGGGCACGATGTCGCGACCCGCGTCGAGGTTCAGGGTCATCAGAGTGTCGACGAAGGCGCCGTCGACGCTCGAGAACGTGAAGCCCAGGGTGTTGCTGTCATACGAGGTCTGCAGCTTCTCGATGGTTCCCGGCACGGGCAGGCCGAGCGGTTCGATGCCGCCGTCGTCGAAGCTGACGAGGGCGAGGGCGCTCGTGCCGTCGCCGACATCGGTGCTGACGACGGCGCTCGTTCCGAGGATCGCGAAGTTCTGGATGCCGGGGGCCGAGTACACGACGGTGCGTTCGTTTCCGGCGACGCTGGTGCGCACGATCTCGTCGGTCGACTCGCCCCGGTCGAGGTAGTACAGCGGCGGTGCCCCGGTGAAGAAGCTGTACTCCAGCGTCGACCCGCTGTCTTCGACCCTGTTGGTGACGTCGGAGACCTCGACGACGTAGTGCGCGTCGACCCGCAGCGGCCGGTCGAACTGCACGGCGACCACGGCGCCCGAGGTGGTCACCGAGAAGTCCGTCGCGGGGGTGATCTTCACGTCGGCCGGCTTCACCTCGGCCAGCGGCTGGTTCGCGAACAGGCGCAGCTGCTGGCCGGCGCGCGCGGTGACGAGGTCGGTGTCGACCTGCGCGCTCTCGAGCTTCGGCCCCTGCAGGTAGCCGAGACCGGCGAAGACGACGCAGAGCAGGCCGAGCGCGACGACGGTGACGGTGAATGCGCGGCGGAACGGCCGCCCCGAGTCAGTAGAGATAGGGCTCTCCCGGCTGGTCCACGACCTCGGCCGTGTCGGGCAGCACCGCGATGGCCTGCCCGCTCGAGCGGCTGGGGTTGGTGGCGAAGCCCCCCTCGACGCGCACCCACTGGTCGACCGCGAAGTCGTCGGACCAGTTCGGCGAGTACACGGGGACGCCGACCGGCTGCGCGTCGACGGCGCAGCAGGTGACGACGAAACGCGAGACGTAGAACATGTTGTCCGGGTCGTCGGGGTCGGCGCTCACGAAGCCGACGACGTCGACCGGCTTGCCCGAGAAGACCGCGAGGTCGGTCGACTGGCGCAGCAGCGACGACCAGTCGAGCACGGTGAACTTCGCGAACGCGGCATCCGTCGTCGTCGATGCGGCCGTGACCGACTGTCCCTGGTCTCCGCCGAGCCCGGCGCCGTTGATCTCGCGGGCCTCGAGCGTCGCGCTGGTGAGCGTGGCGGGCGGCACGATGAGGATGCCCGCGGCGATCGCGACCGACAACGCCACCGCCGCCCCCGAGACGATGTTCTGGCGGCGCGTCGGAGGGTCGTCGTGGTCGTGCGGTTCGCGCAGGAACGCGCTGCCCACGACGAAGAGCAGCGCGATGACCGACATGATCACCGTGAACCACACGTAGCGCGGGTGGATGTAGAGGATCAGCTGGTTGGTGGCCGCGAGCCACAGGGTCGCGACGACGACGACGCTCATCAGCACGACGCCGCGCCAGCGCTGCACAGACGCGAGCAGCCGGGTCTTCGGGGGTCTAGGCGACATAGTTCACGATCAATCCGATCAGGGCGCTGAGCAGGGCGACGACGGCGGTGAGCTGCACCAGGGTCTTCACGGTGAAGGTGGTGCGCAGCAGGGCGAGCATCTTGATGTCGATGATCGGCCCGAAGACGAGGAAGCTCACGATCGAGCCGGGCATGAACGTCGAGGCGAACGGCAGGATGAAGAAGGCGTCGACGTTCGAGCAGACCGAGATGACGAATGCGAGCACCATCATCGCGAGGATCGACCAGAGGGGGTTGCTGCCCAGCTCGACGAGCACCGACCGCGGCACGAGGGTCTGGATGGCGCCCGCCGCCACCGCGCCGATGAACAGCGCGGGGAGGATGACGCTCGCCTCCCGGCGGAACAGCGCGACGCTCTCCTGCCAGCGGGAGGCCGCGTGGCTGTGCGCATCCACCCGGCACTCCGCTGCGAACTTGTCGGTCAGCAGGGAGTCCTGGTCGGGGTGGCGGCTGAACAGCCAGCCGATCAGGTTCGCGATCACGAAGCCGCCGAGGATGCGGCCGACGAGGATCCCGTCGTCCCAGCCGAAGGCCTGATGGGTGGTGATGATGGTGATCGGGTTGATGATCGGTGCCGCGAGGAGGAACGTCATCGACTCGGAGACGGTGAACCCCTTGACCATGAGCCCGCGCGCGAGGGGCACGTTGCCGCACTCGCACACCGGCAGGAAGACGCCGATGAACGAGATGGCGGCTCGCCGCAGGAACGGGTTGCGCGGGAGAACGCGCATGATCCAGGTGTCGGGCACCCAGACCTGCACCGCGATCGACAGCACGATGCCGAGGATCACGAACGGCATCGACTCGACGATGACGCTGATACTCAGCGTCAGGAAGTCCTGCGCCGTGTCGGGGAGGGCGAGGACGCTCTGATCGGCGGTGAGGGCGCGTATGGCGAAGAGCAGCGCGATCCCGACGAGTCCGACGGCGAGCCAGACGAACTGGCGGCGGCGCGTGCGGCGGGCGATGGTCGGATGCTGGTGGCCGGCTTCCGACCGACGCACGTCTCGACGACGCTCCAGCTGGCTACTCACCGATACAGCCTAACCAGAGCAGCCTGCGCGCCGGCCCCGCCGCCCCGGGATGCACGAAACCCCGCCGGCCGGGGCCGACGGGGTCTCGCGTGACGCTGTCTAGTCTTCGGTGACGGGTGCGCTCACCACTGCCCCGGCGCTGCCGGCGCGACGCGACGTGCGCGAGCGGCCCTGACCGGGCTGCTTCGGCTCGGGAAGAGCCTCGAGCACGGAGTCGAGGATCTGCTCGGCGTCGCGGTTGTTCATGCGACGGCTGGCTCGGGGCGCCTTGGTGACCGGGATGTCGAGAATCGCGACCGTGTCGTCGACGGGCGTGGTCGCCTCGGCGCCACCGACCGCTTCGACCGGTGCCTTCTCGGCGACGGGCGCCTTCTCCGGCGCCGGCGTGCGCTTCGACGCGACGGGCTCGGCCACGGGGGCCGCCTTCGTCTCGACTGGTGCGACGACGGGCGCCTTCTCCGCCTCGACCGGAGGAACGAGGTCGGCGGGCACGGCGATGGCGGCGGGCTTGTCGGCGTGGGGCACGACGGTGCGGGCGGCGATCTGGGCGAGCGCGTTGCGGGCGTCGTCGGTGATCGCGTGGGTTCCGCTGCCTGCCGCCTTCGGTGCGCTCACCTGGGGCTGCTGCTGGGCCTGGCCGCCGTTGTTCTGGCCGCCGTTTCCGTTGCCACCGTTGCCGTTGCCACCGTTTCCGCCGTTGCCCTTGCCGCCGCGACCGCGACGGCCGCTGCCGGCGATCTCGGGCTGGGGCGCCTGCTGGATGCGGTGCTTGGTCACGGGGTCGTGGTGCACGATGACGCCGCGTCCCGCGCACTGCTCGCACGGCTCGCTGAACGTCTCGAGCAGTCCGAGCCCGAGCTTCTTACGCGTCATCTGCACGAGGCCGAGACTAGTGACCTCGGCGACCTGGTGCTTCGTGCGGTCGCGGCTGAGGCACTCGACGAGTCGGCGCAGAACGAGGTCGCGGTTCGACTCGAGCACCATGTCGATGAAGTCGACGACGATGATGCCGCCGATGTCGCGCAGACGCAGCTGGCGCACGATCTCCTCGGCCGCTTCGAGATTGTTCTTGGTGACGGTCTCCTCGAGGTTTCCGCCCGAGCCGACGAACTTGCCGGTGTTGACGTCGACGACGGTCATCGCCTCGGTGCGGTCGATGACGAGCGAGCCGCCGGAGGGCAGCCAGACCTTGCGGTCGAGCGCCTTCTCGATCTGCTCGTTGACGCGGTAGACGTCGAACGGGTCGTTCGTGCCCTCGAACGCCTCGACCCGGTCGATGAGGTCGGGGGCGACGCCGTTGAGGTAGCTCTGGATGATCTCCTGGGCGTCGTCGCCGTCGATGACGAGCTTGTGGAAGTCCTCGTTGAAGACGTCGCGGATGATCTTGACCAGCAGGTCGGGCTCGCTGTGCAGCAGGGCCGGCGCGTTGGCGGTCTCGATGAGGCGGCTGATCTCTGCCCACTGGTTGGTGAGACGGCTCACGTCGAGGGTGAGCTGCTCTTCGGTCGCGCCCTCGGCCGCCGTGCGCACGATGACGCCGACGTTCTCGGGCAGGACCTCTTTGAGGATCTTCTTGAGGCGCGCGCGCTCGGTGTCGGGCAGCTTGCGGCTGATCCCGCTCATCGAGCCGTTGGGCACGTAGACGAGGTAGCGGCCGGGCAGCGAGACCTGGCTGGTGAGACGGGCGCCCTTGTGGCCGATCGGGTCCTTGGTGACCTGCACGAGCACCTTGTCGCCCGGCTTGAGCGCGAGCTCGATGCGGCGGGCCTGGGTCTTGCCCTCGGCCGAGTTCTCGGCGGCGGCGTCCCAGTCGACCTCGCCGGAGTAGAGCACGGCGTTGCGGCCGCGCCCGATGTCGACGAAGGCGGCCTCCATGCTCGGCAGAACGTTCTGCACGCGGCCCAGGTAGACGTTGCCGATGAGCGACATGTCCTGGCTCTTGGCGACGTAGTGCTCGACGAGAACACCGTCTTCGAGAACGGCGATCTGGATGCGTCCGAACTTCGAGCGCACGACCATGACGCGGTCGACACTCTCACGGCGGGCGAGGAACTCGCTCTCGGTGATGACCGGACGGCGGCGGCCTGCGTCGCGGCCGTCACGGCGGCGCTGCTTCTTGGCCTCGAGGCGGGTGGATCCCTTGACGCGGGTGGGCTCGTTGCTCAGCACGGGCTCGGGGCGCGGCTGGCGCACGCGTACGACGGTGCCGGGGGCGTCGTCGCCGTCGCGGGCCTCTTCGCCGGGGCGGCGGCGCGAACGGCGGCGCACGGTGCCCGACTCGTCGCCGAGGTCGTTGCCGAGGTCTGCGGAGGTGTCGGCGCCGCGCGACTGGCGCGGCTGGCGTGCCGGCGCGCGCTCGGGCAGCGGCTCGATCGCGGGCGGGGCCTGGAAGAGCAGCGAGGTGGTCGGACGCGCGACGCGCTTGGGCTCCTCCGAGGGGGTCTCGGCCGCGTCATCCGTCGCCTCGACCGGCTTGCGGGTGCGCGTGCGGGCCGGGGCCTTCACCACGACGTCGTCGACGATCACCTCGGAGTCGGCGGATGCGACGGGCGGCGTGGTCTCGGGCTTCGCGGCCTCGGGTGCCTTGGCCTCCGGCGTCTTGGCCTCGACGGGCTGCGACTCGACCGGCTGGGCCGCGACGGGCTCGACGGGAGGGGCTACGACGACTGCCTTGCGGCTGCCGAACAGTCCCTTGCGACGCTTGGGTTCAACGGTATTTTCTTTGTCATTCACCACGTGCGGTGTACTCCTAGGCCCGGGTGGGCGACCGCGCCGCCTACCGGGTACTCTCTCGTTCGCGTTACGCCTCAGCGAATACGCTGCAAATTCTTCAGGTCTACGTCCGGCATGTCGTGATCTCTGTCACCGTCTGCTCTGGACGCCATTCTCGTAAAAAAATCCGTGTTCGCGGGGAACACCACGCGCTGTCTGTCACATCAGCGCTTCGGAACTCGCTATCCGACATGTCGTCGCCCGACGTTCTCGTCGTGCAACAGTGGCCCGGATTGTCGCCCGGTAAGCCTTCTTTGGCGCCAGTTCGAGCGCGGCTCGGCTGGCTACAACCGATTATCGCACGCATTCCCAGTCAGGCGTGATTCGGCGCGTGCCATAATCCGATGGTGTCAGACACCCAGCCAGCCCCGCGCCCGATCGCCCTGGGCGTCTTCCTCATCGTGGCCGGTGTCGTCGGCTGGTACGCGGCGTTCTCGCTGACGATCGAGAAATTCATCACGCTGACGAATCCGACCGAGGCGCTCGGCTGCGATTTCAGTCCTCTCGTGCAGTGCCGCGCGAACCTCGAGTCGTGGCAGGGGTCGCTGTTCGGCTTCCCCAACCCGGTCATAGGACTCGCCGCGTGGATCGCGCCCGTCGTCGTCGGGGTGGCTCTGCTCGCCGGCGCCCGCTTCGCCCGCTGGTTCTGGGTGGCGTTCAACATCGGCGTGGTCGCCGCCCTCGCGTTCGTCATCTGGCTGATCAACCAGAGCGTCTTCGTGCTCGGCACGCTCTGCCCGTGGTGCATGGTCACCTGGGCCGCGACGATCCCGTTGTTCTGGGCGGTGACCCTGTACAACCTGCGGGAGGGCAACCTGCCCGCGCCCGAGCGCGTTCGACTCGTGGCATCCGCTCTCTACGGCTGGATTCCCGCGCTCACGATCGGCAGCTACCTCGTGGTCGCCGTGATCGCGCAGCTGCGCCTCGACGTGCTGGGCAGCCTGTAGCTCACGCCCGACTCCCAGCTTCTGCACGGCCGGTCATAAGGTCGGGCATAGGCGTCTGAGCCAGCCTGTCGTGGGAGCGCGAGTGCGCACCGGGGAGAGGAACGATGACGAACGCGACCGACGGCGGCAAGAAGGCACGACGCGAGCACGCTCGGGAGGTCGCGCGGCAGGAGCGGGAGGCCGCGCAGCGCCGCAAGAAGCGCAACCGGCTGCTGCTGCAGGGCGGCGGCATCGTGGCCGTACTCGCCATCGTCGCTGTCGTCGCCGTGGTGATCGCCACCTCGACCCCCAAGAGCACGACCAATCCGGCGAACATGGCGAGCGACGGCATCCTGTTCACCGGCGACGGCACCACCGTCACTCCCGTGCTGACGAAGGCGCTGAAAGCCGGCGCCGACCCGGTGCCCACCGACACAGAGGCGCTCGGCGACACCGTGAACATCGTCACCTACCTCGACTACGCGTGCCCGTACTGCAACCAGTTCGAGACGGCCAACGCCGAGCAGATCGCGACCTGGGTGCAGCAGGGCGAGGCGACGCTGGAGGTGCACCCGATCTCGATCCTCGACCGCATGTCGCTCGGCACCAAGTACGCGACCCGCGCCGCGAACGCGGCCGCGTGCGTCGCGAGCAACGATCCGGAGAACTTCCTCGCGGTGAACACCGCGCTGTTCGCGAACCAGCCCGCCGAGCAGACCAGCGGCCTCGACACCGCGGCCCTGAAGAAGGTCGTGGCGGATGCGGGTGCCGACAGCGACGAGGTCGCCTCCTGCATCGGTGACAAGACCTACGAGAGCTGGGTCGCGGCGGCGACCGACCGGGTGTCGAACGGCGAACTGGCGAGCGAGACGGTCACCGAGTTCACCGGGACGCCGCTGGTTCTCGTGAACGGCCAGCAGTACGGCGGGGCCGTCGACGACGCCCAGGCCTTCCAGGCCTTCGTGGCCTCGGTTTCCGCGGCAGGCTGAGCCGGTTCCGGCTGCCCGAGCCGCTTCCGGCAGCCGGCCTGGCGCTCGCGAAACGCGGAACGCCCACCCGGCGAACCGGGCGGGCGTTCAGCGCGCGCTAGTCGGACGAGAGCTCTAGTCGAACCAGAGACCGAGCTCGCGCTGGGCCGACTCGACAGAGTCGCTGCCGTGCACGAGGTTCTGCTGGACCTTCAGGCCCCAGTCGCGGCCGAGGTCGCCGCGGATGGTGCCGGGTGCCGCGCTGGTGGGGTTGGTCGTTCCGGCGAGCGAGCGGAAGCCCTCGATCACGCCGTTGCCCGCGACGCGGATCGCGACGATGGGGCCGCTCTCCATGAACTCGACGAGGGGCTCGTAGAACGGCTTGCCCTCGTGCTCCGCATAGTGCGCGCCGAGCAGCTCGCGGCTGGCCTCGACGAGCTTGATGTCGACGAGCTGGTAGCCCTTCGCCTCGATGCGGCGCAGGATCTCGCCGGTCAGGTTGCGGGCGACGCCGTCGGGCTTGACGAGTACGAGTGTTTCTTCAACGCTCACGAGTTATCTCCTGGGTGTGATTGTTCGGCTGCGAATGCAGCCTTCTGGCGGTCGATTTGGCGCCCCTTGACGAAGCAGTAGATGAAGATCGCAAGGAAACAGCCGGATATGAAGTACATGAGGGGAATGAGGATGCCCGTGGCGAGAAGCACCACCTGCAGCGCCCAGGCGATCCAGATGCCCCACGGGTGGCGCAACAGCCGCCCGGCGATGAGCAGTACCACGATGAGCGCCGCCCCTCCCCCGAACGCGACCGCGGGGTCGAGGGCCTTGAGACCGTAGACCACGAGCGTCACGAAGAAGACGAGGATCGCCTCGAGCGCGAGCACGATCGACAGGAGCATCTCGGTCACCGAGCGCTCGCGGCGCTGCCGCGGGGGGCGCGGCGCGGGGGCTGTCGTCACCGCTTCCACCGTCCGGCGGTCGCGAGCGCGATGGCGTCGCCGACGAGCGTGATCGATCCGGTCACCAGCACGGCGCGCTTCTCGCCCTCCTGCGCCCACTCGCGCGCGGCCTCGAGCGCGGTCTCCGCCGACTCGTCGGTGTAGACCTCCTCGGTGTACTCGCGCACGATGTAGGCGAGGTCGTCCGCCGCGACCGCGCGGTCGGACTCGGACTGGGTGACATAGAAACGGGTGGCGACGGGTGCGAGGGCGGCGACGATGCCGTCGGCGTCCTTGTCCTGCAGGACACCGATGACCACGGCGACCTCGTCGAAGGTGAAGTAGCTGCCGATCGCCGCCGCGAGGGCGGCCGCTCCGTGCGGGTTGTGCGCGGCGTCGACGAGCACGGTCGGCTCGGTGCCGACTATCTGCAGGCGTCCGGGCGAGGTCGCGGTGGCCAGCCCCTCCGCGAGCACGTCGCCCACGAGCGGCTGGCTGCCGCCGCCGAGGAACGACTCCACGGCCGCGATCGCGAGAGTGGCGTTCTGCGCCTGGTGGTCGCCGAACATCGGGAGGAACAGGTCGGGGTAGGTGGCGGCGAGTCCCTTGACGGAGATGACCTGCCCGCCGACCGCGACGGTCGTCGACTCGAGGGCGAAGTCGGCGCCCTGAACCACAAGGGTGGACTCGGTGAGCTCGGACGCTCTCTGCAGCTCGCCCAGGGCATCCGCCGTCTGAATCGCCGACACGACGTTGGCGACCGGCTTCACGATGCCCGACTTCGTCTTCGCGATTTCGGCGACGGTGTTGCCGAGGCGCTGCGTGTGGTCGAGCGCGATGGGCGTGAACACGGCGACCTGGCCGTCGGCGACGTTGGTGGAGTCCCACTCGCCGCCCATACCGACCTCGATGACCGCGACGTCGACGGGCGCGTCGGCGAAGCTCGCGAAAGCGAGAACGGTGAGCGCCTCGAAGAAGGTGAGCTCGGGGTCGCCCGCGGCGGTGAGCTCGGCGTCGATCAGCAGCAGGTAGGGGCGGATGTCGGCCCAGTTCTCGACCAGCGCGCGGTTCGAGATCGGCTGTCCGTCGATGACGATGCGCTCGTTCACGCGGGTGAGGTGCGGGCTGGTGAGCAATCCGGTCTTGAGTCCGTACGCGCGCAGGAGGCTCTCGGTGATGCGGCTCGTCGAGGTCTTGCCGTTGGTGCCGGCGATGTGGATCACCGGGTAGGCGCGGTGCGGGTCGCCGAGCAGTTCGACGGCGCGACGGGTCGGCTCGAGGCGCGGCTGAGGGTTGCTCTCGCCGATGCGGGCGAGCAGTTCGGCGTAGACCTCGTCGGCGCCGGTCTGGAACTCGTTGTCGTCGAAGTCGTACTCGGAGTCGTCGTCGAGGTTGGTGCCCTCGTTGCCCGCCTGCAGGAAGTCGGGAAGCCCCGAACCGTCGTCGACGAAGTCGTCTTCGCCGGGTTCGCCGTCGTAGCCCCCGTCGTACCCCTGGTAGTCGTTGTCGCCGGGGTTGTCGTTCTTAGACATCTACCGATGCCGCCTTCCAGAGATCGATGACCAGTACACCAGTGTTCGCGTACTGATCGGGAATAACAACGGTGCGCTGGGAGCCGACCATGGAGTCGGTCGCGGCATCGAGTGCGGGGTCGTCGCTGAGCGTGAGCGCCAGCTGGGTGGCGAGGGTGTCGCCCGCGATCGTCGCCTCGAAGACGGCGAGTGACGCGAGGTCGGCGGGCGATTCGGCGCGGATCGTCATGGAGATGCGATCGCTCACGTTGAGCCCCGCGGCCTTTCGCGTGTCCTGCACGACACGGATGACGTCGCGCGCGAGACCCTCGGCCTCGAGCTCGGGCGTCGTCTCTGTGTCGAGGATGACGAAGCCGCCGTCGGCGAGGAACGCGATCGCGTTCGCCTGGTCGGCGCTGGTCAGCTCGAGCTCGAACTCGGCGGGCAGCAGCTCGACGCCGCCGACGACCACGGTCTCGCCGCTCTGCACCCAGTCGCCCTCGCGGGCGGCCTTGATGACGGACTGCACCTGCTTGCCGATGCGGGGCCCGGCGGCGCGGGAGTTGACGGTGAGCTTCTTCGCGATGCCGAAGCGCTCGAAGCTGTCGGCCTCCAGCGGAGCGAAGTCGACGGCCTTGACGTTGAGCTCCTGCAGCAGGATGTCGCCGAACTCGCCGAGCGCCGCTCCGTCGTCGCTGACCACCGTGAGCTTCGCCAGCGGCAGGCGCACGCGCAGGCTCTTCGCCTTGCGCAGCGAGAGGCCTGACGAGGCGATGGCGCGGACGCGGTCCATGACGGTGACGAGCTCGTCGTCCTTCGGGAACGCGGATGCCTCGGGCCAGTCCTCGAGGTGCACGCTGCGTCCCGCGGTCAGACCGCGCCAGATCTCGTCGCCGACGAGCGGGATGAGGGGTGCGGCGACGCGGGTCAGGGTCTCGAGCACCGTGTAGAGGGTGTCGAACGAGTCGCGGTCGGTTCCGGACCAGAAGCGGTCACGGCTGCGACGCACGTACCAGTTGGTGAGCACGTCGCCGAAGTCGCGCAGCTTCGCGGCAGCCATCGGGCTGTCGAGGGCCTCGAGCTCGTCGGTGACGTCTTCGATGAGCTGACGCGTCTTGGCGAGCAGGTAGCGGTCGAGCACGTTTGTCGAGTCGGTGCGCCACTGGGCCTCGTAGCCGTCGGTCGCGGACGCGCCCGCGCTGAGCCCCGTCGATGCGTTGGCGTACAGCGTGAAGAAGTAGTACGTGCTCCACAGCGGGAGGAGGAACTGCCTCGTGCTCTCGCGGATCGCCTCCTCGGTGACGACGAGGTTTCCGCCCCGGATCACCGACGACGACATGAGGAACCAGCGCATCGCGTCGGCCCCGTCGCGGTCGAAGACCTCGGAGACGTCGGGGTAGTTGCGCAGGCTCTTCGACATCTTCTGACCGTCGCTGCCGAGCACGATGCCGTGGCTGATGACGTTCTTGAATGCCGGACGGTCGAACAGCGCCGTCGACAGGGTGTGCAGCGTGTAGAACCAGCCGCGCGTCTGTCCGATGTACTCGACGATGAAGTCTGCGGGGTTGTGCGCCTCGAAGAAATCGCGGTTCTCGAAGGGGTAGTGCACCTGCGCGAACGGCATCGACCCGGAGTCGAACCAGACGTCGAGCACGTCTTCGATGCGGCGCATCGTCGACTGGCCTGTCGGGTCGTCGGGGTTGGGTCGGGTCAGCTCGTCGATGAACGGGCGGTGCAGATCGGCCTCGCCTTTCTCATTGCGCGGCAGCGCGCCGAAATCGGCCTCGATTTCTCCGAGCGAGCCGTAGACGTCGATGCGCGGGTACTCGGGGTTGTCGCTCTTCCACACCGGGATGGGGCTGCCCCAGTAGCGGTTGCGCGAGATCGACCAGTCGCGGGCGTTGCCGATCCACTTGCCGAACTGGCCGTCCTTGACGTTGTCGGGAACCCAGTTGATCTCCTGGTTGAGCTCGCCCATGCGGTCGCGGAACTCGGGAACGCGCACGAACCAGCTCGACACCGCTTTGTAGATGAGCGGGTTGCGGCAGCGCCAGCAGTGCGGATAGCTGTGCTCGTAGCTCGCGACGCGCACGAGGCGCCCCTCGGCGCGCAGCTGCTGCGTGAGCGGCTTGTTGGCGTCGAAGACCTGCAGGCCGGCGACACCCTCGATGTTGGGCAGGAACTTGCCACCGTCGTCGACGGAGATGATGACCGGGATGCCGGCGGCGGCGCAGACGATCTGGTCGTCTTCGCCGTAGGCCGGGGCCTGGTGCACGATTCCGGTTCCCTCACCGGTGGCGACGTAGTCGGCGACCAGGATCTGCCACGCGTTCTCGGTGCCGTACTCGTCGGCGTCTGCGTAGTAGTCCCAGAGGCGGTCGTACTTCACGCCGTCGAGCTCGGCACCGAGAACGGTGCGCGAGACGGCCTCCTTCGCGGCATCCGCACTCTCGTACCCCAGGTCTTTGAAGTAGGCGGCGACGGTGTCGGACGCGAGCATGTACTCGGCCACACCCTCTGCCGCGCCGTCTCCGCCGCCCAGCGGGCCGCTCGGAAGCACGGAGTACTCGACCGCGGGCCCGACGGCGAGCGCGAGGTTGGTGGGCAGGGTCCACGGGGTCGTGGTCCAGGCGAGGGCGCGCACGGCGGTGAGTCCGAGCGCCTCGGCCTTCACGCCGTCGAGCGGGAAGGTGACGGTGACGGTCTGGTCCTGGCGCATCTTGTAGACGTCGTCGTCCATACGCAGCTCGTGGTTCGACAGCGGCGTCTCGTCGTGCCAGCAGTACGGCAGGACCCGGAATCCCTCGTAGGCGAGGTTCTTGTCGTGCAGCTGCTTGAACGCCCAGATGACGCTCTCCATAAAGCTGATGTCGAGGGTCTTGTAGTCGTTCTCGAAGTCGACCCAGCGCGCCTGACGGGTGACGTACTCCTGCCACTCGCCGGTGTACTTGAGCACGGACTCGCGGGCCTTCGCGTTGAACGCGGCGATGCCCATGTCCTCGATCTCGTGCTTCTCGGTGATGCCCAGCTGCCGCATGGCCTCGAGCTCGGCGGGAAGTCCGTGGGTGTCCCAGCCGAATCGGCGGTGCACCTGCTTGCCGCGCATCGTCTGGAAGCGGGGGAACAGGTCTTTGGCGTAGCCGGTGAGCAGGTGGCCGTAGTGCGGGAGGCCGTTGGCGAACGGCGGGCCGTCGTAGAACACCCACTCGTCTGCGCCCTCGCGGTTCTCGACCGATGCCAGGAACGTCTTGTCTGTCGCCCAGTAGGCGAGCATGCCCTCCTCTATCGAGGGGAAGTTCGGGCTCGCGGGAACGCCGACGGCATCGGAACTGCGGGGGTAGGACATCTCACTCCAGATCGGTTAGTCATCTGCTGAGGACGCCACCCGTTCGCACGGATCACGCGGTACCACCCCGCTTGCCGGTCGCCCACTTCGACTGGCTCAGTGACCGATCGACCGCTTATCTTTGGCTGTGACGGGCCAGTCCCGGTCGGTTCTACTGTGGGCCGCGAGGCCCGGTTCTTCCGACGACTCCCCGGTGATTGCCGGATCGATGTCTGTGCGCCCATCCTACCGGCGAATCGAGGCGCCCGCCGAGGCGCGATCGTCAGCCGCCGTCGAACGGTGAGAAGACTCTCATGCCCGCCGCGCCCGCCGCTGCACGACACTGGTGTGATGCGTATCCTCGTCTTCACTCTCACCGCGGCGGTCGTCGTCGCGACCGTGGCGGCGGGGGCGATGAGCGTGGTCGCCGCGGTCGTTCCGGCGGAGGACTCGCTGGAGGTGCGCGGGGTGGCGCCGATCACGATCGTGCCGCCCGCGGCTGCGCCGACCGTCTCAGAGACCGCCGCGACTCCGACACCGCCGACGGATGCGCCCCCGGCTCCCCCCGCCGAGGCACCCGCGGTGCAGCCGGCTCCCGTAACGCCCGCGCCGGCGGCCGCCCCGGTTCCCGCACCGGCACCCGCACCTGCACCCGCACCCGCGCGGGTTCCCGCGCCCGTCGCGGTGGAACCCGAGCCCCCGCACGAGGTCGGAGGGCACCCGGGCTGGACCCACGACGACCACGACGGGGACGACGAATGGCACCACGACGACGGCTGGGACCGCGGCGAGTGGGACTCGGGCGATCACGAGTGGGGCGATCGCGAGTGGGGCGACGACGACCGGGGCGATCACGAGTGGCGTCTCGACGGCGTCGACGACCACCGCTAGCGCATCCGGTACCCCATGCCGCGCACCGTCTCAATGCGGTCGGCGCCGAGCTTCGCGCGCAGGTAGCGCACGTACACGTCGACGACGTTCGAGCCGGGGTCGAAGTCCAGCCCCCACACGCTGCTGAGCAGCTGTTCCCGGCTCAGTACCTCGTCGGCGTGCGTGACGAACTCCTCCGCTAGTGCGAACTCACGCGCAGACAGGTCGACCTCGTAGTCGCCCACGATCGCGCGCCGGGTGATCGCGTCGAGGGTGAGGTCGCCGCGACTGAGGGTCGTGGTCACCTGCGAGGTCGCGTCGCGCAGCCTCAGCCGCACGCGGGCGAGCAGCTCGTCGAACCGGAACGGCTTCGGGATGTAGTCGTTGGCGCCGCCCTCGAGGCCGGCGACGGTGTCCTCCACCGTCGTGCGTGCCGTGAGCATGATCACCGGCATCGCGATCCCCTCGGCGCGCAGGGTGTCGAGCACCTCGAACCCGTCGACGACCGGGAGGCCCACGTCGAGCAGCAGCAGGTCATAGTCGCCCGTGCGGGCCGCGGCGAGCGCGCTCGCACCGTCGGCGACGACCGCGGTGGTGAAGCCTGCCGCGCGCAGGCCCTTGTCGACGAACAGCGCGATGCGTTGCTCGTCTTCGGCGATGAGGATGCCGCTCATGGGGTTTCCGCCTTTTCGGGTTGCGGGAGAGGGTCGATCGGGACGACGATGCCGAACCGCGAACCGGCGCTCGACGAGGTGAGGGTCACCCGTCCGCCGTGGGCCTTCGCGATCTCGCGCACGATGGGGAGGCCGAGCCCCGAACCGCGGATGCCCCGCCCGGTGTCGGCTCGGCCGAAGCGTTCGAAGATGCGCTGTTCGGCGCCCCTCGGTATCCCGCTGCCGCGGTCGGCCACCCAGAACTCGACGCTGTCGTCGTCTGCCCGGCTGCCGAGTTCGATCCGCGACCCGGGCGGCGAGTATTTCGCGGCGTTGTCGACCAGCTGCAGCCAGCCCTGGGTGATGCGGCGCGCATCCAGCGAGGCGCTGAGGTGCGCCGTCGCGCCCAGCACCCACTCGTGGTCGGGTATGCCGCTCGCCTTGGCGAAGACGTCGGCGGTCAGGTCGGACACGTCGACCGGCGCCCTGGCCAGGGTCATCCCCTGGGTCTCCGCGAGCGACTCGATGTCGTCCACCAGCCGGTTCATCCGGTCGAGCTCGTCGATCGCGAGGCCGCGGGTCGCCTCGACGTCGTCGGTGTTCGAGGCGTCGAGCAGCTCGAGGTGGCCGCGCACGATGGTGATCGGGGTCTTGAGCTCGTGCCGCACGTCGTCGAGCAGTCGGCGCTGGCTGGTCATGGCCCTGTCGAGCCGACCGAGCATGTCGTTCACGGTCTCGGTGAGGGCGGAGATGTCGTCGTGGCCGACGACCGGGATTCTCGCCCCGCGGTCGCTCGCGGTGATCTGCGAGGCCGCGATGCTGAGCTGGTGCAGCGGTCGCAGCAGCCGTCCCGCGACGAACCAGCCGACCAGGCCGATCGCGACGAGGGTGCAGGCCGCGACGACCGCGTAGGTGCCGAACGCCGCGCGTAGCTCCCCCAGTGCGGCGTCGAGGTCGACCGCGGCGACGTACACCGCCGGATTCGGATCACCCTCGATGGCGATCGGCGTCGCGATGTAGCGCACCGTGCCGACGTCCAACATGGCGGTACCCATGTGGATGGCGCCGTCCTGGGTCTCGCGCACCACGCGGTCGACGAACTCGGGGTCGTCTTCGAGGTGGAACGCGATCTCGACGCCGGGCACGAGCGTCGCCTCGCCGTCGACGATCCCCAGCGCGCTCTCGTTGCGGCCGGGGATGACCCGGGCGAGCACCGCCTCCAGCGCCTCTGCGGTGGTCGCGAAGTCGGTCGTCGGAGGCGTCTCGGCGCCGGGGTCGGCCGGCACCACCGCGGACTCCCCGGTGACGACGAAACGAGCGGACTCCACATGGGCCAACAAGAGGGCGTCGATCTGGCCGTGGATGCGGTCGCGCTGCACGAGAAACGACGTGATGCCGGCGACCGACATTCCGATGAAGGCCACCAGCAGAATCGACGTGAGAATGCGCGATCGCACCGACCACCGTGGTGCGCGCATTCTACGCGGGCGACTCATGGCACCAGTATGGAGCGTGACAGACTCGAGAAATGGCCCCTTCCATTAGAGATGAGAGCACTCTCACGGTCGTCGTCGCGTTCGCCGCGAACCTGCTGATCGCCGTCGCGAAGAGCATCGCCGCGCTCCTCACCGGCTCGGCATCGATCGCCGCCGAGGTCGCGCACTCCTGGGCCGACACCGGCAACGAGGTATTCCTGTACGTAGCGGAACGCAGGTCGGCCCGCGAGAAGGACGCGACGCATCCACTCGGCTACGGACGCGAGGCCTACGTCTGGTCGATGTACGCGGCATTCGGGCTGTTCGCGGCGGGCGCGGCGGTGTCGATCCTGCACGGGGTGCAGAGCCTCGTCGACCCGGAGCCCGCCACCGACTGGGCAGTCGCGTACGCGGTGCTCGCCGTCGCCTTCGCACTGGAGGCGGTCTCGTTCGTACGCGCCTACCGGCAGGCGCGCACTGCGGCTCGCGAGCGCGGCTCGGGAACGCTGCAGTCCGTGCTGGCGAGCTCGAACCCGACCCTGCGCGCCGTGTTCGCCGAGGACGCAGCCGCCCTCATCGGTCTGGTCATCGCCTTCCTGGGCGTTCTCCTGCACCAGGTCACGGGCTCGCCCGTCTACGACGCGGTCGGATCGATCCTGGTCGGGGTGCTGCTCGGCGTGGTCGCCGTCGTGCTGATCAACCGCAACCGGCGGTTCCTGGTCGGGCAGGAGACGGATCCGGCCGTCTCGCGCAGCATGGTCGAGTTCCTGGCCGCCCGCCCCGAGATCGAGCGGGTCACCTACCTGCACCTCGAGTTCGTCGGGGCGAGCCGCGTGTTCCTCGTGGCGGCGGTCGACCTGGTCGGCAACGCGACCGAGTCGAGTGTCGCGGTCGCCCTGCGCGCGGTCGAGGCCGAGCTCGAGCGCAATCCGCACATCGAGAAGGCGGTGCTGACGCTCGCGGTGGCCGAGGACGCGTCGTTGTGACGGGCGACGGATGCCACGGACCCGCGAGCTGTCACCAAGGAGGCCGTTACCCGCCGAATCGGCCCCGTTCGCGACAAGTCGCGCGCGCCGTCAGGGTCACGCGCCGACCGACGCCGCGCGCTCGCGGAAGCCGTTGATCAGGGCGGCGGCAGACTCGGCGTCGTCCACCGTGACCACGATCGTGCGTCCCCGCGCGCGACTGACCTCGAGGGCCTCGCCGGAGCGCACCACCACGCCGATGCGACCCTTCGAGCCCCAGCGCACACCCCAGCCGCCGAAGTCGCCGAGCGGCGACACCTGAGTCACTCGGGCCGACTCGATCTGGCCGATGGGCACCGTGAACCGCGGCAAGCCGAGCAGCGAGCGCACGGTGAAGCCGGCCGAGCTCACCCGCACCCGCCAGAACGAGGTGCCGACGGCCGCCATCACCAGCAGCGCGGCGATGAGGAGGGTGCTCCAGTAGGGCTCCCCGCTAGCGGCCAGAGCGACGGTGACGACACCGAGCAGCAGGAGGATGCCGCCGAACAGCGCCGCGAACAGCCACGACTGCGGTGCAGTGCTGCGCGACCAGACCGCGCGTTCCCGCGTCGCGAGCCCGAGCGCGGGCGTCGCCGCCTCGTCGTGGTCGACGAAGGGGGCGCGGGGCGCGAGGAGCGCCGCGGGCACCGCGAGCACCAGGCCTCCCACGGCGCCGGCGAGCAGCCACAGCCCGACGCCGGCTCCGTCGCCCACGTCGCGTGCGTCGGCGAGACCGAGCTGCATGTACACCGAGCCCACGACGCTCACGGTGATGAGCGTCGACAGCCAGACGCTCGTTCCGAGCACCGTGCGCGTGTACGCTCCCGCACTTTGGAACAGGGTGGCGAGTGTCACGATCGCGCCGAATCCCGCGGCGATGCCGCCGATCATCAGAGCGAGCCCGGGCAGGCTGCCGAATCCGTCGGGCTCTCCCGAGCCGTTCCAGTGGATCGCGAGGGGCTCTGGCAGGTCTGCCGACCACGACAGCATGACGACGATGCCGACGGCCGCGATGACGACCGGGACTACGGCGGCGATCACGACGATGCGCAGCCGCTCGGCGGGGGTGTAGTCGTTCATCAGTAGGCCTCTCTGATCATTGCGGCGAGCGCCGCCGGTGAAAGCTCGAGTCGCTTCGCCTCGGCGACGAGGGCGGGAAGCATGGCTGCCAGCTCGGCGTACTCCCGTGCGCGGTCGGTGACGACGGCGCCCCTCCCCCTCCGCAGGTCGATGAGCCCCTCGTCGCGCAGCACCTGGTAGGCGTGCAGCACGGTGTGCACGTTGAGTTCGAGCGACCCGGCCAGCTCACGCGCCGAGGGCAGACGCTCACCGGCCGCGAGCCCGCCGCGCACCACCTCCGACCGCACGGAGGCGGCGAGCTGATCGAACAGCGGGATGGGCGACGCGGGGTCGACACGAATGAGCATGGCTCCATACTAATGTTCTAGTTGCACTAGAACAAGTGCGGCACCCGTATAGATCAGCGCGTCTGGTAGCGCACTAGCCCGCGAAACGGTCGGTCGCCTCGATGAGCGCCGACAGGATGCCGGGCTCGTCGAACGAGTGGCCAGCGTCGGGGATCAGATAGAACTCCGCATCGGGCAGCGCCTTGTGCAACTCCCACGCCGTGACCGGGGGCGTGCAGATGTCGTAGCGACCCTGCACGATCACCGTCGGGATGCCGCGCAGCAGGTGGGCGTTCGCGAGCAGTTGGCCGTCGTCCATCCATCCCTTGTTGACGAAGTAGCTGTTCTCGATGCGCGCGAACGCCAGGGCGAATCTCGGGTCGGTGAACGTGTCGACGAGCTCGGGATGCGGCAACAGCGTGATCGCGCTCGACTCCCAGCGCGACCAGGCGACGGCGGCGGGCAGGTGCACGGCCGGGTCGGGGTCGTTGAGCAGGCGGTGGTACGCCTTGATGAAGCTCCCGCGGTCGTCGACGGCGACCTGCTCGACGTACTGCTCCCACACGTCGGGGAAGATCTGTCCGGCCGGCCCCTCGTAGAACCAGTCCAGCTCGCTCTGCCGCAGAGTGAAGATGCCGCGCAGCACCAGCTCCGTCACGCGCTGCGGGTGCTTCTGGGCGTAGGCGAGCGCGAGGGTGCTGCCCCACGATCCGCCGAAGACCTGCCAGCGGTCGATGCCGAGCGCCTCGCGCAGCCGCTCGAGGTCGGCGACGAGGTGCCAGGTGGTATTGACCGACAGGTCATAGTCTGCGCTCGACGCGTGCGGCAGGCTCTTGCCCGATCCGCGCTGGTCGAAGAGCACGATGCGGTATTTGGCCGGGTCGAAGGCGCGGCGGTGCCGGGGCCCGGTCTCGCCACCCGGACCGCCGTGCAGGAACACGACGGGCTTGCCCTGCGGGTTGCCGGACGTCTCCCAGTAGACGCTCTGCCCGTCTCCGACGTCGAGCATGCCGGTGTCGTACGGTTCGATCTCGGGGTAGTAGGTGCGCATCGATCCAGAATACTGAGCGGCTAGAAGGTGTTGCCCCGGGCGACGCTCTCGAACGCGGCCCGGATGCCAGGGAAGATCACATCGACGCTCTCGGCGACGTACCCCTCGAGCGGCGACCGCCCGATGCCGTCCCGCGCCCAGGTGATCCAGGCAGCGGCGACCGCTCCGGCGAGGGCGTTCGCCGCGGTGCGCACGAGGAGGTCGTCGCGGTGGCGTGCGCCGCGGGCCGAGAGGAAATCGGCGAACACGCTCGCCTGCGTCGCGATGCGCACGAGACCGGATTGCACGATCTCGTCTGCGGCGCCCATCACCTCCGTCTGGGTGAGCGCGAGCGGCACGCGCCGTTCGTCGAAGCCGGCGGCCAGTTCGAGGATGACGTCGCGTATCGATTCGAGAGAGCCGGTGGCGGATGCCGCGGCGCACGCGGCCCGCAGGGAGTCGTTCGCCCGGTCGACCTCGAACCAGAGCAGATCGCTCTTAGCGCCGAAGTAGTTGAAGAACGTGGCGCGGCTCACTCCGGCCCGGGTGGTGATCTGGTCGATGGTCGTGCCGACGTAGGTGTTCTCGATGAACAGCTCCGCCGCGGCATCCTCTATCAGCTGCCTCGACGAGACCTTCGGGCGCCCCACTCCGGCCGTCTGGCCTGCACTGGTCTGCACGATGCTCCCCGCCGTGATTAGATACTGTACTGAGTCCAAAAACTAGGCTACTCACCTCGAATAGAACGAGAAAGACCGCCGTGAACCGCACTTTACCCTCCCTCGTTGCCGCCGCGTCTGTGATTCTGCTCATTGCCGGTTGTTCGACCCCCGCCGCCGAGAACAGCGGACCCGTCTCGGGCGGCACCCTCGTCTACGCGTCGGGTGACGGCGAGCCCACCTGCCTCGACCCCCACGTCGGCGGAAACTACCCGCAGGCCCTGGTCGCGACGCAGTACCTCGAGTCGCTCGTGTCGAAGAACTCCGACGGCGAGATCATCCCCTGGCTCGCGAGCTCGTGGACCGAGTCCGACGACCAGCTCTCCTGGGAGTTCACCCTGCGTGAAGGCGTGACCTTCACCGACGGCACCCCGTTCACCGCCGAGGCGGTAGCGGCGAACGTGGCCCACCTGCAGAACCCCGAGACGGGGTCGTCGACCGGCTACCTGGCGCTGCAGAAGGTCACCGGCGTCGAGGTCGTCGACGACCTGACCGCGCGCGTCACCCTGAGCGAGCCCGACAGCGCCCTGCTCGACTCCTTCTCGCAGACCTGGCTCGCGATCGAGTCGCCCACCGCGCTGGCGCGCACCGCCGAGGAGAACTGCGAGAGCCCGGTCGGCACGGGCCCGTTCTTCGTCGCGAAGTGGGACCGCCAGCAGTCGATCACCCTCGAGCGCAACGAGGAGTACACCTCTCCCCCGGCCGACGCCGGTCACGATGGCGTCGCCTACCTCGACGCCATCGAGTGGCGCTTCCTGCCCGACTCTGCCTCGCGCTACGCAGCGCTGCAGGCCGGGACGGTCGATCTGATCGACAACGTGCAGCCCGACACGATCGTCGCCGCCGAACAGGTCGACGAGATCGAGGAGCTCAACGCGCCGCGCCCCGGCGCGTCGAACCGCATCGAGCTCAACTCGAGCAAGCCCCCGTTCGACGACATCAGGGTGCGTGAGGCCTTCGTGCGTTCGGCGAACGTCGACGACGCGATCACCAGCCTGTTCTTCGACACCGCCGAGCGGTCGTACTCCCCGCTGTCGAGCGTGGAGAAGGAGGCGTTCTCGAAGCCGGAGCTGTTCGGCTACGACCAGGACGCCGCGGCGACGCTGCTCGACGAGGCCGGCTGGACCGAGACGGATGCCGACGGCTACCGCGTGAAAGACGGCGTGCGTCTCGAACTCTCCTTCCCGGTGAGCACGAACCAGTCGATCCCCGCTGAGCAGTCGCTCTTCGAGCAGCTGCAGGCGACCTCTAAGGAGGCCGGCTTCAAGGTGAACCTCGAGCCGCTCGACCTCTCGAGCTGGTACGGGGCACTCGGCGAGAACGACTACGACCTGGTCAGCGCGCCGTACACGAAGGTGGGGCCCGACGTGCTGCGCATCCTGTTCGACTCGTCGGGAACCGTCCCGGCGCCCAGCGGATACTTCGCCAACCACTCGCAGGTGAAGGACCCGGCGCTCGACGAGCTGCTGCGCACCGCGGCACAGTCCTCCGACGCCGACGAGCGGGCCGACCTCTACACCGAGGCGCAGGAGATGGTGCTCGACGGCTACTACGTGCTGCCGCTGTACGACCAGCAGAACCACTTCCTGCTGCGCTCCGACGTGGAGGGCGTGCGGGCGATGCCGACTGTGTCGACCCCGACGCTATACGACGCATGGCTGGATCGCTGAGCGTCGACCTCGTCGCGGGCGGCTCGCGCCCGGAACCACGTCCTGGCCCGCGCCCTGACGGGGCCGGTACCGACGGGACAGACACCGACGGGGCCGACACCCGTCCGGCACGGCGCGGTCGGCTGATCCGCTGGGCGGCGCTCCGCCTCGGCGGTGTGCTGTTCGTGCTCTGGGCCGTGGCGACGGTGACGTTCTTCGCCCTGCGGCTCATCCCCGGCGACCCCGCAGAGGCGATCCTGGGCGGCCCCGGCTCTCAGGCCAGCGCCGAGGCGCTCGCCGAGGCACGGGCCGAGTACGGGCTCGACCAGCCGCTCTTCACCCAGTACGTCGTGTATCTCGGCCACCTGGCGACCGGCGACCTGGGCACCTCATATGCGCTCCGCGACTCCGTGGCATCCGTCATTCTCGTGAACCTCGGCCCGACGCTGCTGCTCGCCCTCGTCTCGCTCGTGGCGGCGCTCGTGCTCGCCCTCGGCCTGGCGGTGTGGTCGACGCGGGGCGGCCGGGTCGCCGCGGCCGTGGGGTCGCTGCTCGAGATAGTGGCGGCAGCGGTGCCGCACTTCTGGCTCGCGATCTCGCTCATCCTGCTGTTCTCGACCACGCTCGGCTGGCTGCCGCCGGTGAGCGTGCCCGGCCCTCTGGGCCTCGTGCTGCCGGTGCTCACCCTCGCGGTCCCGCTCGCCGGCTTTCTCGGCCAGGTCATGCGCGAGGCGCTGCTCGACGCGATGGAGTCGCCGTTCGTGCTGTCGGCGCGAGCCCGCGGCGAGGGAGACGGCGGGGTGTTCTGGCGTCATGCACTGCGGCACGCGGCGATCCCCGCGATCGGACTCGTCGGCTGGGCGTTCGGCTCGCTCATCAGCGGCGCGGTCGTGGTCGAGACCATCTTCGCCCGACAGGGCCTCGGCCGCAGCCTGTTCTCCGCGGTGCAGGGCCGCGACGTGCCGCTCGTGATCGGCGTGGTGCTCGTCGTCGCCCTCGCCTACATGCTGGTCACCACGCTCACCGATCTCGCCGACCGCGTCGTCGACCCGCGACTGAACCGGGCGTCGCGATGAAGCGGCTCGAAAAGCGGCCGGGCGCTGTGCGACCACGCGGTACGCGCCCGCGCGTCATGGAGACCGCCGCCCTCGTCGTCATCGCGTTCCTCGCCCTCGCCGCCCTCGCACCATCCGTGCTCGCCCCGGGCGACCCGCTCGCCATCGCTCCGCTCGACAGCTTCCAGCCGCCGTCGCTCGCGCACGTCTTCGGCACCGACGAGTCGGGGCGCGACATCTACACCCGGGTCATCCACGGCACCGGCGCCTCCCTCCTCATCGGAATCGCCGCCACCGCGATCGGCCTCGGCCTCGCCCTCGTCTTCGGCCTGCTCGCCGGCTTCGGCCCGCGCTGGCTCGACTTCGGCACCACGCGTTTTCTCGAAGTGCTCTTCGCCTTCCCCGGCCTGCTCTTCGCGCTGCTGTTCATCGTGGTCTACGGTCCGGGCGTCGTCACCTCCACGATCGCCGTCGGCCTCTCCACGGCGCCCGGCTACGCGCGGATCATCCGCAGCCGGGTGATCCAGGTGCGCACCTCCCCGTACCTCGAGGCCGCCCTCGTACTCGGCCGCGGACGTCCGAGCCGAATCGTGCGCCACGTGCTGCCGAACGTCGCCGGCTCGCTGTTCGTGCTCGCGACCCTCGGCATCGGCCAGTCGATCGTGTGGGCGTCGTCGCTCAGCTACCTCGGGCTCGGGGCCGTGCCGCCCGCCGCCGAGTGGGGCGCCATGCTCTCCGCCGGACGCACCTACATCGCGTCGTTCTGGTGGATGACGTTCTTCCCCGGACTGTTCATCGTGCTGAGCGCCGCGGCCACCACCCTGCTCGGCCGCGGAATCCAGCAGCGGGGGCGGGAGTCGTGAGCGCCTTGCTCTCAGTGCGCGGACTGCGCGTGCGCTTCGGCGACGCGGAGGTCGTCTCCGACGTCTCGTTCGACGTCGCCGCCGGCGAGTGCATCGGCATCGTCGGCGAGTCAGGCTCGGGCAAGAGCGTCACGGCGCGCGCCCTGCTCGGTCTCGCCGGACGCCAGGCCAGCGTGACCGCCGACGAGCTGCGGTTCGACGAGACGCAGATTCTGGATGCCTCGGCGGCACGCCTGCGCTCGCTCCGAGGCCGCGAGGTCGGCTACGTGTCGCAGGGCGCGCTCGTCGCCCTCGACCCGCTGCGACCCGTCGGGCGTGAGATCTCGGACTCCCTGCGCCTCCACACATCGAGCACACCCGCACAGCGTCGTGCGCGTGTGCTCGAGCTGCTCGCCGACGTCGGCGTGCCCGACCCGGAGCTGCGCGCCGGGCAGCGCCCCGACGAGCTCTCCGGCGGCCTGCGTCAGCGCGCGGTGATCGCATCGGCGATCGCGCTCGGCCCGCGGCTGATCATCGCCGACGAGCCGACGACCGCGCTCGACTCGACCGTGCAGGCCGGCATCCTCGACCTGCTCGAACGGCTGCGATCCGAGGGCGCCGCGCTCGTGCTGATCAGCCACGACCTCGCGGTGGTGTCGCGGCTGGCCTCCCGCGTGCTGGTGATGCACGAGGGCCGCATCGTGGAGAGCGGACCGAGCGCCTCCGTGCTGGCCGAGCCGCAGCATCCGTACACCCGCCGTCTCATCGCGGCCGTCCCCACCGACCGCCCCCGCGGCACCCGGCTGGGCCCGGCGCCCGCCGTCCCTGTCCCCTCCCCGGCGCCCGCCGTCCCGGTCCCCTCCCCGGCCACCCCGGCGCCCGCCACCTCCCTCAACGGAAATTCAGGAGTTACGCCCGTGGCCGGTCGCGATTCCGCGCATCCCCGGCGGGCGGAGGCGCTTACTCCTGAATTTCCGAGCACACCCGTCGTGGTGGCGGCGGGGCTCAGCCGAAGCTTCGGGGCGCGGCTGGCCGTCGACGACGTGAGCTTCACGCTCGAGCGGGGCCGCACGCTCGGCATCGTCGGCGAGAGCGGTTCGGGAAAGACGACGGTGGCGCGCCTGGTGCTCGCGCTCGACCGGCCCGACTCCGGCGACGTGCGCCTGCTCGGCGAGCCGTGGTCGACCGCCACCGAACGCGAACGCCGTCCGCTGCGCCCCCGCGTCGGCGCGATCTACCAGGACGCCCTCAGCTCGTTCGACCCGCGGAAGACGGTCGGCCAGATAGTGGCGGATGCCCTCACCCACGGCCGCTCGCAGCGTGCCGGAGTCGAGGTGGCCGATCTGCTGCGCCGCGTGGGCCTCGACGAACGGGTGATGAACCGACGTCCGGCGAGACTCTCCGGCGGACAGCAGCAGCGGGTCGCGATCGCGCGCGCCATCGCTCCCGCCCCCGATCTGATCGTGTGCGACGAACCGGTGTCGAGCCTCGACGTGTCGGTGCAGGCACAGGTGCTCGACCTGCTCGACGAGCTGCAACGCGACCTGGGTCTCAGCTACCTGTTCATCACCCACGACCTCGGTGTCGTGCGGCACGTGAGCGACGAGGTGCTCGTGATGCGCGCCGGCCGAGTGGTCGAGCGGGGTGCGACCGAGCAGGTCTTCGGCGCGCCGCAGCACGAGTACACGCGGGCGCTGTTCGCCTCGGCTCCGCGCATCGGCGGCGACCTCGACCTCTGGCCAGTGCCGTCGGTCGGGTCCTAGACTCGTCGCGGACGGAAGGACACGATGAGCGACGAGACACCGACCGAGAAGTTCGACCCGAAGAAGGACGGGGCCACCCCGCAGGGTGAGCCGCCCACGACCCCGATCGAGCCGAACGAGCCGTCGCCGGAAACCGCCGCGTCGCCCCCCGAGTCCCCGACGGAATACGCGCCCACCCGCCGAATGCCGGCGCAGGACCTGCCGTCGAACCGCCAAGACCCCGCGCACTGGCCGCCGGTCGACTCGACGCCCACTGTGCGCACCACCCCGCCCGCGACGACCCCGCCCGGCCGCGCGACGACGTACACCGCGACGTCTACCTCGGCGACCAATCCCGACGAGCCGAAGAAGAAGCACACCCTCATGTGGTGGCTGATCGGCATCGGCGCCGCCCTGCTCATCGCCCTCATCGTCCTGCTGATCACCTTGTTCGGCGGGGCGGACGAGCCCGCCGTGGCCCCGACTCCCACCGAGTCGAGCGCCGCACCCGAGCCCGAGCCGACGCCGAGCGAGGAGCCGGAACCCGAGCCGACCCAGACCGTCGCGCCCCCAGTCACGAGCCCCACCTTCGCCACCTTCACCGCACCGGCCAACGCAGCCTGCGAGGAGGGCGAAGACGAGGCGCCGCTCACCTTCTCCTGGTCGAGCAGCGACGCCACTACGGCCTACATCGGCGTGGGAACGCAGAACGCGGCGCTCAACCCGACCTTCAGCGACCTGCCGCCGACCGCGACGTTCGACGAGCTGAGCTACGACTGCAGTGTGCCCAGCGAGGTCTACACGGTCACGCTCGAAGACTCCGAGGGCCGCCTCGCGAGCAACACGGTCACCGTCACGGCGCGGTAGATTAGGGGCTGAACCCCAGCCAGGCACCTCACCAACGACACGGTGCCGTCTATAGAACCGGAGCACCATGCCCAACGCCATGCCCGACAAGCCCGCCCTCGAAGGACTCGAAGACAAGTGGGGCTCCGCCTGGGAGGAGCGCGGCACGTACCTCTTCGACCGCGCGGCGGCCGCCAAGGCCAACGTCTTCTCGATCGACACTCCCCCGCCGACCGCGTCGGGCAGCCTGCACATCGGGCACGTCTTCAGCTACACCCACATGGACCTCATCGCGCGCTACCAGCGCATGCTCGGCCGTGACATCTTCTACCCGATGGGCTGGGACGACAACGGCCTGCCCACCGAGCGCCGCGTGCAGAACTACTACGGCGTGCGCTGCGACCCCTCGCTGCCCTACGTCGAGGGCTACGTCGCCCCGCTCGAGGGCGGGGAGAACGCCTCCTCCAAGGCCGCCGACCAGGTTCCCGTCTCGCGCCGCAACTTCATCGAGCTGTGCGAGAGGCTCACCGCCGAAGACGAGAAGCAGTTCGAACTGCTCTGGCGCCAGCTGGGCCTCAGCGTCGACTGGACCCAGTCGTACCGCACCATCGGCGAAGACGCCCAGCGTGCCGCCCAGCGCGCGTTCCTGCGCAACATCGAGCGCGGCGAGGCCTACCAGGCCGACGCCCCCACCCTCTGGGACGTCACTTTCCGCACCGCGGTCGCCCAGGCCGAGCTCGAAGACAAGGAGATGCCGGCGGCTTACCACCGCCTCGCGTTCCACAAGGCAGACGGCGACGACGTCTTCATCGAGACGACCCGCCCGGAGCTGTTGGCGGCCTGTGTGGCCCTCGTGGCGCATCCGGACGACGACCGCTACAAGCACCTCTTCGGCACCAACGTCACCACCCCGGTCTTCGGAGTCGAGGTCCCGGTCGTCGCCCACCACCTCGCCCAGATCGACAAGGGCTCGGGCATCGCCATGATCTGCACGTTCGGCGACGTGACCGACGTCATCTGGTGGCGTGAACTCGACCTGCCGAACCGCACCATCATCGGCGCCGACGGACGCATAGTGGCGGATGCGCCCGAGGCCATCACCTCCGACGCCGCGCGCGCCGCCTACGCCGAGATAGCCGGCAAGACCGTCTTCAGCGCCAAGGCCAAGATGGTCGAGCTGCTCAAGGCGAGCGGCGAGATGATCGGCGACGCGAAGCCCATCACGCACTCGGTGAAGTTCTTCGAGAAGGGCGACAAGCCGCTCGAGATCATCTCGACGCACCAGTGGTACATCGCCAACGGCGCCCGCGACGCCGACCTGCGCGCCCGGCTGCTGCAGCGCGGCAAGGACGTGAACTTCGTCCCCGACTTCATGCGCGTGCGCTACGAGAACTGGGTGGGCGGGCTCACCGGCGACTGGCTGATCTCCCGCCAGCGCTTCTTCGGCGTGCCGATCCCCGTCTGGTACGAGCTCGACGCCGACGGCGAGAAGGGCCGCGTGATCGTGCCGACCGAGGCCGACCTGCCCGTCGACCCGGCGTCGCACACGGCTCCCGGCTTCGACGAGAGCCAGCGCGGCGTGCCCGGCGGCTTCGTCGGCGAGGTCGACATCATGGACACCTGGGCCACCTCGAGCCTCACCCCGCAGATCGCCGGAGGCTGGGAGACCGACCCCGAACTGTTCGACCTCGTCTTCCCGTACTCCCTGCGCAGCCAGGGCCAGGACATCATCCGCACCTGGCTGTTCTCCACGGTGCTGCGCGCCGAGCAGGAGTCGGGCGTCGCCCCGTGGAAGAACGCCGGCATCTCCGGCTTCATCGTCGACCCCGACCGTAAGAAGATGTCGAAGTCGAAGGGCAACGTCGTCACCCCCAAGGGCATGCTCGACGATCACGGCTCCGACGCGGTGCGCTACTGGGCCGCCTCGTCCAGGCTCGGCACGGACGCGGCCTTCGACCCGCAGAACCCCAAGCAGATCAAGATCGGCCGCCGACTCGCGATCAAGGTGCTCAACGCGGCGAAGTTCGTGTACTCGTTCCCGGAGCCCGTCGCTGGGGCCGGCGTCACCGAGGACCTCGACGTCGACCTGCTCGCCGAGCTCAACCGCGTGGTCACCATCGCCACGAAGGCATTCGACGAGTTCGACCACGCCCGCGCCCTCGAGACCACCGAGCACTTCTTCTGGGTCTTCTGCGACGACTACCTCGAGCTGGTCAAGGAGCGCGCCTACGGCTCGGCCACTCCCGAGGGACAGGCCTCGGCGGTCATCACGCTGCGCACCGCAGTGAACGTGCTGCTGCGCCTGTTCGCCCCCTTCATCCCGTTCGCGACCGAGGAGGTCTGGAGCTGGACTCACGACACCTCGGTGCACACGGCCGCCTGGCCCGTCGTGCCCGAGGGCGCACCGGAGCCCACCGGGCTGCTGCCGCTCGTGAGCGAGGCGCTGATCAGCATCCGCCGCGCGAAGACCGACGCGAAGGCGTCGCAGAAGACGCTCGTCACCTCGGCGACCATCTCCGGTCCCGCGATGCTCGAGCTCGGACTCGAAGACCTGCAGGGCGTCGGACGCATCGAGACCGTCACCTTCATCGAGTCCGACTCGGTGTCGGTGAGCGACATCGTGCTCGCCGAGCAGCCTGCGGCCGAGGTGTGATGAGCGTCGTCGTCCGCCCGGCCGAGCCCGGCGACCGTGACGCCTGGGCTCGGCTGTTCGTCGACTACGGGGTCTTCTACGAGACCGCGTTCGACGAGTCCGTGCTGTCGGGCGTGTGGGGATGGATCATGGATGCCTCGCACGAGGTCAACGCCGTCGTGGCGACCGACGACACGGGCGACCTCGTCGGCTTCGCCCACTACCGTCGTCAGGCCGACACGTTCACGGCCGGCACCGGCTGGACGCTCGACGACCTGTACGTCTCTCCCGACGCGCGCGGCTCGGGTGCCGCCACGGCGCTGATCGACGCGGTCGTCGCGGCTGCGACGGCCGGCGGCGGCGGCACGCTGCGCTGGATCACCGCCGCAGACAACGCCCGCGCACAGCGCGTGTACGACCGGGTCGCCACTCGCGCGGGCTGGGTCACCTACGAGAAGGAGCTCGGCTGATGCAACTCGGAACCCGCTGGAGCGTCGGAGGCCCGACCCCCGAACGCCTGCCACCGTCGGTGGTGCTGGCCGTGCGCGATGTGGAGTCGCAGCTCGCCGAGGTCGACACGAGCCAGTGGCGCTGGACGCTCACGTGGCTCGAGGGTCGGCCCGTCGTCGAGTTGGACGACGGGACGACGATCCGCGTCGACCACGCCGGCAACGTCACGACGAGCTTCGACGGCGGAGACGACGCCGACCACCACTAGCCCGATCGGTAGCCGGGCAGCTAGCCCAGCCGGTACAGCTGGTTGGCGCCCAGGTCGCGGGCGGCGGTGATGTGCTCGACCTCGCGTCTGTTGAGCTCGCGCAGGTACTGCTGCTCGTGACTGATCTGCGGACGGAGGTCTCGGCGGAGACTCCATGCCACGAGGGCGGTGCCGATGGCGAGCGCTAGTCGATCGAGCGCTGTCGGCTGAGCCTCGCGCCGCGTGATTGTGCTTGCGGCATTCATTGCAATTCCCTTCCCTTTGACGTGAATCTAGACCTAGCCACCGACATTGTCGGGCGGCTCGGGAACCTCTTCCGCGTCCATCACGGGGAACGCGTTGAGCTGGATCTGCACCGGCCGTGTGCCCGGAACACCCTCGGCCTTGTAGAGCGCCGCGTAGCGCTCCGTGATCGTCTCTATCTCGGCGACGAGCTGCAACAGCTGGTCGGAGTTGAGTCTGAGGTTGGTGGTGTTGACCGTCGACGCCTCGAACCACCGTCGTTCGAGATCGCTGCTGCCGTGGGCCAGGAAGTCCTGGAGCAGCGCGTCGCGATTGGCCTGCCACTCGCGTGTGAGCAGGTCGCTCGCCGACCGCTCCGACGGGCTCGGCGGGTACTCGATCGGTGTGACGCTGATCCCCTCCGGGGTGCGCTCCCACCAGCGCTCGCGCGCGGACCCGCGTTCGGTGTTCTCTCGGACGAAGCCGTGCTTCTCCAGCTGGCGGAGGTGGTAGCTCGTCGCTCCGCTCGACTCCCCCAGCCGCGCGGCGAGACCGCTCGCCGTGTGCGCGCCGTAGGTGCCGAGCGCGTCGACGATCTTCACGCGGAGCGGATGCGCCAGGGCCTTGAGACTCGTCATGTCGAGAGAGCGGATTCCCTCGGTGGGGCGCTGCGGAATGGTCATGGTGCAAAGATATCGTTGCAAAGCAACCTTTGCAACGGTTATTTTGCAATGGTTTCTTTGCATGCGGCGTCGCTCCGCCGTTCGATCGACGAAGCGTCTTAGGCTGGCGAGATGACGAACCCGTTCTTCACCGCCAGCCCGTTGCCCTTCGGACTCCCTCCCTTCGCCGAGATCGCCGACGAGCACTACCGACCGGGCTTCGACAAGGGGTTCACCGAACAGCTCGCGGAGGTCGAGAGGATCGTCCGCGACCCCGACGAGCCCACCTTCGAGAACACGCTCCTCCCCCTCGAGCGCAGCGGCCGCATTCTCGACCGGGTCTCCGCGGTGTTCTACAACAAGAGCTCGGCCGACAGCACCGAGTTCACCAACGAACTCGAAGAGGAGATCGCGCCGCTGTACGCGGCTCACTCCGACGCGATCCGGCTCAGCGCCGAGCTCTACGCCCGCATCGCCGCCGTACACGCCGACCGCGAGCGGCTCGAACCGGAGGCGCGCTACCTCGTCGAGCGATACTTCACCGAGTTCACTATCGCCGGGGCCGCCCTCGACGACGACGACAAGGCGCTCCTGCGCGACTACAACTCCCGGCTCTCGACCCTCACGACACGGTTCGAGAAGAACCTGCTCGCAGACACGAACGAGCTCGCGGTGGTCATCGACGACGTCGCCGAGCTCGACGGCCTCGGCGAGGGCGAGATCTCGGCGGCAGCGGCGGCAGCCCTCGACCGCGGCCTCGAGGGTAGATACCTCGTGACGCTGGTGCTACCCACGGGGCATCCGTACCTCTCGTCCCTCACGAACCGAGGCGTACGCGAACGGATCATGACCGCATCGCGCGCCCGCGGCGGCCGCGGCAACGAGTTCGACAACCGCGAGCTCGTGCTCGAGATCACGCGCCTTCGGGCCGAGCGCGCCCGCCTGCTCGGGTTCGACAGCCACGCGGCGTTCGTGACCGCGGACGAGACGGCGAAGACCCCCGAAGCCGTGTTCGAAATGCTCGGTGCGCTCGCCCCGATCGCGGCCCGCAACGCGCGCGCCGAACAGGCGGCCCTCCAGTCGGTCGCGGGAGGCGAGCCGATCGAGGCGTGGGATTGGGCGTTCTACTGCGAGAAGGTGCGTCGAGCCACGTACGACGTCGACACCGCCGCGATGCGCCCCTACTTCGAGGCCGAGCGTGTTCTTCAGGACGGCGTGTTCTTCGCCGCGACGAGCCTGTACGGCGTGAGCTTCGCCGAGCGGCACGACCTCGTCGCCTATCACCCCGACGCCCGCGTCTTCGAGGTCAGCAATGCGGACGGCACCCCGGTCGGGCTGTACATCTACGACCTGTACACGCGTGATTCGAAGCGCGGCGGCGCGTGGATGAACTCGCTCATCTCGCAGAGCACCCTCCTCGGCACACCGACGATCGTGGTCAACAACCTCAACGTGCCGAAGCCCGCAGAGGGCTCCCCCACGCTGCTCAGCTTTGACGAGGTGAACACGCTGTTCCACGAGTTCGGGCACGCCCTGCACGGGCTGTTCGCGCTAGTCACCTACCCGAAGTTCGCCGGCACCAATGTCTTCCGCGACTTCGTCGAGTTTCCGAGCCAGGTGAACGAGATGTGGATGCTCTGGCCAGAGGTGCTCGCGAACTTCGCCGTGCACCACGTGACCGGCGAGCCGATGCCGCAGGACTTCGTCGAGAAGATCCAGGCCTCGTCGGCGTTCAACGAGGGGTTCCTGACGAGCGAATACCTCGCCGCGGCACTGCTCGACCAGGCGTGGCACGCCATCGGGGCCGAGGAGACGGTGACGGATGTCGCGGCCTTCGAGTCCGCGGCACTGCAGGCTGTCGGGCTCGACAACCCCGCCGTGCCGACCCGGTACTCGAGCACCTACTTCGCGCACACGTTCTCGGGCGGCTACGACGCGGGCTACTACTCCTACATCTGGAGCGAGGTGCTCGACGCCGACACCGTCGACTGGTTCACGGAGAACGGCGGGCTCACCCGCGAGAACGGCGACCGGTTCCGCTCGCTGCTGCTCGGCGTCGGCGGCTCGAAGGACCCGCTGGAGGCGTTCCGTGACTTCCGCGGGCGCGACGCCGTCATCGCGCCGCTGCTGAAGCGCCGCGGACTCGACGGCCCCGGTCACTGAGCCCGTCGAAGCGCGGCGGTCACTGAGCCTGTCGACGCGCGGCAGTCGCTGAGCCCGTCGACGCGCCCCGGTCGCTGAGCCCGTCGACGCGCCCCGGTCGCTGAGCCTGTCGACGCGCCCCGGTCGCTGAGCCTGTCGACGCGCCCCGGTCGCTGAGCCTGTCGAAGCGCGGCGGTCACCGAGCCTGTCGAACTGCCCCGGTCGCTGAGCCTGTCGAAGTCCCCCGCCGCGCACTGTTCCCTCCGCCTCATCCTCTCCTCCACAACGCCCGTCGCACCTCGCTTCTCCACAGAAAAACGCGCTGCTGATCAGGGATTCTTCCAATGTCGGTGGTCGGCATGACACTTCTCACATGGACGACATCGATGCGACCGAAGACGGAGTTGGGCGGGTGCACGACCTGCTCGCGCAGCTGGCAGTCGCCCCGCTCGCGGGCGCCGGCGACGAGCAGTTGTGCGCGCTCGCGGTGGCCGTCGAGAAGGCGGGTCGCCTGCTGGATGCGATGCGCGCGAAGGTCGCCGGTGAGATCGACGAGAGGTCGGGCTTCGAGCGCGGCACCGAGGGTCTCGCGTTCCGGTTCGGGCACCAGCGCGGCTGGCAGCTACTAGAGCAGCTCACCCGCGTCTCCCCCGCCGAGGCCAGCCGACGCACGATGCTCGGCAAGGCCACCCGTGGTCGCACCCAGTTGAGCGGTGAGAGCCTCCCTCCTCAGCGTCCCGCGGTCGCGGAGGCACTCCAGGCGGGCGCGGTGGGGCTGGATGCCGCGGGGTCGATCGTCCGCTGCCTCGAACAGGCGACCTCGACCGCCTGCCCGCCGCCGGAGCACGTCGAGGCGGCCGAGGCGGCGCTGGTAGACGCGGCCACGCAGTCGACGGCAGACGAGGTCACCGTTCAGGCGCGTGCCTGGCGAGAGGCGCTCGACCCCGACGGCGCAGAGCCGCGCGACGAGCGCATCCATCGCAAGCGCAGCTTTCGACTCGGCCGGGAGAAAGACGGCCTCACCGGATTCAGCGGTCTGCTCGCCCCCACAGACGCCGCGCTGCTGCAAGCGGCCTTTTACGAGGCCGACCGGCCGGGCAACGAGCCGCGGTTCCTCTCGGAACAGGACATCGCCAGCGGCATGATCTTCACGACGAACGAGACCGGCGAAACGGAGATCACCATCGTCGACACGCGCACCCGCGACCAGCGCCACTACGACGTGGTCACCGGCCTGCTGGCGGCCGGTGTGCGGTCGACAGGGCAAGGGCCCGGCGAAATGCGGTCGACCGCGCAGGTGACGGCGATCATCACGCTCGACGACCTCCGCAAACGCACCGGTGTCGGCTGGATAGACGGCATCGAAGAGCCGGTCAGCTCCGCCACCGTCGAGCAGCTGGTGTGTGCCTCCGGCTACGCGCCCATCCTGCTCGGCGATCAGGGCGAGGTCCTTATGCTCGGGCGAGAACGGCGGCTGTTCTCGCCGGCCCAGATGAAGGCGCTGGCGGTCAGAGACGGCGGTTGCGTCAACTGCGGTGCGCCGCCGGGATGGTGCGAGGGACACCACGTCGACCAGTGGGCCGCAGACGAGGGGCCTACGGACATCGACAACGGTGCGCTCCTCTGCAGTGCGTGCCACCGGATGATCCATCGCAACCACTTCACGCTTCGCATGTTCGACGGACGACCGCACATGCTCGCTCCGCCATGGGTCGACCCCGACCAGATCTGGAGACCGCTCGGAAACAAGCGGCTCGGGATGCTCGCGGCCCTGCGCTGACTGCAGCGGCGGTCGGACGGAGGGAGGCGGGTCCGGGCAGCGGTAAGCGGGTGCCGGGCGTGAGCGGGCGCCCGGCGGTGAGCGGGTGCCGGGCGGCGGGAAGTGGGTGTAGCGTCCTGCCCACGCGCCCGCGCCCGCGCCCCTCGCTACCGTCGACGTGAAGACCGCCGTTGCGACGTACTGCGGAGACCCCGGTCAATATGCTCGCGCAACCACTCGATTTCATCGCGGTAGCCGAGCGAGACGACGATTGGCGTGACCTCGAGGATCCGCACCAGCTCGCGCACGAAGCGCCACTGCGCCGCCTCCATCGCCACGTCGGAACGCAGCCACGGAGAGTGAACGAACACTCCGAGTATGTAGATCAGCTTCTCCATCCCCATGGCGCTCGCGAACGGGTCGACGGGGTTGAACGCCCTCTCGAAATCCAGCAGCACCCGACATTCGTCGCAGAGGCCGCGGTCGCTCGTCGCCTCCACGCAACGTCGCAAAAGGGCATCGAGGTAGGTGATCCGCTTGACTTCCGCGGCCGGTTTGTCGGCCCGGTAGGCCTCGACGAACGCGGTCAGAAACGGGGCGATGGTGATCTCGTTGGTTGTCATGCGGGCAGTGTCAGACCGACTGCCGACATGGTGGTGCAGAGTGTGGACGGTCGGTCGACGACCCGGCGTGGGAAGGAGCGCCGGTCAGTCGAGGGGGCGACCTAGCCGAGCGCTGACGCAACCTACTCTTCGACCGACCGCGGCCTCCGCCACCCGAACCAGAGCATCGCGATCCCGCCGACGACGAGTCCCCAGAACGCCGATCCGATGCCCATCACCGTGATACCCGACGCCGTCACCAGGAACGTGGCGATCGCCGACAGCCGGTCACGCGGCACCTCCAGCGCCGAGGTCACCGCGCCGATGAGGGCGCCCAGCAGGGCGAGGCCCGCCACGGCCTGGATCAGCAGCGGCGGCGAGGCGATCACGAAGGCGGTGGCGAACGCCGCGAAGAGGCCGAGAACGATGTAGGTGACGCCGGATGCGACCGGGGCCATCCAGCGCTTGTCCCTGTCGGGAGAGGCCTCCGGTCCCGCGGTGAGCGCCTGGGTCAGAGCGGCCAGGTTGATCGTGAGCCCGCCGGACAACGCGCCGACGGCCGACAGCGCTCCCGATCCGACGAGCGCCGCGCGCACCGGTGCCCGGTAGCCGAAGCTCGTGAGGATCGCCGCCCCGGGGATGTTCTGCCCCGCCATCGTCACGACGAACAACGGCAGGGCGATGCTCACGACGACCAGCGGGTCGAACTCCGGTGCGACGAAGGCGAGGTTCGGCAGCAGGTTCGCGCCTGTGAGCCACCCTGAGTCGACGGTGGCCGCGAGCAGGACTCCGGCTAGCACGATCGCTGCCGGAACCGCCCAGCGCGGCGCCAGCTTGCTCAGCACCAGCCAGACCACGATCACCGGGATCGCCAGCAACGGGATCTGCACGGCCGCCTGCACCGGAGCCAGACAGAGGGGGAACAGGATACCGGCGAGCATGGCGTTGGCGATCGGCCGCGGGATCCGGGCGATCAGGCGTCCGAGCGCCGGCCAGAGTCCGACGAGAACGATCAGCAGTGCGGCGACTATGAACGCGGCCACCGCCTCCCCGAACCGGCCGGTGATGCCCGCGGTCGCGACGAGCAACGCGGCGCCGGGGGTGCTCCACGCGAACTTGAGCGGCACTTTGAAGGCGACGCTCAGCAGGATCGACAGGACGCCCATGGTGACGCAGGTCACCAGCAGCCCGGAGGCAGCCTGCGCGTCGGTCGCCCCGACCGCGGCGAGCCCCGCGAGCACGATGGCGAACGAGCTGGAGAAGCCGGTGATGGCGGCGACTATCCCCGCGACGATCGGTTGGACTATGGGTTATCGGGCTCTCTCAAGCGGTGATGCGAATGGGGTGCGAGTACCGGGCGCCCGGTCGACGAGGCGAGGAGCCTGACCCGCAGGACCGGCTTGGTTACGCCGACTTCTCCTGAAGCGGCGCGGCGCGCGGCACGATCGTCGGCGCCGCGTTGTTCAGCACCGAATCGCGGGTGACGATGACGCTGGCCACCTGGTCGTCGCTGGGCACCTCGAACATGATCGGCCCGAGCACCTCTTCCATGATGGCGCGCAGACCGCGGGCACCGGTCTGGCGCAGCACCGCGAGGTCGGCGATGGCCTCGAGCGCGTCATCTTCGAACAGCAGCTCGACGCCGTCGAGCTCGAACATGCGCTGGTACTGGCGGATCAGCGCGTTCTTCGGCTTTGTGAGGATGTCCATCAGCGCGACCTGGTCGAGCTGCGTCACCGTCGCGACGACCGGGAGGCGGCCGATGAACTCGGGGATGAGGCCGAACTTGTGCAGGTCCTCGGGGAGCACCTCGCCGAACAGGTTCACGTTGTCGTTCTTGCTGTGCAACGGGGCGCCGAAACCGATGCCCTTCTTGCCGGCTCGCTGCGAGATGATCTCCTCGAGACCGGCGAAGGCGCCGGCGACGATGAAGAGCACGTTGGTCGTGTCGACCTGGATGAACTCCTGATGCGGATGCTTGCGGCCGCCCTGCGGGGGAACGGATGCCACGGTGCCTTCGAGTATCTTCAGCAGCGCCTGCTGCACGCCCTCACCAGACACGTCGCGGGTGATCGACGGGTTCTCGGCCTTGCGGGCGATCTTGTCGATCTCGTCGATGTAGATGATGCCGGTCTCCGCGCGCTTGACGTCGTAGTCGGCCGCCTGGATCAGCTTGAGCAGGATGTTCTCGACGTCTTCACCGACATAGCCGGCCTCGGTGAGCGCCGTGGCGTCGGCGACGGCGAACGGGACGTTCAGGCGTTTAGCGAGCGTCTGGGCGAGATACGTCTTGCCACAGCCGGTCGGGCCGATGAGGAGGATGTTCGACTTCGAGATCTCGATGTCGTCGAGCACCGTGTCGACGGAGGCGATGGTTGTGCGGGCGCGCACGCGCTTGTAGTGGTTGTAGACGGCGACGGAGAGGGCCTTCTTGGCGGCCTCCTGGCCGATCACGTACTCCTCGAGGAAGGCGTAGATCTCGCGGGGCTTCGGCAGTTCGAACTCGCTTGAAGCCTCCTCGCCGGCTTCGGCGAGACGCTCTTCGATGATCTCGTTGCACAGCTCGACGCACTCGTCGCAGATGTAGACGCCGGGACCGGCGATCAGCTGCTGAACCTGCTTCTGGCTCTTTCCGCAGAAGGAACACTTGAGCAGGTCGGCGCTCTCCCCGATGCGAGCCATGTGCAGCCTCCCTCAATCACCGTGTGCTACGTGAACAGAGCCTAACCCGTGCCACCGTCGGTCGCTGGCACTCGCCCGAGTTCGAGCGCGTCGCGCACCCTCACATTTCCAACGTACAGGCCCCCACGAAGTAGTCTGAAGCGACAGCGATAAATAGCGGATTTGAGGTGAGACATGACGACACGATGGGCACGCTTCGCGCGTGGCTGGCTCGCCGCCCTCTTCTCCACCACCGTCGCCGCCGCCTCGCACACGCTCGCCGGCGGCAACAGCCCGAGCGTCGTCTCGCTCGTGGTGGCTCTCGCCTTCGCGGGCGTCGCCTGCATAGCTCTGACCGGGACTACGCTCTCGCTGACACGGCTCACGGCATCCGTCGCCATCAGCCAGCTCGCCTTCCACGTGCTGTTCAGCACGATCGGAACATCGACCGGCGCGCCCGCCCGGTTCACCGGGAGCGCGCACGACCATTCCGCGACGCTCACGCTCGGCGCCGACGCCGGGGGTGTCGCGCATCACGCCGACGGGTGGATGTGGCTCGGCCACGCCGCCGCCGCCGTGCTCACGATTGTTGCCCTGCGTTACGGCGAGAGCGCGTTCTGGCGTCTGGCCGCCATCGCGCTGTTGTTCGTGCGCACGCTGTTCCCGCGCATCCCGGCCCTACCGCTGGTGCCTCGCCCGGCACGTCGCGCACGCGTCGTCGGCCACCTCTTCGTGCCGCGCATCTGCGCGGTGCTGCGCTCGACTCTGGGGCTTCGTGGCCCGCCTGCGCCGTCTTTCTCCTAAGACTCCGCTCCATCCACGAAGTATCACCAGAGAAAGCACCATCATGAACAGAATCACCATCGGCGTGCCCGCAGCGATCGGAGCGGGCCTACTGCTCGCCCTCGCCGTGCCGCTCGCCGCCAGCGCCCACGTCACGATCGACCCGGGGCAGGCCGTCGCCGGCTCGTACACGGTCGTCACCGTCAAGGTGCCGAACGAGTCGGACACGGCGACCACCAACCGGGTCGAGGTCGCGCTGCCGACCGACACCCCGTTCACGAGCGTGCGGTACGTGCCGGTCGCCGGCTGGAGCGCCGAGCTCGTGCGCACGACCCTGCCCGAGGCGGTGACCGTCGGGGATGCGACGGTGACCGAGGCCGTGACATCCGTCATCTGGACCGCCGATGCGGGATCCGAGATCGGCGCAGGCCAGCTGCAGCTCTTCCCGCTGTCGCTCGGCCCGGTTCCCGACACAGGGTCGGTGACGCTTCCTGCCGACCAGGGCTACACCGACGGCTCGGTCGTCAGCTGGAACGAAGAGGGTGACGACTCGGAGCACCCCGCTCCGGTGCTGTCCATCAACGACGCGCCTGCCGCCGACCATCACGGCGCAGCGGTCGAGGCGTCTGCTGACGAGGCCGCCGCTGCGGCCCCGGACGCGGCGTCGTCGGACGACGTTCTCGCGCGCATCCTCGGCATCGGCGGCCTCATCGTCGGCGCCGTGGGAATAGTGCTCGCCGTCACGGCTCGCCGTAAGCCGGTGAACTAAGCATGGCCGGCCACCGTCTGCGCCGAGTCACTGCTGTTGCCCTCGGGGCGACGGTGGCCATCGGCGCCGTCCTCACGTTCGCGGCGCCCGCACGGGCGCACGACGCGGTAGTCGCATCCACCCCGTCGCCCGACGAGGTGCTCACCACGCTGCCCGCCGAGTTCTCGGTCACCGCGAGTCAGACCATCGTCGCTCCCGAGGGCGCCGAGGCGAACTTCGGGCTTCGGATCACGGATGCCGCGGGGCTGTTCTATCAGGACGGCTGCGTCAGCATCGTCGACGACACCATGTCGACGCCAGCCGCCCTCGGCGAGGCGGGCGCGTACACGCTGACCTGGCAGTACGTGTCGTCCGACGGACACCCGACAAGCGGCACCGTGCCATTCACCTGGGCTCCCCCGGCCGATTTCGTTCCGAGCGTCGGCGAGGCGGAGCCGCGCGTCTGCGGCGACGAGGCACCCGCCGCGACCACTCCCGAGCCGGAGATGACGACGCAGGCGGACGAGCCGAGCTCGACGCCCGCGCCGCCCGCCGCCTCGGACGGAGAGACCGGGACCACTCTGCTCTGGCTCGGCGGCGCCGCGCTGGCGATCGTCGTCGCGATCGCTGCGACCCTGCTGCTCGTGCGCCCGAAGAAGGAGCCGGGCGCCGACTCCGAGGCGGCAACGCCGCCGGTCGAGTAGAGCCGGCAGGTACCGCCGGTCGAGTAGGCCGTCCGCGGCCGTATCGAGACCCCGGAACGGGTTCGCCCCGCGCGCGCCCGTTCCGGCGTCGCGAGCCCGTTCCGGCACATGCCCCGAAGCGAGCGAGCCGTTTCCGGACGACTGACTCGTCCTCGCCGGCGCCGAGACCTCTGACTCTCGACAGCCGAGCAGCACCGCCGGAAATTCAGGAGTTAGCGCCCACGAGCCGAGCCGCTCCCCTGAGTTGGCGAGGCGCAGCCGGGGTGGAGCACCCGTAACTCCTGAATTTCCGAGCGGATGGCGCGGCTCGCGGTTCTCCGAGGCGCGAGAGTTCCGAAACGTGCCGCAGGCGGCGCGGCTCCACCAACGGCTCGCGGCGGGTCACGCTGCTCGACCGGAACCGCAACCCGCACACGCGAAAGGCCGCTCCCCGAGCGGGGAGCGGCCTTCAGCGAGCGTGCGAGATGGTTACGCGGTGATCGCGGGCACGTTCTTGCGGCTGTCGAGCACCTGGTCGATGAGACCGTAGTCGAGGGCCTCGGCCGCGCTGAGGATCTTGTCGCGGTCGATGTCCTTGTTCACCTGCTCCACCGTGCGGTTGGAGTGGTGCGACAGGGTCGACTCGAGCCAGCCGCGCATGCGGAGGATCTCGGCGGCCTGGATCTCGATGTCCGACGCCTGTCCGCGGCCGGCGTCACCGGTCGAGGGCTGGTGGATCAGGATGCGTGCGTTCGGCAGGGCGAGGCGCTTGCCCGGCGTTCCGGCGGCCATGAGCACGGCGGCGGCGGAAGCCGCCTGGCCGAGCACGACCGTCTGGATCTGCGGCTTGATGTACTGCATCGTGTCGTAGATCGCCGTCATCGCGGTGAACGATCCACCGGGCGAGTTGATGTACATCACGATGTCGCGGTCAGGGTCCTGGCTCTCGAGAACGAGAAGCTGCGCCATCACGTCGTCCGCCGAAGCGTCGTCGATCTGAACGCCGAGGAACACGATGCGGTCTTCGAACAGTTTCGCGTACGGGTCCTGGCGCTTGTAGCCGTAGGCCGTGCGCTCTTCGAAGGTGGGCAGGATGTAACGGGACTCGGCCGAAGGACGGGCGACGCCACCGAAGTTGTAGTTGTCCATGGTCGATTCCTAGTTCTTAGCCGCGATGTCGGGGTCGTCGGAGACGGTGTCATCCGTTCCGCCGCCGCCGACGACGGTGGAGGCGTACTCGCGGATGTGGTCGACGAAACCGTACTCGAGAGCACCCTTCGCGTCGAACCAGTTGTCACGGTCGTTGTCGATGAGCACCTGCTCGATCGACTTGCCGGTCTGCTCTGCCGTGAGCTCTGCCATGCGCTTCTTCATGTCGAGGATGACGAAGGCCTGAGTCTGGATGTCGGCGGAGGTACCACCGAAGCCACCGGACGGCTGGTGCAGCAGAACGCGGGCGTTGGGCGTGATGTAGCGCTTGCCCTTCGTGCCCGAGGACAGCAGGAACTGGCCCATCGAGGCGGCCATTCCGATTCCCACGGTGACGATGTCGTTCGGTACGAACTTCATCGTGTCGTAGATCGCCATTCCGGCAGTGATCGAGCCGCCGGGCGAGTTGATGTAGAGGTAGATGTCGCGCTTCGAGTCTTCTGCCGCAAGCAGCAGGATCTTCGCGCAAATTTCGTTGGCGTTGTCATCGCGCACCTCTGAGCCGAGCCAGATGATGCGGTCAGAGAGGAGTTGGTCGAAAACACTGCTGACCAATGCCGGTTGGGCCATTGTTGCGCTCCGTTTCAGTTGTAACTTGTTTCGAATCTACTGGAGGTAACGCGGCGAAACCGGCGTGTTCGCCTACGGCAGATTGGGGAGCGCCGTCCTCACGCGAAGTTAGGCTGCTGCAATGACGCAATCGTGGGACTCGCGGGTGGCCGAGGTGTGGGCGGCCGCCGATGGGCTGAGCGACGAGGCTGTGCTCGCGAGCATCGACGCGCTCGTCGCCGAGCGCACGACGGAGCGTGGGGCGGATGACCCGGCAGCACTGTTCGAGTCCGCGAGTGTCCGCGACTACCTCGGGCGCGAGTCCGACGCCGAGCCCCTCTACCGCGCGGCCATCGCGGCCGGCCTCGACGGCGAACGCCGCCCGCAGGCCGTGATTCAGCTCGCCAGCACCCTGCGCAACCTCGGCCGCGCCGAGGAGGCTGTCGCGCTGCTGAGCGATCACCTCGAACTGCACCCCGCCGACGAGTGGACAGCGCCCGGCGCGGCGTTCCTCGCGCTGGCGCTGGTCACCGCCGGTCGCGAGCGGGACGCCGCATCCGTCGCCCTCGTCGCCCTGTCGCAGAGCCTGCCGGTGTATTCGAACGCGGTGCGCCGCTACGCGCTGGAGCTGCGCGGCGGCTGACCGCCGCTCACTCGAGGTTTCTGTTGTTCAGTTCGACGAAGCTGAAGGCTCCGACCTTGCCCGACTCGACGACCGCACGCAACGCCTTCTCGGCCTTCTCGATCGATGCCTTGTCGTCGTAGACGTCGTCGGCGAGGTACACCTTGAGGTGGCTGGGCGTGTACTGCACCGAGTCGACGGTGCCGAGCGGCGCGAGCGCCTTCACGATGACCGCGGCGTCGGTGACGTGGATCGGGGCGAGCGGCGACTGGCTGCCCGATTCGATGGAGAGCTTCGGCCCGTCGGCCGGCGTTGTGGTGAACTTCACCCTGACGTCGCCGTGTCCCTCTGACTCCAGCAGCTCGACGATCTCGAGGTTCGCGGCGGTGGTGGCGGTCGTCACCGACATCTGGTTCTGACCGGCCCTGGCCGTCTGCGCGAGCCCGGACTCCCGCACGAGGTCGGTCGCGTCGAGCATGTCCTGGCCGGGCGACGAGCCGTCGACGGCGTCGGTGGAGTCGACCACCGCGGTGATCGTGAGGGCGGGGTACGTGGCCGCGAGATAGGCCTGCGCTTCCTCGGTTATGCCCGCGACGTCGGTCGCCAGCTCGACGAAGAGCCCCTTCTCTTCGAACGTCACTCGCAGCAGCGGGTATTTTGCGGCGAGGTCGGCCGCTACCGCGACCACGGTCGTCGCGTCGACGAGCGGGCCGTTGGAGATCTCGATGCCAGGCGCCTGGAGCGCGACGAGGGTGCCGTCGTCGACCAGTGCCGAGAGCAGGTCGCCGGAGACGACGGTCGAGCTGGCGACGGTGGATGGCTCGTTCAGACCGACCACCACGTCGAGGGTCGTGCCGTCTTCGTCGGCACGTTCCTCCCATTCCACCCCGCTGATGACCGACTCGTGCACGGTGAGTGCGGGAATGACCTCCGCGAAGGCCAACGGCTCGGTCCAGCACTGCCCGAGCCGTTCCTGGGTCAGGGTGGCCCCGCTCGCGAAGAGGTAGTTCAGGGTGACCGATGGAGAGGGCGAGACGTCGATCGAACAGGCGAGGTCGTGCAGCTCGTCGAGGGCGGCGCGATCGGTGACCGGTTCGAGATCGACGGCCACGTTCGCCGTCAACGACCAGGGCACGGATCGGTTGGTCGTCACAGAGGTGTCGCGCACGAATGGCAGCTCCTCGAGCTGGGCGCTGAACCGGTCGACGGCCTCGCGCTGAGCCTGCAGCTGTTCGGGCGAGGAGCACCCCGATAGCACGAGGGGAATCACGCACGCCCCGAGCACCGCTGAGGCGACAAGTGTCGTGCGTGAAAGTTTCATTCCCTCACGTTACGCGGTGTTCAACGGGAACGTCGCATCGAGGGCGGCCGCGGCTAGTTTTCTGGCGCGCTCGTGACGCCGACGGGGAAGTCGGGATAGGTCGCCGCAAGGTAGGCCGTCGCCTCGGCGACGATTGCGGGGTCGGTGGAGACGAGCGTGACCTCCGTGACATCGCCCGCGGACGCGGACCATACCGGGTAGCGGGCCGTCAGATCGACGATCACCGCGACCGCCGCTCGGGCCCGGACGAGGGTCGTCTCCGAGAAGGCGATGCCGTCGATCGACCCCGAGATGGCCGTGCCGTCGTCGCGCAGTGCGGCGAGCACGTCGCCCAACAGGGCCGCCTGCGCACCCACACCGTCGGTCGACAGCTCGCGATCCTCCGTCATGTCGCCTAGCCTGATGTCGAATTCGGCCTTCGCGCTGCCGTCGGCGTATTCGCCCCAGTTGACGGTGCAAAACTCGTCTGCGTGGTCAGCGAACGCCGGCAGTGCCTCGACGAAGAGGAGCGGCTGCGTCCAGCAGCGCGACATCGGACCCTGCAGCAAGACGGCTCCCCCGGCGAACTCGTATCGCAGGGTGATCCCGGGTTCGTTGCGGAGGTCGGCAGTACAGGTCGCGTCGCGCACCGCACCGAGATCGGCGCGATCGAAGTCGGGGGCGAGCTCGACGGTCACCGTCGACTCGTCGGAGAACGGCGAGTCGGAGGTGTAGAGCCTGATGTCTGCCACTCCGGGCAGTTCGGCGAGATCGTCGGCGAGGCCCTCGAGCTCGCCCGAGACCAGCGGCTTGTACGTGCAGCCCACCGCGAGGGAGAGCACCAGACCGGCGCCCACGACCAGGGCGACGGTGCGCGCGGTGCGCCGGGAGGATGCGGAAGCGGTTCTAATCACCCCTCACGTTAGACCATGGGGTCTCACCGGAACGTCGCGTCGAGCGCCGCCGAGAGGTCGGCGACGAGGTCGCCGGTGTCTTCGAGCCCGACCGAGAACCGCAGGTGGCCCCACTGCGCGAACTGCGGCGGGTACGCGGCGACGCGCGGTCCGGAGGTGCCCACGTGCACGATGAGCGACTCGTCGTGTCCGAGCGAGACCGCCGAGGTGATCACCCGCAGGTTTGCGGCGAACCGGTTCTGGGTTTCGGGGTCGCCGTCGACCGCGAACGCCATCATGCCGCCGAACGCTCCCCCGAACTGCGCCGCGGCGAGTTCGTGCTGCGGATGCGACGGGAGACCAGGGTAGGCGACGTACGCCACCCGCGGGTCGGCTTCCAGAAACTCGGCGATCGCCTGCGCCGACCGCACGTGCTGGCGCAGACGCAGCGGCAGGGTGACCGAGCCGCGCATGATCAGCCAGGCGTTGAACGGGCTGATGACGCCGCCCACGTCGACCATGGCGTCCTGCTTGATCTGCCGCACCAGGTCTGCGCTGCCGATGACCGCGCCGCCCATCGCGTCTCCGTGCCCGTTGATGTACTTGGTGAGCGAGTGCACCACGAGGTCGGCGCCGTGCTCGATCGGACGGAATACGAACGGCGGCGAGAAGGTGTTGTCGATCGAGAGCAGCGCGCCGGCGTCGTGGGCGATGGCTGCGACGCCCGCGACATCCGTCACTTTCGTCGTCGGGTTGGCGATCGACTCGATATGCACGAGGCGCGTCTCCGGCCGCACCGCGGCCCGCACCGCGTCGAGGTCGCTCGCGTCGACCATGGTGACCTGGATGCCGTACTTGTAGGGCAGCAGCTCGGTGAACAGCCGCCACGTCGCCTCGTAGGTGACGTCGGCGACGACGACGTGGTCGCCCGTCGACAGGAACGTGAAGAACACGGCGTGCAGCGCGGCGACCCCGCTGGCGAGCGCGACGGCGTCTTCTCCGCCCTCGAGTGCGGCCAGCTTGGCCTGCAGCGCCAGCTGGTTGACGCCGCTGTTGCGCGTGTAGAGGGGGACGTCGGTGCCCGACCAGCTGATCTGCGACGGGTCGTCGGGCAGCGCGTAGGAGTTCGCCATCACGATCGGGGTGCGCAGGGCGCCGGAGCCCCGATCGATCTCGTTGCCGGCGTGCACCGCCTGGGTGAGCGGATGCAGCGTGGTTGGAATGTGCTTGTCGGGACGGTCGCTCATAGACCAACGCTAGACGACGAAGGGCCCGACACTCTCGTGTCGGGCCCTTCGTTACAGCGGACTACTTGTGGTCGTGACCGAAGTGCTCGTTGTTGGCCTTGCGGCCGTGGCTGTCGCGCTCGGAGCCGGACGAGGCGTTGGCCTGTCCGAGCATCGCGGCGGCGTCGGACGTGTCGAAGCCGTCGTCGTCGGTCGACTCGTCGTTGGAGTCGAAGCCTGCGGTGAACTCCGAGACGTCGATCTTGTTGCCCTTGGTGTCGACGACGTTCGCCTTGCCGAGTACCACCGCGAGGGCCTTCGAGCGGGCGACCTCGCCGATCATCCCGGGGATCTGGCCGTTCTTGTCGAGCACCTGGATGAACTCGCCCGGCTCCATGCCGTACTGCGCTGCGCCCTGGATCAGGTACTGGGTGAGCTCGTCCTGGCTGACCTTGATCTCTTCCTTCTCCGCGATGGAGTCGAGGAGGATCTGGGTGCGGAACGTCTTCTCGCTCGACTCGGCGACCTCTGCGCGGTGCACCTCGTCTTCGAGACGGTTCTCGTTCTCGAGGTGACGGTGCACCTCGTCTTCGACGAGCTTCGCGGGAACGGGGATCTCGACGTCCTTGAGCAGAACGTCGACGATCTGGTCGCGCGCCTCTGCACCCTGGCCGAAGGTCTTCGACTTGGCGACCTGCGCCTTGATGTCGGCCTTGAGCTCCTTGATGGTGTCGAACTGGCTCGCCACCTGCGCGAAGTCGTCGTCGGCCTCGGGAAGCTCGCGCTCCTTGACGGCGAGGAGGTTCACGACGATCTGGGCCTTCTCGCCGGCGTTGTCGCCGCCGAGCAGCTCGGACTCGAAGGTGGTGGTCTCGCCGGCGCTGAGCGAGTCGAGCGCCTCGTCGATGCCGTCGATGAGCTCACCGGAGCCGACCTCGTAGGAGATGGCGTTGGCGGTGTCTACCTCGTTGCCGCCGATGGTGGCGACCAGGTCGATCTGGGCGAAGTCGCCCTTCTTGGCTGGGCGGTCGACGGTGACGAGCGTGCCGAAGCGGCTGCGCAGGTTGTCGAGCTCGTCCTTGACGTCGTCGGCAGAGACCTTGGCCTCTTCGACGGTGAGGGTGATTCCCTCGTAGTTCGGCAGCTCGAAGTCGGGGCGCACGTCGACCTCGATGGCGAGGACGAGGTCTCCGGAGAAGTCCTTCTCGCTCGGCCACTCGGAGATGTCGGCCTCGGGGCGGCCGAGGGTGCGGATCTTCTCTTCGCTGACGGCCTGCTTGTAGAACTTGTCGAGTCCGTCGTTGACCGCGTGGTTGAGCACCTCGCCGCGACCGACGCGCTGGTCGATGAGCTGCGGCGGGATCTTGCCCTTGCGGAAGCCGGGGATGTTGACCTGCGTACCGATGTGCTCGTAAGCGTGATCGATGCTGGGGCGCAGCTCTTCGGGCGTAACAGAAATGCTGAGCTTCACGCGGGTGGGGCTGAGCTTTTCGACCGTGGTCTTCACGATGGGTATCTCCTGATGTTCGTTACTTGACAGTCCGTTTGGCAAAATTACTAACTGTGTCGGGGCGACAGGATTCGAACCTGCGGCCTCTCGGTCCCAAACCGAGCGCTCTACCAAGCTGAGCTACGCCCCGGGAAATCCGTGCTGATCACTGCCGCTTCCTGGTCGCGCACGCGCAACCCAATTTGGCCTCGGCAAGTCTAGCGGAGTTCGGCTGTGCGCATTTCTTGAGGGTGCGCGGGGATTTCCGCGATCACGCCCGGCAGCACGTCGAGCATCTCGCTGGCCAGAAAGCCGAGCGGGGCGATGTCTCGCGCGAGCCGGACACCCACCGCGACGTGCGCGAAGCTAGCCCAGACGGCGGCCTGCTCGGGTGTGGCCCCGCGAGCGCAGAGGCCGGTGATCGCTCCGGCGAGCACGTCGCCGCTGCCCGAAGTCCCGAGCCCGGGGAACCCGCCGGGGATGGTCCACACCCGCCCGTCGGGCGCCGCCACCACGCCGTAGCAGGTGACGACCGCGCGGTAGCGGCGGGCGATCTCGACGACGTCGGTCTGCAGATCGTCGAGCTCCCGCTCGAGCAGGCGCGCCGCCTCTACCTTGTTCGGAGTGAGCACGAGGCGCCCGGCGAAGTCGTCGACGGCGTTCGGCAGACCGGGCAGCACGCCGAGTCCGAACGCGTCGAGCACGACGACGGCGTCGTCGCTGACGAATCGGTGCAGCTCGCGAACCATGACCTCCGTCTCCTCCGGGTCGTCGAGTCCCGGACCGAGGAGAACCGCGTCGGCTCCGCCCAGGTCGTCGGATGCGGCCCCGAGGCCGAACCCGCTCACGTTCCTCCCGGCGGTCTCCTTCAACGGCACGACGCCGCACTCGGGCAGCGCCACCGCGACGTGCGCGGCGACCGACTCCCCCACCGCGAGCGTCAGTCGGCCAGCACCGACGCGCAGGGCCGCGCTGCCGGCCAGCAGCGCCGCGCCGGGGGATCGCAGCGCGCCACCGACGACGGTGACCTCCCCGCGCCCGTACTTCGAATCGCCCGCCTCGGGCAGCGGCCAGCCGGCGAGAGTCTCGGCCGTCACCTCGACGGGCTGCGTGCCGCTCGGTACATCAGTGCGGTCGGACATCGGGGTTCCCCTCGTGCAGTGTGACCGGCGCTCCCGCGGCGGCGAGGTGGTCGGCCAGCGAGAATGCGTCGAGCTGCCAGAGCCCGGAGTCGGCCGCGCGGCTCAGCCGGGTCACCGAGGCGTTGGCCACGGTGTGGGTGCGGGCGAACTCGAGAAGCTCCGCCTCGCCGATGCCCGTGCACACGTAGATGAAGTTCATAACGACGGCGTCGTGGGCGACGACGAGCACGCGCTCGGCTGTGGACTGCCGCTCCAGGTCGACGAGCAACGACCGCACGCGCAGTGCGAGGTCGGCCCACGACTCGCCTCCTGGCGGTCGGTAGTAGAACTTGCCGAGCCAGCGCCTGCGCACCATCTCGTCGGGGTAGCGCGCCTCCGCCCCGTGCGAGGTGAGCAGGTCGAGCACGCCCAGCTCCCGGTCGCGCAGCCGCTCGTCGACGACGACGGGAATCGAGCCTCCGAGCGGTTCGAGGGCGATCTCAACGGTCTGCCGGGCGCGCAGGTAGCTCGACGCCCACGCCGATGCCGGACGTTCGCTCTCGGGAAGTGCGGCGATCCATTCGCCGAGCGCCGCGGCCTGCTCCTCCCCCGCTTCCGACAACGGAACATCGGCGTCGCGCAGGTCGACCGTGACGACGTCGAGCCCCGCTGCCTCCGCGGCCGTCGCGGCCAGGTTGGCGACGCTCTCGCCGTGACGGACGAGCCAGAGTTCGTGGACAGCCATGGCCTCGAGGCTAATTGCGCCTCGGGAGCACGGCTAAGGCTTGCGCCCCCGGCCGTCGGGCGTTAGTCCTCGGCGAGCACGATGATCTTGTCACCGGCCGCGAAACGGATCGCGTCGTGCTTTCTCGGGTTGATCGTGACGCCGTAGGCGTCGGCGGCGCTGCGCGACCGGGCAGCGCTGCGGTAGCCGATGGCCGTCTCCCCGCGCTGGCGGGCGGCCTCGAGCACGGTGTAGAAGTCGACCTCCGCACCCGCCACGATGTAGTTCTCGAAGGGACGCAGGTACACCTCGCTGCCGGCGCTCGAGAACAGCGTCTCGAAGACCTCGGTGAGCTGCTTGTTCTCCGACACCTGCGAGAGCATGAGGCTGATCAGCTTGTCGCTGACGATGAAGTCGTCGGCCTTGGTGACCTCGGCGAGCTCGCGGTTGCGGTCGTCGAGCATCTCGCTGACGATGTTGAGGTCGATACCGGCCTTCTCCTCGATGTCGCGCAGTTGCAGGAGGGTGATGAGCGTCTTCGCGTCGGCGCGCTGGGTGTCGAGCGTCTCCTTGTAGGCGAGCACGATGACGTGGTCGAAGCCGGCGACCTCGAGCGCATCGAGAACGGCACGGTTCGTGGCATCCGCTCTGGTGAATCGCACGGCCATGTTGCGGAACTGCTCGAACTCGGGAGTCTCGACGTCGGCGACCACGACCACTTCGGAGCCGAAGGCTACGTACTCGCTGAGCTCGCGCACCATGGCGTGGAGCCCGGCGTTGAATCCGAGCACGAGCGTGCGCTCCGGGGCGTGCGTGAGTGCGGTGAACGGTGCGATCGCCGCGATGTCGGCTGCCGCGGGCGCCGAGACGCGGATGGCGCTGTCATCCTCGGCGATGAGGATGAGCTCGTCGCCCGACTCGACGACGGTGTCGGCGTCGGGATTGATCATGACGGCGCCGCCCTTGACGAGGCCGATGACGGATGAATCGGAGAACGACAGCTGCGCGGCGAAGTAGCTCTTGCCGACGAGCTCGGGCTGGCGACTGAAGTAGATCTCGTCGCCGTCGAAGTCGAGCAGTTCGGTGTAGACGACGCTCAGGCCGCTCTGCCGGCAGCTCTGCACCGTGATGCGGCTGATGAGGTCGCTGGCGAGCACCCAGTGGGCCTCGTGGCGTCCGACGAGGCGGGCGGCCTCCATGCTCGCCGGCTCCTGCACCTCTCCGACGATGTGGTAGTCGCCGGCCTTGCGGTTGGGGTTGTTGGTGAGCGCGAGCGCGGTCTTGATGACGATGGCGTCGGGGTCGTCGCCCACCTCCTCGGCGAGGATGATGATGCTGCGTGCGGTGTGCGGGTTGCTGATCTCGAGGTCGCGCAGGTTCATCGGGTCGCCGCTGCGCACGATGATGCGCGTCTTGCCCGTGGCGGGAAGCTGCGCGCGCAGCTCGTCCTCCATCTCGACCTTGTCGCGGTCGGCGAGGATCACCACGACGGGACGCTTGCGCGACTCGTTGGCGACGACGAGCTCGGAGACGATCGGGAAGACTTTCGAGCTCCAGCCGAGGATGAGCGTGTGGTCGTTCTCGAGCACCTTCGAGCGGCCCTTGCGCAGGTCTTCGACCTTGGAGTCGAACGCGCCGGAGATGATACCGATGAGGCTCGCGACAACGACCACGCCGCCGATGGTGACGATGAGCATCAGCACGCGGTATCCGGTGCCGGCGTCGCCGCCCATGGTGCCGCTGTCGAGCGTGCGCATGAGGCTGCCCCACATCGCCTCGGAGAAGCTCATCTCGGGGTCGCCCTCTGGCCCGAGGCGGAAGATCGCGACGACCGCGGCGATGACGGCGATGAAAGCCACGGTGACGAGAGCCAGCAGGCCGATGATCGCGATCGTGCCCTTCGACATCACGCCGTCGAACCAGTAGCGGAAACGCTCCCCAAAGCCGGTCTTGTTCATCGCTTCCCCCATACGCTCGAAACTGTCGCGTAAGCCTAGCGCTCGGGGTCGTCGAAAATTACGCCCCAGTTCGGGTACAGTGTTCTTCGGCGCTCGCGGAGGTTCTCCCCGCTGGGCGCGCAGACAACTGAATACTCGAATACCGGCGCAATTCCGCCGATTTCGGGGCTGTAGCTTAGTGGTAAAGCCTTAGTCTTCCAAACTAATGATGCGGGTTCGATTCCCGTCAGCCCCTCCAGATTCTCTCCCCGCTAGCCCTGCGGACTCAGTCGGATCCACACCGACCGGATGAGCCGTCCGGCGAAGTCCACCGTGACTGCCGCCGTGCGCTCGTCGTCGCGACTGAGCACCAGGCCCGCGTACCCGTTCACCGGGCGTTCGTCGACGACCTGACCCCGCTGCGCCGAGAGGCCGTGGACCAGCACCGGAACCGCGTCGTACGTGCCGCTCACCATCCGGATCAGAGGATTCTCTGCGTCGCCGGACTCGACCACCACCGCGACTGCGGGATCGAGGAGTTCGCCCAGCCGACCGGTGTCGCCGTGCTCGGCGGCGACCCGGAGGGCGTGCACCGCGCGGTGGCGCACCGGCCGCAGAACGCGCTCCCAGGTCATCGACGAACCGACGTGCGGCTGTCTCGGCTTCCCTCTGGCTGTCAGCGTCATGGCGCGCCTCGTCCTTTCGTGGTGACCGCGGCACCGACTGCCGTCGTCACTAGGTATGACCGGAGCCGGGCCGATTATGTGACGTTCGACCCTTCGCGCATAAGTTGGCAGACTGGGCGCATGCGCCATGGAATCGTGATCCTGCCCCAGTACGGCTGGCCGGAGGCCAGGAGGAAATGGATGCTCGCCGAGCAACTCGGCTTCGATCACGCGTGGACGTACGACCATCTCTCCTGGCGATCGCTAGCGGGCGAGCCGTGGGGCGCGACGGTGCCGACGCTCACCGCGGCGGCCGCGGTGACCTCGCGCATCGGGCTCGGAACCTTCGTCGCATCCCCCAATTTCAGGCATCCCGTGCCCTTCGCCAAAGAGCTCGCCACCGTCGACGACATCGCCGGCGGCCGTCTCGTGCTGGGCGTGGGCTCGGGTGGCACCGGCTTCGACGCCTTCGTGCTCGGGCAGCCGGAGTACACGCCGCGGCAGCGGCACGACCGGTTCGCCGAGTTCGTCGAGCGTCTCGACACGCTGTTGCGATTCGAGGAAGACGACTCCGACGGCATCTCCTTCGGCGGCGAATGGTCCGACGCGGTGAACGCGCGGATGGTGGGAACGCCGGCCCAGTCGCCGAGGCTGCCCTTCGTGATCGCCGCGAACGGGCCGAAGGGGCTCGCTCTGGTGTCGCGATTCGGGCAGGGCTGGGTGACGACCGGACCGGAGGGCGTCACGGGCGACGACTGGTGGCGCGCGGTCACCGAGCTCACGAAGCGGCTCGACGACACGGCCGAGTCCGCAGGACGCGACCCGCGCTCGATCGACCGCTACCTCTCGCTCGACTCGGGCGGCACGTACTCGCTCTCGAGCGTCGCAGCGTTCGATGAGCTGACCGGTCGCGCGAGCGAGCTCGGCTTCACCGACGTGATCTCGCACTGGCCCCGCGCCGACGGCGTCTACGCCGGCTCGGAGGAGGTCCTGCTCGAGGTCGCGGCGCGCCTGCCCGAGGACGGTCGGTTCACGATCTGAGCGCCGTAGCGAGAACGATCACGACGGTCCGGACGCCCGCGCCTCACGCACGGCGGCCCGGATGCCGAGCCTCCACGGCTGACCGTGCCCGGGAAGCACGATGCGTGCATCGGTGTCCTCGAGCGCTGCGAGCGACGAGAGTGCGGCGGTGCTGTCGGCGGTCGCGGCGCCGGAGACGATCTGGGGTCCCACCCGCCCGGTGTACGGGTCGAGGGTCACCAGCGCGTCTCCGGTGAGCAGTGCGTCGGACTCCGGCAGGTGCAGGGCGCAGTGCCCGAAGGTGTGACCCGGCGTGAAGACCACCCGCGGGCGCCCGGGCACGTCGAGCTCGTGACCCGGATCCATCCGCGCGAGATCGGTGATCCCCCGCACGTTCAACGCGCCCTCCGCCGCCATGCGGCCGAGCACGGGTATAGACCCCGGGTGTCGCAGCGGATAGATCAGCCGCGAGCGTTCGTGCGCGTAGCGATAGGGATGCCGCGCTATGTACGTCTCGAGCGGATGCGCGAAGACCGGCACCGACCACTCCTTCTGCGCGCGGGCCGCGAACCCCAGATGGTCGAAATGTGCGTGGGTGAGCACCACGGCGGCCACGTCGGACGGCCCCCGCCCGATCGCCCTCAGGGCTCGGCGGATCAACGGCCACGTGTGCGGGAGGGCGGTGTCGACGACGGTCACGCCGCTCTCGTCTTCGAGCAGATAGCAGTTGACGTAGGCGTGCTGCAGCCGATGGATGCCGCGGCCGACGTTTCGGGTGAATCGGGTGCTGCCTTCCGTGGGCTCCGCGCTCGGGGTATTCATCGTCGTCCTCTCACTGACTCGGGTTCCACAGGCTATCCGTGCGACGCGGAGCCGCATCCGAGGGTTGCGCCCCGGCCGACACACACCACAAACGGCGCCCGTTGGCAAGGCGAGGAATCGGAACGGGGTCCTCATTACGGTGAGGGGATGACCAACCCGGCGACAAGCACCACCCCAGAGACCGTCACCCCCGAGCCATCCGCTCTCAAGCGCAATATCTCGGGGAAGATGCTCTACCTGTTCATCCTCGGCGACGTGCTCGGCGCGGGAATCTACGCCCTCGTCGGCCAGATCTCCGGGGAGGTGGGCGGAGTCACCTGGGTTCCCATGCTCGTGGCCCTCGCCCTCGCCCTGCTCACCGCCGCCTCGTATGCGGAGCTGGTGACGAAGTACCCGCGCGCCGGCGGTTCGGCGGTGTTCGCGGAACGCGCCTACGGCAAGCCGCTGATCTCGTTCCTCGTCGGGTTCTGCATGCTGGCCGCCGGTGTGGTCAGCGCGGCCGGCCTCGCGCTCGCCTTCGCGGGCGACTACCTCGCCACCTTCATCGACGTTCCGCCGGTGCTCGGCGCGGTCGTCTTCCTCGCCGCGATCGGCCTGCTGAACGCCCGCGGCATCAAGGAGTCGGTTCGGGCCAACCTGGTCATGACGGTGATCGAGACCACGGGCCTCGTGCTCGTCGTCGTCGCCGTGGGCCTCATGCTGGGCGGCGGAGGCGGCGACGTCGGGCGCGCGGTGCGGTTCGAGGAGGGATCGCAGCCCGTGTTCGCGATCTTCGGAGCGGCCCTGCTCGCCTACTACTCGTTCGTCGGGTTCGAGACCAGCGCCAACGTCATCGAAGAGGTGCGCGACCCTTCCCGGGTGTACCCGAAGGCGCTCTTCGGTGCGCTCGCGACGGCGGGCGTGCTCTACGTGCTCGTCGGCACCGCCGCCTCGATCGCCGTGCCCTCGAGCGAGCTGGCCGAGTCGACCGGGCCGCTCCTCACCGTGATCACGGCGACCGGGGCGGGGATCCCCGCGTGGCTGTTCAGCGCCATCGCGCTCGTTGCCGTGGCGAACGGCGCCCTGCTGACGATGATCATGTCTAGCCGCCTCACCTACGGCATGAGCGCGCAGGGTCTCATCCCGCCCGTGTTCAGCAGGGTGCTGGCCAAGCGCGGAACGCCGTGGGTGGCGATCGCGACCACGACCGTCGTGGCCATGCTGCTGACCGTCACGGGCAGCATCGCCACCCTCGCCGAGACGGTCGTACTGCTTCTGCTGCTGGTCTTCCTCTCCACCAACATCGCGGTGCTGGTGCTGCGCCGCGACCCTGTCGAGCACAAGCACTTCCGAGCGTGGAGCTTCCTCCCCGTGCTGGGCGCACTCTCGTGCGTCGTGCTGCTCACGCAGCAGAGCGGTGAGGTCTGGCTGCGCAGCGGCGTCATCGTCGCGGTCGGCTGCGTGCTCTACGTCGTGACCCGGCTCGCGCGACGCACGTCCGGCGCCGGCATCGCACCTTCGTCTCCGAACCAGAACGAAAACGCCGCACCAGAAGGAGAACGAGAATGAGCACGCCCGACGACAAGACCCCCGCCGAGGCGGAACTCGACGACGCCCTCCGGTCGATCCGCGAGGTCGGAGAAGACGCGAGCGGGACCACCAAGACGGATCCGTCACCGGAGAAGGACGACCGGCCGGAGAAGTAGGTCAGAACCGCTCGGGCCCGACGACGAGCACGAACTCGGCCGCCGCCGCCTCCTCTGCGGTCTCTTCCGGCATACCTCGCTCCCTCCGCAGAACGGCACGAGCCTCGGCCGCGGAGAGGTGGCCACGGGTCAGCGGGTAGAAGCAGCGCCATCCGTCGGCGTCCGCGTAGCTGATCGAGCGCCTCTCGACGCCGGACATCGGCACAACGACGTGGGGACGCCTCTCCCCGCCTGCGCGCGCGCCGTGAGTCTCGTCTGACTGTTTGAATTCCTCGGCTTCGAGCATCGCCGTCTACGCGGCCACGTCGATGACGGCGAGGGAGTCGAGCACCTCGAGGCTGCTGGCTCGGGCGGACTCGGTATCGGGAACGAGATCGGGCACCCAGCGGATGACAACGGCCATCCGAAACGACGTCTCGATCACCCGAATCTGTGAACGGTTCATTGCCACTCCTCGACTTCGCCACTTCGCGATAACGCCGACGACCGCCGGCAATCAGTACGTTTCCGGCCGAGCAGCGAACCTTACGCGATCGACGAAAACGGCGAGGATTCTTTCGCACTACGATCGTCAGGGGTTCTGAGCGGGGGCGAAATGCGCAAGGTTGCGATTTTCGCGCTGATCAACCTCGTGGTCCTGGGATCGCTCACCGCCCCCGTTGTGACGGGTCTCCCCCTGGTCATCGCACGGCTGGTCTCCGAGCCGGAGCGCACGTCGGTGTTGGCGGCGGTGACGATCTGCGGCGCGGTGGCCTCGGTGCTCGCGAATCCGCTCTTCGGGTTCTTGTCAGACCGCACCCCCGGCCGTTTCGGTCGGCGGCGCCCCTGGCTGCTCGCCGGCGTGATCGTCGGGCTCGCCGCTACCGCCATCATCGCGGCGGCGGACTCGATCGCCGTGCTGACTCTGGGCTGGGTGCTCGCGCAGACGGCCTACAACGCATCGCTGGCAGCGGTGGCGGCCATGCTCGGCGACCAGGTGAGCGAGCGCCGACGAGCCTCCGCATCGGGGATCTTCGGGGCGGCCGCCTTCCTCGGCACCCTGCCGCCGCTGATACTCGCCGCCGCCGCTCCGACCCGCCTGCCCGTCGTGCTGCTCGCGATGCCGGTCGTGGCGGTGGTCGTCGTCGCGATCTGCTGCGCGGTGATCGTCGACCCGCCGCTGGAGGCGACGGTTGCGCGGGTGCGGCGACCGCTCGGGCGGCTCACCGTGCGTCTGCACGGGGCGTTCGCGTGGGTGTGGCTGCAGCGCTTCCTCATCCAGACCTCCTTCTCACTCGTCACGGTCTTCACCCTGTACTTCGTCGCAGCACGGTTGCGGATGGGAACAGAGGAGGCGTCGCCGGTCGTCGCCGTGACCACACTCGTCGGCGGAGCGGCCATCGTGATCACCGCCGTGGTCGCCGGTTTTCTCGCGGCCCGCCGCGGCAGGTACGGTCCGTACATCGTGGTGGCGGCGCTCGGTCTGGCCGCGGCCGGCATTCTGCGTGCCGGGGTGGGCGACAGTTCGCAGTTGTGGATCAGCGCCGCGCTCGGCGGCATGGCGCTCGGCATCTTCTACGCCGTCGACCTCGCCTTGGCCCTCCGCACTGTGCCGCCCGGCGAGTCGGGCACCTACCTCGGCGTGTTCAACATCGCCGAGACGCTGCCGCAGACCCTCGCACCGGCACTCGCCCTCGCCGTGCTCGCCGCGACGGGCTCCGACCCGCTGTCCGCGGCGACCGACAACTACGCGGCCCTGTACACGACGGCTGCAGGCTTCGCTCTCCTGGCCCTGGTTCCGCTGATCTTCCTGCGGCCGGTGCTCAGTCGGACGAGCGCGTATCTCCCCGACGCCGCGAGCCAGCGGGTTCCTCGCTGAGCACCATCACCGAGAGGGCGATGAGAGCTTCGGCGCGGTTGCCGGCACCGAGCTTCCGGTAGAGGCTGCGCAACTGGGACTTGACGGTATTCGGTGACACCGACAGCATCTCGGCGAGTTCGGCCGTGCCTCCCGCGCGCGGGAGAACGCGGGCGAGGGCGATCTCGCGCGGAGTGAGCGACGGCGCGGGCGCGAGCGACCCGATGACGGCGTGGGCTCGCGCGCCCTCGAGCAGCTCGTGGGGGTCGCCGATAGTGGACACGCGCGCGACCTCGAGGAGCGCGTCGAGGGCCTGGGCAGGTACGAGCGCCAGGGCGAGCCCCTGCTGACGGTTCGCCATGAATTCGAGCAGCTCACCCAGCGACACGGCGGCGCGGCCGGCGTCGCCGGCGAGCGCGAGCGCTCCGGCTCGGAGCGCCATGGCCTCCGCGCGCGAGCGTGACGACGCCGGGTCGCCCGCTGACGCGGCGGGGTTCGCGAGATGACGCAGCGCATCGTCTGGCTGAGCGCGGGCCAGCGCGATCCGCGCCAGACCCGTGCTGCGGCGGGCCGAGGCCGCCTTTCCGAGCGCTCGCTCCGCCGCGGCGGGCCGTCCGGCGGCGAGCTCGATCAGCGACCGTGTGTGCGCGAGCCGAGCGAGGGTCGGCGGGGCGATCGAACGGCGCCTCCTCTGCATGAGCATCTCGGCGTCGAGTGCCAGCCGCGCGCGCTCGGGATGTCCGCGCAGCAGTTCGACGAGCACGTCGACGTGCGCCAGTAACGGCCAGTGCTCGATCGTCTCCCGGTGCGGGTCGAGCGACCGGATGTGCCGATCCGCGGCGTCCGCGTCCCAGCGCTCGAGGGCGGCGAACGCGCCGGCCAGCTGGTTGAAGCTGCCCATGTAGCCGGTGAGCCACCCCTCCGGCCATTCCAGCGCCTGCGACTGTTCGATCATCGCGATCGACTCGCGGAGGTCTCCGGCCGCCGCGAGCGCCCCGGCCGACAGCGCCATTCCCTGCAGGCCCGCCTTGAGCCCTTTCGACGCTCCGACAGACGTCGAGCGGGCGAACGAGTCGAGGGCGTCCTCCGTGCGTCCGGCGTAGAAGAGGCTGGTTCCGAACTGGTTGTGGAGGGTGGGTTCCACCCTTCCGAGGCCGTCTCTGTCGTCGGGGCTCATCGCGAGCAGGATACGGCGGCCGTCGAGGGCTGCCACGAGGGCGCCGTCGAAGCGTCCGCTGACGCGGAGGGCCGCGCTCTCGATCGCGCGGAGCACCACCCGGTCGGCGGGAGCGGACCGGTCGCGCTGGGTGCGCGCGGCGTGACCGGCGAGGGCGAAGTACTCCAGCGCCCGAAGTCGGTGATGGCCGGTGCGGTTGTACTCGAGGGCGAGCAGCATGGTGATGAGCGGCTGACGGCGGAGCACGGAGAGCGGGGTGCCGTGGAACAGCCGGCGAAGCTGCTGGCCGTGGTTGCGGAGGAGTTCGTTCCAGTACGTGCGGATGACGCGGGATGCGAGTTCCCAGTCGCGGAGCTCCACGGCGCGGCGCAGCGCGGCGAACGGACGGCCGTGCGCGAGCTCCCACCGCGCGACCGCGCGCACCAGCGTCTCCACGAGCCGGGGCTGTTCGAAGCGCAGCCTCCGCTCGAACCCCTCTCTGATCAGGGGCGTGTAGGTGAAGGTCTCGGTGGTCCGCGTGGTTCCCGTCCAGAGGCCGAGCCCCTCGTCTTCTGCGCGCGCGAGGAGCGCACCCACGTCGTCGGGCACGTCGTCTGTCGGTTCGAGGGTGGAGCGGGCGATGTCGGCGAGTTCGGCGGCCAGGGCTCGGTCGAGCGAGTCGGCGACCGAGGTCGCCCGCACGAAGAGTGCGAACCGGGGGTCCCATGGTCGGGACGCGATCTCGGCGTCGATGAGCGAGTCGATGACCCCCTGCGTCGGGCCCTCGCGGGATAAGGAGGATTCGTCGAGGGACTGCGACGTCAGCCTGGTCAGGATCGGCAGGCCGCCTAGGGCCGCGATGCGCGCGACGGCGGGCGAGGTCACATCTATCGACAGGGCATCCGCTATCTCGTCAGGCGTGAGCGCGAGGTCCGTTGCACCGATCACGGCGACATCGAGTTTCAGCGCGAGGGCGGGGTCGTTGAGTGGCCCTCGTCGGCGCGATGTCGCCCTGACGCTGAGCTGGGGCACGTCGAGCACCACGTCGACGAGCCCGTTTACACACTCCGGCGTCAACCGGTCGATCTCGTCGACGGCGATGGTCAGCGGGCCGTGCAAGGCCTGCAGGCCACGTCGGAGCAGGGTCCACGGGTCCGCCCCGCCCGACAACGCCTCGGTGGCGAGCAGCAGCGGGTGGGCGTCGTCGAGCAGACCGGCGGCGGCGAGTTCGGCGGCGAGGTGCTGCACGAAGGCGGCGGAGCCCGCGTTTCCGTCGCGGATGCGTACCCAGATTCCGTCCGCGGCCGTCGCGGCCGCCCACTGGGCCATGGCCACGCTCTTGCCGTAGCCGGCCGGCCCCTGCGCGACGACCACGGCCTGGGGCCCGTCGAAGCGGCGCACCAGCCGTGGCCTCTCGCGCACGCCTGACGGCACACGCGGCACTCCTCTGATCGCCATGATGTACGAACTCCGATACGCGCCAGCGGCGCAGCTCATCCGGGCCGGTGTCCTGCCGTCCGGGATCCCAGCTTAGAACCTCGCAGTGAGTCTTACTCGCGAGCTGCGGCGCGCCGTGATCGGATCCGCTGGACGACGACCAGCGCAGCGCCGGCCAGGAGGATGGCGGCGCCGATCGGGGCGACGGTTTCGGCGTCGGAACCGGTCGACGCGAGAGCCTCGACGGGCACCGCTCGACCGTTCACGTCGGACGGCGTCGACGGGGGCTGCACGGCCGGCTGCGTGAAGACGGGCGTCGGCGGCACGACGACGACAGCCTGCGGCACGACCGGAGTCGGCGGAACGACGACCGGAGCCGTCGGGCAGACGGTCGGCGCGACCGCGACGGTCGCGCTGGAGGTCATCACGACCGCGGGAGTGGCGACCCATGTGTTCTGTGCCGTGTCGAGGCGCCAGTCCACGGTGGTCGTCGTGGTGGTGCGCGTCTGGGTGGCGGCGGCGCAGTCGACAGCGGTCGTGTCGACGACCTCTCGTGTCGGGGTGGGTTTGACCGGAATGGCGACAGCGCACAGCGGGTCGTCCGCGTCGATGGCGCCGTCGAGCGCGCCGACGAAGTCCTGTGTCGCGGTGCCGTCGGCGAAGAGATGGTCGGGCGCGGCGGTGGCCGTCACCGAGTACTGGCCGGGGCCGGTGACCCTCGACGGAGTGCCCCAGGTGGCGTTTCTCACCGCGCCGAGCTGCAGGCTGCCGTTCGCGTCGCAGGTCGCCGGTGCGACGGAGACGACCGCGCTCGCATCCGGCGCGACCGCCCTCTTGCAGGGCACGCTGTCGCCCGAGAACTCACGGTCGTACTGCGTTCCGCTCGCGTCGATCTCGACGACGTATTCGTGGGCTACCGTGACGTCGCCCAGCGGGTACGTCTCGTGGAGCGACGAGCCGAAGTCGGTCTCTTCGATCACCTCGGAGTCGATCTCGACGCTGATGCTGTTGATGAAGGCACCGCCGTTGCCGACGCTGTAGCTCTGCAGGGCGACGGTGAGGGTCGAGCAGGTGGCGGACGCCTCGGGCGTGTGAGCGCTTGCCGGGGTGGGCATCGCGACGGCGGATGTCGCGAACGCGAGAGTTCCGGCGGCGACGGCGAGGGCGGACAACGTTGTGATTCTCAATTTATGGCTCTCCAAGGGTCGCCGATGAACGGCGAGAGCGTCTGCGTGCGGCGGGTCGCCGCGACGGGCGGCTAGCGGTCGGGTAGCCGGGCCGGTGGATCTACGAATGCGCTGATCGGCAGCGAGCGAGGCAATCGGATGCGCCCCGGTCGTCACTGGCGAGCGGCGTCCTGGCGGAATCGGGTGACGTCACCGGGACTCACGCAAGTTAGCAGGAATTGATTTCTCCTCGCAGATGCTTCCTGAGAGGTTTGTCCCCCGTGCGGGGGTCACTCCCGCGGAACCTCGGCGATCGGTGGTTGCGTGATTGCCAGCTTGAATCGGGATTGTCCCCCGAACGAGGGGGCAATCCGCCGTCCCGTGGCGGACGTATCAGGCCCCGGGCGTCATGTCGCCCGTCGTCGGCTTCTCCCCCGTCGGCGCATACCGAAGCAGCACCGCGCCCCGCTCGGACGCCTCCGGGGGCGCGAGCAGTCGAAGGCCCGCCGGGGGGCCGTCGGGCTCGAACAGCCGTTTGCCCGGGCCGACGACTATCGGGTACACCCAGAGGTTCAACTGGTCGAAGAGGCTCTGTGCGACGAGGGTGTGCGCGAAGTCGATGCTGCCGATCACGTGGACCTCGTTGTGGCGCTCGCGCAACTCCGCGACCTCGGCGGCGATGTCCGGTCCGAGCAGGTGCGAGCCGCGCCATCCGAGGTCCGGCTCCCCTCTCGACGCGACGTATTTCGGAATCGCGTCGAACTTGCGTGCGATCTCGGCGTCCGGCCCGTCGACCTGGTGCGGCCAGTAGCCGGCGAAGATGTCATAGGTGCGGCGACCCAGCAGCAGGGCGTCGGTCGCCCGGATTCCCGCCATGATCTGCTCGCCGTCGGCCGAGCCGATCAGGGGCGCCTGCCACCCGCCGAAGGAGAACCCGCCCGCGGTGTCCTCCTCGGGCCCGCCGGGAGCTTGCGCGACCCCGTCGAGTGTGGTGAAGAGGTCGATGTGGATTCGTCCGGCCATGGTGGTCTCCTTCTGTTCGCGGTCGGCCTACTTGCGCGAGCCCGGGTCGTCGTCGCCGATGTGCCCCGGCGCGTTGGCGGCGAGAACGCGGGCGACGAACGCGGCATACTCCTCCATGTAGTGGCGCAGGAACGCCTCCGTGTCCGCGTCGGCCACCTTCCCGTCGTCGCCGAAGACCGCGGGATCGAACCGCACGTACGCCTCGGGCGAGTTGAGCTGCGGCGCGTCGAGAAAGCTGAGGACGCTGCGCATCGACGACTGCATCACGGCGGTGCCGATGCCCCCGGGCGAGGCCCCGACGATGCCCGTCGGCTTGCGGGCGAACGAGTTAGTGCCCCACGGACGGGATCCCCAGTCGATGGCGTTCTTCAGCGCGCCGGGGATCGACCGGTTGTACTCGGGCGAGACGAAGAGGATGCCGTCGGAGGCTTCGATCGCCCGCTTCAGCTCACGTCCGGGCGGCGGGTAGTCGCCGTCGAAGTCGGAGCTGTACAGCGGCAGGGCGCCGATCGGGATCTCGGTGAATTCGAGCTCCTCTGGCGCCACCCGGATCAGCGCCTTCGACAGGGTCCGGTTGATCGAGCCGCTGGCGAGGCTCCCGACGAAGTACCCGATCTGATAGCCGGCCATCGCCGCCCTCCTTCTCGTCGCTCACGCTTTCCCGGTTTAGCACGGGGTTGCGACTGCGGCAAGGGCGGGACGTGCACCGGATGCTGCACACTGAGACGATGTCGCAGAGACCGCTCGCCGCCCGTCCAACCGCACCGACGCGGGTTCCGCGGGCCGTGCGGGCGATCGCGGGCGGCGCGACCGTCGAGCCGGTGTGGCGCAACGAGCTCGGCGGGCTGACGTTCCACGTCGGGGGCGCGGCGGCGCGCTTTGTGAAGTGGTCGCCGGCCGGGGTGCCCGGGCTCGACCTGGCCGCCGAGGTCCGGCGGCTGGCGTGGGTGGACGACCGCGCGGCGGTGCCCCGGGTGCTCGACAGCGGAGCAGACGACGAGGGCGGGTGGCTCGTGACCGCGGCCATCCCCGCAGCATCGGCCGTCGAGCCGCGGTGGCTCGACGACCCGCAGACCGCCGTGCGCGCGATCGGCCACGGGCTGCGTCGGCTGCACGACTCGCTCCCGGTCGACGAATGCCCGTTCGAGTGGTCGGTCGCTCGGCGGCTCGCGCAGGCCGACGTGCGGATCGCGGCGGGGATGACGGTGGACGACTGGTTTCCCGAGCACCGCGGCACGACCGTCGCGGAGGCTCGCCGCCGACTGGCATCCGCTCCCCCGGTCGACCGACTCGTGGTCTGCCACGGCGACCCGTGCGCACCGAACACCCTCATCGACGACGACGGCCGGTTCGCGGCCCACGTCGACCTCGGCTCGCTCGGAGTGGCCGACCGCTGGGCCGACATCGCCGTCGCGGCGTGGAGCACGGAGTGGAACTACGGCCCGGGACTCGCACCGCTGCTCTACGAGTCGTACGGCATAGACGCCGACGAGGAGCGCATCGAGTACTACCGGCTGCTCTGGGACCTCGGCTAGTAGCCGCGCTGCCCCTTCTCGATGTCGGCCTGGACGTCCGACATGGCGGTCGCCAGCTCGAGATCGCGGCCACCGCGGTCGACGTCCACCCGCCGGCTGCGCAGTGCCGAGAGGGCGACCAGGCTCGCGACGGCGAGACCGAGGCAGCCGGCGGCGACGAGAGTGACGAAGACTGCAGCAGCCATGAGAGACGCCTTTCGAGAGATCCTCTAGTGCGAGGAGTCTCGCACGGCATCGCGCCGGAAGTCGAGTGTCAGTCGGACGCGGGCACCAGGGCGACCAGGGACGGGATGTCCCCCCGCCTGTCCTCGACGAGCAGCGTCGGCAGAACGAACTCCCACATCTCGCCGAGGCGGTCGTAGAGGTCGGCCCACCCGGTGAGGGCGTGGGAGACGACCTGCGAACCGGTGTACGCCGACATCACGAAGCGGGCGAGAGCGACGAGGTCGCGGTCGGCGGCGACATCGCCCTGCGCCGCCGCCTCCGTGAGCAGCGCGGTGCCGGTCGTGATCCAGTCCTGGTACGGCCGGCGGGCCACGCCGGGGAAGAGCTCGGGAGTCTCGGTGCTGAGCCGCATGCCCCCGCGCACGATCGGGTCGGTCAGTATCTGCTCGGCGATCGTGACCGACAGTCTCACCAGCGACTCGACGGCCCGGGTGCCGGGTGCGACGGAGGACACGGCCGCGAGCGCGGTCTCGTGCTGGCGCTGGATGACCTCGCTGGCCAGCTGGTGTTTGGAGTCGAAGTGGAAGTACAGCGACCCCTGAGTCACCCCCGCCTCGGTCACCACGTCGCCGAGCGTCGCGGCCGAGTAGCTGAGCTCGGCGAACACCGAGCCGGCCGCGCGGAGGATCGTCTCGCGCGTGATGAGCGACCTCGCCTGCTTCGCCATGCACCCGCCGTCCGCTACGCCACTAAAACATTGTCCATACTATGTAATGGACCGCCGCGGCGCGGCATCGCCGGGGTCAGCGCTCCGATGTCTCGGGCGTCGAGTCGTCGTGCATCTCCCGGAGCGCGTGGTACCGCCTGCGATACATGAACAGCAGGTAGAGGTTGAGCGGGATGACGAGAACGAACCACACGGAGACGATCCAGGTCGGGATCGTCTCGAGGCCGGTGAGCCAGACTACGCCGAACGCTATGGTGACCACGGTCAGCAGGGCGGAGTTGGTGCTCGCGCGGTGGGCGTCGCGCAACGCCTCCGGCAGATCCTCCGGTTGCTCCATCATCACCCCATGCTCGCAGTCGCATTCCGCGACTGATAGGTCTTGTGGGACGGCCCCCGATGGTAGTCGTCCACAGCCGAAGATTACTCCACGACTTCGGGCGCCTGCCGGGATACGGGTGGGTTGGCCGCTACCCTGAGGCTCGTCGCCAAGTCAGGGAGTATGCGAATGACCGAGTCACCCACGTCGTACGCGCGCTTCGCGGGGCTCGCGCGCTTTCCCCGCAGGCCGCTCGATCTGACCAGCACCGACCAGTGCCCCGCGTGCTTCGAGACGCTCGACGCGGTGATCTGCACGACCTGCGGACTCGACCTCACCGGCTCGACCGCCGCGGAGCTCGCCGGAGTCTCGGAGTCGGCCGCCGCACTGCTCGACACGCGAGTCGAGCTGATCGGGCGCATCCGGTTCGAGACGGCCGCGGCTGCACGAGCGGATGCGACCGCGGCCGAACCGGCCACGGTATCGGTCGCGGTCCCCCTCTTCGCCGGGTCGGCCCCCTCACGTCTGCCCGTCGACAGCTCCGCCCCCGTGCCACCGACCACCGCAGCCGGCGTCTCCGCCTCTGCGCCCGCCGTTGCCCAGGTCTCCCCGGCCTCGACGCGCCCGGTCGCCGCGCCGGGCACCGTCGGCACCGGCGCAGATCCCCGCCGCTCGAGCGTGCAGGTCGCCCTGCTGGTCGTCGGGGTCTCGCTCGTGTCGATCGCCGCGGTGTTCTTCCTGGTCTACGCGTTCATCAACTACGGCATCGTCTGGCGCAGCGTGATCATCGGCGCCGTCACGGTCGCCGCGTTCGTGATCGCCTCGGTGCTGCGGCGAAAGGGTCTCGGAAGCACGGCGGAGGGCATCGCCGCCTTCGCGGTCGTGCTCGTGTTTCTCGACGCGTTCGCCGTGCGCGCCAACGACCTCTTCGGCGCCCAGGCGACGGATGCGCTCGGCTACTGGGGTGTGACGCTCGCTGTCGCCGCCGTCGGATTCGCCGTGTGGCACCGGGCCTCGTCGTTGCGGGTGGCGAACATCGCCGCGTTCGTCGTCTTCGCGCCCGGGGTCGGCCTGATCGCCGCCGCGCTGGCCGGACCGCTCGAACCGGCCGCGCGCGTCTGGGCGGCATTCCTCGCCGTCGGACTCGCGGGGCTCGTGCACCCCCTCGCGAAGGCCGGCGCGCGGGGTGCGTCGGCGGCCGCCGAACGGGTAATCGCGGTCGGTTTCGCCCTGGTCGCCCTGCCGGTCAGCTTCATCCTCGCGTTCGCGGTCGCTCCCGACGACGTCGTGGCGGCGCCGCTCGCGCTCCTGGCGGTCGGGGCGGTCGCCGTCGCCCACACGATCGCGCTGCTGCGGGCGCGGGCCGCCGACACGGTCGCGAGAGTGGCGGCTACGACGTTCGCCGTGACCGCGGCCCTCGGCGCGACGATCGCTGTCGCCCTGTGCGGCTACCGCGTTCTTCCCCTCGAGTTCGCCATCGCGGTCTCGCCTGCCGCCGTGACGACGCTGGCCTTCGCGATCGCCCTGCTCGCATCGCGCGCGACCGCCCCGTTGTCCAGGCTCGGTGCCCGCGGTGCGTCGATCGCCGCGTCGTCGGTCGCGGTCGCGACACTCGCCCCGGCATTCGTGGGGGCGGCGTTCGCCGCGGCGCTCCCTCCCCTCACCGGGCTGGTGACCGCGCCGTGGCAGGGCGACATCCCCGGCGCGCCGAGCCGGCCTGACGCTGCGCACGTCGGTGCCGTCGTCGCCCTCGCCCTCGCGGCGCTCATCGGCTGGCTCTTCCAGGCTGCCACCGGCCTGTTCCCCCGCATCCGCGCGGCGCTGCCGGGGGCGCTCTACCTGGTGCTGCTGTTCGCCGTTCCGCTGCTCGCACACCCGGCGGCGATCGTCGCGGCGTGGATGCTGCTCGCCGCGCTCGCCGTCGCGACGCTCGTCGTCGCCCGCCACCTGGCCCTGCCGCTGGCCCGCCGCCCGGTCGCGACCCTCGGCGTCGTCGCGGCCGCGTTCGGCTACGCCGCCTCCTGGGGCAGCACCGAGACCTGGCTGCCCGCGTCGGTCGCGATGATCGCGCTGCTCGTCGCGGCGCGCTCCGCCGTCGCAGCCGAAGACCGCGAGCTTCGTTCCGGTCTTCTCGGCGCTGGGGTGCTGGTCGCGGTCGTCGGTGCTGCCGCCCTCGGCCGCCAGCTCGGCGTCGCCTCCCCCGCGCTCCTCGACGACGGCAATGCGCCGCTCTTCGACTCGCTGCGGGCGGTGTCCATTCTCGCGATCGCCCTCCTCGCCCTCGCCGCGGTACCGGCCGGCCGGTACCTGTCGACGCTCGACCGCCGCACGGTGTTCTTCATCGCCGCCCCGCTCGCGGCGGGCGTCATCCCCTTTGCCGGGGCGATGCTCGTGCTCGATCGCGACCTGGTCTCCGCCCTCGTCGAGCCGGTGACGAGCATGCTGCTCGCCACCGCACTCCTCGCGACCCTCGGCGGATGGCTTATCCCTCGCGCGAACGGGGGCTTCGCGGCCGAACGCGTCGTCGCCTCGATAGCGATGGCCCCGGCGGTGTTCTGGGCGCTCGACTCCCTGGCCTTGGTGCTCCGCGTGCAGACCGAGGTGACGCAACTCGCGGCGGTCGTGTCGGCGCTGCTCGTCGCCGCCGGTTCCCTCTTGCTCGTCGTGCGCCGCCCGCTGCGGTCGCGCGACGCGGCCGACATCGGCACGGGCCTCGTCGGCACCGCGGGCACGGTCGTCGCGGTCATGGCCGGTTCACCGCTGGCCTGGCTGGCGCTCCTGCTCGCGGCCGCGACGCTGCTGCTGCTGGCGACGTCCCGTGACGGCCTGATCGGCTCCCGGTCGCCCAGGCGGCACTGGGCGTGGGCGGCGCTCGCGCTCGCGACGGCGGGCCTGTGGTGGAGGCTGCAGCTCTCCTCGGTCACCGTCGTCGAGGCATATACGTTGCCGATCGCGGGGGTGCTGCTGCTCGTGGCCGCGCTCGTGTGGCGCTCCGCCCGGTCGAGAGGACTCGCGGATGCCTCGGCCCCGGTCATCACCCTCGCGGCGCTGCTCGTCGCGGTCGTGCCTTCCGCGCTCTCCGCGTCGTCGGCCTCCGACTCCGCCGCATCCGGTGTCGGCGGCGCGACGGCGATCGCCGTGTTCGCGGCGGCGGTGGCGCTGCTGCTCGGCGGCAGCCTGACCCGCACGGACGCCGCCGCCCGCTCGTTCCTCGACGCGGGCGCCGCGGCGGGGCTCGTCGGCGTCGTCGTGGTCGCGGTCGGCCGGCTCGTGCGACTCGCCGACCTGCAGCCCGACCTCGCGCTCGACGCCTGGGCGGGAGCGGTCTTCACGGTGCTGGTGATCGCGGCCATCGGCCAGTGCGTGCCGCGGGCCGGCGACCGGCCGGTGACCCCTGCCGTCGCGCGCGCCGTCGTCATCGGGGCGATGCTGCTCGTGCTCGCCGCCGAGGGTGCTGCGTCCGATTCATCCCCCATCGGTTCCGCCCGCGCGGTCGCCGTCGTCGTGCTGTTCTCGGCCGTGCACGTAGCGTCGCTCGCGGCCCGACCGCCGTTCGACGCCCCGGTCGGCGTCGTGGCCGTCGCCCTCGCCGGTGTCGCCGGCGTCGTGGCGGTCGGGGTCGGTGCCGTCGACGCCGTCGAGTGGGTGAGCGTTCCGATCGCCGCCGCGCTGCTCGTCACGGGCGCGACGCGACTCTCGCGCACGCCGCGGCTGCGCAGCTGGCCGGCGCTAGCCCCGGGTCTCGCGGTGCTGCTCGTGCCGTCGCTCCTGGCCACCATGGTCGACCGGCCGGTGTGGCGTCTCGTCGCGATCGGAGTCGTCGCGATCGCCGTGTTCGTGTTCGGGTTCGTCCGTCGTCTGCAGGCACTGTTCCTCATCGGAGGGGCGGTCGCGCTCGTGCACGGCATCGCCACGTTCTCGCCGCAGCTTCGTGACGTCTACCAGCTCACCGAGTGGTGGGTGTGGGCGGGCGCGGGCGGCATCGTCATCATCGTGCTCGGCGCGCGCTATGAACGCAGCCTGCGCTCGGCGCGGAGCATCGTGGTCGGGATCGGCGCGCTGCGGTAGCGGGCGGCGCGCCGCGGTCGACGTGCCCTAGCGCTGCAGCCAGGCGAGCACCGCGAGCACACGGCGGTGGTCGGAACCGGAGTCGTCGAGGCCCAGCTTCTGAAAGATCGAGGTGACGTTCTTCTCGACCGCGCCCGTGCCGATGAAGAGCGCGGCCGAGATGGCCGCGTTCGTGCGGCCCTCGCCCATCAGCGCGAGCACCTCCCGCTCACGCGGAGTGAGAGTGGACAGCGGATCGTGTCTGCGGCCGATGAGCTGCGCGACCACCTCGGGATCGAGCACCGTGCCACCGGCGGCGATGCGGGTGATCGCGTCATCCAGCTCGGCCAGGGAGGCGACGCGGTCCTTGAGCAGGTAGCCGATCCCGCCCGTGCCCGATGCGAGCAGCTCTTGCGCGTAGGCGACCTCCACGTACTGCGACAGCAGGAGGATGCCGAGGCCGGGGCGACGACGACGCGCCTCGATCGCGGCGCGGACCCCCTCGTCGCGGTAGGTGGGCGGCATGCGCACGTCGAGCACGGCGAGGTCGGGCGCCGTCGACTCGAGCGCGGCGAGCAGCCGGTCGGCGTCGCCGTAGGATCCGACGACGTCGACGCCCGCCTCCACCAGAACGCGCACCAGCCCCTCCCGCAACAGCACCGAATCGTCGGCGACTACTACACGGAGGGGCTGGTGCGCTGGGGTCATAGACCCAGCGTAGGGGCCGCCGGGACGCGGGCCGCCGCCCCGGCAGGCGGCTACGTGGCCGGGCCCGGGGTCTAGCCCGCGTCGGCGCCGCTCGCCGCGCCCGACGGCGCCGGGCTCGCCGAGCCCGGGTATGACGTGGCGAGGGGCAGGTGCGCCGTCACGACGGTGGGGCCCCCGACCGGGCTGTCGAGTTCGAGCGTTCCGCCGAGGCCGCGCAGGCGTTCGTCCAGGCCGGCGAGCCCGTGGCCCTCGACCGGCACCGCTCCCCCGCCGCCGTTGTCGGTGACCGTCACATCGAGCCAGGTGTCGTCGGTGTCGAGCACCCGCCGCACCGCGACCCGTGCCGTGACGCTCGTCGCGCCGGAGTGCTTCGCCGCGTTGGTGAGCGCCTCGCTGGCCACGAAGTAGGCGTTGCGCTCGATCTCCTGCGGAAGCTCGAGGCCGTCGGGCAGCTCGCTCTCGATCGCGACGGGCACGGTGCTGCGCACCGCGGCGGACTCGAGTGCCGCGACGAGCCCGCGGTCGAGCAGGATCGGCGGCGCGAACCCGCGGGACAGGGCGCGCAGCTCCTCGAGCGCGTCCTTCGACTGCTGCACGGCCTCCGCGATGAGGGCACGCGCCCGCGCCGGATCGGTGTCGAGCTGACGGTCGGCGGCCGCGAGGTCCATCTGCAGGCGCACGAGGCGCTGTTGCGGGCCGTCGTGGATGTCGCGCTCGAGCCGGCGCAGAGAGTGTCCCTCGGCCGAGATGGCCGCGCCGCGGCTCGCCTCGAGGTCGCCGACCTGGGCGCGCAGCGCCTCCGACGGGAACGCCCCGAGGGTGACCCGGGCGATGACGTCGTGCAGCAGCACGAGCCCGCGTGTGACGAACGGCAGCGTGGCCAGGAGGGTCGCGCCGATCACGAACGAGAGCAGGTCGTCGAGGGCGCGCCCGAGCACGTCGTCGCCGAAGAAGGTGCGGATGACGACGGCGGGGTCGCCGCCGAAGTCGATCAGCCGCCAGAACCACGCGGTGACGCCGGCGAGGCCCGTGGTGACCCAGATCACCGTGATCGTCCAGGTCACCAGGGACACCGCGAAGTTGATCACCATGGTGTGCACGAGGTAGAGCCAGAGGTGCGCGTTCGAGAGCAGCGCCCAGAAGACACGCCAGAAGCCGGGCTCACGGGCGGCGTCCGCCCACGGCGGGCGTTGGATGTGCGGTCGGCCGGCCCACTCGAGCCGGATCAGCTCCAGGGTGCCGAAGGCCCGGGAGACGAAAAGCGCGGCGATGATGAGCACGATGCCGATGAGGAACACCGCGACGGTGCCGACGCCGGTGGAGAACAGGGTGAGACTGGTCAGGAATCCGGCGAGGGCGATCGGGAAGGTCAGCACCAGGAAGCCGAGCTCTCTCGGCACGGTTCGCCAGAGCGAGCCGTAGGTGGTGCGGGGCGCTGCGGCCCGGTCAGTGGTTGTCATGGGTGTCTCCTGATTCAATTGTGCCCGCACGCTGGCCCGGCTCGACGACCACGAACTGGCCCATCATCCCCTGATCTTCGTGCTGCAGCAGATGGCAGTGGTACATGTAGGGCGTTCTCGGGTCGGTGTAGTCGGTGAACCGCATGATGAGGCGGTAGTCGGTGTTGGGGCGGAGCAGGATCGTGTCCTTGTAGCCGGCGAGCTCGGGCGGCGGCGGGTCCCCGCCGATCGACAGCAGCTGGAACTGCACGTCGTGCACGTGGAAGCTGTGCGGCAGCGCCATGTTGTTGCGCACGTCCCAAACCTCGGTGTCTCCGACGGTGACCACCTCGTCGATGCGCCCGAGGTCCATCTGCTGCTGGTTGATCTGCTTGCCGTCGAGCACGAAACGCCGTTCCCCGGTCGCGTCGAGGTCGTCCAGCCGCTCCATCGGAACGAGCGTCTGAGGCACCGTGCCCACGGAATTCAGGGCGTCGGATGCCACGAGCTCGAGTACGTCGAACGAGTCGCGTGCCCCGTTGAGCCCGCCCAGTCCCGGCCCGCCACCCAGATCCACGTCGCGAGACTGCAGGGTGATGCGTTCGCCCGGAGCCATGCGCACGAGCACCTCGGCGCGCTCCCCGGGCGACAGCTGCACCGCCCGGGTCGCGAAGGGGCGCTCGAGGAGGCCGCCGTCCGTGCCGATCAGGGCGAGGTCGCGGTCGTCGGAGAGCGCGAAGTTGTAGATACGGGCCGGGGAGGCGTTGAGCAGGCGCAGGCGCACCACGTCGGTCGTCACGGCGAGGCTGGGGCCGACGGTGCCGTTGACGAGCAGCCGGTCGCCGACGGGCCCGATGTAGTCGCGGGTGTCGCTCACGAGCTGGCCGTCGGCGTCGAGGCGCACGTCCTGCACGATCACCGGGATGTCGTCGACTCCGTAGTCGCGCGGCAGCGACAGTGCCGCCTCGGCCTCGTCGCGCACGATGAACATGCCCGCGAGTCCACGACCGACGTGCCGTTCGGTCTCGCCGTGCGGGTGGGGGTGGTACCAGAGTGTCGTCGCCGGCTGGTCGACGGTCCAGCGCGGGGACCAGTCGTCGCCCGGGGCGACCATCTGATGCGGGCCGCCGTCCGCCCGGGCGGGGAGGTGCATGCCGTGCCAGTGCACGGTGGTGGGCTCCTTGAGCCCGTTGTGGAAGTCGACCTGCACGTCGTCGCCGCTGGCGGCGACGATCGTCGGGCCGAGGTAGGGGCCGTTGAAGCCCCAGGTCTCGGTCGGTGTGCCGGGAACAACGTCGACCGTACCCGTCTGGGCGGTGAGGTCGAAGTGGAGGCGACCGACGGCATCCGTCGTCGGCTCGGCGAGCGGCGGGATCGCCAGCGCCGTGTCGAAGGCGACGCGGCCGATCGTGTCGACGTCCGGCGAGCCGTCGGAGCAGCCGGCGAGCACCGTGGTCAGCGCGAGGGCCGTGACGACCGTGATCGCTGCGCTTCGTGGGGACATGACTCAAGCCAAGCCGTACACGCCTCGGGCGACCATGGCGCGGGCATCCGGTTCGATGCGGGGGCTATCCCCCGCGCCGAGGTGGGGCCCGGCGGGGCAAGGGCCGCCTAAGCAAGTCTCACCTCAGTGAGCGTTGCCTCAGCTTGCTTGCGGAATAAACGGTGCTGAGTACCGTTGAACCAGAAGTAGACGCCCCTCGTGAGCGTCACGCAGAGCAAGCGAAAAGGAGTCACACCATGACCGAAGTACAGGCCGTTCCCCAGAGTTCCATCGACGCCGACATCGTCTCGGGTGTCGCCCAGTTCCTCGGCCCGGTAGTGGTCGACCTCACCGCCCTCGCCGTCGACGGCAAGCAGGCGCACTGGCACGTTCGCGGAGCCAACTTCCAGGCCGTGCACGAGTTGCTCGACGAGATCGTCGAGCACGCGCACGACTACGCCGACACCGCCGCGGAGCGCGTCGTAGCCCTCGGCCTCCCCCTCGACGTACGCGTCCAGACCGTCGGAGCGAAGGCCACGAACCCACCGCTCTCCGCCGGCTTCCAGCAGTCCGACGCGACCATCGCGCAAATCATCGCGTCGATCGACGCGACCCTCACCACCGTGCGCACCGCGGTCACCGAGCTCGCGGAGCTCGACGCCGTCAGCCAGGACGTCGCGATCGAGATCGCACGCGGCCTCGAGAAGGACCGCTGGTTCCTCTTCGCGCACCTCGCGAGCAAGTAGCACCGCCGCCGCCGATCGAGTAGTGCGCCGGAGCGGCCCGCTCGACCGGCGGGGCGGGTCGCCGGAGCGACCTGCTCAGCCGGCGGCGATCCGCGCGTACACCGCCATGTCGACCCGCCGGTCGGCGAACCTCTGGGCGCTGCGCTGCACCCCCTCGAACTCGAAGCCGAGGCGCTCGAGCAAGGCGCGGCTGCGCGTGTTGTCCACCGCCGTGCGCGCCTGGATGCGCCCGATGTCCCCTCCGGCGAGCACGTGGGCGACCAGCGTGCCGATGCTCTCGGCCGCGACTCCGGCACCCTCGGCGTCGGCGTCGATCCAGTAGCCGATCTCCGCGTTGCCGTCGACCCCGTCGATGCGCGCGGTGCAGCTGCCGACGAGCGCGCCGTCGAGCCGGATGACGAACGGCAGCGCCGTGCCCGACGTGCACGCCTGCGCCTGCCAGGCGAGGTACACCCGCACGCTCGACACCGTCTGCGGCGCGGTCGCCCACGGCTCCCAGCGGGCCAGTCTGGCGAGGTTGCGGTCTACGACCGCGAAATACTCGGCTGCGAGGTCGGGATGCATCGGCTCGAGCACGAGTCCGGGCCGAACCTCGATGGGCCGCTGTCCGCCCACGGTCAGCGGGCGCCCGCCTCGAAGGTGAAGCCGCCGGCGAGCAGTGTCGCCGCGACGGACACCGAGCGCAGGTCGTCGGTGGCGAGCGGGTCGGTCTCGGTGAGCACGAGGTCGGCGGGCTGGCCGACGGCGACGGTCGAGCGGGTGGAGGCCGCGAGCGCCTCGGCCGTCGAGATGCGCTGCTCCGGATGCCACGGCTCGCGTCCCCCGCGGGTGCGGGTCACCGCTGCCGCCGCGGTCGCCCACGGGTCGAGCGGCGAGACGGGGGCGTCGGAACCCAGCGCGAGGGCGGCGCCGGCGTCGAGCAGGCTGCGCAGCGCGAAGGCCCTGTCCGTGCGGCCGGCCCAGTGGTGCTCGGCCACGTCCCGGTCGTCGAGGGCGTGGTCGGGCTGCACGCTGGCGGTCACCCCGAGAGCGGCGAAGCGGGGGATGTCCTTGTCGGCGAGCAGCTGAGCGTGCTCGATGCGTCCACCGGACCCGAGCTCGGCGAAGGCATCGAGTGCTAGGGAGTTCGCGTGGTCGCCGATCGCGTGCACAGCCGGGGTGAGCCCGGCGCCGACCGCCTTGCGTAGCAGAGGCAGCAGCTCGTGCGGCGGCACCGTGAGCATGCCGCGGGATTCCTCCGCGCCCTCTCGGCCCGGATACTCGTCGTAGCAGTAGGCGGTACGGGTGTTGAGCGACCCGTCGGTGAGCACCTTGAACGGGCCGACGGTGAGCAGGTCGTTCACCCGGTCGCCGGTGCGCAGTCCCGCCTCGATCGCGCGGTCGAGGTGCTGGGCGTAGACGCCGAACTCGACGCGCAACGACCGCGAGCCGGCGGCGATGCGGCGCGACCAGGTCTCGAGGTTCCAGTCCATCTCGAGGTCGACTATGCCGACGACGCCCCGGCCTGCCGCGGCGTGGGCCGCGTCATCCGCCCATCTGTCCAGCACCTCGTCGGCGATCGTCCCGATGCGGTGGGTGACCTCGAATGCGGCGTCCTCCCGCAGCAGTCCGGTGGGGTGCCCCGCGTGCCCGTGCAGGGCGAGCGCCGCGGAGTTGAGCCAGACCGCGTGCAGGTCGCCGCTGACGATGACCACGGGCCGCGACCCGGCGGCGGCGTCGAGCAGTTCGACGCTGGGCGCATCCGGCCAGAGGGCGTCGCGGAAGCCGTACCCGACGAACGGTGTCGGCTCCGGCGAGGCGCCCTCGAGCGCTCGGGCGACCATCGCCGCCGTGTCGCGCGCCGACGATGCCGCCGACACGTCCAGACGCTGTCGAACGAGGGCCCACTGGCTGAAGTGCACGTGGTTGTCCCAGAGCCCGGGCGAGACCCAGAGGCCGCCGAAGTCGCGACCCAAGGTCGAGCCGCCGGCCGGGGCGACGGACGCGATCACGCCGTTGATGGGCAGGATGTCGACCGGCTCGCCGCTCGTGCCCGAGATGCGGAGGTTACGCAGGAGCATCGCCGCGCACCCGTCTCATCTCCGCCGCGAGTGCGGGCGAGGCGAACGGGCCGTCGGTCTCGAGCGCCGCGACGATGCGGTCGAACACCTCGGGCGTCTTGTTCTGGCTGAGTTTGAGCCGCGCGTCGAAGCGTGTGACGACGAAGCGGATGCCCACGGTTCCCTTGGCGATGCGCCGGGACTGCTGCTCGTCGATGGAGAGGCTCACAGGTTCGGGCAGCTGCTTCTCGAAGTGGTCGACGAGGCCGTCGAGCACCTCGAAGTTCTCGGCGTCGCTGAGGATCTGGGGCACACCGTAGAGGTGCGCTGTCACGTGGTTCCAGGTCGGCACGAGCTCGTCGTTGGCGTACCAGCCGGGCGAGATGTAGCCGTGCGGACCCTGGATGATCATCAGCATCTCGTGCTCGCCGAGCTCGTGCAGCTTCTCGTCGGGGCGCCCGACGTGGCTCACGACGCTTATGGTGTCGTCGGCGCTCTCTTCCAGCACCACGGGGTAGTGCGAGGCGACGAGACCGTTCGCCGTGTTCGACACGATGGTCGCCCAGGGGTTCTCGCGGATGAGGCGTTTGACCTCGAGGGGATCGGTCAAGACATAGCTCGGCGTGTGGCGCATGGGGTCAAGCTTGCCACGGCCGCCGATCTCGTCGAAGCATGCGTTCCGGCAGCCTCGCGGAGGCTATACCTGGTCGACCGGGCAGAAGTAGAGCTTTCGTCCCGCCGCCATCTCCATCACGATCGGCGTGCCGCAGACCCGGCACGGCTTGCCCGTGCGGTGGTAGACCCAGTGCCGGTCGTCGCGGCGTGCGAGGGCGTTGACGTAGTCCTCGTCGCTCAGGTCGTCCATGGTCATCATCTGCCCGGTGGCCACTCCGAGTTCGAGCAGGTACGTCCAGTCACGCCAGAGCTCTTCGAGCGTCTCGCGGGGCACGAGCTTCGCGGGCTTGTGCGGGTCGAGCCGAGCGCGGAACAGCAGTTCGGCGCGGTAGACATTGCCGATGCCGCTCACCACGTTCTGGTCCATCAGCACGAGGCCGATCGGCGTCGCCTTCTTGATCGCCGCGCTCACGAACCGCTCCCGACCTTCGGCGGGGTCGTCGACGAGGGGGTCGGGGCCGAGCTTCGCGATGACCGCCTGAACCTCCTCCGGGTGCAGCACTTCGCACGCGGTCGGGCCGCGCAGGTCGGCGACCGTGTCGTTGGCGAGCAGCCGTACACGCACCGCACCGATCGGCTCGGGCGGGAATGTGTCGAGCGCCTCCCCGAGTCGCTCCTGCTCGGCCATGCGCAGGCGCCGCGGGGCGCCGATGCTCGACAGCGACGGCTCGTGGTCGTCGGCCGCGGTCACCGAGCCTGTCGAGGTGCGCCCTTCGACAGGCTCAGGGGTCGTCGTGCCCCGCTGGTTCGTCTGGCCCATACGGCCGTTCGCCGAGGCCACCGTCGCGTCCGCGGTGATGTTGCCCGCGAAGTCCCACGCGCCGTACATGCCGAGGTGCACCCGCAGCCACAGCCGGTGGTCGAACTCGAGGAACATCTGCTTGCCGACGGCTCGCGCCTCGGTCATCACCAGACCGTCGATGGCGGATGCGCCCGCCGCGAAGCGGCCCTGGGGCGACGACGCGGCGATCTGCTTACCCACGAAGTGCAGCGCGAACTGGCGGGCGATGCGGTGGACGGAATGGCCCTCGGGCACGACGCTCCTTACGCGTTTCTGTCGTTGTGTCTGTCAGTCGATCTGGTGTCCGGCGATCGACCCGGTGGTCTCGTACTCGGCCAACTGCGCGATACGGCGCGCGTGACGCTCCTCGTGGGTGAACGGCGTGTTGATGAAGGTGTCGATGAACAGCTTCGCCTCGTCGACGGTGTGCTGGCGCGCGCCGATCGAGATGACGTTGGCGTCGTTGTGCTGGCGGGCGAGCTCGGCGGTCGATACGTTCCAGACCAGGGCGGCCCGCACGCCGCGCACCTTGTTGGCGGCGATCTGCTCTCCGTTGCCCGATCCGCCGAAGACGACGCCGAGCGCCTGGATGCCCTCGGCCTGGTCTTCGACGACGGCCTGCGCCGCGTTGATGCAGAAGCTCGGGTAGTCGTCGAGCGGCTCGTAGCTCGTCGGTCCGTGGTCGATCACCTCGTGGCCGCCGGCGGCGAGATGGCTCTGGAGATCTTCGCTGAATTCGAGTCCGGCGTGGTCGGTCGCGATGTGGATGCGCATGCAACCATTCTGCCCTCCCGTCGCCCCTCGCCCGTCACGCCGTTACCGCACCCAGTAGCCGGTCATGCCGAGCAGCCGGGTCTCGCGGTCGGCGTCCTGCGGCACATCGACCGCGGGTCCGAAGACCCCCATGGCGCGCCAGTCGTCGATCTGCGGCACGACGATCTCGTACAGCGCGTCGACCAGCTCCGGCGGCAGTGAGTAGTCGAGGCCGATGTGCTTGGCGATCGACCAGGCTTGGAACGACCGGTAGGTGGAGATGTGTTCGAGGTAGGTGGTGACGGGAAAGTCGCCGTAGCTCAGGTGCACGACGTCGTCGGGGTCGATTGGCCGGTTCACGGCCACGGTCGCAGCGTCGTTGAGCCGGTCGTAGCTCTCGAGCGGATCGCCGCCGAGCAGGTCTCCTCCGTACTTGTCGCCCACCTCGTCGATCGTGCGGCCGGCGAGCACATCGGGAACCCATGCCTCGTCGTAGGCGTGCGCCGCGACAACGTCGAGCAGCGTCGGCTCCGGTGTCTGGCTCCACTCGGCAGGAACCGGCAGTTCGAGCTGCTCGGGGCGGATGCGGTCGACGACGTCGCGGAGGGCGGCGTCTGACATGAGAAAGAGTTCGCGCTGTTTCATGCTCGCAACCTAGCAGCGGGCACCGTCATCGGCCACGGGGTGGTACGGGCTCACCCAGCGACCCACAGCTTGCGCAGCGTCTGCGTGACGGTCCAGATCGTGCGGGCGCCAGCGTCGAAGGTCATGACGGATCCGGGGACGAGCTGCACGACCACCTCGTCGTCGAGGAATTCCACGGACGCGGCGCCCGCGAGCACCACGAACAGCTCCGCGCTCTCCACGTCGGTCATCGTGCCGGGCGTCATCTCCCAGACTCCGAACTCGTCGCCGTCGAACTCGCCGAGCACCACCGCGCCGGCGAAGGGGGCGCCGTCGAGCACCTGCTCGGTGGGCACCGGCTGGAGCGGCACGTCGACGGCGAGCGCCACGACGGGGTCGACCCCGGCGACGGCGCTCACGAGTCGAACCCCAGCCCCGCGGCATCCAGCGTCCTGAGCATGAGGTTCCTCTTTCCGTCGTTGTGGTCGGCCCGGTCGAGCGCCCAGCGGGTGGCCTGTACGCCGAGGAATGCCGCCGGCTCTGGCGGGAACGGTGGCGGCACCGACTTCACCATGCGCAGCCGGGTGCGTTCGGTGTCGAGTCCGCCGAGGTGGTCGAGCATGACGTTCGCGGCGAACCGCGTCGCGGCGACCCCGAGTCCGGTGAAGCCGGCCGCGTAGGAGACGCGTCCGCGGGCGGCCCGGCCGAAGAACGCGGAGAACCGCGTGGAGGTGTCGATGACGCCGCCCCAGCGGTGGCTGAACCGCACTCCCTCGAGCTGCGGGAACGTCGCGAAGAAGTGACGGGCCAGCGTCTCGAAGCTCTGCGGCCGGTCGTCGTACTCGGGGCGGATATGCCCGCCGTAGCGGTAGACGGCGTCGTAGCCGCCCCAGAGTATGCGGTTGTCGGCGCTCAGCCGGTAGTAGTGGAACTGGTTCGCGAGATCCGAGACGCCCTGCCGGTCGGCCCAGCCGATGCTCGCGAGCTGATCGCCGGTGAGGGGCTCGGTCATCAGCACGTAGTCGTACACGGGCACGGTGTGCAACCGGTAGCGGCCGAGCAGCGAGGGGAAGGCGTTCGTGGCGAGCGCGACGCGGGCCGCGACGGCCGAGCCCTCTCTGGTCTCCACGACCACGGCGCCGGCGGTCGACCGCGTGTCGAGCCCGCGCACCGGCGAGCGTTCGAAGATCTCAACGCCCGCCTCCGCGCACGCGCGGGCCAGCGACGCGACGAGCTTCCCGGGGTGCACGAGCGCCGTCGAGCGGGTGCTCCACAGTCCGGCGAGGTACGTGGGCGAGTCGACCTCGGCGCGCACGGCGTCGGTGTCGAGGAACAGCTCGGTGGTGCCGTTGTGCGCCTCCCGCAGCTCGTCGACCTGGTACTGCTCCACGGCGACGGCGAGGCTTCCCGTGCGTTCGAAGTCGCAGTCCCACGCGCCATCCGCGACGGTGGCCTCGATCTCGTCGAGGTTGGCCAGCCCCAGCCGCTCGAGCTGGTCGAACTCCCGCGCGTAGCGTCTGCGGCCGTTGGCCTCACCATGGGTCAGGCTGACCTCGACGAAGCCTCCGTTGCGACCGGAGGCCGCCCAGCCGACGGTGCGCCCCTCGAGCACGGCGACCCGTGTCGACGGGTCGCGCTGTTTGGCGAGGAGGGCCGTCCACAAGCCCGTGTACCCTCCGCCGACGACGACGAGATCGAAGACCTCCCGGCCGGAGAACGCCGGCCACTCGGGAACGTCGAGATTGTCGAGCCAGAACGGCTGCAAGGCGCTGGCCGAGAGCGACGATGCGACCAGGGCGGGGTTGACGTGGGAGCGATCGAATGCGGTCTCGGCCATGCGACAACACTAGGTGGGGCCGGTCAAAGTTAGGTCTGGTCAATTGCCAATTGTGGGGGCACACTGGATTCACGATCTCATTCTCTGTGGAGGCATCAAATGCCCAAATCGAACCAGATACCCGAGTTCCTGCCCGTGCTCTCCGTCGGCAGACATCGTTCGCCCAAACGCGGCGCCTGCTTTATGGAGTACGCCTCTCACCTGGCCGGTGAGCGGTGGAGCGATCACCCGACGTGCACCCACGCCGCCATCGCCGCACTGGCAAGGGCCGTCAACGACTGCACGAGCGACGACGCTCGCGGCAGGCTCGTGCCGCTGATCCCCTCGGTGATCGGACTGCACGGACCAGACGAGCGTGTGCGCCTCATCGTGAGCGTGCGGGCATCGGCCGCGGCGCTGCCCGTCGCGAGCGAGTCACGGCAGCGGGCGATCTCGGTCGGCCTGGCGCACTGCGAGGCCCTGCTCGAGAACCGTCACGACGAGATGGCCGAGCACCTGCGCTCGATCATCCGCGGCGCGTTCGAGCAGGCACCGAGCGCCGAGAAGTGGGCGCGCGCATTCCTCGCCTCCGTAGGCACCACCAAGTCGCGGCTCGACTCGTGGACCGTCGACAAGATGGTGGCTCTGTCGATCATCGGCATGGCGGAGGCCTGCATCAGCGACGCCGACGACCGGCTCTTCCGGCTGCTCTCCTCGACGATCGACGACTGCGTGCGTGACGCCGCCGTCTCGGTGCCGAAGCGCAACCGTGTGCAGGAGCGCAGCTACGAGAGGGTCTAGTCGAACTGGGGATCGCGAGTGCGTGAGCGCTTGATCTCGAAGAACCCGTCGTAGGCGGCGACGGCGACCACGCCGTCCCACAGCGCGGCGGCCTGCTCGCCCTTCGGAGCGGGCGAGATAACGGGGCCGAAGAACGCAGTTCCATTGACCGCGATGACGGGCGTTCCGACATCCTGCCCGACGCGGCCGATGCCGTCGGCATGGCTGGCGCGCAGCTGCGGCTCGAACTCCGCGGTGTCTGCGAACGCGACGAGCTCTGCGGGGAGGCCGAGCTCTGCGAGCGCCTCGGCCATGACCGTGTCGGCGTCGATGCTGCCGCCCGGGTGGATGCGAGTGCCGAGCGCGTCGTAGAGCGGCTTCACGAGATCGGCGCCGTGCAGCTCGGCCACGGCGGTCACGAGCCGCGTGTAGCGCAGCGCACGGGGCAGGAACTGCTTGTAATGGTCGCTCAGCTCGGTGTTGTCCTCGTTGAGCACCGCGAGGCTCATCACGTGCCAGGTGACATCGAGTTCGCGAAGCCGCGCGACCTCGTCGACCCAGCGGCTCGTCATCCACGCCCACGGGCAGCTCGGGTCGAACCAGAAGTCGACGGGTGTGCGGGTGGTCGAGGTGGAGTCCGTCATGCCGCCAAGCCTAAGCTGGGAGCCGCGGCCACGAGCCGCGTCCACAGAACTACAAAGGAGTGTCGCGTGCCAGGAGAGAACCTCACCAGAGTCGAAGCCCAGGAGCGAAAGGCGACCGTAGACGTACAGAGCTACACGGTCGCACTCGACCTGACCACGGGAGACGAGGTCTTCCTCTCGACGACCGAGGTGAACTTCACGGCGCGAGCCGGAGCATCCACCTTCATCGACCACCTCTCCCGCACCGTGCACTCGGTCACTCTCAACGGTGCCGCCCTCGACCCGGCCGTGGTGAACGACGGCGTGCGCATCCAGCTCGACGGACTCGCCGAGTCGAACGTGCTCGTGGTGGTCTCCGACGCCGAGTACACCAACTCCGGCGAGGGACTGCACCGCTTCGTCGACCCGGTCGACGGCGAGGTCTACCTCTACTCGCAGTTCGAGGTGCCCGACAGCCGCCGCGTCTTCGCCGTGTTCGAGCAGCCCGACCTCAAGGCGACGTTCCAGTTCACCGTCACGGCGCCCAGCGCATGGGCCGTCGTGAGCAACTCGCCGACCCCGACCCCGGAGGAGCTGCCCGGCACCGCCAACTCGGTGTGGAGCTTCTCCCCCACGCCCGTGCTCTCCAGCTACGTCACCGCCCTCGTCGCCGGACCCTACGACGTGACAACGTCGGAGCTGACGAGCCGCGACGGCCGCGTTATCCCCCTCGGGATCTACGCCCGCAAGTCGCTGTTCGAGTTCCTCGACGCCGACTACATCTTCGACAAGACCCGCGAGGGCTTCGCCTACTTCGAGGAGAAGTTCGACTACGCGTACCCGTTCGAGAAGTACGACCAGCTCTTCGTCCCCGAGTTCAACGCGGGCGCCATGGAGAACGCGGGCGCCGTCACGTTCACCGAGACCTACGTCTTCCGCTCGAAGGTGACCGAGGCGGTCAAGGAACGCCGCGTCATCACCATCCTGCACGAGCTGGCGCACATGTGGTTCGGCGACCTCGTCACGATGAAGTGGTGGAACGACCTCTGGCTCAACGAGTCGTTCGCCGAGTGGGCGTCGACCATGGCCGCCGCAGAGGCGACCGAGTGGACGGAGGCCTGGACGACGTTCCAGGCGATGGAGAAGAGCTGGGCCTACCGCCAGGACCAGCTGCCCTCGACGCACCCGGTCGTCGCGACGATCAACGACCTCGAAGACGTGCAGGTGAACTTCGACGGCATCACCTACGCCAAGGGCGGCTCGGTGCTCAAGCAGCTCGTCGCCTGGGTGGGCATCGACGCGTTCTTCGCCGGCGTCGCCGCCTACTTCAAGAAGAACGCCTACGGCAACACCGAGCTCGGCGACCTGCTCAGCGAGCTCGAGGTCACCAGCGGACGCGACCTCAGCGGCTGGTCGGCGCTCTGGCTCGAGACCGCGGGCGTCAACACCCTGCGCCCGTCGTTCGAGGCGACGCACGACCGCACGATCACCTCGTTCTCGGTGCTGCAGACCGCGGCCATCGACTACCCGACGATCCGCCCGCACCGCCTCGCGATCGGCTTCTACAACCTCGAAGACAAGAAGCTCGTGCGCACCGAGCGCTTCGAGATCGACGTCAATGGCGAGCAGACGGATGTCGCGGCGCTGATCGGACGCCGCAAGCCCGACCTGCTCCTCATCAACGACGACGACCTCGCCTACGCCAAGGTGCGTCTCGACGAGGACTCGCTCGCCGTCGCGATCGAGCACCTCGCCGACATCGAGAATCCCCTCGCCCGCGCCATCGTCTGGGGCTCGGTGTGGGATTCGACGCGCGACGGCGAGACCGCGGCCAGCGACTACGTGCGGCTCGTTCTCGGCAACATCGCGACCGAGACCGAGTCGACCACCATCCGCACGACCCTGTCGCAGCTCACGACGACGGCGCGCCTCTACGTCGAGCCGTCGAAGCGCGCCGCGACGATCGAACTCGTCGGCGACGCGCTCTGGGAGCTGGCGAAAGACGCCGAGGAGGGCTCCGACGCCCAGTTCCAGTTCGTGAAGTTCTTCGCGAACATCGCGTCGACGCCCGCCCACGTCGAGACGCTGAAGGGCCTGCGCGACGGTTCCGTCACGCTGGGTTCTCTCGAGATCGACACCGACCTCGCGTGGGAGATCCTCGAGGGCCTCGCCGTCAACGGCGCGATCGGCGCCGCGGAGATCGACGCGGCCCTCGCCGCCGACAACACCTCGAACGGCCAGCAGGCCGCGGCGCGCACCCGCGCGGCGCTCCCCACGGCCGAGGCGAAGCGCGCCGCATTCGACTCGCTCGTCGAGAGCGACGAGCTGCCGAACGCGATCGTGCGCCAGACCGCCGTCGGCTTCCAGCACGTGAACGACCCCGCGTCGCTCGAGAGCATCGTCGACGCGTACTTCGGCATGCTCACGCGCATCTGGAAGGACCGCACGCACTCGATCGCCGAGACGCTCGTGGTCGGGCTCTACCCAACGCCGCTCGCGTCGAAAGAGCTCGTGGCGGCGACGCAGTCGTGGCTCGCGCAGAACCCGGAGACCCCGGCGCTGCGCAGGCTCGTCACCGAGAACCTCGCGGGTGTCGAGCGCGCACTGGTCGTGCAGGCGCGCGACGCGAAGTAGCACGTCGCGGCATCCGCCCTCGTCGTCCTGAACGGCCCCCGTCTCTGTCGAGGCGGGGGCCGTTCAGGTGTGTGGCGCCGTGACTCGCGCCTCAGAATCGGAAATTCAGGAGTCAGCGCCCTGGCGGCGCGACCGACCCACGGAGATTCGCGGGAGACGACCCGGGGCATCCGGCTGACTCCTGAATTTCCGAGCGCGAGGTAAGCGGCCGCACGGCACGGCACGGCACGGGTCAGGCGACGGGCTCGGCCCAGCGCACGGGGACGGGCATACGCAGCTGCTCCGCGGCCGGCGGCGTGCTGCGCCCGATGCGTGCCAGCAGCTGGTGCATGGCGACGTGGCCGAGTTCGTCGCCGTCCACGTCGATCGCGGGAACGCCCGTGAAGCCGAGCGCGTCGACGACCATGCGCTCCGAGCTGACGGTGATCGCGGGCGACTCCACGCCGCCCGCCCGCAGCGCGAACATCAGGCCGAGGCCGATCGCGGTGGCGTAGGGCACGACGGCGGTCGACTCGGCGGCGACGACCTCGGCCGCCGCGGCGACGCCGGCCGCGAACGTCGCCGGGTACGGCCCGAGCACGGTCAGCTCGGCCCGGCCGCGGGCGGCCGCGGTGACGGCGAGGGTGCGCTGGCCGTTCTGCCATGAGCCATCCGGACCGCCGATGTAGGAGATCCTGCCGTGCCCCTCGTCGATGAAACGGCTCACGAGCCCGCCGAACGCCGTGGCGGTGTCGGCGACGACGGAGGTCAGCCCGTCGATCTCCCGGTCGACCAGCACGGTCGGCTTGAACGCGGATGCCGCGCGCACGACGTCGTCTGCACCGCGCGGCGCGGCGACGATGAAGCCGTCGACCTGGGCCGACAGCCGCCGGAAGGCGACGAGTTCGTCAGTGGATGCGAGCGGATGAACCGCGACTGTCAGTTGCAGGCCCGCCTCCTCGGCTCTGGCCTGCGCGCCGGCGATGATCGGGGTGAAGAAGCTGTTCTCGAGAGTCGGCACGACGAGGGCGACGATACCGCTGCGGCCGCTGGCCAGCTCGCGGGCGGCGCGGTTGGGAACGAAGCCCAGCTCGAGCGCCGCGGCGAGCACGCGGGCGGTCGTCTCGGGGGCCACGAGTTCGGGGCGGCTGAGCGCGCGCGATGCCGTCGCCTTCGACACTGCGGCTCGAGCGGCCACATCGGCCAGAGTGGACACGGCTCCCCTTCGATAGATCCTCACCCTAGAGTCGCGACCTGTTCCGGCGCGCGTGCCCCGCCGCGTTCTGTTACACGTTGTTTACACGGCGGCGCCTTTTGTCGCTCTCGCGACCTCTAGGCTAAATGTAACCGGTTGCACAACCGATTACATCCCCGCCCCAGAATCCGGTGGGTTCCTTTCGAATCAACCGGAGGTACGACAGTGAGAAACCGTACTGCCGCGCTCCTGCTTCTGCCGGGGCTCGTCCTTCTCGTGGTCGGCTTCCTCGTGCCGTCGCTGATCATGCTGTTCTCCCCTCCCGGGATCGAACCGGCACAGATCTTCGTGCGCTTCGGCGAGATGCTCACCGACCCCTACGACCTGCGCATCATCGGCCGCACGGTGGGCATCGGCCTCATCGTCACCGTGATCTGCGTCTCCCTCGGTTTCCCGATCGCCTACCTCCTCGCCCGCTCGACCTCGCGCTGGTCGGGAGTGCTGCTCGCACTCGCCATCTTCCCGCTGCTGCTCAGCAACGTCGTGCGCACCTTCGGCTGGCTCGTCGTGCTCGGCTCGAACGGCGCCATCGGCCAGGCGCTCCTCGCACTCGGCCTCGTCGACAAGGCGCCCCAGCTGCTCTACACCGAGCTGGCGATCGTGCTCGGCCTCACCCAGCTGTTCCTGCCGCTCGCGATCATCTCGTGCTACTCCGCCGTCGCCCAGGTCGATGCGGGTCTGGATGACGCGGCCAGGGGCCTCGGCGCCAGCCGCACGCGCACGTTCTGGAGCATCGTCATCCCGCTCTCCCTGCCGGGAATCGTCGTCGCCGCCACGCTGGTCTTCGCCGGCTCGGTCACGGCGTACACGACCCCGTACCTGCTCGGAGGGTCCAGCCAGCGGATGCTCTCGACCCAACTGTTCTCCTACTCGAGCGTCACGATCGACTGGGCGTCGGCATCCGCCACCGCCCTCATCATGACGATCCTCGTCTTCCTTGTCTCGGGGCTCTCCTCGCTCGTCGGCCGGAGAGGGGCCATCTCATGAAGGTCCGCCGCCCGGTAGCGAGCGCCCTCGCGGTCGCCGGCTACATCGTGATGATCGTGCCGATCCTGTTCGTCGTCGCCACCGCCTTCACCGGCGGGGAGACGCTGCGCTTCCCACCGGAGGGCGTGTCGCTGCGCTGGTTCGAGGCCGCGCTCTCGTATGAGCCGTTCATCGGCGCGCTGGTCTCCAGCCTGCAGCTGGCGGTGCTCGCGACGGTCCTCGCGCTGCTCGTCGGCGTGCCGGTGACGCTCGCCATCCATCGTGGCCACATTCCCGGCAAGGGCCTGGTCGAGGGGCTGTTCCTGTCGCCGCTGATCGTTCCCGAGCTCGTCGTCGGCCTCGCCCTCTACCAGCAGCTCATGATCGGGCTGCGGCTCGACAACTTCGAGACCCTGCTCATCGGCCACACCGTGCTGATGCTCCCCTACGCCGTGCGCGTCACCGGGGCATCCCTCGCCCTCGCCGACCCCGCTCTCGAGGAGGCGGCCCGCGGGCTCGGCGCCTCGCCGCTGCGCGCCTTCTTCACCGTCACCCTCCCCCTGCTGCGCCCCGGCATCTTCTCGGCCGCCCTCCTCAGCTTCGTCACCTCGTTCAACAACGTGCCGCTGTCGCTCCTGCTGCAGAGCAGGGACTTCCGCACGCTCCCCGTCACGATGCTGGACTACGTGCAGCAGAGCTACGACCCCATGGTCGCGGCGATGGCCACGCTGATCCTCGCGGCCACCATCGTCGTCGCCGTCATCGCCGAACGAACAGTCGGCTTCGCCAAGATCTTCGGAGGAATCAACCGATGAGCATTGCAGCAGAATTCTCGGGAGTCAGCCAGGTGTTCGGCGACTTCACCGCCGTCGACTCGATCGACCTGGCCATCACCGAGGGGAAGCTCACCACGCTGCTCGGCCCGAGCGGCTGCGGCAAGACCACGAGCCTCCGTATGCTCGCGGGCTACTCGGCGCCCAGCTCGGGCACGATCACCATCGCGGGCGTCGACAGCACCCGCACGCCCCCGGAGAAGCGCGGCCTCGGCATGGTCTTCCAGTCGTACGCCCTCTTTCCGCACATGAGCGTCGCCGAGAACGTCGGCTACGGCCTCAAACTGCGTCGTGTGCCCGCGGCCGAACGCCAGAAGACCGTGATGGAGACCCTCGACCTCGTCGGGCTCGCCCACCTCGCGGGCAGCAAGCCGAAGAAGCTCTCCGGCGGCCAGCAGCAGCGCGTCGCGCTCGCCCGCGCCATCGCGATCAAGCCGAAGCTGCTGCTGCTCGACGAGCCCCTGTCCAACCTCGACGCCCGGCTGCGCGTGCAGATGCGCGCCGAGATCCGCCGCATCCAGTCGGAGACCGGCCTGACCGTCGTGCTCGTCACCCACGACCAGGACGAGGCCCTCGAGATGAGCGACGACATGGTGCTCATGCGCGCCGGCCGCATCATGCAGCAGGGTTCGCCGCAGGACGTGTTCCGGGGCCCCGCCAACCGCTTCGTCGCCGACTTCCTCGGCTACGAGAACTTCGTCACCACCGCCGACGGTCGGGCCATCGCCATCCGCCCCGAGCACCTCGAGGTCTCGGCGGCGACGCCCGCGGGCAGCGCCGACGGCCTGCGCCTCGCGGGGACGATCACGGATGTCGCCTTCCGCGGCGTCGATCTGCTCGTCACCGTCGACGCGGTGGACGACTCCGGTGCATCCGTCCGCCTCCTCTCCGACGTGCGCAGCACCGGCGTCGACACGCTCGCCGTCGGCGACACGGTCACCGTCGGAGCGGCACCCGGCCGCCTCGTCGCCCTGGCCGACTAGTCCCCCACACCACACACCGGTCCTCACGGCCTACAGAAAAGGAAACCGTTCCATGCACAGCACTGCACGCAAGCGCTCCATCGCCCTCGCCGCGGGCTTCGCCGCCACCGCGCTCGTCCTCGCCGGCTGCTCGTCGGCGGCAGACGAGTCGGGCGACTCCGATTCGAAGAGCATCGTCGTGAGCACCTTCCCGTTCGGCGTCGAGGAGTTCCAGGAGGCGATCTTCGATCCCTTCACCGAGGCCACCGGCATCGAGGTCGTCGTCGAGACCGGCTCGAACGCCGACCGCCTCTCGAAGCTGCAGCTCGCCGACGGCGACCCCCGCATCGACGTCATGCTCATCTCGGACTACTACGCCGCCCTCGGCCAGGAGGACGACCTCTTCCAGGACTTCGACGCCACCGACGTGCCGAACCTCGAGAACATCGCCGACTTCGCGGTCGAGGACGCCTACGCGGGACCGGCCTACAGCTACCAGCTCAACGGGACGCTCTACAACACCGACGAGGTGACCGCCGCCGAGGCATCCGACTGGGAGCTCTACGCCAACCCCGACTACGCGGGCCGCCTCGCCCTGCCCGACATCGCCGTGACCGCCGGCCAGCTCGCGCTCTCCGGCGTCGGCGAGGCCTACGGCGACGGCCCGTACGACATCGACACGGCGCTGTCGACGATGGCCGAGTGGGCTCCGGGAATCCTGCAGTTCTACAGCTCGTCGACCGAGGTCACCAACCTGCTCACGCAGGGCGAGATCGTCGCGGCCGACTCGCTCAGCGGATTCGCCACGACCCTCGTCGCCTCCGGCGAGCCCGTCGCCTGGACCGCGCCCGACGAGGGCCGTTACATGGCCACCAATCGCGCGATGATCCCGACCGGTGCCGAGAACGTCGAGGGTGCGTACGAGTTCATCGACTACCTGCTCTCGGCCGAGGCGCAGACCGCGTCCGCCGCGATCGTCGGCGACCTGCCGGTGAATCTCGAGGCGACCGTGCCGTCGAGCATCGTCGACGTCGTCGGAGACATCGCCACCGACCCGATCGCCGCCGGCTACGCCACCCTCGACCCGACCGAGCTCGTCTCGACCCGCGCCGAGTGGGTCGACCGATTCGCCCGCGAGGTCACCGCAAACTAATCCGGCCGGCGCCCGTTCCCCGTTCGGGCGGGGAACGGGCGCACTCCTCCACACGACGCTTCACGACGCTTCACGAGAACTGACCCACCATGAACAGCACAGCACAGCTGCCCGGCGATTACCTCGACCGGATGCCGAAGACCGACCTGCACTGCCACCTCATCGGCACCGTGCGGGCGTCGACGTTCGCCGAGCTGGCCCGACGCGAGAAGCTCGCCTTGCCCGCCGAGCCCGAGCGCATCTTCGCCGACATCAACTCGCTCCCGCCCGACCCCGAGCTCTACCGCAACACGCGAGTGCCGGTGCCGCAGGGACGCAGCGCCGGCGAGCCGGAGGTGTCGTACTCGCTGTTCCAGGCCTCCCGCTGGGTCACCGAGGTGCTCCGCGACGCCGACGACCTCACCCGCATCGTGTACGAGGCGTTTCAGGATGCCTCGGACTCGAGCTCGACGCGACACCTCGAGTTGTTCTTCGACGAGGTTCCCCCGCACCTCGCGGGGCTCGGCTACCGCGGATCGGTCGAGGCCTACGCCGAGGGCATCCGCATGGCGGAGCGCGACTTCGGCATGACCGGCCGCATGATCCAGGGCATCGACCGCAGCAAGAGCGGCGAGCACGCCCTGGAGGTGGTGCGCCAGGTCGTCGACAACCCGCACGAGTACGTGGCCGGCATCGGCCTCGACAACCTCGAGACCGCCGGCCCGCCAGAACGATTCGCCGAGGCCTACCGGCTCGCCGGCGACGCGGGCCTCGGCCGCACCGCGCACTCGTCGGAGCACTCCCCCACCGCCGTCAACACCATCACCTGCCTCGACCTGCTCGGCTGCGACCGGATCGACCACGGCTACTACGTGCTCGAGGACGACGCCGTCGTCGAGCGCATGCGCGAGCAGCAGGTCGCGTTCACCGTCGTGTCGACCACGTCGCGGCGCTCGTGGCGGCCGTGGCGGCGCGCATCGATCGCCGCCATGCTCGAGGCGGGCCTCAACGTGATCCCCGCCTCGGACGACCCCGGCATGTTTCCGACGACGCTCGCCGACGAGTACCGCATCGTCTCCGAGCAGATCGGCGCGACCGCAGACCAGGTGCGCGCCATGTCGCTCGCCGGGGTCGCCGCTTCGTGGCTGCCCGCCGCCGAGAAGGCCGCCCTCGCGGCATCCTTCACCGCCGAGTTCGCCGCCCTCGACCGCGAGTTCGGCATCCCCGGGTAGCAGCGCCCGCCACGCCCGCCACCGCCAGAATCGGAAATTCAGGAGTTAGCACCCCGGCCACGCGACCGGCCCGCGCGTTTCTGCGGGAGCCGGCCAGCGGCATCCGCCTAACTCCTGAATTTCCGTTCATGCCCGCTCCCGACGACCGACGCGCCGCCTCCGCCGCCCGGCAGCGCGCGCGTAGTACCGGAGTAGGACCGGGCGCGGGCAAGATCCGTCCACCGCCGGATACTGACGAATCCACGTTTCTCTAAGCTGGAACCATGATTCAGGCAGAAGGACTCACCAAGCGATACGGCGACAAGACCGCCGTCAACGACATCAGCTTCACCGTCAAGCCGGGCATGGTCACCGGCTTCCTCGGCCCGAACGGCGCCGGCAAGTCGACCACCATGCGCATGATCGTCGGCCTCGACCGCCCGAGCGAGGGAAGCGTCACCGTCAACGGCAAGCCGTACGCGGCGCACCACGCCCCGCTCCGCGAGGTCGGCGCGCTGCTCGACGCGAAGGCGATCCACACCGGCCGCAGCGCCTACAACCACCTGCTCGCGATGGGCGCGACCCACGGCATCGGCAAGGCCCGCGTCAACGAGGTCATCGGCCTCACCGGCCTCGAGTCGGTCGCGGGCAAGCGCGTCGGCGGCTTCTCGCTCGGCATGGGCCAGCGGCTGGGAATCGCCGCGGCACTGCTCGGCGACCCGGCCACGCTGATCCTCGACGAACCGGTCAACGGCCTCGACCCCGAGGGCGTCATGTGGGTGCGCCAGCTGGCCCGCCACCTCGCCAGCGAGGGCCGCACCATCTTCCTGTCCAGCCACCTGATGAGCGAGATGGCCCTCACCGCCGACCACCTCATCGTGCTGGGACGCGGAAGGATCATTGCGGATGCGCCCGTCGCCGACATCCTCGCGACCTCCACGCGCACGGCAGTGAAGCTGCGCAGCCCCCGCGCCGACCAGCTCGCCCAGCTGCTGCAGGGCGCCGACGTCACCATCACCACCACCGAGCACGACGCGCTCACCATCACCGGGCTCACCGCGCCGGTCATCGGCGAGGCCGCGGCCCAGGCCGGGATCGCGCTGCACGAACTCACCCCCGTCGGCGCCTCGCTCGAGGAGGCCTACATGGAGCTCACCCAGGACGACGTCGAGTACCACGCGGGCACCACCCCCACGATTACGGAAGAGGCCGCACGATGAGCGCCACCACCATCACCACCCGCCCGGACGCTCGACTGTCGGCCCCGGGAATCGTCCGCTCCGAGTGGATCAAGCTGCGCAGCGTGCGCTCGACCGTCTGGTCGTACGCGATCGTCGTCGCCGCCTCCATCGGCATCGCCGCGCTGCTCGCCTCGACCTTCGGCTTCGGCGAGCAGATCCCGCCCGCGGAGCTCCACAACGGCATCATCGTGCAGGCGGCCACCTTCGGCCTCTACATCGGGCAGCTGGTCGTCGCCGTCCTCGGCGTGCTCGTCATCAGCGGCGAGTACTCCACCGGCATGATCCGCTCCACTCTGACCGCTGTTCCGACACGCCTCCCGGCCCTCGCGGCCAAGGCCGTCGTGCTGTTCGTCTCGACGTTCGTGGTCGGACTCGTCAGCGTGTTCGGCGCCCTGCTCCTCGCCCTCCCGATCCTCGCCGGCTACGGCATCGAGGCGGACTTCGGCGACGGCGCCCTGCTCGGCAACCTGGTGCTCGCGGCCCTGTACCTCGGCCTCGTGTCGCTCTTCGCACTCGGCCTCGGCACGATCCTGCGCAGCAGCGCCGGCGGGATCGCCGCGACCCTCGGCGTGATCCTGCTGCTGCCGACGATCATCTCGGCGGTTATCGGCATCACCCAGGCGCAGTGGGCCATGGACATCTCGCCGTACATGTTCGCCACCGCGGGAACCGGAATCTTCAGCCCGGGCGGCCCGCTCAGCCAGGGCGAGAACCTGCTCGTGGTGCTCGCCTGGGTCGCAGTGAGCCTCGTCGGCGGCGCGCTGCTGCTCAAGCGTCGGGACGCGTAGAGTCCACAGCATGACAGTCAGGCCCTCCTCCCTCGACCGGAACGACGTTCCGGTCGAGGGAGATCTGCGTCTGCCGAAGCCGCCGGGAATGATCCGGCAGTTCTGGTACCGCCACCCGCGGTGGACAGACGCGCTCATCGCCGCCAGCTACGGCGTGCCGACGACCCTGCTGCACATCGGCCCCCTCTTCGGCGAGGAGTTCAGTCCGGGCGAGATAGTGCCGTTCGGCTTCGCGCTCGACGTGTTCGGCGCTCTCCTGCTGCTGTTCCGCCGCGGCCGGCCGTGGACGGTGCTCGTCGTGTCCTGGGTGCTCGTGCTGCTGTCGGCCGTGGCGTGGAGCGCCGTCGACGTCGGCCTTCTCGCCTACGCCCTCTACGCTCTCGCCGTCTACGGTTCGGTGCGCGCGGTCTGGATCGGCTTCGCCGGCTCCGTGGCGGTCGTCGTGGTGGCGGGCACCTACGTCAGCGCCGTCACGGTCGACGACTACGGCCAGACCGTGGCCGGCAACTTCGCCGCCGCCGTCTTCCTCGTCATCGTGGTGCTCGTCGCCATCAACATCGGCAACCGACGGCGCTATGTCGTCGCGCTCCTCGACCGGGCCGCGCAGCTGGCCCGCGAACGCGACCAGCAGGCCCGACTCGCCGCGGCAGACGAGCGCGCCCGCATCGCACGCGAGATGCACGACATCGTCTCGCACGGGCTCACGGTCATGGTGACCCTCGCCGAGGGATCCGCCGCGACGACCACCGCAAACCCCGAGCGGGCCGCCGAGGCGATGCGCCACGTGGCCGAGACCGGCAGGCAGGCGCTCACCGATATGCGACGGATGCTCGGACTGCTCGACGACGGGCTGCCGGGCGAGCTCGTGCCGCAGCCGCGCATCGCCGACCTCGCGGAGCTCGTCGAGCGTTTCCGCTCGGCCGGGCTCGCGGTGAGCTTCAGCCAGTCGGGCACCCCGCCCGACGACCCCGCCGAGCAGCTCACCGTCTACCGTCTGGTGCAGGAGTCGCTCACCAACGTGCTGCGCCACTCGGCGATACCGGCGGTCGCCACCGTCTCGGTGCACTACACGCCGACCGAGGTCACCGTGGCTGTCACCAACGACGGGCCCGTCGTCGCCGTGCCCACACCAGGCAGCGGCCGCGGCACGGTGGGCATGCGCGAACGCGTCGCCCTGTACGGCGGAACCATCGAGTCGGGCCCACGCCCCGGCGGCGGTTGGTCGGTCGTCGCCACACTCGAACACGACACCCCCCGATGATCGAAACGGATCGAACGCACATGATGGATGCCCCCACAGAACCGACCGCCGACATCCGCCTGTTGATCGTCGACGACCAGGCCCTCGTGCGTATGGGATTCCGTATGCTGCTGGAGGCCGAACCGGGCATCCGCGTGGTCGGCGAGGCCGCGTCGGGCTCCGACGCGCTGCGCATCGCCACCGAGCTGCGCCCGGACGTGGTGCTGATGGACGTACGCATGCCCGGCCTCGACGGCATCGCGACCACGAAAGCGCTGCTCGAGCGCTCGCCGAACTCCCGCGTGATCATCCTCACGACTTTCGACCTCGACGAGTACGCGTTCGGCGGGCTCCGCGCCGGCGCGAGCGGATTCCTCGTCAAAGACACCCGGCCCGAAGACCTGCTGGCCGCGGTGCGCGCCGTGGCGGGAGGCGAGGCCGCGATCTCCGGCCGGGTGACCAGGCGCATGCTCGAGCTGTTCGGCGACAGGCTTCCCGCGGCGGATGCCCCGGCCGACGACACCCTCGCGAGCCTCACGCCGCGCGAGCTCGAGATCCTCACCGCGATCGGCGAGGGTCTGTCGAACGGCGAGATCGCCGAGCGTTTCGTGGTGGCGGAGTCGACGGTCAAGACCCACGTCGGCCGGGTGCTGCAGAAGCTCGAGCTGCGCGACCGGGTGCACGCGGTGATCTTCGCCTACGAGCGTCGGCTCGTCGGCTGAGCCCGGCCGGGCGCCGTTCCGGGCGGGCGCCGTTCCGGGCGGGCGCCGGTGCCGGTCAGGGGCGCGCGAATAGACTGGGAGCAATATGGTTCTGACTGAGACAACCCCCGATCCCGCGCCGGTGCCCGGCATCGACTGGGCCGGCACGTGGACGAATATCTCCTCCTTCTACGAGGCGACCCCGCCCGTTCAGGTGGTCGTGATCATCGTCGTGGCCTTCGTGCTGCGCCTCGTGCTGCAGCTCGTGATCAACCGGCTCGTCGACCGGGTCGTGCTCGGAGTGAAGAAGAAGCAGAAGGTCGACGACACGCAGGCCCTCTTCGCATCGCCCCTCGCCGCCGTGCGCGTCGTGCAGCGCACCCGGACCCTCGGCAGCGTCCTCAACAACGTGGTCACCGCGGTCATCGTCACGATGGCGCTTCTGCTCATCGTCGTCGCGCTCTTCCCCGGCATCATCGGCGCGTTCTCCCTCATCACCGCGGCGGTCGGCGCGGGCCTCGGCTTCGGCGCCCAGAACATCGTGAAAGACGTGCTCAGCGGTCTGTTCATGGTGGCAGAGGACCAGCTCGGCGTCGGCGACGTCGTCGACCTCGGGCCGGCGACCGGCGTGGTCGAAGACGTCGGCATCCGCATCACCAAGGTGCGCGACGTCAACGGCACCCTCTGGTTCGTGCGCAACGGCGAGATCCTGCGAGTGGGCAACATGTCGCAGGGCTGGGCGCGGGTCATCATCGACCTCGCGGTGCCGTACGACGCCGACGTCGACGCCGTGCAGGCGAAGATGCTCGAGACGGGCAACGAGCTAGCGACCGACCCGAAGTGGCGCACCCGCATGCTCGAGAAGCCCGAGATCTGGGGCATCGAGTCCGTCGCCGCCGAGGCGATCGTCGTGCGGCTCGTCGTGAAGACGCGGTCGGCCGCGAAGGACGACGTGGCGCGCGAGCTGCGCAGCCGGCTCAAGCGCGCCCTCGACGAGATGGACGTGAAGATGCCCGCCCTCAACTCGATCACGCTGAGCGGCTTCGAGGGGGCGACGAGCGTGAAGGGCGCGCGGCCCCCGCGCACGAAGCCGGTCTCGGTGCAGCCGGCAGACGCCAAGCCGGTCGCCGCCAAGCCGAAGACCCCGCGCCCGAAGCGCGACACGACCACGACCACCGGCCCGGAGGACCCTCGCGGGTTCACCCCCGACAAGCCGACGACGCGAGGACCGAAGAATGAGTGAGCCGAATCCCGTCACGCTGCGCCTGAGCAAGTCGGGCGAGTCGGTGCAGGGCAATTTCTGGGAGCAGGTCGGCGGCAGGCCGACCTTCGAGCGCCTCGTGCGCCGCTTCTACGAGGGCGTCGCGACCGACCCCGTGCTGCTGCCGATGTACCCGGAGGCCGACCTCGAGGGCGCCATCCAGCGCCTCACCGGTTTTCTCGAGCAGTACTGGGGCGGGCCCGGAACGTATTCCGAGGAGCGCGGGCACCCGCGGCTTCGCCAACGCCACATGCCCTTCAAGGTCAACCCGGACGCACGCGACCGCTGGCTGCTGCACATGCGCGAGGCGGTCGACTCGCTCGAGCTCTCCCCGTTGCACGACGCGACGCTGTGGGCGTACCTCGAGCGCGCGGCGCACGCGATGGTGAACACGTTCGAGGAGTGACCCGCGGTCCCTGAGCCTGTCGAAGGCCGGTCCCTGAGCCTGCCGAAGGCCGGTCCCTGAGCCTGCCGAAGGGCGCTTCGACAGGCTCAGAGACCGCGTACGTCACGCGGCAGCGAGGCCCTCGGCCAGCGGCGTCGTCGGGCGGCCGATGAGGCGGGCGAGGTCGCCGCTCGTCTCGGCGAGCAGCCCGTCGCGGATGTTGCCGTCGAGCGCAACGACGAATCCGACGGTGCCCTCGTCGAGGCCGAACGATGCGAGCAGCGCCGCGTGCTCCTCGGGAGTCAGGCGCGAGTACTCGACGTCGCGTCCCACGATGCCCGCGATGGCGGCCGCCAGCTCGTCGAAGTTCCAGGCGACGTCGCCCGAGAGCTCGTAGACCTGGCCGTCGTGGTCGTCGCCGACCAGCACGACGGCCGCGGCATCCGCGTAGTCCTTGCGGCTGGCGCTCGCGACGCGACCCTCGCCGACGCTCGCGACGATGGACCCGCTCTCACGGGCCTTCTCGATCTCACCCGCGTAGTTCTCGGTGTACCAGCCGTTGCGCAGGATCGTGAAGGGCACACCGGATGCGACCAGGGTCTCCTCCGTGGCCTTGTGCTCGGGGGCCAGCACGAGCGCCGAGGTCGTCGCCTTCGGGGCGCTCGTGTAGACGATGCGGGCGACGCCGGCGTCCTTGGCCGCGGCGATGACCGTGGCATGCTGGGCGGCGCGCTGGCCGACCTCGCTGCCGGAGACGAGCAGGAGGGTGTCGCCGGGCGCGACCGCGGCGGCGACCGTCTCGGGCTTCGAGTAGTCGAGCACGGCGGTGCGCACGCCGAGGACATCGAGCGACGCGAGCTTGTCGACGCTGCGGCCGGTTGCGACGATGTCGGACGGCGCGGTGCCGCGGGCGAGGAGGGAGTCGACGACGAGGCGTCCGAGTTGCCCGGTGGCGGCGGTGATGACGAGAGACATGGTGTCCTTTCGGTTGGTGTACCGGTGCCAACCGGCCGACGGGCCGGTTACTTCCCGTACGCGGGTACCCACTTTTAGGTAAGCTACCCACATGAAGGTAAGCAACGACTCCCCGCTCACCGTAAAAGGGTTCACCGGCCGCGGTTTCACCGACGGCGTGCTGCCGGCGAACTGCCCCACCCGCACGGTGCTCGACCACGTGACGAGCAAGTGGGGCGTGCTCGTGCTCATCGCCCTCTCGCAGCAGCAGCTGCGCTGGGGCGAGCTGCGGCGCACGATCGAGGGCATCAGCGAGAAGATGCTCGCGTCGACACTGCGCACCCTCGAGGCAGACGGCCTCGTGCTGCGCGAGGCGCAGGCGATGATCCCGCCGCGAGTCGACTACAGCCTGACCCCGCGCGGTCGCCAGCTCGCCGACAGAATGCTCCCGCTCATGGACTGGATCGCCGACAACGCCGACGACATCGTTGCGGGAAGATAGCGGGATGACGATTCACCCGCCGCTGCCCCACGTCGTCGTTCTCGCCACGGGCGGCACGATCGCCGGATCCGCCGCCTCCGCGACCGACTCCACCGGCTACCGGGCGGGAACCGGCGCCGTCGACGACCTCTTCGCCGCCGTGCCGCAGGCGCGCGAGCTCGCCCGGCTCACCGGCGAGCAGTTCGCGAGCATGGACTCCTCCGACCTCACCGACGAGATCCTCCTGGCGCTCGCCCGGCGCGTGGCCGAGTTGCTGGCGTCGGACGACGTCGACGGCGTGGTCGTGACCCACGGCACCGACACCATCGAGGAGTCGGCCTACTTCCTGCACCTCGTGCTCGACTCGGCGAAGCCCGTCGTGCTCACGGGGGCGATGCGCCCGGCGACCGCACTCAGCGCCGACGGGCCGATGAATTTCTACGGGGCCGTCGCCGTGGCATCCGCCCCGCTCTCCGCCGGCCGGGGCGTGCTCGTCGTGATGAACGACGACATCCACTCCGCGCGCGACGTAACCAAGACCTCGAGCCTGCGGGTGGGGTCGTTCGAGTCGCCGTACGGACCGCTCGGCACGGTCATCGACGGGCAGCCGCGGTTCTACCGAGCCGTGTCCCGCCCGCACACCAGCGCGACGGAGTTCTCTCTGGCGAGCATCCGCTCCCTGCCCAGTTCGGGGATCCTGTTCGCCCACTCGGGAGTCGACGACTCGGTCGCCGCGGCGCTCGACGCGACGCGCTTCGACGTTATCGTGCACGCCGGTTTCGGCAACGGAACCGTCTCGAGCCGCATCGTCGAGCCTCTCGAGGCGGCCCGCCGCGCCGGTGCAGTCGTCGTGCGCGCGACCCGCACCGGAAGCGGTCACGTCACCCACCAGGGTGCGAGCGGCGAGCTGGTCAACGGCTGGATCTCGGTCGACGACCAGAACCCGCAGCGGGCCCGCATCCTGGCCTGTCTCGCCCTCTCGGTGACGAGCGACCAGGACGAGATCCAGCGCATCTTCGACACGTACTAGGTCGGCGCGACGGGCGGGCGGGCACAGCTGGCCACGTGTGGTCACCGAGCAGCACGCCACATAGCCCGCAGTGGCCACCCAGCCTGCAAATGCGGGTGCTCGGCCGCGAACCAGACCACAGCTCGCCGACCAGACGGCGAAAGTGCAGTTGTGCGCCGCTCTGGGCGCGAACCTGGGGCATAAGTGCACTCTCGGTGCACCAGGCGGGTCGGGGGGTCAGCGCGCCTCGAGGTCGCGCACCACACGCCGTGCGTGCCGCACGATCGGGGCGTCGACCATGCGTCCGTCGAGGGTGAAGACGCCGCGGTTGCCCTCCGCCGCCTCGAGCACCCGCCGCGCCCACTGCACCTCGGCCTCGCTGGGCGCGTAACAGCGGCGGATCGTCTCGACCTGCGAAGGATGGATGCACGCGGTCGCCGCGAAACCCACGGCTGCGGCATCCGTCGCCTCGGCTTCGAGCCCCGCGAGGTCGGCTATGTCGACGTGTACCGCGTCGATGACGCTCTTTCCGGCGGCGGCCGCGGCGACCAGCACGGTCGAGCGCGCGTGCCGGGCGACGTCGCGGTAGGCGCCGTCCTCCGACCGGCTCGACGTGCCGCCGAGCGACGCGACGAGGTCTTCCGCGCCCCACATGAGCGCCACGACGTGTGCCTCGGCCGCGATCTCCGCCGCGCGCATCACCCCGGCCGCGGTCTCGACGAGGGCGACGAGCGAGTAGCGCTCGAGTCCGGACACCTGCTCCGCGCTCTCCACCTTGGCGACCATCACCGTGCGGTAGCGGGTGTGCGCGAGGGCGACGATGTCGTCGGCGAAGTAGGGCGAGCCCCACGAGTTCACGCGCACGATGGTGCGCTCGGGGTCGAGCGGGTGCGACAGCAGCGCGTCGCGAGCGGCCGACTTGCGCTCGGGAGCGACCGCGTCTTCCAGGTCGACGATCACCGCGTCGGCACGCTCCGCGGCCTTCTCGAAACGGTCGGGACGGTCGGCCGGACAGAACAGCAGCGCCGGCCCCATCGCGAACGCGGCGGTCACGAGCGGGCTTCCGGCTGGGATCCGAGACACCAGACCAGCACCGAGCGCGTTGCGGTCGCCACCACGACGTCGTCCTGGTTGCGCGCCGTGTGCTCGAGGGTCACGACCCCCTGCCCTGGTCGCGACCGCGAGAGCCGGGCGCCGCGCACCGTCGACTCGGCGTACAGGGTGTCGCCCACGAACACCGGCTTGGGGAAGGCGACCTCGGTGAAGCCGAGGTTGGCGACGATGGTGCCCTGGGTGAGCTGAGCGACGGATGCCCCGACGAGGGTGGAGAGGGTGAACATCGAGTTCACGACACGCTGGCCGAACGGCTGGGTCGCGGCCCATGCCGCGTCGAGGTGCAGCGCCTGCGTGTTCATCGTGAGCGTGGTGAAGAGCACGTTGTCTGCCTCGGTGACGGTGCGGCCCGGACGGTGCAGGTAGCGCACCCCCTCTTCGAACTCCTCGAAGTAGAGCCCGCGCTGCTCGATCTCCCTCATGCCGCGAACCCCAGCTCCCTCGCGATGATCATGAGCTGCACCTCGGTCGTGCCCTCGCCGATCTCGAGGATCTTCGAGTCGCGGTAGTGCCGCGCGACCGGGTTCTCGTTCATAAAGCCGTAGCCGCCGAAGATCTGGGTGGCGTCGCGGGCGTTGTCCATCGCGGCCTCGCTGCCGATGAGCTTGGCCATGCTGGCCTCCATCTTGAACGGCTGGCCGGCGTCGAGCTTGCGGGCGGCGTCGTACCAGGCCAGCCTGGCGGCGTGCACGCGCGCCTGCATGCGGGCGATCGTGAAGGCGATGTGCTGGTTCTGCCCGATGGCCCGCCCGAAGACGTTGCGGCTTCCCGCATAGCGGATGGCCTCTTCGAGGCAGCCCTGCGCGGCCCCGGTGCACAGAGCGGCGAAGGCCACACGTCCCTCGTCGAGGGTCTGGATGAAATTGGCGAATCCCCGTCCGCGCTCCCCCAGCAGGTTCGCCTCGGGCACCCGCACGTCGCGCAGGGTCAGCGGGTGGGTGTCGGACGTGTGCCAGCCGACCTTGTCGTAGGCGGGCTCGACGGTGAAGCCGGGGGTGCCGCTCGGCACCAGGATCGCCGTCAGCTCCTTCTTGATCGAGCCGTCGGCGCGCACCGACTCCCCCGTCACCGCGGTGATCGTCACGAGCCTGGTGATGCGCGACCCGGAGTTGGTGATGAACTGCTTCGTCCCGTTGATGACCCACTCGCCGCCCTCGAGGCGGGCGGTGGTCTTGGTTCCGGCTGCGTCGGACCCGGCGTCGGCCTCGGTCAGGCCGAAGCCGGCGAGGGCGGAGCCGCTGGCCAGCATCGGCAGCCACTGCCGCTTCTGCTCCTCGGTTCCGCTGCGGAACACCGGCATCGCCCCGAGCCCGACGCCGGCCTCGAGCGTGACGGCGATGGACTGGTCGGCGCGGGCGAGCTGTTCGACCGCGAGGCAGAGCGAGAAGTAGTCCTTGCCGCGTCCGCCGTACTCGACCGGGAACGGCAGGCCGAACAGGCCCATCTCCCCCATCGCGGCGATGATGTCGTAGGGCAGCTCGCGCTTGGTGTCGTATTCGTAGGCCGCGGGGGCGACGACGGTGTCGGCGAAGTCGCGCACCTCGTCGCGCAGTCTGGCCTGCTCGTCGGTGAGCCCGAATTCGGTGGTGCTGGGGGTGCTGAGTGCGACATTCATGGCGTTGCTCCTTCGTCGACCGTCGCTTGTGGCGACGGTGTGATGGTGGCGACGACCTGGTCGAGTGAGACCACGTCGCCGACCGAAACGGTGAGTGTGACTGTGCCCGCGGTGGCGGCGAGCAGACGGTGCTCCATCTTCATGGCCTCCACCGTCACGAGCAGCTGGCCGACCTCTACGACGTCGCCGCTCGCCGCCCCGACATCGACGACGGTGCCCGGCATGGGCACCCGCGTCTCGGGGCTCGCGGCTCCCGGCGCCCGGGTCGCGGCGGCGATGCCGGCGCGCACGATCTCGCGACGGTCGACCTCGCGCACGCAGCACGAGAAGCTCCCCTCGGCGAGCCACACGCCGCGGGAGTCGTGCTCGACCCGCCAAGTGCGCGACAGGCCGTCGAGCTCGACAACGGCCGACCGGTCGTCGCCGGCGGCTAGTGCCGCCTCCACCGTCTGCCCGTCGATCGCGACGGTGACGCGATCCGGCATTCCGTCGACGGCCACCGTGGTGACGACGCCGCCGACCTCGAGGTGGTACTCGGTGGCGCGGTGGACGCCGAGCCGGAAGCCCGTCGGGGCGCTCCATGGCGATGCGGATGCCGCGACCCACCGCCGCGCGTGCAGCCAGAGCGCCGCGACCGCGAGCTCGGTCGCCCCGGGCCGCCGTGACTCGCGGCGGGAGTGATGCCCGTCACCGCCGCCCTCCCCCAGGAACCGCTCGATCAGGCCCGTGTCGATGTCGCCGGAGCGCACGCCGTCGTCGGCGAGAAGGTCGTGCAGGAAGTCGAGGTTGGTCGCGACGCCGAGCACGGTCGTGGCGGCGAGGGCGGCCGAGAGCCGCTCGATCGCCTCGGCGCGGTCGGCCCCGTGCGCGACGATCTTGGCGAGCATCGGGTCGTAGTGCGGGCTCACGTCTAGCCCCGCCGCGACGCCGCCGTCGACCCGGACGCCCGGGCCCGTCGGCGGCTCGTAGGCGAGGAGGCGCCCCGTGCTCGGCAGGAAGCCCGCCGCCGTGTCCTCGGCGTAGACCCGAGCCTCGACCGCGTGCCCGGTGAGCACGACGTCGTCCTGTGTGATCGTGAGCGGCTCCCCGGCGGCCACGAGCACCTGCCAGCGCACGAGGTCGATGCCGGTGACGAGCTCGGTCACCGGGTGTTCCACCTGCAGCCGGGTGTTCATCTCCATAAAGAAGAACGCCTCAGGGTCGCTCGCCGACACGAGGAACTCGACGGTGCCCGCGCCCGTGTAGCCGACGCTGCGGGCGACCTCGCACGCGGCGGCGCCGATCCTCGCCCGGGTGGCCTCGTCGAGCAGGGGGCTGGGCGCCTCCTCAACCACCTTCTGGTGGCGTCGCTGCAGCGAGCACTCGCGTTCGCCGAGGTGGATCACGGCGCCGTGCGCGTCGGCGAGCACCTGCACCTCGATGTGACGGGGCCGGATGATGAGCCGTTCGAGAAAGAGCGTGTCGTCGTCGAACGCGGCCGCGGCGATGCGGCGCGCGCTCACGAGCGCGCCGGCGAGGTCGGCGGGGGCGTCGACGACGTGCATGCCCTTGCCGCCGCCGCCGGCCGACGGCTTGACGAGCAGCGGGTAGCCGATGCCTTCCGCCGCCGCGATCAGCGCCGCGTCGTCGAGGCCGGGCTCGTCGAGGCCGGGGATCACCGGAACGCCGTGCGCGGCGACGTGCCGCTTGGCGCGGATCTTGTCGCCCATCACGGTGAGCGCGACGACGCTCGGTCCGATGAACACCAGCCCCGCGGCATCCGCCGCCCTGGCCAGCTCCACGTTCTCGGAGAGGAAGCCGTATCCGGGGTGGATCGCGTCTGCCCCCGACGCGACCGCCGCCGCCACGACCGCGTCGACGCTCAGGTAGCTGTCGCGAGCCGGGGCCGGCCCGATGCGCATCGCGGCGTCGGCGAGGGCGACGTGCGGGTGGCCGCGGTCGGCGTCGCTGTAGACGGCGATCGAGCGGATGCCCATGGCCCGGAGGGTGCGGATGATGCGGCAGGCGATCTCCCCGCGGTTGGCTACGAGCACGCTCCTGATCACGGCGCTCACATCCGGAACAGGCCGAAGCCCGGTTCGCCGAGCGGTGCGCCCGCGCAGACGTCGAGGGCGAGCCCGAGCACCGTGCGGGTGTCGGCCGGATCGATGATGCCGTCGTCCCACAGGCGGGCGGTCGAGTAGTAGGGGTTGCCCTGGGTCTCGAACTGCTCGGTGATCGGGGCGCGGAAGGCGGCCTCCTCCTCGGGCGACCACTCGCCGCCCCTGGCCTCGATCTGCTCGCGTTTGACGGTCGCGAGCACCGAGGAGGCCTGCGCGCCGCCCATGACCGAGATGCGGGTGGCCGGCCACATCCAGAGGAAACGGGGCGAGTAGGCGCGGCCGCACATCGAGTAGTTGCCGGCGCCGAACGAGCCGCCGATCACGACGGTGAGCTTGGGCACGCGGGTGGTGGCGACCGCGGTGACCATCTTCGCGCCGTGCTTGGCGATGCCGCCGGCCTCGTAGTCGCGTCCCACCATGAAGCCGGAGATGTTCTGCAGGAACACCAGCGGGATGCCCCGCTGGTCGCACAGCTCGATGAAGTGGGCGCCCTTGAGCGCCGACTCCGAGAAGAGCACGCCGTTGTTGGCGACGATGCCCACCGGATGCCCGTGCAGGTGGGCGAACCCGGTGACGAGGGTCGTGCCGTACTCGGCCTTGAACTCGTGGAACTCGCTCGCGTCGACGATGCGGGAGATCACCTCGCGCACGTCGTACGGCGACTGCACGTCGACCGGCACGATGCCGTACAGCTCGTGGGGGTCGGCCGCCGGCTCGCGCGACTCGATCACGGTCCACGGCGGGGCGACCGGCTGCGGCAGGGTGGCGACGATGTCGCGCACGATCTGCAGGGCGTGTGCGTCGTTCTCGGCGAGATGGTCGACGACACCGGAGGTGCGGGCGTGCAGCTCGCCGCCGCCGAGCTGCTCGGCCGTCACGATCTCGCCGATCGCCGCCTTCACGAGCGGCGGGCCGCCGAGGAAGATGGTGCCCTGGCCACGCACGATCACCGTCTCGTCGCTCATCGCCGGAACGTAGGCGCCGCCCGCGGTGCACGAACCCATGACGGCGGCGATCTGCGGGATGCCGGCGGCAGACATGCGGGCCTGGTTGTAGAAGATGCGTCCGAAATGGTCACGGTCGGCGAAGACCTCGTCCTGCCTGGGCAGGAAGGCGCCGCCGGAGTCGACGAGGTAGATGCACGGCAGCCGGTTCTCTCGGGCGATCTCCTGCGCGCGCAGGTGCTTCTTCACCGTGAGCGGAAAGTAGGTGCCGCCCTTGACCGTGGCGTCGTTCGAGATGACCAGCACGTGGCGCCCGCCGACGAGTCCGATGCCGGCGATGACGCCCGCCGCGGGGACCTCGTCGTCGTAGAAGCCGTCGGCCGCGAGCGGCGCGATCTCGAGGAAGGGGCTGCCGGCGTCGAGCAGCGCGTCGACGCGTTCGCGCGGGAGGAGCTTGCCGCGGGCCACGTGCCGCTCGCGGGACGCCGCGGTGCCGCCGAGCGCCGCGGTGGCGAGCCGCTCACGCAGCTCGCGCACGAGCGCGCGCTGATCGGCGTCGTTGATAGCGGTCGTGCTGTCGAGTGTCTTCATTGACCTTCTGATTTCAGTTAATCTTGACTAACTGGGTTTAGGTTAGTATCCATTAACCGGATTGTCTAGAGGGAGACGCATGAGCACCGCACCGACCCCGCACCCGACGGCCCGCGAACGCGCCAAGGCCGACCGGCGCGAGGTGCTGCTGGATGCCGCGGCCCGCCTGTTCGCGGAGCGCGGGTTCGACCGGGTGTCGCTGGAGGACCTCGGTGCGGCGGCCGGCGTCAGCGGGCCGGCCGTCTACCGGCACTTCCCGGGAAAGCAGGCGGTGCTCGGTGCGCTTCTCGTGGGGGTGAGCGAGAACCTGTGCGCCGGTGGGGCGGACGTCGTCGCCCGCGTCGACGATCCGCACGAGGCGCTCGCCTCCCTCGTCGCGTTCCACGTCGACTTCGCGCTCGCGAACCCCGACGTCATCCGCGTGCAGGACCGCGACCTCGACAGTCTCGCCGACGACGCGCGTTCGCTCGTGCGCTCGCTGCAGCGCGAGTACATCGACACGTGGGTGGGCGTGCTCGCCCGCGTGCTACCCGGGGTCGAGCGCACCCAGCTGCGCATCCGGGCCCGCGCGACCTTCGGCCTCATCAACTCGACGCCGCACAGTGCACGCTCGTCGCCTCGTCCGGCCGTGCGTGCGCTGCTCGAGCGGATGGCGCGGGCGGCACTCACCACACCCGCGTGACCGGACCGGCCCCGAGCATTCCTGCGTCGTGTGTTCGGTGAGACCCGAAAAAAGCGGGAGAACGACTCCTCTCGGCGGGAGCGGGTCGATCTGCCGCAATTTTCGCGACGCGGGGCCCCTCAGACCATGGACAGCACGACCCCGGGCTCGGCCAGGATCGCACCGATGTCTGCCAGGAACGTCGCGGCCTGCTGCCCGTCGACCACGCGATGGTCGAACGAGAGGCTCAGCGTGAGCACGCTGCGCAGGGCGATCTCGCCGTCGTGCTCCCACGGTCGGCGCGAGATCGCCCCGAGCGCGAGGATCGCCGCCTCGCCAGGGACGAGTATCGGCGTGCCGGCGTCGACCCCGAAGACTCCGACGTTGCTGATGGTGATGGTGCCTCCGCGCAGGGCGGCCGGCGTGGTGGTTCCGGCCCGCGCCGACTCGCTGAGCGCCGCGAGCGCGTTCGCGAGTCGATCGAGCGTCAGCTCGTTGGCCGCCGGCACGACGGGCACGATGAGACCCCGGTCGGTGGCCGCCGCGATGCCGAGGTTCACGGTGCGCCACTGCACGATCTCGGCCGCCGACTCGTCCCAGCGGGCGTTGATCTCGGGAGTGCGGGTGACCGCGATGCACAGCGCCTTCGCCACGACCGCGAGGATGCCCGGGCGGGCGCCCTCGCGCGCCCTGGCGCGCACGACCTCGAGCAGCTCGACCGTCGGCGTGACGTCGACCGTGAGGAACACGGTCGCCTGCGGTGCGGTGAACGCGCTCGCGACCATCGCCTCGGCCGTGCGGCGGCGGACCCCGGAGATCGGGATGCGCGTCTCGTCCGGCGCGGTGTGCGCGGCGGGTGCCGGAGCGTGCGGACCGGGAGAGGGACGGGCGGATGCCTCGGCCGACGCCCCCGCCCGCAGCACGTCGTCGCGCGTGATCATGCCGCGCTCCCCCGTGCCGCGCACGAGCTCGAGCCGCACTCCCAGGTCTGCCGCGAGCTTGCGCACAGGCGGCGTGCTCAGCGGGCGTTCGGCCGGCCGGGTCGCGGCGTCGGGCTCGACCGGGACGGGGGCGACCGGCGCGGGGCCGGCAGCCGCGAGGGTCGCGGGCGCGGCAGGCTCGGCGCCAGTGGCGGCGGGCGCCTCCCGTTCGAGCAGCGCGCCGCGCGTCTTGCGCTGCGGGCGGCTCCCGCCCTCGACCGGCGGGCCGTAGCCGACGAGCACCGCGTTGCGGGCCGGGGGTTCCGACGCCGAGTATCCGGCCGCATCCGCCACCTCGATCGCCACGATCGGCGAGCCGACCCGCACCACGACCCCGGGCTGCACGAGCAGCCGCGACACGGTGCCAGCCCACGGGCTCGGCAGCTGCACGAGGGCCTTCGCGGTCTCCACCTCGGCGATGACCTGGTTGAGCTCGACAGTGTCGCCCTCCGCGACCTCCCACGAGACGAGCTCCGACTCCGTCAGTCCCTCGCCGAGGTCGGGCATCGCGAACTCGCGCACGCTCACGCGGTGACTCCGAGGCTCGAGAGCGAGTTGGTGCGGCCCATCACGCGGTCGACCGCGTCGAGGATGCGGTCGAGGTCGGGCAGGAAGTGCCGTTCGAGCTTCGCCGCCGGATACGGGGTGTCGAAACCGGTGACCCGCACGGGCGGCGCCTCGAGGTGGAAGAAACAACGCTCGGTGATGCTGGCCGCGACCTCGGCGCCGACGCCGCCGAAGTGCTGCGCCTCGTGGGCCACGACGAGGCGCCCGGTCTTGCGCACCGAGGCCTCGACGGTGTCGAAGTCGACGGGCGACAGGGAACGCAGGTCGATGACCTCGATCGAGACGCCGTCGTCGTGGGCGGCGAGGGCGGCGTCGTGGGCCGTGGTGACCAGCGGGCCGTACGCGACGAGTGTGACGTCGGCGCCCTCCCGCACGATGTGCGCGCTGCCGAGCGGCGGGGCGACCGCGTCCTCGTCGACCTCGCCGGTGGCCCAGTAGCGGCGCTTCGGCTCGAAGAACAGCACGGGGTCGTCGCTCGCGATCGCCTGCCGCACCATGCCGTAGGCGTCCTGCGGGTTCGAGCAGCTGACCACCCGTAGCCCCGACGTGTGGGTGAAGTAGGCCTCTGGCGACTCGGAGTGGTGCTCGACCGCCCCGATGCCACCGCCGAAGGGCACGCGGATCGTGATCGGAACCCGTACGTTGCCCGCCGTTCGGTAGTGCAGCTTCGCGACCTGGGCGACGATCTGGTCGAAGCCCGGGTAGATGAAGCCGTCGAACTGGATCTCGCACACCGGCCGGAAGCCGCGGAAGGCGAGACCGACCGCGGTGCCGATGATCGCCGACTCGGCGAGCGGGGCGTCGATGACGCGGCGCACCCCGAAGTCGGCCTGCAGTCCGTCGGTGACCCGGAATACGCCGCCGAGCTTGCCGATGTCCTCGCCGAGCAGCACGACGCGGTCGTCGCTCTCGAGGGCGCGGCGCAGCCCCAGGTTGATGGCCTTGGCCAGGGTGAGCTCGGTCACGACGCACCCCCTTCGAACATCGACAGGTAGGCGGAGTACTCCCGCTTCTGCCGCTCGAGCCCGCTGTGCGGCTCGGCGTAGACGTTGTCGAACACGGTCAGGGCCTCGGGCTCCGGCAGGGCGAGACAGGCGCGCCTCAGCTCGGCTGCCGCGCCATCCGCCGACCGCTTCACCGACTCCCGCAGCTCGTCGGTCAGCAGCCCGAGTGAGTCGAGGTGCCGTTCGAGCCGGTCGATGGGGTCTTTCGCCGCCCACTCGGCGCGTTCGACCGGGTCGACGTAGCGCCCGGGATCGTCGGAGGTGGTGTGCGGCCCCATGCGGTAGGTGACCGCCTCGATGAACGTCGGGCCGCCCCCGGTGCGGGCGCGGTCGAGGGCGATGCGCATCACCGCCATCACGGCGAGCACGTCGTTGCCGTCGACGCGGAGGCTGGGGATGCCGTAGGCGGGCGCCCGGTCGGCGATCGGCCTCGTGGCCTGCAGGCCGACCGGTTCGGAGATCGCCCAATGGTTGTTCTGGCAGAAGAAGATCACCGGCACGTGGAAGCTCGCCGCGTAGACCATCGCCTCGGCGACGTCTCCCTGGCTCGTGGCGCCGTCGCCGAAGTAGGCCACGGCGACCGAGTCGGCGCCGTCGATCGCGCAGCCGAGCGCGTAGCCCGTGGCGTGCAGCGTCTGCGCGCCGATGATCACCGCGGGCGTGGCCATGCCGACGTCGTAGGGGTTCCAGCCGCTCAGCGCGGTGCCCCGCCAGACGGGCATCAGCTCGGCGATCGCGACCCCGCGGCAGTAGGCGACGCCGTTCTCGCGGTAGCTGGTGAAGACGAAGTCGTCGCGGCGCAGTGCCCGGGCGGACCCGACCTGCGCGGCCTCCTGACCGAGCAGCGGCGGCCAGAGCCCGAGCTCGCCCTGACGTTGCAGCGCCGTGGCCTCGACGTCGAGGCGACGGATGACGCTGAGATCGTCGTAGAGGGCCGCGAGAGCCGCGCCGTCGATGTCGGCCACCCAGGGATCGAGATCGGGGTGGGCGACGCGGTTGCCGTCGGGAGGCAGCAGCTGCAGGAGGGCGTCGGGGGCGGTCACCGTGCTGGTGAGGTCGTCTAGCTGTTCGAGAGAACGCAACATTGTTTGCTCCGTAACAGGGCGGGGCGCGCGCACTCTCGTGAAGTCCGGGCACCGTCGCCAGAATTTGTCTCAGGCTACGGCGCGACGCGGCGGAGTACAAGCATCCTGTGTTTCGCCATGTGGGTCGCCCGTCCCACTAAGGTCTCACTAACACCCGACGAAGGAGTCTCGGCATGCCCGCACCCGAAACCGCGCAGTCCTCGCACGCCATCGTGATCGGGGCGGGGCTCGCCGGCCTCGTCGCGACCGCCGAGCTGGTGGCGGCAGGCAAGACCGTGACGGTTCTCGAGCAGGAGTCCGAGGCGAATCTCGGCGGTCAGGCGTGGTGGTCGTTCGGCGGCCTCTTCCTCGTCGATACCCCGGAGCAGCGGCGCATGGGCGTCAAGGACTCGCTCGAGCTGGCGCGCCAGGACTGGTTCGGCGCCGCGGGGTTCGACCGTCCGGAAGACGCGTGGGGCAGGCAGTGGGCCGAGTCGTACCTGCAGTTCGCGGCCGGCGAGAAGCGGGCCTGGCTGAAGGAACGCGGCGTCGGATTCTTCCCCGTGGTCGGCTGGGCCGAGCGCGGAGGCTACGGCGCCAACGGCCACGGCAACTCCGTGCCGCGGTTCCACATCACCTGGGGCACCGGACCGGGGGTCGTCGCGCCCTTCGCCCGGGCGGTGCGGGAGGGCGTCGACCGCGGTCTCGTCACCCTCAAGTTCCGCCACCGTGTCGACGGGCTCATCGTGCAGAACGGCGAGGTCGTCGGCGCACGCGGCGCGGTCCTCGCCCCCGATGCCGCCGTACGCGGCGCCGCATCCGCCCGCACGGTGGTCGGCGACTTCGAACAGTACGCGGGCGCGACCATCGTCACCAGCGGCGGGATCGGCGGCAATCACGACATGGTGCGCGCCCAGTGGCCCCAGCGTCTCGGCACTCCCCCGAAGCACATGCTGAGCGGCGTGCCCGCCCACGTCGACGGCCGTATGCTCGGCATCAGCGAGGAGGCGGGCGCGAACCTCGTCAACGGCGACCGCATGTGGCACTACGTCGAGGGCATCACCAACTACGACCCCGTCTGGGCCAGGCACGGAATCCGCATCCTCCCCGGTCCGTCGAGCCTGTGGCTGGATGCCTCGGGCCGGCGCCTGCCGGTGCCGCTGTTTCCCGGGTTCGACACCCTCGGCACCCTCGCGCACATCCAGTCGACGGGCTACGAGCACTCGTGGTTCGTTCTCACGCAGAAGATCATCGAGAAGGAGTTCGCCCTCTCCGGCAGCGAGCAGAACCCGGATCTGACCGGCAAAGACGTCAGGCTCCTCGCCCGCCGGGTGCTGCCAGGCGCCCCGGGCCCGGTCGAGGCGTTCAAGGAGAAGGGGGTCGACTTCGTCGTCGCCGAGACCCTGGGCGAGCTGGTGAAGGGCATGCAGAGGCTGAGCCCGGATGTCGCGATCGACGCGGCCCTCGTTCGCCGCGAGGTCGAGGGGCGCGACCGCCAGCTCGACAACGACTTCTCCAAGGACGCGCAGATCACGGCGATCCGCCAGGCCCGCCACTACCGGGGCGACAAGCTCATCCGGGTCGCCGCTCCGCACAAGCTGCTCGATCCGGAGGCGGGCCCGCTCATCGCCGTCAAGCTGCACGTGCTCACCCGCAAGAGCCTCGGCGGCATCGAGACGAACCTCGACGGGCAGGTGCTGCGTGCGGGAGGCGAGCCGGTCCCCGGCCTCTACGCCGCCGGCGAGGCGAGCGGGTTCGGCGGTGGCGGCATCCACGGCTACCGCTCGCTCGAGGGTACCTTCCTCGGCGGCTGCATCTACACCGGGCGGCAGGCGGCGCGGGCTGTGGCCCGCGGTTGAGTGGATCGGTAAACTCTGTATCGACCCGAGGGAGCCTCATGACAAACGACAACTCGACCACGCCCGCCGCCGGCTGGTACCCGGACCCCGCCGGCACCCCTCGCACCCGCTGGTGGGACGGCACACGCTGGACCGAGAACTACTCCGCGCCTGCGGCTCAGACGGCGGCGACCCCGTGGTCGACACCGAGCGGCCCCGGCAGCCAGGCGCCGGCAGTCGCCGGCAGCGCGCAATCCGCGTATCCCGCCATGCAGCCGTACGGCGCGGCTCCCGCGCTGAAGGCCCCAGAGGGCACCTCGCCGTCGACGCCGTTCATCTGGCTGCTGGCGGTGCTGCCCATCGTCACGCTCGCGCTGTCGGTAGTCCAGCTCGCCACGATCGACTCTCTCGTCGAGAGCGCCCTCGCCGACAGCGGCTCCTCGTTCACGCCGCTCGACATAACCAATTACGGTGTATCGCTGCTCATCGCCGCCGCGACCGTGATTCTCGCCTTCCTCGACGCGCGCGCCCTCGCCGCCCGGGGGGTGCCGCGCCCCTTCCACTGGGCCTGGTCATTCTTCGCGCTGCTGGGCGCTCCCGTCTACATGATCGGCCGCAGCGTCGTCGTGCGACGCCGGGTGGGCTCGGGCCTGGCTCCGATGTTCGTGAACCTGTCGCTCATCCTCGTCGGCTTCATCATCGGCATCGTGGCGGCGGTCATGGTCACGACGCGCATCTTCGAGTCGATCCCCGGCCTCTAGGGCGTTCCCGGAGGTTCGTCTCGGTTGGGTATGCTGCGTGCACTCACGACCCCTGGAGCGCAGCATGCACGCCACCGAAGTACGCAACCTCGACAGCACCGTGATGGCGCGGCTGCGGGCGGCGCTGCCCGTGCTCGGACCGAGCGAGCGTCGTGTGGCGCAGGTGATCCTCGCCCGCCCGGCCGCGGTGACGGAGTGGTCGACCGCCGAGCTCGCCCAGGCTGCCGCGACCTCGCCCGCGACGGTCGTGCGCGCGTGTCAGACGCTCGGCTTCCGCGGGTTCCAGCACCTGCGGCTGGAGATCGCCCGCGCCGCGCCGAGCGACCGGGAGGAGGGCGCCGCGGCGCATCCGCTCACCAGGATCTTCTCGGATGCCGCGGACGCGATCACGATCGGCCGTGACAGCGTCGACGTCGCGAGCATCGATGCCGCGGTCGACGCGCTCGCCGGAGCCCGCCGACTCGTGCTCGTCGGCACCGGGTTCTCGGCGCCGCCGCTGCAGGACGCGGCCATGCGGTTCGCCACGGTGGGCCGCCCCGTCGAGGCGCCGAGCGACGTGCTCGGTCAGCAGTTCGCCGCGCACTCTCTCACCGCCGACGACGTGTGCCTCACGGTCAGCTACTCGGGGGCGAACACCCACACGCTGAGCGCCTGCCGCGCCGCCAAGGAGGGCGGGGCCACCGTCATCGCCGTCACGAGCTTCGCCCGGTCGCCGCTCACGCTGCTCGCCGACATCTCGCTCGTGACGGGACCGCTCACCCGGGCGCACGACATCGACCCGTTCCTCAGCCGGCTGAGCCACCTGCTCGTGCTGCACACGCTGCACTCTGCGCTGTTCGACCGAAGCTCGAGCTCCGACGTCGCCCACATGCGCGAGGTCGTCGCTGAGGCGCTCGTCAGCGACGAGTAGCCGCGCGCCGCGCGGTCCGTGCGCGCCCCGCGCCGCCGTCCCGCCTGCGCGCCGCCGTCCCGCCTGCGCGCCGCCGTACCGTCCGCGCGCCGCCCGGTCAGCCGATCCCGCCGCCCGCGAGAGTGCACTTGTGCCCCGTCTCGCGCGTCGAAATGGGGCACAAGTGCACTTCCGACGACCCGGACGTGCCTTCCCGCGACCTGACTGGCCAATTGGTGCGGTCTCGACGGCCAGCAAGCCGCCACAGCTGGCCAGCCAACGCGCCGGCGCACGGGCCGGCCCGCCCGCGACGACTGCGACCACCGAACGCGAGGTTGGCGCCGCGTTTCGCGGCAGGTCGTCGGCCGTCTACCCTTCGTTCACCTCGCCCGCACATCCTGATTCTCGTAACCGCGTTTCATAACTCATGAAACGGTGAAACGAGATCCGGGTAGGTCATGTCGGGCATCACCATCGAGGGCACGTACAACGCCCGCTGGGCAACCCCCGGCCCCGAGTCGACGCCGTGGCTCGCTCGCGCCGCCGCGCTCGACGAGGTCGGCGACGCCGGACGGGCGCAGCTGGCCGAGCTGGGCATCTCCCTCGTGCTCGACCTGCGCGAAGACGGCGAGCTCGCGGCGAACACCGAGCCGCGGCACGGGGTGCCTGTCGCCCACGTCGCCCTCTACCGGCTTCCCGACGGCCCGCCCGCCTCCGGCAGCCTCGAGCAGGTCTACGGATTCCTCCTGACCGAGCGCGGCGCGGCCCTCACCGAGGCCGTCGCCGCCATCGCCGACTCCGGCGGCCCCGTACTCGTCCACTGCACCGCGGGCAAGGACCGCACCGGACTCGTCGTCGCCCTCGCCCTGCTCGCCGCCGGCCACGACGAGGCACACGTCGTCGCCGACTACGCGCTCTCCACCGGCGTCGTGCGCGACCGGCGCGAGCAGATCGCCGTGGAGACGCTGCGGCCGATGGGCCTCGACGCCGACGCCCACGCGGCTTCCCTGCGCCTCCACCTCGACAGCCCAGCAGAGGCGATGCTGCACGCTTTGCGCACGGTCAGCGCGCTGGGCGGAGCCGAGGCGTACCTCATCCGCCACGGGCTGCGGGCCGAACAACTGCAGGCGCTGCGCCGAACTCTCGGGCGGCCGAGCGATGACTGAGCACTCCAAGTTCACGATCGTGCACCTCAGCGACGTGCACGCGACGATCGGCGAGCTGCTCTACGGGCAGGTCGACGGCGTCGCCCGGCTCGAGCAGGTCGGCGACTACGTGGCCGCGGCCGGCGTCACGCCCGAGGCGGTCGTCGTCACGGGCGACCTGGCGCAGCGCGGTCACTCCGCCGCCTACCCGGCGGTCAACGCCGCGTTGCGGGCGCTCGGCGAGAAAGTCGGCGCACCGGTGTTCACCACTCTCGGCAACCACGACGACGCCCGCGCCGCCCGCGTGCTCGACGGCCACGGCCCGAGCCACTACCGGGTCGTCACGGTCGGCGAGACGCGCATCGTGCTGCTCGACACCAGCACCGGCGCCATCGACGACGAGCAGCTCGACTGGCTGCGCTCGACCGTCGCCGAGCCGTTCGGCGCGGGTACCGTCATCGCACTGCACCACGCACCAGTACCCTCGCCGCTGCCCACCCTGTCGAAGATCGGCCTGCGCGACCCGGAGGGGTTCGCCGCCGCCATCGAGGGCTCCGACGCGCGGCTCATCCTCGCCGGCCACTACCACCACCCGATGACCGCTCTCTTCCACGGCCTCCCCGTCGCTGTCGGGCCCTCGCTCGCCTACCACCAGATCATGAACGCCGGTCCGGAGACCGTCAGCGGCCACGACCTCGCCATGTTCTCGCTCGTCCAGATCACGGCCGACCAGGTGAGCACCGCGCCGGTCAGCCTGCAGTCGCCGAGCCCCCTCTTCTCGACTCCCGTCCCCACCACCGCATCCGCACTACAACCACAAAGGACACCATGAACCGCAAGCACTACGTCGCAACGGCCGCCACTTTCGTGGCCCTCGGCCTCGTCCTCACCGGCTGCACGGCCGCAGAGCCCGCCCCCGCCGAAGACACCGCGACGACCGTCACGCAGCTCGACGCCGCCGCCATCACGGTCTACACGTCGGAGCCGCAGGAGAAGATCGATGCGATCGTCGCCGCCTACAACGAGGAGCAGCCGAACGTCACCGTCGAGGTCTTCCGCGCCGGAACCGGCGACCTCACCGCCCGCATCGAGGCCGAGCGCACCTCCGGCGACGTGCAGGCCGACGTTCTTCTCGCGGCCGACTCCGCCACGTTCGAGGCCTACGCCTCCGACGACCTGCTGCTGGCCTACACCCCGGCCGACGTCGAGTCGCTGAACCAGGACGTCGTCGACCCCGAGGGCTTCTACACGGGAACCCGCATCATCCCCACGGTCATCGCCTACAACACCACGGCCATCGACACCCCGCCCACCTCGTGGCACGACCTGACCGACTCGGAGTACGCCGGCAAGATCACGATGCCGAACCCCGACGTCTCGGGAGCAGCCGCCTACAACGCGGCCGTGTGGATGAACACCGACGACCTCGGCGAGGCCTGGCTCGAAGACCTCGCGGCGAACAAGCCGGTCATCGCCGACAGCAACGGACCCGTCTCCCAGGCGGTCGCCGCCGGCACGCAGCCGGTCGGGATCGTCGTCGACTACCTCGTGCGCGAGCTCAAGGCCGCCGGCTCGCCGATCGACGTCGCCTACCCGACCGAGGGCGTGCCGTACGTGTCGCAGCCGGTCGGCATCTTCGCCAGCACCGACGCGCAGGAGGCGTCGGAGTCGTTCGTCGACTTCCTCGTCAGCGAGGCCGGCCAGACCCTCGCCGTCGAGCAGTCGTACCTGCCGGTGCGCAGCGACGTCGGCACCCCCGACGGCGCCCCGTCGATGGACGACATCACGATCCTCTCGCCCGACCTCGACCTGATCGCCGACACGAAGACCGCGGCCGTGGCCAGGTTCAACGAGCTCTTCCAGTAATGAGCCCCTCCCCCACCGCACGCGTCGCGGGCCCGGTCGTCACCGACCGGGCCCGCGCCCCGCGTTCCCCACGGGGCAGTACGAGACGCGCCGGCCGCCCCGACGGGGTAGACGCCGTGCGCATCGCGCTGTGGCTCGTCGTCGCGGCGGTCGTGCTGCTTCCCCTCGGCGCGATCGTCTGGCTCGCGGCATCCGACAATCACCTGCCCCTGCTGCTCGGCGGCGACATCGCCGAAGCCGGGCTGAACAGCCTCGTCTCGTCGGTCTCCTCGGCGATCGGCGCGGTCGTCGTGGGCACGGCCCTCGCCCTGCTTCTCGACCGCACCGACCTGCGCGGCCGCCGCGTGCTGCGCCTGTTCGCGCTCACCCCGCTGCTGGTGCCGCCGTTCGTCGGCGCGATCGCGTGGATCGGCATCGCCGGCCCCACCGGCTCGGCCAACGCGCTCTGGACCCAGTGGTTCGGCGCACCGCTGTGGAACATCTACGGCGCCGACGGCGTCATCTTCCTGCTCACGGTGCACTCCTACCCGGTCGCGTACATCATCGTCTCCGCGGCGCTGCGCCGTATCCCGTCCGACCTCGAACAGGCGGCGCGGATCAGCGGCGCCTCGGCCATCCGCGCTGTGCTCACCATCACCGTGCCGCTGCTGCGCCCCGCGATCCTCTCGGCGTTCACCCTCGTCGCCGTGGGCAACCTCGCCGACTTCGGCATCCCGTCGATCATCGGGCTGCCGGAGCGTTACGTCACGCTGTCGACTCTCATCTACCGGTATATCCAGTCGGGCACTGTGGAGTCGCCGCTCGAGGTGATCGCGACGATCGGCGTGGTGCTGCTCGTCGTCGCTGCCGCCGCCATGGTGATCGACATGCTCGTCTCCCGCTCGCGCTGGGAGCTCGACGCCTCCGCGTCGTCGGGGCAGATCCTCCCGCTCGGCGTGGCTCGCCTGCCGCTGACCCTGGTCGCCTGGGCCGGCGTGCTCGCGATCACCCTCCTCCCGCTCAGCGCGCTGCTCACCCAGTCGCTGCTGCCGGCGCCGGGAGTGCCCCTCGCCTGGGAGAATCTCACCCTCGACAACATCGTGCGCGCCACGACCGCCCCCGCCACCGTCACCGGGGCGGTCAACTCGGTCGTGCTCTCCGTGCTCGCCGGAATCATCTGCGCCGTGATCGGGCTCGCCATCGGCACGCTGGTCACCCGCACGGCGGCGCGCTCGAACACGGCGCTGCGCACCGTGGCCATGCTGCCGCAGGCGATCCCCGGGCTCGTCATCGCCGTCGGCTGGCTGATCATCGCGCCGCGCATCGGGCTGTTCAACACACCGTGGCTCATCCTCTGCGCCTACGTGATGGCGTTCGTCGCCATCGTGGTTCAGTCGGTGAGCGCACCGCTGCGGTCGACGCCCATGACCGCGGAGGAGGCCGCCCGTATCTCGGGCGCGAGCCGGCTGCGAGCCCTGTTCGACATCTCCTGGCGGATGGCGCTTCCCGCGGCGATCTCCGGTGGCACCCTCGTCGTGCTCACCGCCGTGCGCGAGCTCACGATCTCGGTGCTGCTGCTCGCACCGGGCGCGCAGACGCTCGGGGTGTCTATCTTCTCTCTGCAGCAGGCCGGCGCCTACAACGCGGCGTCGGCCCTCTCGCTCATCATCACCCTCGTCGGCCTCGCCGGCCTCGGCCTCGCCGCCCGCCGGGCGCGCTGACCTCCACGAAAGGCATCTCCCCGTGTCATCCGTCACCCTCTCCGACGTCGGTCTCACCTATCCCGACGGCACCGTCGGTCTCTCCGGCATCGACCTCGCGATCGCCGACGGCGAGTTCGTCGCCCTCGTCGGGCCGTCCGGCTCGGGCAAGACGACCCTGCTGCGCGCCATCGCCGGGTTCCTGCGCCCGACGAGCGGGTCGATCCACCTCGGCGACTCGCTCGTCGCCGACGCGTCGACGCTCGTCGCGCCGGAGAAGCGCGAGCTCGGCATGGTGTTCCAGCAGCACGCCGTGTGGCCGCACTGGAGTGTCGAGCGCAACATCGCCTACCCGCTGCGGCTCGCCGGCGTACCGAAGGTCGAGCGTCGCGCCCGCGTCGACGAGGTGATGGCGCTCGTCGGCCTCGAGGGGTTCGAGAAGCGCAACCCGACCACGCTCTCGGGGGGCCAGCGCCAGCGGGTCGCCCTCGCGCGGGCGATCGTCGGCCGTCCGCGCGTGCTGCTGCTCGACGAGGCGCTCTCGGCCCTCGACGAGCCGCTACGCGACAAGCTGCGGCTCGAGCTGCAGACGCTCACCCGCTCGATCGGACTGACCGTCGTGCACGTCACCCACGACCGCGACGAGGCGCTCGCGCTCGCCGACCGTGTCGTCGTGCTCGACGCCGGCCGCATCCAGCAGGTCGGCACCCCGCCAGAGCTCGTCAGCTCGCCGGTCTCCCCCTCCGTGGCGACGTTCCTGTCCGACGCCACGATCTTCACCGGCCGGCTGCTCGCCGACGTGTTCAGCGCAGCCGGGCACGAGTGCCGGGTCGACGCCGCGCTGCTCGAGGGCGGCGGCTCCGACGGCGACGGGTCGATCGCGGTTCTGCCAGAAGACGTCACCCTGACGCCGGGCGCCGGCGCCGTCGTCATGTCGTCGCTGTACGGGCGGGGAGGCAACGACGTGGTCGTCGACTGGAAGGGCATCGCGGTGCGCTGCCGGGTGTCCGGCCGCCGCCCGCTCGTCGGAGAGAGCGTCGACGTGCGCATCGCCCGGGCGATGTTCTACCCGTCCCGCCTTCCGGCAGCCGCCGACGCGCACGACAGGGCCGCCGCGGGCCGGCTTCAGGGCTAGGCGGCGGACTGGGCGATGACCGGGGTCGTGGCCAGCATGCCCAGCATGTAGTCGAAGAAACGCTCGCCGTCGACGGTCTCGATGGCGGTGACGTTGTTGTCGTCCGACGCCCAGTCGAACACCGTGGCGCCGCGCGTCAGCGTGCCCTGCGTCTCGACCTCGAGGCGGTAGCGGCGCTCGGCCGTCGACAGGCTGCGGTCGAGCGCGAGCAGCACCGAGAGCGAGTCGCAGTGCGACGAGCCGGCGAGACCCACAGCGGTGTCGAAGTCGAACGTGGCCTGGTTCGCGCGCACAAAGAAGCGCGAGAGCGGGGTGTCGAGGGCGGCGATGCGGTCGATGCGGCCCTGGTCGAACAGCGCGTCGGTGATGGTGAGCGGGTCCCAGCTGATCACGACGACGTCGGAGAACCCGGCCGAGAAGACGATGTCAGCGGCCTCCGGATCGACATAGATGTTGTACTCGGCGGCAGGAGTGATGTTGCCGCGGGCGTTGATCGAGCCGCCCATGACGAAGAGGCTGCCCACGTTCGACACGAACTCCGGGTCTTTCTGCACCGCGAGGGCGAGGTTCGTCAACGGGCCGATGGCCACGATGCGCAGCTCCCCCTTGTGCTCGCGGGCGAGACGGATCATCGCGTCGACCGCGTGCTCTGCGGATGCCTCGTGGCCGTCGTCGGGGCGCTTCAAGCCGCCCACGCCGTCGCCGTGCACGTCTTCTGCGCTGAGCCACGGGCGGACGAGCGGGTCACGGGCGCCGAGGTGCACGGGAACCTGCCCGAGGCGGCCGGCGAGCCCCACGGTGAGGAACGCGTTGTCGACCTGCTGGTCGAATCCGACGTTTCCGGCGACCATCGTGATGGCGAGGAGGTCGGCGCGGGGGTCGAGCAGCCCGACCAGCAGCGCGAAGCAGTCGTCGGCGGCGGTGTCGGTGTCAATGAGGAGGGGAATCGGCACGGAGAGTCTTTCTGGGGTGGGGCAGGGCAACGCGCAAGATTACCATTCGGCTCCGGGTCCCCCTAATTGCCGACTCGGGCGTACCCCGAAATCAGGGGTTCATTCGACCGGAGGGATCGAGGCGAGGCTCAGCTCCACGTCCGTCGAAGCGAACTCGACCGGGACGCTCAGTGACGATCGCAGCGCGCGGGTGGCGGACGCGACATCCACCGCGAGCTGTTCGTCGCCCGTGTAGAGCGTCACCACGAACGCGCTGTTGCGCGGGTTCGACTCGACGCTGAAATTGGTTTCCGCGTCGACGTGTGCAAGCACGGCCTTGCTGATCCTCGTCATCTCGTCCTCGAGCGCGAGTTGAGGGCGGCCGACGCCCGTCACGACGTCGAAATCGATGCCGGTGGCCTCCAGCCTGTCGATCGCGGCATCCGGCGCCGCCCCTGCGAACGCGACGGTGAATCCGGTGGCGGTGAACTCCGAGTAGGCGAAGTCGTCGGGGAAGTCACGACTGATCGCGTAGAGAGCGTCGGCCGCCGGACCCTGCGCCTCCCCTCGAGCGCCCTCGTCCGCGAAGACCTCGGTGGGCTGGATCGGCGTCGCGGCGACGACGGCGATGACGGTGACGGTGACGGTGGCGATGACCGACCTCACCGGCAATGCTCCTGGTAACCATTGCGCAACGCGCATCGCACCCTCCGTACATGCCAGCATGACAACGACTCAGCACCACGGTACAGGTCGGGGTGCAGCCTGTCAGCGCGCGAGGGTCCAGGCTCGACGCTTGGCGAGCACGTGCCCGCGCTTCGTGGTGAGGCGGGTCCACGGCCCGGTCTCGAAGATCTGCACCGATTCCTCGCTGCCGAGGAACCCGAGGCTGAGGGCAGCGAACCCGGCACCGGCCGGCACGTGCTCGAGCCCGGGAATGGGCCGTCCCCACACCTGCGAACGCACCTTGTGCACGATCTGCTCGCCGGTTCCGGTCGGTATGGCGGTGGCCACCTCGTCGATGCCCGCGCGCGCAACGCCGTCGAGCACTCCGCTCGACGTCGCGGGCAGGGGGCTCCAGCCGCCGCGCGGCGGAGAGATGGCCGCCCACGACACGGTGTGCACCTGCATCGGCAGGTTCACGGTGACTGGAGCCGAGACATCCGTCACCTCGTTCTTGCGGTTGGTGAGCCGCTGCAGCAGCGAGCCGACCGGCACGACGGCGTCGAAGGTCTCCTTTTCGGGCAGCGAGAAGGTGCGCAGTCCGAGCACCGTGGGGCTCTCGTCGAGCAGCCCCGAAGGATAGAACACGGCGACGTAGACGGCGAGTACTCCCGCCCCGGCGATCAGGCGCACGGAGCCGTCCTCGACGCGGCCCGCGCGGCTCAGGTAGGTGCTGAGGTCGTCGAGGGCGAGGGAATCCTGGAGGGTGAATGCTTGACTCATCTGCGTTCTAAACTACAGGGCATGAGCGACCCCGTGAGCGGACTGTTGACCGCACTCGACCTGACCGACACCCACGCGCGCACCAGCGAGGACATTTTCACCGGGCCGAGCCAGCCGCAGCCGCTCGGCCGCGTGTTCGGCGGTCAGGTTCTCGCCCAGTCGCTCGTGGCCGCGATGCGCACCATCAGCAAGGACCGCTTCGTGCACTCGATGCACGGCTACTTCCTGCGCCCGGGAGACGCGGAGCAGCCCATCACCTTCTCGGTCGACCGCATCCACGACGGCCGGTCGTTCTCCACCCGGCGCACGCAGGCCTACCAGAACGGGCTGCCGATCCTTTCGATGATCGCCTCGTTCCAGAGCGACGACGAGGGACTCGACCACCAGTTCGAGATGCCGACCGGGCTGCCGGAGCCGGAGTCGCTGCCGAGCGCAGCCGAGACGCTCGCCGGCGTCGACCACCCGATCGCCGAGAACTGGGCGAGCGCACGGGCCTTCGACATGCGGCACATCCCCTCCCCCGTGTACTTCACGGTCGAGGGCGAGCACGTTCCCCATCAGGCCGTGTGGCTCAAGGCGAAGTCGGCGTTGCCCGACGACGAGAACCTGCACCGCGCCGCCCTGGCCTACGCGAGCGACTACTCGATTCTCGAACCGATCATGCGCGGCCACGGCGTCGCCTGGGGAACCCCCGGGCTCAAGGCCGCGAGCCTCGACCACGCCATGTGGTTCCACCGCTTCGGACGCGTCGACGAGTGGATGCTCTACGTGCAGGAGTCGCCCACCGCCGTCGGCGGACGCGGCCTCTCGCTCGGCCGGATCTACTCGCGCGACGGCGTGCTGCTGGCAAGCGTTGCGCAAGAGGGCATGGTGCGAGTACCGTCGCGCTGACTCGGGAATATCTCCACGGGTCCATTGTTGATAAGAGTAATCAACAAGAAAGCTGGTGGGCCATGCACGTACGTAATTCGCTCAAGTCGCTCAAGAAGGCACCCGGGTCGCAGGTTGTCCGCCGTCGCGGACGTACGTTCGTGATCAACAGCAACAACCCGCGCATGAAGGCGCGTCAGGGCTAGTCCTCACGCACCTCAAGTGCCCGCCACTTGACCTCGGCCCGCCGTTTGCGAAAACGGCGGGCCTTCCGGATTTAAGGGGTCTCCGCCGCGGCCGGGGAGACCGCGCGCTCGTCGGCGATCGACGAGCGCGCCACGAGACCGGAGAGGCCGGCTCGACTGCGAGTGAGGGGCACAGCGACGAACGCCGCCACGAGGAGCAGGTTCGCGAGGAGTTCGGCCGCCGCGGACACCGGCAGCGTGAGCCGCGAGACGCAGACCAGCAGCCCGTAGAGCCCTCCCACGCTCGCGGCCCGGAGGACCCGGCGCACCACCGACGAGGGCTGCGACAAGTGAGGTGTCAGCCAGACCGCCGTCTGGCCGAGTGAGGCGCCCGTCGGGCGCATCGCGGGCAAGATGAAGACAAGCAGGGCCGGCACGAGCGAGCCCAGGACCACCTCGAACGCGTCCGGCACACGGGGGACGTCTCGCCTGACAGCGATCAGCACGAGGCGGTATGCCACGGTGAGCGTTCCCCCGATCACCGTGAACAGCGCCAGGTCGATCGCCATCCCGAGCCACCGGCGCCACACCGTGATCGGTCGCGGGGTGCCGCGGGCGGCGCGCAATGCCCGCTCCCGAGGCATCCACGCGAGGACGACCGGGCCGAGCAGGCCGCCGATGAGCGCCCCGAGCGTGTTGGTCATGACGTCGTCGACGTCGGCAAGCCGGTACGCGCAGGAGTAGACGCCCCAGAGCGCGGTGTACTGGGTGGCTTCGATGAGCACCGACATCGCCAGGCCAGCCGCGACGGTGACCCCGAGCCGGCGAGAGAAGAAGCCGCGCACGATCACTCCGAGCGGCACGAAGAGCACGACGTTGAACACCACCTGCAGTGTCACCGGGCTGAGGAGCGTACCGAGGACGCCGTCGCCGGCCGTCTCCCTGGCGATATCAGAGACGAAGTGGAAGGGAACCAGCTGGATGCTCGGTTCGCACACCTTGTCCGTGGACGTCGGCAACGGAACGAGGGTGTAGGCGGCCAACGTCGTCAGGTAGACGCTGACGGCGGCGGCACCGAGCAGCCGGAACCCGGTGAAGCGCCCGTACAAGCGGTACTGCACCGCGACTATCGGAAAGAACAGGAGGGCGAAGAGGCCGACCCCGAACAGTATTCCTATCTCTGCCGACCAGGTCCAGACGCCCATATCCCGACATTAGAGGATTGCGCATCTTCCTCGCTGCGTATTGATCGGGATCAAGGCCGGATCTCGCGACCGAGCGAGTCGGTGTTCGGGGTTACGGCCGCTTGGTGAACGCGACCGGCTCCTCGACGTAGGGCTCCCACGCCGCGCGCTGCTCGTCGGTCATGCGTTGCGGCCGCCCCGTCGCCAGCTCCACCATCACAAGGGTCGTCGTCGCGCGCGTGTACAGCGCCCGCGGCTCCATGCCCTCGGGCGAGTAGACCTCGTAGCTGATCTCGAGGCTCGCGCCGCCGAGACGGCCGATCCACAGCTCCACGTCGAGCGGCTGGCGCATGTACGGGATCGGCAGCAGGTACTCGATCTCCTGCCGCGCGATCAAGGCGACCACCTTCGCGCCGGGGCGCGCATCCAGAATCGCCATCGCCGAGTCGCCCCGGCCGTCGTCGTTCACCCAGAACGCCTGGATGCGCGCCTCCTCCAACAGGCGGAACATCTCCGCATTGTTGACGTGCGCGTAGGCGTCGAAGTCTGACCAGCGGAGGCTGATCGGAACGGTGAGCCGCATTGTCCGGGCGCTCTAGTCGCGCGAGAGCTTGCGGTAGACCGAGCTGTTGGGCTTGGCCGCGTCGGCTCCGAGGCGCTGGATCTTGTTCTCCTCGTACGACTCGAAGTTGCCCTCGAACCAGTACCAGTTCGACGGGTCCTCCGCCGTTCCCTCGTAGGCGAGGATGTGGGTCGCGATGCGGTCGAGGAACCACCTGTCGTGAGTGATCACCACCGCGCAGCCGGGGAACTCGAGCAGCGCGTTCTCGAGCGAGCCGAGGGTCTCCACGTCGAGGTCGTTGGTCGGTTCGTCGAGCAGCAGGAGGTTTCCGCCCTGCTTGAGGGTGAGCGCGAGGTTGAGACGGTTGCGCTCTCCACCGGAGAGCACGCCGGCCTTCTTCTGCTGGTCGGGACCCTTGAAGCCGAACTGCGACACGTAGCCGCGTGACGGGATCTCGGTCTTGCCGACCTGGATGTAGTCCTGGCCGTCGGAGACGACCTCCCACAGGGTCTTGTTCGGGTCGATGCCGCCGCGGTTCTGGTCGACGTACGAGATGTCGACGGTGTCGCCGATCTTGAGGTCGCCGGAGTCGAGCGGCTCGAGGCCGACGATCGTCTTGAACAGCGTCGTCTTACCGACACCGTTCGGGCCGATGACGCCGACGATGCCGTTGCGCGGGAGGGTGAAGCTGAGGCCGTCGATGAGCACGCGGTCGTCGAAGCTCTTCTTGAGGTTCTTCGCGTCGATGACCTGCGCGCCGAGGCGGGGTCCCACGGGGATCACGAGCTCTTCGAAGTCGAGCTTCCTCGTCTTCTCCGCCTCGTTCGCCATCTCCTCGTAACGCGCGAGTCGCGCCTTCGACTTGACCTGGCGGCCCTTGGCGTTGCTGCGCACCCACTCGAGCTCCGACGAGAGACGCTTCGCGAGCTTTGCGTCCTTCTTGCCCTGGACGGTGAGGCGTTCCTGCTTCTTCTCGAGGTAGGTCGAGTAGTTGCCCTCGTAGGGGTAGAGCTTGCCGCGGTCGACCTCGGCGATCCACTCGGCGACGTGGTCGAGGAAGTACCTGTCGTGAGTGACGGCGAGCACGGCGCCCGGGTATTTGGCGAGGTGCTGCTCGAGCCAGAGAACACTCTCGGCGTCGAGGTGGTTGGTGGGCTCGTCGAGCAGCAGCAGGTCGGGCTTCTGCAGCAGGAGCTTGGTGAGCGCGACGCGTCGCTTCTCACCACCGGAGAGGCTGTGCACGGGGTAGTCGCCGGGCGGCGTGCGGAGTGCGCTCATCGCCTGCTCGAGCTGGGAGTCGAGGTCCCAGGCGTCTGCGGCGTCGATGTCTTCCTGCAGGGTGCCCATCTCGGCGAGCAGGGCGTCGAAGTCGGCGTCGGGCTCGGCCATCTCGAGTCCGATCGCCGCGTGACGGTCGACCTTCGCCTTGATCTCGCCGACGCCCTCCTGCACGTTCTCGAGAACCGTCTTGGTCTCGTCGAGCTCGGGCTCCTGCATGAGGATTCCGACGCTGTAGCCGGGGCTCAGCCGCGCCTCGCCGTTGCTGGGCGTATCGAGCCCGGCCATGATCTTGAGAATGGTTGACTTACCGGCACCATTCGGGCCGACGATGCCGATTTTGGCACCGGGAAAGAACGACATGGTGACGTCATCGAGGATCAGCTTCTCGCCGACCGCTTTGCGGGCGCGCACCATCGTGTAAATAAATTCGGCCATAGGACCATTCTACGTAGGGCTCAGCGGGTGCCCATGCTCGGGCCTTCTCAGAAGTCGATGGCGCGGGTCGCGCCGACGAGACACTTGCCCGTGCCGAGCAGCGGCTCGGCGATCGCGTTGTAGCCGGCCGCCCCGGTCTGGCCGACGAGGCAGCTTCCGTTGATGCGCACGGAGAACTGGATCGCCTCGGCCGCCTCCGACCCGACCGTGGTGTCGGGAGTGAGCTCCATGTCGGCCTTGACGAAGCCCGCCGCGACGAGGTTCTCGACGAGCTGCTGCCCGTTCGGCGTCGGCACTGTCGCCAGCAGACGACCGTTGACGAAGTCGAAGTAGGCGAGATTCGCTTCGGAGTCGCCGGCCGGATCCAGCACGGGATCGGGCGCCGCGGTCGGCGTGGGGCTCGCACTCCGAGACGCGCTCGGCTTCGGTTTGTCGGCGGCGGGCGCCGAGCACGCGGCGAGCCCGGAGACGAGCGCCACGGCGGCCACTACCGCGAGAAACCCCGCGCGCGAACGGCGGATGCGGTTGCTGGCCATCAGGAATCCCCTTCGACGGTCGGCGGTCGCGTTCCGTACCCTCGGATTCTACGATGGCGCGCTGTGCGCTCCCGCACTCGGCGCCCGATCAGAACGGAGCGGCCACCTCGGAGTCGTCCTCGGCCGCATCCGGGAACGACGACGGCTCGAAGTCCGCTTGCGACGGGAACTCGTCGGCCGCGCCGGTGGGCTGCGTCTCCGCCGCCTCGCTGGACGCCGCGGATGTGGATCGGACGCGGGTGAAGCTCGTCGTTCCCCACGTGAGGTCGTGACCGACGGCATCCGCCTCGATCTCGACGTTCGTTCCCGACTTCTCGCCCGCCTCCCAGTCGCGCACCTTCAGCCTGCCGGTCACGACGACGCGGTCGCCCTTCACGACCGAGGCCGCGACGTTGAGAGCCAGCTGACGGAACGTCGTCACGGTGTACCAGTTGGTCTCGCCGTCGACCCAGCGGTCGCGGCCCCGGTCGAACCTGCGCTGGTTCGACGCGACGCGGAACGAGGTGATCTTGAGGTCGCCCGCGGCGGTGATGGGGTTCGGCGGAGTGGCGACGAAGCCGCTGATGGCGATGGTGTCGGACATGGGATCTCCTCTGGTCGGTGGCGGATGGGGCGAACCCCGCGGAAACGCTCGTGCCGGGACGGCCTCCGCGGGATCCGCTTCGTCGAGCATGCCGACCGGACGCGACGAAAAGGGCCGACTCCCTCCATAGGTGGAGAGAACCGGCCCTTCGTCGCCTGGTGAGGAGGGGAGGTTAGTGCTCCCTGAATTCGGGCCAGTCGGTTCCCGGCACGAGAGCGGCGTGCAACGCGCTCTTCGCCACTTCGAGGTTCGGATAGACAGCCCGCTCCTGCGTGTCGTTCACGAGCTTGAAGGTGTAGCCGCCTTCGCCCCCGGTGATCCAGCCGATGGTGCCCGCCGGGCCCATCGCCACCCAGGTGTGACGGGTCAATGTGGTGTCGCTCATCGTCGAGCTCCTTTTCTACGCCGTCGAGATCCGCGGCGCGATTCAACGATAGGACCCGCGTTTGACCAGTACAAGGGATCGGAAATTCCCTACGAGGCGAGTACGTACTCCGCGTACGACTTGCGGATCTTGTTGACCTTGGGGAGCGCCACGGCCATGCAGTAGCCCTGACCGGGATTCTTGGCGAAGAAGTCCTGGTGGTAGTCCTCGGCCCGGTAGTACTCGCCGAGAGGCTCGATCGTCGTGACGATGTCGCCGTCCCAGTACTCGGCGGCGCGGTCGCGTGCGGCCTCGAAGGCCTGCTTCTGCGCGTCATCCGAATAGAACATCGCAGAGCGGTACTGGGTGCCGACGTCGGCGCCCTGCCGGTTGAGCTGGCGCGGGTCGTGCAGGCTGAAGAAGACGTCGAGGATGACGCTGTCGGGGATGACTGCCGGATCGAAGGTGACTGCTACGGCCTCGGCGTGTCCGGTCGTCCCGGTGCAGACCGCCTCGTACGACGGGAACACCGTGCTCCCGCCGGTGTAGCCGGAGACCACGTCGGTGACGCCCTTGAGCGTGCGGTAGACGGCGTCGAGACACCAGAAGCACCCGCCGGCGATGACAAATGTGTGCATAGCAAGATTCCTGTCCATGGCTGTCGAGGGCGGAACGCTACCGTCCGTCCTCCTGTCACAACGCCATCACGGTCGGCGCAATTCCTCGACTGACCATAGGCTGGGAGCATGCCTTATAACGCCGATGAAGCCCGTTACAACGACGTCGAATACAAGAGAGTCGGCAACAGCGGCCTGAAGATCCCCGCCGTTTCGCTCGGTCTCTGGAACAACTTCGGCAACGACAAGCCCCTCGAGAACCAGCGCGCGATTCTGCGTCGGGCGTTCGACCTCGGAGTGACTCATTTCGACCTCGCCAATAACTACGGCCCGCCCGCGGGAAGCGCCGAATCCAACTTCGGACGCATCCTCGCCGAAGACTTCCGTCCCTACCGCGACGAGCTGATCATCTCGTCGAAGGCCGGCTACGAGATGTGGGACGGCCCATACGGCGAGTGGGGCTCGCGGAAGAACCTGCTCGCATCTCTCGATCAGAGCCTGAACCGCCTCGGCCTCGACTACGTCGACATCTTCTACTCCCACCGCCCCGATCCCGAGACCCCGATCGAGGAGACCATGGGAGCGCTCGCCACCGCGGTCACCTCCGGCAGGGCGCTCTACGTCGGTGTGTCGAACTACAGCCCCGAGCAGACGCTCGCCGCGCAGAAGGCTCTGGCGGTGCACGGAATCCCGCTCACAATCCACCAGCCGCGCTACAACATGTTCGACCGTCACATCGAGAACGGGCTCTTCCCTGTTCTCGACGAGATCGGCGCGGGCAGCATCGTCTTCTCGTCGCTCGCACAGGGACTGCTGACCGACCGTTACATGCAGGGTGTCGTGCCCGACGGGTCGCGTGCGAGCGAGGGCCGCTGGCTGAAGCCCGGTGCCATCAGCGACACCTACCTCCAGCGCGTCCGCGGCCTCAACGAGATCGCGGAGGGTCGCGGCCAGACCCTGGCCCAGATGGCACTGACCTGGGTTCTGCGCCACCCGCAGGTGACCTCCGCGCTCATCGGCGCCTCGAGCGTCGGACAACTGGAAGACAGCCTCCAGGCGCGCGACGCTTCGCCGCTCTCGGCCGAGGAGATCGCCGCGATCGAGCCCTTCGCGGTCGACGGCACGCAGCTGCGCTAGCCGGACCGCAGCTCAGGACCGCACTCCCGACACGTCGTGGGTGCGGTTCCTTTTTGCCCGCCCGCTGATGTCGGTGGCCGCTTCTACCCTGACGGAGTCACCCGATCGCGGTGGCATCCACCGAGGCCAGCAGCGGGAGACATCCATGACAGTTCTCGACTTCGCAACGACGATCGACGGCCGCTCGAAGGCGGGCGCGGGCAGCCGCACCCGAGGCATCACCGCCGTGCAGCTCAACGACTCGCTGTGGCGGGTGGTGCGGCCTGACGGCGAGGTGGTCGGCTACATCGAACGGTTCGACGAGAGCCGCGGCATCCGCTACCGGGCGAAGCGTCTCATCGTGCGGCAGCAGCGGTTCGTCTCCGTCGGCGAGTTCTGGGGCATGGATGACGCGCTGGAGTGCTTTCGGCTCGGCTGATCCCCGACCCGACCACCCTCGAAAGCGGGGTTTCCCCGACACGCGACAGCCTCGCGGATATACGCCGATCGCGGCGTATGGTTCCTCCCATGCAGTGGTGGAATGATTTCTTGGACTGGTTCAACTCGACCGAGGGCATGCGGGTCATAACGACCGCGGTCCTCCCCTTCATCGCGATAATCATCGCCGGTGTGGTCGCGGCGCTCGTGGCTCGCAGCGCGATCACGCGACTCCTCGCCAAGCAGGATCGCGCCCATCGAGCCTCCGCAGTCGAGGCGCTCATCGCCGTGGGCGAGAAGGCGTCACAGTGGAGCGGCCTCTCCAACCAGACCCGCGAGCACTTCGAGGCACAGGCGAGTGTCGCGAGCATCCGCGTGCGCCTCGTGCCCGCGCCCGGTGCCGCCATGGCCAGCGCCTGGGCCGAGTACCAGCTCGCCGAGATCAAGCGCAACTCCGCCAACTTCAGCGTGCAGGCCGACCAGGGGTTCGCCGAGTACCGCGACCGCCTCATCGAGTGGCACCACCGCCCCGCCCGCGCCCGAAAGCTCTTCGTACAAGACCTCGACCGTTTCCGTCTCGAGAGCGCGAGCGACGACACCGACCTGATCGAACGCCAGCGTCGCTGGAAGGCGGAGCAGTCGGCCCCGGCCACGGTCGCGACGCCGGCCGCCGCGCCCGCCCAGGCGCCCACTCGTCCCGGCGCATCCGCCGCACCGAAGTTCGAGGCCTCCGTCGCCCAGCCGACCACGCCCATCGTGCCGGCCGCATCGACCCGCAACTTCTCCCCGACGACCAGTTCTGCGACGACCCCGTCAGGCTCGACAGCGGGCTCGCCGCTGGGCTCCACGGCCGCGGGCTCGAACGAGGTCATCGAGGCGACGATCGACGACGACGCGAAGGCGGAGCCGAGCCGCACCGTCTGACGTAGCGAACGGAGAAGGGGGCTCGCCGGACGGCGGGCCCCCTTCTCCGTTCGCTTTTCGTCATTTTGCTGGCGGCCTGTCGGAGGCCCGACCTAGGCTCGGGGCATGACTCACGGCATCGTCCCCCCGTACCTCCTCGCCCGCATCGCCGAACTCGACGACGAGCGGTTCGCGGTCGCCGCAGAGGCGGCGCGGCGGGCACTGCGCCACGAGGCACCGTTCCGGGCGGCACGGCTGAGCTTCAGCCTCGACGAGTCAGACAACCTCGTCGTCGAGGTAGGCGCGGGACCCAACCGCACGATCGCCGACGCCGGTCATCTCGAGGAGCTGCCGGGCACGGTGGTTCGGTCGGAGGGCGATGAGCCTACCGGCGACGACGCCGTAGACGAGGCCTACGACGGGCTCGGCGCGACGTTCGCGCTGTTCTCCGAGGTCTACCAGCGCAACTCGATCGACGGAGCCGGCCACCCCCTCGACGCCACCGTGCACTTCGGCACCCAGTACGACAACGCGTTCTGGAACGGCGAGCGCATGGTGTTCGGCGACGGCGACGGCGAGATCTTCAGGCGGTTCACCGCCTCGCCCTCCGTGATCGGACACGAGCTCACCCACGGCATCACGCAGTACACGGCGGCCCTCGAGTATCAGGGGCAGTCGGGCGCGCTCAACGAGTCGATCTCCGATGTCTTCGGCGCGCTCGTCGAGCAGTACTCGCTCGACCAGACCGTCGACGAGGCGACCTGGCTCATCGGCGAAGGGCTCTTCACCGACGAGGTCGAGGGGTCGGCACTGCGCTCTCTCAAGGCCCCCGGCACCGCCTACGACGACGACGTGCTCGGCAAAGACCCTCAGCCCGGCACCTTCGCCGACTACGTGGAGACGGAAGACGACAACGGCGGCGTGCACATCAACTCCGGCATCCCGAACCGGGCGTTCTACCTCGTCGCGGAGGCGCTCGGAGGCAACGCCTGGGAGCGGGCCGGCCAGATCTGGTACGACACCCTGAGCCTCCCGCTCGATCCCAAGTCGACCTTCGTCGAGTTCGCCGAAGCGACCCTCAGCGCGGCCGTGACGCGCTACGGTGAATCATCGCCCGAAGCCGCCGCGGTTCGCGCCGGCTGGACGGGCGTGGGCGTGGAGATGAGCTCGGATGACGGACGCGCGGCCTGACACACTGACGATCCTGGTCGTGCGCAGCGGCGGGTTCGCCGGACTCAGCCGCGAATGGCGGGTGAGATCGGACGACCATCCGGAGGTCGACTGGGTGCGGCTCGTCGAGGCGTGCCCGTGGGACGCGGTATCTCCCCCCGACCACTCGCGCGATCAGTTCGTCTGGCGGATCGAGGCGCACGCGCCGGTGAAGAGACGGCGGGCGACCCTGCCCGACTCCCGTGTGCGCGGCGCCTGGCGCAGCCTCGTCGACCAGGTCAAGGCCGTCAACGCGAAGCCCTCGACGGAGAGGTGACCCGGCTCAGCCCGCTCCTGGCAGCATGAGCTCGACCTGGCCGCCGATGACGCGTGTGTCGAATCTCGGTTGCGGCGCCGTCGCGGGGCCGTGCACGGCCTCGCCGTCGCTCAGAGCGAACACGCTCTGGTGCCACGGGCACTCGATGCAGGCCTCCCCCGCGACATCCACCAGCTCACCCTCGTCGAGCGGGCCGGCGAGGTGGCTGCAGGTATTGGAGAGCACGTCGACCGCCGCGCCACGGCGCACTACCAGCACCTCGACGCCGTCGACCGTGCGCCGTTCCGGAGTGTTCTCCGCGAACTCCTCGAGACCGCCGAGCGGACGCCAGCCGGATGGGAACCGGTGCGGCACCTCCTCGGCATGGTTGGCCCCGGCGGCCTGCCGGTAGGCGAGATGACCGCCGAGGTAGCCGGAGAGGCCAACGCAAGCGAGACCGGCGAGCCCGAACATCCGCCCGCTCGCGTGCTTGCCACGGCTGCGCTGCACGAACGACACCGCGTAGAGCCCGGTCGCGGCGACGTTGGCAACGGCGTGCACGAGCCCCACCCGCTGCTGCTGCTGGTGCAGCTCCGACCAGTCGGTGAGCCCGGTGACGACCGAGGGCAGCACGGCGGCGACGCCGGTACCGACGAGCACACGGGAGGCCCGCTCCGTTCCAGGCACGACGTCGAGGATGGCGCTGCCGATCCACGAGCCCACCGGCAGAAGCACGAGCGCGGGGTGCGCGGCGTGGCCGATCGGCACTCCGTGCAGCACGTCGCGCACGGCGCGGGGGCGGATGACGGCATTGACCGCCGACCGCACCTTCTTCACGATCGGATCGAGAGCCTCGGCTTCCTCGAGTGCCGTGACGGTCTTGAAGATTCTGAGTTCTCGCACTTTCTCCTCCTATCGAATGGATTCTGCGTGGTCGGGCACGTAGCGGTACAGGTCCTTCGGCGGGCGGTCGTAGTTCTCGGCGTTCGGCCGCGCGGGAATCTTCACCTTGGGCGGTGTGGATGATTCGTAGGGGATCTGTGAGAGCAGGTGCTTGATCGTGTTGAGCCGCGATGCACGCTTGTCATCGCTCTCGATGGTCCACCACGGCGCCTCGTCGGTGTCTGTGCGCGCGAACATGTCGTCTTTGGCGCGGGAGTAGTCCTCCCACTTCGTGATCGACAGCACGTCGACCTCAGACAGCTTCCAGCGGCGCATCGGGTCGTTCAGGCGCGAGTGGAAACGCGCCTCCTGCTCCTTGTCGGAGACCGAGAACCAGTACTTGATGAGGATGATGCCGTCGTCGATGAGCATGCGTTCGAAGACCGGCGTCTGCTCGAGGAACAGCTCGTACTTCTCGATGGGGCTGTAGTCCATGACCCGCTCGACGCCCGCGCGGTTGTACCAGGAGCGGTCCATCAGAACGATCTCGCCCGCCGTGGGCAGCTTCTCGATGTAGCGCTGGAAGTACCACTGGCCCTTCTCGCGCTCGCTCGGCACCGGCAGTGCGACGACGCGCGCGCTGCGCGGGTTGAGGTACTGCATGATCCGCTTGATGGCGCCGCCCTTGCCCGCCGCGTCACGGCCTTCGAATACCACGACGACGCGCGCGCCGGTCCTGGTGATCCACTGCTGCATGCTCACGAGCTCGACCTGGAGGCGCTTGAGCTCGGCCTCGTAGGCCTTCTTCGGGATTCGCTTGGTCGTGCGCTTGCGGTGCTTGGTGTTCGACTTCGACACGTCGCCCCGTCTAGCCAGAGGGGTTCTCGACGGGGGTGCCATCCTGGTCGGTGCCCGAGTCGAGGTCGACTTCTTCGGGGGCGGTTACTTCGGGTTCCGGGGTGTTCTTGGGATCGCTCATGCTGGCCACGTTAGGTCGTATGCGGCCAACAGGAAATGGCGAGCAGAAAACCGCGAATGGTGCTACACGCGAGAAACCGGCGACCGGGCAGAAGGATTAGTGGTGCCCCTGGCAGGAATCGAACCTGCGACCAAAAGATTAGAAGGCTTTTGCTCTATCCACTGAGCTACAGAGGCGCGTTTATACGATAGCGCAGGAGCCGCTAGACGGCCTTCGCCAAGGCCACGAGCACCTGGTTGACGGTCGGCACGCCCTCGGCACGGAACACCTCGGTGCCGTCCTCCGCCGCGATCACGATCGTCGGCGTCGAGCGGATGCCGGCCTTCTCCGCCTCGGCGGTGTCCCGCGCGACATCCAGCTCTGCGATCTTGACGTCGGGCAGCAGCATCGCCACCTGCTTCAGCACTCCCCGCGTCTGAATGCAGGGGTCACAGAACGACGAGGAGAAGAAGAGGAGATTCACGCCAGAGCCAACCGCCGAGCCGGCAGAAAGATTCCTACTGCTCGCTGAGACGCTCGTCGGGGTCTTCGAGTGCCTCGCTGGCCGTGACATCCCAGGTGTAGTGAACCTGGACCTGGTCGCCGATCGACTTGGCGACAGGGCTGCCGTAGACGACCTGCGATTCCTTGCCGTCGAGCGAGACCAGAACGGTCACGGACTCGTCGAAGGAGCCGTCGGTGCTGATGCGGGTGTCGGTCTGGCCGTCGTAGGGTCCGCCCGTGTAGAAGACGATGTACTCGTCGCCGTGCGTGAGCGATACCTCGTTGTTTGTCATAAGACAGGTCTACCAGACGTCGAGCAGGGCCAAGACACCGGCGAGCAGCGACACGGCCGCGAGGGTGAGCGCGACGATGACGATCACGAGGTGCACCGTGAAGAAGGCGGTGGGCCTGCCCGCTGAGTCTCGCGCCCGCGGATCGCCGGCGACGCGGCGGAAGAAGGTGGGCCACACGGCGATGTTGAAGACGCCGTTGAGGATGAGGAGCACGCAGAGGGCGGTAGTCATGGTGCTTCGAGAATAATCGGATGCCGCGGCCGACGCCGCTCGACGGCGCGCTGGTGTCGGCGGCCCGAAGATAGAATGACCGAATGGCTACTGCTACGGACCGACTGGTCTGGATCGACTGTGAAATGACCGGACTCGACCTCGCGGTCGACGAACTCGTAGAGGTCGCGGTGGTCATCACCGACTACGACCTCGTGCCGATCGCTCCGGGGTTCACCATCGTGATCAATCCCGACCGCTCGGCGCTCGAGAACATGGGCGACTTCGTGCGCAACATGCACACCGAGAGCGGGCTCATCGACGAGATCCCGAAGGGCGTGAGCCTGGCCGATGCCGAGTACGCCGTGCTCGAGTACATCCTCTCGCACGTTCCCGGCGTGCAGTCCGCGCCGCTCGCGGGCAACACGATCGGAACCGACCGCGCGTTCCTGGCGAAGTACATGCCCCGCGTCGACAGCCACCTGCACTACCGCAGCGTCGACGTGTCGTCGATCAAGGAGCTCGCCCGTCACTGGTTCCCCCGCGTGTACTTCAATGCCCCCGCCAAGAACGGCGGACACCGCGCTCTGGCAGACATTCTCGAATCAATTCGCGAGCTCGATTACTACCGAAAAGCCGTATTTACCGCGGAACCCGGCCCCACGACCGACCAGGTTCAGGTCATCTCGGCCGAGGTAGTGGAGAGATTCGCCCCGCACCTGTAATAGAATCGTCTGGTTGCTTCAGTGAGAGATCACGAAGCAGCGGCTTGGTGGGCGTAGCTCAGTTGGCAGAGCGCTGGCTTGTGGAGCCGGATGTCGCGGGTTCGAGCCCCGTCGTTCACCCCAATGTTGCACCACGGCAACACACGAATGGCCCGACTGCGAAGTCGGGCCATTCGTGTTTGTGGAAAGCTGGATTCATGGCCAAGACACTCGAGAGCACCGAACTGCACGAGCAGACGGTTCTCGACAGCCCGTGGGTCTGCCTCGTCTGGAACGACCCGGTGAACCTGATGAGCTACGTGTCGTACGTCTTCCGCAGTTACTTCGGCTTCTCGCGCGAGGAGGCCGACCGCCGGATGCTGCAGGTGCACAACGACGGCCGCGCCGTCGTCGCCACCGGCAGCCGCGAGGAGATGGAACGCCACGTCGAGGCCATGCACGACTTCGGCCTCTGGGCCACACTGCAGAAAGCGGATGCGTGACCCCCTTCTCCAAGACCGCCTCCGGAACGATCGTGGCCGGCTTCAGCGCCGTAGAGGCCGACATCATCGGCGACCTGGCGGCGCAGATCGCCGGGATGCTGGTCGACCTGGCGGGTTCGCGAGACGTCGACCCGCTGTTCGACAGCGTGGGCATCGGCGGTTCGGCGGCGCTCCACGACGACCCGGCGATCGCGCGACTGCTGCCCGACGCCTACGGTGACGACGCCGACGCGTCGCGCGACTTCCGTCAGCTCACCGAGCGCGGCCTCGCGCGCCGCAAGGTGACCAACGCCGGGATCGTGATCGCGAGTCTGGAGAGCGGCGCGGGCGACGTCGAACTCGACGAGCAGCAGTCACAGGCGTGGTTGCGCACCCTCGCCGACATCCGCCTCACCATCGCCGCCCGCCTCGGAATCGAGAGCGACGGCGACGAGGGAGAGGCGGACGGCGACGCAGCGGAGTCGCTGCGCGAGCTGTACGACTGGCTGGCATTCGTCACCGAGAGCCTGATCGACGCCCTCGAGCAGTGACTCCCTCTGCGAGACTTGCCCCGTGGACGCACTGACTGAAGACGAGTTCGAGCAGCTCGTGATCGACGAGCTCGATGCCCTGCCCGACGAGATGGTCGACGGCCTCGACAACGTCGTCTTCGTCACCGAGACCCGGCCGGAAGACGGCTCGCTCGACCTGCTGGGCCTCTACGACGGCGTGGCGATCACGGACCGCGGCCAGTACGGCTTCGGCGAGCTTCCCGACCGGATCATCCTGTACCGCGAGCCGCTCATCGCCGTCAGCGAGGACCTCGACGAGCTCAAGGACCAGATCCACGTGACGCTCGTGCACGAGATCGCCCACTTCTACGGCATCGACGACGACGAGCTGCACCGCCTCGGCTGGGGCTAGGGCGCGCTGGCGAGCTCGAGCGGCAGGGCGCGGTTCGCCGACCACTCCTCGAGCGAGCCGTCGTAGATGCGCACCGCTTTCACTCCGATCGCAGCGAGCGTGAGCGCCCCCGCAGACGCGGAGATGCCGCCTCCGCAGTAGAGCAGCACCTCCTCGGTGCCCGAGCTGCCGACGGCTTTCGTGTCGACGCCCGCGCCGTCATAGGCGAGGATGACCTCGACGCGGCTCTTCAGCGTTCCGTCTGCCTTGAACAGGTCGCGGCTCGACACGTTGACGCTGCCGGGAATGTGCCCGCGCCGCGAGTAGCGCGTCGGGTCGGTTCCGTTGAAGCTGCCGGCGGGCAGGCTGCAGACCAGAGGTCGCGCGTCTGCGGCGGTGCGCTCCTCCAGCTCCTGCTGGCTCACCCAGGCCTTGCGGGCGATCGTCGCGGGCCACGACGCGACGGGGGCCGCCTCGACCGCCTCCCCCGCCTCCACGGGCTGCCCCGCCGCCCGCCAGGCGTCGAAGCCGCCGTCGAGCACGCGCACCTGAACGCCGATCCACCGCAGCAGATACCAGAGGCGAGCGGCCCACATCGTGCCGGTGGTGTCGTAGACGACGACCTGGGTGTCGGGCCCGACGCCGAGGCGTGCGAGCTCGTCCGCGATCTCCTGGGGCTGCGGATGCGTGTAGTTCAGTCTCGCGGTCGTGTCGCTGAACTGGGTGGGCACGTCGACGTGGTGCGACCCGGGAATATGGCCGGCCAGCCAGCGCGGGCGGCCGCTCGACCGGCGGTAGTCGCCGTCGTACGCGGGTGTGTGCAGTTCCAGGCTCGCGTCGAAGACGACCGGCGGGGTGGCGCTGCCGAGGGAGTCGGCGAGCTCGGACACGGAGATGAAGGGAGAGGTCACCGCTCCACTCTGGCAGGATCCGCCGTCGAGAGTGCAGTTGTACACCCTCGAGGGCGTCGAAACGGGGCACAACTGCACTGTCGCGGCGCGACAGACGGAGTGGGACCGGTTAGATTACGGACGGTCGAGCAGCGCACGCCAGCGGGAGACGTCGGCGGTGACGTCGTGACCGTCGACGATCGCGTCTGCGTGCGCGGCCGGATTCTCCCGGGTGATGAACGCCTCCTCCTGCGCAGCCCACTCGTCCCAGTGCGGGGCGTAGCTGTCGCCGTCGCGGGCGAGGGCACGCGACTTTCGCAGTCCCGCGTCGAGAGCGACCCAGATGCCGAAGCTCGCCAGGGCCCGGTTGTCGAGGCTGAGAGCGCCGCATCCCTCGATGACGAGCGGGCGGTCGGGATCGAGGTCGTGCCATTCCGCGTGCCGTCCGGTCACCCAGTCCCAGCGGCGCCAGCGCGGACGGTGTCCGGTCGCGAGTATCTCGTCGTGCGCGATGCGGCTCCCCGCGTCGAGGCCGCCCCAGCCGGGGTAGAGGTCGTCGAGGCGCACGAGCTGGGCGTCGGGTGCGCCGGCGACGATCGCGCGGGCGAGCTCGGTCTTACCGGATCCCGACCGGCCGTCGATGAGGAGCACCGGTGCCCTCATGCGCGCGCCCCGTCGACGAGCGGGCTGTCGTCGGCCACGCCACGTGACGCGACAACCCCGCCGAGCGGGGAGCTGCCGAGCCGGGCGATGCCGACAGCGTCGAACCGCACGCCGACCACGTCTCCGGCGGCGACGGGCAGACCGGCGCCCGCGACCCCGTCGACCTCGCCGATCTCGTCGACGGCGAGCCGCACACGCGCCCCGTCGACGGCGGGGGTGCTGCGCACGACCCGCGCCGTGATCTGCCCGCCATCCGCCACCACCACCGCCGAGGCGCGCAGGGCTATCGCACCTGAGGCGCCGGGGTCGACAAGTCGGGCTGCGGCGCCCTCGAGCACGGTCGTGTAGCCGAGGAAGCGCGCGATCTGCGCGGAGCCCGGGCGACGCCAGACCTCGGCCGGCGTGCCGACCTGCACGAGCCGCCCCGCGATCATCACGGCGACCCGGTCGGAGACGGCGAAGGCCTCGTCCTGGTCGTGGGTGACGAAGACCGCGGTCGTGCCCGTGTCGACGAGGATGCGGCGCAGGTCGCCGGCGAGACGCTCGCGCAGTTCGCGGTCGAGCGCCGAGAGCGGCTCGTCGAGCAGCAGCATCCGCGGACGCGCAGCAAGAGACCGTGCGAGGGCGACGCGTTGCTGCTCGCCACCCGAGAGCTCGGTCACCCGTCGCCTGCCGAATCCGGCCAGCCCCACCAGCTCGAGCAGCTCGTCGACGCGCCCGGACCCGCCGCGCTCGCCGGCGATGCGCAACGGGTAGGCGATGTTCTCTTCGACGGTGCGGTGCGGAAACAGCTGCCCGTCTTGGAACATCAGCGCGAAGCCGCGGCGGTGCACGGGCAGAGCGGTGATGTCGTCACCGTGCCAGCGGACCCGCCCGGCATCGAGGCGTTCCAGCCCTGCGACCGAACGCAGCAGGGTCGACTTGCCGCTGCCCGATGGGCCGAGGATACCGAGCACCTCCCCCGCCGCGACGTCGAGCGTCACGGCGTCGACGGCCGTGGTGCCGTCGAACGACACCGTCACGCCTTCCACCGAGAGTGCGGTCATCAGAATGCTCCCATCGTTCCCACGCGCAGCCTCTCGACGAGCGCGATGATCGCCACCGTGACGGCGGCCAGCACGACCGAGGCCGCCAGCGCCATCCCGAAGTTGTCGCCTCCCGGCAGGCCGATGAGCCGGAAGATCACCACCGGCAGAGTCGGGCGGTCGGGCCGCGAGAGAAAGCTGGTCGCGCCGAACTCGCCGAGCGCCACCGCGAAGGCGAAGCCGGATGCCGCGAGCACGGGCCGGGCGACGATGGCGAGGTCGACATCCCGCATCACCCGCCACGGCGGCGAGCCGAGCACGGCGGCAGACTCGCGCAGCCGTCCGTCGATGCCGGCGAGCACGGGCAGGATGGTGCGCACCACGAGCGGCAGCGCGACGAGCGCCTGGGCGATCGGCACGAGCACCGGCGAGGAACGCAGGTCGAACGGTGGCTGGTTGAGCGTGATGAGGAAGCCGAAGCCCACGGTGACGGCGGAGACGCCGAGCGGGAGCATAAGCGCCCCGTCGAAACCCGCGAGGGCGCGGCGCAGGCCGGGCGACCGCGGCCGGCGGGAGATCACGAGGCTCGCGGCGAGGCCGATGACGAGCGCGATGACGGTGGCCTGCACGGCGATCTGCAGCGAGTTGCCGAGCGCGACCCACACGGGCACGACGAGTGCGTTGCGGCTGCCGGTTCCGCCGAGGGCGATGTAGTTGCCGAGACCCCAGCCGTCGGCCGTGTGCAGCGACCGCAGCACGAGCGACACGATCGGCAGGGCGAGGAAGACGGCGACGAGCAGCGTGACGGCGATCGCCGGCGCGTCGCCGAGCCGCGGCGAGTGCACGGCGTCGGCGGCGTCGACCCTGCGCTGTGCCGTGCGCCGGCCGCGGGCGCGCGCGGCGAGCAGCAGCAGTGCCACGACGACGACGAGCTGCATGACCGACAGCACGCTCGCCGCCCTCAGGTCGAGGAACTGGGTGGTCAGCAGGTAGATCTCCGTCTCGATGGTGCCGAAGCGGGAGCCGCCGAGCACGAGCACGACCCCGAAGGCGGTGGAGCAGAACAGGAAGACGATGGATGCTGCCGACGTGATCGCGGGGGCGAGCCGCGGCAGGGTGACGGTGAACCACACCCGCACGGGGCCTGCGCCGAGCACCCGCGCCGCCTCCTCCTGCCGGGAGTCGAGGCCCTCCCAGGTGTTGCCCACGGTGCGCACGACGACGGCCACGTTGAAGAAGACGAGGGCGAGCATGATGGCGGCGAAGGTGCCGTCGAGCCGGAGCGAGCCGAGAAGGCCCCCGTCGCGCAGCAGCGTGCGGAAGGCGACGCCCACCACCACCGTGGGCAGCACGAACGGCAGGACTACCAGGGCGCGAAGCATCCGACGTCCCCTGAAGCGGAGACGGTAGAGCACGTGCGCGATCGGAAGGCCGAGGAGCACGCAGACGACCGAGGCGAGCGCCGCCTGCCCGATGGTCAGGCCGATGAGCCGCAGGGTACGCGGGCGGGCGAGCACGTCGGAGAACCCGCCGAGGTCGAGCGCTCCGTCGACGAACAGGCCGCGGCCCACCATGGCGAGCACCGGCCAGGCGAAGAACACGCCGACGAACGCGAGAGGCACGCCGGCGCCGAGCACGATCGCTGCGATCGTGCCCGGTGTCGGTCGTGCCTGCCGCGGTCGGGTCACGGTGTAGCTATCGCCGCCCACTCGGTCAGCCAGGCGTCGCGGCCCTTGTCGATGTCGTCGGGCGAGACCACGAACGGGTTCTCGGCGATCTCGGCGTAGTCGCTCCAGCCCTCGGGAAGAGTCGCGGCCGCGTTCACCGGAAACACGTACATGCTCTCGGGGATGTCGTTCTGCACCGTCGTGGAGAAGAGGAAGTCGACGAGCTTCTCGGCGCCCGCCGTGTTCTCCGTGCCTGCCACGACGCCCGCGTACTCCGTCTGACGGAAGCAGGTGTCGAGCAGCGCACCGGTGGGCGCCTCGGTGTCGCCCTCCTGCACCTCGAACGGCGGGCTCGACGCGTAGGAGACGACGAGCGGGCGGTCGCCCTCGCTCGACGGGCCGGAGAAGTCGACGTAGTAGGCGTCGCTCCAGCCGGCGTCGATCTTCACTCCGTTGTCGACGAGCTTCGTCCAGTAGTCCTGCCAGCCGCCGTCGCCGGGCGCGCCCTCGCCGAACGCCGCGATCGTGGCGAGCAGGAAGGCGAGGCCGGGCGACGACGAGTTCGCCGCGGGAACCACGAACAGGTCTTTGTACTCCGGCTTGACCAGGTCGTCGAGGGTCGTCGGCTCGTCGATGCCGGCCTCGGCGAACCACTCATGGTCGACGTTGACGCAGACGTCGCCGTTGTCGATCGGGGTCAGCTGCTCGAGTCCGCTGCCCGCCGGCAGCAGATACGGCTCCTCGGCAGCGGTCAGGTCCTTCGACGCGTAGTCGGCGAGCACTCCCTCGTCGACTGCCCGGGTCGCGAACGTGTTGTCGATGCCGAAGACGACGTCGCCGAGCGGCGAGTCCTTGGTGAGCACGAGCTTGTTGACGAGCTCGCCGGCGTCGCCGAGGGCCTGCACCTCGACTTCGATGCCGGTCTGCTTCGTGAACTCCGCGAGCGTGCCCTTGCTCAGATTGAACGAGTCGTGCGTGACGAGCACGAGCGTCTCGGGGCTCGCGCCGGGCGCCGCGTCGCTCGCGCACGAGCTGACGGCGAGACCGACGGCGAGCAGAACGCCCGCCGCGGCCAGGGATGTGTTGCGTGTGTGCACTGGTCGTGCCCTTTCATTCGATGAAAAGAGGGCACGGGATAGAAGAGAATGCCTCCCTGCGCTGGCATGATCCAGATCAGGTTCGACGGTCGAAGCTTCGGTTAGCTTCCTCTCAGCCCGGCTCACCGGACTCCCGTGTTCGGGAGCAGTCTACCGCCGGGCGGTCACCTGCGGTACGACGCCACCATCAGCTCGCCCGCGATCGCGGCGAGCTCGTCGTCGAGCCTCTCGATGAGCCGCTGCGAGACGGATGAGGCGACGATGTCGTGGGGACCGAGCGCACGCAGCCGGCCCGTGCGCACCCGCACCACCTCCCAGCCGACGGCACGCAGCATCCGATCTTTTCTGAGGTCTTTCTCCTCGTGGCGCCCCACGTGCTCGAGCCCGTGCCGACCCACGCTGTCGTATTCGATGGCGACGCGCAGCTCGGGAACCACGATGTCGGGCCAGATCTCGAGGTTGTTGAAAAACGGCTTGGCGACGCGGATCGCGTTGTTGCCCAGATCGAAGTCGAAGCGCTCGGCGATGCGCTGCCGCAGGTCGGCCTCGACCTGGGAGGCCGGCTTCGGGGCGAGCGCGCTGAGGAACGCCTCCCCCACCGGCACCCGGTCGGCACCCGCTGCGGCGTTGCGGCAGACGCGGCACCGGCGCCCGTCGAGCATGCGCTCGACCGTCGACTCCCAGGTGCCGTGCCCGCGCGAGCACACCCAGCGGTACTTGCGGGCGGTGCCGGTCTCGACAGCGAGCTGGTCGCGCTGCCCCGGGGTGACGGTCGCGAGCAGCTGCTCTCGAGTCACCGCCGAGCCGTCGAGCCGACGGCACAGGTAGCAGCGGTCGTCGCCGCCGGCCTCGATGCGGTCGGGGTCTCGCGGATGCCCGCAGGCGTACGGCGGCAGCACGCCCTCGGGTGCCGTGGCCAGCGGCGCCCGGCGGCGCACCGCGAGCGCGCTGCAGTCCGGACACCACGACGATCGCCTCCGCTCGCGTCCTGGTCGGGCGCGCTGCTCCTCGGGCGTGGCGACGAAGACATGGCCGGCGTCGCACTGCCAGACGAGCAGGACCTCCGCCAGCGGCGGGATCTGGGTGAGGGTGATGCCGCCGTTGAGATCGGGGTGGTACTGCCTGATGAGCACCGGGTACCGCTCCCAGTCGTCGCGGTAGGAGCCGATCGGATAGGGCACGGCGGCGGCCTTCGACCACTGGCGGCGTGCCCACCAGGCGTCGACCGGCTCAGCCACGATTCCTCACGCGGCGAGGATAGCCGCGGCCCCCGACACCGGTGCGCACTCGCTCAGGGAAGCTCGAATACTCTGTACCCATGGCGGTTTCCGACGAGACAGGTGGCGGGCTCTCCCTCACCGACCTCGTCGGCGAGATCATGCATCGTGCCGAGTCCCCCGACGCCGCCCGCGACCGGCTCGCGCGCCTCGTCGCCGCGACCCAGGCCATCTCCTCCGACCTCGAGCTTCCGACCGCCCTGCACAACGTCGTCGAGGTCGCCTGCGATCTGGTCAACGCCAGCTACGGCGCGATCGGCGTCATCTCCCCCGATGGCATGCTCGAGGAGTTCATCCACGTGGGCATGAGCGACGGCATCGTCGCCGAACTCGGCGCACCGCCCAGCGGGCACGGTCTGCTCGGCGCCGTCATCAGTGAGGCGACGCCGATCCGGCTCGACCACATCTCGCACGACGAGCGTTCCGTCGGATTCCCCGCCGGACACCCGCCCATGGACAGCTTCCTCGGTGTGCCGGTGCGCATCGGCGGCACCGTCTACGGCAACCTCTACCTCACGGGGAGCGCGAACGGCTCGTTCGACAAGGTCGACGAGCAGATCATCATGACGCTCGCCACCATGGCCGGCTCCGCCATCGCCAATGCCAGGCTGTACGAGGAGGCGCGCCTCGGGCAACGCTGGATCGCGGCATCCGAGGAGATCAACCAACGGCTGCTCTCGGGTGAGCTCGGCGAACGCGACGTCGCACCGATCGCCTCCCTCATCCTCAGCCTCGCCGACGCGTCGTTCGTCGGGCTCGTGCTCCCCGTCGACGAGCTGTCGGTCGGCGACGCCCCGCCGTTCGCCCAGAAGTTCGGCCCGCTGGCCGACTCGACGGTCTCGGTCGCCGACGAGGAGATCTCGGCACTGCCCGACCGGGTGCGCAGTGCCCTCGAGCTGAAGGACGACCGCCCCGCGGCGTTCCGCGACATCGAGGTCTGGGCGAGCGCGCTCATCGGCTCCACCATGGTCATCCCGTGGGGCGACATCGAGGCGACCCGCGAGGGCGCGCTGGTCATCACCCGCGACGCGCACGGGCACCCGTACACGGTCGCGGAACGCCGCATGGCCAAACGGTTCGCCCGCAGCGTGGCCATCGCGCGCGAGCTCGCCATGGCGCGCAACAACCGCGAGCACGTCGCCCTCACCGACGAGCGCGACCGCATCGCCCGCGACCTGCACGACCACGTCATCCAGAGCCTGTTCGCGGTCGGCCTCGGCCTGCAGAGCGTGGTCGGATCGGCCAACGGGCAGGTCGCGGCGCGCATCGCGGCGCAGGTCGACGCGATCGACGTGACGATCCGCCAGATCCGGCAGACGATCTTCCAGCTGAGCGCGCCGCCCAACGCCTCCGACTACAGCCAGAAGCAGCGTCTCAACCAGCTCGTGCGCACCATCCTCGAGGGCGAGGGCATCGACTCGTCCCTCGACTTCCGCGGCCCCGTCGACACGCTCATCGACAGCGAGCTCGGCGAGGAGGTCTCGGCCGTCCTCCGGGAGGCGCTCAGCAACGTGGTGCGGCACGCGGAGGCGTCGCGGGTCGACATCACCATCGCGGTCTCCGCCACCGAGGTGCGCGTCGTCGTCACCGACAACGGTCGCGGCCTCGGCCAGGTCGGACACCGCAGCGGGCTCGACAACCTCGCGCACCGAGCGAACGTGCGCGGCGGGCGCTTCACCACGGCCGCCCGCGCGCCCTCGGGCACGACGATCGACTGGGCGGCTCCGGTGGTGGCGTCGTGACCGCGCCGGTTCGGCTGTACCTGCTCGACGACCACGAGATCGTGCGCCGCGGGCTCATCGACCTGCTCTCCGGCGAGCCCGACTTCGCCGTCGTCGGCGAGAGCGGCATCGCGACCGGGGCAGCCGCCGCCATCGTCGCCTCGGGCGCCACGGTGGCGATCCTCGACGGGCGCCTCCCCGACGGCAGCGGCATCGACGTGTGCCGCGACGTCAAGTCGGCGGATCCGAGCATCCGCTGCCTCATCCTCACCTCGTTCGACGACGACGAGGCGGTGCTCGCCGCGGTGCTCGCCGGGGCCGACGGCTACCTCCTCAAAGAGGTGCGCGCGACGAGCCTCGTCGACGCCGTCCGCACCGTCGCGGCCGGGGAGACGCTGCTCGACCCGACCGTCACCGAGCGTGTGCTCGACCGCGTGCGCATCCCAGGCACCGGCGCCTCGCCGTTGGGCCTGCTCACCCCGCGCGAGACCGAGATCCTCGGGCTGATCGCGGAGGGCATGTCGAACCGCGAGATCGCCGGCACGTTGTTCCTCGCGGAGAAGACGGTGAAGAACAACGTCAGCGGCATCCTGTCGAAGCTCGGCATGCAGCGCCGCACCCAGGCCGCCGTGCTCGGCGCCGAGTGGCTGCACAAGCGCGACCGCTGACCGAACGCGCCGGCCGAGCCGCGGGGCAAGCTTCTGCTGCACAACGGCGCCCTCAGCGTCGAAAGCTTGCCCCTCAGCACCCGACGCAGACGCCGTCCGAGCCGCGGGGCAAGCTTCCGCTGCACAACGGCGCCCTCAGCGTCGAAAGCTTGCCCCTCAGCACCCGACGCAGACGCCGTCCGAGCCGCGGGGCAAGCAATCGACGGTTATGGATGCCGGGAAGGTCGAAAGTTTGCCCCGCTGGTCTGCGGCGAGACAGCGGGGTGGTGACCTGAGTGACAGGCGGGGTCAGCGCGCGGCGGCGGCCTGCTCGTAGTGGCGCAGCGTGACGACGATCTGGTCGAGGTAGTCGTCGACCTCGCCCTGGTTGTATCCCCGCTTGAACTTGGTGGGGGTGAACCGCACGTTGACGACGTCGTCTCCGCTCAGCGCAGGAGAGCCCTCGGTGCCTCTCTCGTGGTCCGCGATCACTGCGCGGACGGCGGCGAGGAAGTCGTCGACGCCCGCGACCGAGTAGCCCTCTTTGAAGCGGGTCGTGGTGAAGCTCTTGTCGGGCAGGGTCGACGCGCGCAGCAGCGCGGGAGCGGCAGCGGGGGCTGCGGGGGCACGCACCGCGGGCACCTCGGGCGCTGCACGCACCGCGGGCACCTCAGGCACCTCGGCGGCGACGGCCACCTCCGCGGCCTCAGGCACGGCGCTCTCGTGCTCGGCGAGCGCCGCGACCAGCTGGTCGAGCAGGTCGTCGACCTGGTCCTGGTCGTAGCCGTTGCCGAACTTCGTCGTCTGGAACTTGTGCGCGTTGACGTCTTCCGACGAGAGCGTCGCCACACCCTGCGACTCCCACGCGGCGAGCGCCGCCGTTGCGCTGTCGAGCAGCGCGTCGACCTCCGCCTGCTCGTAGCCCTCGCGGAATTTCGTGATCGCGAAGCTCGCTGTAGTGATGTCGGTGGACTTGAGCATGCGGCACCTCGCGCGATCGTGGACAGGTGCTCCCCACCCTAGGCGCTCAGGGTTCTTCGAGCAGCGCGAGCAGCTTCTGGACCGTGCGCAGGTTGCGCCCGGTGGCCGTGGCACCCAGGGCCTTCGCGAAGCCCGCGGGAAGCCGCGACTGGCTCACCCCGAGGGGCAGCCACTGGTAGACGGCATGCCGGCCGAAGACGACGACCTCGGGAAGAAGCTCGTCGTCGCTCGGGCGACGGATCGCCGCGCCATCCGGCACCTCGTCGGCGAACGTGATCAGGAGCCGCGACGGATCGTCGGCCAACTCGGCCAGAGGGTTCTCGTCGAGGATCTCGCGCAGGCGCGCCGCGTCGAGCAGCACGACGCGCGGGCGCGAGCCGGTCGCACGCTCGATCAGCGACTCGATGCGGTCGGCGTCGACGGGTTCATGGCTGTCGAACACCACGTTGCCGCTCTGCAGCAGGGTGCGCACGTTGCCGAAGCCCTCCGCCTCGAAGGCGGCGCGCAGGTCGGCCATCGCGATGCGCTTGGTCGTGCCCACGTTGACTCCGCGCATCAGGGCCGCGTATCGAGTCGAAGTCATCCGCACAAGGTAGTGCATATTGCACACATCGCGACAGATTGCGAGAGGCGGCCTCGTCTGGCACCTCGCAGGGGTGCGGGTTATCGTAAAGGTCGATTCACACGCTCAATAAGGGGATAAATGACTGTCTGGCCCGGATCTGCCTACCCGCTCGGTGCGACTTATGACGGAAACGGAACCAACTTCGCTGTGTTCAGCGAATCCGCTCACAAGGTCGAGCTGTGCCTCTTCGACGACGACAGGAACGAGACCCGTTTCGAGCTGACCGAGGTCGACGCCTTCGTCTGGCACGGATACCTGCCGCAGGTGCAGCCCGGCCAGCGCTACGGCTACCGGGTGCACGGCGAGTACGACCCGGTGAACGGAGAGCGGAGCAACCCGAACAAGCTGCTGCTCGACCCGTACGCGAAGGCCACGACCGGCGTCATCAAGTGGGGTTCGAGCGTGTTCTCCTACAACTTCGGCGACCCGCTCTCGCGCAACGACGAGGACTCGGCCCAGGACACCATGCTCGGCGTGGTCATCAACCCCTACTTCGACTGGGCAGGCGACCGCCACCCGCGCACGCCCTACTCCGACACCTTCATCTACGAGGCCCACGTGAAGGGCCTCACGAAGCTGCACCCGGGCATCCCCGAAGACCAGCGCGGCAGCTACGGCGGAGTCGCCCATCCGCTGATGATCGAACACTTCCAGAAGCTCGGCGTCACCGCCGTCGAGTTGATGCCGGTGCACCAGTTCATCAACGACTCGGCCCTGGCCGACAAGGGCCTCTCGAACTACTGGGGCTACAACACCATCGGCTTCTTCGCGCCGCACTCCGGCTACGCCTCCAACGGCGAGCTCGGCCAGCAGGTGCAGGAGTTCAAGGGCATGGTGCGCTCGCTGCACGACGCCGGCATCGAGGTCATCCTCGACGTGGTCTACAACCACACGGCAGAGGGCAACCACCTCGGCCCCACGCTGTCGATGCGCGGCATCGACGACAAGGCCTACTACCGTCACGTCGACGACAGCCCCGAGTACTACATGGACTACACGGGCACCGGCAACTCGCTCAACGTCGGCCACCCGCACTCGCTGCAGCTCATCATGGACAGCCTGCGCTACTGGGTGACCGAGATGCACGTCGACGGATTCCGCTTCGACCTCGCGTCGACCCTCGCCCGCGAGTTCTACGACGTCGACAAGCTGTCGACCTTCTTCGAGCTCGTGCAGCAGGACCCGATCGTCTCCCAGGTCAAGCTCATCGCCGAGCCGTGGGACGTCGGCCCCGGCGGCTACCAGGTGGGCAACTTCCCGCCGCAGTGGACCGAGTGGAACGGCAAGTACCGCGACACCGTGCGCGACTTCTGGAAGGGCGAGCCGTCGACCCTCGGAGAGTTCGCCGAGCGCCTCACCGGAAGCGCCGACCTGTACGAGCAGTCCGGACGTCGTCCGGTCGCATCCATCAACTTCGTCACCGCCCACGACGGCTTCACCCTCGCCGACCTCGTGTCGTACAACGAGAAGCACAACGACGCCAACGGCGAAGACAACAACGACGGCGAATCGCACAACCGCTCCTTCAACTTCGGGGTGGAGGGACCGACCGACGACCCGCACGTGCTCGAGATGCGTTCGCGTCAGCAGCGCAATTTCCTCACCACGCTGCTCATCTCGCAGGGCGTGCCGATGCTGCTGCACGGCGACGAGCTCGGCCGCACCCAGGGCGGCAACAACAACGGCTACGCCCAGGACAACGAGATCAGCTGGATCCACTGGGACAAGGCCGACGCCCCCCTGATGGAGTTCGTCGCGGCGATCGCGCACCTGCGCAAGGACCACCCGACGTTCCGCCGCAGCCGCTTCTTCGACGGGCGCCCCGTGCGCCGCGGAGAGGGCGAGCCGCTGCCCGACATCGGCTGGATCGCCCCGGACGGCAACGCCATGGCCCCGGAAGACTGGGACTCCGGCTTCGGGCGGTCGATCGGCGTGTTCCTCAACGGCGACGGCATCCGCGGCAAGGACATGCGCGGCGAGCCGATCACCGACGACCACTTCCTCATCCTGCTCAACGCGCACACCGACTCGGTCGAGTTCAGACTCCCCGAGGACGAGTACGCGACGGCGTGGGAGATCGTGGTCGACACCGCGGGTGCCGGGGTGTCGACAGAGCCGCGGATGGCCGGCGAGGCCATCACGGCTCAAGCGGTCTCGGCTCTCATCCTGCGCCAGTACAAGGGGCCGGAGCCCGACGGAGACAACTCGGTCGCCGCGTCTCTGATCGCCATGTCCGGCGCCGCGACGACGCCGATCAACACGCCCGGCCGACCGGCGGTATGACCATGGCCACCGTGAGCGCGCTCCCGTCCTCGACCTACCGGCTGCAGATCACCGCCGACTTCACCCTGTTCGCGGCCGCCGAGCTGGTCGACTACGTGAGCGCGCTCGGGGTGGACTGGGTGTACATCTCCCCCGTCCTGCGCTCGGCGACCGGCTCGAACCACGGCTACGACGTGGTCGACAACGGCATCGTCGACCCGGCACGGGGCGGGCCTGAGGGTCTCGCCGCGCTGTCGAAGGCCTGCCACGACGCGGGCCTCGGCCTGCTCGTCGACATCGTGCCGAACCACCTCGGCGTCGCGGACGCGACGCAGAACGCGTGGTGGTGGGACGTGTTGATGCACGGCCGCGAGTCGAAGTACGCCGAGGCGTTCGACATCGACTGGGACTTCGGCGGAGGAAAGCTGCGCATCCCCGTGCTGGGCGACCCGTCGGAGGGCTCCGAGACCGTGTACGACGACCTCACGGTCGTCGGCGGCGAGCTGCGCTACTTCGACAACCGGTACCCCCTCGCGCCGGGAACCGCCGACGACGGCGCGAGCCCGCGCGAGGTGCACGAGCGCCAGAACTACGAGCTCGTCGACTGGCGCCGCGCCGACTCAGAGCTGAACTACCGGCGGTTCTTCGCCGTGAACACCCTCGCCGGGGTGCGCGTCGAGGTGCCGTGGGTGTTCGACGAGTCGCACGCCGAGATCCTGCGGTGGATCCGCGAGGGACTCGCCGACGGACTGCGTGTCGACCACCCCGACGGCCTCGCCGACCCGGGCGGCTATCTCGACACCCTCGCCGAGGCGACGGGCGGCACGTACGTGCTGGTCGAGAAGATCCTCGAGGGCGACGAGCGCCTGCCTGCGTTCTGGGCCACCGCGGGAACGACCGGATATGACGCGCTCGCCGACATCGACCGTGTGCTCGTCGACCCCGCCGGCCGCGACAGGCTCGACGCGATCGACTCCGGCCTGCGCGGCAGCGACCAGCCGGTCGACTGGAAGTCCCTCATCCACGACACCAAGCGTGCGATCGCCGACGGAATCCTGAACTCCGAGGTGCGGCGGCTCGAGCGCGAGTACCACGCGAGCCATCCGCACACCGAGCACGACCTCGTCGTCGACGCGGTCGCAGAACTGCTCGCCTGCTTCCCCGTCTACCGCTCCTACCTGCCGAGCGGGGCCGGTCACCTGCACGAGGCCGCCGAGCTCGCCCGGCATCACCGCCCCGAGCTCGCGGACACGATCGACCGGCTCCTACCCGTGCTCCTCGACCCCACGGAACCGATGGCGGTGCGCTTCCAGCAGACCTCCGGAATGGTCATGGCCAAGGGCGTCGAAGACACCGCGTTCTACCGTTACACGCGGCTCGGATCGCTAACGGAGGTGGGCGCAGACCCAGAGGAGTTCAGCATCGGCGTCGCCGAGTTCCACCGCCGCCAGGCGGAGCGCCAGGCGAGCATGCCCGGATCCATGACGACGCTGTCGACCCACGACACCAAGCGCGGCGAGGACACGCGTGCCCGCATCTCCGTTCTCGCCGAGGTGCCCGACCGCTGGTCCGAGACGCTGGGTCGGCTGCGCGAGCTCGCACCCCTCGGCGACGGACCGCTGGAGAACCTGCTGTGGGAGGCCACCGTCGGCGCCTGGCCGGTGAGCGCCGATCGGCTGCACGGGTACGCCGAGAAGGCCGCCCGCGAGGCAGGCGACTCGACCACCTGGACGGCGCCCGACGAGGACTTCGAACGACGGATGCACGCGCTCGTCGACAGCGCCTTCGAGAACCACGAGGTGCGCGGCATCGTCGAGTCGTTCGTGGGCGAGGTCGAAGACGCCGGGTGGGTCAACTCCCTCTCGGCCAAGCTGATCCAGCTCACGGCACCCGGCGTGCCCGACGTCTACCAGGGCAGCGAGCTGTGGGAGACGAGTCTGGTCGACCCCGACAACCGCCGGCCGGTCGACTACGACATCCGCCGCCTGTACCTGGCGGCCGTGGACGCCGGGGCGCATCCGCTCGTCGACGACACGGGCGCCGCCAAGCTGCTCGTGACGTCGCGCGCCCTCCGCCTGCGCCGCGACAGGCCCGAGCTGTTCACGCGCTACGCCCCGCTCGAGGCGTTCGGCGCCCGGGCAGGCCACGCGGTCGCCTTCGACCGCGGAGGTGCCGTGACGCTCGCGACCCGCCTCCCCGTCACCCTCGCCGCCGCGGGGGGCTGGGGAGACACGACCGTCGTGCTGCCGGGCCGCCCGCTCGTCGACGTGCTCACCGGTCGGCGCTACCCGGGCGGCATCGTGCTGCTGTCCGACCTGTTCGAGAAGTACCCGGTCGCCCTGCTCGCGCCGGTTGAGGAGGACTGATGACCGCGTACCGTGTCTGGGCACCGGCGGCCACGACCGTCGAATTGAACATCGACGGCGAGGTCGTGCCGCTGGAGTCGTCGGGGGGCTACTGGTCGACCGACCGCGAGCAGCGCGACGGCGAACGCTACGGCTACTCGATCGACGGCGGCGCCGTGCTGCCCGACCCGCGGTCGCGCCGGCAGCCCGACGGGGTGCACGGCCTGAGCGCCGTCTACGACCCGGGCGCCTTCTCCTGGACCGACCGGAGCTGGAAGGGCAGGCAGCTCGCCGGCGGCACGATCTACGAGCTGCACATCGGCACCTTCACCCCGCAGGGCACCCTCGACTCGGCTATCGAGCGACTCGACCACCTCGTCGAGCTCGGCATCGACTTCGTCGAGGTGCTGCCGGTCAACAGCTTCAACGGCACGCACAACTGGGGTTACGACGGGGTGCTCTGGTACTCCGTGCAGGAGACCTACGGCGGCCCGGCCGCCTACCAGCGCTTCGTCGACGCCTGCCACGCCCGCGGCCTCGGCGTCATCCAGGACGTCGTCTACAACCATCTCGGACCGAGCGGCAACTACCTGCCGCAGTACGGCCCGTACCTGCACACCGAGAGTGCCAACACCTGGGGCTCCTCCGTGAACCTCGACGAAGCCGAGGTGCGCCGCTACATCCTCGACAACGCGAAGCTGTGGCTCGGCGAGTACCACGTCGACGGCCTGCGGCTCGATGCGGTGCACGCGCTCGTCGACACCGCCACGCCCCACGTGCTGAAGGAGATGGCCGAGGAGGTCGACGCGCTCAGCGCATTCGTCGGCCGGCCGCTCACACTCATCGCCGAGAGCGACCTCAACGACGCGAGCCTGGTGGCTCCGCGCGAGGCCAACGGCACAGGACTGGCCTCCCAGTGGAGCGACGACTACCACCACGCCCTGCACGTGGCGCTCACCGGCGAGACGACCGGCTACTACGCCGACTTCGCCTCTCTCGGCGCCCTCGCGAAGGTCGCCACGAAGGGCTTCTTCCACGACGGCACGTTCTCGTCGTTCCGCGGGCGCGACCACGGCTTCCCGATCGACCCGGTCACCCCGACCTGGAGGCTCGTCACCTTCTCGCAGGACCACGACCAGATCGGCAACCGCGCCGCCGGCGACCGGCTCACCTCCACCCTCGACGCGGGCCAGCTCGCGATCGCCGCGGTGTTCACCCTCTGCTCGCCCTACACCCCGATGCTGTTCCAGGGCGAGGAATGGGGTGCTTCCACCCCGTGGCAGTTCTTCACGTCGCATCCCGAGCCCGACCTCGGACGCGCCACCGCCGAGGGCCGCATCGCCGAGTTCGCGGCCATGGGGTGGGACCCGGCCACCGTGCCTGACCCGCAGGACCCGCAGACCTTCGAGCGCTCAAAGCTCGACTGGAGCGAGCTCGCCGGCGAGGAGCACGCGCGGCTGCTCACGCTCTACCGCGAGCTCATCGCCCTGCGACGCACGCTGCCGGCGCTCACCGACCCGGACTTCGCACGCCTGCGCGCATCGTTCGACGACGAGCTGCGCTGGTTCAGGCTCGAACGCGACGACGTCTCGATCGTCGCGAACTTCGGCGATTCCGAGGTCACGTTGCCGGTGCTGGAGGCGACTGTCGTGCTGTCGACGGATGCCACGGCTCGACTCGACGGGACGACGCTGGTTCTGCCCTCCCACGCCGCGGTGATCCTGCAGCACTGACCGGTCGCAAGCACTGACCGGTCGCGCTGCCGGCCGCGGCTCTAGACCGCCGCGGCCAGCAGAGCCACGACGATCGTGTCGCCCTTGGTCGACTGGCGCCCGACCTCGGTGAAGCCGAGCCGCTCGTGGAAACGCATGGAGTCGGGATTCGGCGGCTCGACGTTGACCTCGCAGGTGACCTCGGTCAGTCCCCGGTCACGCGCGGCGGCGAAGATCGCCGAGTACAGCGCCGTGCCGACACCGGCGTTCTGCATGGAATCGGCCACGACGATGCGGTCGACGTACAGGAAGTCGGATCCACGCGCCTCGAACCAGCGGTAGTTCTCGCTGTCGTAGGCGGCCCCGGCGCGCATGAGCAGCGCGAATCCCAGCACCGTGCGCGGATCGTCGTCGGCGACGACGGCCACGGTCGTCTCGGTCTCGGCGAGCAGGACGGCCATGCCGACGGCGTCGCTCGGCGACACGGCCGGCACGTTCCGGTTGTTCAGCTCCACGAGCTGGGCGATGTCGGCGGGGGTCAGTTCTCTGTGCAGCACACCTCGACCCTAGCCCCCGAAATAGTTGTCGCTGAAACTTTATTCGGCCGATCGGGAATAGTGCAGAAGTCCATGCGCTTGAATGAACCTGTGGGCACCGCCGTGCTCAGGACATCGATTCACTGGAGTTATAACCATGAGCATTGCCGCCGAAACTATCCCGGGCTACGTAGCCGGCACGTGGGCACTCGACCCCACTCACTCTGACATCACGTTCAGCGTCCGTCACCTCGCCATCAGCAAGGTGCGCGGCTCGTTCGAGAAGTTCGACGTCACCGTCGTCACCGCCGAGAACCCCCTCGACTCGACCGTCAAGGCGACGATCGACGTGGCATCGGTCAACACCAACCAGGCCGACCGCGACGGCCACCTGCGCACGAGCGACTTCTTCGCCATCGACGAGTTCCCGACCATGGAGTTCGTCTCCACCGGCATCCGCACCGAGGGCGACATCGTCTACATCGACGGCGACCTCACCCTGCGCGGCGTCACCAAGCCCGTCACCCTCGAGGGCGAGCTCGGCGGCTTCACCACCGACGGCTACGGCCAGACGAAGGCCGGCGCCTCCGCGTCGACCAAGATCAACCGCCTCGACTTCGGCGTGAACTGGAACGCAGCGCTCGAGGCCGGCGGACTCACCCTCGGCAACGACGTCACGATCAACTTCGAGATCCAGGTCGTCCTCCAGCCGTAACCCCGATCCACGCCGTCAGATACCCACGCGGCACTTGCGCCCCCATTCGAACATGTGTTCGAATGGGGGCGTGATCGGTTTAACAGCATGAGATGGTCCGGCCAGGCGATAGACACCGTGCAGAGCGACTCGCTCAGCGGCCTCGCCAGATTGAGCAACGTCGTGCGCAGCGTGCAGACTCCCGAGTTCGCGGGCATCACCTTTCACGAGGTGCTCGCCAAGTCGGCCCTGAACCACGTGCCCGGCGCGAGCAACGCCATGCCCTTCGCGTGGACGATCAATCCCTATCGCGGCTGCAGCCACTCCTGCGTCTACTGCTTCGCCCGCAACACCCACACCTACCTCGAGCTCGACGCCGGCAAGGACTTCGACAACGAGATCATCGTCAAGATCAACGTCGCCGAGGTGCTCGCAAAGGAGCTCCGGTCGAAGGGCGACAGGGTGCCCGCCGTGGCGCTCGGCACCAACACCGACCCGTACCAGCGCGCCGAGGGCCGCTACCGCCTGATGCCGGGCGTCATCGCCGCGCTCGCCCACTCGGGCACCCCGTTCTCGATCCTCACCAAGGGCACCCTCCTGCGCCGCGACCTGCCGCTGCTCGTCGAGGCCAACTCACGCGTGCCGGTCTCTCTGGCCATGTCGATCGCGATCTTCGACGACGAGCTGCAGCAGTCCGTCGAGCCCGGCACTCCGACGGCGAGGGCGCGGCTGGCCACGGTGACCGCCGTGCGCGAGGCGGGGCTCGACTGCTCTGTGTTTATGATGCCGATCCTCCCCCACCTCACCGACACCCGTGCGCACCTCGACGAGGCGCTCGCCCAGATCAAGGCCGCGGGGGCCACCAGCGTGCTCTACACGGCCCTGCACCTGCGCCCCGGAACGAAAGAGTGGTACATGCAGTGGCTCGAGCGCGAGCATCCGCACCTCGTCGAGAAATACCGGTTCATGTACTACGGCCGCAACTCCTACGCGCCCAAGGAGTACCGCACCTGGCTCGCCGAGAAGATCCAGCCGCTCATCCGCAAGCACGGCCTCACGCGCGGTCGTGAAGACCCGACGACGGGCGGGGTCGCGACGACCGCCGTGCGTTCGTCGTTCGATAACCGGGGCGAGCGGATGCCCGTCTCCTCGCTCATCGCAGAGGAGCTCCCGCCCACGAGCGCCATCAGGGCGATCGGAGAGGCCACGCTGTTCTGACCCGCCATGGAATGAATGCGCCCCCGGTCGGCGTTGGCTTAGGAATGCGGAGCACCGACGGCTGCGCGGCCGCTTCACCGAGGGAGAACACTGTGACGACCACCGACTTCGACTGGGTCAAGCTCCAGCACCAGGCGCATCTCGAGTTCGCGCGCCGCGTGGCCGCGGTCTCCGACTGGTCGGCCCCCACGCCCGACACCGAGTGGAGCGTGCGCGACCTGGTCGCCCACGTCGTCGAGGAGCAACAGTGGGTGCCCTACCTGCTCGCAGGCCAGTCGCTCGCCCAGGCGAGGGCGAGCATCGAGTCGCTGCGTGACGACCTGGCCGCGGAGTGGTCGCTGTACTCGCTCGCCGCGACGTCGGCGTGGCGCAGCACCCCCGCCGACGCGCGCGTCCAGCTGTCGTACGACACCGTGACGGTCGACGACTACCTGCGCGAACAGGTCGCAGACGTGACCATCCACACGTGGGATCTGGCCAGAGCGATCGGGGCCGACGAGACTCTCGACGACGAGCTCGTGCGTGCGGTCTGGACCGTCTTCGAGCCACAGAAGGCGGCGCTCGAGGCGAGCGGGCTGTTCGCCTCCCCGGTTCCCGTGCCCGACGACGCGCCGCTCCAGTCGCGTCTGCTGGCTATCACCGGGCGAGACGACCGGCTCTGATCGAGCGGCCTGAGTTTCCGTTTATAGCCCCCGCACCGGGCGCGTTCAATCCCTGTGATCGCGCCGGCCGTCGTGCCTACGATATGCACGCGTTGTGCTCACTCGAGGAGGCTTGACGATGAAGACGAAGCTCGATCGACGCCCTCGGGCGACGGACATTCGCCTCGACGCACTCTCGGCCACGGAGTGGCGGGTATGCGACAAGCGAGCGAAGGCGAGCGACCATCTCTCCGTACTCGGATTCATAGAGATGAGGAACGAGCACTTCGAGGTGACTCGTATGAGCTCCCCCAGTGACCTCGTGATTTTCGACAGCCTCGACGAGGCCCGGAGAATCTTCACCCTGTATGACGCGGGGCGAGTTCACACGGGAAAATTCGTGGTCTAGTCTTCCATTACAAGTGCGCAGCCTCCCGTACGACGGTGTATGGGGCCTCCTCTTTCGCAGGGGAGTCAAGACACGACGGAAGTGGACATGGGCAAAATACTCTACGGAGAATCTGGAATCGAAGTGGTATTCGACGATCGTGCAATGGCGCACCTCCAGCTCGTGATCGGCGCGAAGCTCCGCCGACGAGAGAGCTTCTTCTTCTCCTGGAAAGACGATGCGAGCGTCGGCGACGGCCGGAGCAGCATCTGGCTCGACTCGTCCATCCCCCTCTACTTCCGATACTCGGGAAGCAAGCCGGTCACGATCAACCGCGAGTGGCTCGACATACTGACGCTCTCGGCGCACACCGCTCAGGGGCTCCAGTTCACCGGCGAGCCGCACGGCGACACCCCGGCACCCCGATCCCAGATCTGAGCGCAGGCTCCCGACCGCGCGCCCGCTAACAGCCGGGCGCGAACTACGCAACCGCTTTACCGGCGGCACCGGGCTTGGTTCACTGGAGTGTCCCCCGATCGGGTGGCACCCCCCGACACTGAGGACCAAGCACTCATGACGCTCATTTCACCGAGCCATCGTCACGCCACCGACGTGAGCGTGGCGATGATCAGCGACGAGCTGTTCAGCGTGCTCACGCCGAACGAGACGCTGGGATACGTGCACACCGTGGGCCGCGTGTACGTGTCGTTGAGCGGCAGCGACATCTGCCACGCCGTCGAGGTCGGGCAGTCGCTGTCGTGGGATCGCGCCGTCGAAATCGTGAGATCGGCGTAGCGCTCAATAGAGTGGTGCGGTGACCACCTACACGCCCCGCCCCTGGCTAGCCAGCTACGCTCCCGGAGTCCCCCACGAGATCGACCTCCCGGAGGGGTCGCTCTACGACCTCGTCGAGAGCTCCGTGTCGGAGTTCCCCGACAACGTCGCCCTCGAGTTCTTCGGCGCGACGACCACGTACGCCCAGCTCGGCGACCAGATCTCCCGCGCCGCCGAGGGTCTCCGCCTGCTCGGCGTGCAGAAGGGCGACCCCGTCGCTCTCGTGCTGCCCAACGCACCCCAGCACATCGTGGCGTTCTACGCCGTGCTGCGACTCGGGGCGATCGTGGTCGAGCACAACCCGCTCTACACGCCGAGGGAGCTGCGGCACCAGTTCGAGGACCACGGCGCGAAGTTCGTCATCGCCTGGGACAAGGTCGTCGCTACCATCCAGGCGTTCCCGGCGGATGTCGCGGTGGAGACCATCGTGTCGGTGGACATCACCCGCGGAATGCCTCTGGTCACGCGCTCGCTGCTGCGCCTGCCCATCGCGAAGGCGCGCGAGTCGCGTTCCGCGCTCACCTCGAAGGTGCGCGGCACCATCCCGTGGAAGGACCTCGTCGGCCACTCCCCCGTGAAGGACTCCGTGGTGCGCCCCGTCGCGACCGACGTCGCCCTGCTGCAGTACACGAGCGGCACCACGGGCAGCCCCAAGGGCGCGACCCTGACCCACGTCAACCTCACCACCAACGCCGCCCAGTCCCGCGCCTGGACGCCCACCGTCCCCCGCGGAACCGCCGTCGTCTACGCCGTGCTGCCCATGTTCCACGCCTACGGGCTCACCCTCTGCCTCACCTTCGCGATGAGCATGGGCTCCCGTCTCGTGCTCTTCCCGAAGTTCGACCCCGACCTGGTGCTGGCCGTGGTCAAGAAGCGGCCCGCCACCTTCCTGCCCGCTGTGCCCCCCATCTACGAGCGCCTCACCAAGGCGGCGAAGGAGAAGGGCGTCTCCCTCGCCGGCATCCAGATCTCCATCTCCGGCGCGATGCCCCTGTCGGCGGCCGTCGTCGAACCGTGGGAGGCCGAGACCGGCGGCTACCTCGTCGAGGGCTACGGCCTCTCCGAGACCTCGCCCGTGGTGATGGCCAATCCGGTAGATCCCGCCCGCCGTGCGGGGACCGTGGGCCTCCCCCTGCCGAACACCGAGGCACGCGTCGTCGACCCCGAGAACCCGACCGTCGACCGGGCGCCGGGAGTCGCCGGCGAACTCCTCGTCCGCGGACCGCAGGTCTTCAGCGGATACTGGCGCAAGCCGGAGGAGACCGCCGCCGTGTTCGTCGACGCCGCAGACGACGGCGCGGCCTGGTTCCGTACCGGCGACATCGTGAGCATCGACGCCGACGGCTTCGTCACGATCGTCGACCGAATCAAGGAGCTCATCATCACCGGCGGGTTCAACGTCGCGCCGAGCGAGGTCGAGGAGTGCCTGCGCGGCTTCCGTGGCATCGCGGATGCCGCCGTGGTCGGCCTTCCCGACGGCCACAGCGGAGAAGCGGTCGTCGCGGCCGTGGTCCTCGAGCCGGGCACCGCCCTCAACGAGGAGGCGGCGCGCGCGTTCGTGCGCGAGAACCTCACCCCGTACAAGGTGCCCAAGCGCATCGTCGTCGTCGACGAGCTGCCCAAGTCGCTCATCGGCAAGGTGCTGCGGCGCCAGGTGCGCGAGCGTCTGCTCGAGTCAGAGCTGTAGGCCGTGCGCCCGTACACTGGGCGGGTGATGAAGCGAACCCCGCGAGAACGCGCCTCCCGGCTGTGGCGCTGGGCCCTCGCCACGATCGCTCTCGGACTCGTCGCCGGCATCGTCGGCATGCTGGTTCCCGGCGTGCTCGCGATCGTCGCCCCCGCCCTCTTCGTGGTCGCGATCGTGGTCGGCGGGATCGCGACGACCATCACGACCCGCAAACCGGAACTGGTGTGGATCGTGGCGGGCATCCTGATCTTCTGGGTCGTCAACAGCGCGATCTACCTGCACCTGCTCGGCCTCGCGAACAACACGCTCGCCGACGTCCCGTCGCAGGAGGCCATCGACCTGCTGAGCACGCTCTTCGTCGCAGGGGTCGGCGCGCTCATCGTCGCCGGTCTGATCTCGGTCGTCGCCTGGGTCGTCCGACCCGGCCGCTGGCTGTCGATGAACGGCCCCAGCGGCCAGTCCTGACGCTCAGCCCGCGGCGGGGATGGGGAAGACCAGGAGGGTGCTGGTCGCGGTCGCCACCACGCGACCCTCGCCGTCGGTCACGACGGCGTCGGCGAACGCCACGCGCGAGCCCGGCTTGATCACGGTGCCGACGACCGTGAGCGGGCCGGTCGTCGCGCTCACGGCGCGGAGGTAGCTGACCTTGATCTCGAGCGACGTGTAGCCGACGCCCGCCGGGAGCGTCGTCTGCACGGCGCAGCCGGCGGCCGAGTCCAGCGCGGTGCAGACGAAGCCGCCGTGCACCGAGCCGATCGGGTTGTAGTGCGACTCGTTCGGCTGGCAGGTGAACGTGGCCGTGCCCTTCCCCACCGAGACGAGTGTCATGTCCATCACGCTGATGATCGGCGGAGGAGGGATCTCCCCGTCGATCATGGCCTGCAGGTAGTCGAGTCCCGGCATGGTGGCGGCTCGAGCCGCGCCGATCATCGGGTCCTGCCATTCGATCGTGCGGGTGCGTACGGCGTCGTTCTGCGCTGAGGTCATGCCCCAGTGTCGCGCCGCTCGAACGGCTGTGGCCAGTTCACTGTGCCAACCCCACTGTGCGGCATCCGCTCGCGCTGCGGCTACTGGGGATCAGTGACAAAGTCGATGAGCTGCTCGACCCTGCCGAGCAGCACCGGCTCGAGGTCGGCGTACGAGCGCACCTGTCCGAGGATCCGCTTCCACGCCCGCGCGATGTCGGCCTGCTCGTCGTGCGGCCAGCCGAGCGCCTCGCAGATGCCGTGCTTCCACTCGATGCCGCGCGGGATGACGGGCCATGCCTCGAGCCCCAGCCTGGCCGGCTTCACCGACTGCCAGATGTCGATATACGGATGCCCCACCACCAGAACGTGGGCGCCGTGCGGACCGCGCGCCACGGCCTCGGCGATGCGGCTCTCCTTCGAGTTGGTGACCAGGTGGTCGACCAGCACCCCGAGCTTCCGGGACTTCGTGGGCCCGAACTGCGCGACCAGGTTCTCGAGGTCGTCGACGCCCTCGAGGTACTCGACGACGACGCCCTCGACCCGGAGGTCGTCGCCCCACACCTTCTCGACGAGCTCCGCATCGTGACGGCCCTCGACGTAGATGCGGCTCGGGAGGGCTACTCGAGCCGCGGCATCCGCGACCTTGAACGATCCCGACGCCGTGCGCTGGGGGCCGGCCGCCTTCTTCACGGGCGGCCCGAGGGTCACCCGCTGTCCGTCGACGAGGAACCCGCCGCCGAGCGGGAAGGCGCGGATCTTACCGTGGCGGTCTTCGAGCTCGACGCTGCCGCTCTCGATGCGCACGACGGCGCCGACGAATCCGGTCGCCGCATGCTCGAGCACGAGGTCGCGGGCTGCCGCGACGGTGGGGGCTGCGGCGAGAACGGGGCGCTTGGTGAATCCGGCGAGCGGGTCGCTGCCGTAGCGGTCGTGCGTCACCGGCTACGCCGCGTCGACGGGCGGTGCGAGGTGCAGATACTTCTCGTGCACCTGGGCGCTGGTGTGCCCGCCCGTGCCGTCGAGGTGGGTCTGCGGGGAGTCGAACTGCACGACCCACATGCGGGTGGGTCCGCCCGAGTTGGTGACGTTCTGGATGGCCGCTCCGCCGGAGCCGACGATGACGCCGCTCGGCTCGTCGGGCCAGGGCGCAGGGTCGTCGGACGACAGCCCCTCGACGTACACCTGAGCGCCGATGCCGAAATCGTGGTCCTGAATCGGAGTTGTCATGACTCCATCTTCGCCCACGTCGGGCTAGGCGCTCGCCTGACGGGCCGCGCGCGCGGCGACCAGTGCGCGATGCCGATTCGCCGCGGGCCAGGTGATGAGCAGGGCGAGCATCACGCCCAGCACCGTCCCGAGCGTGTTCGAGGCGATGTCGCGCATGTCGGTGACGCGGTAGGCGAACCAGATGCCCTGGGCGAGCTCGATCCAGCAGGCGGCGAGCACTCCCGCTCCGATTCCCGCCCACCACAGGCGGCGCCCGAAGAGCAGGACGACGAAGACGCCCATGGGCACGAACAGGATCACGTTGGCGGCGAACTCCACGATGTTGTAGTTCAGCCAGGCGGTGCTCGCGTTCGACTGGAAGATGTCGAGCAGCACGTAGACCACCGAGTCGGCCCGGAAGTCGTCCGACGAGGGGGTGAGGGTAATCCAGACGAGTCCTCCGAGATACGCCACCGTCAGCAGGCTGAGGAGGGGATGGCGTCGGAACACCCGTAGATCCTCTCAGGCTCGACCGGGCGCAACGTGGGAGAACAGTGGGTGCGGGGTGTGAACACCCCTGCGCGATCGCCCGACGCGAGGCAGGATGGTTGTATGGAGACACCGCAGATCGCCCACGTGCCCGAGGAATCCCGCTTCACCCTCACTCTCGACGACGAGGTGATCGGCTATGCCCAGTACCGCGACGTCGACGACCAGCGCGTATTCACACACACCGTCGTCGAGCCGGAGTTCGGCGGGCGCGGCTACGCCACCCGGCTCGTCGAAGCGGCGGTCTCCGACGCGCGCGCCGCGGGCAAGCGCATCGTGGGCGAATGCCCCATGGTCGAGAAGTGGCTGACGAAGCATCCGGAGCTCGACGACTTCGTCGACGCGCCCACGCGCTGACCGGGCTCTGACCAGCCCGCTACGCGACCACGAGGAAGCCCGTGGTGACGAGCTCGCGCACGCCGGGCACGACTTCGGCGAGGAGCTCGTCTTCGTCGACCTCGAGCAGGTGGGCGACGGCGGAGCAGATCGCGCCGAGCGGCAGCTCCCCGTCGCAGGCGCCGACGACCGCGGCGAGGGCGGTGCCGAGCGGGAAGGTGCGGCCGAAGCCGCCGCCCTGGCGCAGGTCCATCACGGTGGGGTGCTCGTCGCCCGGCCAGTAGTGGCGCTCCTCGGTCACGTCGCCGGCCGCGACGAAGGTCGAGGCGACCAGGGCCGCATCCGTCAGTCGTGTCAGCGTGTCGTGCGCGGCGAGCGTCGCGGCGATGTGGCCGCCGAGTCCGGTCGCGTTGTGCCCCAGCGCTCCGGGCAGGCGTTCGAGCCTGCGGAGCGTGGGGGCGCCGTCGAGCGGCCGGCGCAGAGTGATGTAGCCGAAGCCGATGGCGGTGACGCCGCGTGCGGCGAAGTCGTCGAGCCAGGCGGCGTAGAGCCGGTCGTACTCGTCGGTGCGCGGCAGGGTGCCGCCGTCGCGGATCCACGTCTCGGCGTAGAGCGCCGCGTCCTGGACCTCGCGCTCGACGATCCACGCATCGAGTCCCGTGCCGTCGAGCCAGACCCCGACGCGGTCGAACGCGTCGACGCCGTCGCGGTATTCCCAGTTTCCGAGCAGCTGGGCGACGCCGCCTGGAGCGAGGCGGTCGGCGGCTCCCGCGATGACGGATGCGACCAGGGCATCACCCACGAGGCCGCCGTCGCGGTACTCGTATGACGGCACACCGTCGCCGCGCGGGGTGATCACGAAGGGCGGGTTGGAGACGATCTGGTCGAATGTCTCGGCGTCGACGGGCTCGAACAGGCTGCCGAGCCGGAACTCGATGCTCGTGACGCCGTTCAGCTCGGCGTTGAACGCGGCGAGTTCGAGGGCACGCTGCGAGATGTCGGTGGCCACGACGCGTTTCGCGTGGCGGGCGGCGTGCAGCGCCTGGATGCCGCAGCCGGTGCCGAGGTCGAGCACGCTGCCGACCCTCGTGCCGATCATGAGACCGGCGAGGGTCGTCGACGCTCCCCCGACGCCGAGCACGTGGTTCTCGGGGATCGCCGTGCGCAGGGCCGCCTCGCCCAGGTCGGAGGCGATCCACCAGCTGCCCGGTCCGAGCGAGTCGATGAAGGCGTGTGGGCGCAGGTCGAGCAGCGGTGTCGCCGTGCCGCCGTCGACGGAGACGAGTCCGAGCGAGACCGCGCCGTCGAGCCCCAGCCGTGGCAGTGCCTCTCCGAGCCGTGCGGCGTCGACGGGGAGGCCCAGCACGAACGCTCCGGCCACGACGGCCACACCGTTCGCGCCGTCGACGGCCCGGCGCGCGGGTTCGCGCTGACCGCGGCGCAGTGCGGCCGCGGCGTCCGCGCCCCACAACGCGTCGACCGTCTCAGCCGTGTAGTCGGCGGTGAAAAGGTCGTCGCGGAGCGCGGAGATGAGGTCGGAGGTCACTGCGACATTCAACCTCATGTCGGCGACGGGGTGTGACCGGGCGCACGATTTTCGAGCACGCCTCGGTGCGGGTCAACCCCCGCATCGGCGCGCCGGGCGCGACCTACTCTTAACGCACGATAGGCGGATGTGCGCGACGTGTTCGCCCCCAGACGCCGGAGGTTGTGACCATGCGCCGTGTCTTCTACCCCAGTGGTTCGGTTCTCACCGGCGACTCGATCGCCCAGGCCGTGCTCGAGTTCGCCGAGGCTCTCGCCAAGGACGGCAGGGCCGACATCATCGAGATCCCCGTGGTGCTGGGCTCCGGCACCACCGGTACGGCGACGCTGCTCGTCAGCCCGGCGAGCCAGTTCGCCAGTGTGACCGAGGAGTCGGAGCTGACAGGGCCCGTCGACGACGTGCTCGTGGCGGACCTGCGCAATCGAGCACGCAAGGTCGCCGCCCATCGGGCCACGACGCAGCAGCAGTTCGTCGACTACTTCGCCGGCCACGACGACTACGAGTAGACGGGCGGTTCGCTCAGCCCTCCGGCTCCTCGACGATGCGCAGCCCGCCCGGGCTGTTCGCGCTGATCGTGAGGGCCTCCAGCCAGAGACGGTTCACGGCGGGCGGCTGGGCGCTCGGATAGTTGAAGTAGAGCGGGATCGAGCGGTGCATCCAGATGCAGCTCCTGCCGTCTCCGACACCGGGCGCGTCCTTCCAGGAGAAGAGGAACCCCTCGTCCCGTCGCAGCTTTGCGACGATCACCGCCTGCAGGTGCGCGAGCACCCGATCGTCGAACTCGATTTCCAGATTGGCGTTGCCGTAAACCAGCGTTCCCACGATGCCCCCGCTTTCCACACTCCGTACTACACGCAGGCACGCACAACCGTGCACCGCTTGGCGTGAGCATACGCTCAAAAAATACGTTGTCTCATTTTTGGGGCTCGGGGGTGGTGCGGCTCGCGCTCGGCGAGTATCGTTCCGCGCTGGTGCGGTCTCGGTGATGTGTACACTGTGAACAAGATCAGATCGCACCACGCGCCAGGAGCCCGCTTGACTACCAGCAACGCCACCCCCCTCCGCGACACCTACCGTCACGGAGATCTACGGCAGGCGTTGCTCGCCGCCGGACTGGAGCTGGCCAGGGCAGGGGGGCCGGCAGCCGTGGTGCTGCGCGAGTCGACCAGACAGGTCGGGGTATCCCCCAACGCCGCGTACCGACACTTCTCCGACCGCAACGCACTGCTCACCGCGGTGTCGGATGCGGCCCTCGGCCTCGCCGCCGACTCCATGGTGCGGGAGGTGGAGGCGGTGGCCTCGACCGAAGACCCCGCCGCCGACGCCCGGCGTCGGTTGCGGGCAGTGGGCCTCGGATACCTGCGGTTCGCTCGGGAGGAGCCCGGGCTGTTCCGCACCGCGTTCTCGGTTCCCGACGACCTCGCCCGTTCCGGCGACGCGAGCAAGGCCGGCGTGGCAGGGCTCACGCCCCTGCAGGTGCTGAGCGCCAGCCTCGACGAGCTCGAGAGCACCGGCGTGCTCCCTCCCGAGCGCCGCCAGGGCGCCGAGCTGCTCGCCTGGTCGGCGGTCCACGGCCTCGGCATGCTCGTGATCGACGGCCCCCTGCGCGGCCTCACCGAGGAGATGATCGACGGCGCCACCCAGCGGCTGCTCGACATGGTCGAGCGCGGCATCTAGCGGCGACCCCGGGAGGGCGAGGTCCCTTGCGGGCCTCTGTCGCTGGCTGGCGCGGGCTGGCTCGCTCGCTGGCTGACTGGGCGGCTGGGTGGCTGGGCGGCTGGGTGGTCATTTCTGTACCTTTGGACCGCCCGACTCCCGCCACAACTGGCCACCCAGCGCCGAGTCGAACAACCGACGTACCCACGACCCCCGCACCCGCGACCTGGGTGGCCACTTCTGCACCTTTGGACCGCCCGACTCCCGCCACAACTGGCCACCCAGCGCCGAGCGCCGAGCGGTGAGCGGTGAGCGGCGAGCGGCGAGCGGTGAGCGGCCAGCGGCGAGCGGTGAGCGGCCAGCGGCGAGCGGTGAGCGTCCAGCGCCGAGCGGCGAGCGGTGAGCGGCGAGCGCCGAGCGGCAAGCGGCGAGCGCCGAGAAAGGCAGACGGCAAGCCGCATCGACGGCGCCACCCAGCGGCTGCTCGACATGGTCGAGCGCGGCATCTAGCGGCGACCCCCGGAGGGCGAGGTACGCTGAATCGACCGTCGAGCCCCCGAGGAGATCGTGAAGCCGCTCAGCGAGACCGACATCCGTTCCAGCTTCGTCAACGCCACCCGCGGCGAGATCGACCGCATCCCGCTGCCCGGCCTGCACGAGGTCCTGTGGGACAGCCGCGAGTACCTCGGCTGGCGCGACCCGCAGTCCCGGCTCCGCGGCTACCTGGTGCACTGGTCGGGCGACGTTCCCGTTGGCATCGTCCTGCGCGCCTCCGAGGTCGGGCTCACCCGCGGCATCTCCGCCATGTGCGCCCTCTGCCGCACCCCGCAGCCCTCGCACCAGGTCACCATGTTCTCCGCGCCACGAGCGGGCGAGGCCGGACGCAACGGCAACACCATCGGCACCTACATCTGCGACGACCTCGCCTGCTCGCTCATCATCCGCATCACGCCCGCCGCCCAGCCGCTGCACCCGTCCCCCGCCGACATGGTGGCGAGCCGCGCCGAGGGCCTGCTCGAGCGGGTGCGCGCGTTCACCGCCGACATCATGCGCACGGCCTAGATGTCGACGCGCATCCTCCTGCTCGCCGACACCCACGTGCCGAAACGCGCCAGGGCGCTGCCCGACCGGGTGTGGCGGGCGGTCGACGACGCCGACGTGGTGATCCACGCGGGCGACTGGGTCGACGTCTCCCTTCTCGACGAGCTCGAGGCGCGCGCGAGCAGTGTCATCGGCGTCTGGGGCAACAACGACGGGCCAGACCTGCGCTCTCGACTGCCGGAGGTCGCCCGCGTCGCCGTGGAGGGCATCCGCATCGCCGTCGTGCACGAGACCGGCCCCGCCGCGGGCCGCGAGGCGCGCTGCGACGCGGCCTACCCCGACACCGACCTGCTCGTCTTCGGACACAGCCACATCCCGTGGGACACGGTGACGCCGAACGGCCTGCGCCTGCTGAACCCCGGCTCGCCCACCGACCGCCGGCGGCAGCCGGTCGCCACGATGATGACGGCGGTGGCGGATGCCGGCCGGCTCACCGCGCTCGCCGTCGTGCCAGTCGAGAGGTAGGGCCGGTCGAGAGGTGACCGGGGCGCCATTCTCGCACCGCGCGCCGACACACGCGAGGGGTTGAAGCCCCCGTATCCCGGTGCCAGCGTGGACTCCGACCGAAGGAGTTCTCTATGTCCGACGACACCGATCTCGACACCATCCGCACGATCATCGACGCCGCCAAGGTGGCCATCCTCACCACGACGAGCACCACGGGCGAACTGCACAGCCGACCGCTCGCCGTTCTCGATGGCACGTTCGAGGGATCCGTCTGGTTCTTCACCCAGGATCCCAGCCCGAAGTCCGACGACATCGCGGCCAACCCCGAGGTGAACGTCTCCTACGCAGACGGCAAGGGCTACCTCTCGCTCGCGGGCACCGCCACGATCGAGCACAACCCGACCCGGATCGACCAGCTGTGGAACCCCATGGCCGAGGCGTGGTTCGAGAACGGCAGGGAAGACCCGACGGTCGCCCTGTTGCGAGTCGACGCCCGCAGCGCCGAGTACTGGTCGAGCGACAAGCCCGGCATCGTTCGGGCCTTCGAGATCGCCAAGGCGGTGGTCACCAAGTCGGCACCCGACGTCGGCGAGAACCGCACGGTGGCGCTCTGATCATGGCCGAGCTCACCTTCCGCACCGGCCAGCCCCGCTGGATGGACATGCAGAGTCGCGACATCGACGCATCCGTCGCCTTCTACACCGAGCTGTTCGGCTGGAACGCCGAGTCGTCGCCGCCGGAATATGGCGGCTACGTCGAGTTCTCGAGAGACGGCAACACCGTGGCGGGGATCATGCCGCGGCCAGACGACTCGACCGGCGACGACGCCTGGATCGTCTACCTCGAGGTCGCGGACGCCGCCGCCACCCAGGAGGCCGCCCGCGCGAACGGTGGCGAGGTCGTGGCAGGCGGCGATCTCGGCGAGGTGGGCACGTGGTTCGTGCTGACGGATGCCACGGGAGCACGCATCGGCGGATGGCAGAACGGCAACCACTCCGGATTCCAAGTGAGGACCGGCCCGGGCGCGCCCGTCTGGCACGAGCTGCACACCCGCGACTTCGACCGTGCCGTCTCGTTCTACGAGACGGTGTTCGGCTGGCAGACCGAGGTGCTGGGCGACACCCCCGAGTTCCGGTTCTCGACGCTCGGCTCGGGAGACGACGCCGTCGCAGGCATCTACGACGCGACCGCGGAGCTGCCCGAGATCGAGCCGGCCTTCTGGGACGTCTACTTCGGCGTCGAGAACGCCAACGACTCGGCGGTGCGCGTGACGGAGCTCGGCGGGACGATGCTCGAGCAGGTGGAGAAGACCCAGTACGGCCGCATCGCGCACGCCGTCGACCCGAACGGAGGCCGGTTCGCCATCATGCAGGAGCCGTGATGGCGCCGGTATGAGATGGAGTCGCCTAGCCTGAGGGCGTGACGATATCTCGAAGGTCCTGTGTCGCGCTGGCGGTCGCGATCGGCACGGTGCTCGCCGTGACATCCTGCACCCTGCCCGCCGATGCCCAGTCGACGCCCGACGGCGTCACCAGCCTCGCGAGCTGGGCGGAGTACGAACTCGCCGCGCTGCCCGGCGTCGTGGCCGTCGAGGCCGGCCAGTACAACGAGACCGACGACGTGGGCGCCGACATGCTCGACGCCGACCTCTGGGGGATGGACCTCGACGTGGTCGTCGACCCGCTGATCGGCGCGGACGACATCGCCGCCGTCGCCGAGGCGACGCGCGAATTCTCGGAGACGCACGCGGGCACCGCGGTCTGGGCGGCACGCGTGACCATCGCTCCCGCCACCGAGACCGTCGACGACTCGTCGACACCGGACCGACTGCGGGTCGACGTGTACCCCGAGGTGGTCGGCTCGGCAGGCGACGCCGCGCGCGCCGCCCTCGAGGTGTCGGCGATCCCCTCGGTCGCCTCGGTGACGGTGATGAGCGTGCCCTCGATCCAGGTGACCGAGGCGGCCGACCTCGGCGCCGCGCTCGATGCCGTCGAGAGGCTGCCGTTCTGGGCCGAGGGCGGAAACCTCTCGACCGTCGACGGCCGGGTCAGGCTCGCGGATGTGCCCGAACTGATCACGAACGCCGGCCTCCTGGCGATCGCCGACACTGCCCGCGCGCACCCCGGCGGGCAGTTCTGGCTGGAAGCGGCGAACGAGGGACCGCGCTACCCCGAGCTCTATGTCGACGGCGTCTCGGTCGACGAGGCCGCTGCGATCGCCGCCCGGTTCCTCGACCCGGCAATGACCGCCGCCACCGCCTCCGCCTACGTGCTCGAGTTCAACATCCGCGCGGTCGGCGCCGAGGGAGCGATCGACACCTACGGCACCTTCGGCGGCGTGCCCTCGCCGTAGCCGTCAGCCCTGGTCTGCGAGCCAGTCCCCGGCGCCCGGCTCGCCGCCGTCGCCGCCGAGGGCGCGCTCGCGGAACGCGATCATGTTCATGCGGTTGCCGCAACGCACGCTGCAGAACCGCTTCGAGGCGTTGCGCGACAGGTCGAGCAGCAGCCCGTCGCAGTCGCCGGCCGCGCAGCGCCGCAGCCGTCCGGTCTCGTTCGTGCGGATCACGTCGACGAAGGCGAGCGCCGCCTCCACCCCGATGCGCTCGGCGAGCGGCGCCTGCGCGTCGGTCGCGTGCAGGTGCCAGTCGAGCGCGTCGTGACGCACGAGCTGCGGCAGGGCTCGTGCGCTGGCCAGTACGTCGTTGACCTCCGCCACGGCGGCGGCGCGGTCGAGGCTCCAGATTCGTCTCAGTCGTTCCCGCATCGCGCGAACCTCGGCGAGCTCGGCCTCGTCGAGGTCGACCCGGCCGGAGTACCCGCTCGACGTCACGAGGTCGCCGAGTGCCCGCGGCGAATCGAGCTCGTCACGGCCGCTTCTGGTCGCTCCTGCGACGGTGTTCGCCAAGTCGACCACGAACATCAGACTGGCTTCTGTGTCAGGGGCAAAATGCAAGTTGACTCCTTACTCACTGCAACACTAACGTCGGTCTCACCAGACATCCACCCCTCACCCGCAGGAGCACTATGAACCGGCCGTCGACATCCGTAGGCCTCGTCATCGCGGTCATCGCCGCAGCCACCTTCGGCACATCGGGCGCGCTCATCAAACCCCTGTTCGAGGCGGGATGGAGCCCCGCGGCGGCGGTCACCGTGCGGGTGCTCATCGGCGGAATCGTGCTCGCGCCGTTCGCCCTCTTCACCCTGCGCGGCCGCTGGTCGGTGCTCTGGCGCGGGCGGTGGCGCGTGCTCGGCATGGCGCTCGTCGGCGTCGCGGGCACGCAGCTCGTGTACTTCGCGGCGATCCAGCGAATCCCGGTGGGCACCGGCATCCTCATCGAGTACATGGCGCCGCTGCTGCTCGTCGCCGTGGCCTGGGCGATCACCCGGCATGTGCCCAAGGCCGTCGTCCTCATCGGGTCGGTCGTCGCGCTGGCCGGGCTCGTGCTCGTCGTCTCCCCGGGAGGCGCCGGCAGCTTCGACCCGATCGGCCTCGGGTTCGCGGTGCTGGCCATGATCGGCTGCGCGATCTTCTACGTGATCGCCGCACGGCCCAGCGAGGGGCTGCCGCCCGTCGCCCTCGCCGCGGCGGGCCTGCTCATCGGAGGAACGGCACTCGGGCTGGTCGGCCTTGTCGGGATCGTGCCGTTCACCACCTCGGCCGACGACGTGACGATGTTCGGCAGCGAGGTCGCCTGGTGGATCCCCCTGCTGCTCGTCGGCGTGATCTCTACCGCGATCGCCTACGCCGCGAGCATCACCGCGAGCGAGATCCTCGGGTCGCGGATCGCATCGTTCGCCGGCCTGCTCGAGGTCGTCGCGGCGACGTTCTACGCCTGGCTGCTGCTCGGCGAACAGCTCACGCTGCCGCAGTTCATCGGCGGGGCGCTCATCCTCGTCGGCATCGGATTCGTGCGGTCGGAGAAGACGGATGCCGCGGAGCTGATCGCCGAGCCCGATCCGGCGGCGCCGCTCACAGCCTCGGGCGCCCGCCCGGGCGCGGCGCCGGAGCCGGAGCGCGAGTCTCCACGTCGATGATCTGCACCGCCGAGTATGCCGACGGGTAGGACACCTCGTCGAAGACGCCCATCAGGTGCGGCGGCGCGTACCGGGGGTCCTTGCGCCGCCGAGCGCGCGTCTGGGCCCGGAACCACACGGGCCAGACCAGCGCGGTGATGCCGGCTCTGACGAGCGCGACGGTGATGAGTATCTCCATGCGGCCTCCTCGTGACGAGCCTAGACACTCCACTCCCGACGAGCATCGCCCACGAGGATGAGACGCTCGGCGGCGCTGAGAACCGTTACGAGGTCGAGAGCACGGAGAGCACGTTGCCCGCCGGGTCGCGGAACCAGGCGATGTCAGGCCCCTCGCCCTTCACCACTCCGCGGGAGTCGCCCACGCCGGGGTAGATGTCGGTCTTCACGCCCCGCGAGTTCAGGTCGTCGACCGCGGAGTCGACGTCGTCGACCTCGAAGTTGAGGATCGTGAAGGATGCTGGCTCGTGGTCCGGCTTGACGTAGGCGAGCACCGTCGCCCCGCTGTCGAGGTTGAGCTCGAGGAATCCCATGTCGTTCTCGGTGACGGCGAGACCGAGCGTCTCGCCGTAGAACTTCTTCGCGGCGGCCGCGTCGTCGATGGAGAAGCCGCTGAAGGCTCCGCTGGGTGTGAACATCACTGTTCCCTTCGGTGGAGTGCAATGTGGTCACTGTCCACATTGCCGGGTCGGGGGTGATTAGTCCACCCCCGAGGACGCAACTCTTCGCGAGCCGGACGGCGCGAGCCGAGCCGCTACGCGGCCGGCGCGTAGTGGCGGCGCAGGAGGGCGCGCTCGACCAGCGTCCACGTGGTGGTCACAGTGAGGTACACGGTCGCGGCCAGTGGCACGAGCGCGGCGAAGAGCACGGTGATGAACGGCAGCCAGCTCAGCACGGAGTTCACCCGCGCCATGGCCGGAGCCGCGTCATCCGCCGGTCGGTTGAAGGCGAGCGCCACGCGGCGCGACGTGAACGCCACGGCAGCGATGACCACCAGCAGGGCGGCGTAGACGAGAAGCTCCGGCCCGATCGCCCCGGTCGTGAGGAGGTGCGTGAACGAGCTGGCCAGCGGCGCGCCGAAGAGGTTCTCGGCGAGGAGCCCGTTGTCGTGCCCGTTGATCGTCGGCAGGATGAACAGCCCGTAGACGATCGAGAGCACGGGCGCCTGTGCGAGTGCGGGCAGCACGCCCGCGATCGGGCTCGCCTTCTCACTCGTGTAGAGCTCGAGCATCTTCTTCTGCAGCAGCTCCGGGTTCTTCTTGTATTTCTTCTGCAGTTCCTGCAGGCGCGGCGCGAGACGACGCCGGGTGAATTCGGCGCGCACCTGCGAGGCGCCGACGGGGATGAGCAGCAGGCGCAGGGCGAGAGTGATGATGACGATCGCCAAGGCGGCACTCGCGCCGCCGGCGATCGGGTCGAGAGTGTGCTGCAGGCCGGCAACGACGCCGTAGGCGGCGTCGAGTACGGCGGCGATGGGTCCGAAGGTATAGATGTCCACGGTGAAGGTGTCCTCGCGTTGGGAGTGAATGGGGGCCGTGTGGCCGCGCATCCGCTCGACAGCGAAGGACTACGCGACCGCGGTGGCCTGCGAGGGGGCTCGGGTGCGGGGGCGTCCGGCGGTGTCCGGATGCTGCGGCTCGGGCATACCCACGAGCGACTGTCGGTGCTCGCGGGCGCGCTCGCCCACACCGATCTCGTGCGAGCGGATGACGACGGCCGCGTAGCGCGCGGCGAGAACCGCGGAGACCGCGAGTGCTGCGAGCCCGGCGAAGACGAGCGACGCCGGCTCGGACTGGGCGACGGACAGCACGAGAACGCTCATGGTGAGAACCATGAGCAGTCTCTCGGTCAATACGCGCACCTGCCAAGGCTACCGCGCCGGTGGCAGACTGGTGGGATGACCAGTTCACAGCACCAGCCCATCCGCGTCGCGATCGTCGGCGGCAGCGGCAAGGTCGCCAGACAGATCATCACGCAGCTGCGTGCGAGACGTGACGACGCCGTCGCGATCTTCCGCAACCCCGACCGCTTCGACGAGCTCGCCGAGCTCGGCGCGATCCCCATCGCCCTCGATGTGGAGACCGCGACGGTCGAGCAGCTCGCCGCGGTGCTGGTCGGCGCCGACGCCGTGGTGTTCTCGGCCGGCGCGGGCGGAGGCGACCCCGCGCGTACCCGATCAGTCGACTTCGACGGTGCCGTGAAGACCCTCGAGGCCACCCGCGCCGCCGGGGTGCGACGCTTCGTGATGGTATCTGCGATCCACGCCGGCGGCCCGATCCCGGTCGACGAAGACAACTCGATGTTCGTCTACTACCAGGCCAAGCACGACGCCGATGTGGAGGTCGAGGCCTCGGGCCTCAACTGGACGATCCTGCGCCCCGGGTCTCTGACGGATGACGCGGCGACCGGCCGCTTCACGGTCGGCGACACCGTTCCAGACGGCTCCGTCTCCCGCGCCGACGTGGCCGCCGCCGTGATCGCAGCGATCGACGACCCGCGAACCGTGGGCCACGCCTGGGAGCTCACCAACGGCGACCGGTCCATCGTCGAGGCGGTAGCCGAGCTCGTCGACTAGGCGAGGCTGTAGCCGAGCGGGTCAGCTAACCCCCGCCCGCGCCATCCGCGCTCCCGCCTCGGAGGCGAATGCCGCGAATCCGGGGTTGTCTACGATCGCGTAGTCGACGCCGGCGGGGATCCAGGCGAGCGCGCCCAGCATCTCCTCGTAGCTGCGGCCGCCGAACGGCCAGCGGGTCTCCCCCGGTCCTGCTGCGACGGCACCCTCGGCCCACGCGCCGAAGTACTCGCGCATCGTGTCGAGCGGCAGCTGCATCACCACCGCCGCCTCGAGCCGCGGGGCGATCGAGCCGACCGCCACCGCGACGAACTCCGCGGCGTCGGCGGCCGGCAGGTCACGCTGCTCGAAGTGCACGCGCGTGCCGAAGAACCGGCTCATGCGGTCGACCCGGAAGGTACGCCAGGCGTCGCGCTGCCGGTCCCAGGCGACGAAGAACCAGTGCCCGTTCGACGCCACGAGCGAGTGCGGCTCGACCACCCGGTCCGACTCGAGGCCGCCGCCCGCCACGTAGTGGAACCGGATGCGCTCGGTGTCGCGGCAGGCGAGGGCGAGCTGGCCGAGGAGCTCGGTCGAGACCTCGGCGCCGCGCGGTGTCGCCGGCTGGAGATGCCCGGTGAGGGCGGCGACCCGCTGGCGCAGCGCGGCTGGCAGCACCTGCTCGAACTTCGCGAGGGCGCTCAGGGTGGTCGTCTCGCCATCGGCGAGGCCCAGCCCGGCCGCGAGGCGCAGGCCGATGGCCATCGTCACGGCCTCGTCGTCGGTGAGCAGCAGCGGCGGCAGCTGCGATCCCGCCTCCAGCCGGTAGCCGCCGGCGGCCCCGCGAGTCGCCTCCACGCTGTAGCCGAGCTCCCGCAGGCGGTCGACGTCGCGCCGTAGCGTGCGCTCCGTCACCTCCAGCCGTCGGGCGAGCTCGGGACCGCTCCACTGCCGATGGGTCTGCAGCAGGGCGAGCAGCGAGAGCACGCGCGAGGTCGTTTCGGCCATGCTCCATGTTCGCAAACTATCAGGACAGAAAGCGACCTGATTGGGTCGTACGTTTGCCGCATGACGACATCGACCATGATCAGGGCCCGCGGGCTCACCAAGCAGTTCACCGTGAAACGCGAACGCGTCGACGCGGTCACCGACCTCGACCTCGACGTCGAGGGCGGCGAGCTCGTCGCCTTCCTCGGCCCGAACGGAGCCGGAAAATCGACGAGCCTCAGAATGCTCACCACCCTCCTGCCGCCGACCTCCGGAACCGCGCGGGTCGCCGGGTTCGACGTGCTCGCCGACCCGGCGGAGGTGCGGCGGCGCATCGGCTACATCGGCCAGGGCAACAGCGCGGGCCACGCCCAACGAGTGCGCGACGAGCTTGTCAGCCAGGGCGCGTTCTACGGCATGAACCGAGCCCACGCGGCGGCCAGGGCCGACGAGCTGCTCGAGTCGCTCGACCTCGCCCCGCTCGCCAAGCGCTCCGTGACCGCACTCAGCGGCGGCCAGAAGCGGCGGCTCGACATCGCGCTTGGGCTCATCCACTCGCCCGAGATCCTCTTTCTCGACGAGCCGTCCACCGGCCTCGACCCGCAGAGCCGCGCAAACCTGTGGCAGCACATCCTCGACCTGCGGCGCACGCACGGCACCACGATCTTTCTCACCACGCACTACCTCGACGAGGCCGACCAGTTCGCGGAGCGGATCGTCGTTATGGATCACGGCAGGGTCATCGCCGACGACACGGCCTCCGCGTTGAAATCGACGCTCGCCGGCGACGTCATCACCCTCGGCTTCCAGAGCGAGACGGATGCCACGGCAGCGAGAACCACGCTCGAGCGGGTCACCGGGGCCGCGCCATCCGTCGTCTCCCCCACCCGCCTCGCCGTCACGGTGCCCGACGGCGACCGTGTGCTGCCGCTCGTCGTGCGGGCGCTCGACGCCCTCGCCACCGCCGCGCTGCGTCAACCCACCCTCGACGACGTGTTCCTGTCGCTCACCGGGCGCAGTCTGCGCGAGGACGCCACCACCGCACCGTCAGAACGAGAAGCAGAGAAGGTCAGCGCATGAGCACCACGACATCACCCGCCCGCGACACCTGGAACGTCGCCGTCCGCGAACTGCGGCCGGTCGTGCGTGACCCGTTCTCGCTCATCTTCAGCCTGCTGCAGCCGATCGTGTTTCTCGGCCTGTTCGGCCCGTTGCTCGTGGGCGGCTCCGACCAGCCCGCCGGAGAGACCCTGCAGTGGTTCGTGCCCGGCGTGCTCGTGATGATCGCCCTGTTCGGGGTCGGGGTGACGGGCTCGAACCTGCTCTTCGAGATGCAGACCGGCTCGCACGAGCGCACCCTCGTCGCGCCTCTCTCGCGGTCGTCTCTGCTGATCGGGCGCGCGCTCAAGGAGATGGTGCCGATCATCGTTCAGGCGGCCGTGATCGCTCTCGTCACGATCCCGTTCGGGTTCACTGTGAACCTGGCCGGCATGCTCGTCGGACTCGTGCTGCTGTCGCTGTTCGGCCTCGGTTTCGGTGCGCTCAGCTACACGCTGGCGCTCGCCAGCCGCAACCGCGACTGGCTCTTCTGGGGCGTGCAGCAGGCCACGATCTTTCCGCTCATGATCTTGTCGGGCCTGCTGCTGCCGCTCGACAATGGTCCGGAGTGGATGAGGGTCGCTGCGGCACTCAACCCCGTGCGGTACGTCGTCGACGCCGAACGCGCCCTCTTCGCGGGCGACTTCGGCTCGCCGAGCGTGCTCTGGGGTTTCGCCGCCGCCGCGATCCTCGCCGTCGTCGGCCTCGCCGTCGGCATCCGTGCAATGAAGCGCAGCAACTAGAGAAGAGGAAGGCAACACAATGGACTGGAAGATAGAACTGCTCTCCGTGCCCGTCTCCGACATCGACAGGTCGAAAGACTTCTACGTCAAGCTCGGCTTCAATGCCGACCACGACACTCAGGTCGACGAGAATCTGCGGTTCGTGCAGCTGACCCCGCCCGGTTCCGCGTGCTCGATCGTGCTCGACAAGAACATGGGCGGGAGTATGGAGCCCGGCTCGCTCGAGGGCATCCAGTGCGTCGTCGAGAGCGCGGACGCCGCCCTGCAGCAGCTGCAGGACGCCGGCGTCGAAGCGCGCGGCGTGCAGGATTTCGCCTGGGGCCGGTTCGTGTTCTTCACCGACCCCGACGGCAACGGCTGGGCGTTGCAGGAGCTGCCCGACTACTCGGCGATGCAGCCGAGCTAGCCGGGGGCCCGCAGCGCGAATGGCCGGCCGTCCCCAGCGGCCGGCCATTCGATCGTCGTTCTACTCGAAGGGCCAGACGGGTCGGATCTCGATCTGACCCGCTCTGGCCATCGGGTGCCTGCGCGCGATCTCGATCGCCGCTTCGAGGTCGGCCGCCTCGATCACGTCGAACCCCGCGATCCAGTCGACGCCCGTCGCCACCGCCCCGGGCGACGTGACGACCTCGCCGCCGCGCACCTTCACGACCGTTGCGTCGGCCGCCGGACGGAGTCGGTTTCCGTGGATCCGTGCGCCGCTGCCGTCGGTCTCCGCGACCCACGACCGGGCGTCCGCCTCGAATTCCGGACCCACGTCGGTGTCGTCCGCGTCGGCGATAAAGAACAGAAACTCCATTGTCTTCTCCTTCGGTTGCATTATGTTTACAGTGTCCACATGAGAGGAGTCAAGAGGCGGTGTCCAGCCGCTTGGCGCACACGGCCAGGAGCGCGGAGAACAAACGGCCTCCGTCACGTCGAGAGTGCACTTGAGCGCCGGAAACCGCGCGCATTCGGGCGACAATTGCACTTCGGGACGCGGGCGCGGCCGAGGTGTCGTGCTGGAGCGGAGGCGCATGGGCGCGGATGAGCGCCGGATGCAGCTGAGTGGCCACGTGTGGCGGGCGGCCTGCAGCTCTCCTAGCCACAACTGGCCAGTCAGGGCGGAGAACGGGACTGATGAGGTGGCGTCCAGCCGCGCGATGCACACTGGCACGATGCGAAACAGAATGAAGCCCGTCGAGCCCGCTCCCGGCCAGGAATCCGTCTGGGACTACCCGCGCCCACCCCGCCTGGAGCCCACGGCGGAACGCGTCATCATCGCACTCGGCGGCACCGTGATCGCCGAGACGACCGACGCCGTGCGCGTGCTGGAGACGAGCCATCCGCCCGTCTACTACGTTCCGCGGGCCGCGTTCGCGGCGGGCGCGCTCGAACCAGCCGCCGGTTCGAGCTTCTGCGAGTTCAAGGGGGTGGCCGGCTACCTCGACGTGCGCGGCGGCGACGCGGTTGCCGCCGGCGCCGGCTGGTTCTACCCGCAGCCGAGCGCGGGGTTCGAGGCGCTCGTCGACCTGGTCGCCATCTACCCCGCTGCCATGGACTACTGCGAGGTCGACGGCGAACGTGTGCGCCCGCAGGCCGGCGGGTTCTACGGTGGCTGGATCACCGACCGCGTCGTCGGACCGTTCAAAGGCGAGCCCGGCACCGCCGGCTGGTGAGCCGTGCGTAGGCTTGCGGCATGATCGTTCTGCGCCGTCTCCGCATCGGCGCAGTCGCCGTTCTCGTCGTGCTGGTGCTCCTCGTCGTGGGGTTCCTGGTGTGGGCGAACATGGTGATGCAGGGCGACCGCGACCGCGCGATCGAGGTCTGGACGAACGACAGGGTCGCCGTGACCAGCACCGAGCATTCGGTCGTGATCGAGCCGACGGGGGTCGCATCCGGCGTCGGCCTCGTCTTCATCCCCGGCGCCAAGGTCGACCCGTACGCCTACATGTTCAAGCTGTCAGGCATCGTGGAGAGCACCGGCGCCACGATCGTGATCACCAAGCCGACGCTCAACCTGGCGTTCTTCGACCAGCGTCCGCTCGACACCTTCACCGCCGACGCGCCCGGCGTCGACAGCTGGTTCGTGGGCGGGCACTCGCTCGGCGGGGTGCGCGCCTGCATGCTGGCCGACTCCCCCGACGTGACCGGCGTGATCCTGTTCGGCAGCTACTGCGCGAACGACCTGACGGAGTCTGGGCTCGAGGTGCTGAGCATCGCCGGCAGCCGCGACGGCCTGAGCACGCCGGAGAAGATCGCCGACGCCCGTCTCCTGCTTCCGACGGACGCCGAACTGGTCGAGATCGAGGGCCTCAATCACGCGGGGTTCGGCGACTACGGCGCGCAGCCCGGCGACCGCACGGCCACCATCTCGAGCGACACGGCACGCGACGAGATCACCGACGCGCTGGCCGGCGTACTCGCGCGCTGAACGTGCGGGCACCTGCCGCGCGCCGAAACGCGATAGCGTCACTGCAGACGCAACAGAACAGAGGCCAGCGCACATGATCTTCGAAATCGGCGAAACCGTCGTCTACCCCCATCACGGAGCGGCCACCATCACCGCCGTCACGACCCGCACGATCAAGGGCGAGGAGAAGAAGTACATCACCCTCACCGTGCACGGCAGCGACCTCTCGATCGAGCTCCCCATCGACAACGCCGAGCTCGTCGGCGTGCGCGACGTCATCGACGACGCGGGTGTCGAGGCCGTCTACGTGGTGCTGCGCAGCGAGGCCGAGGAAGAGGTCAGCAACTGGTCGCGCCGGTTCAAGGCCAACACCGAGAAGATGGGCAGCGGCGACGTGTACCGCGTGAGCGAGGTCGTACGCGACCTGTGGCGCCGCGACCAGCGCGCCGTGCTCTCGGCCGGCGAGAAGCGGATGCTCATCAAGAGCCGCCAGATCGTCGTCTCCGAGCTGACCCTCGCGCTCGCCTCGAGCGAGGAGGAGGCGATCGCCGCCCTCGACGCCGTGTTGGCGACGAGCATCCCCGCGGTCGAGGCGGAGACGGTCGCCGCCCCCTAGCTCGTCACTTCTCCTTGGGGATGAAGATCCAGAGCGCCAGGTAGATGATGACCTGGGGGCCTGGGATGAGAACGGATGCGACGGTGAGCACTCGCACGAGCGTCACCGACCAGCCGAATCGATTGGCGATGGCGGCGCAGACGCCCGCGATCATCGCGCCGGACTGGGGACGTACGAGTGTGCTCATGGCTCCAGTCTGGCCGACGCGACGGCGCACGTCATCAGGGTTAACCCCCGGAGCCGGCGGCGGCTGCCCTGAGCGGAAGTCATCCGAGCGGATGAGCAGCCACGTGCCCGGAGTACTACAGGACGCTCGCGCCCCGGTGATGGTCTGGGAACATGAGACTATTGCTCGTCATCGACTACAAACTCGGCTACCTCGGCGGCGCACAGACCGCCTTCACACAGCAGGCCCTCGCCTTGGCCGCGGCGGGTCACACGGTGACGGTCGCGGCCCCGGACGCCTCCACCCACGCCGCGCTCCGTGGCGCGGGGATCCAGACCTGGGACGCGCCATTCCGCCTCGTCATCCCCGGCGCCGACCTCCCCCTCGTGCGCAACTCGCGGCGCCTCCGGGCAGCGGTTGCGTTCCTCCTGCGCCAGCAGCGCACAGACCTCGTGCTGGTGCACTCCGAGTTCGGCCTCAGCGCAGCGGCGCTGCAGGCGGCTACGGAACAGCGCGTACCCACGATGCACACGGTGCACACCTTCTTCTGGCAAGGCCCGCGGGCCGCATGGCTGGCGGCACCCCTGATCACGGCGGCACACGCCGCGCTCACGGGGCACGCGTCGGCCCGCGTGCGCCTCGCGCCCCGCCGGCTCGACAGCGCGCTGCGCGGAATGACGCTCGCCGCCGCCCGGGCCGCCGACCTGGTCGTCTCGCCGTCGCACCATCAGGCCGTCGCGCTGCGTGCGGCCGGGCTGGACTCGGTGCTGGTGCTCTCCAACACCAGCACGGAGCGGGCGACGGGCGCTCGCACGGGCAGACCGCTCCGTCTGCTCTGGGCCGCGCGCTTCGCGCCGGAGAAGCGGCTCGACGTGGCGCTCGACGCCATGGCCATCGTGCAGCGCACGCTCGGCGAGGGCGCCGTGCAGTTGGCGGTGGCGGGCGGGTCGCCGCCCCGTCGGCCGTACGCGTCGTCGATCGTGTTCCACGGGCGGCTGGCGCCGTCGGCGGTGCGGGCGCTCATGGATGACGCTCACGCCTGCCTGATCACCTCCGTCGGCTTCGACAACCAGCCGATGGTCGCCATCGAGGCCTTCGCCTCGGGCGCCCCGGTGATCGTCTCCGATCCCGCCCTGGCGATCGAGTTCGGCGATGCGGCGATCACCACCGGGCAGCCGACGGCCGAAGCCCTGGCGCGGATCATCGTGTGCATCGCCCGGGACCGCGGGATGCTCGACACCGCCTCTGCCGCCGCACGCGCGTTCTCGCACGAGGCGACTCCCGCGCGGCACGCGGCGCAGATCGAACGGGCGTTCCTCGGGATCGCCGCCGCCGCGCACTAGGACGCCCAAGCCGCTGCGGGCTGTGCTGCCGGCGCCTACCTCGCGGCGGCGGCCTTCGGCTTCTTGGTGAACAGCGTCTCGGCCTCCTCGAGCGAGAGCCCGTTCGTCTCGGGCACGACCTTGAACACGAACGCGAACGACAGTCCGGCGAACAGCGCGTACAGGCCGTAGGTCAGCACCAGCGACACCGACGCGAGCGGTGGGAACGACACGGTGATCGCGAAGTTCGCGATCCACTGCGCCGCCGCGGCGACACCGAGTGCCCGTGCGCGGATGCGGCTCGGGAAGATCTCGCCGAGCAGCACCCAGACCACGGGTCCCCAGGATGCACCGAAGCTGACGACGAAGACGTTCGCGGCGACGAGCGCGATCGGCCCCCACGCCCCGGGCAGGCTCGGCTCGCCGTCGACCTGCACCGACTGGCTGAACGAGATCGCCATGGTGGCGAGAGCCGCGGTCATGCCGACCGAGCCGAACAGCAGGATGGGGCGGCGTCCGACACGGTCGACGAGGGCGATCGCGACGAAGGTGACGGCGATGTTGGTGACGGCGGTCGCGACGGAGATGGTGAGCGAGTCGCTCTCCTCGAAGCCGACCGACTTCCAGAGGGTGGTCGAGTAGTAGAAGATCACGTTGATGCCGACGAACTGCTGGAACACCGACAGGATGATTCCGACCCAGACGATCGGCTTCAGGCCGAAGCGGTCGCCCCGCAACGCGCCCTTCTTCGATCCGTGAGCGTCGTTCTCGATTCCCGAGCGCATGTCGCGGATGGCGCGCTCGACGTCGTCGTTCGGCCAGAGCCTCGCGAAGATGCCGCGCACCTCGTCGTCGCGGCCCTTGAGCACGAGGAAGCGTGGCGACTCGGGCAGCTTCAGGGCGATGAGGCCGTAGACGACGGCGGGCAGGATGCCGGCGAGGAACATCCAACGCCACGCCTCGAGGCCGAGCCACAGCTCCTGGCCCGCTCCCCCGGCCCAGCCCGCGAACAGCGTGTCGGAGAGCAGGGCGGCGAAGATGCCGATGGTGATGGCGAGCTGCTGCAGCGAGCCGAGGCGTCCGCGCAGGTTCTTCGGCGAGATCTCGGCGATGTAGGCGGGCGCGATGACGGAGGCGATGCCGATGCCGAGGCCGCCGACGAGGCGCCACGCGATGAGGTCCCACACGTTGAACGCGAGCCCCGTTCCGACGGCGCTCACGAAGAACAGGATCGCTCCGACGAGCATGGCCGGGATGCGGCCCTTCCAGTCGGCGAGGCGCCCCGCGACGTAGGCGCCGACGGCACACCCGATCAGCGCGCTCGCCACGGCGAAGCCCGTGAGCGACTCGGAGAGCCCGAACTGCGTCTGGATCGGGTCGACGGCGCCGTTGACGACGGAGGAGTCGAATCCGAAGAGGAAACCGCCCACCGCGCCGGCCACCGCGAGTGCGATGACCTTCAGATTGGTGCCGGGCCGTGCTGTGGTGCTGGACATCGTTCGCTTCTTTCGTGTGGTGATTGTTCATCACCACGCTGGAACGACGCGTACGACTCTACCCCCGCGTCAGCTCCACGACGTCGGCCCGGTCGAGCCGGCCGCGTATCCGTCGAGCGGCACGTCGCCCCGCTTCCAGGCGGCCACGAACGGGGCGAGGATGCGCCAGCACTCCTCGGCGACGTCGCCGCGCACCGAGAGCGTCGGGTCGCCGTCGAGCAGGCCCGCGAGCACCTCGCCGTAGGCGCTGAGCTCCCCCGCGCCGAGATCGGCGGCGAGAACGACGCGCTCCAGCTCGAACGGGTCGTCTTCGCCGTTGACCATGAGGTCGAGCTCGAGGGTGGCCGGCTTCATCGAGATGCGCAGCTGCACAGGCCCCTTCGGCCCGTGCAGTCCCACCGGCAGGTGCGGCACGTCACGCAGTGTCACCACGATCTCCTGCCGCGCCGCGCCGATCGCCTTGCCGGAGCGCAGCACGAACGGAACACCCGCCCACCGCCAGTTGTCTACGGCGAGTACGACCTCGGCGAGCGTCTCGGTGCCCAGCTCCGGGTCGACGCCCTGCTCGTCCGTGTACGCGGGCAGCTCCCGGCCGGCGATCGTTCCCGCCGTGTACCGGCCGCGGTGGCTGGAGGTGCCGTCCTTCTCCCACGAGCGGGTCGCGCGCAACAGCTGCGCCATGCCGCCGCGCAGGTCGTCGGCGTCGACGCTCGCAGGCGGCTCCATCGCGGTGAGGGCGAGCACGAGCAGCAGGTGGCTCTGGATCATGTCGACCAGCGCCCCGGCCTTGTCGTAGTAGCCGGCGCGTCCCTCGAGGGCGAGCTGCTCGTCGAAGACGATCTCCACCTTCTCCACGTTCGACGCCGAGAACAGCGGCTCGATGATGCGGTTGGCGAAGCGCAGACCGAGCAGGTTGAGCACGGTCGACTTTCCGAGGAAGTGGTCGACGCGGAACACCTGCTCCTCCGGCACGAGCTTCTCGACCCGACGGTTGAGCGCCTTCGCGGTGGCGAGGTCGGTGCCGAACGGCTTCTCGAGGGCGAAGACGATGCCCTTCGGAAGGTCGAGCTTCGCGAGCGCCTTGACGACGAGGATCGTCACCGCGGGCGGCAGGGCGAAGTAGAGGGCGACGCGTCCGGTGGCGGCGGCGAACGCGCGCTGCAGGTCGTCGGCGTTCGTCGCGTCTCCCTGGAGATAGACGGATGCCTCGGCGACGGATGTGCCGAGCGCAGACTTCTGCGCCTCGAACGCGTCCGTCACCCTCGACGTCCACGCGGCATCCGTCATCTCTCCCCTGTCGACGCCGATGAGGTGCACGCTCTCACCGCGGGTGGAGGCGAGCAGCGAGGCGAGGCCGGGGAGCAGCAGACGTGACGTGAGGTCTCCGCCTGCGCCGAGGATGATGAGCGTTTCGATGCGTTCGGTCATGCTGCCGACTGTAGTGCGCCGTGCTGACCGGCTCGCTACCTGGCCGCCTTCTTGGCACTGCCCTTGGGGGGCAGTAGGGTGTTGGCCTCCTCGAGCGACATGCCGTTGGTCTCGGGCACGAAGCGCATGACGAAGAGGAAGGAGAGCGCCGCGAAGGTCGCGTACATGCCGTAGGTGAAGACCAGCGAGAAGGACGCCAGCGGAGGGAACGTGACGGTGACGAGGAAGTTCGCGATCCACTGTGCGGCCGCCGCGATGCCGAGCGCGCGGGCGCGGATCCTGGTCGGGAAGATCTCGCCGAGCAGCACCCAGACCACGGGTCCCCAGGATGCACCGAAGCTGACGACGAAGACGTTCGCGGCGACGAGCGCGATCGGCCCCCACGCGCCGGGCAGGCTCGGCTCGCCGTCGACGATGTTCGCCTGGCTGAACGCCAGCGACATGGTGGCGAGCGACAGCGCCATGCCGGTCGAGCCGAAGAGCAGGATGGGCCGTCTGCCCACACGATCGACCAGTGCGATAGCGACGAAGGTCACCGCGATGTTGGTGACCGAGGTGAACACCGAGATCGTGAACGAGTCGCTCTCCTCGAAGCCGACCGACTTCCAGAGGGTGGTCGAGTAGTAGAAGATCACGTTGATGCCGACGAACTGCTGGAGGACCGACAGGATGATCCCGATCCAGACGATCGGCTTCAGGCCGAAGCGGTTGCCGCTCAGGGCGCCCTTCTGCGAGCCGAGCTTGTCGGTCTCGATGGCGTCGCGCATCTCGCGGATCGCGCGCTCCACGTCGTCGTCGGGCCACAGCCGCGCGAAGATGGTGCGCACCTCGTCGTCACGTTCCTTGAGCACGAGGAAGCGCGGGGACTCGGGCAGCCGCCAGGAGATGAGGCCGTAGACCACCGCAGGCACGGCCCCGGCGAGGAACATCCACCGCCACGCCTCGAGCCCGAACCAGAACTCCTCGCCCGCGCCGCCCGCGCCGTTGGCGAACAGGGCGTCGGAGAGCAGCGCGGCGAAGATACCGATGGTGATGGCGAGCTGTTGCAGCGATGCCAGCCGGCCGCGCATGTGCTTGGGCGAGATCTCGGCGATGTAGGCCGGGGCGATCACCGAGGCGATGCCGATGCCGAGGCCTCCGACCAGTCGCCAGAAGACCAGATCCCAGACGCCGAAGGCGAAGCCGCAGCCGAGCGCACTCACGAAGAACAGGACCGCGCCGATGAGCATGGTGGGGATGCGGCCCCACCGGTCGGCGATGCGGCCCGCCACATAGGCTCCGACCGCACAGCCGAGCAGAGCGCTGGCGACGGCGAAACCGGTGAGCGACGCTGAGAGGTCGAACTGGCCCTGCACCGCGTCGACGGCGCCGTTGACCACCGAGGAGTCGAAGCCGAAGAGGAAGCCGCCCACGGCGCCCGCCACCGCCAACGCGATGACCTTGATACTGGTTTTCGGAGGTGCGGTCGTCATCACGTTCCTTTGCGTCGACATCGGCGGGACGAGACCACGATAGAACTTCGGTCTTTCGTGACGAAGGCATTGCGCGCTGTGCCCGCACGGCCTAAGCGCCCGACGAGCCGCGCCCGGTGCGCGGCGGTGGCATGATGGCGGATACCGCACCTGACCCGGCTCGAAGGGATCGCGCTCATCGATATCGTCACCGCCATCATCTGGATCGTCTCCTTCGTTCTCGTCACGGTGACGGTGACCGGCCTGTCGGGTCGCGTCGGCTGGTCGGCGCCGGTCGCGCTCGTCGCCGTCGGCGCGGTCGCGTCGTTCGTGCCCGGCATCCCCGAGGTCGTGGTGGAACCCGACCTCGTGCTCTACGGCATCCTGCCGCCGCTGCTGTTCGCCGCCGCCATCCGCACCCCGCTCGCCGACATCATCGCCAGGCGCGACAGCATCTTCGTGCTCTCGGTCGGCCTCGTCGCGTTCACCGTTGTGGCGGTGGGCTTCTCGCTGTGGTGGCTCGTTCCCACGGTGGGGCTCGCAGCCGCCTTCGCGTTCGGCGCCGTCGTCGCCCCGACCGACGCTGTCGCCGTTACCGCGATCGCCGGCCGGCTGAAGCTGCCGCGCCGGGTGGTCACCGTGCTCGAGAGCGAGAGCCTGCTCAACGACGCTACGGCGCTCGTGGCGTTGAACGCGTCGATCGCCGCCATCGTCAGCGTGCTGCATCCGACCGAGGTCGTGGGAGAGTTCGCGGTCGCCCTCGTCGGCGGGGTCGGCGTCGGACTCGTCGTCGGCTACGTGCTCTCGGCGATCCGCAAGAGGCTGCGCTCCGCCGTGCTCGACACGAGCCTGTCGCTCGTGATCCCGTACGTCGCGTTCATCCCCACCCAGTTGTTCGGCGGGTCTGGCGTGCTGGCGGTGGTGGTCGCCGGCCTGTTCCTCGGGCAGCGGTCGCCGCTCGTGCAGTCGGCCGAGGCGCGCATCGCCGAGTCGATCAACTGGCGCACGGTGCGGTTCCTGCTCGAGAACGCGGTCTTCCTGTTCATCGGGCTCAGCCTCGCCGGCATCCTCGCGGGGATCGAGACGTCGGAGTTCGGCGTGATGGAGATCGCGATGCTCTCCCTCGCGATGCTGGGCGTGCTGGTGGTGTCGCGCTTCGCCTTCGTGCTCGCGAGCACGGTGTTCTACCAGTACGGTCCGCGCTTTGTGCGCCGCCGGGCCTGGGGGTGGAAGACGTCGATAGCGGTGTCGTCGGCGGGGATCCGCGGTGTGGTGACTCTCGCCGCCGTGTTCCTGCTGCCGGACGAGACGCCGGAACGAGAGCTGCTGCAGTTTCTCGCCTTCGTGGTGGTGGCCGGCACGCTCGCCGAGGGTCTGCTGCTCCCCCGGATCATCCGCGCACTGAGGCTCCCTCCCCCGGATGCGACGCAGGAGCGCGTCGAGAAGTTCAACCTGCTGGTGGAGGCGCAGAGCGCCGGGCTCGCCCGGCTGGAGCGGGAGACCACCACCGATGTGAGCGACGAGGTGATCGCCCGGCTGCGCATCAACGCGGAGTTCCTCAGCAGCGCGATCGCGCAGGAGGCGCGCGCCGGAGCGGAGCCCTCCCCGGCCGCCTACGCCCGGCTGCGACGCGTCATGATCGAGGCAGAGCGGGCGGCCGTGCTGCAGGCCAGAGCCGAGGGGCGCTATCAGGAGCGTGCGGTGCGCGACGTGCTGCGCAGCATCGACGCGGAGGAGACGGCGCTCACGGCGCACCACCCGAAGGCGGAGTGACTGCGTCGCGTGGCCCCACGTCACGTCGCGACGATCTGCGCCACATGGGGCCTCTCAGCGCGAAAACCGCCCCACATGGCGCAGATCGATGCTGCCCCGCCAACCCTTCGCGCGGAGGCGGCGCGCGAATCGTTCGACGAGCTCCCTCGGCCGCGCGAACAGGTCCTCGGCGGTGGCTTTCACCACCGTCCAGTCGTGGTCGACGAATCGCTCGTCGCGGCGGATGTCACGCCGGAACTGCGCCTGTCCGCGGTGGTGGTCGCCCTCGTACTGAGCGACGGTCTTGAATTCAACCCATGCCAGGTCGGGAACGGCGATCGGTTCGCCCTCGTCGGTGAAGCACATCGCGTTGAGCAGAGGCTCGGGCAGACCCGCGCGCACGAGCAGCAGCCGCAGCAACGACTCGGGGCGCGACAGTGGGCCCTCGCGGATCAGCGGAATCGCCGCCTCGCGGACGCGGTGCCCCCAGCCGCCGGACCGGGCGCCGCTCGCCGCCGCTACCTCGTCGAGCGTCGCGAGCGGCAGCATGTTCTGGAAGGGAGAGCCCGTAACCACCCAGTCGCCGATCGCTACCGCATCGTCGACGCCGAGGGTCTCGGCGATCTGGCACCAGGCGACGACCGGAGACACGACACGCAGGCCGCGAAAGGTCACCACGTCGAGCGGCCACAGCCGGGACTGGTGCCCCACGATCCCGCGCCCGCCGGGCGCCCTCGCGGGCGACGGCGCTGTGACGTGCAATTGCAGGCTGCGTCGGCCGACGGGCAGTGGAAACCGATAGAGCTCTGCCGCGGTCAGGTGGCTGAACGCGTGGGTCGGGTTCATGCGCGGCGCATACGCCCTACAGCGGTCGACGAGCAGCGACGGGTCGAGCCCCGTCGCACGCACGCCGTGGAACACGCGTTGCAGGTCATCCGACCTCAGCCGGTCACGGGTGACTCCGCGCGCCATCGCGTCGCGCACGGAGAATGCGCCCCGGTCGAACGGTTCGGGAAGGGGTGCGCGTGGCGGCATCCGCCCATCGTCGCCAATTGCGGCGGAGTCGCGCGCCATCCGTCCACAGGTCGCCGCGATCTGCGCCGTTCGGGGCTCAGAAGCCGGGATTCGGGCCCGAACGGCGCAGATCGACGGATGACGCGGCAGGCGCTAGCCGGTCACCTCGATCAGCGACAGCGACGCCCCTCCCGTCTCGGAGAGCGCGTCGGTGGTCACGAACAGCCGGTTCGAGCGCACCTCGATCGCCGACGGCGATGTCACCTCGGTCAGCACGACGGGAGTGCTCGACTTCTTCTCCAGCACCGAGATCTGGCCGCCGCCGGCGGGTCCGCCGAACAGCTCGGCCACGTAGATGCGGCCAGACGGGTCGACGGCCAGCCCGGTTGCGGTGGTGAACCCACCGGCGACGAGCCTCACCTCGCCTGTCTTCTGGTTGACCTTGTAGACGTTTCCGCGGGCCCCGAGCGTCGGGTCTTCGGGACCGCCGGGCAGTGTCGTCACGTAGAGCCAGCCGTCGGGGCCGATCTCGACGTCGGTCGGCACCGGCTCGGCGATGTATCCGTAGCCGGCGGCGCAGGCGGGAAGCCCGGCGCTCTCCAGGATCTCGGGTGTGGCCACGATCGGCGCTTGCGGGGGCAGCACCGCTACCGTCGACACCGTGCCGTCGTAGCCCACCCGCAGGATCGCGTTCGCCCCGGCATCGGCCAGGAAAATCGCGTTGTTGAGGGCGAGCGACGCGTACGGATTCGTGTCGACGAGGCCCGTGTAGGTGGGCGGCGGCGACATGGGGCCGGGCGGCGGGAACTGCGCCGCGCACTCCGCGGGCAGCCCTTGGAATCCGTACGACTGGCCGGAGTCGGGATTGGCGGATGCCTCGTGCGCATACAGGTCTGCGAGCGGCGTCGGCGTGCCGCCCGCCGCGGGGACCGACATCATGACCGCGCTCGTGTGGTCGGGCGCGACCTGGGCGTAGTAGACCACGTCGTCGCGCGACGACACGGCACCGATTTCCTCACCGGCGACCCTGGAGCTCGCCAGCACGCTGGTGCTGCCGTCGCGGGCGACCCGGGTGAGCTGTCCCGCGAAGTTCTGGCTCACATACGACACCCGCTGGCGGTCGACCTCGAGGCTGAGGGGGGTGACGAGCCCCGTCGTGATGGTGACGGGGTCGCCGGCCGGGGCCGGGGCGCCCCGCCCGCCCGCCCAGGCGGGGGCTGTTACGGCGGTGCCGGCTAGGGCGAGCACCGCACAGGCTGAAACTGACAACGCTAGTTTTCTCACGAGCAACTCCTCTGTTCTCGGACGGCTCCGTTCAAGGCCAGAAGTCGTGGGGCCGCAACCGGGGTGTGACGCTGGACAGCTGCGACGGGCACACGATCTCATCCGGTCGCCGGCACGAGCGTGCCGACCACGGCAGATTAGCGACGACGCCCGGCCTACCCAGGCGGGCTTGACATCACGGCACGGAATAGCCGTGCGGGGCGTCGATCTTCTCCTAGAGTGTGGGGATGATGGTCGTCGCAGTCCGCCCCGCCGTTCTGCCGCCCGCGGGAGATCGCTCATGAGCGCCGCGACCTCGGCCGCATCCGCCATCGACCTCTCGAAGCGCGACCTCACCCTCGACATCGCGCGGGTCTTCTGCGTCGTGCTGGTCGTCGTGATCCACCTGCTGATGCTCGGCGTCGGTTTCGACGACTCGGGCGCGCTGCTCGTCACCCGGCCGCTCGAGGAGCAGCCGTGGTTCGCCTACGCGACCTGGGCCGGCCAGATCATGCCGCTGTTCTTCGTCGTCGGCGGCTTCGCCAGCCTCACCGCCCGGCGCAGCCTGAACCGGCGCGGCGGCGGCGCGTCGCAGTACGTGCGCAACCGGGTGCTGCGCCTCGCCCAGCCCGCCTTCCCCCTGTTCGTGTTCTACGTCGTCGTCATCGGCGCGGCCCGGCTGATCGGCGTCGACCCGCAGCTGCTCGACGTCGTCATCGTCGGCGCCGGACTGCCGCTGTGGTTCCTCGCCGCCTACACGCTGTGCCAGGCGTTCGTACCGACGATGGCCGGATGGCACGCCAGAGCGCCGAGAGCCACCCTCGTCGTGCTGCTCGCCGGCGCGATCGCCGTCGACACCCTGCGCTACACGACGGGCGTCACCGAGATCGGCCTCGCCAACCTGTTGTTCGTCTGGCTGCTGATCCAGCAGATCGGATTCTGGTACGCCGACGGCTGGTTCTCGGCACGCCCGAAGTGGCAGCTCGTGACCATCGCCCTGCTGGCCTACGCGAGCCTGCTGCCGCTGACCGTGATCGGCCCGTACAGCGACGACATGCTCACCAACCTCAACCCGCCGACGCTGCCGCTCGTCGCCCTCGCCCTGGCGCAGGCCTGTGTGCTGCGGCTGCTGCGTCCGGTGCTCGCCGCGCTGATGAACACGCACGCGGCACGCGCCGCGGTGTTCGTCGTCGGAACCCGGCTGATGACCATCTACCTCTGGCACCTGCCGCTCATCATCGCCCTCTCCGGTCTCGCCCTGCTCGTGCCCGGCGCGAGCCCCAGCCCCGGCAGCGAGGCCTGGTGGCTGACCCGCCCGGTGTTCTTCGTCGTCGTCGCGATCGCCCTGTTCGGGCTGTCGTTCCTCGTCGCCCGCTGGGAGGCGCCGCGCGAGGTGGGCGCGACTCCGCCCGGCCCGGTCGTGGGCGTCGCCGCGTTCCTCACCTTCCTGCCGGCGTTCTGCGTGATGCAGTGGTTCCTCGACCTGCCGTTCGCGATCCTCGGCGCGCTCAGCCTCGGCGCCGCGATCCTGCTCCTCGGCCGCTGGCCCGCGCGACGTCTCGTGGAGGTGCCGGCGTGAGGTTTCCGCGCAGCGCTCCCGAGCAGCAGGGCGTCTCGTCGCGGGCGATCGAGCGCCTGATCGACGCGCTCGAGTCGGGCCCGCCGAGCGTGCACAGCATGATGCTCGTGCGCCACGGGCACGTGATCGCCGAGGGATGGTGGGCGCCGTACCGCCGGTCGCATCCGCACTCCCTGTTCTCGATCAGCAAGAGCTTCACCTCCACCGCCGTCGGCTTCGCGATCGAGGAGGGCCTGCTCACCCTCGACGACGCCGTCGTCGACCTGCTCCCCGACGACCTGCCCGAGGTGGTGAGCGACAACCTCGCTGCGATGCGGCTGCGCCACCTGCTCACCATGACCACGGGCCACACGTTCGACACCGTCACCCTGCTGAACGAGCGCGAGCAGAACTGGTCGCGCCTGTTCCTCGCCCTGCCCGTCGACGCCGCTCCGGGCAGCACCTTCGTCTACAACACCGGCGCCAGCTACCTGCTCTCGGCGATCGTGCAGCGGCTCACGGGCGAGCGGCTGCTCGACTACCTCACGCCCCGACTGCTCGAACCGCTCGGCATAGCGGATGCCGCGTGGGAGCAGTGCCCCCGCGGCGTCGACGTGGGCGGCTGGGGCCTGAGCATCACGACCGAGGACATCGCCGCCTTCGGCCACACCTACCTGCGCGGCGGGGTGTGGAACGACCGACAGGTGGTACCCGCGCACTGGGCGGTCGAGGCGACGCGGCTGCAGGTGCCCAACGGCGACTTCGGCGGAGTCGACGACAACTCGCACGGCTACGGCTACCAGTTCTGGCTGAACCGACACGGCAGCTACCGCGCCGACGGCGCGTTCGGGCAGTTGTCGATCGCCTTCCCCGAACAGGACGCCCTGCTCCTGCTCACCGGCGGGGTCGCAGACGCCCAGCGCGACCTCGACATCGTCTGGGAGCACTTGCTGCCGGTGCTCGGAGCGCGTGAGCTGCCGGCGGATGCGACCGCGGCCGCACGGCTCGCCCGACGGCTCGAGACGCTGCGGCTCCCCCTGCCGGTCGGCGACGACACTGCGCCGATCGCCGCGCGAGTCGACGGCACGACGTATGCCCTGGCCCGCAACAGCGCCGGCCTGCGCACGGTCGCGCTCGAGACCCGACCGGACTGCACCCGGCTGACCATCGTCGACGCCGGCGGCACGCACGTGGTCGACTGCGGCCGCGGCGAGTGGACCACCGGCACAAGCTCCCTGCTCGGCAACCACGACGCACCGGTAGCGAGCGCGGGCACCTGGTCCGACGACTCGTCGTTTCTCGCGACGGTCTACTTCACCGAGACGCCCTTCGCCGTCACCGTCTCCCTCGACTTCCTGGGCGACGGGCGCGAGGTGACCGTGACGGTGGACCAGAACGTGTCGTTCGAGCCGACCCGGCTGCTGCACACGATCGGTCACGCGCTGTAGGTCGTACGTTCACCGTAGGTTTCTGAGCAATGCGGAATAAGCGCGCACCGAGAGTGCTTGGCCTCTAGAGACGAACGATCCGCGTGGATTTCGCCGCGGCATCCGCTCATTCCCTTTTTGAACTACTGCACGACAGGACCGACTTTGTCAGAAACCACCACAGCCAGCGTCTCCGCAGCCGAGGCTGCAGAGAACGAAGACAAGCGGATCGGCGCGCGCAATACGCTCGCGATCACGATTCTGCTCGTATCCACTTTCGTCGTGATCCTCAACGAGACCATCATGAGCGTCGCGATCCCGCACCTCATGGACGACCTCGGCATCGAGGCGGGCGCCGCGCAGTGGCTCACCACAGCGTTCCTGCTCACGATGGCGATCGTCATCCCGATCACGGGCTTCCTGCTGCAGCGCTTCACGACGCGGTCGATCTTCATCGCCGCGATGTCGCTGTTCAGCGCCGGAACGCTCATCGCCGCCGTCGCCCCCGGCTTCGAGGTACTGCTCGTCGGCCGCGTCGTGCAGGCCTCCGGCACGGCGATCATGATCCCGCTGCTGTTCACGACCGTGCTCACGCTGGTTCCCGAGCGTTCGCGCGGGCGCGTCATGGGCAACATCTCCATCGTGATCTCGGTGGCCCCCGCGATCGGCCCGACGCTCTCCGGCCTCATCCTCAGCGTGCTCGACTGGCGCTGGATGTTCATTCTCGTGCTGCCGATCGCCGTCATCGCGCTCGTGCTCGGCGCGATCCGCATCCCGAACGTCAGCGAGCCGCGCAAGACCCCGCTCGACATGGTGTCGGTCGTGCTGTCGGCCATCGGCTTCGGCGGGCTCGTCTACGGGCTCAGCAACCTCGGCGAGGTCGAGGGCGGAATCTCCTCGGTCTCCGGCTGGGCGCCGCTCGCCGTCGGAGCCCTGGGCCTCGCCCTGTTCGTGCTGCGTCAGCTGCGACTGCAGCGCAAGGACATCGCGCTGCTCGACCTGCGCACCTTCCGCTCGCGCGGCTTCTCGCTGTCGATCGGCATGATCATGATCAGCATGGTCGCCCTGTTCGGCACGATTATCCTGCTGCCGATCTACACCCAGAGTGTGCTCGGGCTCGACGCGTTGACCACCGGCCTGCTGCTTCTTCCGGGCGGGCTCGTGATGGGCCTGCTCGCGCCCTTCGTCGGCCGCTTCTACGACAAGCACGGCCCCCGGGTGCTGCTCGTGCCCGGGACGATCATCGTCAGCGGAGCGCTCTGGTTCATGACCATGCTCGGCGAGAACAGCGTCATCTGGATGGTGCTGGCCGCTCACGTCACCCTCAGCATCGGCCTCGCGCTGCTCTTCACCCCGTTGTTCACCGCCGGCCTCGCGTCGCTCAAGCCGGCGATGTACTCGCACGGCAGCGCCATCGTCAGCACGGTCCAGCAGCTCGCCGGTGCTGTCGGCATCGCGGTGTTCGTCACTGTCATGACCGCACGGGTCACCGCGCTGGAGGGCCAGATGTCGGTCGTCGGAGCGACGGCAGAGGGCATCCACTCCGCGTTCGTCTACGGGGCGGTCATCTCACTGGTCGCGATCCCGATCGCGTTCTTCATCCGCAAGCCGGCGTCGAACGGTGTCGACGCGCCCGTGGGTCACTAGTCGCGGGTTCGCGCGGTGCTTTTTCGCTTCCGCTGCCGAACATTCGGCAGCGGAAGTGAATGGCAGTCGCGGGACCGGCGCGGCATCGTTACCAGGTCAGGAGAGATCGACCCTGCGGCCGATGCCGAATTCCTCGGCCTCGTCGTCGGTGACGACCGCGTAGACACCGGCGGGAACGCCCGGCAGGTCGGCGATGCGTGCCGCTACGGCGAGCAGTCGGTCTTCGGATGCCGCGTTGATGAGAAACACGTACACCTCGCCGAACTCGCCGCCGTCGTCGTACAGGGCGGCCTCACCGCGCTCGTCGACCTCCGTGATGTAGTCCATGACCTCGTCGATCCACGGGAACGGGTCCTCCCCCTCGGGAAGCCCGATGAGCGGGGTCAGCGGAACGTGGATTTCGACGACGGTGTTCGAGCTATCGGAAATGGTGGCCTCCTCGGGTGCGCGTTCAAGCCTAGGCCTTCGGTCCGCGGGCCAGAATCCCCCGGCACGGCGCCGGTGTCGGCGGCGTCCCGTAGCCTCGACCGCATGGGGGCATATTCATGGGCGCGATGAACGAACTGATCGATGCGGATGCCGTGGCCCGCCTTCGCGGGCACGTCGCGTCCGCAGCGCCCGGGCTCGACCTCGCACGTCTCGCCGCCGTCGGCGGCGAGCTCGGCGACCTGTCGCTGCGCGAGAGGACCGACCTGGTCAGCGCCGCGCTGCTCGCAGACCTCCCCGCCGACTACCCCTCGACCGCGGCGATCGTGCGTCGCGCACTGGCCGATCCCGGTTTCGCCGGCTGGACCATGTGGCCCGTCGGAGAGACGGTCACGACCCTCGCCCTCGCCGACGCAGCGTACTTCGACGACGGCCTCGCGCTGCTGGCCGAGATCACCCCGCGCCTCACGTCGGAGTTCGCGATCCGTCGGATGCTCGAGGCCGACCTGCCGAGAGCGCTGCCCGTCGTGCTCGCGTGGACGAGGCATCCGAACGACCACGTCCGTCGCCTTGCGAGCGAGGGCACCCGCGCGTTCCTGCCGTGGGCTATCCGCGTGCGTTCGCTTCTGGCCGCACCCGACGCGACGCTGCCCATCCTCGACGCGCTGTACCGCGACGAGAGCGACTACGTTCGGCGTTCGGTCGCGAACCACCTCAACGATCTGGCCAGGCAGAACCCCGAGCTCGTCGTCGAGGTCGCGACCCGCTGGTCGGCCGAGCCCGACGAGAACACGGCCTGGGTCGTGCGGCACGGCCTGCGCACCCTCGTGAAGAAGGCGCATCCCGGCGCGCTCGGGCTGCTCGGATTCGCCCCCGTGTCGGTCGAGGTCGGCGCGCCCGTGCTGGTGTCGCCGACGGTCACCCTGCCCGGCGAGCTGGGGTTCAGCTTCCTGCTCACCAACACCGGGCAGACTACCGAACGCATGGCCGTCGACTACGTCGTGCACTTCATGAAGAGCAATGGCAGCCAGGCGGAGAAGGTATTCAAGCTCACGGCCACCACGCTCGCGCCGGGCGAGAGCGTTACCCTCACCAAGAGACACGCGCTGCGCCAGATGACGACTCGCGTGCACTACGCCGGACGCCACACGCTCGAGCTGCAGGTCAACGGGGCGCGGCACACGCGCACCGACTTCGACGTGGTGCTGTGATGGCGCTGCGCTTCGACGGACGCATCGCGGGCTTCGGCACCGCATCGGGCGTGCGCGTGGTCGTCGGCATGTGGCCGCGGTCGCCGCTCGGCAGCTTCGCCGACGTCATGCTCGAGCGCGCCGACGGGCACCGCGTGCTGCTCGCGCCGAGCGACGCGGTCGCCCGGTTCGTGTCTGAGACCTACACGTTCGACGAGGTACGCATCGTGCCCGTGCGGTACTCGCGCAGAAGCCGTGTGATCAGCGTCGAGGCGGGGCCGTTCGCCGCACGCTTCACGGTGGGCGGCATCTCCCCGCTCGGGCGGCTGCTGCGGATCGTTCCGCGCCGCCTCGCCACGAGCCCCGCCTGGCTGCGGCTCATCGACCCGGTCGCGCGCATCCTCGTGCCCGGGGCCCGCACAGCGGGCTCGGCCGGCGGCGGACGCCGCGAGTACTACGGAGTCACGTCGGCACGCGGCATCACCGCGATCACGGCCACGTGGGAGGGCCACGACCTGGGGTACCTCACGCGCCTGCACCCGCCCGTACGGTTCGGGTTCGGCTCGGCTCCGGCGGCGCCGCACATCGTCGAGGTCGTGACGACGATCATCGAGCGCGCGTAGCCGGCGCGCGGCCGGTCGCCCGTCGCGCGGCCGAGCGTCAACGCACAATCTCCGCGAGCCGAAACCGGCCAAATGACGCCTTGAACCCAAGGGGCTCATCAGTCCGAAAACGGCTCACGAACATGTGTGATCCGCCGCAAACGCGTCGTGACGCACCCTACGAGGGCACGACCCCGAACGCCCGTGCCAGCTTGTCGATCTTCTGCGCGCGTCCGAGGCGGGGAAGGTCGCTGCCGTCGCGGATGACCCGGCCGCGGGCCTCGAAGTCGTCGAGGAAGTCGCGCGCCCAGGCCACGTCGCTCTGGGTGGGGCTGATGACCTCGTTGATCACCGGCGTCTGCTCCGGGTCGAGGCAGAGCTTGCCCGTGAGTCCGAGGGCCACGGTCATCTGCGACTGCTCGCGGAGGATCGGATGGCTGCTGCCGACCGTGGGTCCGTCGATCGGGCCCGGGAGACCTCCGATGCGGCTGGCCACGACGAGTCGCGAACGCGGGTAGGCCATGGCGAGGTTGTCGGCGCTGGTTCCGGTGTCGCGACGGTAGTCGCCGCTGCCGAAAGCGAGCCGGAATGCTCCGCGGGCACGGGCGATCGACACCGCCTCCTCGATGCCCAGGGCGGATTCGATGAGCGCGAGCACGGGTGTGCGTCCGCCGAGCCGGTCGAAGGTCTCTGTGACGTCGGCGGGCGACTCGGTCTTGGCGAGCATCACGCCGCGCAGCCCCTGCGAGCCCGACAGCGCGTCGACGTCGTCGCTCCAGAAGTCGGTGGTGCGGTCGTTGATCCGCACCCAGCCGCTGCCGCCGTCGGCCAGCCAGGTGACGACGTCTTCGCGCGCCGTCGGCTTGAGCTTCGGGTCGACGGCGTCTTCGATGTCGAGAACTATCTGGTCTGCCCGGGATCGGGCTGCGACGTCGAACTGGTCGGTGCGTGTGGCGGAGACGAGCAGCCACGACCGGGCGATTTCTGCCGGGATGGAGTCGCGTCGAGTGGTGGATTCGGGGGCGGAGGGCGTCGTTGTCATCACCGCCAGAGTATCTTGCCCTCACTGCACGGCGGGGTTTCGTTCATTCTGGTTATGAATCGTCCCTGTCAATTCCGTACTCGATCGCGACGAGGCCGTCGTCGAAGGTCCCGGTGCGCAGCACCCTCAGCCGGGTGCCCGCGAACGTCGGAGGAAACACGCTGCGCCCGGCGCCGAGCACCGACGGCACGATCACGAGCCGCACGATGTCGACGAGGTCGGCCTCGAACAGCTCCTCGGTGAGTGTGAGGCTGCCCCACACGATGAGGTCGCCGTCGAGGTCCTCCTTCAGGCGCTCGATGGCCTCGGTCGCATTCTCGGAGATGACCATCGCCGGATCGAAATCGCCCCACGGCGCAGACTCGAGCCTGCGCGAGAACACGATCTTGGGCAGCTCGTTGATGCGGGGCGCGAGGATCTCGTCTCTCGACGCGGGCCGCGGCCAGTAGTCGGCGAACATCCGGTAGGTGTTGGCACCGAGCACGATCGCGTCGACGGTCTCGAGGCGGGCTAGGGTCTCGTTGTCGATCTCGTCCGATGGCATGACCTCACCCCGGAAGACGGTGAACTCGTTGTCGGCGTCGGCCGCGAAGCCGTCTGCGCTCACGAACTGCTGCACGATCAGTTGCCCCACGACGGCCTCCAATGACGACGTGTGTAGAACGCTACGCCGCGCCGCTCGGGGTCCACAAGCGGAGGAAGCCGCCGGTGTCTAGGCGCGCACCGCGGTTCGCGCGGCGTCCATCACCAGCTTCGCCACGGCATCCGGGTGGCTGATCATGGCCACGTGGGAGCTCTCGATCTCGACGGTATGCGACTCGGCGCGCGCCGCCATGAACCGCTCCGCCTCGGCGGGGATGGTTCGGTCGCTCGACCCGATCAGGTACCAGCTGGGAATGGTCTTCCACGCGGGAAAGCCCGACGGTGTGCCGAGCGTGTTGAGCGCCGCCGGCCGCTGCGACGCCGCCATCGCGGCCGCCTCGTCTTCGGGCAGGTCGGCGCAGAACAGCTCGTGGAAGAACTCGGGGTCGATGTAGCCGTCGCCGTCCCCGTCCGGCGCACCGGGGTACGGGCGCACGACGGTGTGCTCGCCGAGGGCCGAGCTGCCGCCGCCGAGCGCGAGGGCGTTCAGCACCGCCTCGCCCTCGTCGAGAGCGAAGCCGCAGATGTAGACGAGCGAGACGACGTTCTCCAGATCGGTCGCGGCGTTGGTGATCACCGCGCCGCCGTAGGAGTGACCGACTAGCACGATCGGGCCCTGGATCGTCGAGAGCACGGTACGCACGTACTCCGCGTCGCCGAGCAGCGACCGCAGCGGGTTCGCCGGCGCGATCGCGGTGTAGCCCTCACGCTGCAGTCGCTTGATGACTCCGCTCCAGCCGGAGGCGTCGGCGAATGCGCCGTGCACGAGGACGATGGTGGGCTTCGACGGCGAGTCGGTGGTCGGCGAGTCGGTGGTCATGGGCGGGCTCCAATCGGTGGCACGAAGTGGTCGGTGGCCACACGGTATCGGCCCGCCAGACGGCCGACAACCACCTTGCACGGGTGAGGATCCGGCTGAAAGTGTCGATCGGGGTCTGGCCCGGTCGTCATGAGGGTGTCAGGATCAACCCACCGAAAGGACACACCATGCAGTATTCGCTTCTCATCCAGGCGTTCGAGCCCACCGAGGAGGAGATCCCCGAAGAGGCCATGGAGCCGATGAAGGTCGCCTTCGACCTCTACGCCAAGGAGCTCGACGCCGCGGGGGTGCTGGTCTCGGCCGACATCCTCGCCCGCTCCGACGTGACGACCACGGTCACGATGCGCGGCGGCACCCTCAAGGTCCACGACGGCCCGTTCGCGAACACGCGCGAGCAGCTCGGCGGCACCTTCGTCGTCGACGTGCCCGACCTCGACGCGGCGATCGCGTGGGCGCAGAAGTGCCCGGCCGCCCAGTACGGCAGCATCGAGATCCGTCCGAGCGCTATCACGTTCACGGGGGGCCAGTGGGTCTACGCGTGAACGCCGAGGCGCGGGCCGAGCAGGTGGTCCGCGCCTCATACGGGCGGTTGATCGCTATTCTCGCGGCGCCGACCGGCGACATCGCCCTCGCCGAGGACGCGCTGGGCGACGCGTTCGAAAAGGCGTTGAGCGGATGGCCCGTGGCCGGTGTTCCCCGCAACCCCGAGGCCTGGCTGCTCACCGTCGCCCGCAACCGCCAGCGTGACGTCTACCGCTCGGCCGCGCACCGGCTCGCCGCGCCGCTCGACGAGGCGGTTCTCCAGCTTCCCGGCACGGCAATCGGCCCGGCCCCCGGAGGCGCGGACGACCCGGACGCGGTCGAGATCCCCGACCGCCGCCTCGCGCTGATGTTCGTCTGCGCGCATCCCGCGGTCGAGCCGGGCATCCGCACGGCGCTCATGCTGCAGACGGTGCTCGGCTTCGAGGCGCGGCAGATCGCGGCGGCGTTCGTGGTTCCGGAGGCCGCGATGGCGCAACGGCTGGTGCGCGCGAAGAAGCGCATCAGGGAGGCGCGGATCCCGTTCTCCGTCCCGTCGGCGGTCGAGCTGCCGGCGCGGCTGCCGGCGGTGCTCGAGGCGGTCTACGGCGCGTACGCGATCGACTGGCAGCCGGTCGCCGCGGTGGCAGAGCGCGACTCGCTCGCCGCCGAGGCGCTGTACCTCGCGAACACCCTCGCCGATCTGCTGCCCGACGAGCCGGAGGCGCTCGGGCTGGCCGCGCTCCTGTCGTATTCCAGCGCACGGGCAGGCGCGCGCTCGGGGCCGGACGGCCGTTTCGTGCCACTCGGCGAGCAGCGAACCGAGCTGTGGGACGCCGGGCTCATCGCCAGCGGAGAACGTCTGCTGAAACGGGCGCACGCCCTCGGCCGAGTCGGGCGCTTCCAGCTCGAGGCGAGCATCCAGTCGGTGCACTGCGCCCGCGCGCACACCGGCGCAACCGACTGGCGGGCGTTGCGGCTGCTCACCGCGGCGTTGGTGACGGTCGCGCCGACGCTCGGAGCGCGCGTCTCGCTCGCCGCGGTCATCGCCGAGACCGAGGGGCCGCGCGCCGGGCTCGCCGCGCTCGACGGCATCGAGGGCGCCGAGCGATTTCAGCCGGCATGGGCGACCCGCGCGCACCTGCTCACGCTGCTCGGCGACGAGGAGCAGGCGGCACTCGCCTACGCCAAGGCGATCTCGCTCACGACCGACGCGCCGACACGCGACTACCTCGCAGCCCGGGTGGGTGCTCCACGCGATGCTGGCTCGAGCATCTAGATGATCGAACAATTGTTCATGCCGCTGGGGTACGTGCAGCAGTAGATGATGCATGTGGGCGGCGGATAGCCCGGCAACGAGCTCCCGCACACCACCTCGCGATAGCCGCAGCTCGGCAGGGTCGGACCGAATTGGCCGCCGAACTGGCCGAAGCGCGATGGCCCGCCAAAACCGGGACTGATGCGGCGCGAATAGGCACCCTGAAATGTCCCGCCCGCGATCCCCCACGATGCGGTCGGTGGCGTCATTGCCGAAGAGTCCAGGAGGCTGGCGAAGACCTGCGCCTCGACCTGTTTGGGTTGTCGCAAAACCAAGCGGAAAACGGGGTGGTCGGGTTTCTCATCGCCCGCTCTCCCACCGACATGATGCGCCGAAGCGATCATCTCTACGGGAATGTCCGTCCAGGTGCCGCTTCCGGCTGGCGCGACGCTGACTCGGCCTTGCGAGCCAGAGGCCTTCACCATCCCCATAAACGAGAAGCCCACCTCCGCGGCTGACTCGGCCTTGATAGCGTCTTCGAGTTCGGGCCCCGTGTACGTCGCCACCGCAATCTCCTCCTCAGTTCCGTCTATGCGAATACGCCTGGGCACCACAACCGCGGTTCCCACCGGTTGCAGATCTCGGGGAAAAGCTCGCTGTGTTCCACACAGGTCAATACCACGACACAATTTCCCCATGGAGTGGGAAACGTGCCGATCGGGATGTCGCCGGTCCCGACACGGTTGCGCACCGCAGAGAACTGGTCGGGCACCGGTGTGCCCGGAAGCGGTTGTGGTGATCCGGCAGGACCTGTGAACTGTCCGACCGCGCTTTCGCCGACCGGCTGCGACGAGAATTGGAACGGCGCCGCCTGCGGGCCGAGACTCGATGCGGGCGTCGAGTTAGCAAGAAGATTCGCGAGGACCTGGGCCTCTTCATCGTCTGGGCGCTTGAGCACGATGCGAAAGACCGGGTGCGGGAAACCGTCGGTACAGAGCTGTTCGCCGAGGCGCTCCGCTGATTCAATCATGGCGGTGGGGATATCGGTCCATGTTCCGCACCCCGACTTAGCGAAGGAAACATGCTTCTCGATCTCGGATGGCTTTACCATCCCGGTTATCTCCGAGCCCGTCTCCGCGAGTTCGCCGGCGAGCAACGCCTGCTCCAACTCGGGCCCTGTGAAACTAGCCATCGGTGCCTCCACTCCTGGAGAGAAGTCGCCTGGCGCCGTTGCCCAGGCGATGCGCACACCCTACAACTCGACGAAGTCACGCGCGAAGGGGGTGGACTTCGCGACACACTCGTCCGCTCAGACCTCCGAGCGGCTCAGACCTCCAGGTCGGTGAACACCGGGTAGTGGTCGCTCGGCGGCAGGCCGTCGATCTCGTCGCGCGCGATCCAGGAGCCGCGCACCACCACGGGCGCATCCGCCCTGCCCGGCCTCGCCATCACGTGGTCGATGCGCCGGTCGTACTGCAGAACGGACTCCGGCGGGGCGAACCGGTTGGTGGAGCTCAGCGTGCGTGGGTCGGCCGACTGGTTCGCACTCCCCCAGGTGTCGACGAGCCGCTCGCGCAGCGCGCGCATGGCGTCGTTCTCGAAGTCCGCATTGAGGTCGGCGAGCAGCAGCACCGGCAGCGGCCCGTCGAGCGCCGGATCGCAGGCCAGGTCGCCGAGGGTGGCGAGCTGTGCGGCGTGGTACTCGAGGTCTTGCGGCTCCCAGCTGGTCACCGCGACGAAGACGTGGAGGTCGCCGAGCGGATGCGCGATGGTCGCCTGCATCGCCACGAGGTCGTCGCCGGGCGACGGCAGCGGGCGGGCGACCACGCGTCGGATCGGCCACCGGCTCAGCAGGCCGAGTCCCATGCGCACGCCGATCTGGTCGGGGTGCTCCACCGGGTCGGGCACCGGCGGGTAGGCCGGTTCGACGAACGCGGGATGCATGGCGAGTTCCTCGGCGAGGGCCTCGGCCTGGCTGCGGTCGCCGAACGCCCACGCCTCCTGGAAGCCGAAGACGTCGGGATGCCACTCCTCGAGCGTCGCGACGATGCCGCGTTCGCGCTCGTGCCACTGCTCGCCGAACAGCCACCACACGTTCCAGGTGGCGGCCCTGATGACCGCGCTGTCGCTCGCCATGCGTCAATGCTAGGCAGGCTCCCGGGGCGCGCAACCCCTACTCCGGGGATTGCTCACACCGTTAGCGTGAGGGGATGAGCAGCATTTCCGTGGGTGACAGAGTGAGCTGGCAGACGTCGCAGGGCCGAACGAGCGGACACGTGGTCGAGAAGAAGACGAGCGACTTCCAGTTCGCCGGGCAGCATTTCACCGCGACATCCGACGAACCCGCCTTCATCGTCGAGTCGAAGAAGACCGGGGCGCGCGCAGCCCACAAGGGTCAGGCGCTGCGGTCGCTGCGCAGCAACGACGCCTGAACTGGTTCAATAGACGGGATGCTATCGCCCGAGATCCCGCCCGCCCGATCCGTGCTCGCGCCGGACGGCACCAACATCGCCACCTACGAATTCGGCGACCCGGATGCGCCCACGGTTCTCGCGGTGCACGGCTTCGCGTCGAGCGCGCTGCTCAACTGGCACGCGACCGGCTGGGTGCGTGACCTCACACGCGCCGGCTACCACGTGATCGCGATCGACCAGCGAGGTCACGGGGCGAGCGACAAGCCGCACCACATCTCGTCGTACTCGATGGACGCCCTCGTCGGAGACGTGCTCACGGTGCTCGACACTTTTATGCTCGACGAGGTCGACTATGTGGGCTACTCGCTCGGCGCCCGCGTGGGCTGGGCTGCGGCCCGCGAGCTGCCCGACCGAATCTCGCGCGTCGTTCTCGGCGGGATCCCCGACGGCGACCCGCTCACGCGTTTCCGCATCGACGAGGCGCGGGCGCACATCACGCACGGGCACGAGATCACCGACCGGCTCACCGGCACGTACCTGCAGATGGCCAGCGGCATCGAGGGCAACGACCTCGCCGCGCTCGTCTCCCTCGTCGAGGGCATGCGCGGCGGCCCCCAGCCCGGCCCCGAGAACGCTCCCCCGCAGCCGGTGCTCTTCGCCACGGGCAGCGAGGATCCGATCATCGACGCGTCACGCGCCCTCGCCTCCGCGGCCGGCGAGGCGTTCTTCGAGATCCCCGGACGCAACCACTTCAACGCGCCGACCTCGCGGGCGTTCCGCGACGCGGCGATCGCGTTTCTGAAGAAGACCTAGCCGCCCGTCCAGCCCTCGGTGTAGAAGGCGACTCCGGCGCGGGTGCACTCCTCGCGCGCGTCGGCGAACACCGCGGCCCACTGGTCGGTGGTCGCGTCGAACGTCGTGCCGCCCGGGGCGTACGTGCCGACCACGATGCGCAGCGTGGCGACCGTCTCGGCCAAGGCGGTGTCGGGCGCCACGTCTATGCGGTGCACCATGCGACCTACGAGCTGCTGCACCTGGCCGTACTCGACGGCGGCGATGCGGCCCTCGTCGAGCGCGATCTTCTCGTTGTACAGCACGGTGTTGACGTCGATCAGCTGCGCGCAGGTCTCCTCGGCGGTGACTGCCGCTTGCTGCGTGGCCGCCTCGGGCGACTCGGTCGGCTGCCCGGCCGACGCGGAGAAGGTGCAGCCGACGAGAACGGATGCGGCGGCGAATCCGAGGGCGACGGCCCAGAGACGGCGTACGCGCGTGCGTGTGATGGAGCCCGTGTGCATCGTGCCAGCCTCGCAGCATCCCCGAGTCTCGGCAATAGGTTGAGCGAAACTCGCATGATGCGTCCAGGGCGCGCTGTCAACCTGTGGAGCGGTGAGTTCGAGCGGCGTACTTTCGTACCCGAGAGCGAGGAGGTAGCCCGATGGCCACCGCGAGAGATGTCATGACGCCCGGGGTCGAATGCGTCCCCGAGAACAACACGCTGCAGGAGGCGGCACGCACGATGCAGCGGCTCGATGTGGGTTCGCTGCCGATCTGCGGCGAAGACGGCAAGCTCAAGGGCATGCTCACCGACCGCGACATCGTGGTGAAGTGCCTAGCCGAGGGCGGCGACCCCTACACGGCGACGGCCGGCAGCCTCGGCCAGGGCAAACCCGTCACTGTCGACGCCGACTTCGACGTGGAGACGGTGCTCGAGACGATGAAGCAGCACAAGGTGCGCCGGCTGCCCGTGATCGAGAACCACATGCTCGTGGGCATCATCAGCCAGGCCGACATCGCGGCGTTTATGCCCGAGGCGGCGGTCGGCGAGCTCGTCACCGAGATCTCCGAGCCGACGTAGCTCCGAGCCCACGTAGCCCGGCCGGCCGGCTCGCTGCGCCAGAATGGTGCAATGCCCGACCTTGAGAGCGTTGCGTCCGAGCTCTACGCCCTGCTGCCGACCGAGTTCACCGCGGCGCGCAACGACCGCGCCAAGCAGCTGGGCGGAGAGCTCGGAGCGGCGGTGAAGGCGCTGCCCAAGCCGTCCGCACCCGCGTGGGCCGCCAATCTGCTGGCGCGCGAGCGCCCCGACGAGGTCGCTCAACTGCTCGCGCTCGGCGAATCGCTGCGCGACGCCCAGGACGATCTCGACCGCGCGACCCTCACGAAGCTCGGCAAGCAGCGGCGCGCTCTCGTGTCGGCGCTCGCGAAGCAGGCGGCAGCGCTCGCAAAGGGCGCCGGCCACGCGATCAACCCGGCGGCCGTGGTCGACGTGGAGCGAACGCTCCAGGCGGCGATGACGGATGCCTCCGCTGCCGCGGCCGTGTCATCCGCCCGGCTGGTGCGCGCGCTCTCGAGCGACGGCGTCGAGGACGTGGACCTCGAGGGGGCCGTCGCCGGGGATGTTCCCCGGGCGCCGCTGCGCGCCGTGCGCTCGTCGCCGCAGGATCTCGCCAAGGCGCGCAAGGCGCTCGAGGCCGCGGAGGACGCGCTGCGCACGGCGGAACGGGCCGCGCGCGACGCGGCCGACGACCGGGCGTCGCTCGAGAGCGAGCGCGACGACCTGCGCGAGCAGCTCGCCGACCTCGAGGGCGAGCTGCTCGACTCCGCACGGGCCGTGGAGCGCACGGAGAAGGAGCGCAAGAAGGCGGCGCGCGCCGTCGACAGGGCCAGGGCCGCGCTCGACGACTGACCGCGCGCCCCCCCGCGCGGCTTAGATCGACCCGGGTCGACGGATCGAGTCGGCGCCGCCGTCGATGTAGACGATCTGGCCGGTCACATGGGTGTTCTGTTCACTCGTGAGCCACGCGAGCAGCGCGGCGGGGGCGGCAGCCGGCGCCGCGGGACCGTTGAGCGGCGACGGGGCACCTGCGGCCATCGCCGCACGTCCTTCCTCGGTTTCGAGGATCGCGGCGGTCATCGGCGTCGCGATCACACCGGGAGCGACGGCGTTGAGCGGGATTCCCGCGCCCGCCCAGTCATCCGTCGGTGCGTTCTCGCGGACCCAGAGCGCGATCGCGTTCTTGCTCGTGTTGTAGATCGCGTTGCTCGGCGTATCGGTGGGTGCGTCGGCGATGGCCGTCGCGAGTTCGAGAGCCTTCGGCTCGTCGCCCGCGAGCAGCGCCGCGTGCAACGGCGGGTCGATGGGCTCGAGCGCCGCGAGGGAGGCCACGAGCGCGGCGCGAGGCGCATCCGAACCCGCGAGCAGCGGGCGAAGCCCCTCGAGGGTGGCGATCGTTCCGAAGTAGTTGACTCCGACGGTCGCGGGGATCGGTGCTGCGAGGCCGGCGACGGCGACGATCGCGTCGATCGTTCCGCCGCTGAGCTCGGTGACCTTCGAGACGAGCTCGGTGCGGCCCTCGACCGTGGTGAGGTCGACGTTAACGTCGGTGTCGCGGAGGTCGACTCCGATCACGGTCTTGCCTTCGGAGCGGAGCTGCTCGGTGAGGGCCTTGCCGATTCCGGATGCGGCGCCGGAGACTACGTACTTTCTTGTCATTTCGGGTTCAACTTTCGTTTCTCATCTCGCCGACGACGGTGCCGGCGGGGTCTTACGGCGCAGCGAGCCAGGCGGGCAGGAGCGACATGAGCTGGTCGACGAGTTCGTCTGCCGAGACGGGATCGTCGCTGCGGATCCAGTGCGCGAGCAGACCGAGAGAACCGGATGCGGTGTAGATCGCGACGGCATCGGCAGAGAGACCGTGTGGAATTTCAGGAAGCAGGGCGATCGTCGCCCGCACCTGCGCCGCGTAGCCCTCGACGGCCTGTGTGAAGACCGCGGAGGTGAAGGGAAGCGCGAGCATGCTCGCGTAGAGGGCGCGGTGCTGAACGAGGTGTCCGACCAGGCGCACCTGCGCGAGCCGCGCCGCCTCGGCTCCGCTGACGATGTGGTGGCGCCGCAGTTCGACGTCTTCGGCACCGATCGATTCGAAGGCGCCGCGCAGAACCTGAACCGCGAGTTCGTCGATGCCCGAGAAGTGGGTGTAGAACGAGCTGCGGCCGATGCCGGCGGTTCGCACGATCGCGGCGACAGTGATCGGCCCGTCCCCCGCAGCGAGTTCCGCCACGGAGTCGAGAATCGCCTGACGCGTGCGGGTCACCCGCGGATCGCCGGACGAGCGGATGCCCTTGCGGGTCTCGTGCAGCGGGGTGACGATCGCGTCGGCGCGTTCCATACTCGCCAGCCTACGCTAACTTCTGGACAGGTGTCTAGAAGTTTGGACTAGGAGCCGGCGATGCGAGCCACCTTCAGCGCGAGGTGCCGCCGCTCGGCGACGCTCGCCGTTCCGCGCATCGCCGCGCGGTACGCCTCCGCCGCTGCCGCGGGCTCCCCGGCGAGCTCGAGCAGGTGACCGCGCACCACGTCGTAGCGGTGGGTGTGCGCGATGCCCGGCTCGGCCGCGATCGTGCCGAGCAGCGCGAGCCCGGCGCGGGGACCATCGACCATCGCGACAGCCACGGCGCGGTTCAGCGTGACGACCGGCCCGGGCGCCACCTGCTCGAGCACCGTGTACAGGGCGAGTATCTGCGGCCAGTCCGTGGCATCCGCCGTCGCCGCCTCGTCGTGCAGGGCCGCGATCGCGGCCTGCAGCTGGTACGGCCCGACGGGGCAGGCGCCGAGCGTCGCGTCGAGCAGCTCGACGCCCTCGGCGATGAGCGGCGCGACCCACCGCGAGCGGTCCTGGTCGGCGAGCGGCACGAGCATCCCGTCGGCGAGCTCGCGCGCGGGACGCCGGGCGTCGGTGAGCAGCATGAGCGCCAGGAGTCCGGCTACTTCTCCGTTCGATGGGAGACCGGCCCGAAGCATCCGCGTCATCCGTATCGCCTCGTCGGTGAGGTCGGCGCCCGACGCCGAGGTGCGCGACCCCGGCGTGTAGCCCTCGTTGAAGATCAGGTAGAGCACCTGCAGCACGACCGCGAGCCGTTCGGCGCGCTCGGCGGGAGGCGGCGGCTCGAATGCGAGACCGGCCGCGCGGATCTGCTGCTTTGCCCTGCTGATGCGCTGCGCCATGGTCGACTCGGGAACGAGAAACGCCTTTGCGATCTCGGCGGTGGTGAGGCCGCCGACGGCGCGTAGTGTGAGGGCGAGCTGCGACGGCTGCGACAGGGCGGGATGACAGCAGAGGTAGAGCAGGGTGAGCGAGTCGTCGTGGTCCGACACCTCGCCGCGCGTCTCGAGCGCCGCGACCGTGTTCTCCCGCTCACGCCGAGCGCTGTCGCTGCGCACCGCGTCGATGAAGCGGCGGGATGCCACGGCGAGCAGCCAGGCGCGCGGATTGTCGGGGATTCCGGCATCCGCCCACTGGGCGCTGGCCGCGAGCAGCGCCTCCTGCACGGCGTCCTCGGCGAGGTCCCACTGACCGTGCCTGCGCGCGAGCATGCCGACGACCTGCGGCGCCAGCTCGCGCAGCAGGTCGACGACGGCGCGGTCCGAGCTCACTGAACGGGCGGCCCCGCCGGAACCGGACGCAGCTCGACGACCTCCGACCACTGCACGATCTCGCCGCAGATCTCGAGCGCGCGCTCCTCGCTCGCGACGTCGACGATCCAGAATCCGATGATCGACTCCTTCGCCTCCGCGAACGGACCGTCGGTCGCGACGGGCTGCCCGTTCTCGAGCCGCACGACCTTGGCCTGGCTGCCGTCGGCGAGACCCTCGTTGTAGACCATCTCGCCGGAGGCACGCAGCCTCACGTCGATGTCGATCATGAACGCGATCATCTCGTTGATCCACTCGGGCGTCTTCGTGGCGCCCATCTCTGACGCGCTTCCGAACATGGCGATCATGTACTTCATCGTTCACTCCTTGAATTTCGGATGCCCCGGATGAGCACCTTCACGCATGAGTCGTAGCCGCTGCGGCATTCTCGACATTAGCGAGAAGGGCTATTCGCCCGACGATGCGTCTCTGATCGCGATGTTGTCGGCGACGAAGTGCCAGCCGTTGGCGTCGGGCAGCCTGCCGCCCGCGGTGAACAGGACCTCTTTGCCGTCAGAGCCGGTCGACGTCAACGGCAGTCCTGGAGAGCACGCCACTCCCCAGTCGTCCGCGTCACGAACATGCACCAGACAGAGGTTCGAGGAGTTGGCCATTTTCGCTGCGAAATACGGCGTCTCCTCAATCTCTGCGAGAAGCCGCGTCGAATCCGGCGCGAGGTCGGACGCCTCGATGATCGCCGTCGGCACCTCGTCGTCTGCCGTCTGCTCGCGGTCGAACGCGGAGACGCCGCTCGTATTGACAGTGCATCCGCTCAACGTGAGTCCCGCGGTGAGCGCCAGAGCGACAACCGCAACCCGAGCAATATTCGTACTCATGCCCCATAGTGGCACACGCCGGGTTCGAGGGCGAGAGCGGTTTCGCGGGCGGCCTACTCGACCGGCGGTGTGCCATCCTTCTTCAGCTCTTCGGCGAGCATCACGATGATGCCGCTCGGCCCGCGCACGTAGGTGAGCTTGTAGACGTCTTCATACGTGGCCACCCCGCGCAATGGGTGGCAGCCGTGCTTCGCGGCGATTGCGAGGGCTTCGTCGATGTCGTCGACCGAGAAGGCGACGCGGTGCATACCGATCTCGTTCGGAAGCGTGGGCTGCGTCTCGATCGCCTCAGGGTGGATGTACTCGAAGAGCTCGAGTCGGCCGTGGCCGTCTGGCGTCTGCAGCATGGCGATTCTGGCGTGGTTGCCGTCGAGGCCGACGGCGGTGTCGGTCCAGTCGCCGCTGACGGTGTCGCGGCCGACCACGACGAGACCGAGGTCGGTGAAGAAGGCGATAGTCGCGTCGAGATCGCGAACGGCGATGCCGACATTCTCCAGTGTGATGGGCATGCGACTCATGCTAGCGAGGTGGCCTGGCGGCTTCGCCAGCCGCAACCCGGTCGGTCAGGCGCGGCCCTTCCAGCCGGACGTGCTGCGGCCGTAGTCGAGTCGGTGCGCCTGAACGGCGTCGTACGTGAGGCGCAGCGATTCGTCCGCAGCCTCGTAGTTGCCCTGCAGCAGGCGCACGACGAGAAAGTCGACGAGCGCCATCTGCGCGATGCGGCTCGCCATCGCTCCCGAGCGGTAGCGAGTCTCGCGTGCGCTCGTTGCCAGCACGAGATCGGCGAGGGAACCGAGCGGCGACTCGGGGAAGTTGGTGATTGCAACTGTGGTCGCACCGGCGGCCTTCGCGATCTCGAGGCTGTGGTTCGTCTCGACCGAGAGGCCGGAATGCGAGATTCCGATGGCGACACAACCGGGCCGGCTCAGCGCCACCGAGGTCAGGGCGAGGTGCGTGTCGACCCAGCAGTACGAGCTGAAGCCGATGCGGTGCAGCTTCTGGTGCAGATCCTGCCCCGTGAGACCGCTCGACGCCACGCCGAAGATGTCGATGCGCGGTGCGTTGCGCAGCGCCTCGACCACGGCGTCGAGCGCGACGAGGTCGAGGGCTCGTGCGGTCTCCTCAATCGCCCTCGCCTCCTGGTACGCCACCTTGGTGACCACGTCGAGCGCGCTGTCGGCCGGGTCGATGTCGGCGTCGGCGACCTGGAAGTGGTCGCGGTCGGCCTGCTCCCGGCTGAGGGCGGAGGCAAGCGCCATCCGGAAATCGCGGTAGCCGGAGAAGCCGACCGACTGGCACAGCCGCGCCACGCTCGCCTGCGACGTCGCGCAATGCGCGGCCAGCTCGTTGATCGTGGAGTCGATCACGATTGACGGGTTCTCGAGAACGGCCTCGGCGATTCGGCGTTCGACGTTGCTGAGCGTCGGGAGGCGCTGACGGAGCGCGAGCAGGACATCGGTGGACATGGTGCTCCTAGAGGTGCGCTGCATCGTCGGCGATCCGGCGGCGAAGTGCGCCGAGATCGGGCCCGTGCCGCGACGGATGAACGCGGTTGGTAAGGATTATTACAGAGTGCGCACCACCGGGCACGGTGAGCAGGCTCGTGCCGGTGAAGCCGGTGTGCCCGATCGCGCCGCGTGCGGCGAGCGACCCCATCCACGCCGTGTCGGCGATCCGTGGCCCGAGCGCTTGACCGTACGGCGGCCGCTCCCCCACGGCGGAGGGCAGACGGTCGGTCGTCATCGCCTCGACGACCCACTCGGGCAGCACTCGGCGCGAGCCCGTAGTCCCGCCCCGCCGAAGCAGCTCGGCGAATCGCAGGAGGTCGGCGGCGCTGCCGAACAGACCGGCATTTCCGGCGATACCGCCCAGCGCCCAGGCCGTCTCGTCGTGGACCTTGCCGTGCACCAGTCCGCGCGGAGGCTGCACCTCGGTCGCCGCAATCGATCCCCGGAGGGCGGCCTCCGGCGCGAATCCCGTCTCCTGCAGGCCGAGCGGGTCGAGGATCACGCGACGCACCACTGCGTCGAGGCGCTCGCCCGCGACGGCCTCGGCGGCGAGCCCCGCCCAGATGTAGCCGACGCACGAATACCGGTGGCGGTCACCGGGCGTGGCCTCGGGCTGGGCGGATCGAAACCGGCGCCAGGCACCGTCGTCGCGCACTCGGTCGGGCCATTCCGCGGGCCAGCCGGCCGTGTGGCGGAGGAGGTCGGCGAACGTGGTCGCGCGGGCTCGACCATCGCGGAACTCGGGAAGCACGTCGGCGACGAGGTCGTGGTCGCGCAGTCCGCGCTCGTCGAGAGCGACGAGCAGCGCGGCGGCCGTGAACAGCTTGGTGATCGACGCGAGGTCGAATCTCGTATCCATGCTGGTCGGGGCGGGCGGCACTCCCCCGTCACCGTGCGCGCGAGTGTGCACCCCGGCGAAGGCCTCGACGACGTCGCCGTCGATGCTCACCATCGCGACCGCCGCGGATGCCACGGGCCGGTCTCCCGAGGTGGCCTCGGTGAGCAGGGTGTCGAGTGACGTCATCACACCATTGTTACAGGCGTGTGAAGAAAATCCCCATAAGTGTTTGCAATCGCGTGAATTTGCTCCATACTGCTTCACAGCCGCACACTCGGCCAGGCATGAGAATGAAGGAGTTCCTACGATGCGACATCCCGCAACCGACCCGATGCTCGACGGCGACGACTACCTGCCGGCGACGGAGCGACGTCTCGAGGCGTCGATGGGGCTCGACACGATGTCGTCTCTCGAGATCCTGAACCTGCTCGCCTCTCAGGACCGGGTCGCGGTCGACGCGGTCACCGACGCCGCCGCCGATCTGGCCGAGCTCGTCGACGTCGCCGCAGACCGCATCCGGCGCGGAGGGTCGGTGCACTACTTCGGCGCGGGAACCTCGGGCCGTCTCGCGGTGCTCGACGCGGCCGAGCTGCTGCCCACCTACAACCTGGACTCCGGCGTCGTCGTCGCCCACATGGCCGGCGGCCCCGCTGCGCTGGTCAAGTCGGTGGAGAACGTCGAAGACTCGCAGGAAGAGGGCCGCGCCGACGCCGACGGCCTCGGCCCGAACGACGTCGCGATCGGCCTCGCCGCCTCTGGCAACACCCCGTATGTCGGCGGCGCGCTCGCCGCGGCGCGCGATGCCGGCGCGTACACCGCGCTCATCTCGTCCAACTCCCGAGCCTCGCTCGCGCCGCTCGCCGACACGGTCGTACTGCTCGAGACCGGGCCCGAGGTCGTCACCGGCTCCACCAGGCTCAAGGCCGGAACCGCCGAGAAGCTGGCGCTCAACGGCTTTTCCACCGCGTTGATGATCGCGCTCGGCCGCACCTGGTCGAACCTCATGGTCTCGGTCGTCGCCAGCAACGAGAAGCTGCGCCGACGCACCGTGCGCATCCTCATGCAGGCGACCGATCTGAGCGAGGCGGAGAGCCAGGCCGCACTCGGCGCGGCCGGAGGCGACCTCAAGGTCGCGATCGTCGCCTCGGTCGCCGGAGTCGACGCGGACTCGGCCCGTGCATCGCTCGCCCAGAACTCGGAATCCGTGCGCGACGCGCTCGCGGGTCTCGCCACCGTTTCATCCTGACCACCACGCAATCCACCCCAGAAGGAGATCAACCATGAGGCGCAAACTTCTCACCCTCGCCGCGTTCGCCGCCGGCTCAGCAATGCTGCTGAGCGGCTGCGCTCCGTCGGCTCCCGCCGGCACCGGCGCCGACAGCTCGGACTCCGCCGACGACGTGACCCTGAAGGTCTGGTCGTGGCGCACCGAGGACATCGAGAAGTACAACTCGATCTTCGACGTCTACGAGAAGGAGAACCCCGGCGTCACCGTCGAGTTCGAGGCATTCCAGAACACCGAGTACAACCAGATCTTGACGACGGGACTCGCCGGCAGCGACGGACCCGACATCCCGATGGTGCGCGCCTACGGGCAGCTGCAGCCGAACATCGTCGCCGGACAGCTCGAGCCGATCGACGGCAAGGTCGACGGCCTCGACGAGATCGCCCCGAGCGTGATCGCGGGCGCCGTCGGCAAGGAAGACGGCAAGACCTACGCGGTGCCGCTCGCCACCCAGACCCTGCAGATGTTCTACAACAAAGACATCTTCAAGGAGAACGACCTCGAGGTGCCCACCACCTGGAAGGAGTTCGTCGCGGTGAACGAGACGCTGCTCGCCAACGACGTCACTCCCATCGCGCTGGGCGCGAAGGACGACTGGATCCTGCCGATCTTCGCCGACATCATCGGCTCCGGCCGCTATGGCGGAAGCGAGTTCGAGAAGAAGGTGCTCGACGGCAGCGCCACCTTCGAGGACCCCGACTACGTCGCCTCGCTGCAATTGGTCGAGGACATGAAGAAGTACATGACTCCGGATGTCGTCGGCGTCAGCTACACCGACAGCCAGATCCAGTTCACCTCCGGGCAGGCGGCGCAGTTCCCGGGCGGCTCGTTCGAGATCGCGACCTTCTCGACGCAGGCACCCGACATGAACATCGGCTCCTACCAGGTGCCGCTGCCTCCCAAGGCAGTCGCCGAGGCACCCGTCACGCCCGCCTACGCCGACGGCAACTTCGCGATCAACTCGAAGTCGCCCAACAAGGAGGCCGCGTTCAAGCTGCTCAACTGGTTCGCCACCCCCGAGTTCGGGCAGCTCGTCGCCGACGACCTGAACCAGTTCTCCGCCGTGCCCGGAGTGGAGTACTCCGACAAGGTCATGGCCGAGGCGTGGGACAACTACGAGAAGAGCAAGGCACCGTACCTGCTGCTGGTGAACTTCCGTTACGGTGAGCCGCTCGGTACCGCCGTTCTGGGCCAGCAGGTTCAGAAGATGCTGCTGGGTGAGCAGGATGCCGCTGGCGCCGCCTCCACCCTGCAGACCGGCATCTCCCAGTGGTTCACACCCACCAAGTAGCACGACCGAATAGGCGAGAAGGAATGAAGACCATGTCCGTTACGAACACGCGCAGGAGCCGGCACATCGGCATAACCCTGTCCAAGCGCACGGGTTTGGTCTTCATCCTTCCCGCCCTGATCCTCTTCACCGTCTTCGTCCTGTACCCGCTGTTGACCGCGCTCAGCTACTCCTTCTTCAACTGGACGGGCATCGTGCGCGGCGACTTCTCGGTGCTCGACAACTACGTGACGCTGTTCACGAAGCTGCCGTACCGCGACCAGGTGCCGAACGCGTTCTTCCATAACGTCCTGTTGTTCGTGGGTGCCATGGTGTTCCAGAACACCGTCGGTCTCGGGCTCGCGGTTCTGCTCCACCGCCTCAAGCGGTTCAAGCGGTTCTTCCAGACGATCTTCACGCTCCCCTATCTCGTGTCGCCGCTCGTCGTCGGGTACCTGTGGTCGCTCATGCTGTCGCCGCTCTTCGGGCCGGTGAACTTCATCCTCAAGGCGGTCGGCCTCGAGGAGTTCGCCCAGCCATGGCTCGGCAACCCGGCCACGGCCATCTGGGTCGTCGTGTTCGTGACGGCGTGGCAGTGGGTCGGGTTCCCGGTGCTGCTCTACGGCGCAGCGCTCGGCGGCATCCCGCAGGAGATCGAAGAGGCCGCGTCTCTCGACGGCGCTTCGTCCTGGCAGCGCTTCCGCGAGGTCACCTTTCCGCTGCTCACCCCCGCCATCGGCACCGTGAGCGTGCTCACCTTCATCGGAGCGATGGAAGCCTTCGCGATCCCGTACGCCCTGGGCGGCTCGCAGGGCTCGCCGGCTGGCGCGACAGACGTCCTCAGCCTGCTGTTCTACCGCACCGCCTTCGAGTCGGGGGCGTCCAACGCCATCGGCACGTCGTCGGCGATCGCCACCCTGCTCTTCGTGTTCATCTTCGGAGTCGCAGTCTTCATCACCTGGTTCATGCGCAAGGCCGAACGGAAGCTCTACTGATGGCATCGATCACACCGGTACTGCCCACCGAGGCCGACCGCATACTCGAGGAACCGCGTCTCGACGCCCGCCCGCCCAAGCGCCGCAGGGGCTTCTCCCTCAAGGACGCCACGGCATCCACCCTGCTCTGGGTGTACGCGCTCATCTCCATCGCCCCGCTCGTGCTCATGGTCAGCAACTCCTTCCGCACGACGCAGGAGATGGCGTCCAACCCCATCGGCTTCCCGATCGCGCCGACGTTCTCGAGCTACCAGAAGGCGTGGGTCACCGCGTCTTTCGAGACCTACTTCGTCAACTCGATCGTCGTGACAGTGGCGTCGGTCGTGCTGTCGACCGTGGTGTCGCTGCTGGCCGCCTACGCTTTCGCCCGCACGAAGTCGAAACTGTTCGCCGCGATCGAAGCGCTGTTCCTATCAGGGCTCATGCTGCCGGTGTACCTGGCAATCCTGCCGCTGTTCTTCCTGCTCGACAGCCTCGGCATGATCAGCAACCTGTGGAGCCTGATCCTCGTCTACGGCGCCCTCGGCATACCGTTCTCGACGTTCGTGCTCGCGAGCTTCTTCCGGCAACTGCCGATCGAACTCGACGAAGCCGCCCGGCTCGACGGCGCCGGGTCGTTCACCACCTTCTTCCGGGTGCACCTGCCGCTCGTGCGTCCCGCGATCGCGACGGTGGTCGTGTTCCGATTCGTGCCGGTGTGGAACGACTTCTTCTACCCGCTCATCCTCATCCGCGACCAGAACGCCTACACGCTGCCGGTGGGCATCACCCGGTTCTTCGGCGAGTACCAGACCGACTGGGCCACCCTCTTCGCCGGGCTCACACTCGCGACGATCCCGCTCGTGGTGCTGTTCCTGCTCGCCACCAAGCAGATCGTCTCGGGGCTCACCGCCGGAATGAGCAAATGACCTGGGTGGTCGGGATCGACATCGGCGGAAGCGGCAGCCGTGCCGTGCTCGCCGGGCCGGGCTCGCCGCCGCGGCTCCTCGGTGGCGAACGAGCGAGAATCGCCGAGGGCGGCAGCAGCATCGCGGATGTCGCGGCCGACCTGCTGCGGCGGGTGGCTCACGACTGGCCCGCCGAGTCGACGCAGCTGAGCGGCATCGCGGTCGGCGCAACCGGTCTCGCCACCCTCGTCGCCGATCCCCGCGCCGCCGTCGACGCGCTCGCCGCACTCAACCCGGCGGTGCCGATCGCCCTCGCGACCGACGCCGTGACCACCCACCTCGGTGCCCTCGGCGGCGAGGGCGGCGCCGTGGTCGCCGTGGGCACCGGCTCGATCGCCTTCGCCACCGACCTCGACCGGATCTGGCACCGCGTCGACGGGTGGGGACACCTGCTCGGCGACCGCGGCGCCGGCGCCTGGATCGGCATGGAGGGGCTGCGCGCGGCGGCTCGCGCACACGACGGTGTCGACGACCTGGCTGAACCGCTGCTCGCGGCCGCCCGCGAGCGCTTCGGCGACCCGCAGACGTGGCCCGCCCAGTTCTACACCCGGCAGGACCGCGCGGGCGTGCTCGCCGGCTTCGCGCCCGCGGTGGCGGCCCTCGCGGCAGACGACGACGCTCCCGCGACAGTCATCATGCGCGGCGCCGGCGAGCAGGTGGCACGCTCGCTCTCCGCGGCATTGATCGACGGAGTGCCGGGGCTCGCCTCCACCTCCGGCGGGGTGTTCGACGCCGGAGGCGTCTTCGTCGAGGCGTTCCGCACGGAGTTCGCCCGCCTGCGCCCCGACGTCGACCTGCGCGAACCGCTCGGCTCGTCACTCGACGGCGCGGTGCGGCTCGCGCGGAGGCTCGGCGAGTCAGGCGACCTCGACAGTCGCGAGCAACACATCTGGGTTGCGGGGCGCTGACGTGACCACCACCACCCCTCGGCTCGACCACACCCTCGTGCTCGACGAACTCGGGCAGCTGCTCGGCTCGAACCTGCTCACCGACCCGGCGACGCTCGACGCGATGCGCGCCGACAAGTCGGGCCATGTCTCCCCCACCACGCCTCTCGCCGTCGTCCTTCCCCGCTCGGTCACCGAGGTGCAGGCGGTCATGCGCCTCGCCACCGCGCATCGTGTGCCAGTCGTCACCCGCGGGGCCGGCACGGGCCTGGCCGGGGGCGCTCTCGCGTCGGCCGGCGAGATCGTGCTCTCCACTCTGGCGATGAACCGCATTCTCGAGATCAACGCCGCAGACGAGCTGGCTGTGGTGGAGCCGGGAATCATCAACGCCCGGTTCAACCGCGAGCTCGCACCGCACGGCCTGTGGTTCGCACCCGACCCGGCCAGCAGGGAGATCTCCACGGTGGGCGGCAACATCGCCACCAACGCTGGCGGCCTGCTCTGCAACAAATACGGGGTGACCCGCGACGCCGTGCTCGGCCTGTCGGTTGTGCTCGCCGACGGCCGCCTGGTCGAGATGGGGCACCGCAGCACCAAGGGTGTCACCGGGCTCGACTTCACCTCCCTCATGGTCGGGTCGGAGGGCGTGCTCGGAGTCATCGTCGGAGCGACGGTTCGCGTTCGCCGCATCACCCCGGGCACGGTGTTCACCATCGCCGCCTACTTCACCGACGTGCGCACCGCGGCCGCGGCATCCGCTTCTGTTACCGCGAGCGGAATCCGCGCCTCGGTGATGGAGCTGATGGATGCCGCGTGCCTGGCAGCCGTCGGCCCGTATCTGGGTCTCGACCTCGCGGACCGCGGCGGCGCATACCTGGTGGCCCAGACCGACGGCGGCTCTGCGGAGGAGGAGGCCCGGCAGATCGCGGCGATCCTCGCCGCGGCCGGCGGCATCCCGAGCATCACGGGCGACCACGCCGAGGGCGAGGCGCTGCTCGCGATCCGCCGGGCGATGCATCCCGCCCTCGAGACCACGGGAACGGTGCTCATCGAAGACGTCTCGGTGCCGCGCAGCGCCCTGCCGGCCATGTTCGACGCGATCGCCTCGATCGAGGCACGCTTCGGCATCACGATTCCCACCGCCGCCCACGCGGGCGACGGCAACCTGCACCCGAACTTCGTCTTCGCCGGCGCGGTGGTCCCTCCGCTCATCTGGGAGGCCGCAGACGCTCTGTTCCAGGCGGCCATCGCGCTCGGCGGCACCCTCACCGGCGAACACGGCATCGGGATCCTCAAGAGGCGCTGGCTTCGCGGCGAGCTCGGCGACGACCAGTTCGACCTGCAGCAGCAGGTGAAGTCGCTGTTCGACCCCCTCGGGCTGCTCAACCCCGGAAAGGTGTTCTGACCATGGAGGTCATCATTCTCGATACCGAGCGCGAGGTCGCCCGCGAGGCCGCCGACCTCGTCGCCGGGCTCGTCAGGCGCACCCCGACCGCGGTGCTCGGCGTCGCGACGGGCAGTTCGCCGCAGGGCATCTACCGGGAGCTCGCCCGCCGCGTCGCCGCCGGAGACCTCTCGTTCGCCCGGGCGCGCGCGTTCGCGCTCGACGAATACGTGGGGCTGCCGCGCGAGCACGCCGAGAGCTACCACTCCGTGATCGCACGCGATGTCGTCGCCCCGCTCGGCTTCGATGCGGACCTCGTGCGTGTGCCCGACGGCCTCGATCCCGACACCGACGCCTCCACCGACCGCTACGAACGGGCGATCGCCGAGGCGGGCGGCGTCGACCTGCAGATTCTCGGAATCGGAACCAACGGCCACATCGGCTTCAACGAGCCCACCTCGTCGCTCGCCTCGCGCACCCGGATCAAGACGCTCGCTCCGCAGACGCGTCGCGACAACGCACGCTTCTTCTCGAGCCCCGCGGATGTCCCGGCCCACTGCATCACCCAGGGGCTCGGCACCATCCTCGAGGCCAGGCAGCTCGTGCTGGTAGCGCAGGGCGCGTCGAAAGCCAGCGCCATCGCCCACGCCGTCGAGGGACCGCTGTCGAGCATGTGGCCGGGATCGTTGCTTCAGCTGCACCCCCACGCGACCGTGATCGTCGACGAGGCCGCGGCGAGCGAGCTCCAGCTCGGCGAGTACTACCGGTACGCGTACGCCAACAAGCCGGCCTAGCCGTCTCGCCCCCAGAACTCGGCGATCCGCCCGGCGATCGCCCGCCCCTGGTCGTACCCGCTCCGAGCGGCGGGCGCGCGCAGCGACAGATCCATAGCGTCGGGGCCGAAGAGATACTCCGCGTCGCTGTCGGGGAAGACCGTCTCGACGGTGCTTCCATTCGCGCGCAGGTCGTCGAGGTGGGTGGAGAGATGCGTGCCCCACTCCGGCGGCGTGAGCGAGCGTCCGCCGAAGGGCGACAGCACCAGCACTCTCGCGTAGCCGGCTGCCAGATCGGCGTTCTCCGCGTTGGACCGGTAGCCCCCGTCGATGTACCGGCCTTCTCCGACGCTGTAGGCGAAGCCGCTGGAACAGCTGGCGGCCACCGCGTCGACCAGCTCGATCCCGCCGTGGCGGTCGAACACGACCGGCTCGCCGGTTCGCGCGTCGACCGCGGTGATGAGCACCCGCTGTGCGGGCCACTCCTGGCGGGGCAGCCGGGCTGCGACGATGGAGCGCCACCGCCCAGATCCGTCTGCCGCGGCATCCGTCTCCAGTGCAGCCGCGCCCATTCTGCGACGCAGGTCGGCGGGGTCAGCCGACGCGGCGATGATGCGGGTGAGTCTTTCCATGTGGTCGGCGACCGCGCCCGCGGCGGGGCGCCCGCCGTCGGGTCCGATCGGTCCGCTGCGTCGCGGCGGAATTGCCTCGAGCGCCTGGGCCAGAAGCTGAGGCGGAGTAGCCCCGGTGATCTGTGCCGCAGCGGTCGAGCCCGCCGACGTGCCGACGATCAGGTCTGCGTCGGTCACGTCTACGCCTGCGTCGAACAGGCCGGCGATGACGCCGATCAACCATGCGTTGCCGGTCGATCCGCCGCCGCCGAGGACAAGCGCCGTGCGGGAAGAGTGTTGAGGTGAGGGATTCATAGTCGTAGCTTTCCGAGAGTGCGTGCAGCGCTCCCCGCGACGGCTACGTCAGTCGCGCGATCGTGAACTCGAAGGAGCGCCCAGAGTGGACAGTGTGTGCATCGGGCTCACCCCCTCGGATCGTGTCACGTTCGTCGCACACTCTATCGGCCGGGGGCCCGGCACGAAAAGTAGCGGCGCGGGTCGTCTCGTCACCCGAATCGAGTGAGCTCTCGGGCGACGCCCGCGAGGTAGCGTCGTTGCATTGTGGTGTGCAGCGTGAGAGAGCTGGACGATGAACAGATGTGACCGCGGCCCCTTGGGATAGGTGATCGCCGTGCCCAGGAGCGGGTCTGCAGCCCGCAAGTTGCCGAAGCGACCGGCGTCCGCTCTCGCGGAGCGGTGGACGACCGTCGACGGTGTCGACGTGTTCTATCGCGAATCGGCCACCCCGGTCGACACTCCCACGATGATGCACGTGCATGGCTTCGGGCTGTCGGGACGCTATCTGCTGCCGACGGCCGAACTGCTCCGCGACGAGTTTCACACCCTCGTTCCCGATCTGCCCGGCTTCGGTCGGAGTGCCAGACCCCCGAAACCTCTCGACGTTCCCGGCCTCGCCCACGCAGCCGCCCGTTTTCTCGACGATCGCGGCGTCGAGACCGCCACCCTCGTCGGCAACTCGATGGGCTGCCCGGTCATCTGCGAGTTCGCGTACCACTATCCGGAGCGCATCGACCGGGCCATCCTCGTGTCTCCTGCCGGCGGTCGACACAACCAGCCGCTGCAGCGGGCGATGCAGCAGCTCGCCCGCGACGGTCTGCGAGAACCCCCTGCGTTGGTCAGCGTCGCGACCCCCGACTACCTGCGTTTCGGTGTGCCCAGCACGGTGCGGATGTTTCGGGCCTTGACCCGTTATCCGTCGCTCGACCGGCTGTTGGCGCTGCGCATCCCGACGCTCGTCGTCTTGGGGAGCAGGGATCCGCTCATGCCGGGGCCGGAGCGCGTGCGCGAGATCGCCCAGAAGACCGACAACCATGTGCTCGTGGTGGTGATCGAAGGGGCGGCGCACGCCATCAACTTCAGCAACCCGGGCGAGCTCGCGAACGTGATCCGCTTGTTCATGGCCGACAAGCCGATCGTCGACGATCCGCAGTCGCCGGGTGACGCTCACTCCTACGAGATCCATCGCGGCACGCTGCATCCGCCCAGCTCTGCTGCTTGACGGCCGCCGAAGAGCTGACCGGCGAACTCCCGCTCAAGCGGACGATGCTAGCGGTGCCGCGTGGCCGAGGGTGGTGGAGCGTCAGCGTCACGGCTGAGCAGAGCCGCGACAAGGAAGCATGCCGCCCCCAACAGGGTGCCGAGATTCGCCCACAGCTCGCTGACGACTTCGCCGGTTGACGGAGCGACATACGCTCCAATCGCGGAGATGGCGAAGAAGATCGAACCAACCATGTTGAGCCACGTGCACCGCCAGATGCGGGCGTTCGGATCCCACAGCGTGTCGCGCATCGTCGTCGCAAAAATTGCCAGAACGCCCGCCACAAGAAAACAGGCCGAGCCAAAAACATCCGGTCGCCAGCCGGTACGAAGGTGGGAGGTGGGGTGCAATGCGTTGAGTAGAGCCTGCGTGGTGCTCAGATTGAAGAACAGAGTGCCGCCGAACTGCACCACGGCCGCCCACCAGTCGAGTGCATCGGCTCGCGTCACGTCGCGACGCGGGCGTCTGCTCATGGCCAGTTGGATGAATGCGGCTGCGGTGAAGAAAAGCGCCCCCGTGAAGAAGATGAGATCGGTGACGACCACGTCGATAAGATCGCTGGCCGACAACACCGCGCCGGCCACGAACAGAAGTGAGCCGACGGCGAATCCCCAGGACTCCCGACGAAGGCGGATGGTGCGCGAGACCGGCATGGGTCGACGCTAAATCGCGGCTGGCTCGATGACCTCATCCTGTCGGGATGACGAGTCGATATTCGGCCGGTCCGGGGCTTGACGCGTTACTTGTTTTTTGCAAGTGTGTTCTCGTCCGCAAACGGAACCGAGACAAGGAGTAAGCGATGACCGCAATGTTCGTCAATCTGCCGGTGACCGACCTGGAGCGCGCGAAGGCGTTCTACACGGCGATCGGCTTCACCATCAATCCGCTGTTCACCGACCACAACGCCGCGTGCGTGGTCGTCGAAGAAGACCACAGCGCGTTCATGATCCTGACGCGCGACTTCTTCCAGACCTTCACCGACCTGCCGATCGGCGACCCGACCAAGGCACCCACCGTGTCCACCGCGATCTTCGTCGACACCAGGGAGAAGGTCGACGAAGCCGTCTCCCGCGGCCTGGACACCGGAGGCTCGGAACCGCGCCCCGCCAGCGACTACGGCTTCATGTACCAGCGCCAGCTGACCGACCCCGACGGCAACCTGCTCGAGTTCGGCTACATGGACCCCGTCGCCGCCGAACAGGGCCCCGAGGCCTTCGCCAAGCAGCAGGCCTGAGCCGGTGGCCGCGCGCGACTACGGGCAGTACTCCGGCATCACCCGCGCCATGGAGCTCGTGGGGGAACGCTGGGCTTTGCTCATCGTGCGCGACCTGCTCGTCGGGCCTCGCCGCTACGGAGAGCTCGGTGCGGGTCTCCCCCGCATCCCGAGCAACATCCTGGCGGCGAGGCTCAAAGAATTGCAGGCGGCCGGCATCATCCGCCGGGCGCCGCGCTCACGCGTGATCGTCTACGAGCTGACCCCCTACGGTCGCGAACTCGAGCCGGTCGTGCTCGCCCTTGGCGCCTGGGGATTCAAGGCTCTGGATGAACCGAGGGAGGAGCAGATCATTACCCCCGACTCGATGACGATGGATCTGCGCACCGCCTTCCGTCCGCTCGTGGCGGCAGGGCTACCCGCGACCGCCTATGCGGCCCGGTTCGGGGTAGCCGAGCTGCTTATCCGGGTCGAGGGCGGGGAACTGGACGTGAGCCGCGGCGACGGCGAGGCCGACCTCGCCTTCGCCGCGGGTCCGGACATCCGCCGGCTCATCTCCGGCCAGCTCGCCCCCGAGCGCGCGATCTCGACCGGGGTGGTCGAGGTGCTGCGCGGGCGGGGCGAGCTGCTGACGAGGTTTGCGAGCACGTTCCACATTGCGGCGTGAACCGAGTCCACGCACTCCCCCTCAGGCCGAAACCAGCAGGACATCGAGCCTGCTGTAGCCCTCCTCCATGCCGGCGCTCATGCCCTGATCGATCATGTCCTGCATGTTCTCGAGCGACGGGAACACGCTGCGGCCGATGATGCGCGAGCGCCCGCCGGGGAGGTCTTCGAACCGCATGATGTCGAGGCTCACCTGGTCGGGCGCGCCGTCCCATTCGAAGGTCTGGATGATCATCTCGCCCGGCCGCGCGGTGTGAATAGCGCCGCGAAAGGCGTACTCGGCGTCGTCGTCCTTTTGAACGAAGCGGTAGACGCCGCCGGACCGATGGTCCCACTCGGTGACTTTCGTCTCGTACTTGCTGGGGCCGATCCAACGGCTGTACACGTCGGGGTCGGCGTGCGCAGCATAGACGGCCGCTGCCGGTGCGTCGAATTCTCGCACGGTGTCGATGAGTGGCTGACCCGGCAGCGTTTCGACGGTGAGGGCGTTGCTCATGATTCCTTCTCCTTCTTCGGTGGGGAAGCTGCGAGAACGGCGTCCAGCCGTCGGTAGGCAGCCTCCGCTTGCAGGCGATAGCGGTCGATCCACTCGGTGAGCTGCTCCAGCGCGGCGGCATCGAGATGCACCGGGCGACGCTGCGCATCGCGCGAGCGCGTCACCAGCCCCGCCCTTTCGAGCACGGCGATGTGCCTCGACACCGCCTGCTTCGAGATAGCGAACGGCTCGGCGAGTTCGTTGACGGTCGCGGATCCGGTGCTGAGGCTCGCGACGATCGCTCGACGCACGGGATCGGCGAGCGCCAGGAACGCGTCGTCGAGTCGAGCGCTGTCCACTATGCAACTCCTATGTTTATCAACCGATGTGTTGATTAACGTACCGCTTTCAGTGCATGCGGTCAAGCGGTCTCGCGAACCAACCCGCCGTGCCGACCCTCAGATCACGCCCAACGCCAGCATCGCGTCGGCGACACGGGTGAACCCCGCGATGTTCGCGCCCGCGACATAGTTTCCGGGCGAGCCGTATTCGTCGGCGGTCTCGAGGCATCGGTCGTGGATGCCTCGCATGATGTTCGAGAGGCGATCCTCGGTGTACTCGAACGACCACGAGTCACGCGACGCGTTCTGCTGCATCTCCAGAGCGCTCGTGGCGACCCCTCCGGCGTTCACCGCTTTCGCCGGCGCGAACTGGATCTGCGCTTCACCGAACAGCTTGATCGCGGCCGGCGTCGTCGGCATGTTCGCGCCCTCCGCCACGATGCGGCAGCCATTGCGGATCAGCTCGGCGGCGCCCGTGGCGGTCAGTTCGTTCTGCGTCGCGCAGGGCAGAGCGATCTCGCAGGGCACGTCCCAGATGGAACCGTCGGCGACGAACGTCGCGTTTCCGCCGCGCAACTCCACGTATTCGGAGATGCGGCCGCGCCTGACGTTCTTGATCTCCTTGAGGAGTTCGACGTCGATGCCCGCCTCGTCGACGACGTACCCGCTCGAATCCGAGCAGGCGATGACTACGCCGCCCAGCTGGTGAACCTTGTCGATGGCGTAGATCGCCACGTTGCCCGATCCGGAGACCACCACCTTCTTGCCCTCGATGCTGCTCCCTGCCGCGCGCAGCATCTCGTCGACGAAGAACACGGTTCCGTATCCCGTCGCCTCGGTTCGCACCTGCGAACCGCCCCAACTGAGTCCCTTGCCGGTCAACGTGCCGGACTCGTATCGGTTGGTGATCCGCTTGTACTGCCCGAACATGTAGCCGAGCTCGCGCCCGCCGACTCCGATATCCCCGGCCGGCACGTCGGTGTACTCGCCGAGGTGCCGGTAGAGCTCGGTCATGAACGACTGGCAGAAGCGCATGACCTCGGCGTCGGTCCTCCCCTTCGGGTCGAAGTCGGAGCCGCCCTTTCCGCCCCCGATGGGAAGCCCGGTGAGTGCGTTCTTGAAGATCTGCTCGAACCCCAGGAACTTCACGATTCCGAGATAGACGCTGGGGTGGAACCGCAGCCCGCCCTTGTAGGGCCCGAGCGTCGAGCTGAACTCCACGCGGAACCCGCGGTTGACCTCGATCTCGCCGCCGTCGGTGACCCACGGGACCCGGAAGATGATCTGTCGCTCGGGTTCGCAGAGTCGCCGGATGACCGCAGAATCGGCATACTGCGGATGCTTCGCCACCACCGGCCCGAGGCTCTCGAGTACTTCGCGCACGGCCTGGTGGAACTCCGCCTCGCCCGGGTTGCGGCTGAGGACCTCCTCGAAAACGGGCACGAGTCTTTGGTCGAGAACTGGCATTGAGACCTCCTGAGCGAAACCTTCACCCTACCCAGTACCCAGGTACAAGACGTCGCGCAGACGCTGCACTGTCGTCCGATGTGCAGGCCGCTGCGCCTCTTTAGCCTCGTCAGTATGCGAAGGGAAAGCACGTGATTACAGCAGAGGCGCTCGTGAAGCGTTACGGCACCAAGGTCGCCGTCGATTCGATCGACTTCTCGGTGAGGCCCGGCCAGGTCACGGGTTTCCTGGGCCCGAACGGGGCGGGCAAGTCCACCACGATGAGGATGATCGTCGGTCTCGACCGCCCGACCGCGGGACGGGTCGAGGTGAACGGCCGCCCGTACCGCGAGCACCGCGCACCGCTTCGAGAGGTCGGAGTGCTGCTCGACGCGAAGGCGGCGCACGCAGGCCGGTCGGCCTACAAGCACCTGCTCTCCATCGCGGCAACACACGGAATCGGGGCCAAGCGGGTGCGCGAGGTCATCGGCCTTGCCGGCCTTGATTCGGTCGCAGGAAAGCGTGTGGGCGGATTCTCGCTCGGCATGGGCCAGCGGCTCGGAATCGCGACCGCGCTGCTGGGCGACCCGGCCACGATCATCCTCGACGAACCGGTGAACGGTCTCGATCCGGAGGGCGTGCGGTGGGTGCGAACGCTCATGCGCAGCCTGGCCGCCGAGGGCCGCACGGTGCTGCTCTCATCGCATCTGATGAGCGAGATGGCTCAGACCGCTGACCGCCTCATCGTCATAGGCCGCGGTAGGATTCTGGCGGATGACGCCATCGGAGATGTCATCTCGGGTGCTACACGTTCCACGACCAGGGTGCGTACGCGAGAGACGGAACGACTGATGGCGACGATCGCCGCGCCGGGCGTCGTCGTCTCCCTGCTAGCGGATGGTGCGATCGAAATCACGGGACTGACCGCCGAGCAGGTCGCTGTCGCAGCCTCTGCGGCAGGCATCGTGCTGCACGAGGTCGCATCCGTCTCGGGTTCGCTCGAAGAGGCGTACATCGCCCTGACGGCGGGCGAGGTCGAATACCGATCGTCGAATATCGTGCAGGAAGGGGCAGTCAGATGAGCACACTCGAGACGCGGCACACGGATGTCGCCCCCGACCACGACCGGCTGAGCTTCGGCCGGGTCATGCGGTCGGAGTTCATCAAGATCACAAGCCTCCGCTCGACCGTGGGGCTCCTGCTCGCGATCGTCGCCCTGGGCATGGGCACGAGCGTTATTCTCGGGCTGACGATCAAAGACGCCGGCCTGCCCAGCGCAGCCTCGGTCGGGTTCATGCTCGACCAGGTCACCATCGGCACCGTCTTGTTCGGGCAGCTCATCGCCGGAGTGCTCGGGGTGCTCGTGATCAGCGCGGAGTACTCGAGCGGAACCATCCAGACGACGCTCATCGCGGTGCCGTCCCGACTGGCCGTGCTCTTCGCCAAGGCGATCGTGCTGTTCCTCTCGGTGGCGGCGGCCGCGTCGGTGGCGCTGTTCGGGTCGTGGGCGGTGACCTACCCGATGCTCGCCGCCTACGGGCTCGAGATCGGGCTGACCGAGCCCGGGGTGGTGCTCGCTCTCGTCGGTGGCGCCGTCTACGTCGGCTTCGCCGCGGTGCTCGGCCTCGGTATCGGCACCCTGCTGCGCGCGGTCGCGGCCGGCGTCGCGACCGTCATCTCGGTGATCCTGCTGCTGCCGATCATCCTCTCGGTGATCCCGGCGTCAGATGTGGTGCGAAGCATCCACCTCCTCTCCATGTCGAAGGCGGGCGACGCCTTGACCAATACCGCGGACGGCACGGCGTTCGTCGATCTCGCAGACGGGTACGTCAGCCCGGCGGCCGGATTGCTGATCGCGGCCGTCTGGGCTCTCGCCTTCCTCGTGATCGGCGCCGTGCGGCTGCGCAAGAAGGACGCCTGATCTCCCCGCGAATCGGGTCGCGCGGTGCCTCGATCGAGGCGCCGCGCGATCGCCGTGCCTTCCCGCTCTGGGACGCGCTGAATGTTGCCGCGTACGGCGCGCTCGCCGTCGGCCTGGCTCTGCTCTCGGTCGAGCCGCCGCACGCGACTCCCCTCTGGGCGATGATCGTGCTCGTACTCTGCGGCCTGGTGGTTCTCGCCGTGGGCCGGCGGTATCCGCGTCTGGCCTTCGCCGGCGTGATGGTGCTGTCGGTGCTGTCGCTCGCGGCCGGGTCCGGCGCCGAGGTGCTGCTCGCCGTCGTGGCCGTGTACCTCGCCGGGGTCTGGCGGGGAGGAGCGGCGGCCTGGGTCAGTTTCGGTGTGGCAATGGTCGCCGGCGCGCTCGGAGCGTTCGCCCTCACCCTCCGGGGAACCGTCGGACCCCCGATTCTCGGCCTGCAGCCGCCACTGCTCGCCCGCGACACGGTGGCCGACTGGGCGAACTTTTATGTGGTGATCGCCGTCGCACTGCTGATAGCGACCCTGCTCGGCATCAATGTCGGGCACCGGCGCCGGCACATCGGCGAGCTGGTCGACCGCGCCGAACGACTCGCGCGCGAACGCGACCAGCAGGCCGAGACGGCGCGAGCCCTCGAGCGGGAGCGCATCGCCCGAGAGATGCACGACGTGATCGCGCACAGCCTCTCCGTCATGATCGCGATCTCCGACGGAGCGCACGCCGCGGCCGACGAACGACCGGACGTCGCGAAGGAGGCGATCGGCCGCGTCGCCGATACCGGCCGGAGGACCCTCGGAGAGGTGCGTCGCCTGCTCGGGTCTGTGCGCGACGATCGCGGCACCGAGGCGGCCGAGCACGCGCCGCAGCCCGACGCGTCGCAGCTGGCGTCGCTGGTGACCGAGTTCGTGGCGGCCGGCCTTCCAGCTCGCCTGGTCGTCACCGGTTCACCGTCGACCGATCCGGCGATCGGCCTAACCGTCTACCGCATCGTGCAGGAGTCGCTCACGAACGTTCTGCGCCACGGTCGGCGGGTGCGGTCCGCGACGGTCACGGTGACGTGGATGCCGGAGGAAGTCACCATCGTCGTGCACGACACCGCGGCGGCGGTTGCCGAGTCATCGAACGCCGGTCGGGGAATCGTCGGGATGCGCGAACGGGTGGCGATGTACGACGGCGTGATCGAGGCGGGGCCTCATGAAGAGGGCGGATGGCGCGTCCTGGCGCGACTGCAATGGGAGGAGCGATGACCGTGGAAGACATCAGAGTGCTGCTCGTCGACGATCAGGAGCTCGTGCGCTACGGCTTCCGGCTGATGCTCGACTCGACGCCCGGCATGATCGTCGTCGGAGAGGCGGGCGACGGAGCGCAAGCCATCGGCGCCGCCGAACGGCTCCACCCGGATGTCGTGCTGATGGACGTGCGCATGCCGGGGATGAGCGGGATCGAGGCCACGAAACGCATCGTGAGCGCCCACCCAGACACGCGTGTGCTGGTTCTCACGACCTACGACGTCGACGAGTACGCCTTCGGAGCGCTCGGTGCCGGTGCGGCCGGTTTTCTTCTGAAGGACACCCGGCCCGACGACCTCGTCGCGGCCATCCGCGCCGTGCACTCCGGTGACGCGGTCGTCTCGCCCCGGATCACCGCGAAGCTCATCGAGGTCGCGGCGCCGCACCTCGGGCTGAGGCAGGGCCCAGCCACCGACGCGGACGAGGCGCTGTCGGAGCTCACGGCGCGAGAGCGCGAGATCTTCGTGCTCATCGGCCGTGGCGAGACGAACGGCGAGATCGCCACGAGGCTCTTCGTGAGCGAGTCGACGGTGAAGTCGCACGTCGGACGGGTGCTGTTCAAACTCGACCTGCGCAACCGCGTGGAGGCGGTGATTCGCGCGTACGAGCTCGGTGTTGTCGGATAGCGACGGGGTACTCTGCGGCTGCGGTGCCGCATTGACGAGCTGATTGTCGGAGCAAGAACCGCAGCACCCCCACAACTGGCCACTGTCGAGCGCCACTCATTTAGTGCATGCTCAGACTGATGCTCGGCCGGTGGGCGTCGCGACGACAGGATTTATATGTCTGCTGGAGATTCCGCGGCGTTCGAGTCACAACGCCAGCGACTTCTGGCGGCCGAGCTTGACCGCCTCGCGGTAGCTGCTAAGGAAATGGAGCGCCGGTTCGCCGCGGCCGCCCACAGCGAGCGACGCCTCGCACACACGCTCGAAGCGCTCGAAGAGCGCGGATACACGCTGCTCGCCGACCGGCGTTGGCCGAAGAGCCGCCGCGCTCAGGTGGACTTCATCGTCGCCGGCCCCGGAGGCGTATTCATCGTCGACGCGAAGGCGTGGCGCGACGTCTACATCGCGGCAGGCGCCGTGTTCCGAGACCAAGCGGACGTAACGGATGAATTTGCCAGTATCGCCGATCTTGCCGACTGGACGCGAACCAGTCTCGCCGAGATCGGGTTGGCGCCAGGTGAAGTCCACGCATTGGCAGTCTTTACAAACAAGCGCAATGTGAAAAGCGCCGACCTCTACGGGGTGACGCTGCTTTCGGAGACCGACGCAGTCATCCGCATCTCCAGTGCCGGAGCGCGCCTCTCCCCCGGCCGGCTGGGAGCCGTGGTCGACGCACTTGAGGCGCTCTTCCCCGTCTACAGGACCGATACCCCGTTTGAGTTCGACCTTTCTTTCGTGGAGCCGGCGATGCCGGAGGACCTGCCCGACCTCGCGCCCGAACTCGCCGAGATCGATCGACTAACAGCCGAGGAGATCGAGAGCGCCCTAGTCGAGGGCGTTATGGCATTGCCCATCGAGGATTGGATGGCCTTCCTCCACCCCACGCAGGCGAAGCTCGTCAACCGCAGCTTCTCGGGTCCGTCTCGCATTCGAGGAGCGGCCGGAACAGGAAAGACCGTTGTCGGCTTGCATCGCGCTGCCTACCTCGCTCGGTCGAATCAGGGCAAGGTGCTGGTGACCGCGTTCGTGCGCACGCTTCCGGCGGTCCTGGAGTCGCTGCTCGAAAGACTGGCACCCGATGCATCCGACCGCGTCGAGTTCCGCGGAATTTACGGCTTCGCGAGCGATGTGCTGAAGTCGCGGGGCATCCCGTTCGATCTGCAACCCGAGGCCGCACAACGGATCTTCCACGCACTCTGGTCACAGCACGGCGGCGCTCTCTCGGAGCTGGATCCGTCTGCAGACTACTGGCGTGACGAGATCAACGCGGTGATCAAGGGCCGCGGCATCCGCACGCTCGACCAGTACTCCGCGCTGGCCCGCACGGGGCGACGGCGCCGGCTCACCGTCGAACAGCGCCGCCACGTCTGGCGGTTCTACGTTGCATACGAGCAGGCTCGCAAAGAAGCCCAGATCTATGACTTCCCCGACGTGATCCTGCACGCCGCGGCATCCCTCCGCACCAAGCCGCTCGAGGGCTACAGCGCTGTCATCATCGACGAGGCCCAGGACCTCACCTGCATGATGGTGCGGATGCTGCACTCTCTCGTCGGAAATCGGCCCGACGGACTCAACCTCATCGGCGACGGCCAGCAGACCATCTACCCCGGCGGGTTCACGCTCGGCGAGGCCAACGTCTCCATCGCGGGACGTGGCGTCGTCATGACGACGAACTACCGCAATACCTCCGAGATCGTTGAGTTCGCCGCCTCTCTCGTCACCGGCGACGAGTTCGTCGACATCGAAGGGGCGATGAGCCTCGCGGATGCCACGGGCGAGATTCTGAGGCACGGTCCGCCTCCGCAAATCACCAGATTCGACTCGGCGACGCTGCACGACCAGTCGCTGGTGAAGCACGTGCTGGCGGTGAGGGCGACCGGCACCGGCTACGGCGACGTCGGCGTGCTCGCTCTCGCCAACTGGCAAGCAGCGCACATGGTCAAGACGCTGAACGCCGCCGGTATCCCGACGATCGAGCTCACCAAGTACGACGGCCGATCGGTCGACGCAGTGAAGGTCGGAACGGTGCACCGCGCAAAGGGGCTCGAGTTCAAGCAAGTACTGATGGCGCGCACGCCGCGTGCGCTGCTCGAGCCCGCCCCGACCGGCGAGAATGCGTCAAGCGAGCGACGCGAGCTGGATCGACGCGCGCTGTACGTGGCGATGACGCGGGCTAGAGACGGGTTGTGGGTCGGTGTTTCGTAGACGACACGGTCGTAGGTGGCAGCGATAACCTCGAACTGGAGTAAGTTTCGGGAAAGTAACCGTCACCGATGATTGGGAAACGACCGTTGAGCGAAGAGCAATCCTGGAGCACGGCCCGACTCATTCCGACATCGGGCATCAACGGACCGGACGAGCAAGAGCGTCGAGCGACTTCCGCTCTCCTTGCGGTCATGTCCTCGGTCAAAGAGTTTGGGCGCACGCTCACCGCGCCACTGGGTGCACCGGCGGGACAGCTCGATACCTTCATCGAAGTGCCATTCGTGATCGGTGAGCGAAAAGTATTTCCCGACGGCCTCATACGCGCAAAGCGCGGACAGAAGCAATGGACTGCGTTGGTCGAGGTGAAGACCGGAGACAATGCTCTCGCATCAGACCAACTCGAGGACTATCTCGACGTCGCCCGCGAACACGGGTTTGATGCTCTGATCACGATCTCCAACGAGATCCCGGCATCAGTAGGGCTGCATCCCACCACAGTCGACAAGAGGAAACTTCGCAAGGTGGCGATCCACCATTGGTCATGGAGCGAAGTACTTACTCACGCCGTGATGCAAAAGGAGTTTCGCGGAGTCGCCGACCCCGAGCAGGCCTGGATTCTCGGCGAACTCATTCGCTATCTCGAGCACCCGAGATCCGGCGCGATGTCGTTCGATGACATGGGGCCGAGCTGGGTCACGATTCGGGATGCCGTCTCGGCAGGAACGCTTCGCGTCTCCGACAAGGGGGCGACCGACGTCGCCAACCGTTTCGACGCTCTTGTGCGCTTCGCCTGTCTAAGACTCGGTCGCCAACTTGGAACTGAAGTGACGCCGCTGTTGACCCGTCTGGAAGTCAGTGAACCTGCGACAAGGACCGCGACCCTAGTGGCTTCCCTGGCCAGCACAGGCACATTGAGTGCGTCGATCCGCATCCCGAACGCTGTCGCACCGATGGTCTTCGAGGCAAATCTTCGTTCGAACAAGATCAGCTGCTACTTCGACCTCGACGCTCCTCGGGAAGGAAAGCCAACAACCCGCGTGAACTGGCTCATTCGCCAGCTCAAGGACGCGCCTGAGACCGTCAGCATTGAGGCTTTCGTAGCACGATCCAGAACCGGCGCCGCCGAGCTCCTGCGCGACGCTCGCGAAACGCCTGCGAAACTCGTTCTTGACCCGGCCAAAGACATCAAGTCGTTCCGAATCTCTCAACACCACACTCTCGGCTCGAAGCGCAATGCAGGTCGCGGTTCGTTTATTGATTCCGTTCTGAGCGCGATTGACACCACCTATGCGGATGTCGGTCAACGTCTGAAGGTCTGGTCCGCGACCCCTCCGCGACTTCGTTCGACCGATGAGGTCGAGGTCGACACGACCGTCACGGAGTCGCTCACATCGAATGCAATGTCCTCGCAGGACGGTGACGCTGCAACGCCTCCGACCGGAAGTGAATAGTCCCGAGGTTGCGATACGGCCGCGGGCGGCCTACTCAACCGACCACAACTAGCTTCCCCACCGCCGCCGACGTCTCCAGCCGCTGCATCGCCGCGCCCGCCCGAGCCAGCGGGTACACCTCGTCGATCACCGGCGCGAGCTGACCAGCCTCGACGAGCTCCGCCAGTGTGACCAGGTCGGCGGCCCTCGTCACCGACACCAGCCCGCGGAAGCTCTGCTTCGAGCCGACTCCGCGCAGCGGCGCGACCAGTTGGCGTGACAGGGTTCCGGCCAGCCGGCCGCCGCCCTCGCCACCGACGATCACGAGCGTCCCGGTCGACGTGAGGATGCGGCGCAGCGAGGCGACCGGGCGGTTGCCGGCCGTGTCGATGATGAGGTCGTAGCGCTTGCCGAGGATCGTGACGTCCGACTCCGTGTAGTCCACGACTGCCTCGGCACCGAGCGAGCGCACCAGATCGAGCTTCGCCGTGCTGCACACGCCGGTGACGCGGCCGTCTAACGCCTTCGCGAGCTGGGTGGCGTAGATGCCCACTCCCCCGGCGGCTCCGATGACGAGCACCTCCTGCCCCGGCTGGATGCGCCCGACGTCGCGCACCGCGTGCAGTGCGGTCGCGGCCGAGGTCGGGATCGCCGAGGCCTGCTCGAACGTGAGACCCGCCGGCTTGTGCACGATCTTGTCCACAGAGGCCACGGCGTACTGGGCAAGCCCGGCCTCGACGACTCCGAAGACCTCGTCGCCGACCGCGAACGCGGTGACCGCGGGGCCGACGGAGTGCACGATCCCCGCGACATCCATGCCCCTGATCCTCTGCCTGGGGCGCTTGAGGCCGATCGCCGGCCGCACCAGCAGCGGCAGCCCGGCCATCAGGTGCCAGTCGCCGATGTGCAGCGACGTGGCGCGCACCTCGATGAGCACCTCGTCGTCCTTGAGCGTGGGCACGGGCACCTCGTCGAGGTGCAGCACCGCTGAGTCGCCGTATTCGTCTTGGACTATCGCCTTCATGATCCTTCTCCTCCGTACTGGAATACCTCGTCGAGAGGCACGGTGAACGCCTGAGCGATCTGAAACGCCATCTCGAGCGACGGCGAGTAGCGCCCCTGCTCGATCGCGATCACGGTCTGCCTCGTCACGCCGATGCGCTCGGCCAGGTCGGCCTGCGTCATCTCTCCGTTCGCGAACCGCAGCGCTCGGATGTTGTTGGTCACCTTCGTCGCCTTGACCACGCTCAGAACCCCCTGCGGTACACGATCACCTTGGCGACTGAGCCGACGACCGCCGACAGCACGAAGCACAGGTAGAGCACGTTGGCGATGTAGAAGTAGTCGGCCTCGACGATCGCGAGCAACAGGGCCGCGACTCCGCCGATCACGAGAAACGCCTGCCCGACGTGCTCGCCGAGGCGTTCGATGTCGCGGTCGCGGGCGTCTTTGGTCTGCTCACGGCGCGGGGTGAAGATGCCGATGGCGATGTTGAGCACGATCCCGAAGACGATCGCGATGCCGATCGACCAGAGCATGGCCGGAACGTAGTCGACGTCGATGAGCGGGGCGGATGCGGCCCTAGCGAATACCGCGCTCAGGTAGGCCCCGTACGAGACCACGGCCACCGCCAGATAGGTCCAGGAACGTCGTTCTTCGAGTGTCACCGAGAGCCTCCATGTCAAGAATTGTTTACATGAATGAATGTATGGCCTGGTTTACTCCGTGTCAAGAACTCTTTACATTGGGCCTTCCGCTGGCCGTCGGGGAGTGCCACTGTGTTGTGACGCTGCAACCCGAGATTGGCGGCACCATGCCCTACCCCGAAGAGCTGAAAGCCGAACTGACCGCGCGCGTCCTCGCGGGCGAGACCGTGAGCGAGGTGTCCAGGCAGTCGAAGGTGCCGCGGTCGACGATCGCTCGGTGGACATCGGCGGCTTACGACGACATCTTCGACATCGAGCGGAAGCCGACCGCTGCGGAGCGTCGCCGCCTCGAACAGGAGACATTCGACCGCGACGTCGACAGGGTGCTCGCCCGCATCGGTCGCGACGACGTGCACGCCCGCGCCGCAATCCGCACCCGTCGACGCATGGCCAACATCGCGCGCCTCGCCTACACCCTCACCTACGTGCCCCTGATGTGGCTCATGGTGGCGCTGTTCTGGCTCATGCTGTTCGTAGTTGCGCTGGTGGCCGTGTTCGGGCGATTCACCGAGCCCATTCCTCCAGGGCAGGAGATCCTCGCGCGGGTGGTGCCCTCGGTCGCCGTGATCGTCGCGTACTACCTGGTCAAGACGACGATCGATTTGTTGATCACCGCGCTATGGGAACTGACCGGGCCCTTCACCCTGTGCTTCGGCGCACTCGACAACGTACAGCGACACATCCGAGCGTTGCCTCAACACGACGCCATCTTTACTCGCGCCTGGTCCAGCGTTCCGAGAAGCGACCGCGACACGATCGTCGGCACGCTGCGAGTGGTCGAGAGGCAGCTGTCTCGGCACCGCCTGCTGTATCCCGGGTTCGCGACGTGGGGTGCTCGGGGAGCGCAGATCCGCCAGCGTCGTCGCGTCGCATCGACGGTCGCCCTCATCGAGGTCAATCTCAGCAATCACGGCAGCGCGTACTACGAGGAGGCGCTGCAGCTGTTGCGGAGCATCGAGATTCTCACGCTGCTGCGCGATTGGAACGACCGCAGCCTCCCCGTGCTCGAAGGCGCCGAGGAACGCTACCGCGGGTGGCTCCAGACCATAGCCGCCCTCGTCTGGGCGACGCTCGTGTTCGCGATCGCCGCGGCGTCGCTGTACTTTCAGGTCGCCGTCGACGTGTGGGGCGTCTTCGAGTAGTCAGCGTCAGTGCGTGGGCGGGGACTCGACGGACTCTGCCGAGGCGGCCTCTGCCGGGGCCGCGCGCTCCCTGCGCCCACGACGGATCGAGCGGATGCGCGCATAGAGGAAGACGCCGACCAGGACGACGACGGCGGCGATGACGATCTTCTGGAAGATTCCCGCGTACTCCTCGACCACGTGCCAGTTCTCGCCGAGGTAGAAGCCGGCGACGACGAAGATGGAGTTCCAGATCAGGCTGCCGGCGGCCGTGAGCCCCGTGAAGACGAGCGGATTCATGCGTTCCACGCCGGCGGGCAGCGAGATGAAGCTGCGGAACAGCGGCACCATTCGTCCGAAGAACACGGCCTTCGTGCCGTGGCGGGCGAACCACACCTCGGTCTTGTCGAAGTCTTCGACGCTCATCAGCGGCAGCCTGCCGACGATCGCGCGCACCCGGCGGCGGCCGAGCCAGGCGCCGAGGCCGTACAGCGCCCACGCGCCCACGATGGAGCCGAGCGTGGTCCAGACGATCGCCTCGACGAGACCGAAGCTTCCGCGGCTGGCGGTGAATCCGGCGAGGGGCAGCACGATCTCGCTGGGGATCGGAGGGAAGAGATTCTCGATCGCGATGACGAGCCCGGCACCGGGGGCGCCGAGCGCCTCCATCACCTCGACGGCCCAGTCAGCGAATCCGGTCAGAGCGGTGCCATCGGCCAGTTCGGTGAGCATGCCACTCAGGGTAGGCGGTGAACCTGAGCCGAAATTGGGCGGCGCACCGCCCAAGGCCAAACGTACGATGGACCGGTGACGTGGTTCGCCGGCGCAACTCGCAGGGCCGTCGTCGTCGCGGCCGCGGCATCCGCGATTCTGCTTTCCGGATGCGCCCTCCCCTCCCCGCAGCCGACGAACACCGCGACGCCGAGGCCCGCTCCTTCTCCGACGCCGACCGCGACCGATCCCCTCGCCGGACTCAGCGTCGAGCAGCGCGTCGGCCAGCTGTTCATGGTGGGCACCGCGGCGACGGTCGCCGAGGCCGAGACCGTGGCGGCCGTGCGCGACCGGCACGTCGGCAACGTCTTCCTCGCCGGCAGGTCGAGCGCCGGCACCGTCGCCACCGCCGCGGTGACCGCCCAGCTGACCGCGTTGGTCTCGACCGAGTCGACCGCCGGGCTGCCGCTGCTGGTCGCGACCGACCAGGAGGGCGGGCAGGTGCAGGTGCTGCGCGGCCCCGGCTTCAGCGACATGCCCTCGGCACTGCAGCAGGGCTCCCTCGACGCGACGGCTCTCGTCGGCGATGCGAAGGCCTGGGCGGCCGAGCTGTCGTCGGCCGGGGTGAACATGAACCTCGCGCCGGTCGTCGACCTGATCCCCTCGCCCGCTGCCGCGGCATCCAACCCTCCGATCGGCGCTTTCGACCGCGAGTTCGGCTTCGACCCGGCGACGATCGTGGCGCACTCGAAGGCGTTCCGCGACGGCATGAGCGCTGGCGGCGTGCACAGCGTGATCAAGCACTTCCCCGGGCTCGGCGCGGTCACCGGCAACACCGACACGACCGCGGGCGTGACCGACACCACGACGAACACGCAGAGCGACAGCGTGGGCATCTACCGCAGCGAGATCGCCTCGGGGGCGACGAGCATCATGGTGTCGTCTGCCGTCTACGCACTCATCGACCCGACGGCGCCGGCGATGTTCTCCCCCGTCGTCGTGAACGGCCTGCTGCGCGAGCAGCTCGGGTTCACCGGCGTCGTGATGACCGACGACGTGTCGGGCGCCGCCGCTGTCGCCGCGTGGTCGCCCGCCGACCGGGCGGTGCTGTCGATCCTCGCGGGGTGCGACATCGTGCTGGTGTCGCGCACGCCCGCCGTGGCCGCCGAGATGGTCGACGCCGTGGTCGCGCGGGCGCGGACGGATCCGGCGTTCGCCGAGCTGGTGGATGCCGCGGCGAGGCGGGTCATCGCGTTGAAGTCGGGGCGCTAGTTGTGAGCAGGGTGCCGGAGACGCAGAACCGCCCACCCCGTGTGGCGGGGCGGGCGGTTCTCGGGAGGCACGGTCTCGATGCGGCCGCAGGCGGCCGGCTCGACCGGCGAGGGCCTACGCCGCCATGCGCAGCGGCGCGCCCACGTGCACCGTGAGCTCGCCGTCGGCCGCGTCGACCGTCAGGGCTCCGCCGTCGTCGAGCTGGCCCGTGACGAGCAGGTCGGCGATGCGGTCGTCGACGTTGCGCTGGATCACGCGACGCAGCGGGCGCGCCCCGTACTCCGGCTCGTAGCCGGCGTTCGCGATCCAGTCCACCGCGGCATCCGTCACCGTCAGCTCGATCTCGTGGGCCGACAGCCGCGCCTGGGTCGCGACCAGCAGCAGCCGCACGATCTCGCGAAGCTGTGTCTGGTCGAGCTTGCGGAACAGCACGATCTCGTCGATGCGGTTGAGGAACTCGGGACGCATCGCCTCGCGCAGCTTTCCCATGACCCGGTCGCGCAGATCCTTCTCCGAGGCGTAGCCGTTCGCCGCGGCATCCGCACTCGCCACGAATCCCATGGCACCGCTGCGGCTCGCGAGGAACTCCGAGCCGAGGTTCGAGGTCATGATGATCACGGCGTTGCGGAAGTCGACGGTGCGACCCTGGCTGTCGGTGAGGCGACCGTCGTCGAGAACCTGCAGCAGCAGATTGAAGACGTCGGGGTGAGCCTTCTCGATCTCGTCGAACAGCACCACCGAATACGGGTTGCGGCGGATCTGCTCGGTGAGCTGCCCCGCCTCGTCGTAGCCGACGTATCCGGGAGGGGCGCCGACGAGACGGCTGACCGTGTGGCGCTCGCCGAACTCGCTCATGTCGAAGCGCAGCATCGACTTCTCGTCGCCGAACAGCGACTCAGCCAGCGCCTTGGCCAGCTCGGTCTTGCCGACGCCGGTCGGTCCGAGGAACAGGAAGCTCCCGACGGGACGGCTCTGGTCGCCCATTCCGGTGCGGTTGCGGCGCACGGCCTTGGCGACCACGGTCACCGCATCGTCCTGGCCGATCACGCGTCCGTGCAGCTCGCTCTCGAGCCGAGCGAGGCGGGAACGGTCGACCTCGGTGAGTCGGCTGGCCGGGATGCCGGTGGCGCGCGAGATCACCTCTGCGATCTCCTTCTCGTCGACGACGGCAGAGGCGGCGGATGCTGCGCCGCTCTTCGAGGCGTCGAGCCTGGCGTGCAGGCTCTCCATCTCGTCGCGCAGGCGCGAGGCCTCCTCGTAGTGCTCGGAGGCGACGGCGGAGTTCTTCGCCGACTCGGCGACGGCGAGCTCCTCGAGCAGGGCGGTCGCGTCGACCGCGGAGCCGAGCTTGAGGCGCAGGCGCGCCCCGGCCTGGTCGATGAGGTCGATGGCCTTGTCGGGCAGGAAGCGGTCGGTCACGTACCGGGCCGACAGTTCGACCGAGGCGCGGATGGCCGCATCCGTGTAGCTGACGACGTGGTGGTCCTCGTAGGCCTTGCGCAGCCCGGAGAGGATGAGCACCGCGTCTTCGACGCTGGGCTCTCCCACGTGCACGGGCTGGAACCGGCGTTCGAGCGCCGGGTCCTTCTCGATCGAGCGGTATTCCTTGAGCGTGGTGGCGCCGACGACGTGAAGGTCGCCCCTGGCCAGACGCGGCTTGAGGATGTTGCCCGCGTCCATGCCACCGTCGCCGGAACCGCCGGCGCCGACGACCGTGTGCAGCTCGTCGATGAAGACGATGAGCTCGGCCTTGTTGGCCGTGATCTCGTCCATCAGCTTGGTCAGGCGCTCCTCGAAGTCGCCACGGTACTTGGTGCCGGCGAGCATGGCGGGCAGGTCGAGGCTGACGACGCGCTTGTCGCGCAGCTGCTCGGGCACGCCGCCGTCGACGATCGCCTGCGCGAGTCCGGCGACGATAGCGGTCTTGCCGACGCCCGCCTCTCCGATGAGCACCGGGTTGTTCTTGGTGCGACGGGAGAGGATCTCGATGGTCTGCTCGATCTCGTCGGCGCGGCCGATGACCGGGTCGAGCTCGCCGGCCCGGGCCTGCGCCGTGAGGTCGGTGCCGTAGGTGTCGAGGGTGGGCGTCTTCGACGTCGAGGTCTCGGGGGCCGTGGCATCCGTCTCGGTCTCGACCGCGTCGCGCATCGTCGACTGCAGCGCCTCGGGAGTGACGCCCGCGGCGGCGAGAACCTGGCCGGCGGGCGAGTCTTGGTTGAGCACCAGGGCGAAGAAGAGGTGCTCGGGGTCGATGTAGGTCGATCCGGAGGCGCGAGCCACCTGCAGGGCGTGGAAGATCGCGCGCTGGGCAGACTGGGTGAGCGACGGCGAGTCGGTCTTGGAATAGTCGGATTCCTCGGGCAGACGCTGTTCGACGGCGGCGACGATCGCCGCGGGGTCGGCGCCGACGCGCTTGATGGCCGAGGCCGCGGGCTCGCTCGCGGCGAGCACACGCAGAACGTGCAGTGCGTCGAGCTCGTTGTGACCGTGGTCGATCGCGAACTGTCCCGCCTCGGCGAGCACCTCGCGGCTGCTGCGGCTCAGCAGGCGGCCGATGTTGATCGAGCGCCCGGACTGGGCCGCGCGCTCGCCCTGAAGATAGCGCGCCAGGAACTCGTCGAACGAGCTGTTGGCGTCTGGTGTTGTAGGCAATTAGACCTCCCGGTGAAACTTGAGTGCCTTCGACTCAAGTTAACGCTGAGCGGCGTGATTCATTCCCACCAGCACAGAATCGGCGGAAACACCAGTCCCGTCGAAACCATTGCCTGCCGCAGCAGCAGGAGAGTTCATTGGATGAGCAGCAGGTTCACCCAAAGGAGTAACACCATGAGCACCACGAACGATTCCCCGAACGACGGGCGCAGAAACGAGCCCGGATACGTGCCCGCAGACGAGCGCGTGGAGCGCCCAGCAGGCGACCCGGTCGTGCGCCCAGCAGGCGATCCCGTCGTGCCGGTCGACTCCACGGGTCGCCCCATCGAACCCGCCGACCGTGCGACGACACCGCCGCCCCTCGCCACCGACCCCACCAACGACGGCCGGAGCGTCCGCCAGAACGTCGTCGCCCGAGAGAAGGAGGAGTTCGGAGGCTTCAAGTTCGGCTCCGCCTTCTTCGGCTGGCTGACCGCGACCGGCACCGTCGTGCTCCTCACCGCGCTCGTCGCGGGAGCGGGGGCCGCTCTCGGGCTCGGAAACGCGTCGCCCGACGAGGTCTCCGATGCGGCCGAGCAGAACGCCGAGACGATCGGCCTCGTCGGCGCGATCGCGGTTCTCGTCATCCTGCTCATCGCCTACTACTGCGGCGGTTACGTCGCCGGACGCATGGCCCGGTTCAGCGGAGCCAAGCAGGGCCTCGCCGTATGGCTGTGGGCCGTGGTCATCGCCATCGTCGTCGCCATCATCGGCGCCCTCGCCGGCGGCCAGTACAACGTTCTGTCGAACCTCGACACCTTCCCGCGCATCCCGATCAACGAGGGAGACCTCACCGCCGGCGGCATCATCACCGCGGTTCTCGCCGTCGTGGTCAGCCTCGCGGGCGCCGTCCTCGGCGGTCTCGGCGGCATGCGCTACCACCGCAAGGTAGACCGCGCGGGCCTCGGCAAGTAATCGATCGATTGGTAAAATGCACACCATGAATGACAAGAAAAAAGAAGACGGCCTCGGCGACGAGGGCACGATCCCGAACTCCGACGACGGAATCGCCGTGACTCTCGGTGAAGACAGCAATTTCAACCCCGAGGAAGACGAAGAAGCGGATGACTCGGGCAAATAGCTAGACGTGAGAAACCGCCCGCTCCTCGTGATGATGAGGGCGGGCGGTTTCTCGTTGGTGCGCTTCGACAGGCTCAGCGACCGGGGGCTACGGGATCCAGTTGAACTCGTCGGGGTTCGGGCCGCGGCGTGCGTCGCGGTTGAGGGCCGTGATCGACTCGATGTCGGCCTCCGACAGCTCAAAGTCGAACAGGGCGAGGTTCTCCTCGATGCGGCTGCGCGTGACCGACTTCGGGAACACGATGTCGCCACGCTGGATGTGCCAGCGCAGCGTCACCTGCGCGGGGCTGCGATCGAGACGCTCGGCGATCTCGGTGACCACGGGGTCGGTGAGCACGTCGCCCTGGGCGATCGGCGACCACGCCTCGGTCGCGATGCCGTGCTCGCGGTTGAAGGCGCGCACGTCGTCGTTAGTGAGATACGGGTGCACCTCGATCTGGTTGACCGACGGGATCGTCGACGTCTCGTCGAATAGCCGTTGCAGGTGCGCGGGCTGGAAGTTGGAGACGCCGATGGAGCGCACGCGCCCCGTGGCCTTCATCTCCTCCATCGCCTTCCAGGTGTCGACGAAGTCGCCCACGGCGGGCATCGGCCAGTGGATGAGGAAGAGGTCGAGGGTCTCGAATCCGAGAGCGTCCATGGTCGCGTCGAAGGCACGCAGTGCGTCTTCGCGGGCGTGGAATGTGTTGTTCAGCTTGCTGGTGACGAAGATCTCGTCGCGCGGGATTCCCGACTCGACGATGGCCTCGCCGACGCCCTTCTCGTTGCCGTACATCTCGGCGGTGTCGATGTGGCGGTAGCCGACCTCGAGTGCTTCGAGAGTCGCCTTCTTCGTGTCCTCCGGCGGGATCTGGAAGACGCCGAAGCCGAGCTGGGGAATCTCTACGCCGTCGTTGAGGGTGATCGTGGGTACTGAGGTCATACGGTGGTTCTCCTTCAATCGAATGCAGTGGCTGAGAAACGCCACTCACACAGTCAACGCCTGAAGGACGCGATCGATGCCGCGATCACCACAATCGGCTGGCTATTGACTATTTGCGCCTCTTGCTCGCCATGGCCACGGCGACTCCGACTATGCCCCAGCTCACCGACCACACGATCGGGGCCAGCGCCGTCGCGAGGGCGACCGGGTTGGGTACGAATCGGGCGCCATCCGGGCCCCGTACGTACGCGCCGATGGGTATGCTCGCGCCGCCGCCACCGCCGCCTCCCTGTTCTGCCTCGTCGCTGCCGCCGCCGAATCCGAACCACACGAGGGCGACCGGAACGAGTTCGACACCTCCGACCGTGACCGGTTCTCCGTAGCTCGCCTTCGCGCCGACGGAGGTGACCTGCTGGGCTATTTTCTCCACGATGTTTGCCATGGGTCCGAAGGTACTCGCCGTGACCCGGGTGGGGTCAAGGGGTGGGGCCTGTGGCGCTTCCTGAACGCCACGCCGCAGACCGGGGAGGCTATCAGCGCGAGCGACGGCTGGCCATGGGCTGCGAGCATCCGCACGGCTCCGTAACGTCGAAGACATCCACACATCTGCACTTTCAGAACGAGGAGACACAATGCCCCAGGTAATCGAAACCGTCGACGTCAACGTGCCCGTATCGACGGCCTACAACCAGTGGACCCAGTTCGAGACGTTCCCCAAGTTCTTGAGCTACGTCGAGTCGATCACTCAGACCGACGACACCCTCACCCACTGGAAGGTGAAGATCGGCGGAGCCGAGCGCGAGTTCGACGCCCGCATCACCGAGCAGCACCCCGACGAGCGTGTCGCCTGGAACAGCGTCGGCGGCGACGAGAACCACGCCGGCGTCGTGACCTTCCACAAGCTGAGCGACACCGAGACCCGCGTCACGGTGCAGCTCGACTGGGAGGCGACCGGAGTGCTCGAGAAGGCCGGCGCGATTCTCGGCGTCGACGACCACGTGATCAAGAGCGACCTCAAGAACTTCAAGGAGTTCATCGAGAACGCCAACCACGAGACCGGCGCCTGGCGCGGAGACGTGCAGGCGTAACGGCTGTATCGACAGCTGAGTCGCCCGGGGCCCTCGCCCCGGGCGATTCGTGCGTATGGGAGACGCGACACCGCCCAGCCCGCGGCGTTATGCTGCACCATGCCCTCCTCCGGCGAACACAGCGCGGGACTCCTGCTGTTCAGACTGAACCCCTCGCCCGAGGTGCTCATCGGGCACATGGGCGGCCCGTTCTGGAGCCGCAAGGACTCCTCGGCCTGGTCGATTCCCAAGGGTTTCATCGAGCCGGGCGAGAGCCAGCTCGACGCCGCGCTCCGCGAGTTCGCCGAGGAGATCGGCCAGTCGGCACCCGCCGCCGACTACGTGCACCTCGGCGACTTCGTCTACCTCTCGGGAAAGGTCGTCACCGTCTTCGCCGGGGAGGGAGATCTGGATGTCTCGGAGGTCACGAGCATGCCCGTCACGGTCGAGTGGCCGCGCGACTCGGGGCGCATGATCACGTTTCCCGAGATCGACCGCGCCGAATGGTGCTCGATCGAGGCCGCCCGCCCCCGGCTCGTGAAGGGGCAGGTGCCCGCTCTCGCGGCGCTCGAGGCGCTGCTCGCCGCGCGCTGAGGCCGTCTAGCGACGCTCTAGTCGCGCACGCGGAACGCGATCGGCACCGCGGCGAGGCCGAGCACCGCGGCGAGGGCGAACGCGGCGACGAAGCCGCCGCCCGACACCGCGCCGAAGGCCGCTAAGAGCAGCCCGGCGAAAGCGATCGAGGTCGCCGAGGCGGTCGAGTCGGCGATGGTCATCGCCGCGCTGTTGAACCCCTGGTCGCGTTCGGTCGAGTGCGACAGCACCAGCGTCGAGATGCGCGGGAAGACGAGGCCCATGCCTCCGCCGGCCAGTAGCCAGCCCGCCGCGGCCACGAACGGCGAGAGCAGGAAGAGGGCGGTGAGCAGCTGCACCACGATTCCGACGAAGACGATCGTGGCGCCGATGCGGACTGTTCGACTATGCGACATCCGCGCACCGAATCTGCTCTGCAGTGCCGATCCGCTCGCCCACGACAGCGCGCCGACGGTGAGGATGAGCCCGGACACGGCCGACGGCAGGTCGTACACCTCGTTCAACAGGTACGGCAGGTAGACCTCGGTCGAGAAGAACGCCGCGGCCACTGCACCGCGCAGCAGTACGGTCGCCGGCAGCCCCGGTCGAGCGACGAGCGTGCCGCGCGGCAGCAGCGGGCGCACGGCGAGCACGACCACCACGAATGCGACCGCGACGATCACCCACGACCACGAGGCACCGCTCTCGCCGCCGAGCCCGATGCTCACGACGGCGACGGCCACCACGATCGCCCAGACGACAGCCCAGCGCGAGCCCGGCTCCCCCGGTGCCGCAGGCATCGACCGCAGTTGGCGCAGCGCGGGGACGATGGCGGCGGCGGCGATCAGCACGAGCACGCCGACGCCGAGGAACACCCAGTGCCAGCTGATCGTGTCGGCCACGACTCCGGCGACGGGCGGCCCGATCAGCGACGGCAGCACCCAGGCGGCGGCGAAGGCGCCGAAGATCCGCGGATGAAGCGGGGCGGGGTAGATGCGGGCCACGACCACGTACAGCGCGACGATGATCGCGCCGGACCCGAGGCCCTGCAGCAGGCGGCCGCCGATGAACACGAACATGTCGGTGGCCGTGCCGGAGAGCACGAGACCCACGACGAAGACCGTCATGGCCGCGACGAGCGGTCGCGACGGGCCGCGACGGTCGGCCCAGCCGCCGGCGACGACCATGCCGACGACACCGGCGGCGAGGGTGCCCGAGAACGCGAGCGAGTACAGCGCCTCGCCGTCGAGCTCGCGGCTGATCGTGGGCATGATCGTGGTGACCGCGAGCGACTCGAAGGCGCCGAGGAAGATGAGGGTGATCGAGCCGATCGTCGTCCACAGGTAGGCGGGCGAGAGGAGGCCGGGGGCTGCGGCAGTGCGAACCGGGGTTTCGTGGGTCATTTCCCTCTCAGGCTATCCGCTCCCACCGACTCCGAAACGGACACGGTCGGGGTCGCTCCTGCCATCCTGGGAGCCGCCGCAATAGAATTCAGTCCACTTCACCGGCGAAAGGCACACCATGACTCCGGACATCAACTACTGGGCCGTCGTTCTCGCGACTCTCTCGAGCATGGTCGTCGGCTCGATCTGGTACACGCCGCGCGTCTTCGGCAACTACTGGATGAAGACCGCGGGCGTGACCCCGTCGGGTAACTCGAAAGACGCGGTCTGGCCGATCGTGATCACCCTGCTCGTCAGCTTCGTGACGGCGTGGGTGCTCGCCGGCGCCGCGTTCATCGCCTGGGACTTCTACGGCGGCAGCTTCCTCGTGAACGCCATCGTGACCGCGATCGTGCTCTGGACCGGATTCACCGCCGCGCGGTTCATCACCCACGACGCGTTCGACGGACGCCCGAGCGGGCTGACCGTGCTCAACATCGCGCACGAGCTCGTCACGCTCGTGATTATGGCGCTCATCATCGGGGTGTGGCCGGCGTGACTTCGCGCCGTCAGCGCGAGCGAATCGTCATCACGAGCGAATAGAGGACCTCTTGACCGAACAGCTCGACACCCGCGTCGCGGTCTACATCGACTTCGACAACATCGTGATCTCGCGCTACAACCAGCTGCACCGCAAGCACCCGGTGCGGCTGCGTGACCTCGCCGTGCCGAACCCCGACCCCGCGATCGCGCAGCGGCTCGTCGAGGCGACCGTCGACCTCGGCGCGATTCTCGACTTCGCCACCTCGTACGGCAACGTGGTGATCAGCCGGGCCTACGCCGACTGGTCGGTGCCAGTAAACGCCTCGTACCAGAAGCAGCTCATCGGCCGCGCCGTCGACCTCACCCAGATGTTCCCCACCGTCACCTCGATGAAGAACGGGGCAGACATCCGTCTCGCCGTCGACGTCGTCGAAGACCTCTTTCGACTGCCCGACATCACGCACGTCGTCATCGTCGCGGGCGACTCCGACTACATCGCCCTCGCCCAGCGCTGCAAACGCCTCGGACGCCGCGTCATCGGCATCGGCGTCGCCGGGTCGACGAGCACATCGCTGGCGGACGCCTGCGACGAGTTCGAGAACTACGACGAACTGCCCGGCCTCGACGACGACACCGACGACCTCGACGAGGTGATCGTCGCCCCCGTGGCCACGGCGTCGACCGCCCCGGCAGCCAAGACGAAGCCGGCCACGTCACCCGGCAACCCGCAGAAGGCGGCGACGCAACTATTCATGCGGGCCCTGCGCCTCGGGCACGCCAAGGGCGACAACGACTGGCTGCCCGCCACCACCGTCAAGAACCAGATGCTCCGCATCAACCCCTCGTTTAGCGAGAAGGGCGTCGGATTCTCGTCGTTCACCGAGTTCGTGAAAGACCGCAACAGCATCGCCGAGCTGCGCGAAGACGGCCAGGCACGCTACATCCGTCTGCGGCCGTCGTACCTCAAGGATTCGTAGCGGGCGCTCTCAGCCGGCCCCGGGTGTCGCTATCATCGGCAGATGGCATCACGGGGCGAGCGATTCAGCGGAACCCTGAGCTCGTGGAACGACGACCGCGGCTTCGGCTTCGTATCCCCTCTCGGCTCCGGGCGTCGGGTGTTCGTGCACATCAGCGCCTTCCCGCCCGGATCGGCGCGTCCGCTCGTCGGCGACACGCTCAGCTTCGGCATCGAGTCGTCTGACGGCAAGGACCGCGCGACCGCCGTCTCGTCGTCGCGACCGGTGCGTTTCGTCGCCGGCGGCGGATCCCGAGCGTCTGATCGGCGGACTCCCCCGCGTGCGCCGCGCCCGAAGGCCGCACCGGCGCTGCCGAGCTACCTGATCCTCGCTGCCTTCGCCGCGCTCTACCTCGGTGTGTGGAGCGAGGGGCGCATCCCGATCTGGGTGCACGCGCTGTACATCGGCGCCAGCGTGATCACAGTCGTCGTCTACGCGGTCGACAAGCGCGCCGCGGGCACGTCGCGGAGGCGCGTGCCGGAGAACACCCTGCACCTGCTCGAGCTCGCCGGCGGCTGGCCGGGCGCGATCGTCGCGCAGCAGACCCTGCGGCACAAGACGGCGAAGCGCTCGTTCCGCATCGCGTTCTGGACGGTCGTCGCGGTCAACGTCCTGCTGTTCGTCGCGCTGGCGACGCCGCTGGTCGCGGCGCTGCTCGACCTGTAGCTCTGGCGGGCGCGGCGTCGCCAGTTGTCACTAACGGGCGCGTTTCGCCGGGCGAGCGACCCCTTTGTGACAAGTCGCGGCCACGCCGGGCCGGGGTCGCGGGGTCAGGGGCGGGCGGCGCGGCGCGAGCGTACGAGTGACGCGACGGCGCGCCATCCGAGCAGAAAGACGCCGAGAACGACGGATGTCACGATCACGAAGCTCCACTGGACGCCCTGGTCGCTCAGCACACGCAGAAGCAGCCCGATCACGACCGTCGCCGTCCACACGACCAGGCCCGTGCGCACGACGGACAGCGGCCGACGCCACGCTCGGCCGACGAGCCAGCCGGCTACGAGCCCGGCGAGGAACGGCCAATAGGTGATCAGTGCGCCGAGCAGCGGGTTCTCGGCGTGGGTCGCCCGGCCGATGAGCACGAAGACGAGCACAAGGAGCGCGTCGATGACGAAGGCGAGGGCTGCGGGCATGAATTCAACGGTACGCGCGGTTCGACGGGGCGGGCGCTTCGACAGGCTCAGCGACCGGGGCACGCGCTTCGACAGGCTCAGCGACCGGGGCGGGCGCTTCGACAGGCTCAGCGACCGGAGGGCACAATGGACGGCATGGTCGATGGGTACAGCGCCGCGCAGATCCGTGCGGCCGAGGCGCCGCTGCTCGCGGCGGGCGTTCCGCTCATGCAGCGTGCGGCCGCGGGGCTCGCCCTCGAGGTGCGAGCCCTGCTCGGCCGGGACGACGCACACGTGCTCGTGCTCGCGGGCAGCGGCGACAACGGCGCGGACGCGCTCTTCGCCGCGGGTCACTTGGCGTCCGGCGGCATGACGGTGTCGGTAGTGCGTACGGGCGACAGGATCCACGCCGAGGCGCTCGCGGCCGCGCTCGCCTCGGGGGCGGCGGAGGTCGCGGGCGACGAGGTACGTAGGGTCGGGGCATCCGCTGATCTGGTGATCGACGGCATTCTCGGCACCGGGACCAGCGCGAGCCCCGCGCTACGGGGTCGCGCACGAGAGATCGTCGCCGCGCTGCTGGAGGTGGCGCCGCGTGTGGTCGCCGTGGACATCCCGAGCGGGATCGGCCCCGACGACGGAAGCGTGCCCGACCCGTGCGTGCTGCGCGCGGAGGTCACCGTGACGTTCGGCGGCTACAAGGCCGGGCTGCTCATCGGGCAGGCCGTGGCGTATGCGGGCGAGGTGCGGCTGATCGACATCGGCCTCGGCGAGGAACTGGCGAAGGTCGAGCCGGTGGTGCGGGGGCGCGCGGGATGATTCGACCGCGCTTCGACAGGCTCAGCGACCGAAGTGGCTCAGCGACCGAAGTGCGTCACTGTCGGGAACGGGTCGTAGAAGTGGTGCAGCAGGGCCTTCCACTGCTGGTACTCCGGCGAGCAGCGGAAGCCGACCTCGTGGTCGTCGAGGGTGTCCCACTCGATGAGCAGCAGGTAGTGGTTCGGCGTCTCGATGCCGCGCTCGAACCGCAGCGACCGGAAGCCGGGCATCGACGCGACGATGCCGCGCGCCTCGGCGAAGGCCGCCTCGAACTCGCCCTCCCGCCCGGCGATGACGGGCAGGAGGGCGTGTTCGAGGATCGGCATGGTGTCGAGCGTAGCGGCGGGGCCGCGGGCGCTTCGACAGGCTCAGCGACCGGGGTGGTCAGCGCTTCGACAGGCTCAGCGACCCAGGGCGGCGCTAGAGGCCGTTGTTGCGCGCCACCTCGCCGTACCAGGCGGCGCTCGGCTTCGGGGTGCGGGCGAACGTCTCCTTGTCCCAGGCGATGAGGCCGAAGGTCGGCGCGTAGCCGGACGCCCATTCGTAGTTGTCGAGCGCCGACCAGTGCTGGTAGCCGAGCAGGTCGATACCGTCGTCGATGCAGGCGTGCAGGCCCTCGAGGGCGCCGCGCGTGTAGTCGATGCGGCGTGCGTCGTCCTGGGTGGCGATGCCGTTCTCGGTCACCATCACGGGAACGTGGTCGCTCAGCTCCCACGCCGCGCGCACTCCGATGCCCGCGGCGGCCGGGAAGTACTCCCACTGGGTCAACGTCTTCTCGACCTCGGGCTTCGGCGGGCGGATGCCCTCGGGTCCAACGATGTTGCGCGTGTAGGCCTGCACTCCGACGAAGTCGTCGCCCTTGATGCTGGTCAGGTACCAGTTCTCGGCGGGGTCGGCGATCTCGTGCAGCTTCTCGGCGGCTCCGGGCTCGACCGTTCCGTCGGCGAGGGTCGCCGCCTCGAAGGCCTGCGTCGCCACGGTCCACCCGGTCTTCAGACCGGACACCTGCGACAACACCTCTCGCGAACGCCGGTGCGACTCGAGCAGGGCGTCGGCGACGAACAGGTCGGGCTTGGGCAGGCCGTAGGCCACGAGGTTCGAGGCGTCCTCTCCCCCGGCGAGCATCGCCGCGATGTTCGGCTCGTTGATCGTGCAGACGTAGTTGACCCCCTCCGCGACGACCGGCAGCGCCAGCTCGGTGTAGCGGGCGAAGAGGTCCGCGGCATCCGGCGCCCGCCAGAAGCCGTCGGTCTCGAACCACCGCGGCACCGTGAAGTGCATCAGGGTCACGATCGGCTCGATGCCGAACTCGTGGGCCGCGTCGACCATTCGACGGTAGTGGTCGATGGATGCTCGCGAGACGAGTCCTCGCTCGGGCTCGATGCGCGACCATTCGATGCTGAAGCGGTAGGAGTTGAGGCCGAGGTCGGCGAGGATCCTCATGTCCTCCCGGTAGCGGTGGTAGCTGTCGGCGGCGTCGCCGCTCGGTTCGACGATCGTCGTGCCCGGTTCGTTCTCGTGCACCCACCAGTTGCTGCCTACGTTGTTGCCCTCGATCTGGTGGGCGGCCGTGGCGGCACCCCAGAGGAAGCCGTCGGGAAAAGTGAGCATGGGTGTATCTCCTTGTGGTGCGGTGTTCTTGTGGAAAGCGAGGCGGCGGTCAGGCCACGTCCTTGCGCGGGTTCGGAATCGCGTCGAGCAGCCGCATCGTGTAGTCGTGCTGCGGGTTGCGCAGCACGTCTGCGGTATTGCCGCTCTCGACGACGGCGCCCTGGTTGAGCACCATGATGTTGTCGGTGACGACGCGGGCGCTCAGCAGGTCGTGCGTGATGTAGAGCATCGAGACGCCCCACTGCTCGCGCAGGTCTTCGAGCAGAGCGAGCACGCCGGCGCGCAGCGACACGTCGAGCATCGACACCGGCTCGTCGGCGATGATCACCTGCGGGTTGCTCGCGAGCGCCCTGGCGATCACGACACGCTGGCGCTGCCCGCCCGAGAGCTGGTGCGGCAGCTTGGCCGCGAACTCCTCGACGGGCGAGAGACCGACGGTGTCGAGCAGCTCGAGCACCCGACGGCGTGCGTCGTTGCCGGTCTGGCCGGTGAAGTTCACGATCGGACGCGTCAACGTGTACTCCACGGTGTGCAGCGGGTTCAGCGCCGAGTACGGGTCTTGGAAGACCATCTGCACGTCGCGGTGCAGCGAGCGGAACCGGCTGCGGCGCAGCGACCCGACGTCGAGATCGCCGAAGCGGATGCTTCCTGCCGTCGGTTTCTCGACGGCGGTGATCATCTTCGCGATGGTCGACTTGCCACTGCCCGAGGCCCCGACGAGGGCGAGCGACTCGCCCGGTTCGAGCGTGAACGACACCTTGTCGACGGCGCGCACGGAGCTCTCGCCGCGGCGCGGAGCCGGGTACACCTTGGAGACGTTGCTGACCACGATCGACTTCTGGTCGGTGCGGCGCTCGCGCGACGACACGGTCGCGGCGTGGGTGGCACCCGCGGCCCGGCTGGTTCCGGCCGCGGCACGCACGGCACGGTCTTCGAAGCCGGGCAGCTCGACGACCTCGGCGCGCGGGTCGGCGTAGTGCGACAGCAGCATGCGGGTGTACTCGTTCTGCGGGTTGTGCAGGATGTCGCCCGCCGGCGCGTCCTCGACGATGCGGCCCTCGTGCATCACCATGACCCGCTGCGCCGACTCGAGCACGATGCCCAGGTCGTGGCTGATCAGCACGGCGGTGAACTTCTCCGACTTCTGCAGCTCGATGATCGTGTTCATCACGGCGTGCTGCACGAGAACGTCGAGCGCCGTGGTCGGCTCGTCGAACACCATGAGCTGCGGTTCGAGCGACAGGGCGAGCGCGATCGAGACGCGCTGGCGCATTCCTCCCGACAGCTCCCCCGGGTAACGGTCGAGCACCGTGGCGGGCAGCTCGACCTTGCCCACGAGCTCGAGCGCGCGGTCGTTCCACTGGTCGCGGGCGACGTGGCCGTGCGCCCGGAATATGTCGACGAAGTGGTTGCGGATGCTCCGTACCGGATTGAGAGCGTTCATGCCGCTCTGCAGCACCATTGCGATGCCCCCGTGCCGCTGCTCTCTGAGGCCCTCCGCACTGAGGCTCGCGATGTCTTTGCCGCCGAAGAGGATGCGACCCTTCTCGATGTGGGCGGGCGGTTTGCTCAACCCGGTCAGGGCGAACCCCAGCGTCGACTTGCCCGAGCCGGACTCGCCCACGAGTCCGACGAACTCGCCTCTCGCGAGCCGGAACTCGACATTGCGCACGGCGTGGGTCGCATCCGCCCCGTATCCGTAGTCGACCGACAGGTCGTGCACTTCGAGGATCGTGTCGTTCATGGTGGTGGTCGTGTTCATCGCTTCGCTCCTTCGCGAAGGCGCGGGTTGCTGATGCCGTCCACGCCGAAGTTGATGAGGGTGAGTGAGGTGGCGAGCAGCGCGATGCACAGGCCGGGCGCGAAGAGCAGCGCCCACTGTCCGGTGAGCAGGGCGTTCGAGTTCTGCGCCCAGAAAAGCATGGTGCCCCAGCTGACGATGCTCGAGTCGCCGAGTCCGAGGTACTCGAGACCGGCCTCCGCGAGGATTGCCGCGGTGGCCGCCCCGAAGAAGTTGCCGACGATCAGCGAGGTCATGTTCGGCAGGATCTCGCGGAACACGATGCGGAACGGACGTTCGCCGCTGAACACGGCCGCCGTCACGAAGTCTCGGGATCGCAACGACTGCGTCTGGCTGCGCAGCACGCGCGCGCCCCAGGCCCAGCCGGTGATGACCACCACGACGATGATCATCCCGATGCCGCCGCCGGAGAGGTAGGCGGCGATCACGATCATGAGCGGCAGGCCGGGGATCACCAGGAACAGGTTGACGACGAAGTTGATCACGTCGGCCGCGAAGCCGCGCACATAGCCCCAGGAGAGGCCGATCAGCACAGCGATGATCGTCGAGAGCAGGCCGGCGGTGAGGCCGACGAAGATGCTGATCTGCGATCCCCAGATGAGCTGGCTCAGCACGTCTTCGCCGGCGGCGGTGGTGCCGAGCCAGTGCTCGGGACTCGCGTCGGCGCTGCGTGGGAAGCCGTTCTCACGCGCACCGTAGGGGGCGATGAGCGGCGCGAATACCGCGATCAGGATGAAGAGGGCGAGCACCACGATGCCGATGCGGGCTTTGCCGTTCGACCAGATGGTCGAGGCGACGCGGGCGAACACCTTCCACGCGCTGGGCGCGTTCGGGATCACGGTCTCGGGTCGGGGCATGGTCTGAGTCGTCATCGTCTCGTCCTCGGGTCCAGCACGCCGTACAGAATGTCGACGAGGAAATTGGCGACGAGCACGCTGACGGTGATCATCAGGAACAGGGCCTGCATCAACGGGTAGTCCTGGTTGGTGACCGCGTTGAAGAGCAGGTAGCCGACGCCGGGGTATCCGAAGACCCGTTCGACGAGGATGGACCCGCCGACGACACCGCCGAGCGCGAGCCCGAACGAGGTGAGGTTCGGCAGGATCGCGTTGCGGGCGGCGTACCGCAGGGCAACGGTGCGGGGCTTGAGCCCGTTCGCCTCGGCGAAGGTCACGTAGTCGTCGCCGAGCGTCGAGATCATCGTGTTGCGCATGCCGAGGATCCAGCCGCCGAGCGACGTGATCAGGATCGTGAGCGCAGGCAGGAACGCGTGGTACAGCGCGTCACCGAGGAACGAGAAGCTGAGCTCCGGGCTCGCCGTGGGACCGTACGCGCCGCTGGTCGGGAACAGCCGCCAGACGTAGCCCGCGAAGAACAGCAGCAGTAGGGCCGTCCAGAAGTACGGGAACGCGCTCGCGAACGAGCCGGCCAGGGTCGGCAGGGTGTCGAGCCAGGTGCCGCGCTTCCACGCCGCGAGCACACCGAGCAGCGTGCCGAGCACGAAGGCGACGATGGTCACGACGCCGACGAGCACGAGGGTGTACGGCAGTGCCGTCGAGACCAGTTCAGACACCGACTGCGGGTAGAACGTGTACGAGACGCCGAAGTCGAGGGTGACGACCTGGTGCAGGTAGGCCACGTACTGCTCGAGGATGTTGCCGGTGGGCACTCCCAGCTGGGCCTCGATCGCAGCCTTGGTGGCTTCGCTCACCGGCCCGTTCTGCGAGAGCTTTGCGAGCGCGGCGTCGGCGGGCGATCCGGGCATGAGCCGCGGGAGGGCGAAGTTCAGGGTGATGGCCGCCCACAGCGTGAGGACGAACAGGCCGAGCTTTCGCAGCGTGTAGACGAGGGCGCGCCTGCCGCCGCCCGGTGTGTGGGACGGTGCCGCGGCATCCGTCGTCAGGGTCGCGCTAGTCATCGTTGACCGCCTTCAGGTGGGTGAGAACGAGCAGGGGTGTCGACTCGTAGGTCTTCGGACTCGCGTAGGGGTCTTTCTCGCTCGGCCAGCCGGTGAACTTGGCGTCGCTCACGAGTCCCCACGATCCGCCGTAGTACAGGCTGAGCACGGGCAGCTGGTCGTAGACGATCTTCTGAAGCTGGTAGCCGAGCTCGGTCTGGGTCGCCTCGTCGATCGCCAGTTTGTACTGGTCGAGGAGCGCCTGCGCCTCTGGGCTGTCGAAGCGCTGGAAGTTGTTGCCGGCCTCCTCGCCCACGGGCTTGAGGTAGTCGCTCGAGAGCAGGCTGTTGAAGTCGCGGAAGATCGAGCCGGTGCCTCCCGTGCCGCCCATCGCGAGGTCGTACTCGCCGTTGCGCAGCGCGAGCTGGTAGGCGGCGGGCTGCGGCGAGTCGATCTTCACGTCGATGCCGATGGCGCCCCACTGCTTCTGCACCTCCTGCACGCCCTTGAGCCAGTCGTTGTAGCCGTTGGCCGTGGTGATCTTGAAACTCAGCTGCGTTCCGGCGGCGTCGACGAGCTTGCCGCCCTGCTGGGTGTAGCCGGCCTTGGCGAAGAAGTCGAGAGCGGATGCGTCGTCTTTCGTGAGCAGTCCGGCGTCGGGGATCGACGGGTCGAGTGCATCCTTCTGGTACGGCAGCAGGATGTTGGTCTGGCCGGCCGGGTCCATGTAGCCCTCGGCCGCGGCGTCGCCGACGGCGGCGCGGTCGAGCGATGCCGAGAGCCCCTTGCGCAGATTGAGGTCGTCGAACGGCGCCTTGGTGAGGTTCGGGAAGAGCGCGATCGTGCCTCCCGGCGGGAACCAGTAGGTGTTCTTGTTGCCGGCGGCGACCCAGGTGCCCTCGACGTCGCTGATGAACGAGTACGCCCAGTCGTAGCCCTTCGTCGCTACGTCGAGCTGCGTGTTGGTCGCCGGCAGGATGATGTGCTCGGCGGCGACCTTGTCGGCCTGCCAGTAGCCCTCGTTCTTGTCGACCGTGTACTGCTGGGCGGCGAAGTTGCCGAGGGTGTACGGACCGGTGCCCACGGGGTCGGGGTTGCGGTAGGTCTCCGGGTCGTCGACGTCTTTCCAGATGTGCTCCGGAACGATGAGCGTCGTGCCGATGAGCTGCGCCGCGGGCACGTCTGCCGCGTTGAGGTGAACGGTCACGGTCGTGTCCGTGGTCTCGACGCTGTCGATGTAGCTCCAGATGCCCTGGATGTCGAAGGCGGGCACCTCTTTGAGAAGGTGGAAGCTGAAGGCGACGTCGTCGGGGGTGAACGGCTCGCCGTCGCTCCACTCGACGCCGTCGCGGATCGTGTAGACGACGGTCGACGGGTCGGTGAGCTCGTAGCCGGTGGAGAGCCAGGGGTGCTCCTCGCCGGTCACGTTGTCGAGGATCACGAGCGGCTCATACATGTAGAACGCGGCGGTGCGCTTGTTCGTCATGTACGGATTGAAATTGCGCTCGAACAGCGGCGAGCCGTTGTCGGCGGCGACGAGCATGGTGTCGTCGGGAATGGACGGGTCGGGCGCGCTCTGGATCTGGATGCTGCACGCCGCGAGCATCACGCCCGTCGTGGCGACAGCGAACGCCGCGAGGGTGCGCCGTATGCGGGTCTTGCCTGGTTGCTTCATCACTACCGTTTTCTCAGTCGTCGTTGAACTGAACTGTTGATCTCGTCCTACTGTAAGCGCATACATTGCGGATTGCAACCGATCGCGGGAAGCGACTCGGCCCCGGGAAGGGTGTCTGCGCGCCTACGGGCAGCTCGCCCGCAGCACGACCTGCACGGGCAGCGTGAGCGACTGCGCGGCGAGGGTCGGATCGTCGAGGCGCGCGGTGATGGCGTGCACGGCGGCCCGCCCGAGCTCGACCATCGGCTGATGCACCGTGGTGAGCGTCGGTCGCGAGTGGCGTCCGGCGGTGATGCCGTCGAAGCCGGTGACGAGCACGTCGTCGGGAACCCGGATGCCCCGCGCCTCGAGCACGTCGAGCACGCCGAGCGCGGTCTGGTCGTTCGAGCAGACGACGGCTCGCGGCGTGTGGTACGCCAGGATCCTCTCACCGATCGCCCTCCCCCGCTCGCGTGTGAAGTCGCCGCGGTAGACAGGCACGTCGCTCTCCACGATTCCCGCCTCGTGCAGTGCGGCGCGGAACCCGTCGAGCCGCTCGGCGTCGTCGGGCGAGTCCTCGGGTCCCGCGATGTACACGACGTCGCGCACTCCATGGGCGCCCAGCACATGGCCGGCGAGGGCTCGCATTCCCGGACCGTTGCTCGCGCTGACGTGGTCGAAGCCGTCGTCGCGTTCGGATCCGGCGAGCACCACGACGGGGATGCGCCTGGCGACGTGGGCGAGCAGTTCGTCGGAGACAGTGCGCGCGAGCACGGCGAGGCCGTCGACACGTCCGGCTATGTCGTTGACGAGCGCCTCCCGCGAGGCACCGCGGCCGGCGGCGACCATGAGCGCGAATCCGCGCCGCCAGGCCTCGATCTCGGCTCCGCGCAGCACCTCGTCGAAGTAGAGGTTCTCGGTCTCCTGCACCAGGCTGCCGTCGTCGACGACGATCGGCACCTCGGCCCCCGCCGACTGGCTGAGCGCGGCGCTGATGTCGAGGTCGTCGTGCCCCGGGAAGAACAGACCGATCACGTTGGTGCGTCGCGCCGCGAGGGCGCGCGCGTTGCCGCTCGGCACGTAGCCGAGATAGCGCACTGCCTCCATCACCCGGTCGCGGGTGGTCTCGCGCACGGCGTCGGGGCTGCGCAGCACTCGCGAGACCGTGGCGATCGATACGTGAGCGCGTTCGGCGACGTCGTAGACCGTGGGCGCCTTCGCCATCCGCTCATCTCCTCGCCTCGGTGAACCGCCCTGTCAGCCTAATCGCGGCTCCGCGGTGCGCTATGCATAAGCTCAAGTCTTATATTTTGGCAGAATAAGTCTTAGACTAATGTAATGGATGCTTCAGCCCCCTCCGTTGCCGTTATCGTCGACGTCTCGAAGTCCCGCTCGCACGCGGACCGACGCGCTCTGCAACGCGAGATCGAGGATGCATTCGGCCGGGTCAACGACACCGTCACCGCCCTGCAGCCCCTCGCGCCCACCGTCGGCGACGAGTTTCAGGCCGTCTACGCCGACGTCGGCACAGCCGCCCGGGCAACCCTGCTCGCCCGGCTCTACCTGCCCGACGGGGTGGACTGCCGTTTCGGCCTCGGGCTCGGCGAGATCGCCACGATCGGCACGGGTGTCGCCGGTGTGCTGCAGGATGGATCCGCATGGTGGTCGGCGAGGAAGGCAATCGATGAGGCACGACGGCACGAGTACTCGAAGCTCGGCTTCGTGCGCACCTGGTTCAGCTCGAGCACCGTGGAGCAGAACGCGGATGACGCGCGCTTCGAGGGACTCGTCAACGCCTACCTCCTCGGGCGCGACCACATCGTCGGCACCATGAATCCCCGCGCCCGCCGTCTGCTGCTCGGCCAGCTGATCGGCGCGACCCAGGTCGAGCTCGCAGCCCAGGAGGGTGTCACGCAGTCGGCCGTCTCCCAGAACCTCAGCCGCAGCGGCGCCAACGCGCTGATGGCCAGCGAGTCGCTGCTGTCGGGGGTCGAGTCGTGATCCTGCTCGCCCTGCTGCTCGGCGCCCTCGGGATCGCCGACCTCGTACGCGCCCGGTCGTCGAGCCTGCCGCGGCTGTGGCTCGCGGCGTTCCTCGGCATCGCCGCGTTCCTGCTCGCCTCGATCGGCAGCGGACAGCACTGGTGGTGGTCGCCCGTCGCAGCGGCCGCGGTCATCGGCTGGCTGGCGTCGACCCGTGAATCCGACGGCAGCCACCGGGCCGGCTACTGGGCGGTGGGCGGCATCGCGGCCGTGGTCGTCGTCGCGTTCGTGTGGGGGCCGCTGCTGCCGCCGGTCTCGGGCCCGATCGTGGACTGGTACCGCGAACTGCCCTACACCGCCCTCAGCGTCGTGCCGTTCACGTCGTTCGCGCTCACGATCGGCGGTGCGCTGTTTCTCGTGGAGACCGCGAACGTGATCGTGCGGCTCGCCCTGCGGGGCGAGAAGACCCGCACCGCCGAGGTGCTCGCTGCCGAGTCATCCACCCCGCCCGTTCGCATGACGACTCGCCGCTCCTGGTGGCGGTCGAGCAGCGCGGCGGCCGAGCCGCCGACGCCCGCACCCGTCGCTCCGTTCACCGAGCTCAAGGGAGGCAGGTTCATCGGCCCGCTCGAGCGCCTGTTCCTGCTCGCGCTCGTGCTCGCGGGCGCGTTCACCGCCGTGGCGGCGATCGTCGCCGCGAAGGGGATCATCCGTTTTCCCGAGATCTCTAAAGACGCCGTCGGCGGCTCGAAGGCCGAGTACTTCCTCGTCGGCAGCTTCGCGAGCTGGGCGCTCGTGCTGCTCGTCGTCCTCCAGATCGTCACCGGATCGACGCGGCTATAAGTCCGAGGCTTATTCTTGCCAGTTTATTAGTGCTCCACTAATCTGCGAGCGCCTGCTCTATGGCTCTCAGGTCGGCGGCGCCGTGGGCGACCAGAGTGACGGTCTCGAGCCGCGTGTCCGGGTGCTCGGCGAGCCAGCCACGCACCGCCGCGACCGCGACGGCGGACGCCTCCCCGATCGGGAACCCGTAGACACCGGTCGAGATCGCCGGGAACGCGATCGAGCGATGACCCGCCGCGAGATCCAGGCTGGCGCGGTAGCAGGCGGCGAGCAGCCGGGCGGCCTCCGCGGGCGGGTAGGCGGAGTAGACGGGGCCCACCGCGTGCACGATCTTCTCGGCTGTCGCGATGTCGAAGGCGTCGGTCATCTTCGCCTCGCCCGTTCGTGCGCCGCCCAGCTCGCGGCACGCCTCGAGCAGTCGCGGTCCGGCCGCACGGTGGATCGCGCCGTCGACTCCCCCGCCGCCGAGCAGGCTCGGATTGGCAGCGTTCACGATCACCTCGCTCGGAAATCGCGTGATGTCGGCCTGGGTCGCTGCAATCTCGGTCACTCCGTGCACGCTACTCCCCTGCGCCGAGCCCGTCGACGACGACCTCCGCCGTGCACAGTGCAGCGGGGCAAACATCCGCTCCTCAAGCACGCCCTCAACATCGATTGCCTGCCCCTCAGCCCGACCACCCGACCAGCGGGGCAAACATCCGCTCCTCAAGCACGCCCTCAACATCGATTGTTTGCCCCTCTGCTCGCAGAGGGCGGCCGACCGCCCCCCATTAGGCGGAGGGGTAGACCGCACGGGCTCTGTAGCGCCACAATCATGGTCATGAAGCCCACCTCGGGTGGTATCCGAACGCCCGATCAACGGTTGCGAGTCTTCGTGAGTTCGACTCTCAGAGAGCTCGCCGCCGAACGGAAATCAGCAAGGGTCGCCATCGAGCGACTCCGCCTCGCGCCGGTGATGTTCGAGCTCGGCGCGCGACCCCATCCCCCGCGGGAGCTCTACCGCGCTTACCTGCGTCAGAGCGACGTCTTCGTCGGCCTCTACGGCGAACGGTACGGCTGGGTGGCGCCCGGGGAGCCCGTGTCAGGGCTCGAAGACGAGTACAACCTCGCGCCCGATCTGCCGAAGCTCATCTACATCAAAGAGTCGGCAGAGAACCGGGAGGAACGGCTGGTCGAACTTCTCGACCGTGTGCGCGACGACGACGGTGCGTCGTTCAAGTACTTCTCCACACCGCAGGAGCTGCGCCGGCTGCTCGAGGCCGACCTCGCCACGCTGCTCGCCGAGCGGTTCGACCAGAGCCGCCAGGAGCCCACCGGCGAGACGGCACCGACACTGCTCGAGCCCGAGGCGGCCATAGCCCCGGTCCCGCTCACCGAGCTGATCGGCCGCGACGCCGAGCTCGACACCGTCGAGGCTCTGCTGCGGCGCGACGCAGTCCGTCTCGTCACCCTCATCGGCCCCGGTGGGATCGGAAAGAGCCGACTGGCGATCGACGTCGCCAGCCGAGCACGCGCCCGCGGCGGGGAGACCGCGTTCGTCGACCTCACTGCGGTGAGCGACCCCGCCCTCGTGCCGAACGCGATGGCCGAGGCACTCGGCGTTCTCGACACCGGCGACCGTCCCATCACCGAGAAGCTCACGACGGCGCTGCGGCAGCGCCGGATGCTCGTCGTGCTCGACAACTTCGAGCAGGTGCTCGCGGCGGCACCGGGGCTGATCCCACTGCTCTCCGCGGCGCCCGGCCTGAAGCTGCTCGTCACCAGCAGGGCACTCCTCCGCGTATCGGGCGAACACGCGGTCGATGTCGGTCCGCTCGCGCTTCCGCACGCCGGCCACACCCGCGACACCTCGGCGGCGGAAGCGGCAGCGGTCGCCCTCTTCATCGAGCGGGCTCGCGCGGTCAAACCGGACTTCGAGGTCACGCCCGAGAACGTCGACGCGATCGCGGCGATCTGCGCCGCACTCGAGGGCGTGCCGCTCGCGATCGAGCTCGCCGCGGCGAGGAGCAGGATGCTGACGCCCGCCTCGATGCTCGCCCGCCTCGACCGTCGGCTGTCGCTGCTCTCGGGCGGGCCCCGCGACCTCCCGGAGCGGCAGCAGACCCTGCGCCGTACCATCGAGTGGAGCACGCAGCTGCTGAACGACCGTGACAAACGGCTGCTCGCCGAACTCGGCGTATTCGCCGGTTCGTTCTCGCTCGAGGCCGTCGAGTTCGTGACGGAGGATTCATCCGGCCCCGACTTCGATCCGCTCGTCGGGCTCGGCACGCTGGTCGACAACAGCCTGGTGCGCGAGCAGGACCGCGGCGGTCGGCCCTACTATTCGATGCTCACCACCGTGCGGGAGTACACGCTCGAGCAGCTCGAGGCCGACGGGTCGCTGGAGGCCACGCGCACGGCGCATGCCCGGTACTTCGTGATGCTCGCGCGGTCGCTGGAGACCGATCTGAAAGACGGCGGCCAGCGCGAGGCGATCGCGCTGCTGAACGGCGACCGTGACGACCTTCGCGCGGTCGCGCGGTTTCTTCTCGATACACGGGATGCCACGAACCTGGCACAGTTCTCGTGGTCGCTGCTCATCTACTGGTGGCTGGGCGGACTGCTCGGTGAGGTGCGGGCGTGGATGGACGAGCTGCTCGGCTCGGGTGTCGAGCTCGACGACCGCACGAGGGCCCGGGCGCTGTACTTCATCCACTCGATCGCGCTCTGGCAGGAGCCCAACGACCGCGTCATGCCGGGTCTCACCGAGAGCGTCGAGCTGTTTGCCCGCGCCGAGGACCGCTCGGGCGAGGGCCTCGCCGAACTGTCTCTGGCCCTCGCGGCCGTCGCCAATCGGCCTCCCGACGCGAAGCGCGCGGAGGAGTCTCTCGACCGCAGCATCGCGCTGCTCAGGGATGCGCACGACAGCTGGGGTGAGGCGATGGCCCTCGTGACCTCCGGACGCGTCGCACTGGTGCAGAAGTCGGTGCACCTCGCCATGGAACGCTTCGAGAAGAGCCTGTCGCTGGCCCGCGCCCAGGGTGAGGACATGGGCATCGCCACCGCCCTGCAGCACACCGGCTGGGCGCAGCTCGTTCTCGGACACCCGGACGACGCACGCGCGTCGTTCGAGGAGAGCCTCGCCATCTCGGCCCGGCTGGGTCACGCCGAGGGCGTCGCCTACGGGCTCGAGGGCCTGACGGCCATCGCCGCAGCCGAGGGGCTGGTCGACCGCGCCGGCCGGCTGCTGCGGGCCTCGGAGTCGCTGCGCAGGCAGACCGGGCTCGGCGACGCGCGGAGCTTCTCGTTTCACAAGCACTACCTCACGCCGATTCTCGCCGCGCACGCGGTCGAGCTGGAACGCGCGCGCAGGGAGGGTCGGGACATGTCGATCGACGAGGCGGTGCGCTTCGCACTCGATAGGACCGCGGCGACCGCCCCGGTCGTCCACGCCGCCAGCAGCTAGGCCGTGACCTCGTCGAGGAACGCGATGGTCGACTCGAGCGCGTCGCGGGCGTCGGCGAAGTCGAGGTGGAACTGGTACTCGTGCGGCAGCGACGGCTCGTGGTCGTCGGCATAGAACACCGTAGTCACCGGCACACCCAGCTCGTCGAGCCTCGCCGCCAGCGGCCGGGACTGCGTCGGGGTGAGCGGGTCGCCGTTGCCGCCCGAGATCCAGGTCTGCGGAAAGTCGGCGGTGACGAAGTCGAGGGTCGACATCTCTACGCCGCCGGGATGGTCGGACCAGTCGCGGTCGCCGATGTACGACCAGAGGGCTACTCGAAAGCCCCAGCCGCCGATGCCCGGGGCGTTCGGGATGCCGCTGACGTCGTAGATTCCACAATTGAGCACCACGGCCCGCAGCTGCTCGCGGTCGAGGGCAGGCTCCATCCCGACGAGGTCGGCGTAGGCGGGGTTGGAGACCAGCGTCGCCAGCTGGCTCGTGAGCTGCGCGCCGGCCGAGTCGCCGGCGATCACCAAGCGGCCGGGGTCGATGCGGTACTCGTCGGCATGGTCGACGAGGAAAGCCAGCGCGCCGTTGAGCTGGCCGAGCGCCGTCGGATACGTGGTCTCGGGTGAGATCGTGTAATTCAGCGCCACAGTCGTGTAGCCGCGGTCGGCGATGGTGCGCAGGTACGGGCTGACGTCGTGCTTGTCGCCCGAGATCCACGCGCCGCCGTGGATCCAGACGACGGTCGGCAGCGCGTCGTCTCCGCCGTCGGGCGAGAACACGTCGAAGGTGGTGTCCGGCCCTGCGTCCGCGTACGAAACGTCGAGGGTGGCCGCCACGCCGTTCTCCGGCGCGTAGGGCTCCATCTCGGCGTGCGTGTCCGCCGCACCCTTCTCGAACACGCCTCGGATCAGCAGGGCGGCCGGCCACGGACTCAGCACGGCGACGAGGGCCGCGACCAGCCCCAGCACGAGGGCCGCGAGCGGGATCGAATGACGTTTGAGTCCCAGCCAGCCCTGAACTTTGTTCGACATACCGCGAGCCTATCGTCGGCTCCCGCCAAGCAGGGGTTCCGTAACATGGGTCGGATGCGCTTTCCCGTCTCCCGCCTGCCTCGACCGGTGCCGGTCAAGGCGTGGATCACCGATTCCCGCCTGCTGCTCGCGGCGAAGACGGCCCTCGCGGTGGGCATCGCATGGCTGGTCGCCCGCCTCGTGCCGGGCGTCGCCGACGACTACCCGTACTACGCGCCCCTGGGCGCGCTGATCAGCATGAGCCCTACGCTGATGGGCTCCGTGCGGGTGGGCGTGCAGACGGTCGTCTCGCTGGCCATCGGCATCGTGCTCGCCGGCGCCGTCATCCTGCTCGCCGAACCGAACGTCGTCACGATCGCGCTCGTCGTCGGCATCGGCTCGCTCATCGCCGGCAGCCGGTGGCTGAAGGCGGGCGGCGACTACGTTCCCGTCGCCGCCCTGTTCGTGCTCATCATCGGGGGTCAGAACGCCGACTCCTACTCGATCGGCTACGTCGTGCAGATGAGCGTCGGCATCGTCGTCGGGCTGGTCGTGAACTTCACCATCTTCCCGCCTCTCACGATCGGCACCGCGGTCTCTCGTCTCGGCGAGTTCCGTGCGCTGCTGGCCTTGCACCTCGACGAGATGGCGCAGGCGCTCGAAGAGAGCTGGCCGCCAGAGCACGAGGACTGGGCGGGGCGCAGCGACACCCTGCGCGACACGGCCGACGGTGTGCGCGAGTCGTTGCGGGAGGCCGACGAGAGCCGCAAGGGCAACCCTCGCGCGCGTCTGCACAAACGCGATCTGGCCGTGGACTACTCCGACCTATACGACCTCGAGTCGATCACCTTCTACGTGCGCGACCTGACCGAGGTCCTGTCGGCGGCGATCTGGAAGAAGCGGCAGTTCGAGGCCGAGCTGCCCGAGTCGCTCCGTGCTCCGCTCGCGGAGACGTTCCGCGCGATCGGCGGCGTGCTCGAGGCGCGCAACGCCGGCGACGACATCACGCCCGCGGTGCAGGCGGCGGAGGCGGCTCTGGAGACAGCCATCGCCCACCTCGACGAGCAGAGCGACAGCGCCCACTCGTCACTCGGAACCGCGGCATCCGTCGCCTTCGCCGCCCGCCGCATCCTCGCCATCATGCGGCTGAGGACGCAAGAGGCCGCCGAGAAGTGAACTCCCGGCGGACTCTAGCGTCGTTGGCTATACCTGCTGCGCGCGCTCCAGCACGAGCTCGCGCACGCGGGCCGCGTCGGCGGTTCCGCGCATGGCCTTCATCACGGCGCCGATGACCGCGCCGGCGGCCTGGACCTTGCCGTCGCGGATCTTCTCGAGCACGTCGGGCTGCGCCGCGAGGGCCTCGTCGATCGCCGCGATCAGCGGACCGTCGTCGGAGACCACCACGAGCCCGCGGGACTTCGTGACCTCTGCCGGTCCGCCCTCGCCCGCGACGACGCCCTCGAGCACCTGGCGCGCGAGACGGTCGGTGAGCTCGCCGTTCTCGATCATCGCGATGAGCTCGGAGACGTGCAGCGGCGAGACGAGCGACGACGCGTCGGCTCCGGCGACGTTGGCTAGGCGGGCGATCTCGCCCGTCCACCACTTGCGGGCCTGGGCGGGAGCGGCGCCCGCGGCGACCGTCTCCTCCACCTCGACGAGCAGGCCGGAGTTCAGAACGTCCTGGAACTCGAGGTCGGTGAAGCTCCACGCCTCCTTGAGACGGCGGCGGCGCACGGCGGGCGCCTCGGGCAGCGCGGCGCGCAACTCGTCGATCAGCTCGACGCTCGGGCGAACCGGAAGCAGGTCGGGCTCGGGGAAGTAGCGGTAGTCGTCGGCGTCGCTCTTCGGACGCCCGGCGCTCGTCACACCGGTGTCTTCGTGCCAGTGGCGCGTCTCCTGCGTGATGGTGCCGCCCTTGGCGAGGATGGCCGCCTGGCGCTGGATCTCGTAGCGGATGGCGCGCTCGACGCTGCGCAGCGAGTTCACGTTCTTCGTCTCGGTGCGGGTGCCGAGCTTGCCGGTGCCGCGCGGGGTGAGGGAGATGTTCGCGTCGCAGCGCAGGTTGCCGCGCTCCATCTTCGCCTCGGAGATGCCGAGCGAGACCGCGATGTCGCGGATTGTCGAGACGTAGGCCTTGGCGAGGTCGGGGGCGTCGGCCTCCGCGCCGTAGATGATGTTGGTGACGATCTCGACGAGGGGAACGCCCGCGCGGTTGTAGTCGACGAGCGAGTACTCGGCGCCCTGGATGCGGCCGGTCGAGCCGCCGACGTGGGTCAGCTTTCCGGCGTCCTCCTCCATGTGGGCGCGTTCGATCGACACCTGGAACACGCGGCCGTTGGGCAGCTCGACCTCGACGTTGCCGTCGTGCGCGATGGGCTCGTCGCTCTGGCTGATCTGGTAGTTCTTCGCCAGGTCGGGGTAGAAGTAGTTCTTGCGCGCGAAGCGGCTCGACGGCGCGATCTCGCAGCCGAGTGCGAGGCCCAGGCTGATCGCGAACTTCACGGCCTGCTCGTTGACGACCGGCAGGCTGCCCGGCAGGCCGAGGTCGACGGGCGTGATCTGCGTGTTCGGCTCTGCGCCCTGGTTCTCGGAGTTCGCCGGGTTGGGGGCGTCGGAGAACATCTTCGTCTTGGTGTTGAGCTCGATGTGTACCTCGAAGCCCAGCACCGGCTCGAACAGCTCGAGCGCCTTGTCGTAGTCCATCAGTTCTGCCTTGGCCATCAGATGGCTCCTTCTGTTGCTGCGCGCATCTCGGTCTGGACCAGGTCGGGTGCCCGGCTGATGAGGGTGTGCCCCCAGCGCTCCTCGAGCAGTCGTTCCAGCGTCGCGCCGACCTCGTAGAGGCGAGCGTCGGCGCGGGCGGGCGCCATGATCTGGATGCCCACGGGGAGACCGTCTTCTGGGGCGAGGCCGATCGGCAGGCTCATGCCCGGGATGCCGGCGAGGTTCGCCGGAATCGTCGTCACGTCGTTCAGGTACATCGCGAGCGGGTCGTTGATCTTCTCGCCGATCTTGAAGGCCGTCGTCGGCGCGGAGGGGCTCACCAGGACGTCGACCTTCTCGAACGCCGCGGCGAAGTCGCTCTGGATGAGCGTGCGCACCTTCTGCGCGCTGCCGTAGTAGGCGTCGTAGTAGCCGGCGCTGAGGGCGTAGGTGCCGAGGATGACGCGGCGCTTCACCTCGGGGCCGAAACCGGCCTCGCGGGTGGCCGACATCACGTCTTCGACGGTGCCGCCGCCGACCGGGTTGACGCGCAGGCCGAATCGCACGGAGTCGAACTTGGCGAGGTTCGACGAAGCCTCGGCGGGCAGGATCAGGTAGTACGCGGCGACCGAGTACTCGAAGTTGGGCGCGTCGACCTCGACGATCTCGGCGCCGGCGGCGGCGAGGATCTCGAGGCTCTCGTGGAAGCGCTGCGTCACGCCGTGCTGGAAGCCGGGGGCGTCGAGCTGCTTGACGACGCCGACCCGGAGTCCCTTGAGGCTCTCGGCCTTCTGGCCCGAGAGCGCGGCGGCGGTGAAGCTGGGCCACTCGTCGCGCAGCGAGGTGGAGTCGCGCGGGTCGTGCCCGCCGATGACGTCGTGCAGCAGGGCCGCGTCGAGCACGGTGCGGGAGACGGGGCCGACCTGGTCGAGCGAGGAGGCCAGGGCGATCGCCCCGTAACGCGAGACGCCGCCGTAGGTGGGCTTGACGCCGACCGAGCCGGTGACGGCGGCGGGCTGGCGGATCGACCCGCCCGTGTCGGAGCCGAGGGCGAGCGGCGCCTCGAACGCGGCGACGGCCGCGGCGGATCCTCCGCCCGAGCCTCCGGGGATGCGCTCGAGGTCCCACGGGTTGTGCGTCGGACCGTAGGCGGAGTGCTCGGTGGTCGAGCCCATCGCGAACTCGTCCATGTTGGTCTTGCCGAGAGGGATCAGGTTCGCGGCGCGCAGTCGGGCGACCACGGTCGCGTCGTAGGGCGGGATCCATCCCTCGAGGATCTTCGAGCCGGCGGTCGACGGCATGTCGATCGTGCACAGCACGTCCTTGATCGCGACGGGTACTCCCGCGAGGGGCCCGAGCTTCTCGCCGGCGGCGCGCTTGGCGTCGACAGCGGCGGCGGTCTCGAGTGCGGCGTCGGAGATGTGCAAGAAGGCGTGGACGTCGCCGTCGACGGCGGCGATGCGGTCGAGATGCGCCCGGGTGGCTTCGACGGACGAGACCTCGCCCGAGGCCAGCTTGTCGGCGAGCGCGGCGGCGCTGAGGGTGATGATCGTCATGGTTACTGCTCCTCTCCGAGAATGGCCGACACCTTGAAACGGGCGCCGTCGTGCTCGGGGGCGCCCGCGAGCGCCTGGGCCGCGGTGAGCGTCTCGCCGGGAACGTCTTCGCGGAACACGTTGAACAGCGGAATGGGGTGGCTGGTCATGGGCACGTCGGGGGTGGCCACCTCGCTCACCTTGGCGACGTTGTCGAGGATCGCGCCGAGCTCGCCCGAGAGCGACTCGATCTCTTTAGGGCTCAGGGCGATTCTCGCGAGGTTCGCGAGATGCGAGACGACGTCGGTCGTGATTTCAGACATGGGACTCCGTGCGATTGTGAGCGTTGCGATTGCGAGAGCCGGATGCGGCTCACTCGAATGACACCCCAGCTTAACCGCCCGGCGCAGCCCTCATGCTCAGCGGGACAGGCTGAACCGTGTCGACGGGCGGCCCGCGGTGGCGTAGTCGAGGCTCTTGCGCGCCCTGTCGACGGCGACGAGGTACTCGAGGTAGCGGCGGGCGCTCACGCGCGACAGCCCGGAGAGCTCGGCGACCTCTGCCGCGGTGCTGTCGGGCGCGCCGACCAGGGCCTTCTCGACGGTGGCGAGCGTCTCGGCGCTCAGCCCCTTGGGCAGCTGCGGGCGCCCCCGGGCGCCGGTCCGCATCAACGCGTCGATGTCGCGCTGGGCGAGCTCGTCGTTCGCGCTCGACCCGAGCAGCGCCAGCCGGTCGCGGGCCACGTCGTCGAGACGTGCCCGCAGGTTGACGGCGGTGAACGGCTTCACGAGATAGTGCTGGATGCCCGCGCTCCTGGCCCGGCGCACGCTGTCGACGTCGCGCGCCGCAGTGACCGCGATCACCTCCGGCTGGTGACCGCCGAGCGCCCGGAAGTCGCGCAGGGCGTCGAGGCCCGACAGCCCGGGCAGGTCGAAGTCGAGCAGCACCAGGTCGGGGCGCACCTCCTCGATCAGGCGTAGCGCTTCCGGGCCGCTGTGCGCCGACCCGACGACGGCGAACGCGGGGTGTGCCTCGACGAAGCGGGCGTGCAGTGCGGCGACCTCGACGTCGTCGTCGACGATGACGGTTCTGAGGCGCGCCGAGACGGTCACGACGCCCCCACCGTGCTCGACCGGGACCGCGGTGCGGAGAGGTCGGCTGCGTCGATCCCGGCCAGGGGCAGCTCGACCGTGAAGCGGGCACCGCCGAGCGGCGAGCGTCCCACCGCGGCGCTGCCTCCGGCACGCACCACGATGCGCCGCACGAGGGCCAGGCCGATCCCGCGGCGGCGGCTGATGGTCTCGCCGACGGCTTCGGCTCCGCCCTTCGTGCTCACCCCCTCCTCGAACACCCGCTCGTACTGGTCGGGGGCCACGCCCGAGCCGTCGTCGTCGACGGTGAGCCGCAGCCGGTCTCCCTCGACGGTGAAGCCCAGCTCGATCCGGTTTCCGGCCGTGCACGCCTCGAGCGCGTTGTCGATGAGGTTGCCGGCGACCGTCAGCAGGTCGGCGCGCAGGGTCATCGCCGCGTCCGACCGCAGGGCGGCGGGCAACGGCTCCGAGCCGGCGATCGACACCGTCATGCCCAGTTCGCGGGCGTGGCTCGCCTTGACCAGCAGCAGCGCCGCCAGCTCGGGGATCTCGCTGATGACCTCCTCGCCCGCGACGCGCAACGCGCCTCCCGTTCCGGTGCGCTCGACGAAGTCGCGGGCGTCGTCGACGAGTCCGAGCTCCAGCAGCCCGGAGATAACGTGCAGCTTGTTAGCGAACTCGTGCGACTGGGCGCGGAGACCGTTCGTGAGCGACTGGGCACCGTCCATCTCGCGCAGCAGCTGGTGCAGCTCGGTGTGGTCGCGCACCAGCAGGGTAGCCCCGACGGCGCGGCCGTCGAGCTCGGTGCCGGTGCTCCGGGCGACCAGGATCCGTTCCCCCGCCAGCACCAGCTGGCCTCCCGCCTCTCCTCGTTCCAGCACCGCGACGAGCGGCGGGTCGAGCACGTCGGCGGCGGCGTGGCCGGTCAGAGAGTCGCGCTCGAGTCCGAGCAGCTCGATGGCCGCGTCGTTGACGAGCGCGATGGTGCCCGTCTCGTCGACGCTGATCACGCCCTCGCTGAGGCCGTGCAGCATGGTCTCGCGCGAGCCGACGAGGGAGGCGATCTCCTTCGGCTCGAGCCGGTAGATGCGGCGCCGGATGACCGCGGTCACCCACGCCGACCCGAAGATGCCGACCACGGCGGATGCCACGAGTGCCATGACGAGGCCGGCGAGGCCGCCGACGAACTCGTCACGCAGCGCCGACTCGAGGATCCCCACCGAAACGGTGCCCACCACCGCGCCATCCGCCGACCGCACGGGGACCTTGGCCCGCCACGACTCGCCGAGGGTTCCGGTCTGGGTGCCCACGTACATCTCGCCGGAGAGGGGGATCGACGGGTCGGTCGAGACCTGCTCGCCGATGCGGTCGGTGTCGGGGTGCGAATAGCGGATGCCACGGGCGTCGGTCACCACGACGTAGGTGACGTTCGACGCCTCGCGGATGACCTCCGCGATCGGCTGGATGACCGCAGCCGGATCCTCGTCGTCGAACGCGTCGTGGATCGCGGGGAGACGAGCGACCGACTGGGCGACGCCGATCATGCGGTCGAGGTAGGCGTCGCGCACCTGCCGCTCCGACAGGCTCACGGCGACGATGCCGGTGCCGAGAACGACCGCGCAGACGATCAGCGCCTGCAGCAGCAGGAGCTGGTTTCGAAGCGACATTGCTTTCACTCCCCCATTGTCGTGCGCCCGGCACCGGCGCGCACGGCGGGGCCACCGATCGGCGCGGGCGAGTCGCGGCCAATAGTTACGAAAGGGTCGTGCGCCGCCGTGCCCTCGATACGGTTCCTGTCAGCAGATCGCGTTCGCAACGAGGCGGACACTCAACGAGGAGAAGATTCATGCGACGACTCGCACTGGTCATCGTGGCCGCGACAGCGGCTCTAACACTGGCATCCTGCAGCTCGACCCCGGGAGACTCCGAACCCGCGGCCGACGGCGGCGAGGTCACCGACGTTCAGATCATCGTTCCCGCCGAGCCCGGCGGCGGCTGGGACCAGACAGGGCGATCGATGTCGCAGGTCCTCACCGGCGAGAAGATCGTCGACTCCGCCCCGGTCACCAACATCGGCGGCGCGGGCGGAACCGTGGGCCTGGCGTCGCTCGCCAACGAGAAGGACCCGCACAGCCTCATGGTCACCGGCCTGGTGATGGTCGGCGCCGTCGAGACCAACGCGGCGCAGAACCGCATGGAGGACACCACCCCGATCGCCCGGCTCACCGAGGAGGCTCTCGTCGTGGTCGTGCCCGCCGACTCCGAGTACGACACCCTCGAAGACCTCGTCGACGACATCGTCGAGAACGGGCAGGACGTCTCGGTGACGGGCGGGTCAGCCGGCGGCGCCGACCACATCCTCGCCGGGCTCCTGCTCGAGGAGGCCGGACTCTCCGGGTCGGAGATCGCCGAGAACCTCAACTACATCCCCAACTCGGGCGGCGGCGAGGCGGTCGCGCTCATCCTCGGCAACAACGCCTCCGCCGGGATCTCGGGCATCGGCGAGTTCGTCGAGCACATCGACGCCGGCACGATGAAGGCCCTCGCCGTGTCATCCGCGGAGCCCGCCGAGAACCTTCCCGACGTGCCCACGATCACCGACGCCGGCTACGACGTGGTGCTCACCAACTGGCGCGGCGTGCTCGCCCCGACCGACATCTCGGAGGCCGACCGCGACGCGCTCGTCGACGTCGTCACCGAGATGCACGACAGCGAGGCGTGGACCACCGAGCTCGAGACGCGCGGCTGGGCAGACGCCTTCCTCACCGGAGACGAGTTCGCCGCGTACCTCGACGAGAACATCGCCGAGGTCACCACGACCCTGCAGAACATCGGGCTGGTCGGCTGATCATGAGCGCACCCACGACGCCCGCGCCGGGCTCCGGCCCCGCGCGGGCGGCGGGCGCATCCGCGAACCGGTCGAGGATCGGCGAGTTCATCTTCGCCGGCCTCGCCCTCGCCCTCGGCGTCTTCGTGTTCGCCGGCGCGTTCGCCATCCGCCTGCCGGCCGCGGGAACGCAGGTGGGGCCCCGCGTCTTCCCCTTCTTGGTCGGCACCATCCTCGTCGTCTCGGCGACGATGGTGATCGTCGGCGTCGCCCGCGGAAAGGTGGCCGAACTCGAAGAGGGCGAGGACATCGACGACTCGGCCCGCACCGACTGGGTCACACTCGCCAAGATCGTCGGCTTCGTCGTCGCCCACATCGCGCTCATCGAGATCGTCGGCTGGCCGATCGCGGCCGCTGTGCTGTTCGGCGGCGTCGCCTGGTCGCTCGGCGCCAGACGCTGGTGGGCCGCACTGCTCATCGGGCTCGCGCTCGGCCTCATCGTCTACGTGCTCTTCGGCGGGCTGCTCGGCCTCTCCCTTCCCTCCGGACCGCTCCTGACCTGGCTCGATCCCCTACTGCGCACCCTGAGGGGCTGACATGGACAACATCATGAACCTGATGGAGGGCTTCGCGACCGCCCTCCAGCCCGAGTACCTCATCTACGGCTTCATCGGCGTGCTCATCGGCACCGCCGTCGGCGTGCTGCCCGGCATCGGCCCGGCGATGACCGTCGCGCTGCTGCTGCCGCTGACCTACGCCCTCGACCCCACCGCCGCGCTCATCACCTTCGCCGGCATCTACTACGGCGGCATGTACGGCGGCTCGACCACCAGCATCCTGCTGAATACCCCGGGCGAATCGGCGTCGATCGTGACGGCGCTCGAGGGCAACAAGATGGCCAAGCTCGGGCGCGGCGCCGCGGCACTCGCCACCGCCGCCATCGGGTCGTTCATCGCCGGCTCGATCGCCACCGTGGGCCTCACCCTGCTCGCGCCCACCATCGCGGCCTGGGCAGTGAACCTGGCCCCGGCCGACTATGTGGCGCTGATGGTCATCGCCTTCATCACCGTCGGCGCCCTGCTCGGCTCCTCGGTGTGGCGCGGTCTCACCTCGCTCGGCATCGGCCTGTTCCTCGGGCTCGTCGGCACGGAGATCCTCTCCGGACAGCAGCGCTACACGTTCGGGCTGCTGCCGCTCGCCGACGGCATCGACGTGGTGCTCGTCGCGGTCGGGCTCTTCGCGGTCGGCGAGACGCTGTACGTGGCGTCGCGGCTGCGCCACGGCCCGGTCGCGCTGATCCCGGTGACCCGCGGCTGGCGCAGCTGGATGACCCGCGACGACTGGCGCCGCTCGTGGAAGCCGTGGCTGCGCGGCACGGCGATCGGCTTCCCCATCGGCACGATCCCCGCCGGCGGCGCCGACGTGGCGACGTTCCTCTCCTACGCGAGCGAGAAGAAGCTCAGCAAGCACAAGGAGCAGTTCGGGCGCGGCGCCATCGAGGGCGTCGCGGGACCCGAGGCCGCGAACAACGCCGCGGCCGCCGGAGTGCTCGTGCCGCTGCTGACCCTCGGGCTGCCGACCACCGCGACCGCCGCGATCATCCTCTCGGCGTTCCAGTCGTACGGCATCCAGCCCGGACCGCAGCTGTTCACCAACCAGCCCGCGCTCGTCTGGGCGCTCATCGCGAGCCTGTACATCGGCAACGTGATGCTGCTCGTGCTGAACCTGCCGCTCGTGGGCATCTGGGTGAAGCTGCTGCAGATCCCGCGACCGTACCTCTACGCGGGCATCCTGACGTTCGCCGCTCTCGGCGCCTACGCGGTGAACTTCGCGATCGTCGATATCGTGATCCTGCTGGTGATCGGCATCGTCGGGTACTTCCTGCGCAAGTACGGCTATCCCATCGCTCCCCTCGTCATCGGCCTGATCCTCGGCCCGATGGCGGAAGCGCAGCTGCGGCGAGCGCTGCAGCTCAGCCAGGGGGACCTGACGGCGCTGTTCACGCGCCCGTTCGCGGCCGTCTGCTACATCGCGCTGATCCTGATCATCGGCCTCGGCCTGTGGCTGCGTCGTCGCCAGAGCCGGCTGGAGCACGCACTCGCAGCCGCGGCCGCGGCCGACACCTCGGTCGAGGCTGCCGTCAACCGCATGTGGGAGCCGGGGCAGCGACCGAGCGATGTGGCAACGTCCGACATCGACGTCGTGAAGCCCCGCGACGGTCGCGACAGCAGGTAGAGGCGGCTTCCTCCGTTCCGTGTGAGGGGCGGAGGATGCGCCGTCGTCTAACCTCAACCCAACGATGCGCGACCCCCGTGCGTCATGAGGGGTAGGAGGTTCCCAATGCGCGCGAAACTCGCCGTTCTCACAGTCGCCCTGCTCGCGCTCACCGGCTGCGGGATCTCGACCGGCAATGAGCCAGACCCCGACGGCGACGACATCACCGGCAACTGGCAGCTCACGGCCGGCACCGACCTCACCGGCACGTTCGTTCTCGACGACGTTCCCCAGCCCATCACCCTCGAGCTCTCCGGCAGCACCGCGGCGGGGCAGGCTCCGTGCAACTCCTACACGGGCGAGTTCAACGGCACGTCAGACGGCGTGGACTTCGGTCCGTTCGCCAGCACGCGAATGGCGTGCTCCCCCGACTCGGTGATGGAGCTGGAGAGCCGCTACATCGCGGGGCTCGAGGCGGCCGACACCGCCACCGTCGACGGCTCGACACTCACCCTGAGCCTCAACGACGACGTGCTCGAGCTGGTGTTCGAGGAGGCCGTCGCCACACCGGCGGCCGACCTGGTCGGACCAACCTGGACGCTCGAGACGATCGCCGTAGGCGACACCTCCGCAAGCGTGGAGGGCGAGGCGACGCTGATCTTCGGCGAGGACGGCACCTTCCGCGGCAACGCCGGATGCCACGGCTTCTCCGGCTACTACGTCTACAAGGACGACGCCGTGAACTTCACGAACCTCGACGTCGACCACACGGAGTGCTCCGACGAGCTCGCCGCGCAGGAGACCACGGTCTTCGACATCCTCGGGCAGGGTTTTATGGCAACGATCGACGGCGACACACTCACCGCGACCAAGACCGGCGGAGACGGCGCGCTCGTCTACCGCGCGGAGGAACCGCAGTGAGCGGTGGGGCGCGGCTCTCGATTCTCGCGGCGGTGGCGCTCGTGGCAGCGACCCTGTCCGGCTGTGCCGCACCCGCACCCGTACCCGCAGACGACACGCAACCGGAGGCGACGGCAGTGAGCGATCTCAACGGCGAGTGGCAGCTGACCAAGGCGAGCGACGCCGACGGCGCCCTCGCGGTGAACGGGATCCCGGTGACCCTGGTGATAGCGGATGACTCGGCCTCGGGTCAGGCCCCGTGCAACAGCTACACCGGCGAGGTCGACATCGAGGGCGACTCCGTCGAGTTCGGCACCATCGCGCAGACGCTCATGGCCTGCACCGACGACGCGCGCACCGAGCTCGAGACCCGCTATCTGGCGGCGCTGGAGCAGGTGAGCGGCTCGACGCTCGCCGGCGACACCCTCACCCTGACCGGCGACTCGGTGACCCTGCAGTTCACCCTCCTGCCGAAGAAGTCGATCACCCGCTGATCTGTAACGCCGCCGAAACGCGCGGGCGTTAGCGTTGCGCCATGACATTCCATGTGCCCGCCGTCGACATCACCGCCTGGACCGCAGGCGGCTCCGACGAGGAGAGGGCGGGAGTCGCCGCCGCGATCGACGCCGCCTGCCGCGAGGTCGGATTCATCCAGATACTCGGCCACGGGATCCCGACGAGCGTCACCGACGGACTCGCTGGCGCGATGGACGACTTTTTCGCCCAGGACCTCGAGACCAAGAAGCGCAGCATCGCGCCGAAGGGGACGAACCGCGGCTACACCCCGCCGAAGGCCGAGTCGCTGAGCCTGAGCCTCGGCGTCGAGAGCGCGACGCGCATGAACGACTTCTTCGAGGCGTTCAACGTCGGGCTCGCGACATCCGACTTCCCCGGCGTCGCGCTCGACCCGATGGAGTACGCCGAGAACGTCTGGCCGGAGGTCGACGGCTACCGCGAGCGCATCGACGCGTACTTCGCGGAGGCGGGCCGCGTGGCCCGCACCCTCACCGACATCTTCGCCGCCGCGCTCGGCCTCCCCGCCGACTTCTTCGACTCCTACACCGACCACTCGATCGACGTGCTGCGCATGAACAACTACGCTCTCCCGCCGGGCACCGTCGACCTCGACGGCGACCTCATCGGCATGAGCGAGCACACCGACTTCGGCATCGTCACCGTGCTGTGGGCCGACCAGGTGAAGGGCCTGCAGGTGCTCGGCGCCGACGGCTCGTGGAACGACGTGAGCCCCGCCGACGACGCCCTGCTCGTCAACCTCGGCGACCTCACCTCGCGCTGGACGAACGAGCGGTGGATGTCGACACTGCACCGGGTGAAGCCGCCGATCGTCGACGGCACCATCAACCGGCGACGCAGCGCCGCCTACTTCCATGACGGCAACGCGGATGCCACGATCGAGGCGATCGCGTCGACGATCGAGCCGGGCGGCTCGGCGCTGTATCCGCCGATCACGGTGAGCGAGCACATCAGGGCCAAGCTCGCCGGTTCTCGCGCGGGCAAGATCAACACGTCGGCGACGCGGGAGGCCGCCCGCGTGCTGGCCTCGAACGGGTAGACGGCTACAGTCCGTCGCACGACGAACCGCGACCCTCCATGTGCCCACGCGGCGACTGGGTGGCCAGTTGGGGCGACTTCCTGCTACCGGAACCAGCCAGAAGTGGCCAGTCAGCGCGCGCTGCCGAAGATCCCCGTGCCTCGCTTCATCAGCAGCTCGTAGGCCTCCTTGTAGCTGCCCGGCACAGTGTCGCCCGCCTGCCCGTACTTGGCGATCAGCATGCCGACCAACCCGACTCCGGGCGGGCTGAGCGGCCTGTCGTCCTGGCCGTCGGGCACGTGCGAGCCGCCCTCGGGGTTCGCAGGAACGTACTGGGCCACGGTCTGGGGCCAGAGCGACGGATCGCGCGGCGTTGTGAGCGTCATCGCGTTGGCCAGAGTCGGCGCCCCCGCGTCGCGCGCGGTGAGCGGCTCGAGGTCGAACCTCTCCGCGAGGGTCGCGATGACTGAGCCGTGGTGCATCGGGTCGTTCACGATCTGGCCCTTCGCCGTGTAGGCGGAGATGGCGATCGCGGGAACCCGCACCCCGAGCCGGTCGAACCGGAACCCCATCTCGGTTTTCGCACGGTCCTCCGGCGGGGTGGCGGCGGGCGGAGGCACATGGTCGTAGGTTCCGCCGTGCTCGTCGAAGGTGACCACCAGCATCGTGTTCATGGCGTTCGAGCCGGTGGGCGACGCGCTCTCGCGGATGCTCGTGTACACCGAGCTGAGCAGCGCCTCGCCCGCCCGCACGTCGGAGACCGCGCCGCCCGCGATCACGGTGCCGTCGACATCCGTCTCGGTCATCACTCCCACCGGCGGGTGCATGTCGTTGTGGTCGTAGATCATGCGCGGTTCGACGAACGAGTATGCGGGCAGGGTGCCCGCCGCGACGTCGTCGTGAAACTGCCGCATGGTGCGGAAATTGGTGCCGAAGTACTGCTCGAGGCTCGGGGCGTGGATGAACCCGGTCATCGACACGACCTGGCGCTCGTCGTAGTAGACGGCCCAGTCGATGCCGGCCTCGCTCAGCCGGTTGAAGATCGTCGGGGCGTCGTTCTTCGCGTCGAACCACTTGCCGTACCCGCCGTGACCGCTGTTGGTGACGTAGCCGTGCGACGTGGAGGCGTGGAAGAAGGAGCGATTGCAGAAGGTCTGCGACGGCACGGCACAGTGCCACGCGTCGAAAACCGCGAAGTTCTTCGCGAGCGTCGAGAACACGGGCAGCATGGTCGGCTCGAACGCGCCCATGATCACGTCGTACTCCTCCGGCTTCGGCTGCCTGCCCTCGTGATCGCCGAGGAAGTTGTCGACGTAGTCCTGCAGGAAGCCGGCCATGGTGGGATCGGACGCGTCCTTGGGCGCGTTGAACGGCGCCACCATCTCGGCGGCCTTCTTGCCGCGATTGCTCTCGGGGTCGACCGTGCCGAAGAGCTGTGTGTTCACATGCTGGTACTCCTCGCCCGGGTCGGGCTGCGGGCTCGAGAAGATCGTGTCGGTCGAGCCCGTGTACGGATGAACCGCGACGGTCGCACCCGAATCGAGAGCGTTTCCGTGCTCGGCCCGCAGCCCCTCGAACCGGGCGCCCGGCGGCAGGTCGCCGTCGGCGTACAGGTAGCCGAAGATGTTGTCGAACGAGCGGTTCTCGAACATCACCACGACGAGGTGATCAAAGCCGGGGCCGGCGGCCCTCGGTGGCACGGTGCCGGCGGGAGCGGGAGCCGGTGCGGGCGCGGCCTGCGACACCGCGAACGCGGCCGCGGCCGTCGCGGCGATCCCGGCCGCGCCGAACCCGGCGGCCCGCAGGAAGGTGCGTCGCGAGGCGCCGGCATCGCGACCGGACTCACCGTCGCGTCGCGCCTCGTCGTCCGTATTCACCCGCCCCTCCGATCTTGACGATCAGGCTACCCGAGCGTCTCGCACCCGGTACAGCTATCCGGCGACGACGATGACGACCGCGACCAGCACGACGGCGTGCACGACGGCCCAGGCGAGGGTGCGGCGGCGTGGCTTGTCGGGGCGCACCGCCGGCAGGTCGCGCCAGCGGAGCACGGCGCCGGCCACTCCCACGGCGAAGATCGCGACGGGCACGAGCCAGAGCCACGTCGGGACGCTGCCCCACGGCATGAAGAGGCGTGTGCCGAACAGCACCACGGCGGCGTCCGCCGCGCCGAACACGAGCTCGAGCCGGCTCTTCGCCGCGAACGCCTTCCCCCTGGTGAGCGACCCGGCCGCGAACACCGCGGTGAAGGCGAGGGCGAGAAACCCGGTGATGTACTCCATCAGTCGTCCTCCATCAGGGCGAAGCCGAGCTCGTCGACCGAGGCGCCCGTGTTGTTCAGCACGACGACGGCACGGCCGGCGTCGCGGTCGAAGGCGACCAGGCTGGTGAACCCGCCGGTCGCCCCGTTGTGCCAGGTGACGGAGTCGGTCGTGTGCCAGGCGTACCCGATCGTGCTCGACCCTCCCGCGTCGGCGATCGGCTCGGTGGCGGCCACGCCCGGCGCGGTCTCGTCGAGCTGCGCGCGAACGTAGGCGGTCATGTCGGCGAGTGTCGAGCGCACGCTGCCCGCAGGGGCGTCGGCGCCGAGCGTCCACGGCTCGCTCGGGCGACCCGCCGCGGTGAAACCGGTCGGGGCGTCGGCGGCGAGATCGTCCGTCGACGTGGGCACGAACGAGTCGTCCATGCCGAGCGGGGCGAACACGCGTTCCTCGGCGAGCTCTTGGTAGTCGGTGCCGGCCGCCGTCGCGAGCGCCTGCCCGAGCAGCGCGAAGCCCAGGTTGGAGTAGAGGTACTCCTTCTCGCCGAGCTCCTGTTCGCTCGAGCTCGCCACGAGCTGGTCGACGGTCGAGCCGTAGGGGTCGGCGGCGCGGTAGTTGGCGACGATGGTGGGCAGAACGCGGTCGAGGGGCATTGCGAGCCGCGGCAGCCCGCTCGAGTGGGTCGCCAACTCCTCGAGGGTGACGGATGCGGCGGGGCTCGAGCCGAGCTCGAGCAGGTCGCCGAGCGGGGTCTGTGCCTCCACCTCTCCTCGGTCGATCGCGTCGGCGAGCAGCGACCCGGTCACCGTCTTCGTGACGGAGCCGATCTCGTACTCCGTGGCATCCGTCGCCCCGAAGTGCGCCTCGCGCACCGTGTCTCCGTCGATGACCGCGACGCTCACCCGGTCGCGCACGCCCGGGGTCTCGGCAAGGACGGCGCGCACCTCCTCCACGAGAGCGGAGTCGCCCCTCGACTCGGCGGAGAGCGCGGGCGGTCGCGGCATAGCCGCCGCCCCGACGGCGAAGGCGGCGACGGCCGCCGCGATCGCGACGGCGAGTGTCTTCTTCGAGCGGGTCACATCGTCCTCCTTGCTGCGGAGAGGATGACGAGCAGGGGCACGACCCGCTCGGCGGGGATGGAGTAGTGGCCGCGGCCGGTGGCGACGAGCCAGCCCTGCGCGACGAGCTGGTTCAGGTGGTGATAGAGCTGCCCCGTGGTCCCCATGCCCTCGCCGGCGGAGAGCTCGGCCACCGTGGTGGCTCCGCCGATCACGGCGTGCAGCAGCGCCAGCCGCACCGGGTTGCCGAGCGCCGCGATGCTCGCCGCGACAGTGCTCCAGTCCTCTTCGAGGATGCGGTCGACGGGAAAGCCGACCTGCCACTCGACCGGACCGGCCGCGGTGCGCACGGCGCCCGCGAAGACGACGGCACCGGGGTCGCCGATGCGCTGCTTGATGCCGGTGAGGATCCACAGGGGGTCGTCGCCGCTCGGTGCGGACACGCTCGCGGCGGCGGGCTCGCGGCCCTCGAGCGCTTCGACCCGCTCGGCGAGGGCCGTCACGATCGAGCGAAGGTCGGATTCCATTTCTCCATTATTACGGAATTACGTTGTAGTTGGCAAGACGAGGGGGTTCACCCGCGTCCCGCGCGGTCGTACAGTGCTGGCATGAACGCGCATCTCTTCGGCTATGTCAGCTATCGGAATGCGGCGGCGGCGCTCGGCTGGCTGTCGGCCTGCGGATTCACTATCGTGCGGCGCATCGACGACGACGCGGGCCGCGTGCTCCACGCCGAGGTTCGTCTAGGGCAGGCCGTGGTGATGGTCTCGAACAACGACGACGACTTCGACGACACCGTGCTCGTCGACCGTCCGTCGGCGCACGGGCTGTACCTCATGGTCGACGACGTCGACGCGCTCTACGCCCGGGCGGTGGCCGCCGGCGCTACGCCGGTCATCCCTCCCGAGGACACCGAGTGGACGACGCGGCGCGCGCGCGTGCTCGACCCCGAGGGCAACGAGTGGACCTTCGGGAGCTACGAGCCCGGTCAGCTCTGAACCCGGGCAGCTCTGAAGGCTGCTGGGCGGCGGGCTACTGGGTCGTCTCCGTCTCGGCGTCGGCCTCCGGAAGCGCCACCGCGTCCGGCCCGCCCTCGAGCAGACGCGCGAACTCGGCGGCGTCGAGGATGCGGATGCCGAGGTCTTCGGCCTTGCCGAGCTTCGAACCCGCGCCGGGGCCGGCCGCGACGAAGTCGGTCTTCTTCGACACGCTCGATGCGGACTTGCCGCCCGCCGCGATAATCGCCTCGACGGCGCCCTCGCGCGTGAAGCCCTCGAGGCTGCCGGTGGCCACCACCGTGATGCCGGCGAGCGGACCGTCGACCCCGCCTGCCGCGCCGGGGCCGGGGTGCCCGGGCGTCGTGAATTGCACACCGGCCGCCTCCCACCGCTCGATGATCTCGACGTGCCAATCGATCTGGAACCAGTCGATGAGCGCGTCGGCGATGATGCCGCCCACGCCGTCGACCGCCGCGAGCTCGTCGCGCGTCGCCGTGCGGATCGCGTCGAGGGAGCCGAAGTAGCCGGCGAGCGCGCGGGCCGCGACCGGACCGACGTGGCGGATGCTGAGCGCCACCAGGATGCGCCACAGCTCCTTCGTCTTCGCGAGCTCAAGCTCGGACAGCAGCTTCTCCGCCTGCGCCGACGGGTAGACGACGCGGTGGTTCTTCTTCAGTCCCGCCTTGCGACGCTCGGCCGCGTCGAGCCCGTCGGCCTCGGGCGGATACTCGATCGACACCCTCTGGAACGGGGCCCGGCGGCGCGGCGTGCCGTCGTCGTCGAGACGGTCGAGGCCGGTCTCGGCGTCTTTCACGATGACCTCGATGCCGACGATGTCTTCGATGGTCAGGTCGAACAGCCCTGCCTCGGTGACGAGCGGCGGCGTCGCCGGCACCACGGGCTGGGTGAGGGCGGCGGCCGTCACCTCGCCGAGCGCCTCGATGTCGAGGGCGCCGCGGCTGCCGACGTGCTCGACCCGCCCGCGCACCTGGGCCGGGCAGGCGCGGGCGTTGGGGCAGCGCAGGTCGATGTCGCCCTCTTTCATCGGGCGCAGCGGAGTCGAGCAGGCGGGGCACAGCGTGGGCATCACGAACGCCCGCTCGGTGCCGTCACGGAGCTCGACGACCGGCCCGAGGACCTCGGGGATCACGTCGCCCGCCTTGCGCAGCACGATGGTGTCGCCGATCAGGACTCCCTTGGCGATCACGACCTCTTGGTTGTGCAGGGTCGCCTGGCGCACGACCGAGCCGGCGACGCGCGCCGGCTCCATCACGGCGAACGGGGTCGCGCGGCCGGTGCGGCCCACGCTCACGACGATGTCGAGCAGCTTGGTCTGCACCTGCTCGGGCGGGTACTTGTAAGCGATCGCCCAGCGCGGCGCACGGCTCGTGGCGCCGAGCTCGTCGTGCAGCTCCAGCTCGTCTACCTTGACGACGATGCCGTCGATCTCGTGCTCTGGATCGCTTCGGTGTGCGCCGTAGTGCTCGATGAAGTCGACGGCCTTCGCGGCCGAGTCGACGACGGAGTAGTACGGGCTCGTCGGAAGGCGCCACTCCTTGAGCAGCTCGTACGTCTCGCTCTGTGAGGCGACGGGAGGGTTCGGCCACGCGCCGATGCCGTGCACGAGCATGCGCAGACCGCGCAGCCTGGCGTGCATGAGTTCGAGCTGGGCGGGCGTCTTGCGCTCGCCCTTCTGTCGCAGGCTGCCGGATGCGGCGTTGCGCGGGTTCGCGAACTCGCGCTCACCCAGCTCGCGCTGTCGGGAGTTCAGGTCGGCGAAAGCCTTCACCGGGAAGAAGACCTCGCCGCGCACCTCGACGAGCGGGGGGTGCCCGGTGCCCTTGAGTCGACGCGGGATGACCTCGATGAAGGCGATGTTCTCGGTGACGTCTTCGCCGACGCGACCGTCGCCGCGGGTGGCGGCGCTGGTGAGCAGTCCGTTCTCGTAGCGCAGGTTGATGGCGAGGCCGTCGATCTTCAGCTCGCACAGGTAGTCGACCCTGCGGCCGGAGTTCTGCTCGACCTTCGCCGCCCACGCCTCGAACTCCTCGATGGAGAAGACGTTGTCGAGGCTCAGCATGCGCTCGGCGTGAACCACGGGGTCGAAGAGCGCGACATCCGCGCGTCCGCCCACGTTCTGCGTCGGCGAGTCCTGACTCTGCAGCTCGGGGAAGAGACGCTCGATCTCTTCGAGACGGTGCATCAGCCCGTCGTACTCGGCGTCGGAGACGAGGGTGGTGTCGCGGTCGTAATAGGCGTCGCGCAATTCGAGGATGCGGGTCGTCAGCTGCTGCGTCGCGGCGCGGGCGCTCTCGAGTTCGTTGGGTGCGTAGTTGTCTGCCACCCCCCAAGTGTAGGCATCGCATCCGACACCCCCCGAGCGATTGACCGCGACCGAATCCGTGCCATAGAGGGGCTCGCCGGCGTATAGGTGCCGATCAGACCCGCTAGCGTTGCGGGATGAGCGAAACCCAGAAAACCGCGACCCTGACCGACTGGCAATCGCTCTGCGACAGCCTCACGACCGATCCTGCACTCTTCTCCGAGGTACGCCTCGCCGTCGAGAGCCCCCTCCGCTATCTCGAGCGCTTCCGCGCCCGGCTGGCGCTGCGCGGCATCACAACGCCCGAGGGCGTGTCGCCCTGGTTGGCGCTCGTCGACTGGCTCGACGAGAACGACCGGCTCGTCGAGCTCGACGAAGACACCTCGAGCGAAGACCTGGTCGACTACCTCTCGACGCTCCCCGTGGTGGCGGGCTCGGGTGCGAACCTGCGGCCGGTCGCGGCACAGGACGTGCACCTCGCCTACTCGGTGCCGCGCGCGAACGTGCTGCTCGCACCGCACTACTGGACTCTGCTCCACCTCGACACCGAGACGGCGTCGTACCCGCTGGCGCTCGTCTCGACCGAGGCCGCGCCCCGCATCACCGCCCTCGCCGCGGCGGTCGGCCACTCAGCACGCACGATCGACGAGTCCGATGCCGAAGACGCGGCTCGTTCCGGGCTCACCGGATACTCCTACCCGCTCGCGCAGGCGGCTCCGGTGCAGACCGGTCCGCGCCCGGGCAACGTCGGCCTGCGAATCCTCGGCTTCATCGTCGACGCGCTTCTGCTCTACGGCGTCATCCTCGGCGGCGTCTGGCTGGGGATCACCATCAACGGCAGCAACAGCGGAGGTCTGATACCGACCGTCATGCTCATCGTCGCCGTGGCCTACGTCGCGGGGCTCGCCGTCGTCGTCGGCCGCACGGGTCAGTCGCTCGGCCTGCTCATCGTCGGACTGAAGGTGGTCAAGGCCGATTCGGCCGCCGCTCCGGGCTTCGCCTCCGCGCTCGGCCGCGGGGCGCTGCTGTTCTTCGCGCCGTTCGCGATCTGGCTCGTGGTGCTGATCGTCACCACGCTCGTCGATCCGCGAGGGCGCGGACTGCACGACAAGGCCGCCGGAACCTTCGTGGCCTACGCGCGGGGTGCGAACGCGGTTCGGTAGGCGTTTCTAGGCGGGAACGGCGACGGCGCTGACCGTGCGGGCGATCGTGCACTGTCCGAGCACGCGCGTGCCGACGTAGACGACGGCGGTCTGGCCGGGCGATACGCCGTTGATCGGCTCGACCGGACGGATGACCATCTCTCCGCTCTCGACCGAGACGACCGCCGCGACCGGGTCGGCGTGCGCGCGGATCTGCACCTCGCAGTCGAACGGGGTGATCGATCCGTCGGCGTGGGCCTCGGCGATGCCCGACTCGACGGGCCCGAGGCCTGCCCACGTGAACTTGGTGCCGGCGAGCTCGGAGAGGTCGAGCGCCTCCTTGGGGCCGACGACGACGGTGTTGGTCTTGGGCTGCACCTCGAGCACGAAGCGCGGCATGCCGTCGTCTGACGGGTAGCCGATGCTCAGACCCTTGCGCTGGCCGATCGTGAACGCGAGCGCGCCCTGATGGGTGCCGAGCACCTTGCCGGATCGGTCGAGGATCTCGCCCTGCTCGGCGCCGACCTTCTCGGCCAGCCAGCCGCGGGTGTTGCCGTCGGGGATGAAGCAGATGTCGTGGGAGTCGGGCTTGTTGGCGACGCTGAAGCCACGGGCGGCGGCCTCGGCACGCACCTCGGCCTTGCTCGGCGTCGAGCCGAGCGGGAAGAGCGAGTGCTCCAGCTGGTCGGCGGTCAGCACGCCGAGAACGTAGCTCTGGTCTTTCGCCCAGGTGGCCGCGCGGTGCAGTTCGGCGTTGCCGTTCGCATCACGGCGCACATCCGCATAATGTCCGGTGGCGACCGCGTCGAAGCCCAACGCGAGCGCCTTCTCGAGCAGCGCCGAGAACTTGATGCGCTCGTTGCAGCGCATGCAGGGGTTGGGCGTTCGGCCGGCCGCGTACTCGTCGATGAAGTCCTCGACGACGTCGAGCTTGAACCGCTCGGAGAAGTCCCACACGTAGTACGGGATGCCGATGATGTTCGCGGCCCGCTGGGCGTCCATCGAGTCTTCGATGGTGCAACAGCCGCGGGCGCCGGTGCGCAGGGTGCCCGGCATGCGGCTGAGCGCCAGGTGCACCCCGACGACCTCGTGTCCTGCTTCGACGGCGCGGGCCGCGGCAACCGCCGAGTCCACGCCGCCACTCATCGCCGCTACAACCTTCATGGGTTCCAGTGTACGTGCGGCTTTCGATACGCGCCCGAGAGGGCACCACTCGACGCCCGCGTCAGCGCCCGAACGTGGGCTGGCGTTCGGCGAGGCCCGCGCGACCCGCCCGCGCCACGGCGTCGGGAAGCGCGGCGACCAGCGCGTCGACCTCGGCGCGCGTCGTATGGGTGCCGAGCGTCATGCGCAGCGCGCCGCGGGCGTCTGCCTCGCTGAGCCCCATCGCGATGAGCACGTGCGACGCCTCGGGAACCCCGGCCTGGCAGGCGGATCCGGTAGAGACCGAGAACCCGGCGACGTCGAGCAGGAAGAGCAGCGAGTCGCCCTCGCAGCCGGGGAAGGTGAAGTGCGCGTTGCCGGGCAGGCGGCCCTCGGGGGTCGGGTCGCCGCGGAGGATCGCCGTCGGAACGGCGTCGCGGATGCCCGCCACCAGCCGGTCGCGCAGCTCCCGCAGTGAGGCGGCGTGCGCCTCGAGGTCGGCCGTGGCCTGACTTGCCGCGAGCCCGAACGCCACCGCTCCGGCGACGTCCTGGGTTCCGGAGCGGGCGCGCTGCTGGTTGCCGCCGTGGAAGAGGGGCACGATGGTGGCGCTGCGGGCGATCACCAGAGCGCCGATGCCGACGGGGCCGCCGATCTTGTGGGCCGAGATCGACATCGCCGCGACGCCGAGGGCATGGAAGTCGATGGGCAGATAGCCGTAGCCGGCGATCGCGTCGACGTGCACCGGCACGTCGTGCACCGCGGCGAGCGCGGCGACCTCGGCGACCGGCTGCACCGTGCCGACCTCGTTGTTCGCGCCGAGCAGGGTGACCAGGGCGACGTCGGGGCCGAGGGCCGCCTCGAGGGCGAGCAGGTCGATACGGCCGAGGCCGTCGATCGGGATCCATTCGATCACGGCGCCCTCGTGCTGCTCGAGCCAGTCGATCGTGTCGATCGTGGCGTGGTGCTCGCCGCGCGGCACGAGGATGCGCCTGCGGGCAACGTCGGTCGCCGGGCCGGTCGAAGCGCGCGCCCACCAGAGTCCCTTGATGCCGAGGTTGACCGCCTCGGTACCGCCGCCAGTGAAGGTGACCTCGACCGAGTCGGCGCCGACCGACGCGGCGACCCGTTCGCGGGCCTCCTCGAGCATGCGTTTCGCGTTCTGTCCCTGCGTGTGGATCGACGCCGGGTTGCCGACGACGGCGAGCGCCGAGGCGTACGCGGCGATGACCTCGGGCGGCATCGGCGAGGTCGCCGCGTGATCGAGGTAGATGGCCATGTAACAAGCATGACTCACCGGGCGCTTAGTGTGGGACGCATGTCAGCCCTCGCCCCGCAGCTCAGCTCACTGGGCGTGCGCGCCACGGCCGCCGGCGGTGAGCTGAGAGTCTGGTCGGCGAACGCGACCGGGATGGAACTCCGTCTCTACGACGAGAAGGACGCGAACTGGCTCGTCTCCTCCGTCTCGATGGTGCGGGGAGACGACGACGTGTGGACCGGCTCGTCGCCCGCCCTCGTCGCCGGGGCGCGCTATTCCGTGCGCGCATCCGGCCCCACCGGGCCCACCCACCGCTTCGACCCGACGCTCGACCTCATCGACCCCTACGCCCGCGGACTCGCACGCACCAACGACGGCGAGTGGCGCTCGTACGTGCAGGACGACTCGTTCGACTGGGAGGGTGTGACGAAACCGGCGATCCCGCTCGACCACGTCGTGATCTACGAGGCGCACGTGAAGGGCCTGACGAAGCTCAACCCCGATCTGCCGGAAGAGCTGCGCGGCACCTACGCCGGACTCGGGCACCCGTCGACCATCCGCTATCTCAAAGACCTCGGGATCACCTCGGTCGAGCTGCTGCCCATCCACCAGTCGGTGAGCGAGCAGCGGCTGATCAAACAGGGGCTCGTCAACTACTGGGGCTACAACACGCTCAACTTCTTCACCCCGCACGCCGAGTACGCCACCCGTGCCGCGCAGTCCGGGGGCACGGGCGCGGTGCTGCGGGAGGTCAAGACCATGGTCAAGAACCTGCACGCCGCCGGGCTCGAGGTTCTGCTCGACGTCGTCTACAACCACACGGCCGAGGAGGGCGTGAACGGACCGACCACGAGCCTCCGCGGCATCGACAACGAGTCCTACTACCGGCAGAGCTCCGACGGCACCTATATAGACGTGACCGGATGCGGCAACACCGTCGACTTCGCCGTACCCGCGGCCCGTCAGCTGGCCCTCGACTCGCTCAGGTACTGGGCGAACGAGGTGCAGATCGACGGTTTCCGGTTCGACCTCGCGGTGACCCTCGCGCGTGACGAGCGCGTCGAGTTCGACCCGGATCATCCATTCGTCACCGGGGTCCTCGACGACCCGTCGCTCGCCGGCGTCAGGATGATCGCCGAGCCGTGGGACGTCGGCATGGGCGGCTGGCAGGTCGGGCGGTTCCCGCGCGGCTGGAGCGAGTGGAACGACGGCTACCGCGACCGCATGCGCGACTTCTGGCTCACCGACATCGGGGCCGCAAGGGCGAACGGCCTTGCGCCGAACGGCATCGGCTCGCTCGCCCGCCGCCTCGCCGGGTCGGCGCACGTGTTCTCGCATGACCGCGGGCCGTTGGCGTCGGTGAACTTCATCACGGCGCATGACGGCTTCACGATGGCCGACCTCACGTCGTACTACACCAAGCACAACCTCGGAAACGGCGAGAACAACCGCGACGGCACGAGCGACAACCACTCGTTCAACCACGGCATCGAGGGGCCGACCGACAACCCGGTGATCCTCGCGTCGCGGCAGCGGGCGCTGCGCAACCTGCTGGGCACGCTGCTGCTGAGCGCCGGCATCCCCATGCTCACGGCCGGCGACGAGTTCGGGCGCACGCAACGCGGAAACAACAACGCGTACTGCCACGACAGCGAGCTCACCTGGGTGCCATGGCAGCGCGAGGAGTGGCAGCGCGAGATGCTCGGCGTCACCCGGCTGCTGGTCAGGCTGCGGGCGGAGAACCCCGCCCTCCGACCCGTGCGGTTCGGCCGCTTCGGCGAGACGGTTCCGAGCGCGACGCAGATGGACTGGTACAACAAAGAGGGCCTGTCGATGTCGGAGGACGACTGGGACTCCCCCACCGAGCGCACGCTGCAGTACCTGGCGGCGTCGACGCCGGAGTTCGAGGAGTTCAACCGCATCCTGCTCATCGTGCACGGACTCGAGGACGCCATCACCGTGACCCTCCCCGAGCACGAGGGGGTCACGGCCTACGAGCGCATCTGGGACTCCGCGACGGGCGAGAACGGCGGAGAGCACGGGCCGGGCAGCGAGCTGATGGTCGCCGGAACGTCGATGCAGCTGTTCCGCGCGCACTAGCCGCCGTACGCCACAATAGGCAGATGGCTAAGCACACGGATGCCGCGGGTGGCACCCCCGCGACGGTGGCACTGACGGCGGCCGGCATCCGGTTTCTCCCGCACGCCTACGAGCACGACCCCGCGAACACCAACTTCGGTACCGAGGCGGCGACGATGCTCGGACTCGACCCCGAGCAGGTGTTCAAGACCCTGCTCGCCGACGTCGACGGGCACCTCGTCGTCGCGATCGTGCCCGTCACCGGCACGCTCAACCTGCGCGCCCTGGCCCGCGCGGTGGGCGGCAAGAAGGCGGTCATGGCCGACCCGGCCGTCGCCCAGCGCAAGACCGGGTACGTCCTCGGCGGGATCAGCCCCATCGGCCAGAAGACGCAGCACCCCACGGTGCTCGACGAGACGGCGGAGCTCTACGCCTCGATCTTCGTCTCCGGCGGCCGCCGCGGTTTCGACATCGAACTCGCCCCCGCCGACCTGCTCGCGGTCACGAACGGCCGGATCGCGGCGATCGCGCGGGAGTAGCGGCCCCAGAGCCTGTCGCCGGTCCCCGAGCCTGTCGACGGGCCGCCTCGACCGGCTCAGAGACCGAGCGCGCTAGATCGCGGCGGCGATGAGCCCCATCTCGGCGGCCGACGCGAGCAGCGGATGCCGCGGCACGACGCGCACGTTGTAGCCGAAGCTGCCCGCCCGTCCGAGAGGCACGCTCCCCGCGAAGGTCGCGGTGCCGTTGGTCTCGCCGGTCTGCTCGAGCGGCGCGTGCTGGGTCTCGACGAGCTGGTCGCCGTCGCGGGCGCGTCCGTAGACGACCTCCACGGCGACGTCGTCCGACGTGAGCCCGCCGAGCGCGACCTGCGCGCGCACGTGGAGGGTGTCGCCGACCTGGGGCAGGGCGTCCACTCCCCCGGACTCGACGTGGGTGACCTGCACAGACGGCCATGCGGCGTTCACGCGCGTCTTCCAGAGCGCGAGCTCGCGCGCCGGCTGGTTGGAGTTGGCGGTGATCGCCGTCTCCGCGGTCGCGGCCGGGATGTACAGCCGCTCGACGTACTCCCGCACCATGCGGTCGGCCGAGAGCACGGGCGTCAGCGTTGAGAGCGTGTGCCGGATCGACTGCACCCAGCGGTGCGGCACACCGTCGTCGCCGCGGTCGTAGAAGCGGGGTGCGATCTGGTGCTCGATGAGGTCGTACATGCTGTCGGCCTCGAGCTTGTCGCGCTCGGCGCTGTCGCCCGCGGAGTCGGCCGACGGGATCGCCCAGCCGTTCTCCTCGTCGTAGAACTCCGCCCACCAGCCGTCGAGGATCGAGAGGTTGAGCGAACCGTTGAGCGCCGCCTTCATGCCGGAGGTTCCGCACGCCTCGAGGGGGCGCAGCGGGTTGTTGAGCCAGACGTCGGTGCCGGGGTAGAGCAGCTTCGCCATGGCGATGTCGTAGTTCGGAAGGAACACGATGCGCTCGCGCACGTCGTGCTCGGCGGCGAACTCGACGAGGCGCTGGATGAGACGCTTCCCCTCGTCGTCGGCGGGGTGGGACTTGCCCGCGATGACGATCTGGATCGGACGCTCGGGGTGCAGCAGCAGCGCGCGCAGTCGGTTCTCGTCGTGCAGCATCAGCGTGAGCCGCTTGTAGGTGGGCACACGGCGCGCGAAACCGATGGTGAGGATGTTCGGGTCGAGAAGCGACGAGTACCAGGCGGGGTCGCCCACTCCCGGGTTCTGCTCGCGCCAGGCGTCGCCCACCCGGCGGCGGGCGTCGGTGACCAGCTGCTGACGCATAGCGCCGCGCACCTGCCAGAGCTCGCCGTCGGAGATCTGCTCGGAGTTCCAGTCGGTGGCGAAGAGGTCGCCGGCGCCGAACTTCGACTCGGCGAGCCCGAGCAGCAGCGGGTCGGTCCAGGTCGGCGCGTGCACGCCGTTGGTGACCGAGGTGATCGGCACGTCGTCTTCGTCGAACCCCGGCCAGAGTGCGCCGAACATGCCGCGGGAGACGTGGCCGTGCAGTTGCGAGACGCCGTTGGCGCGCTGGCCGAGGCGCAGCCCCATGACCGCCATGTTGAAGGTGTCGGCGACGCCGCCCTCGTAGTCCTCGGCGCCCAGCGCGAGCACGTCTTCCGGATCGACGCCGGGCAGCAGCTCGGTGTCGAAGTATCGCTCGATGAGCGACGCGTCGAAGCGGTCGATGCCGGCCGGAACCGGGGTGTGGGTGGTGAACACCGTACCGGCGCGAACCACCTGCAACGCCTCGGAGAACGATAGTCCGTCGCCGATGAGGTCGCTGATGCGCTCGAGGCCGAGGAAGCCCGCGTGGCCCTCGTTGGTGTGGAAGACGAGCGGTTCCGGAGTGCCGGTGAGCTGCGTGAACACGCCGATGGCCCGCACTCCGCCGATGCCGAGCAGCAGCTCCTGCAGCAGACGGTGCTCGCCGCCGCCTCCGTAGAGACGGTCGGTGACCGAGCGAAGCTCGTCGTCGTTCTCGGGCACGTCGGTGTCGAGCAGAAGCAGTGTGACCCGGCCCACCTTCACCTGCCAGATGCGGGCGGCGAGCGCACGCTCGTCGGGCAGGGCGAGGGTGATCATCGCCGCCCGGCCGTCGGGGTGCCGCACCACGCTGAGCGGGAGACCGTCGGGGTCGAGCACCGGGTACGTCTCCTGCTGCCAGCCCTCGCGGGAGATGGCCTGGCGGAAGTAGCCCGAGCGGTAGAACAGCCCGACGGCGATGATCGGCACGCCGAGGTCCGACGCGCTCTTGAGGTGGTCTCCGGCGAGGATGCCCAGACCGCCCGAGTACTGCGGCAGGGCCGCTGCGATGCCGAACTCGGGCGAGAAGTATGCGATAGACGCCGGCGCGCCCTCGATGCCCTGGTACCAGCGCGGCTCGGTCAGGTAGGTGTGCAGGTCGGCGAGCAGCGCGTTGGTGCGCCAGACGAAGTCGTCGTCGGAGGCCAGCTCGTCGAGTCGCGACGGCTCGACGGCCCCGAGCAGCGCGATCGGGTCGCGCCCGCTCTCGTCCCACTCGTTCGGAGCGATGGATGCGAAGTGCTGCATGGTGGGCTCGTGCCACGACCATCGCAGGTTGCCTGCCAGCTCCTCCAGCCCGCTCAGTGCCTCGGGGAGTACGGTGCGGACGGTAAATCTACGGATGGCTTTCACCCGACAACCCTAGAACATCCGGCGTCGCGCCCGGGAGAAATCGAGACGTCCGGTCGGAGGCCGAATCGCGACCGGTGGCAGCCCGGCGACTACCGGGTGCTGATGGCCGCGACGGTCTCGCGGTCGTTGATGACGACGGATGCGACCAGGGTGCCGTCGGCGGGGATGGTCTCGTCGAGGTCGCTCCAGGTCACGCCCCCGTCGTCGCTCGACATGGTGCCGAGCGCGAGTCCGTCGGCGTCGACGATCGTCAGATCGACCGTGGAGTTCTCGAGGATCGTGCCGTCGGTCGGCTTCAGGTGCGCGCCGACGACCTTGTCGTCGCCGAGCTCGGCGTCGAAGTCGGTCACCCAGGCGACGGTCACGCCGGTGACGGCCTCGGCGGTCAGATTCTGGCGGAGGTCCGATTTCGTGGTCTCGAGGTGGTTGAGATTGGCCGCGACGACGGCGGCCGCGACGAACGCGGCGGAGGCGGCGAGAATTGACAGAATCTGCTTGCGAGTGGGCATCGTCTTCCTAGGGAGTAGACACGATTACCGCAACAAGACGACCGTGGGGCGGGCGCCGTGCCATCCGTGGCACTTCTAGTGACTCGACTAGGTTGCTTCAGTCCACGGATTCGGGCCCGTGAACATCGTGAAGAGAAATCGTGCGAAGACGGTGGATCTGCTAGGCATCCCCGGATCGAGCGACTCTTTCTTCGAGACTAATTGTAGTGAGAAGTCGATGCAAATTCATTCACCCACAAGTGGGGGTACACGCCCGGTCCCCCAACATACCGACCGCCGAAAAGCAATGCCCCGCACCATCCGGCAAAGACGGTACGGTCGAATTGTGGCGACTACAGAGAACGACAGGGTGGCCGCGAGCAGCGGCCCCGCTCAGCAGACCGAATACAAGGCGAATATCGGGCGTATCCCCATACGTTTCCTCGCTCCTCAGCAACCGGAGAACCGCTGGCCGGCGAAGGCGTACGCGGGAGAGGCCGTGCCGTTCTCCGCGACGATCTTCCGCGAGGGGCACGACATCATCGGCGGCACGCTGCTGCTGACCGATCCCCGGGGTACAACTTCCCGGCACGCCATGTCCCCCGGCGCCCCGGGCACCGACTCGTGGCACACCACCGCCGTCGTCGGCGCCCCTGGCCCCTGGACATTCCGCGTCGAGGCGTATACCGACGACTGGGCAACGTGGCTGCACAACGCCGAGATCAAGGTGCCCGCGGGCATCGACCTCGACCTCATGTTCACCATGGGCCTCGAACTGCTGGCCCGCGCCGAGCAGACGACGACCGTGACGGATGCGGCCGCGGTGCTCGCAGACACCGCCCTCCCGCCGGTCGAGCGTCTCGCCGCCGCCACCGCACCCGAAATCACCGCGATCATGGCCGCCGACCCCCTCGCCAGCCTCACCACGCTGAGCGAGACCCGCACGCTCAGGGTCGAACGCGCCCGCGCCGGTGTCGGCAGCTGGTACGAGTTCTTCCCCCGCAGCGAGGGCGCCAAGCGCCGCAAGGACGGCACCTGGGTCTCGGGCACCTTCCGCACGGCGGCGAAGCGGATCCCGGCCGTGGCCGAGATGGGGTTCGACGTGCTCTACCTTCCGCCGATTCATCCGATCGGCCGCAGCTTTCGCAAGGGGCCGAACAACACTCTCGACGCCGCGGCCGGCGACCCCGGATCGCCGTGGGCGATCGGCTCGGCCGACGGCGGCCACGACGCCATCCACCCCGAGCTCGGCACCGTCAAGGACTTCACCTACTTCCTGGGAGTCGCCAAGAAGAACGGCATCGAGGTCGCTATCGACCTGGCGCTGCAGTGCTCGCCCGACCACCCGTGGGTGACCGAGCACCCCGAGTGGTTCACCACGCTTCCCGACGGGACCATCGCCTACGCCGAGAACCCGCCGAAGAAGTACCAGGACATCTACCCGATCAACTTCGACAATGACCCGGGCGGCCTCAGCGCCGAGATCCTGCGCATCGTCGAGTACTGGATCGGGGTGGGCGTGAAGATCTTCCGCGTCGACAACCCGCACACCAAACCACTGCAGTTCTGGGAGTGGCTGCTGCACGAGGTCAACACGCGTCACCCCGAGGTGGTCTTCCTCGCCGAGGCGTTCACCCGCCCCGCGATGATGCAGTCGCTCGCGGGCGTCGGCTTCCAGCAGTCGTACACCTACTTCACCTGGCGCAACACGAAGGAGGAGCTCGAGGAGTACCTGGTCGAGGTCTCGAAGAAGACGAGCGACACCTTCCGGCCCAACTTCTTCGTCAACACCCCCGACATCCTCACCGAGTACCTGCAGTTCGGCGGCCGACCCGCCTACAAGGTGCGCGCCGCGATCGCCGCGACGGGAAGCCCGACCTGGGGCGTCTACGCCGGCTACGAGCTCTTCGAGAACGTGGCCCGCCCAGGCTCGGAAGAGAACATCGACAACGAGAAGTACCAGTTCAAGTCGCGCGACTTCGCGGCGGCCGAGGCGAGCGGCGACTCGCTCGCCCCGTATCTGCGCCGATTGAACGCCATCCGCAACGAGCACCCGGCGCTCCGCCAGCTGCGCAACCTCGACGTGCACTGGAGCGACGACGACTCGATCCTCGTCTACTCCAAGTTCCTGGCGGCCGAGCACACCGGCACCGGCAGGCCCGACGGCATCATCGTCGTCGCGAACGTCGACCCGCATTCGGTGCGCGAGACCGTCGTGCACCTCGACCCGACCCGCTTCGGCATTCCGACGGGCACGGACTTCACCGTGACCGATCTCATCACCCAGTCGACGTTCACCTGGGGAGGGGACAACTACGTGCGGCTCGACGCCTTCACGGAACCCGTCCACATCCTGCGCGTCGACTACCCGAAAGGCAGCTAATGGCCCCGGCCCCCGCACTTCCCGAACTCCACCCGGGACTGATCGCCTCGATCGTCGGCGGCAGCCACCCGCAGCCGCACACGACGCTCGGGCAGCACCCGCTGGGTGACGGTTTCGTGGTGCGCGCGCTGCGTCCGCTGGCCGCCGCGGTGACGGCGGTGCAGGCCGACGGCACGCGCGTGCCGCTCGAGCACGTGGCCGACGGTCTGTGGCAGGGCTTCGCCGCCGGTCCCGGCCAGGCGTACGTGCTCGAGTCGGAGTACGACAACGGGCCGACCTGGACCGCCGAAGACCCCTACCGTTTCGTGCCGTCGGTGGGCGAGATCGACCTCTACCTGTGGGGCGAGGGACGCCACGAGCAGCTCTGGCACGTGCTCGGCGCGCAGTACCGCCCGCACGAGGACGTCGTGGGAACCTCGTTCTCGGTCTGGGCGCCGCACGCCAAGTCGGTGCGGGTCGTGGGCGACTTCAACGGCTGGTACGGAACCGGCCATGCCATGCGTCGGCTCGACGACAACGGGGTGTGGGAGATCTTCGCCCCCGGCGTCACCCCGGGCAGCACCTACAAGTTCGAGATCCTCACCGCGGGCGGCGACTGGGTCACCCGCGCCGACCCGATGGCACGCTACGCCGAGATCCCGCCGGCGACGGCGTCGAAGGTCGTCGAGTCGACCTTCAAGTGGACGGATGACGCGTGGCTGGCCAAGCGCGCGGCCACCGACCCGCACAACGCCGCGATGAGCGTCTACGAGGTGCACCTCGGCTCGTGGCGCCCGGGGCTCGGCTATCGCGAGGCCGCAGACCAGCTCATCGAGTACGTCGGCGAGCTGGGGTTCACCCACATCGAGTTCATGCCCCTGGCGGAGCATCCATTCGGCGGTTCCTGGGGCTACCAGGTCACCGGCTACTACGCGCCGACGAGCCGCTTCGGCCACCCCGACGACCTCAAGTACCTCATCTCCCGGCTGCACGAGGCCGGAATCGGCGTCATCATGGACTGGGTCCCCGGGCACTTCCCCAAAGACGAGTGGGCGCTGGCCAAGTTCGACGGCCAGGCGCTGTACGAGCACTCCGACCCCCGCCGCGGCGAGCAGATGGACTGGGGCACCCTGATCTTCAACTTCGGGCAGTCGCAGGTGCGCAACTTCCTCGTCGCGAATGCCTCGTACTGGCTCGAGGAGTTCCACATCGACGGGCTGCGCGTCGACGCCGTCGCGTCGATGCTCTACCTCGACTACTCCCGCGAGGAGGGCCAGTGGGAGCCGAACATCTACGGCGGACGCGAGAACCTCGAGGCCATCAGCCTGCTGCAGGAGGTCAACGCGACCGCGTACAAGCGCAGCCCCGGCATCATGATGATCGCCGAGGAGTCGACCGCGTGGCCGGGAGTGACCAAGCCCACGAGCGAGGGCGGCCTCGGCTTCGGGCTGAAGTGGAACATGGGCTGGATGCACGACAGCCTCTCCTACTTCGAGACCGACCCCATGCACCGCGCGCACCACCACGGAGAGATCACCTTCTCCATGGTCTACGCGTACACCGAGCAGTTCCTGCTGCCGATCAGCCACGACGAGGTCGTGCACGGCAAGGGCTCTCTGCTGGCGAAGATGCCCGGCGACCAGTGGAAGAAGCTCGCCAACGTGCGCGCCTTCCTATCGTTCATGTGGGCGCACCCCGGCAAGCAGCTTCTGTTCATGGGCAGCGAGTTCGGCCAGCCCTCGGAGTGGAGCGAGGAGCGCGGACTCGACTGGTGGATCCTCGACCAGCCGGTGCACGCCGGCCTGCACCGCCTCGTCACGAGCCTCAACGCGGTCTACCGTGACGAGCCGGCCCTCTGGGCGCGCGACCACGACGAGGGCGGATTCGAGTGGATCGACGCCGGCGACGCCGAGAACAACATCGTGTCGTTCCTGCGTTGGGACGCCGAGGGCAACCCGGTCGCGGTGCTCATGAACTTCTCCGGCAACCCGGTGGGGCCGTACCGCGTGGGGCTCCCGTTCGCGGGCACGTGGGAGGAGCTGATCAACACCGACGCCACCGAGTTCGGCGGCAGCGGCGTGGGCAACTTCGGCGCCGTGGTCGCCACCGACGAACCGTGGGGTGGGCGTCCGGCCTCGGCCGAGCTGACGCTCCCGCCGCTCGCGGGTCTGTGGCTCAAGCTGCGCAAGTGACGCCCGCGGCCGTATCGAGACCACGTACGGGGTCTCGATACGGCCGCTGAGCGACCTGCCCGGCCGGCGGCGGGGCTCAGTACAGCAGCGCCGTCAGGCGTCGGCGTGCAGCGATGACCCGCGGGTCCTCGGCCCCGACGATCTCGAAGAACTCGAGCAGGCGCGTGCGCACGGCATTCTTGCCGTCGGCGTCGAGCGTCGGGAAGAGGTCGAGCAGGCGCAGGAACGCGTCGTCGACGTGTCCGCCGGAGATGTCGAGGTCGGCGACGGCGAGCTGCGCATCGACGTCGGCAGGGGCTGCGGCGGCCGCGGAGCGAAGCTCGTCGACCGTCGTCCCCTCGAGGCGCGCGAGCAGCGACACCTGCGCGAGGCCGGCCACGGCGAGGGCGTCGCGGGGGTTCTGCGCGATCGCGGTCTGGTACTCGGCGATCGCCGTGGCGAAGTCGCCGGCCGCGATGGCGTCGTAGGCCTCCTGGTGGTGCGGGGGAAGCGGCTCCTCGACGGGCTCGGCCTCCGGGGCGCCTGCGTCGGCGACCGGAACCGTGCCGGTGACGTTCTGCTGCTTCGCCACCTCGAGAACCTGGTCGAGCACGGCGCGGATCTCGTCTTCGGCGGGCAGGCCGACGAAGAGCTGCAACGGGCGGCCGGCGATGACGGCGGCCACCGTGGGCACCTCCGTCACTTGGAACGCCTGAACGAGCTGCGGGTTGCGGGTGCCGTCCACGGTGGCGAGCACCATGCGGCCGCCGTACTCGGTGACCAGGGGTGTCAGCGCAGGCTCGAGGCCCTGGCCGTAGAACTCGACGAGCACGGGAACCGAGTTCGACAGCTCGAGAATGCTCGAGAACGTGGCATCCGTCGCCTCGACGACCAGCGACGACGCGCCGCCGCCCTTGGGAGCCGCGGCAGGAGGCGCCGGGTTCACGAGCGACGAGAGGTCGACGGCTCCGCGGAGGCTCGCTGCGCTGGGGGGAAGGTTGGTCACGGTAGCTCCGATGCGGCGACGAGGCCCTGGGTGTAGCCGAGTAGGGATATCTTGCCGCCCGTTTCGATGGACGGCACGAAGAACAGCAATTGATAACCGTACGTCGCTTTGAAGCCCTTTGTGCTGGTGGGCTTGCCCGCGAGCGCCTTCACCGCGCCCTTCGAGTCGACCACGGCGCCGGCCTCGACGACGGCGGCGGTGACGTCTTCGTTGATGTTGACGGCGACGATCGCGTTCGAGTCGTTCGTGGAGAGCGCGATCAGCGGGCCGGTCGCGGCGCTCGGCGCGAAGGTGAGCGTCGAGGTCGCGGAGAACGGCGCCTTCTCGGCCTCCTTGAACGCGAGACCGAAGGTCGTACGCAGGGTGTCTCCCTCGGCCTCGAAGACCTCGTTCGACGGGCTCGCCGTGTCGGTCATCAGGATGTCCGAGTAGGCGGGGCCGATCGCCTCGGGGGCGAGCGCGAGGAACTTCGAGTCGGCCGGCAGCCGGCCGGCGCCGACCGTGGCCGGAGCGACGGGAGGGATGACGGCGCCGGGCTCGAGCGTGATGACGTACTGCGCCTTGTAGTTCGCGCGGGGGTCCTCCTGCGTCAGCATGACCGCGACCTGAGGCAGCGGCTTGCCCTCGGCGGTGGTCGCAGGGTCCTCGATGACGGCGAAGACGGCGCGCGGCCACTGGTTGTCGGTGATCTGCGGCAGTGTGACCTCGACCTTGCCGGTCGGGATCGGTGCGACCGCGGCGATCGTGCCGTCGGCCGTGCGGGCTCCGTAGTTGGCGAGGCGCAGATCGAGGGCCGGGCCGGCGAAACGGGTCGCGACGAGGTCGGCGTCCCTGGCCTCGTCGGCCGCAGCGGCGACTCCGGCGAGGTCGGCGATGATGCGCTTGGCCTGCTTCTCGGTGACGGCGGGAGGGTCGACGGGGGTGACCGCTTCGCCCTCGGCGACGGGGTCGGGAGTGGCCGTCTGCTGGGCGACGCCCTCGCGGCCGGCCCAGAAGTCGGCGCTGCATCCGCCGAGTGTGAGAGCCGTGACGAGCACGACCGGCACGATGGCGACACGGGATGTCAGGGAGCGGCGGCCCTTCGCGTTGGCCTCGAGCTCCTTCTGCTTGGCCTTGATCGGCTTGTACCGCGGCTGGCGCGGCAGCTTCGGCATCTTCTGCGACTTGCGGCGCGGACCGCGCGACTTGCGGATGTGGGCGATGGCCCAGAACAGCAGCAGCAGGCCGACGAGGAGCATGACGCCGCCGGCGACGACGAGCGTGTTGGCCCACGGCGTGGAGTTGTCGATGGGCCAGGTGATGCTGATCTCCGACGGTGCCGGCTTGACGCCGTCGGAGACGACCAGCAGCGAGAAGTCTTCTGGAACGTTGATCGTCATCGCGTTCTTGTCGGTGTAGCTGGCGAGCCACAGGTCGGAGCCGACGGGGCTGGGAACCTGGTCTTCGGTGCCCGGCTCGAGGGTGCTGACGAGCTTCGACGTCTCGGCATCGAAGTCGACGCGGTTGTAACTGGTGTCGCCGATCCAGGCGATCACGTCGTCCGTGCGTCCGTAGGCGGCGAAGTTCTCCTTCGAGCCGCTGATCTGCACGAACTGGCTGCGCGGGTACGCGTTGAGGGCGGCCCCGCTGATCACGGTGACGGGGGCACTCGTGGTGATGTTGGTCGACGCCGTGAACTCGTCGGGCGCTGCGAAAACGGTCTTCTGAGCGATTCCGAGACCCATGAGCAGGGCGGCAATGATGAAACTGACAATTGCGAGAACAAATCGCACGAGATACTCCTTTCGTGTCACCCAGCTACGACAATCACGTCGTGGCACCCTCCCCCGCATCTGGCAGGCGCTCGCGCTTCGGGGCGAGTGGAGGATTTCCTGGAACCGGCGTCCGGGATGGCAACAGCAAAGACGATCAAGAATAGCCGATTGGGCCCGCTGCGGCCTAACTCAGGCACTGGGAGTTAACCGGCAAAGCCTGTGAGCCTTCCGAAAGGGGTATGTGAGTTGGGCGACGGTGCCGCGCCGCTAAACTCGACGCATGGCTGCTGACGACACAGACTTCGGTACGGAAATGCGCGGATACCGCAAGGAAGCGGTAGACAAGGCGGTTCAGGAACTTCGCAGGGAACTGATCAAGGCCAACGCCGACCGGGCCGAGGCGACCAAGGAGATCAAGCGTCTCGCGGCGGTCGCCGAAGACCTCCAGGCCGAGCTCGACGAGACCGGCACCCCGACCTACAGCGGCCTCGGCACCAAGCTCGAGAACACCCTGCGTGTGGCCGAGGAGCAGTCGACCCGCCTGATCAGCCAGGCCGACATCGACGCCGAGAAGCTGCGCAGCTCGGTGAAGAGCGAGATCCAGAAGCTCTCGACGGATGCGCGCGAGACGGCGGACCGCCTGGTCTCCGAGGCGACCACGCAGTCGACGCAGCTGCTCGAGTCGTCGCGCACGGAGGCCGAGCACGTTCTCGGTCGCGCGAAGAGCGACGCCGAGACGCTCGTCGCCGACGCTATCAAGGAGGCCGCGTCGATTCGCGGTGCCGTCGCCACCGAGGCCGCGGAGGCCAGGGCGATGACCAAGCGCGAGGCCGCCGCCGTGCGGGCCGCCGGGGAACGCGAGGTCGCCGAGCTCACGGTCGTAGCGAGCCGCGAGGCCGCTGAGGCACGCGAGGCCGCGGCGCTGCTCGCCCGCGAGACCGAACTGGGCCGGGTCGAGTACGAGACCGAGAACGCACGGCTGCGTGGAGACCTCGCCCGCGACATCGAGCAGGGCCGCACCGACCTCGAGCGCGACACCCAGGCCGCGCGCACCGCCCTGGCGAACGAGACCGAGGCCACCCGCGCCGCCCTCGCGAACGAGACCGAGGCCACCCGCGCCGCACTCGCCACCGAGGCCGAAGCGGCCCGCGCCCAGCTCGAAGCAGACACGAACGCCGCGTGGGAGGCGCTCGAGACCGAGACCACAGCGACCCGCGCCGCGCTCGCACAGGAGACCGCGGCTGCGCGCTCCGAACTCGACATCGAGATCACCACCGCACGCACGGAGCTCGCCAACGATCTCGCCTCCGGACGCGCCGAGCTGGAGAACGAGACCACCACCGCACGCGCAGAGCTGGAGAACGAGGTCGCCACGGCGACAGCGCGCCTGCACAACGAGAAGGCCAGGATCGAGGCCGAGCTCGAGAACGAGGTCACTACGACGAAGGCGGCCCTCGAGAACGAGGTGACGTCGACGAAGGCGGCCCTCGAACACGAGGTCACCACCACGCGGGCCGCGCTCGAGAAGGAGGTTGCGACGACGAAGACCGAGCTCGAACGGGAGGTCACGTCGAAGACGACCGCCCTCGAGAGCGAGATCGTCGCGCGTCGCACCGCGCTCGAGAGCGAGCTCAGCGAGGGCAGGAGCGCGCTCGAGAACGAGGTCGCCACGACTCGCGCCGAGCTCGAGGCCGAGGTGACCGCCGTCAAGGCGGAGCTCGACGCCGAGGTCACCGCCACCAAGTCCGAGCTCGAAGCGGAGGTCACGGCCACCCGGAGCGAGCTCGAGGCGGAGGTGCTCGCGATCAAGACCGAGCTCGAGGCAGAGGTGACCGCGACCAAGACGGCCCTCGACACCGAGGTCTCCACGACCAGGGCCACCCTCGAGTCCGACGTCGCGGCCGCTACCGCCGCCCTCGAGAACGAGGTCACCACCACGATGGCCGCGCTCGAGAACGAGGTCACTACGGCCCGCGCCGAGCTGGCGCTCGAGGTGTCGACCGCTCGCGCCGAACTGGAGGCCGAGCTGAAGGCGAAGAACGCCACACTCGTCTCCGCCTCGAAGGCCGCGCGAGCCGCCCTCGAGAGCGAGATCTCCACCGCCCGCGCGGCGCTCGAGACCGAGACCGCCACGGTGCGGGGAGAGCTCGAGACCGAGACCGCGAGCGCCCGCCTCGAACTCCAGAACGAGCTCGTCACCGCCCGCACCGAGCTCGAGAACGAGATCTCCACCGCCCGCGCCGCCCTCGACAAGGACATCGCCACGGCGCGCACGGCACTGGAGAACGAGACCGCGGCGGCCTGGACCGCGCTCGAGAACGAGACCGAAGCTGCCCGAGTCGCCTTCGACACCGACACGGCTGCCGCACGGGCCGCGCTCACCAAGGACACCGCGGAGGCCACGGTGGCCCTCGAGCGCGACACCGCGGCAGCGAAGGCAGCCCTCGACGCCGAGACCGCCGCCGCCTGGACCGCGCTCGCCACCGAGACCGCAGAGGCCCGCGCGTCGCTCGCCGACGAGATCGACCAGCAGCGCGCCGACCTCGCCCGCGACCTCGAGCGCGAGCGCTCCGCTCTCGCGAACGAGATCGAGCTGACGAAGGCGCAGATCGCGCACGACATCGAAGAGACCCGCACCGCCATCGCACACGACAGCGAGCAGGCACGCATCGACCTCGACGTCGAGCTCAAGGCCCGCCGCGACGAGGGCGAGAAGGAAGCCCTCGCCAAGCAGCAGGAAGCGTCGGCGCAGACCGGCAAGTACCTCAGCGAGGCGCAGGCCCAGCTCGACGAGGCCAACCGCCGGGCCGCCGACAAGCGCGCCGAGGCCGCAGAGCTGGAGGACAGCTCGAGGGCCGCCGCGGCGAAACTCCGCGCCGAGGCCAGCGCGACCGCAGCCGAGGTCCTCTCGAACGCCGAGGCGCGGGCGAAGGCGATCGTCGCGGACGCCGAGTCGCACAACGCGCGCCTCGTGTCTGACGCCGAGGAGCGCCTCGACAAGATTAGGATCGAACGCGAGGCTGTTGCCGGCTACTTCGAGAACCTTCGGGGCCTGCTCACGCAGGCTGAGACTGTGCATTCGAACGATCGCGACTAGCTGACCTGGAGCTCCACCCGTGAAAATCCAAAATCCGTTCCGGCTCGGTCTTCTCGCGGGACTCGGGGTGCTCGTCGCGATCGTCATCGGGGGCGCCGTCGGAAGCCTCGCGACGATCCTCACCTACATCGGTGCGGCGATCTTCCTCGCGCTCGGCCTCGACCCGCTCGTGACCTGGCTCGAGAAGCACAAGGTCAAGCGCCCGCTCGCCATCATCATCACCCTGGTCGGTGTGCTCGGTGTGCTCGCCGGTCTGGTCTTCGCACTCATCCCGGTGATCAGCGAGCAGGTGCAGAACATCACCCAGGTCATCACCAAGACGATCATCCCGGGCATCCAGGACAACTCGCTCATCACCGACATCAACGACGCCCTCCCCTGGCTCGAGGTGAACGAGCTGATCGAGAAGGCCGGCGCGTTCATCGCCGACCCGACCAACATCGGCTCGATCGGCGGCGGCGTTCTCGAGGTGGGCATCAACATCGCCACCGGTATCTTCGGCGGCATCATCATCGGCATCCTGATGATCTACTTCGTCTCGTCGCTCGGCAGCCTGAAGCGCGGCATGTACCAGCTGGTCCCCGCGTCGAAGCGCGCACACTTCATCGACCTCGCCGAGCAGATCAGCGACTCCGTAGGCCGCTACGTCATGGGGCAGATCACTCTCGCGCTGATCAACGGCGTGCTCTCGGCCATCGTGCTCACCGCGATCGGCGTCAAGTACTCCGCCCTGCTGGCGTTCATAGCGTTCCTCGGGTCGCTCATCCCGCTCGTGGGAACCCTGACCGCATCCATCGTCATCTCGCTCTGCGTCCTGCTCTTCAACGGCGCGGACTGGCACGTCGTCGTGGTCGCGATCTACTACGCGGTCTACATGCAGGTCGAGGCCTACGTGCTGAGCCCGCGCATCATGGCCCGCGCGGTGAAGGTGCCAGGCGTCGTCGTGGTGATCGCGGCTCTGACCGGCGGAACGCTGCTGGGCATCCTGGGTGCGCTCATCGCGATCCCCGTCGCCGCGGCCATCCAGCTGATCATCAAGGAAGTCGTCGTCCCCAGGCAGAACGAGCTGTAGGACGCCGCCTCTTCGCTGCTGAACCCGGCCCCCGGTGAAGAGGGGCAAGCTTTCGACGCTGAAGCACGCCGTCGAGGTCGATTCTTTGCCCCTCAGCACTCCGAGCAGCGCCCCTCGTCGGCGAGGGGCAAGCTTCCGACGCTGAAGCCGGCCGTCGAGGTCGATTCTTTGCCCCGCAGTTCCCGACGGGACGAGCGGGACGACGCGGCGGCGGGCGACGCCCTCAGTCGTCCCAGGTCGTCGGCAACGGCAGCGCGGCCGGGTTGAGCCGCGCCACGATCTCGGTCAACACGCGCGAGGTCTGCGCCTCGCCGACCCACAGGTGCTTGCCGCCCTCGACGTTCACCAGCTCGATGTTCGGGGCCACGGCGAAGCGCTCGGCCGCCTCGGCCGGGCGCAGGTAGTCGTCGAGCTCGGGGATGAGGGCCACGACGGGCGTATCGGAGCCGGCCCAGGCGGCGATCTCCTCGCTCGACGTGCGGTGCAGCGGAGGCGAGAGCAGCACAACGCCGTCGATCTCGTGGCTCTGCCCGTACTTGAGTGCGACCTCCGTGCCGAAGGACCAGCCGAGGACCCACGGATGCGGCAGCCCGCGCTCGGCCACGAACTGCATGGCCGCGGCGAAGTCGTGGCGCTCGTCTGCACCGTGACCGAACTCGCCCTGCGATGTGCCGCGCGGCGAGGTGACGCCGCGGAAGTTGAACCGCAGCACGGCGATGTCGGCGATGGCCGGCAGCCGAGCCGCGGCCTTGCGGATGATGTGGGAGTCCATAAAGCCGCCGGCGGTGGGCAGCGGGTGCAGCGCCACGATGGTGGCGACGGGCACGCCGGAGAGCGGCATCGACAGCTCCCCCACGAGCACGAGGCCGTCGCTCGTGTGCAGCTCGATCTCTTCACGGGTCGCGGGGAGCTCGACTCCCCCTCGGATCTCAGTGGTCACGGTGTGCTCCTCAGGCCTTGATCTTCCAGCAGTGCAGATGCCAGTGGCGGCGGGCGGCGAGGTCGTCGTCCTCGCCCATCAGCCCGTCGGCGCGCCACGTCACGGTGTGTGCGATGCCCGGCGCGATCTGGAGTCCGCAGGCGGGGCAGGTGTAGTACTTGGTCGCCGAGACGGCGGCGACGGGCTGCACGTTCCACAGGCCGTCGCGCTTCGACTCGGTGCGGCGGCGGCCCGACAGCGCGCGGCTGATGTCGAAATCGTCATCGTCGTCCGGGCGTCTGCCACGGGGACGATTGGATCGAGGCATCTACCCAGACTAGCTGCCGCTGGGGTTGTCGATCTGTGCCAGCCGGGTCTCCTCGAGGTCGAGCATCGCCTGGGCGCGGGCGAGGATTCTCGAGGGGTACGTTCCCGAGGAGCGAGCGTCGAGGAGGGCCGCCCGCTCGGCCTGCAGTACCTCCTGGCGCAGCGACCGGTACTGCTGGTGCGGCGACTTCGCAAGGGCGTCCTCCCCCGCCCCGTACCTGGCGCGCTCCCACGCCGACTCCGCGCTGAGGAGGGTGTCGTGACGTACCCGGTCGATGACCTCCTGGTCGATCTGCTCCCCCTCGGGCAGGGTGAACGCGGGGTTCTCGAGCGTCGCGAGTCCGGCGGCCCCCATCTCGTCGAGCAGCTCGGCGAGCTCGCGGCGGTCTGCGGCGCGGTCGGACCCGCGGATGCCGCTCGCCCTGATGAGCCACGGCAGCGTTCCGCCCTGCACCAGCAGGGTGACGACCGCGACGGTGAACGCGATGAGCACGAGCTGCGAGCGGTACGGGATGCTCTCGGGGAGCGACTGCGCCGCCGCGAGAGTGACCACACCCCGCATGCCCGACCAGCCGAGGACGATTCCGCCGCGCCATCCGAGGCCCTCGGCTCGAAGCTGCTTGATGTCTGTCGCCCGCCGCTGGAAGACGCGCTCGGCGCGGTCCTGACGTCGTTCGAGCCCGGGGTTGCCCTTCACCCGGCCGCGGAGCCGGTCGAGCATCTCGCGGAAGCGGGACTGCCGGATCTCGGCCTGTTCGGTGCGCCGTCGGAGCACCAGCAGCAGGGGGATGATGAACAGGAAGCGGATGACGATGATCGACACCACCATGAGAAGGCCGAAGCCGAGGGCGGCACGCACGCTGAGATCCTGTGCGAGCACGTCGGCGATGATGGCGCTCAGCTCGACGCCCATCAGCAGGAAAACGCCGTTCTCGAGCATGAACTGCACGGTGCGCCAGTTGAGCTTCTCGGCTATGCGCGCCTGCGCGGTGAACTTCTTCGCACTGCTATGGCCGGAGTACAGGCCCGCGGTGACGACGGCCAGCACGCCGCTCGCGCCGAGCGTCTCGGCGGGGATGAAGGCGATGAACGGCACGGCGAGCGAGATGGCGGTGTCGAGCACCGGGTCGCGCAGCTTCGCACGAACCCAGACGGTGACGAAGCCGACGACCAGGCCGACCACGATGGCCACGATGACGGCGAAGACGAAGTCGCCCAGCACGTCCCAGAAGGTGACAGCGCCGCTGATCGCGAGGATCGCGGAGCGCAGCAGCACCAGCGCCGTCGCGTCGTTGACCAGGCTCTCGCCTTCGAGGATCGTCACGAGCCGCGGCGGCAGGCCGAGCTTCTTGCCGAGAGCGGTGGCGGCGACCGCGTCCGTCGGGCTGATGACGGCACCGAGGGCGATGCCGCCGGCGAGCGAGAGCTCGGGGAAGATCGCGTAGAGGATGAAACCGGTACCGAAGGCGGTGACGAGCACGAGCCCGACGCTGAGGGCCGAGATGGTGCTGAAGTTGCGGCGCAGGTCGACGACGGGCACGTTGATCGCCGCGGCGTAGAGGATGGGCGGCAGCAGCCCGAGCAGCACGATCTCATGCGGCACGACGGTGGGCGCGCCGGGGATGTAGCTGTAGCCGAAGCCGACGAGGATCAGGATGAGCGGAGCTGCGACGCCCAGCTTCCTACTGAAGACACCGGCGACGACGATCGTGACGACCGCGACGACCCCGAAGAGGAGGCCGTTCTCGACGAGGTTCTCTTCCACCATGCCCTAAGGATAGGGGACGGCTCAGTACCAGCCCTTGGCCTGCGAGGTGCTCCACGCTCCACACGGGGTGGAGTAGCGGCCGGTGATGTAGCCGAGCCCCCAGGTGATCTGCGTCGCCGGGTTGGTCGCCCAGTCGGCGCCCGCGCTGGCCATCTTCGAGCCGGGGAGCGCCTGCGGGATGCCGTACGCGCCGCTGCTCTTGTTCTCGGCGAAGGTGTTCCAGCCCGACTCCTTCTTCCAGAGGGAGACGAGGCAGTCGTACTGCGCCTGGTCCCAGCCGCGGGCCATGACCATGTCGTAGGCGATGGCCTGGGCCGAACCGGGATCGGGAGTGCCGGCCCCGACGGCGCCCCGTGCGACCTTGGGCGGTGGTGGCGGCGGAATGACGATCTTCGTGACGGTGAACTTGTCGCGGGCGACGGCGGCGGTGGCGCCCTCGGCGGCGACCGCTGTCTGGGTGTCGAGCTCGACCGCCGGCGCGATCGTCACGACGTTCTCCTCCGCGGCGGTGATCGCGAAGGCCGCGGTGGGGTCGATGATGGTGACCATCACGAAGCAGAGGCTCGCGGCGAAGGCGAAGAACGGAAGCGGACGACGCGACCTCGTCAGGGGTGCACGAGCGGCCCCTCTGGAGCCGATCGGCTGCACGGAGGACCCTAGATCTCTACGTATGATGTCCACTGTTAATCCACCGTAGCCCATCGGCGGGCCGAACCGGCAACCCGACTCAGCGCACTGCCAGCATCACGTCGATGACCTTGTCGAGCAGAAGGTCGACCTGCGACTCGTTGTAGCCGCGTCGTGTCGCGGTGAATGCGACGAGGCGCACCTCGTCGATACTCATCGGTTTTCCGTGCTGGAAGTAGTCGACGAGCCGGTCTGCGAAGGCGTCGACCTGCTTCACGTCGTAGCCCCGCGTGAGGAAGCTCACACGCGAGAAGCGGCTCGCCTCCGGGCGGGCGAGGCGGTCGAGGATCACCTGCGCCGTGCTGCGCGCGGCGCCGTACCAGGCGGTGTCTCCCCCGGGCGGGGTGAACGCGCGGTCGCGTTCGCGGCTCGCGAAGGCGTCTTCGAGGCGCTCGAGCGCGGCATCGACGTGCGTCGTCGAGTAGCCGCCCTTCTGCATGGCGAAGGCCGTTGTGCGGATGCTCTCTGCCGTCACGACCGAGGGACCCCCGACGTCGGTGGAATAGGCGCGACGGGCGTCTTCGAGGAAGTCTTCGACCTGGTCGACGTTGTAGCCGCGCCTCGATTTACGGGTGCGGGGAAAGGTTGTGCTCACGGTGAATATCCTGCCCTAGACGAAGATGAGGTACAGCACGTAGGCGGCGACGGCCGACGGGAGGATCGAGTCCAGCCGGTCGAGGAAGCCGCCGTGGCCCGGGAGCCAGGTGCTGATGTCTTTGATTCCGAGGTCGCGTTTGATGAGGGATTCGGCGAGATCGCCCATGGTCGCGGTGAAGACCATGACCGAGCCGAGGATGAGACCCACCCACCACGGCTGCTGCAGCATGAAGACGGCGAGCAGAACGCCCGCGATGAGGGCGGCCGCGGCCGAGCCGGCGAACCCTTCCCAGGTCTTCTTGGGGCTGATCAGCGGGGCCATGAGGTGCTTGCCGAAGTTGACGCCTGAGGCGTAGGCGCCGACATCGACGGAGACGACGACGATGAGCGAGGCGAGGGTCCACCACTGTCCGCCGGGCTGGGCGGTGAGCAGGATGGTGAACGCGCCGAGGAACACAACGTACGACTGCACGAACGCGCCGGCCGCGATGTCCTTCCAGAAGTCTGCGGCAGAGACGCGCAGCTTCGGGGAGACGAGTTCGGCCAGGCGCCAGAGGGAGACGAGGAGGATGCCGCCGAGAGTCGCGAGCCAGTGCCCGGTCGCCAGCCCGTAGAACGAGGCCGGCACGATGGCGACCGAGGCGATGACCGTGGGGATGCGCGGCACGTCGCGGCCGGCGAAGCGCAGGGCGCTCGCCAGTTCGAACGACGTGAAGATGAGCAGCACGGCGCCGAACACCATGAACAGCTCTTTGGCGAAGATGAGACTGACCAGCAGCGACCCGCCGAGGGCTAGGCCGATGAGGATCGCCGAGAGGAGGTTGCGGCCGCTGCGCGCGTTGATCTTGTCGTTCGTGGCGCGCACCTGCGCCTCGATGTCGGCGACCGTCGATTCGAAGTCGGCACGCGTGTGCGACTGCTTCTTCGGTTTCCCCTTACTCGGGCGGTTCTCGGGACCGCCAACCGCATCCGACATCTATACCTCGAGAAGCTCTGCTTCTTTGCGCTTGAGTGCGTCGTCGATGGCGTCCACGTGGGTCTTGGTGGTCGCTTCGAGGTCTTTCTCAGCGCGGGCGATCTCGTCTTCTCCGACCTCCTTGAGGGCGTCGAGGTCGTCCTTCGCCTTGCGGCGGATGTTGCGGATGGCGACCTTGGCCCGCTCGGCCTTGTCCCGCACGATCTTCACGAACTCCTTGCGACGGTCTTGCGTCAGCTCGGGCAGCGTGACGCGCACGATCTCGCCGTCGTTGCCGACGTTGGCGCCGAGATTCGGGGCGGCGACGATGGCCTTCTCGATCTCCTTGAGCGCGGACTTGTCGAAGGGCGTCACGATGAGCGTGCGCGCCTCGGGGTTGTTCAACGAGGCGAGCTGGCCCAGAGGAGTCGGGCTTCCGTAGTAGTCGACGAGGATCTTCTGGAACATGAGCGGGTTCGCACGCCCGGTTCGAACCGTGGCAAAGTCGTCTTTCGCTACTTCGACGGCTTTCGCCATCTTGTCTTTGGTGTCGGCCAGTACGTCGCTAATCACGAGAGCTCCTTAGTGTCTAGTGGAGTTTACCGGCTAACCAACCGTGAGCACCCCGACACCCAGAAGCACGATGGATGCGCCCACGAGTCTCTGCACCGGATGCGGCTCGCGAAACCACAGCCACCCGGCCAGCCCGACGAGGACAACGCTCACCTCGCGGGCGGGCGCCACGACCGAGACCGACGCGAGCTGCACCGCCAGCAGCACGAGGATGTAGGCCAGCGGGGCGAGCACACCGACCACGGGGATGGCGACCCGGTGGGCCAGTGCGGTCGCCACGAGCTGCCGGTCGCGCAGCGCCCACGGCGCGAGCAACGCGACCTGCACGAGCAGGCTGCCCCAGTAGAGTCCCACGACGGGAAGCTCTCCCGTCGTGACCGCGGTCGCATCCCACAGCGTGTACACGGCGATGACGACGCCGATGCCGAGCCCGTAGAGCACGCCGGCCCGGCGGTCGCCCCCGGTCGAACGGCCGGCGGCCAGCCCGATCACCACGACGCCGGTCACGATGACGACGGCGCCGAGCAGCACCGGCCAGCCGGGCCGCTCCCCCAACAGCAGCACCGCGAGGGCCACGGAGAGCAGCGGCCCCGTGCCGCGGGCCAGCGGGTACACCACCGACACGTCGCCCGCACGGTACCCGCGCTGCAGCAGCAGGAAGTAGCCCACCTGCAGAGCGCCGCTGCCGAGCGCGAAGCCCGCCCATCGCGAGAGGTCGACGCCGGTCGAGACGAGCGACACCACGCCGAACGGGGCGAAGACCACGGCGCCGAGCACGAACGTGAGCCAGAGGAAACCGGGACCGCTGGTGCCGGCCCGCTTGATGGTGACATTCCACGCGGCGTGGGCGAGCGCACCGGCCGCGACCAGCGAGAGCACGAGCGGTGTCATCCGTGCCTCGCCGGCCGGTCGCTACTTGGAGACGAGGGTTCCGATGCGGTCGCCTCGGATCGCCTTGGTCAGGTTGCCCGCCGGGGCCATGCCGAACACGACCATCGGCATCGCGTTGTCCATGCAGAGGCTGAACGCGGTCGAGTCGACGACCTTGAGGCCCTGCACGAGCGCCTCCTGGTAGGTGATCTCGTCGATCTTCGTCGCTGACGGGTCGATTCGGGGGTCGCCCGTGTAGACGCCGTCGACGCCGTTCTTGGCGACCAGCACCACGTCGGCCCCGATCTCGAGCGCGCGCTGGGCGGACACGGTGTCGGTGGAGAAGTAGGGCAGTCCCGCCCCGGCGCCGAAGATGACCACGCGGCCCTTCTCCAGGTGACGCTCGGCGCGACGCGGGATGTACGGCTCTGCGACCTGCGTCATCGAGATGGCGGACTGCACCCTCGTGGCGGCGCCCGCCTGCTCGAGGAAGTCCTGCAGCGCGAGCGCGTTCATGACGGTTCCGAGCATTCCCATGTAGTCGGCGCGGCCACGGTCCATGCCGCGCTGGCTGAGCTCGGCGCCGCGGAAGAAGTTGCCTCCGCCGACGACGATGGCGATCTCCGCATCAGCGGATGCTTCGGCGATCTCCTTCGCGAGGCCGGAGACCACGTCGGGGTTGACACCCAGGGATCCTCCGCCGAAGGCTTCGCCGGACAGTTTGAGTAGAACCCGGCGTTTGCGCGCGATCGTCATGACAGCTCCTTTATGTGGTTTACAGGCTAGGGGTTTGGGGCACAAAAACGGGGTTCGAGACGTTTGTCTCGAACCCCGTTTTTCATGGCGTGTTAGGCGCCGACCTTGAAGCGAGCGAATCCGCTCACCGTGAGTCCGGCATCCGACAGGACCTTGCCGACGGACAGCTTGTTGTCCTTGGCGTAGTCCTGGTCGAGCAGGGAGACCTGCTTGAAGAACGCGGAGACGCGGCCCTCGATGATCTTCGGAAGGGCGGCCTCCGGCTTGCCCTCGCCGCGGCTGATCTCCTCGACGATGCGACGCTCGTTCTCGACCGTCTCGGCCGGGACGTCTTCGCGCGTGAGGTACTGCGGGTCTGCGAAGGAGATGTGCTGAGCGACGCTGCGAGCGGTCTCTGCGTCGTCTCCCGCGTAGCCGACGACAACGCCGACCTGCGGGGGCAGGTCCTTGTTGGTGCGGTGCAGGTACACGGCGAACTTCTCGCCGGTGACGACCGCGACGCGACGCAGTTCGATCTTCTCGCCGAGGATGGCGGCTTCGCCACCGATCAGGTCGGCGACCGTTCCGCCGTCGGCGGGGGCCGCGAGGGCCGCCTCGACGTCGGTGGCACCCGAGGCCGCTACGGCCTCGATGACCTTGTCGCCGAGCGCGACGAACTTGTCGCTCTTCGCGACGAAGTCGGTCTCGCACGCGAGCTCGATGATGGTCGTGGAACCAGCACCCTCCTTCGCGGCGACGAGGCCTTCGCTCGTCGAACGGTCGGAGCGCTTTGCGTTGCTCTTGGCACCCTTGAGACGCAGGAGCTCGGTGGCCTTCTCGAGGTCACCGCCCGCCTCAACGAGGGCGTTCTTGCTGTCGACCATGCCGGTGCCGAGGCGCTCGCGCAGGGTCTTGAGGTCTGCGAGGCTGAAATCTGCCATCGTGTTTCCTTTGTTAGTGGGTGAGGACTACTTCGAGGACTTCTTGGGAGCGGCGGGCTTCTTCTCGGCGGGAGTTGCCTCTGCCTCGATCTTGGCCTCGGTCTCGGCGTCGGACTCGACGACGTGCTCGGGAACGATGGTCGCGTCGGCGGCCTCTTCGTTCTTCGCGGCGACGGCGTCGGCGTCGTTCTCCTCGACGGGAACCTGGGCGGCTACGACCTCGGCGACAGCTGCCTCGTCCTTGGCGCCTGCGACGAGTCCGTCGACGGCCTCGATCTTCTCAGCCTCGGTGGCGGGGGTCTCCGACGCCTGGAGAAGCTCGGCTTCCCATGCGGCGAGGGGCTCGACGGCTTCGCCGTCTTCGGGCTTCTGGTGACGCTGCACGAGGCCCTCGGCCGCTGCGTCCGCGATGATGCGGGTCAGCAGTGCGACGGAACGGATCGCGTCGTCGTTGCCCGGGATCGGGTACTGGACGTCGTCGGGGTCGCAGTTGGTGTCGAGGATCGCGATGACCGGGATACCGAGCTTGTGAGCCTCGTCGATCGCGAGGTGCTCCTTCTTGGTGTCGACGATCCAGATCGCGGAAGGCGTCTTCGTCAGGTTGCGGATACCACCGAGGCTCTTCTGGAGCTTGATGAGCTCACGCTTCTGGATGAGGAGTTCCTTCTTCGTGTACCCGCGCGTGGTGTCGTCGAAGTCGACCTCCTCGAGCTCCTTCATGCGCGCAAGGCGCTTGGAGACCGTCTGGAAGTTGGTGAGGAGTCCACCGAGCCAGCGCTGGTTGACGTACGGCTGGCCGACGCGCAGAGCCTGCTCGGCGATGGAGCCCTGAGCCTGCTTCTTGGTTCCGACGAAGAGGATGGTGCCGCCGTGGGCGACGGTGTCCTTGACGTAGTCGTAGGTCTTGTCGATGAAGGCGAGCGACTGCTGGAGGTCGATGATGTGGCTGCCCGAACGCTCGGTCAGGATGAAGCGCTTCATCTTCGGGTTCCAACGACGCGTCTGGTGTCCGAAGTGGACGCCGCTGTCGAGCAGCTGGCGGATTGTTACAACGGCCATGGCCGTGCTCCTTTTCTGGCGCGCGGGTTTCTCACCGTCAACGCACCAACTCAGTTGTTATCGCGGCCGGTCGGCCACGAACCTGGTGCCCGGAGCTTCCCGGCACAGCGCTTTCGGGCGGTGACTGAGTGGGGAGCGTTCCTATCGCTGGGCGATAAGCGGGCACGCGTAGTCGCCGTGTTTGCACACGGCGCTCCAAGAACTATAACACCGCTCCTGTCCCCCACACGTCGCGGGTGCCGGACTGATTCCGCCGATCTCGCGATAGAGACGGGCGCGGTACCGGCGTTCGTCAGGGTGGACGGATGCGACGCAGCCTGGCCCTTCTCCTCGTCACTCTCGCGGTGCTGCCGGGCGCCCGTCCCGTCGAGGCCGGAGACTGGGCGTGGCCTGTCCCGGCCCCGCACCCGATCGTGCGCCCGTTCGTCGCGCCCGAGACTCGGTACTCGGCGGGGCACCGCGGCATCGACGTCGCGACGGAAGGCCCGCGCGTCTTCGCCCCTGCCGCGGGCATCGTCCACTTCTCGGGCGTCGTCGTCGACCGCCCCGTACTGTCAATCCGGCACCCCGGCGGGCTGATCTCCAGCTTCGAGCCCGTCGACTCGCCGCTGGCTGCGGGAACCGCGGTCGGTCGCGGCGACGTCGTCGGCACCCTGCTGCCGGGGCACTGCTCCGTTCTCTGCCTGCACTTCGGCGTGCGGCTCGATGGGGAGTACGTCTCGCCGCTCCTGTACCTCGGCGGGATCCCGCGCTCGGTGCTGCTGCCCACGCGCGCGATCGCGCGGCGGCGCGGCGCGCTCTCGTCGAACCGGGGCCCGGCGGTGCGGTCGCGCCTCACGAGCGGCTGCACCTTCGATCACCGCCGGCCGCGGAAATCCCTCGGTGATCTGCCGAGCCCGAGCTCCGGAGGATCGGATGGCTCGATGATCGCGCACCCGGGCTCGCCGGGCTCGTTGTTCGCCCAACCCGGGCTCGCCGCAGCGGGGCGACAAAGGGTCAAGCGCGCGAGCAAGCGATGGTCAGGCGCGGGGGTGGGCCAGGGCGTAGCTCTCTCTGAGCCGCTGGGTCGACACGTGCGTGTAGATCTGGGTGGTGCCCAGGCTCGCGTGCCCGAGCATCTCCTGCACGGCGCGCAGGTCGGCCCCGCCGTCGAGCAGGTGAGTGGCGGCCGTGTGTCGCAGGGCATGCGGTCCGGCGGGTCCGCCGCCGGGAACCCCGTCGAGCAGGTCGGCGACGAGCCGGTAGACGGCACGTGTGCCGACCCGCCCGCCGCGCGAGCCGAGGAAGAGAGCCGTCGTGGCTGGCTTCGTCGTGGCTGGCTTCGTCGCGCCGGTCGACGTTTCGGCCGCCTGGCTCGCGCCGTGCGAGTTCGCCGTCGGCGCGGCCACCGAGTCCCGCGCCTCGAGCCAGTCGGCCAGGGCGGTCCCCGCGGGCACCCCGAACGGCACGACCCGCTCTTTCGAGCCCTTGCCGATCACGCGAGCCGTGAGCCGCCCGAGGTCGACGTCGCGCACATCCAGGCCGGTGAGCTCGCTCACTCGCAGGGCGGAGGCGTAGAGCAGCTCGACCATGGCGAGGTCGCGCCTCGCGAGGGGGTCTCCGGTGGCTGCGCGGGCACCGAGCCCTGCCAGGATGGCGTCCATCTGGTCGCGGGTGAGCACGCGAGGGAGGTGCTTGTCGGGTCGTGGCGCGCGGAGGCGGGCCGCGGCATCCGTCGGCGTCTCCCCCGTGCGGGCCAGCCAGGATGTCAGCGCGCGGGCCGTGGCCGAGCGGCGGGCCAGAGTCGCCTTGGCGAGTCCGGCGGTGGACGCCCGCCACAGCCAGCCGCGCAGCAGCTCGAGGTCGATGTCGCTCGACGAGGTCGCGCCTGCCTCCTCCGCGAAACGGAGGAGGTCGGCGAGATCCGACCGGTACGAGCGCACAGTGTGCTCGCTGAAACCCCGCTCCGCGCTCAGGTAGAGCGTGAAGTCGTCGAGCATCCGGTCGAGTTGCATGTGACCATCGTGCCCCGCCGGCCGACTACTTGGCGAGAACCTCCGCGGCGGGTTCGGGCTCGGCGACGTGCGCCGGAGTGTGCACCCGGGTCGGCCACCAGAACTTCTCGCCCGCGATGAAGGCCAGCGCGGGAACGAGCACAGTGCGCACCAGCAGGCTGTCGAGCAGCACGCCGATGCAGACGATGATTCCGATCTGGGTGAGCGTGATGAGCGGCAGCACGCCGAGCACGGCGAACACCGCCGCTAGCAGGATGCCGGCGCTGGTGATCACACCGCCCGTCGACGAGAGGGCGCGGATCATGCCGCCTCGGGTGCCGTGCTTCGCCGCCTCCTCCTTCGCCCGGGTGACGAGGAAGATGTTGTAGTCCACTCCCAGCGCGACGAGGAACAGGAAGCTGAACAGGATCACGTTGGTGTCGATCGCCGGGAAGCCGAAGACCGACTCGAACAGCAGCCAGCTCGCGCCGAGGCTGCCGAAGAACGACGCGACGACGGTGAGCAGCAGCAGCAACGGCGCGACGATCGAGCGCAGCAGCAGCACGAGCACGATGAAGACGAGCGCGAGGATCAGCGGGATCACCAGGTCCTGATCGGACTGCTGGGCCTCGTTCACGTCGAGCGTCTGGGCGTCGAGCCCGCCGACGAGCGCGTCTGCACCGTCGACGTCGGACAGGGTCGAGCGCAGCCGGGTGATCGCGTCGAACGACTCCGGCGTCTCGGCGGCGGCGTCGAGCACCACGTTGATCTGCGTGATCTCGCCGTTGCTCTCCCCCACGGTCGCCGAGTCGACGCCGTCGGACGTCTCGGCCGCTGCGGCGACGTCGTCGGCGGATGCCGCGTTGGCGACGACCACCACCGGCGAGCCGCTGCCCGCGCTGAACGCGTCGGCGATGACCTGCTGGCCGACGACGGCCTCGGGCACGGAGGTGAACTTCTGGGTCTGGGCCAGCCCGACCTTGATCTGCGGCACGCCGGCGAAGGCCAGTCCGCCGAGCAGCAGCGCACCGATGATCGCGACGGCGACGGGTCGGCGCGACACGGCGGTTCCGAGCTTGAACCAGAGCCCGGAGTGCGCCTTGTTCTCGGAGCCGAAGTGCGGGACGTAGGGCCAGAACAGTCCGCGGCCGAACAGCACGAGCGCGGCGGGCAGCACGAAGAGCGCGAAGAGCATGGCGACCACGACGCCGGCCGCGCAGGCGAGGCCGAGGGCGCGGTTGCCGGTGAGCTGCGCGAACAGCAGGGTGAGCAGGCTCAGCACCACGGTGCTGCCGCTCGCGATGATGGCGGGGCCGGCCCCGCGCAGCGCCTGTGCCATGGCCTGGTGCCGGTCGGCGACGAGCCGCAGCTCGTCGCGGTAGCGCGCGATGAGGAGGAGGGCGTAGTTGGTTCCCGCGCCGAAGACGAGCACGGAGAGGATGCCCGTGATCGAGGCGTCGAGTTCGATACCGGCGGCCGCGGCGATGCGAGTGGCGACGATGCCGGCGAGGGCGTCGGCGAGACCGACGACCGCCAGCGGCACGAGCCACAGCCACGGGCTGCGGTAGGTGATGAGCAGCAGCACGGCCACGACGAGCACGGTGGTGAGCAGCAGGGTGAAGTCGGCGCCCTTGAACACCGCGGCCACGTCGACCGCAAACCCCTCGGGGCCGGTCAGCAGCGCTTCGAGCCCGTTCGGGAGGTCGTCGTTGGCGATGGTGCGCAGCTCGGCCGCGCGCTCGGCCTGAGCCGTGACATCCGCGAGGCTCGTCAGCGGCACGACGACCAACGCGGCCGTTCCGTCTTCGGAGACGGTCGGCGGCGGCACGAACCCGTCGACCGACTCGACGGCGAGCGCCTCGGTCGTGGCGGTGACGGCGGCGATGTCGTCGTCGGTGACCTCGTCGCCGTCGCGGCTGAACACGAGCAGCGCCGAGGTGGAGTCGGCGGCCGGGAGGTCTTCCTGCAGGGCGGCGACCCTCGCCGACTCCGCGGAGTCGGGCAGACCGACCCCCGGGGACGTCTCGCTCGACGAGCCGGAGCCGAGCGCGAACACCGCGGCGGAGACCGCGACCGCGATCAGCAGGATGATCCACGACGTCTTCTTCGCGGTGATGAATGTGGTCAGCCGGTGCATGCTGGAAGCCTCTTTTAGTTCGAACGTCTAACTATATGAATATCTAGCCACCGTAGCGCTAAACTCGGGAGCATGCAACGAGACGGCGAGGCTCCCCCCACGGGACGGGAGTCGTTCGCCGTGCATCCGGCGACGACACTGCTGCGCGACATCCTCGATCTCACCGACCAGTTCGAGCGCCACCTCGGGCGAGAGCTCACGGTCAACCAGACCGACCTCGAGGCGATGGAGGAGCTGATCCGCGACGGCGCGCTCAGCCCGACCGAGCTCGCGCGCCGGCTCGGCATGTCGACCGCCGCCGTCACCACGGTCGTCGACCGCCTGTCCGCCGTCGGCCACGTCACCCGTGAGCCCAACCCGCGAGACCGCCGCGGCATCCTCGTCGTTCCGAGTCCCGCGTCGGTGCGCAAGGCGATGGGCACGCTGATGCCGATGATCCTGGGCATGGACCGCGTGATCGGCGAGTTCGACGAGGCCGAACGCGAGGCGATCACGGCCTACCTGGGCCGGGTCGCCGAGGTCTACCGCGACCAGCTGCCGTCCGTCGTCGAGGCGGAGTCGGCCTAGCTAGACCTCTTCGCCGAGGTTGAACTTCGACTTCTTGCTCGAGAACATCTCGGTGCGCTGCTCGAAGGTCATCGACTCGATGCGGTCGACGAACTCCGCGGAGAAGCCGGTGATCTCGGTACGGGCGCCGATCGGGATGACCGAGTGCACGATGCGGTCGTCGTAGACGTGCACGAGGTTCATCGCCTGATCGGCGTTGACCCCGGAGAGCAGGCGGTCTTTCGCGGTGAGCGCGAGCGTGTAGCAAGTGGCGGCCGCGACCGACACCGGGACGCCGGCGAAGGTGCTGTGGGTGGAGAAGTGCAGGTGGCCGCCGAGGATGGCGCGGACGTCGGAGCCGCGGATGACCGCCTCGAGCCGGTCTTGACCGCGCAGCTCGAGCATCTCCATCGCCCAGAGCAGCGGGGTGGGGACGGGCGGGTGGTGCAGGGCTAGCAGGGTGCCGTGCTCGGCCGGGGTCGCGAGCACGTCGGCGAGCCACTCGAGCTGCGCGTCGCTCATCTCGCCGTGGTGGTAGCCCGGCACACTCGTGTCGAAGGAGATGATGCGCAGGCCGTTCACGTCGTAGACGCGGTCCTGCGGGGCGTCGCTCGGCTCGGTGCCGAAGAGCAGGCTCGAATAGACCGGACGCTCGTCGTGGTTGCCCATCACCCAGATGACCTGGGCTCCCAACCGCGCCGCGGCCGGCTCGACGAGCGCGCGCAGCCGACCGTAGGCATCCGGCTCCCCCAGGTCGGCGAGATCGCCGGTGAACACGATGGCCTGGGGACGGATGCCGGACTGCTCGAGTTGCAACAGCGCCTGAGTGAGGTTGGCGTCGGTATCCACTTCGCCGTAGAGCGCGCGCCCCTCGCCGAGGAAGTGCGAGTCGCTGATGTGGGCGACGATGTGCCGGGGTGCGGGGTACTGGCCGAGGGGTTTCACGGTTTAAGAGTACGCCGCCCCGGCGACAACGCGACAACCCCTTGCGAATTGCGGCGTGCCGCACGTCGGTGGCGGGGTGCACAATGTCGGTATGTGCGGAAGATTCGCTGTCGACAAAGACACCAACGAGCTGATCGAGGAGTTCGTCGCCGCGGGCGGCGACGTGCACGACTGGGCGCCGAGCTGGAATCTGGCGCCGACCCAGCAGGTTCCGATCGTCATCGAGAGCGTCAAGACCGGCGAGCTGGTGCGGCGACTCGAGACAGCGCGCTGGTCTCTCGTGCCCGGGTGGTCGAAGGAGCTGAAGACGAAGTTCCCGACCTTCAACGCCCGGTCGGAGACGGCGGCGGAGAAGCCGATGTTCTCGGCCTCGGTCAAGTCGAAGCGAGCCATCATCCCGGCCACCGGGTACTACGAGTGGCAGACCGATCCCGCGACCAAGAAGAAGACGCCGTTCTTCATTCACGGGCCCGGCGAGGAGACGCTGGCCCTCGCCGCGCTGTACTCGTGGTGGAAGGACCACAGCAAAGACCCCGACGACCCCACGTCGTGGCATCTGACCGCCGCGATCCTAACCTCCGACGCGGTCGACGACCTGCTGCAGATCCACGACCGCAACCCGGTGCCCCTCCCCCGGGAGATGTGGAACGAGTGGCTCGACCCCTCCATCGTCGGCGACCAGGAGCTCATCGACCGCGCGGTCGAGGCGGCGCTGCCGGTCGCCGGCGGCCTCGAGATCCGGCAGGTGGCGCCGATCCCGTACGAGGGCGAGGGGCCGGAGCTGATCCGGCCGGTGTCGGGCGGCTAGACCCGCTCCTCCCTGACCTCGTGGCCGTGCACCGTGACGGCGTAGATGACGAGCACGTTCACCGCGATGATGATGAACGCCCACCACGGCTGCACGGGGATCAGCAGCAGCTGGCCGATCGCGCTGACGCCGGCGAGGATCACGGCGACGACGCGCGCCCAGGTGGCGCCGACGTAGAGGGATGCCCCGGCGAAGATCATCAGCAGCCCGACGATCAGGTTCCACCAGCCGTACGCCGTCGCGTCGAAGAGGAACAGGCCCTGCTCTTCGTCGACGCGGAAGTAGGCGTCGGGCCCGATGAGGGCGATGAAGCCCTGGGTGGCGCTGAAGAAGCCGCTGAGCAGGATGATCGTGCCGGCGAAGCCGATCCACCCGACCCATCGTGACGGGGCCTTCTCGATGCTCATGGTCGTGTCCTCTCGTGGCGCTGATCTCGTGCGCGGATCTCCTGGCGCTGACGCGCGGAGCGAGCGTGCGCTGGTGACGCTAGAAGGTCGCGGTGACGGTCGCGTCATCCGGACCGGATGATTGCGAGGCGGCATCGTTCGCGGTGCCGCGCGAGGAGGGCCCGTCGGCGTCGGCGGGCGGCCCCGGCGGGCGATGCCGCCGTGCAGCGCCTATCGTTGACTGGTGATCAGCAGACGCGACGTGGCCCAGCGCCTCGACATCCCCGTGGAAATGGCCGTGCGCCACGACATCGCCGCCAAGATGTCGGAGGCCGCCGTCGCCGAGCTCGAGCAGAATCCGCCCGCGTGGCTCGTGCAGTCGCGCGCGAACCGTAGCGCGAAGGCCCGCCCGGTGTGGGTCACGTTGAAGTGCGACATCTGCGGCTACACCGACCAGGCCCGCCCCAAGAAGTGGTGGCCCGAGTTCACCTACCTGAGCTGCGACGACCACGACATCTGGGACCTGCCGGAGCCCGCCGACGGCCTCCACCGCGAGGAGTTCGACGACATCGGCGGCCGCTTCATCGGCGTCGTCGACAGCTAGTCGTCGACAACTAGTCGTCGACGACTAGCCGTCGACAGGGGCTCGGCGCTGGGCGCCGGACTCGGGCTCGACTTCCGCTCAGCCGCGCGTCGCCCGCACCCAGCCCCTCTCCCGCTCCGCGACCTCGCCCTCCAGCTCGAGGGCGCCGAGCAGCCCCTGCACCTCGGCGATGGAGAGTCCCGACCGCGCTGCGATATCCGCGGCCGTGCGCGGCGAGCGCGAGCTGAGGGCGTCGTAGAGGCGCACGAGGTCTGACGACGGCGAACCGGGGTCGGAGGCGTCGGAGAACAGGGCGGGCGCGGTCTCCAGTGGCGCGAGTTCTGCCATCTCGTCGGGATTGGTCACGCAGATCGCCGTGTAGTCGCGGATGAGACGGTGGCACCCCGCCGAAGCGGCGCTCGTGACCGGGCCGGGCACCGCCCCGAGCGGTCGTCCGAGCGTGGCGGCGTGGCCCGCCGTGTTCAGCGATCCGGAGCGCCAGCCGGCCTCGAGCACGACGGTCGCCCGGCTGGCTGCCGCGATCAGCCGATTGCGTTGCAAGAACCTCCACTTGGTCGGCGCCTGCCCGCACGGCAGCTCGGAGACCACCGCCCCGACCTCGGCGATGCGGGTGAGCAGCGCGTCGTGACCGCTCGGATAGAACCGGTCGACGCCGCCGGCGAGAAAGGCGACGGTCTGCCCGTGGCTGGCGAGGGCCGCGCGGTGCGCCATGCCGTCGATGCCGTAGGCGGCGCCGGAGACGATCGAATAGCCGCGGTCGACGAGACCGGCCGACGCCTCCATGGTCACGTGCTCGCCGTAGCCGGTCGCGGCGCGCGCCCCGACGAGCGCGATCGAGCGGGACAGCGCGTCGAGGGCGGCGTCGGTGCCCCGTACCCAGAGCGCGAGCGGCGCGTGCTCGGCGAGGTCGTCGACGCCGTCCGGCCAGTGCAGGTCGCTCGGGACGAGGAGTCTCGCGCCGACGCGCGCCGCCCGCTTGAGACCTGCCAAAGCGTCCGACGGCTTGAGTCGCGGCATCCACCGGTCGATGGCCGCCTGCGCGTCGGTCGGCTTGTCTATCTCGAGCGCCGCGGCCAGTTGTTCTGCCGTCGGGGACTTCATGAGGGTGCGGAGGGCCGGGGCCGCGCCCAGCTGCGCGACGAGCGCGCCCGCCATGCGGTCGCCCGGTTCTGCGATTCCCGACCAGGCCGCCCGGGCGAAGAGTTCTTCGAGCTCGCCGCGGTCGAGGTCGCGCCCGGCGACCGTCGTGAGCAGCGGCACGATCTCGTTCTCCCCAACGCCGAACATCGTCATGAGCTCATCGCCTTTCTCAGATAGAGCGCTCGGCCGATGTGGTCGGCGCCGGGTACGGACGACCCGTCGAGGTCGGCGAGGGTCCAGCCGAGCCGTAGGACGCGGTCGTAGCCGCGCATGGTGATTCCGCCGCGTTCCAGGGCGCGGTCGATGGATGCCGTCGTAGTCGGGCCGAGCCGCATCCGGGCGCTGCGCAACCACGTGCCCGGCACCTGCGAGTTGAGCGACCAGGGCGTGCTGGCCAGCCGCGCGCCCGCAACGGCGCGGGCCTCGAGAACGCGGGCACGGGCATCCGCCGTCGACAGCCGCGGCGTCTGGTCGGCGAGGCGCACGTGCGCCGAGGTGATGCGCTGCACCCGCAGCTGGATGTCGATGCGGTCGAGCAGCGGCCCGGAGATGCGGCCGAGGTACCGGCGGCGTGACATCGGCGTGCACGTGCACTCCGAGTCGCGGGCTCCGTACTGCCCGCAGGCGCACGGGTTCGCTGCCATCACGAGCTGGAACGAGCCGGGGAAGTGCGCCACCGCGTTGGCACGGTGGATGCTGATGACCCCCGACTCGAGCGGCTGCCGAAGGGCGTCGAGCACGCTCGAGGGGAACTCCGGCGCCTCGTCGAGGAAGAGCACGCCGTGCGAGGCACGCGCGGCGGCACCCGGTCGGATCATCCCGCTTCCTCCGCCGATGAGGGCGGCCGAGGTGGCCGTGTGGTGCGGGCTCTCGAGCGGCGGTCGTCGGGCTAGGGCGCTGCCGACGGGCAGCCCGCACAGCGACCGCAGCGAGCTCACCTCGAGCGCCGCGGCCGCGTCGAGGTCGGGCAGCAGCCCGGGCAGCCGCGCGGCCAACATCGTCTTGCCTGCCCCCGGCGGCCCGAGCATAAACACGTGATGCCCGCCCGCCGCAGCGACCAGCAGCGCCGCGATCGAGTCCTCGTTGCCGATCACGTCGGCGAGGTCGGTGTCGTCGTCGGCCGGGGCGTCGGGCACGGCCCGCAGGATCGGCTCCACCGGTACGGCGTCGAACTCGCCACCGTGCCAGATGACGGCGTCGAGCAGGGACGCCGCCGCGACGACGCGGATGCCGGGCACGAGCCCCGCCTCCTGCGCATTTCCGGTCGGCACCATGACCGTGCCGAAACCGGCCGCCCGCGCAGCGACCACGGCCGGGAGCACACCGTTGATCGGTCGGAGCCGCCCGTCGAGCCCGAGCTCGCCGAGGTGCACCACCCGGTCGATCGATGCGGCATCGATCGCGCCGTCGGCGGCGAGGATCGCGAGGGCGATGCCTAGATCGAACCCGGAGCCGTGCTTGGGGAGGGCCGCCGGCGACAGGTTCACGGTGATCTTGTGATGCGACAGGGCGCAGCCGGAGTTCGTCGCGGCCGCGCGAACCCTGTCTTTGGCCTCGCCGAGGGCGGCATCCGGAAGCCCGATGAGCACGAAGCTCGGCAGGTTCGCCGAGATGTCGGCCTCGATCTCGACGATGGCCCCACGCAGGCCGAGCAGGGACACGGCGTGGGTGCGGCCGATCGGCATCAGCGCACCCCCGGATGCCGCATCAGAACACCCTCTTCAGGTGCTCGATCGCGACCGCGCCGAACGCCGGCGCCACGACCGCGACCGCGTCGATGCGCACGAGGCCGTGCGGTCCGGGGTGCGCCGCGCACCACGCCGCCGCCAGCCGTCGCAGCCGCGCCAGCTTCTGCACGGTGATCGCCTCGAGCGGATGCCCGAAGCCCAGCGACGACCGCGTCTTCACCTCGACGAAGACGAGCTCGTCGCCGTCGCGCACCACCAGGTCGATCTCGCCCTGCGAGCACCGCCAGTTGCGTTCGACCAGCTGCATCCCGCCCGCGGCGAGGAAGTCGGCGGCGAGGTCTTCGCCCCTCCTGCCGAGCTCGTCTTTCGCGGCCATGACCACCTCCGAGTCGAGGATGCCGCGGCCGACGGTGTGCGCGGTGCGGCGCCGGGCGATCGGTGCACTCCGCCGCATCCCTAACACAGGTGGAGGAGAGGTTCGTGCACCCAGCTTTGTGACGGATACTGGAGTTTCGCTCTAGGGGAGGACGCCGTGAACGTATTCGAGAATCGCCCGTGGCTGTCTGCCTACGCCCCCGGCGTGCCGCACGACATCGAGCCGACGTCAGAGTCGCTCGTCGACATGCTGGACGCCTCGGTGAAGCGCTATGGCAAGCGCACCGCCCTGGAGTTCTTCGGCGCGGAGACCAGCTACGACGACCTCGCCGAGCAGGTGTCGCGCGCGGCAGAGGGCTTGCGCCGCCTCGGCGTGAAGAAGGGCGACCGCGTCGCCATCGTGCTGCCGAACTGCCCCCAGCACGTCGCCGCGTTCTACGCGGTGCTGCGCCTCGGCGCCATCGTGATCGAGCACAACCCGCTCTACACGGCGCGCGAGCTGCGTCACCAGTTCGAAGACCACGGCGCCCGCGTCGCGATCGTCTGGGACAAGGTGCACGACGTCGTGTCGGCCTTCCCCGGCGACGTGCCGCTCGACCGCATCGTCTCAGTCGACATGACCGCCGCCCTGCCGTTCGGCAAGCGCGTCGCGCTGCGGCTCCCCATCGCCAAGGCGCGCGCCACCCGAGCGAGCATGACCGCCACGCCCTCGGCCCGCCGCGTCTTCACCTGGGAGAAGCTGCTCGACTCCCCGCGCATCCTGCGCAAGTACCCCCGGCCGACCGTCGACGACGTCGCCGTGCTGCAGTACACGAGCGGCACCACGGGCACGCCGAAGGGCGCCATCCTCACCCACGGCAACCTGCGTGCCAACGCCAGCCAGGGCCAGGCCTGGGTTCCCGGACTCCGGCTCGGCAAGGAGACCTTCTACGGCGTGCTGCCGCTGTTCCACGCCTACGGCCTCACGCTGTGCCTGACCGTGGCGATGAGCATCGGCGCGAAGCTCGTGCTGTTCCCGAAGTTCGACGTCGACATGGTGCTCGACGCGGCACGCAAGTCGCCCCCCACGTTCCTGCCCGCCGTGCCGCCCATCTACGACGCGCTCACCCGCGTCTCGAAGCGCCGCCGAGCGGGGCTCTCGCGCATCCGCTTCGCCATCTCCGGCGCGATGAGCCTGCCCGTCGCCACCGTCGAACGCTGGGAGGAGGCCAGCGGCGGCCTCCTGGTCGAGGGCTACGGCATGACCGAGACCAGTCCGCTCGCCGTCGGCAACCCGATGGGCCCGAGCCGGCGACCGGGAACCGTGGGCGTGCCGTTCCCGAGCACCGAGATCCGCATCGTCGACCCGGAGAACCCGTCCGACGACCGCCACGAGGGCGAGTCGGGCGAGCTGCTGCTGCGCGGACCGCAGGTGTTCCAGGGCTACTGGAACCGCGCCGACGAGACGGCGCAGACCCTGTTGCCGGGCGGCTGGCTGCGCACCGGCGACATCGTCACCATCTCCCCCGACGGCTACATCACCGTGATCGACCGCATCAAGGAGCTGATCATCACGGGTGGCTTCAACGTGTCTCCATCGGAGGTCGAAGAGGTGCTCATGTCGCACCCGGATGTCGCGGGTGCGGCCGTCGTCGGAGTGCGCCGGTCGTCGGGCACGGAAGACGTGTCGGCCGCCGTCGTCGCCCGCGAGGGAGCCACCGTCGACACCGACGCGCTGCGTGACTACGCCCGCACCAGGCTCACCGCCTACAAGGTGCCGAAGTCGATCGTGGTGCTCGACGAGCTGCCGCGCTCGCTCGTCGGCAAGGTCGAGCGCCGCAAGGTGCGCGACATGCTCGTCGCGGCGCACAACAAGGACTAGGGGCGGGCGATCGCTGGTCGAGTTGCCCGAGCTGCGGGGCAATCTTTCGATGCTGAAGCACGCCCTGAAGGTCGAAACCTTGCCCCTCGGCTCAAGCGCACGCATACGCCCGAGCTGCGGGGCAATGAATCGACGCTGAAACCAGCCCACAAGGTCGAAACCTTGCCCCTCGGCTCCGGCACCCAGAGCCGCCCGAGCTGCGGGGCAAAGAATCGACGCTGAAACCAGCCCGCAAGGTCGAAACCTTGCCCCTCGGCTCCGGCACCCAGAGCCGCCCGTGCTGCGGGGCAATGAATCGACGCTGAAACCAGCCCGCAAGGTCGAAACCTTGCCCCTCTGTTCTGAGGGCCGCGCTAGGGGCGCGCGCGCCCGACGAAGGCGTCGACCGCATCGAGGATGCCCGGGGCGAGCCATGCGCGGTTGCGGCGTTCCGGGCCACGGGACACGAGGATGCCGCGTTCCACGAGCGTCTCGATGGCCGTGTACGCGGCGGCGAGCGTGACTCCGAGCGCCGGCACCGTCAGCTTCGCGTCGATCACCGGATGCTCGAACACGACGTCTACGAGGTCGCGTGAGCTGGCGTGCGAGCGCACACCGATCATGGCGGTCGACCATTCGTCGCGGGTGATCGCGAGCGCGGTGGCGAGGTCGCGGGCGTTGTCGACGGCCGACTCGACCGCCCGGGCGAGCACCAGCACGATCGGGTTGGCGTCGCCGGCGGAGTAGGCGTCGATCGCCGCGCGGTACGCGTCTTCGTCGGCGAGCAGCCCGCCGGAGATCGGAAAGGGCACGACCGGCCCGCTCAGCTGTGCGGCGAGGATCGCCCGAGCGGTGCGGCCGTTGCCGAGGAAGAACGGCCGGCTCGCGACGAGCCAGGCGTGGCCGAGGGCGACGGGCACGAGCATCGACTGCGCGACGTCGGGCAGCTCGGCGGGAATGTCGCCGCCGGGGTCGATGATCTCGTGGACGCCGACGACGTCGTGCGGCGATACGAGAGCATGCCGGGTGGCGGAGAGAACGGATGCCGCGTACCGCGCGTCACCGGCGGCCGCGAGGCCGAGGCCGGCCAGTCCCGTCTCCCGCGCATCCGCCACGAAGCCGGCGAGGGCCGCGCTGGCCTGTCCCTCTGCCCGGGCGAACGACGCGGCGAAGACCGAGTCGTCGGCGGTGAACTCCGCGCGGAAGTTCTCGAGCGCCGCCGATGCCCCACCCGACGCCTCGAGCGTCGCCGGCTCGAGGGTGGCGGCGATGTTCGCGGGGGTGAGCAGCACGCGGGGTCCTCTGCGGAGTCGGGTTTCGGGACGGAAAAGGGGAGCAACGCCCATGTTAGGCGCTGCTCCCCCGGTCACCGGAAGCCATAGTGCTAGTCGGCGAGGATGCCGTAGAGGGCGCGTCGCGCCTCGTCGAGCTGGGTGACGGCCTTGGCGCGCTGCTCGTCGGTCGCGGCGAACCGGAACTGGTGCACCACGCCCATCAACTTCGCGACGCTCTCGTGCAGGCCGGCGTCGGCGTCGGTGCGTTCTGTGACGCTCGCCCAGACGCGATCGAGCTCCTCGGTGTGCTCGGCGACATAGGCCCGGCCCTCGTCGGTGAGCTGGAACTCGGTGCGGCGTCCCTCACCCACGCCCTCGATGAGCTCCTCGTCGACGAGCTGCTGCAGGGTGGGGTAGACCGAGCCGGGGCTCGGGTTCCAGGTTCCGCCGGAGCGCTCGGCGATCTCCTTGATGAGACCGTAGCCGTTGAACGGCTTGTCGCTCAGGAGCGAGATGATCGCGGAGCGCACGTCGCCGCGGCGCTTGCGCTGCGGGCCGGGCGGCATAAAGCCGCGGGGGCCGAAGCCTCCGAAGCCCGGGCCGAATCCGGGCGCTGCTGCGGCGAAGGCGCGGGCGCCCGATCCGAAGCCGTGACCGCGGCGCGGACCCCGGTCGTGATGCTGGTGTTCGTGGGTGGTGTGGAATTCGCTGTTCATGGCGGTTCCGTCCTTTCGTTGAACGCCGAACGATTGTTCGACGATAGGTTAACGATATATCGGTATCTATCGCAACGCAAGACCGCGGACAAAAAAATGCCCGGATGCCGTTGCGGCATCCGGGCGAAGAGGGCGAGGGCTACTCGTCGAGGGCGAGCTCCTTCGGGAGTTCGAGCTCCTTCGAGCTGAGCTCCTCCACATTGACGTCCTTGAAGGTGAGCACGCGCACGCTCTTGACGAAACGGTCGGAGCGGTAGACGTCCCACACCCAGACGTCGTTCATCGTCAGCTCGAAGTAGAAGTCGTGCTCGGTGTCCTGGCGCACGAGCTCGACCTCGTTCGCGAGGTAGAAGCGTCGCTCGGTCTCCACGACATAGCGGAACTGGCCGACCACATCGCGGTACTCGCGGTACAGGGCCAGCTCGACCTCGCGGTCATAGTCTTCGAACTCGTCTTCGTCCATCGTCTGACAATCCTAAGCCGTTACCTTGAGCCACGTGCGCCGATGCAGCTCGGTTGCGCCGAGTTGATCGATGGCGGCGAAGTGCTCGGCAGAGCCGTAACCCTTGTTGCCCGACCAGCCGTAGCCGGGCAGTCGCGTGTCGGCGGCGATCATGAGGTTGTCGCGGTGCACCTTGGCGACGACGGACGCCCCGGCCACAGACGCGCAGTCACGGTCGGCCTTGACACGGGTCTGCACCCGCAGCGGGGTGGCGAGCGCCGGGTTGAGCCAGTCGTGCGAGCCGTCGAGGAGGATCACGCTGTCCCCGACCCGCGCGCCCGCCTCGTGCATCGCGACGAGTCCGCGCTTGGCCGCGAGCCCGAGGGCCGCGACGATGCCGATCGAGTCGACCTCCTCGGCCGAGGCGAGACCGACCGCCGTGTAGCGCGCCCAGCCGGTGGTGAGCGGCGCCAGGGCGACGCGTCGCTTCTCGCTGAGCATCTTCGAGTCGCGCAGACCCTCCGGGTGCACGCCGACCTCGGCGTCGACGAGGCAGAGGCCGACGGCCACGGGGCCGGCGATCGCGCCGCGACCGACCTCGTCGATGCCGATGACGTAGCGCGCGCCTCCCGCGTGCATCGCCGTCTCGACCTCGAGGGTGGGATCCATCACGACCACGTCAGTCGCCCGCCGAGTCGACCCCACGGAAGACGAGGGGGTAGTTGTCGAGTGTCGCCCAGCGGTCGAGCGGCCAGGTCACCAGCACCGCACGGCCGACCACGTTGTCGATCGGCACGAACGCGGTGCCCGGGGCGTCCGGGTCTCCGGAGTAGTGGTACGAGGAGTCGGCGGAGTTGTAGCGGTTGTCGCCCATGACCCACAGCGAGCCCTCGGGCACCGTCACCGTGAACTCCTTCTCCGTGGCCTTGGAGCGACCGCCGAGCTCGGTGTACGGCTCCTCGAGCGGGATGCCGTTGACGGTGAGTTGGCCGAAGTCGTTGCAGCAGACGACGACGTCGCCCGGCAGGCCGATGACGCGCTTGATGAGGTGGTCGTCGCTGTCGGGAGCGCTGAGACCGACGAATCCGAGCACCTCGTCGACGGCCACGGCCACCGGGTTGCGGGTGTCGGGCTCGTCGCCGCCGGGAAGCCAGTTGCCCGGGTCGGTGAACACCACGACGTCGCCGTGGGAGATCGGCATGAGCTCCGGCTCGAGCAGGTTGACGATGATGCGGTCGTCGACGTGCAGGGTGTCCATCATCGACTCGGAGGGGATGTAGAACGAGCGAATCAGGAACGTCTTGATGAGGAACGAGATCAGCAGGGCCGCGACGAAGATGAGCAGGATGTCGCGGAGGAAGAGCTTGACGCCCCGCGCCTTGCGCTGCCTCTCGGTCAGCCGAGGCTTCCGCGTCGTCGACTGACCGTCAGTCTCGGCGTGCGTACCTGCCGCCGGCTGTAATTCGCTTGTCATTAAACCCCTGAGCTCCCTGCCAAGTGTATTCGGCAGGGAGCTCGGGAAAGACTAAAAGCGGGCGTGACTAGTCGCGCTTTTCCTTGATCTTCGCCTTCTTGCCACGCAGGTTGCGCAGGTAGTACAGCTTCGCGCGACGAACGTCACCGCGGGTGACGACCTCGATGTGGTCGATGACCGGCGAGTGCACGGGGAACGTGCGCTCGACGCCGACCTGGAAGCTGACCTTGCGAACGCAGAACGTCTCGCGGACACCCTCGCCGGAGCGGCCGATGACGACACCCTGGAAGACCTGGATGCGGGCGCGCGTGCCTTCGATGATGTTCACGTGGACCTTGACGGTGTCGCCGGCGCGGAACTCCGGGATGTTGTCCTTGAGGGATGCCGCATCAACGGCGTCGAGAATATGCATGGTATTCACTCTCTTGCGACCGCCACAGGTCGATCACGTTTTGACTCATTCTTGAAGTAAGGAGGCGCACTTCACGTGATCACGATTCCCCTGTGGCAGAAACGTGCGGAAGCACAAAGATCAATGATGACACATCCGGGGGTGCGCCTGCCACCGATTCGCCCCTGACCGCGGCCCGCTCAGCGGTCTGGCAGCTCTTCTTTCGAGCCGTCGGGATTGATGATGATGACCCGCCCCGCGTCCGTGGCCGGGTCGTAGGTCTTCGCGTTGTAGGTGCCGGCGTCGATCGGGTCGAGCGAGAAGGCGTTCTTCACCCGCGTGCGCGTCTCGGTGAAGAGCTGCCACGCCGCCACCCAGAACGCGATAATTGCCACCACCACGATCACCCCGGAAAGGGCAGATGAGGCAACAAATCCGTAAAGGATTATGGATATGTGCCACACTGCCAAGACACCCGCGTCTAACCACGACACCGCCCGCGTCGACCTGACCTGCTTACGCGCCACCGTGAGTCCGGCAACGGCGAGCATCGCCACGCAGAGTATGGGACACAGCACCAGGTAGAGCACGAAGTCCCATCCCTCGCCGGCGCGGATGATGCCACGGCCTATGAGCACCCAGGAGGGCAGCAAAAAGGCTGAGATAAACTGCCAATAGAAGAGCGCGCGGCGGAGAAGCATCCTTAAGGGTAGCCGTAGCGAGCTGACAACGAATACGGGGTATTTGTAGCAATGACTGACCAGCCGGCAATCTCACCGAGCCCTGCGAACGTGCGAACCGAACCCGTCCAGCAGCGCAGCAGCGAGCGGATCACGCTCCTCCTCGACACGGCGGCCTCTCTCATCGACGAGAAGGGCATCGACGGTCTCACGACGAGCGACGTGGCTGCGAGATCACGCTCCTCGGTCGGCGTGGTCTACCGCTACTTCCCGAACATCCAATCGCTCCTGCGCTCCCTCGCCGCCCGCAACCTCGAACGCTTCCTCGCGGCCGCCTTCGTCGGCGGCGAGAAGAACCCCGCCGGCTGGATCGAGGAGCTCGACAATGTCCTCGACGTCTACGCCCAGCTCTCGCGCTCCGAACCGGGCTTCCGCGCCCTGCACTTCGGGGGCGTCATCGACGAACGCTTCATCGACAGCCAGATCAATGCGAACAGCGAACTGTCGAACCGGGTGCTCCAGTACCTCGGGGCGCAGTATGAGGTTCCGCTGACCGACGAATTCGCCCTCGACCTCGACGTGGCGATCGAGATCGCTACGGCCCTCATGCAGCGCGCCTTCCGTGTCGACCGCAACGGAGACGAGCGCTACCTCGCGAAGGCGCGCATCGTCGTGCGCGAGGTGCTCGAGCCCTTCAACTCCGCCGTTCCCGCCGAGTGACAGCGGCGGCGCACGGCCGCGCCTAAGCTGGGACGACCATGATCGAACTGCGAACCCCGGCCGAAATCGACCAGATGGCGGCGGCCGGCGAGTTCGTCGCCAGCGTGCTCAAGGCGACGGCCGCAGCATCCGCCGTCGGCGTCAACCTGCTCACACTCGACAAGCTCGCGCACGGCATGATCCGCAAGCGCAAGGCGGAGAGCTGCTACATCGACTACCACCCGTCGTTCGGGGCGTCCCCGTTCGGCAAGGTGCTGTGCACGTCGGTCAACGACGCTGCCCTGCACGGGCTGCCGTTCGACTATGTGCTGCGTGACGGCGACGTGGTCAGTCTCGACTTCGCGGCCTCCGTCGACGGCTGGGTCTGCGACTCGGCCATCACGATCGTCGTCGGCACCCCGCGCGACGAGGATCTCGCCCTCATCGACACGGTCGAACGCGCGCTCGAGGCCGGCATCGCCGCCGCCCAGCCCGGCGGACGCATGGGCGACGTCTCGGCGGCGATCGGCGCCGTCGCGCACGCCGACGGCTACGGCGTGAACCTCGACTTCGGCGGACACAGCGTCGGCCGCACGATGCACGGCGACCTGCACGTGCCCAACGACGGCAAGGCCGGCCGCGGCTTCCCGCTGCGCGAAGGTCTGGTCTTCGCCATCGAGCCGTGGCTGATGCTCGGCACCTCGAAGATCTACACCGACAAAGACGGCTGGACCCTGCGCAGCGCCGACGGCTCGCGCGCCGCGCACGCGGAGCACACGGTCGCGATCACGGCCGACGGCCCGCGGGTGTTGACGGCGCGCTCCTAAGGCTGCAGCAGGTCGGGCCGCACACGGCGCGTGCGCTCGAGCTGCTGCTCGTGGCGCCACGCGGCGATCGCACCGTGGTTGCCGCTGAGCAGCACGGGAGGCACCTCGAGGTCGCGCCAGACGGCGGGCTTCGTATAGCTCGGGTATTCGAGCAGGCCGTCTTCGTGGCTCTCCTCGGTGAGCGACTCCGGGTTGCCGACGACGCCGGGAACGAGTCGCCCAATGGCCTCGATCATCGCCATCACGGCGACCTCTCCCCCGTTGAGCACGTAGTCGCCGAGGCTGACCTCGCGCACCCGGGCGCGCGTGGCGGTGTGGGCGATGACTCGCTGGTCGATGCCCTCGTAGCGGCCGCAGCCGAAGACCAGGTGCGGCTCGAGCGCGAGCTCGCGCGCTGTCGCCTGGGTGAAACGCTCGCCCGCGGGCGAGGGGAAGATCACGACGGATGATTCGTCCTGCAGAACCTGGTCGAAGGCCTCGCCCCACGGCTCGGGCTTCATCACCATTCCGGCGCCGCCGCCGTAGGGCGTGTCGTCGACGGTGCGGTGGCGGTCGTGGGTGAAGTCGCGCAGGTTGTGCACGCCGAGGTCGATGATGCCGCGCTCCCGGGCCTTGCCGAGGAGGGAGATATCGAGCACCCCGAAGAATTCCGGAAAGATGCTGATGATGTCGATGCGCACCTGTACAGCGTAGACGCGACTCAGAAGCCGGACGAACCCGCCCGGTAGCGGTCGACGACCAGCTCGACCAGTTCGGCCGGGGGCGACTCGCCTGCCGCGAGCAGCGGAGCGGTCGCGGCATCCGCGGTCGTCGCGTGGGCGAGGTCGGTGAAGTAACCGGGCGCGAGCAGGTAGGTGCTCACCACGACCCTGGCGGATGACTCGCGCTCGAGCTCGACGGCGTCGGCCAGTCGCGGCTCTGCCGCAGAGATGAATCCCACCCGCACGGCGCGGCCGAGCGCGGCCGAGAGGCGCGCACCCATGTCGTGGCAGTCGGCCACGGCGCGGGCGTCGCTCGATCCAGCGCAGGCGAGCACCACGCCGTCGTCCGGTTTGAGCCCCGCCTCGAGCAGGCGGCGGCTCAGGACGGCGACGAGGCGGTCGTCGGGTCCGAGTGCCGCGGCGAGCGCCGTCGGGCGCGGGGCGACGGCGAGCTCGTCGCGCAGGTCGACATGCACGTGGTACCCGGCCGAGAGCAGCAGCGGCACGACGACCGCCGGTACCGCGTGGTCGAGCGAGTCGAGGGTCGCCTCCACGTCGGGCTGCTGCACGTCGACGAAGCCGCCGCTGACGGTCAGGTCGCCGCGCGCCCCCGCCACGGCGGCGACGAGCGACGCGACGGCCCGCTGGCCCACGGGCGACGAGGTGCCGTGCGAGATGGCAACTAGGGCCGGCTGGGCGGTGTGCCGCGGCTCAGCGGGGGCCGGGGCGGGGTCGGCGACGCGGGGGTCGAGGAGCATCGTCACGCGACATCCTCGATCTCGACCTCGATGAAGCCGCCGACCACGCGGGTGCGGTACGTCTTCAGAAAGAGGCTGGGGTCGGTGAAGCACTCCCCCGTGCCGAGGTCGTAGACCTGCTTGAGCAGCGGGGATGCCACGGTGGGGCGGTGCTCGTCGGCGACGGCCTTCGAGCCGACGATGCCGCGGGCCATCACGTAGGCGTCGGTCGCGGGGTCCTGGTGGTTGACGGCATAGATCTCCTGCGGGGAGATCACGAACAGGGCGATCTGCTTCATGCGCAGCAGCAGCGCCTCGCCCCACGACGGCTCGAGCTCGTCGACGGCGCAGGCCTTCTCCCAAACGGCGGTGCCCGCGGATGCGGCGGTGCTCGTTGATGCGGCGGTGGTGAGTGTCATTGCGCTGCCCTTCTCTGCCGGAACACGCTCAACGGTAGGCGGCGCATGTTTCGTTTCAGTCACCCCGTGTTTCGTCGGCATGAAACCTGCCTCACAATCGCCGCTTCTGGGTGTGCGGGCTTTGTGACTCCGGGGATACACGCGGGCAACCGGCGCGAAACCGCCGCTTCCTAGGCTGGCCGAACCGAATGCGCGACCCGTCGATCCGTAAGGAACCAGCCCATGAGCCAGACTGACTCCGTTCGCCCGCGCGAGATCGTCGTGGTCGGCGGCGGTCCGGCCGCCCACCGCTTCGTCGACGCGATCTCCTCCCGCGACACCGGGCACTCGGTTCGGGTGACCGTCGTCGCCGAGGAGGTGCACCTCCCCTACGACCGCGTCGCGCTCAGCCGCCGGCTCGCCGGTGCCGAAGACCTGACGCTGCAGCCCAGCTCGCACTGGGACGCCGACCACGTCGCGCTGCGCACCGGCGAGCGCGCCACCGCGATCGACCCCGCGGCCAAGACCGTCACCACCGAGCACGGGTCCGTGCTGCGCTACGACGAGCTCGTGCTCGCCACCGGCTCGAGCGCCCCCGTGCCCGACATCCCGGGCGCCCACCTGTCGCGGGTGTACCGCACCATCGACGACGTCGACTTCTTCACCGGCGAGGTCGTGAGGCTCTCCGCCCTGCTCGGCCGTCCTGCGCGCGTGCTCGTCGCCGGCGGCGGCCTGCTCGGGCTCGAGGCTGCCGGCGGGCTGCAGAAGCTCGGAGCGGAGACGGCGGTCGTGCACTCCGGCGGATGGCTCATGTCGGCCCAGCTCGACGAGGGCGCCGGTCAGGCGCTCGGCCGGCTGATCACCGGGCAGGGAATCGCCCTGCACCTCGGCACTCGTCCGCGCCTGATCGAGGAGACCGACGGCGTCGTCAGCGGCGTCAAGTTCACCAACGGGCAGCGGATCGACGTCGACATGGTCATCTTCTCGATCGGAATCGCGGCGCGCGACGAGCTCGCCCGCGACGCCGGCGTGACCGTCGGCGAGCGCGGCGGGGTGATCATCGGAACCGACTGCCGCAGCTCGCACGAGAGCATCTGGGCGATCGGCGAGGTCGCGAACTTCGACGGCCGCTGCACCGGGCTCGTCGCCCCGGCCAACGCCATGGCCGAGGTGGTCGCCGACCGTCTGCTGGGCGGCGCCGCCGAGTTCACGACGGTGGATGACGCGACGAAGCTGAAGCTCTCGGGCGTCGACGTGGCGAGCTTCGGCGACGCCCGCGGCGAGCAGGACGGCGCGCTCGAGATCGTCTACGCCGACCCCGCCCGCGGCCTGTACCAGAAGCTCGTGATGTCGGCCGACGCGCGAACGCTGCTCGGCGGCATCTTCGTCGGCGACGCGGAGCCCTACGCGTCGCTGCGCCCGATGCTCGGTCGCGAGCTGTCGGGCGAGCCGGGCGCCTACCTGTCGGGCCTCGGCGGCGGGGCTCCCGAGGGTGACGACCTGCCCGACGACGCGCTGGTCTGCTCGTGCAACAACGTCGACGCGGGAGCTGTGCGCGCGGCGGTGCGCGGCGACCACGGCGAGGCGTGCACCGACCTCGGCACACTGAAGACCTGCTCGCGGGCCGGCACCCAGTGCGGCTCGTGCGTGCCGCTCGTGAAGAAGCTGCTCGGCAGCGAGCTGGCGAAGTCGGGCATCGAGATGTCGCGTGCGATGTGCGAGCACTTCCCGATCAGCCGCCAGGAGCTGTTCGAGTCGGTGCGGGTGCTCGAGCTGACCACCTTCGACGAGATCGTCGCGCGGCTCGGCGCCGGTCGCGGCTGCGATATCTGCAAGCCCGCCGTGGCATCCATCCTCGCCAGCCAGCGCGGCGCCTACATCCTCGACGGCGGCCGCGGCGGCCTGCAGGACACCAACGACCGCGCCCTCGCCAACATGCAGAAGGACGGCAGCTACTCGGTCGTGCCGCGCATCCCCGGCGGTGAGGTCACCCCGCAGAAGCTGGCCGTGATCGCGCAGGTCGCCATCGACTACGGGCTGTACACGAAGATCACCGGCGGCCAGCGCATCGACCTGTTCGGCGCGCGCCTCGACCAGCTGCCCGACATCTGGCGCGTGCTCGTCGACGCCGGCTTCGAGTCGGGACAGGCCTACGGCAAGGCGCTGCGCAACGTGAAGAGCTGCGTGGGCTCCACCTGGTGCCGCTTCGGGGTGCAGGACTCGGTGGCGATGGCCATCGGCCTCGAGCTGCGCTACCGGGGGCTGCGGGCCCCGCACAAGTTCAAGTTCGGCGTCTCCGGCTGCGCCAGGGAGTGCGCCGAGGCCCGCGGCAAAGACGTGGGAGTCATCGCAACGGAGCTCGGCTGGAACATGTACGTCGGCGGCAACGGCGGCTTCCAGCCCGCGCACGGGCAGCTGCTCGCCTCCGACCTCGACGACGCCACCCTCATCAAGTACATCGACCGGTACATGATGTACTACATCCGCACCGCCGACCGCATGCAGCGCACCGCGCGGTGGATGGAGGAGCTTCCCGGCGGCATCGACCACGTGCGCGAGGTCGTGATCGACGACTCGCTCGGCCTCGCCGACGACCTCGAGGCCGCGATGGCCCTGCACGTCGACAACTACGAGGACGAGTGGGCGGCGACGCTGCGCGACCCGGAGCGGCTGCGCCGGTTCCGCAGCTTCGTCAACGCGCCGGACTCGCCCGACGTCGGATTACCCCGCGTTGCAGAACGCGGGCAGACCCGGCCTCCCACTGAGGCAGAATTGGCCAACCCGGCTACGGTGTTCGTAGCGGGACCGACGATCCCTGTGAGAGGGAACATGTAATGAGCGAGCAGGCTGGCACCGGGGTTCTCGGTGGCGACCGTTCGGGCGCGGTCGGCGAGGTCACTCTCGTCGGCGGCGGGCCTGGCAGTGACGAGCTGCTCACGGTCGCCGGTGCTCGGGCGCTCGAGCGCGCCGACGTCGTGCTGTTCGACCGGCTCGCGCCGCACGGCTCCCTGACCACGCTCGCGCCCGGCGCCCTGCTGATCGACGTCGGCAAGACGCCCGGTCACCACCCGGTGAGCCAGAAGGAGATCGAGGCGCTCATCGTGCGGCACGCGCTCTCCGGCGCGAACGTGGTGCGTCTCAAGGGAGGCGACCCCTACGTGTTCGGCCGGGGCAGCGAGGAGGTTCTCGCCTGCCACGCTGCCGGCGTGCCCGTCACCGTCATCCCCGGCGTCACCAGCGCCATCGCCGTGCCCGCCGCCGCCGGGATCCCGCTCACGCACCGCGGCATGACCCGGCTGTTCACCGTCGTCTCCGGCCACGCACCCCTCTCCGACACCGAGCTCGAGCACCTCGCCGGCCTCGGCGGAACCATCGTCGTGCTGATGGGGATCGGAACACTGCCGAGCATCACGCAGGGCCTCGTGCGTTTCGGCGCCGACGCACGGCTGCCGGTCGCGATCATCGAACGCGGGTTCAGCGCCACCCAGACCACCACCGTCGGCACCCTGGCGTCGATCGTGTTCGACGCGGCGGCCGCGAAGGTCAGCTCCCCCGCCGTGCTCGTGATCGGCGAGGTAGTGCGACTGGCGTTCGACGGAGACGCCGAGGCATCCGTGCTCCTCGCCCGCGCCGAAGCCCTGGCGGACCTCGCATGAGCGACACCGACGACGCCCGCGTCGCAGCGAGCGCCGACGACGCCCGCGTCGCAGCGAGCACCGAAGAACCGCGCGTCGCCGGGTTCCGCCCCGACCAGCTCGAAGGCTTCCGCATCGGAGTCACCTCCGACCGGCGCTCGGAAGACCTCATCGACGCGTTCGAGCGCCGCGGGGCCACGGTGCTGCACGCACCCACCCTGCGCATCACCAACGCGCAGGAGGACGACCCGATCATCGCCGACACCCGCGAGATCATCGCCCGCCGCCCCGACGTGCTGCTCGCCTCGACCGGCTACGGCATCCGCCGCTGGTTCGAGGTCGCCGACGCCGCCGGAATCGGCGACGCGCTGACCGAATCGCTGTCTGCCTCGCGCATCCTCGTGCGCGGCCCGAAGGCGCGCGGCGGCATCCGCGCCGCCGGCCTCAACGACACGGGCATGAGCGAGGTGGAGACTACGGCGTCGCTCGTGACCAAGGCGCTCGACGAGCTCGAGCCCGGGCTGACGGTGGCGGTGCAGGTGCACGGCTACACCGATGAGGAGCAGCTCGACCGGCTGCGCGAGCAGCACACGGTGCTCACCGTCGCCCCCTACCGCTGGGCGATGGTCGGCGCAGACAACGACCGGGTGAAGCGGCTGCTCGAGGCAACCTGCGCCCGGCAGATCGACGCCCTCACCTTCACGAGCGCGCCCTCGGTCGACGCCCTGTTCATCGCGGCGGAGGCGCTGGGCCTGCTCGACGACCTCGTCGACGCGCTGCAGACCGACGTGCTCGCCGCCGCGGTCGGCCCCGTGACGGCCGCCCCGCTGCTCGCCCTCGGGGTGCGGCCGATCCAGCCCGAGCGGTACCGCATGGGAGCGCTCATCCGGCTCGTCTGCGAGTACCTCGAGACCGAGCGGGTGCGCCGCGTGCCGACCCGTCACGGCGAGCTCACGCTGCGCGGCCAGCTCGTCGAGATCCACGGGGTGCGCGCCCTGCTGCCGCCCACGTCGCTCGCGCTGCTGCGCCAGCTGGTCGCCGCCCCCGGCGCGGTGCTGTCACGCACCGAGCTCGCCCGCGCACTGCCCGGCATCCAGGATGACCACGCCATGGAGGTCGCCCTCAGCCGCCTGCGCAGGTCGCTCGGCACGCCGGGGCTCATCGCCACCGTGGTCAAACGCGGCTACAGGCTCGACGTCTAGATGAGCGCCGCGCCCGCCGCCCGCGGAACGTCGATGCCGAACGACCGCGCCTGCTCCGGTGTGTCGACGTCGGCGCACAGCGCGTCGTCGACCGCGACCTCCACGGTGTGGAGTCCGCCGACGAGCCGTCGCAACGGCAGGCCGGCGAGGTCCCCGCTCGACCGGGCGGATGCCGCGGCGCGCACGAGGGCGTCGGTGCGGTACACCGCCAGCAGGGGTTGGCGTCGACCCGAGTCATCCACGGCCACCACCGCCTCGCACGCCCCGTCCGTGTGCGGCGGCGCCTCCGCGAGCAGCGCCCGCACCGCCTCGCCGACGCGCGGCAGGTCGCAGGCGAGCACGAGCAGCCACGCGGCGGGCCCGTCGACGAGCCTGGCGAGCGTGTCCACCCCGGCGACCAGCGCGGCGGCCGGTCCGCCCAGCGCCGGGCTCTCCCGCGCGGTCAGCACGCCGGCCGGGGCGAGCTCGTCCGGCCCCACCACGACGACGGTGCGGGCATCGCGCGCGGCCTCCACCGCCAGCTCGACGAGCGGGCGGCCCTCGAACAGGAGCGCCGACTTCGCCGAGCCCATGCGGCTCGACCGGCCTCCGGCGAGCACGATCGCGTCGAACTCCATGCGTGTCTCCGTCTCCCGTGTTCAAGCGTGCTCCGCAGGCTACCCGCGTGAGGTTGCGGCGCTGTTACCCCCGGTTTCGGGCGCATTGCGGGCCGCTCACCGGCGCCCGGGCGCTGCGATACTCTGGCACGGCAGTGCGGAACGAACGAGGGAGCGTGCTTGTGAGCGACGAGGCCGACCGGATGCTTCGCTGGATCGAATCGGCACGCGCCGAGCTGGACATCCCGCCGGAGGTGACCCTCGACGTGACGGCTCTGCTCGACCTGGCCAGGGTGGCGGCACACGGGGTGACGCGGCCGGCGGCCCCGCTCACGACCTTCCTCGCCGGGTACGCGGCCGGACGGGCGGGCGGATCTGATGCCGACATCGCGAACGCCATCGACCGGCTCACGGCACTCGCCGAGGCGCTCCCCGGCGACGCACGCTGATCTGGCGGCGGCCGCCGCTCCCCCGCTCGTCGACGCCGACTGGTTCCAGGCCCGCACCATCGCGCACGCGGCCGGCGGCCGGGTCGGGTCGGGCGTCGAGGAGGTCGCCCTCGCGGCATCCGCCGGCCGTACCCTCGCCGTCGACGTCGTGGCGCGCGGCAACATGCCCGGCTTCTCGTCGTCGGCGATGGACGGCTGGGCCGTCGCGGGAGACGGGCCCTGGCTGCTCGGCCCGGCGATCACGGCCGGCACGGTGGGCATCGCCGCGACCCTCGGCGACCACACCGGACGCCCGATCGCCACGGGCGCGATGATCCCGCCCGGCACCCGCGCCGTCCTGCGCTCGGAGCACGGCGTCGTGACCGCCACCGCGCGCGGGCCGCTGCTCTCGGTCGCCGGGCATGCAGGCGCCGGTCAGCCCGTCGACGGCGCGCACATCCGCGTCGAGGGCGAGGAGGCCGCGGCCGGTTCGCTGCTCGTGCGCGCGGGCACCGTGCTGACGCCCGCCCGCCTCGCACTCGCCGCGGCGGGCGGAACCGACGCCGTCGTCGTAAGGCTGCGCCCCCGCGTGCGGTTCGTCGTGCTCGGAGACGAGATCGTCGGCGAGGGCGTGGCGATCCCGGGGCTCGTGCGCGACGCCTTCGGCCCCCAGCTGCCCGCCCTGCTCGAGTCGCTCGGGCTGAGAGCGGCCGGCGTGCGCCACGTCGGCGACAGCCTCGACCTCACGATCCGCGCGCTGGGCACCGACGACAGCGAGCTCGTCGTGGTGACCGGCGGCAGCTCGCGCGGCGCGACCGACCACGCGCGTTCCGCTCTGCTCGCGTGCGGCGGCAGAGTGCTGGTGGACGGCGTCGCGATGCGCCCCGGCCACCCGGTGATCCTCGGGCGGCTCGGCGACGGGCGCCTCGTGCTCTGCCTGCCCGGAAACCCGGCCGCCGGCATGCTCGCCTTCCTCAGTCTCGGCATGCCGCTCGTCGACGGGCTGCTCGGCCGGCCGGCCGCCGCACTCGGCAGCGAGACGGCGTCCGTTCCCGTCGCCGGCGCCGGCCACGGCGTGCGCCTCGTCGCGGCCACCGTGGCAGACGGGCGCGCGACCCCGTGCGACAAGCAGTCGCCGGCGATGCTCATCGGCCTCGCCGCGGCGGACACGGTGCTGGTCGTGCCGCCCGACGGCGTCGCGGCCGGCGACCGGGTGCCCGCGCTGCGTCCGCCCTGGGCGTAGGGCGCGACCGGAGCGGGGCGCATCCGGCCGTCGGCGGTCCGGCTATCGACGCTTCCGCCGAGAGGCGCGCCCGCCTATCGACCCGGCTCGCCGGCGATCTCCCGCAGCGTGGCGAGGTGGGCCTTCCACGCGGCGCGACCCTCCCGAGTGAGGGTGAGAGATGTGCGCGGCATCTTTCCCGCGAACGACTTGCCCACCGCGACGTAGCCGGCGGACTCGAGCGACGAGACCTGTTTGCTCAGCGCCGAGTCGGTGACCTCGACCGCGTCGCGCACCTCTTTGAAGCCGAGGGTGCCCGCGCGGTCGAGGGCCGCGACGATGGAGAAGCGCACCGGGTTCTGCAGAAGCTCGTCGAGCCGGTGGCGGGGGTGCTGCTCGGTGGCGGTCATGCGCGCGCCTCTCGTGCCGCGCTGACGAAGGCCGCCACGAGGATGAGGCCCGACGTGATCGCCGCGGGGACGACCTCGCCGTGCGCCCAGATCACCACGGAGATGGCCGCGGCGTAGGTGACGAACCAGCTCGCGATGTACCCCGTCCAGCGGCGGCTGTGCGAGAACGCCGACCGGCCCTGGATGCTCAGCATAAAGAAGATGATGAGCGAGAACATGACGGCGAGGGTGGCGAAGTACGCGAGGCCGAACGCGTCGCCCGTCGTCAGCGCCATCGCGAACGTGCCCATCGACGTCGCGACTCCGAGCGCGAGGATGAACGTGATGTACGGCCAGCGGGTCGCGTTGTGCGCGGAGCGGCTCAGCCGGTCGGCCCGGTCGAGGAGGAGCCGGGCCTCCGTGGCGGTGATGGTGGGCGTGGTGTCCATGACGTGATCCCTTCGTAGGATTACATCATCGCAAGTACTTTCATCTTTGGCAAGTACTTTCCACATAGTCGCTTGGCTGCCTCGAGAGTGCAGTTGTGCCCCAGTTTCCGCGCGCAGAACGGCGCACAAGTGCACTCTCGCGGCGCGCGGCACCGCCACGTGCGCGATCGCGGCTAGACGGGGAGCTCCGCCGCCTCGGTCTCCATAAAGCGCTCGATGAGCTCACCGATGCGGCCCTTGCACCCGCCGCAGCCGGTTCCGGCGCGCGTCGACTTGCCCACGCAGGCGACCGTGGTGTCGCCGGCGTCGACCGACTCGTGGATGTGCGCGACCGTGACGCCGTTGCACCAGCACACGGTGGCGTCGGGAGCGAAGGTGTCGGAGTCGGTTGCCGGCGCGTAGTCCGGTCCGTCGTTGCGCAGCAGCACCGAGCGGTCGGCGGGCAGTTCGCTGCCGCGCTCGAAGAGCAGCGTGAGCTCGGCCGCGGTGCGCGGCAGCCCGACGCACACCATGCCCTCGAGCACGCCGCCGCGGGTCACCATCTTGAGGTAGCGCCCGTGCTCCGGGTCGACCCACTGCGAGACCTGGCGCCCCGGCACGCGGTCGCCGTCGGCGTCGACCGTCGACGGTTCGGCGTCCCAGGGCTCGAGCTCGACGTCGCCGACCGAGACCACGTCGACGGCCTCCGCCTTGAGCATCACGAGAGCGGGACGAGGGGCGGCGAGCGGGGGCGGTGGGGCGGATGCCGCGAACTCCGCGCTCAGCGACGCCGCGAGCCACTCGGCCTGACGCCAGCCCGGGCCGATCAGGCCGCTGGGCCCGCCGGCGACACGGGCGCCCGCGAGGTAGTCGGCGGGACGCTCGGCGACGTGCGCGCAGTCGCCGATCGCGAAGACGTGCGGGTCGTCCCACGACCGCAGCCCGTCGTCGACGAGCACACCCGCGGACGTCGGGAGCCCCGCGAGGGTGGCGAGCTCGGCCCGGGCGCTGACGCCGCAGGAGAGCACGAGCAGGTCGCCGGCGATGATCTTGCCGTCCGCGCAGACGAGCGCGTCGAAGTGCCGCTCCCCCTCGTCGTCGGTGCGGTAGGTGACGGCCTCGGCGCGGGAGTGCGCGACCAGGGCCACCCCGGCGCGCACCACCGATCGGGCCAGCATGGTGCCGCCTCCGCGGTCGAGGTTGCGCGCCATCGGGTGGCCGCCGTGGTGCACGACGCACACCTCGGCACCCTCCTCGGCCGCGGCGAGCGCGATCTCCAGGCCGAGCACACCGGCGCCGAGCACGACGATGCGTCTGCGGCCCTCCACGGCGGCGCGCACCGTGCGGGCGTCGGCGAGGTCGCGCAGCACGGTCACGCCATCGGGCAGGCGCTGGTCGCGACCCTGCTCGGAGTGGTCGAGGCGCAGCAGTGCGCGCAGGTCGCGGGCGACGGCGTCGACGCCGTCGAGGGTCGGCACGTTCGCCCGGGCCCCGGTGGCGAGCACGAGCCGGTCGTAGCCGAGCACGCTCTCGTCGTCGAGCGTGACCGTCCGGGCGTCGCGGTCGATGCCGGTGACGTGGGCGCCGCGCACGAACCGCACACCCGCGTCGACGGCGGCCGCCGTGTCGGTGACCTCCATGGCCGAGCGGTCGGTGCGGCCGACGGCGAACTCGGCGACGAGCACGCGGTTGTAGGCCTCCTCGTCCTCCGCGCCGACGACGGTGAGCGCGACCGCGCCCAGCCGCACGGCGGGCAGCAGGTCTTCGACGAAGCGGGCGCCGACGGGCCCGTAGCCGACCAGGACGATGCGCGGTGTGACGCTCACGCGGTCACCTCCTCACGCACGGCGCGCACGGTGACCGCCGTCGTCTTGAACTCCGGCATGCCCGAGATCGGGTCGGTCGCGTCTTGCGTGAGCAGGTTGGCGCACTCGCTGCCCGCGAAGTGGAACGGCAGGAACACCGTGTCGGGCCGGATAGTCGCCGTCACGAGAGCGATTGCCCGCACGCTTCCGCGGCTGTTGCCGAGCTCGACGAGGTCTCCGTCGGCGACGCCGAGCGACGCGGCGGTCGTCGGGTGCAGCTCGGCGCGGGCGTGCGGCTTCGCGTCGTTCAGCTCGGGCACGCGCCTGGTCTGCGCTCCCGACTGGTAGTGCTCGAGCAGACGGCCGGTGATGAGGGTCAGCGAGCCGGGGGTGTTGAGCGGCTCGGGTGCGGGGCGCGGGGTGACGGGCACGATGCGGGCGAGTCCGTCGGGGTGGGCGAACGCCGCCTGGAACAGCCGCGGGGTGCCATTCGACCCGGCCGGGTACGGCCAGTAGACGGGCGCGCCGCTGTCGAGCAGTGCGTAGTCGATGCCGGAGTAGTCGGCGAGCCCGCCCTCCGACGCCCGCGCGAGCTCGTCGAACACCTCGGCGGGGCTCTCGCTGAAGACGCCCGGCGATTCGAGGCGGCGGGCGAGCTCGCGCATGATCCACAGTTCGTTGCGGACTCCGGATGGCGCGTCGAGCGCCTTGCGGCGGCGGATGACGCGCCCCTCGAGCGACGTCATGGTGCCTTCCTCCTCGGCCCACTGGGTCACGGGCAGGACGTAGTCGGCGAGGCTCGCGGTCTCGGAGAAGAAGAAGTCGCACACCACGAGCAGGTCGAGGGCGGCGAGCCCGGCGCGCACGCGGTTCACGTTGGGGGCTGAGACGACGACGTTGGAACCGTGCACGAGCAGGCTGCGCACCCCGCCGGGCTGGCCGAAGCTGTTCAGCAGCTCGACGGCGGGCAGTCCCGCGCCGGGCAGGTCGTCGGGGTCGACTCCCCACACGGCCGCGACGTGCGCACGGGCCGCGGGGTCGACGATCTTGCGGTAGCCGGGCAGCTGGTCGGCCTTCTGGCCGTGCTCCCGCCCGCCCTGCCCGTTGCCCTGGCCGGTGAGGGTGCCGTAGCCGGAGTGCGGGGTGCCCGGAAGGCCGAGCACCAGCGCGAGGTTGATGGCGGCGGTCGCCGTGTCGGTGCCGTCGACGTGCTGCTCGACGCCGCGGCCGGTGAGGATGTAGCTGCCGCGCCCCGAGGCGAGCCGTCGGGCGACCTCGCGCAGCTGGTGCACCGGCACCCCGGTGACCGACTGCACGCGCTGCGGCCACCACGCGCCCACGCTGCGGGCGAGTGCGTCGAATCCGACGGTGCGCTCGCGCAGGAACCGTTCGTCGACGAGCTTCTCGGCGATGACGATGTGGGTGAGACCGAGCAGCAGCACGAGGTCGCTGCCCGGCGTGGGCTGCAAGTGGGTTCCACCGCCGTTCTCGGTGAGTCGCACCGTGGCGGTGCGACGCGGGTCGACGACGACGAGACCGCCGTTCGCGCGGGCTTTCTCGAGGTGAGCGATGAACGGCGGCATTGTCTCGGCGACGTTGGAGCCGAGCACGAGGATCGTCTCGGCGCTCCCGAGGGCGGCGAGGGGGAAGGGCAGCCCGCGGTCGACGCCGAACGCCCGGTTGCCGGCCGCGGCGGCCGACGACATGCAGAACCGGCCGTTGTAGTCGATGCGCGAGGTGCCGAGGGCGATGCGCGCGAACTTGCCGAGCTGGTAGGCCTTCTCGTTGGTGAGGCCGCCGCCGCCGAAGACCCCGACCGAGTCTGCGCCGTGTTCGGCGCGGCCCCGGCGGAGTCGCTCGGCGATGTCGTCGAGCGCGTCCACCCACGAGACCGGAGAGAACGTGCCATCCGCCCCTCGTCTCATCGGCTCGGCGATGCGGTCGGGCGAGTCGAGCAGCACCGTCGAGGTCCAGCCCTTCTTGCACAGGCCGCCGCGGTTCGTCGGGAAGTCGCGCCCGCTCACGGTGACGCGCGGCTCGCCCGAGGAGACGACGGACGGCGCGGTGACGGACAGCGCGGTGACGGACAGCGCGGTGACGGACAGCGCGGTGACGGACGGCGCGGTGACGGATGGCGCGGCGAGCGGCCTGACGGGCACGGCCGCGGACGGGGTGAGCGTCATCGCGCACTGCAGCGCGCAGTACGGGCAGTGCGTGGCTGCGGCCGGGGCCGGCGTCATACGCGCTGCCCGCCGGCGCCCACGCCCCTGCGCAGGTAGAAGACGGCGGTGAGGGTGAGCATCACGATGTAGCTCGCCACGAAGCACACGAACCCGAGAGTGTAGTCGCCGTTGGCGGCCTTCGAGATGCCGAGCGCCTGCGGGATCAGGAACCCGCCGTACGCGCCGACGGCGGAGATGAGCCCGAGCGCCGCGGCCGTCTTGCGCTGCACCGTGACCGAGCTGCCCGTCTTCTGCGCGTCGGCGGTTCCGGCTCGGGCCGCGAAGACGGTGGGGATCATGCGGTAGGTGGAGCCGTTGCCGATCCCGGACGCCACGAACAGGAACATGAACGCGAGCAGGAAGAGCCAGAAGCTGCCCAGCGGCAGGGTGGCGATGACGAAGACGGTGCCCACGGCCATGGCCGCGAAGGAGCAGACCGTGACGGCGGCTCCCCCGAACCGGTCGGCGAGGCGGCCGCCGAACGGCCGGGACAGCGATCCGACCAGTGCGCCGAGGAAGGCGAGCGAGATCGAGGCGGTGCCCACCTGGAAGGTGGAGAAGTCGGGGAACTGATCGGCGATGAGCTTGGGGAACACCCCGGCGAAGCCGATGAACGAGCCGAAGGTACCGATGTAGAGCAGGGCGAGCAGCCACATGTGCGGCTCGCGCACCGCCGCGATCGAGCCGGCGAAGTCGGCCTTGGCTGCGGAGAGGTTGTCCATGTTGCGGTAGGCGCCGAAGATGGCGACGAGGATGAGCGGGATCCAGATCCAGCCGGCGGCCGGGAGGTTCAGGGTGGCGCCGGCGGTCATCACCACGACGATCGGCACGACGAACTGCGCGACGGAGACGCCGAGGTTGCCGCCTGCTGCGTTGAGCCCGAGGGCCCAGCCCTTCTCACGCTGCGGGTAGAAGTAGGTGATGTTCGACATCGAGCTGGCGAAGTTGCCGCCGCCGAATCCCGCGAGGGCGGCGACGAACAGCAGCACGCCGAACGGGGTCTCGGGGTTGCCGACGCAGACGGCGAGGGCGATCGTCGGGATGAGCAGCAGGGCGGCGGAGATCATCGTCCAGTTGCGGCCGCCGAACTTCGGCACCATGAACGTGTACGGGATGCGCAGGGTGGCGCCGGCGAGGCTCGGCATGGAGATGAGCCAGAAGATCTGGCCGGTGTCGAGCTGGAAGCCTGCGGCGGGCAGGAACACCACGACGATGCTCCACAGCTGCCAGACGATGAAGCCGAGGAACTCGGCGAAGATCGACCACTTCAGGTTGCGGGAGGCGATCTTCTTCCCCTGCGACTCCCAGAACGTGGTGTTCTCGGCGTCCCAGCCGTCGATCCAGCGCCCCGGCCGGTGGGTGAGGACAATGTCCGCTTCGACGGCCGCCTGGGCGGGCGCTGCGGCGGTCGTGGGCTCCGGCGTGGTGCGCAGATCTGTCATGGTTCCCTCACTCGCGTCCTCACACCCGAACAGGGTGATAGGACGAAGCTATTGAGGGCGTGTTTCGGGCGAGGGAGCGGGCCGGTTAAGGTTCCGTAACCGTCTTCTCACACAGGGGGCGGCGCGTTGTGATGCGCCGGTGATGCGACCGTTACGTCGCGGGCTTCTCGTCGCTGTCCGAGGCGGCGGCGCTCGGGGCGTCGTCGTCCGACGGCTCGATGTACTCGACGAGCTTCTCGGCACCGGGCTGCTCGTCGTCGGGCAGTTCCTCGAACAGGCCGACGGGCGGCGTGACGGTGAGCGTGCCGGCCTTCACGTCGACGGCGCTCACGATGGCCTTGACGAACGGCACGAGCACGTCGCCGGTCTCGGTCTTCACGGTGAGGAGGTCCTGTGCCGGGAAGTGGTCGATGGCGGTGACGGAGCCGACCTTGACGCCGTCGCGCATCACGGAGAGTCCGAGCAGCTGGTGGTCGAACCAGGCGTCTTCCTCTTCGGGGACCTCGGCGAGGTCGTGGTCGACCCAGAGGATCGCCTTGATCAGCGTCTCGGCGACCGAACGGTCGGGGACGTCCTTGAAGAAGGCGACGGCGTGGCTGTTGTACCACTTGAGCTCGATGAGCTCGATGGTCTTGTTGTGCCAGGCCGACGAATCGGGAACCTGGAGTGTGAACACGGCACCGGGGGTGAAACGACCGTCCGGGTCATCCGTGAACATCTCTACTTTGATGCCGCCCTTGAGACCGTGCGCCTTCGTGAGGCGCCCGATCCGCAGTTGCGATTTGCCTGCCTGTGCTGCTGCCACCGGATTAGAAGTCGGTGTCGACCACGTCGACGCGCACCTTGCGACCGTCGGCGAGCGCCGTGATCAGGGTGCGGAGCGCCTTGGCGGTGCGGCCTGCGCGGCCGATCACGCGACCGAGGTCCTCGGGGTGCACGCGCACCTCGAGGACCTCGCCGCGTGGCGAACTCTTTGCTGCTACCTGCACATCTTCGGGGTGATCGACGATCCCCTTAACGAGGTGTTCAAGAGCGGGAGCGAGCATAGTTGTTAGGCCTTGTCTTCGGTTGCTTCGTCGGCTGCGGCCTCGGAAGCCTCCTCGGCGGGAGCCTCCTCGGTCTTGGCGACGGGCTTCTCAGCCTTGGGCTTGAGAACCGGCTTCTTCTTCTCGTCGGACACGAAGGCTTCCTTCGCCTCCTTGACCTTGACGGTCGAGACGGCGTTCTTGTCGCCCTTGAAGATGCCCCAGTCGCCGGTCAGCTTGAGGAGAGCCTCAACCTGCGGGCTGGCCTGGGCGCCGACGGAGAGCCAGTACTGCGCGCGAGCGGAGTCGACCTCGATGAACGAGGGGTTCTCGGTCGGGTGGTACTTGCCGATCTCCTCGATCGAGCGGCCGTCGCGCTTGGTGCGCGAGTCGGCGACGACGATGCGGTAGTACGGTGCACGGATCTTGCCCATGCGCTTCAAACGAATCTTTACAGCCACAATTCTCCTGAGATAAATGTTTTGGTGGCGAACTGCTAGCCGTGAGCGTGGGGGCACACTCGGCACAAAAGCTCTAAGGGATTCCGCACACACCTGATTAGAGGGTCGGGCCTTGTGCGGACTCAACTCGCTATTCTGCCAGATAAATGGCGGATGCGGGAACAGCCGGGCGGCTCACGCCCGGCCCGGGGAGAGAACGACCGGTCGCCGACGGCTCACTGCGACCCCGACGAGGCAGATCGCGCCGCCGATGATCGCGGTCAGGGCCGGGATCTCGCCGAAGACGACGAGGCCGAGCACGACCGCGAGCGGGGGGACGATGTAGGTGGTGACGCCGAGCTGGCCGGCCGGCATGCGGGAGAGGGCGTACGCCCAGGTGCTGAAGGCGAGCGCCGTGGGCACGGCACCGAGGTAGATCGCGCCGGCGATCGCAGCACCAGGCGCGGTCTGCAGCGCCTCGACCAGCTGGCCCGCGAACGGCAGGCATGCCACGAGTCCGATGACGCAGCCGAGCCAGGTGACCTGGGCGGCGGGGAGGCGCTTGAGGGCCGGCTTCTGCATGAGCACGCCGGCCGCGTAGGTGACCGCGGCCACCAGCGCCCACACGACGCCGGCACCGTCGACGCCGCCTCCCCCGCTGGTGCCGATGCCGATCAGCACCACGCCGACGAAGGCGATGCCCGCGCCGATCGCGAGCCACTTCGGGATGCCCTCGCGGAGGAAGACGCCGGCGCCGAGGGCGATCAAAATGGGGCCGATGTTCACGATCATCGCCGTCGTGCCGGCGTCGAGCGTCTTCTCGGCGATGTTGAGCGCGATGTTGTAGCCGCCGAACCAGACCACGCCGAAGCCGGCGATGAGCAGCCACTCTGTGCGGGTGGGGGCGACCCACTTGCGGCCGATGAGCAGCAGGCTCAGCAGCGCCGCGCCGACGACGAGCCGTGCGAGTGCGAGCGCTCCCCCGCTGAAGTAGGGCGCCGTGCCGCGGATCACGATGAACGCGCTCGCCCACGCGAGCACCGTCACGACGATAGCCACGGTCACCGCAGGGGTGAGGCCGGGAGCGCGGTCTACGGCGGGCCGCGGTGATGTCGAGGTCATGGGGAAACGCTAGCCGCGGCATCCGACATTCGTCTCGTCGTCCGGGCTTATGGCAGTTCGTGACGCTTTGTTGGCGGGGTTGCACGCTGCCGACCCGAATTCTTGCCACAATCGCATGATGGGAATCGAATTCGCCGCCTCGAAGCGCTCGACCGTGGGCATCGAGTGGGAACTCGCGTGCATCGACCACGCCAGCGGCGAGCTCACCCCCGCCGGGCCCGAGGTGCTCGCCCGGCTCGGCGACGACCAGGACAGGCAGCCGCAGGTGACCGGCGAACTGCTCACCAACACCGTCGAGCTCGTGAGCGCTCCGCACGCGCGGGTAGGTAGCGCCGTCGACGACCTGAGGCGCATGGTCGAGCGCGTGCGGGAGGTCACCGACCCGCTCGGCGTCGACCTCATGTGCGCGGGCACTCACCCGTTCAGCCAGTGGTTCCAGCAGGAGGTCACCCCCGGCAAGGAGCGCTACGCGACCCTGATCGACCGCACGCAGTGGTGGGGCAGGCAGATGATGATCTGGGGCGTGCACATGCACGTCGGCATCGAAGACCGCCGCAAGGCCCTCCCCATCATCAACGGCCTGCTGCCGTACTACCCGCACTTCCAGGCCATCTCGGCATCGAGCCCGTTCTGGGCCGGAGAGGCGACCGGCTACGCCTCGAGCCGCACGATGCTGTTCCAGCAGCTGCCCACGGCCGGCCTGCCGCCCCAGCTCGGCGCGTGGAGCGAGTACGAGGGCCTCGTCGCCGACCTCACGCACGTCGGGGTGATCGACGACCACTCCGAGCTGCGCTGGGACCTGCGCCCGTCGCCCAAGTGGGGAACCGTCGAGATCCGGTTCTGCGACGGGCTGTCGACGACGGCCGAGGTCGCGTCGGTGGCGGCGCTCGCCCAGTGCCTCGTCGAGGAGCTCTCGCAGAAGCTCGACCGCGGAGAGGAGCTGCCCACGTTGCAGCCCTGGTACGTGCGTGAGAACAAGTGGCGAGCCGCCCGCTACGGCATGGACGCGATCATCATCCTCGACGCCGAGGGCAACGAGACGCTGGTCACCGACGACCTGCGGACGATCCTCGAGCGCCTCACTCCGATCGCCGACGCGCTCGGCTGCCTCGAGGAGCTGTGGGGCGTAGAGCGCATCCTCGACGGCGGCGCCAGCTACCAGCGCCAGCTCGCCGTGGCCGGCGACACCGGCGGCAGCCTGAAAGCGGTCGTCGCGTCGCTCGTGACCGAGCTGCGCGAGGGCGTGGCCTAGGCGTCACCGCGCTGCCCTCCGGCGCGGGCTACAGTTCGGGCGTCCGGCTGCAGCGCGCGCAGGCGCCGTCAGCCCGGGCTGTAGCGCTACGCGTTCTTCGCGTCGCGCCAGGCCAGCCAGTCGTGCACCCGCGCCAGGTCGTAGTGCGGCCCGGTGATACCCACGGTGAACATCGTGGCGCCCAGGTCGAACTGCTCCTCGACCTCGGCCACCGACCGCTTGGCGATCTCGGTCGAGATCTCGATCTCGCTCGTGTCGCGGCCCACGGCCGCACCGTGCTCGGCGAGGATGCCGAGCTTGCGCTCGAGCGTCGACGCGTCGGAAAAGCTGTGCCAGATGTCGGCGTGCCGCGCGACGATGCGCAGCGTCTTCTTCTCGCCGCCGCCGCCGATGAGCACGGGGATCTTGCGGGTGGGGGCGGGGTTCAGCTCGCCCCAGCGCTTCTCGATCACGGGCAGGTTCTCGGCGAGCGAGTCGAGCCGCCGCCCGACCGTGCCGAACTCGTAGCCGTACTCGTCGTAGTCACGCTCGAACCAGCCGGAGCCGGTGCCGAAGATGAACCGTCCGACGCCGGTGTCCTTCGCGCTGATGTGGTCGATCGTGCGGGCCATGTCGGCCTGCAGGTTGGCGTTGCGGTAGCTGTTGCAGTTGACGAGAGCGCCGATCTCGACGCGGTCGGTCTGCTCCGCGAGGGCGGCGAGCATCGTCCACGACTCGAAGTGCAGGCCGTCGGGATCACCGCTGAGCGGGAAGAAGTGGTCCCAGTTGAAGAGGATGTCGACGCCGAGCCCCTCGAGCTCCGCGGCCACCCCGCGGATGGTCGAGTAGCCCGCGTGCTGGGGCGCGATCTGTACACCGATTCGGACGGGTCGTCTGGCAGCTGAAGTCATCGGGCAAGCCTAGGCGGGCACGGCCCCGACACGCCGCAAGCGGCTCGCGAGCGTATCAGCGACGCCTAGCGCCCGAGAAACTTCTGCAGCGACGCGAGCTCTTCCTCGCTCGGGCCTCCGGCGCCGGGCTTCGAGCCGCCGAGGCCGAATCCGGAACCCTTCGCCGCAGCGGGAGCCGGCCCGGCCGCGAGGGCCGCGTTCTCCGCCGCACGCTTGGCCGGGTTGCCCGACTTCGAGCCCTTCTTCTTCGGCTGCTGCTTGTTGCCGCCGAACTTCTGTCCGGGGATCGGGCCCATGCCGGGGATGTTCGGCACGCCGCCCTTGGCGACGGTCTTCATCATCTTCGCGGCCTGGTCGAAACGGTTCACGAGGGCGTTGACCTCGGTGACCGTCGTTCCCGAACCACGGGCGATGCGCACGCGGCGCGAACCGTTGAGCAGCTTGGGCACGCGGCGCTCCTGCAGAGTCATCGACTGGATGATCGCCTCGGTGCGGGTGATCTCCGACTCGTCGAAGTTGTCGAGCTGCTCGCGCATGCCCTTGGCCCCGGGCAGCATGCCCAGCATCGCCTTCATCGAGCCCATCTTCTTGAGCTGCTGCATCTGGGCGAGGAAGTCCTCGAGCGTGAACGAGTCGGTCGCGAACTTCTCCGCGATCTTCATCGACTCTTCTTCGTCGAAATTCTTCTGCGCCTGCTCGATCAGGGTGAGGATGTCACCGAGGTCGAGGATGCGGCTCGCCATGCGGTCGGGGTAGAACGGCTCGAAGTCGTCGAGCGACTCGCCTGTCGAGGCGAAGATGATGGGACGGCCGGTGACGGATGCCACGGACAGGGCCGCACCACCGCGCGCGTCGCCGTCCAGCTTGGTCAGCACGACGGCCGTGAAGTCGACGCCGGCCTGGAACGCCTTCGCCGTGGCGACGGCGTCCTGTCCGATCATGGCGTCGATGACGAAGAACACCTCGTCGGGGTCGATGGCCTTGCGGATGTCTGCGGCCTGCTTCATCAGCTCGGCGTCGACGCCGAGGCGACCGGCGGTGTCGACGATGACCACGTCGTACTGCTTGTCCTTGGCGAACTTGAGCGCGTCCTTGGCGACCTTTACCGGGTCGCCGCCCTTGCTGCCGCCGAAGAGACCGCGGCTCGGGGTGGGGTCTTCGCCGCTCGTGTTGCCGGCCTCGGGCGCGAAGATCGCGACACCGGCCTGCTCGGCGACGACCTTGAGCTGGGTGACGGCGTTGGGGCGTTGGAGGTCGGCGGCGACGAGCAGCGGCGTGTGGTTCTGCCCGGCGAGCCACTTCGCGAGCTTGCCCGCGAGTGTGGTCTTTCCGGCACCCTGGAGGCCGGCCAGCATGATGATGGTCGGGCCGGTCTTCGCGAACTGGATGCGACGGGCCTCGCCGCCGAGGATCGCCACGAGCTCGTCGTTGACGATCTGCACGACCTGCTGCGACGGGTTGAGAGCCTTCGAGACCTCGTCGCCGAGTGCGCGCTCGCGCACCTTCCCGGTGAATTCCTTGACGACGTCGAGGGCGACGTCGGCGTCGAGCAGCGCGCGACGGATCTCGCGAACGGTACCGTCGACATCCGCGGGGCTCAGCTTGCCCTTGCCGCGAAGGTTCTTGAACGTTTCCGCTAGGCGGTCGGAGAGGTTTCCAAAGGTGGCCATGATGCCCCTAGTTTAACCGCGTGAACGGGGCTGCGCGCACTCCCCGCAAAATCCCCCCTTTCGGGCGACGTGACTTATCCTAGTGAAATGGCGCTCATCATCCCCTTCGGCAACAACGCGCCGAAGATCGACCCCACCGCGTGGGTCGCCCCCAACGCGACACTCGTCGGAGACGTCACTGTCGACGTTCACGCGAGTGTCTTCTACGGCGCGGTCCTCCGCGCCGACGTCGACACGATCGTGATCGGCCCCGGCAGCAACGTCCAGGACAACGTGACGATGCACACCGACAAGGGACTCGTGCTCAGCGTCGGCTCACGGGTGAGCGTCGGTCACGGCGCGATCTTGCACGGCTGCACGATCGAGAACGACTGCCTCATCGGCATGGGCGCCACGGTGCTCAACGGCGCGGTGATCGGCGCGGGCTCGCTCGTCGCCGCCGGCGCGGTCGTGCTCGAGTACACGTCGATCCCGGCCGGCTCGCTCGTCGCCGGGGTTCCGGCACGGGTCATCCGCCAGCTGTCCGAAGAGGAACGCGCGGGCCTCGTCGACAACGCGCGGCACTACGCCGAGCTGAGCCAGGCGCACCGCGCCGCGACCGGCGGCTAGGCAGCGCTCGACCGGCTCAGCCGACGAGGTGCTGTACGAAGACGTGCGGGGTGAAGCCGGTGAGGTCGTTAATGCCCTCGCCCTGACCGATCAGCTTGATCGGGATGCCGGTGCGCTCCTGCACGGCGAGCACGAACCCGCCCTTGGCGGAGCCGTCGAGCTTGGTGATGACCAGGCCGGTGACCCCGGCGCTCTCGATGAAGGCCTCGGCCTGCGCGACGCCGTTCTGACCGGTGGTGGCGTCGAGCACGAGCAGCACCTCGGCGATGTCGGTCTGCTTCTCGATCACGCGGCGGATCTTGCCGAGCTCGTCCATCAGGCCGCTCTTCGTCTGCAGGCGGCCGGCGGTGTCGATGATCGCGATCTCGAAGCCCTCGCGCTGTGCCCGTTCGACGGTCTGGAAGGCGACGGATGCCGGATCCTGGCGTTCCTGCTGGGGGCGGACGATCGCGGCTCCACCGCGCTCGGCCCAAGTGGCGAGCTGTTCGACGGCGGCCGCGCGGAAGGTGTCCGCTGCGCCGACGACGACGCTGCGGCCGAGGACGGTGAGGAACTTGGCGAACTTGCCGATCGTCGTGGTCTTGCCGACGCCGTTGACGCCGACGACCAGCACGACCGCTGGCCGCGCGGTGAGCTTCAGGGTGGAGTCGTGCTTGGCGAGGCGCTCCTCGAGGGTCTCGCGCAGCATACGTCGGAGATCCGCGGGGTCGGTCGTCTTGAACCGGGTGACGCTCGCGCGCAGCTCGTCGATGATCGACTCGGTGATGTCGGGCCCGAAGTCGGCCGTGAGAAGGGCGTCTTCGAGGTCTTCCCACGTCGACTCGTCGATCGTGGGTCGGGAGAACATGCCGCGCAGGGCGTTGCCGAGCGACCAGGGATTCGAGCGTTCAGCCATGTGCCGATCCTACCCAAGGCCGAGGCGGGGCTATTCTTGCCCGACGTGACTATCGCTCGGAGAACACATTGACCGCACACACTTTCCGGCCGAAGACGCCCCGGTATTCGCAGTTCGCCATAGCGGCGGGCGTGATCGCGCTGGCGGTCGTGGTCGTCGGGTTTCTCAGGTATCCCGGGCAGCTGCCCGTCATCCTCGCGGTGACCGTCGTGCTCCTCGTCGTGGCCGCCGTCTGCGTCGCTCTCTTCCTCCGCAACACCAGGATCACGATCGAGCCGGGTCTGGTCTCGCACACCAACATGCTCGGGTTCACCACGCGGGTCGCCGTCGGCTCCGTCTCGTCGGCGGTGCTCGTCAACCAGTTCGCCGTGCTCGTCAATCTGACGACGCGAAGCAGGAGAAGCGACTCCCAGGTCTTCCTGCTCGACTCGTCGGGCGCCACCCTCCTGCGCGTGCGAGACGGACTGTGGGGTGCAGACGCGATCCCGGCCGTGCGCGCGGCGATGGCGGGCGTGCCCGAGATCGAGCACGAGACGATGGACGCGGGGACCATGAGCGCCGCCCACCCCCGGTCGGTGGGCTTCTTCGAGACGAACCCCTTGGTGGTGGGCGTGCTCGCGGGCATCGCGATCGTCGCAGTGGTGGCGGCCGTGGTCGTCGCCGTGATGGTGTCCGGCTCGTAGCATCCGCCGCACCGTACCGGCTCCCGCCGTGGCGCACCAGAGCGGACACGCCTTTGTCTCGGTGCCCGGCTCTCGCTAGCGTGGAGAGCCGACGGGAAGGCTCCACGTGACCATTGGTTTTCACGCCTCGCACGAACAAGTCCATCCGAGCGCGCTGCTCGCCGCAGCGCAACGGGCCGAACAAGCGGGGTTCGGTGCCGCGATGTGCTCCGACCACTTCGCGCCGTGGAGCGAGAGGCAGGGCCACTCGGCGTTCGCGTGGGCGTGGCTGGGTGCCGCCCTGCAGTCGACCGGGCTGTCGTTCGGCGTCGTGAACGCGCCCGGCCAGCGCTACCACCCGGCGATCATCGCCCAGGCGATCGGCACGCTCGCCTCCATGTACCCCGGCCGGTTCTGGACCGCCCTCGGCTCGGGCGAGGCCGCCAACGAGCACATCACGGGCGACGGCTGGCCCCGCAAGTCGCTGCGCAACCAGCGGTTGCGCGAGTGCGTCGAGATCATCCGCGCCCTGCTCGACGGCGAGGAGGTCAGTCACGACGGCCTCGTGACCGTCGACCGCGCGAAGCTCTGGACCCTGCCCGAGGTGAAGCCGGCCCTGATCGGCGCCGCGGTGAGCGTGGAGACCGCCGGCTGGGTCGCGGAATGGGCCGACGGGCTCGCCACGATCGCCCAGCCCCACGCGAAGCTGACCCAGATGATCGACGCCTACCGCAGCGCGGGCGGTGCGGGAAAGCTCGTGCTGCAGGTTCACCTGAGCTACGCCAGAACCGACGAGGAGGCGCTCGCGGTCGCCCACGACCAGTGGCGCACCAACGTGTTCGCGCCTCCCGTGTGCTGGGACCTCGACACCCCGGAGGCCTTCGACGAGGCCGCGAAGCACGTGCCGCCCGCGGCCATGCACGACTCGGTACTCATCTCCTCCGACACGGGGCGGCAGGCGGCGTGGCTCGCAGAGCTCGCGGAACTCGGGTTCGACGACATATACCTGCACAACGTCGGGGTCGACCAGGACCTCTTCATCGACGACTTCGGCGAGCACGTGCTCCCCCAGCTGACAGGAGCGACCTCATGAGAATCACCGACACCAGCGACCTGTGGTGGAAGACCGCCGTCGTCTACTGCCTCGACGTCGAGACGTTCATGGACTGGAACGACGACGGGGTCGGCGACTTCGAGGGCCTCGCCCACCGCATGGACTATCTCGCCGAGCTCGGCGTCACGTGCCTCTGGCTGATGCCGTTCTACCCCTCTCCCGACCAGGACGACGGCTACGACATCACCGACTTCTACGGCGTCGACAAGCGGCTCGGCAACCACGGCGACTTCGTCGAGGTCATCCGCACAGCCCGCGACCGCGGCATGCGCGTCATCATCGACCTCGTGGTCAACCACACCTCCGACAAGCACCCATGGTTCCAGGCGGCCCGCTCGAGCAGGAACTCCCCCTACCGCGACTACTACGTGTGGCGGGACGAGCCGCCGAAGGATGCCGCGGAGACGGTCTTCCCCGGCGAGGAGTCGGGCGTATGGAACTTCGACGAGCGAACCGAGCAGTACTACCTGCACAGCTTCTACAGCCACCAGCCCGACCTCAACGTCGCGAACCCGAAGGTGCGCGAGGAGGTCGAGAAGATCATCGGGTTCTGGCTGCAGCTCGGTGTCTCCGGTTTCCGCGTCGACGCCGTGCCGTTCCTGCTCGACCCCAGCGGCGTGATGCCCGGCAAGGGCGATCTGCCAGACCCGATGGGCTACCTGCGGTCGTTGCGCGAGTTTCTCGGGCGACGCTCCGGCGAGGCGATCCTGCTCGGCGAGGCGAACCTGCCGCACAAGGATCAGCTGGTCTACTTCGGCGGCGACGACGCCGACGCCCTCACGATGCAGTTCGACTTCGTGGTGATGGCGAACATGTACCTCTCGCTCGCCCGCGGCGACGCCGGGCCGCTGACCGCGGCCCTCGCCGACCGACCGCCGATCGCGACCGCCTCGCAGTGGGCGAACTTCGTGCGCAACCACGACGAGCTCACGCTCGACAAGCTGAGCGAGACCGAGCGCGAGGAGGTCTTCGCGGCGTTCGCCCCCGACGAGGAGACCCGGATCTACGACCGCGGCATCATCCGCCGCCTGCCACCGATGCTCGGGGGTGACCCCAGGCGCATCCGTATGGTCTACAGCCTGCTCTTCTCGATGCCCGGCACACCCGTGCTGTTCTACGGCGAGGAGCTCGGAATGGGCGAGAACCTCGAGGCCGGCGGACGCAAGTCGGTGCGCACCCCGATGCAGTGGACGGCCGAGAAGAACGGCGGGTTCTCGAACGCGGCGCCTTCGCGACTGGCGTCGCCCGTCGCGGTCGGCGGGTACTCGCCCGAGCACGTGAACGCCTCGGTGCAGCGCCACGACCCCGACTCGATGCTGCGGTTCATGCGGATCCTCATCGAGCGCTACCGCGCCTCGGCCGAGATCGGGTGGGGCGAGCTCGAGATCCTCGAGCAGGCGAACCCGGCAGTGCTCGCCCACCGGGTCACGGGCGGCGAGGGCAGCATGATCGCCGTGCACAACCTCTCGGCGGAGTCCACGACGGTGACGCTGCGGTTCGCCGACCTGGGCGAGGACGACCGGCTCGTCGACCTGCTGCTCGACGGCAGCATCACGACGCCGTCGGCCAAGGGAGCCGTCGACCTCACCCTCGACGCCTACGGCTACCGCTGGCTGCGCGTGCTCGCGCCCGGGGAGAAGAGGCTGAGCTGAGGGCTCGCGCTCACGTAGTCTGATCGCCATGCAGACAGCCACGCCCTCGACCGCGAACTACCGCAAGTCGGTTCTCGTCGGATGCGGGCTCGCTGCCCTGTTCGTCGTCATCGCGCTCGGGCGCATGGAGGGCGGCGCGCTCACGGCGGGCATCGTCGTGATCGCGCTGGTCTTCGGCTGCGTGCTGCTCGGCATCTGGCTGTACTTCCGCAACACCCGGGTCGACTACGAACCGGGCCGGGTCGTGCGGTTCGACCTGCTCGGCCGCCCCCGAGAGCTGACGACCGCGGCGGTCGAGGCGGTCGTGCTCGTGGAGCGGCTGCGCGACGGGACGCAGACCGTCGCACCCGCGTTGTTCATGCTCGACTCCGCGGGGCGCACACAGTTGCGGCTGCGTGGCGGGCTGTGGTCGATCGACGATCTCGGCGCGATCGGAGCGTCGATTCCGCGGGAGCCCGTGTCGATCGCCGGTGACATCTCCGCGGGCCAGCTGCGGCTTCGCTACCCCGCGGCCGTGTCCTTCTGGGAGGCGCACGCCGTGGCGGCCAGCCTCGTCGCCGCGCTCATGATCGTCGTCGCCGCCGCGCTGCTCTCGCTCGTGCTGGCGTAGCGCCCGGCTGAGACTCGGCCGCAGGTGCGGCAGAATTGACGCATGACCCTCGCATTCATCCGTCACGGACAGACCGACTGGAACTTCGAGAAGCGACTGCAGGGGTCGACCGACATCCCGCTCAACGACACCGGCCGCGCCCAGGCGCGCGACGCCGTCTCGACGCTCGAGGGCGTCGACTGGGAGGTCATCGTGAGCTCGCCGTTGAGCCGGGCGCGAGAGACTGCCGCGATCATCGCCGCCGGGCTCGACATCGAGCTCGGACCGGCGTACGACGAGCTCATCGAGCGCAGCTACGGCGAGGGCGAAGGCGCCACGGCCGAGGACATCGCCCTGAAGTGGCCCGACCACCAGTACCCGGGACTCGAGTCGCTCGACTCCGTCGTGGCTCGCGGGCGCGCCGCTCTCGAGCGCATCGACGCCGAGTACGGCGACCGCAACACGCTCATCGTGTGCCACGGCACCATCATCCGCTACACGCTCGCCGATCTGGCGGGGCGCCCGTTCGACCAGATCCGCAACGGCTCCGTCGCCACCTTCGAGCGCGCCGGCGAGGCGTGGCGCGTGCTCAGCGTCAACGACGAGCCGCTGACCGAGTTCGTCAACTAGGTCCGGGCGCTCTGCTCCGAGCGCCGAGAGTGCAGTTGTGCGCCCTGCGGCGCCGCCGGAGGGGGCATAACTGCACTCTCGCGTAGGCGCGGGGTGCTCGGCCGCGGGGTGTTGCATCGGCGATCCGCGGCGTTTGGGGCGAAGCTCGCGTCGCGGTGCCCCGTATGGCGAAGACAGTTCGCGGCGCTCTGCGCCCTCGCCGGACCGAGCGGCGCGAGCGGGCCGAGCGGGCCGAGCGGCGCGAGCGGCGCGAGCGGCGCGAGCGGGCCGAGCGGGCCGAGCGGGCCGAGCGGGCCGAGCGGGCCGAGTGTGCGGTCGGGCCAAGCTGTGCGGGCGGTCAGCGGCGCGAGTTGTCACACAGGGGCACCACGCCCCCGAGAGGGCCCCGTTCGTGAAACTCGCCCCGGGTGTTCGGCTCCGCGGCGAAGCCCCGGCCGCATCCGCACCGCACCGCACCAACACCGCACCAACACCAGCCCCAGCACCACCACGGCACGGCACCCGCCCAGCGGCCACGCCCACACCCGCCCGGCACTCGCGATCAGTCCGAAAACGAAGGAGACCGCGCCCCGACGGGGCCCGAAACGCGGTTATGAGCCGAGAACGGGCGGGATTTCCTTCGTTTTCGTGGAGGAGGCACGCGGATGCGCCTTGGGCGGGCTACGCGGGCGTCAGCTCGCGAGCTCGACATCCGCGTCGGCCGCGCCCGCCGCGTCGGCAGAGTCGGCGCCCGCGCCGGCGTCGTCCGGCTCGTCGCGCACGACGCGCTGGCCGATCACCGCGCTGATGCCGTCTGCGCGCATCGAGACGCCATACAGCGCGTCCGCGATCTCCATGGTGCGCTTCTGGTGGGTGATCACGATCAGCTGCGAGGTCTCGCGCAGGTCCTGGAAGATCGTGAGCAGGCGTCCGAGGTTGGCGTCGTCGAGCGCCGCCTCGACCTCGTCCATGATGTAGAACGGGCTGGGGCGCGCCTTGAAGATGGCGATGAGCAGGGCGACGGCGGCGAGCGACCGCTCTCCGCCGCTCAGCAGCGAGAGCCGTTCGATCTTCTTGCCCGCCGGCCGCACAGACACCTCGATACCCGTGGTGAGCAGGTTCTCGGGGTCGGTGAGTTGGATGCTGCCGGTACCGCCCGGGAACAGCACCGGGAACACCGCGTCGAACGCGGCACGGGTGTCTTCGAACGCCGACGCGAAGATGTCCTGCATCTTCTCGTCGATCTCCTCGATGATCGTGATGAGGTCGGCGCGGGTGTTGGTGAGGTCGGTGAGCTGCTCGGTGAGGAACTTGTGGCGCTGCTCGAGCGCGGCGAACTCCTCGAGGGCCAGCGGGTTGACCCTGCCGAGCTGGGCGAGCTTGCGCTCTGCGCGGGCGAGGCGGGCCTGCTGCTGCTCGCGCACGAACGGGATGCCGTCGCCCTGCTCGTCGCCGGTCGTCGCGTCGTCGGGCACGAGCTGCTCGGGGCCGTATTCGGCGACCAGCACGTCTTCGACGAGGCCGAGCTCGCCGCCGGCACGTTCGAGCAGCGACGACAGGTGCAGCTTCTTCTCGTAGATCTGCATCTCGAGTCCGTGCACGTCGTCGCTCACGCTGGTGAGCCTTTCGCGCAGGTCGCGCTCCTGCTTGCGCAGCGCCGCGAGCTCTTCGTTCTGGGCGCTGCGTGCCGCCTCTGCGGTGGCCAGCTCCAGGCGCGCGGCAGACACCGAGCGGTCGACCGAGTCGAGCACTGCCGGCAGGGCGGCGATGACGCCCTGGGCGGCCTTCACCTGGCGCTGGCGGATCACGGCGCGGCGGGCGGCCTCCTCGGCGGCGGCGCGTTCGGCCTCGAGCTGCGCCGCGAGCTGGGTGGCGCGCAGCTCCTGCGCGCGCACGCGTTCGCGGGCCGTCTCGACCTGGAGGCGCGCCTCGATCTCGCGTTCGCGTGCGGCGTCGAGTTCGGCGTCGATGCCCTCCCGCGCCGCGACGTCGAGGATCGGACGCGGACGCGACTGGGCCGTCTCGAGTTCTGACTGTGCCCGTTCGACGGCGCCCACGGCATCCGTCACCGTGTCTGCGGCCAGAGCGAGCCCGCGTTCGAGGCGCTGCGCCTCGGCCTCGGCGGCCTCGACCTGCACACGGGCGCGGTTCAGCTGCTCGGTCTGCGCGGCGAGCTGCGAGTCGAACTCGCGCAGGCTCGCGAGCGCGCGCACCGACTGCTCCTTGGCGACCTTCACCGTTCCGCGCTGCTCGGCGAGGGCGAACTGCGCGCGCTCGATGAGCGACAGCACCTCGGTGAGCCGGTACTCGGCGGCGTCGCGGTCGGCGACGAGTTCGAGGCGGGAGCGCTTCGCGCCCGACCCGCCCTTGAGGACGAAGCGGCTGAGCACGTCGCCAGACTTCGTGATGACCGTGAGGGTGTCGGATGCCTCGAGCGAGTCCCAGACCGACCGTGCGACGTCGAGGTCGTCGGCGACGATGACGTCGGCGAGCAGCCCGAGCACACCCTGCGGCGCCGTGACGACGCTCTGGGCGGTGACCGCTCCGGCGGGCAGCGAAACGGATGCACCGGCGACGGTGCCGGCGTCGGCGAGCAGCAGCTCGACCCGGCCGAGCTCGTGGGCCGCGGCGTGGGCGAGCGCGTCGGCGCCCGCCGAGCGGTCGTCGGCGAGCACCGCGTCGGCGAGAGAGCCGAGCGCGGCGGCGATGGCGGCCTCGAAGCCGGGCTGCACCTGGACGTGCTCGGCGACGAGTCCACGGATCCCCGACAGCGCAGCGGAGACGAGAGCGCTCGACCCGTCTTTCTGGTCGAGGGCGAGGGAGAGCGCTCCGACGCGGGCCGAGAGGGCGTCGCGTTCGCGTTCGCGGTCGTGCAGCTCTTCGCGCAGCCGGTCGATGTCGGCCTCTGCCGCGGTGACCTCGGCCTGGGCCGACTGGTAGACGGCGTCGAGATCGGTCTCGCTGTCGTCGCTCAGCGTCGCCATGCTCTCGAGCTCGACCAGGTTCGCGGCGGCGGCGGCCCCGCGCTCGTGGGCGGCGTCGAGCGCGTTCTGCTGGCGCAGCACCTCGCCGCGCACGGCGGCCAGCCGGGAGGCGGCGGTGGCCGCCTGTCCGGTGAGCTTCGAGATCTCGAGGTCGTGGCGGGAGACGAGCGAGCTCTGGTGGGCGATTTCCTCGTCGAGGGCGTCGAGGGTGGCACGGGCCTCGACCGTCGCGGCCTGCGCCTCGCGCCACGCCGTCTCGGCGTCGGCGATGGTCTCGGTGAGGCGCTCGGCCTCGTCGCGGGCGTCGGCGACCATCGAGGGCGACACGCTCGACGTCGACTCCGCCACCTCGGACTGCTGGCCGAGAAGGGCGAGCCGCTGGTTCGCGAGCGAGTAGAGGTTGCGTAGCCGCTCCTGCACCGACTCGAGGCCGAAGGCCACACGGCGCGCCACGTCGACGGCGTCGCCGACCTGCGCCTGCTCCAGGCGGTGCTCGCGCAGCTTCGCCTGGTCGAGCTGCTCCTGCAGCACGATGCGCTCGGTCTTGCGCTCGCTCTCGCTGCGGCTCGACAGGGTGATCGCCGCACGCAGCTCGACGACCTCGTCGGCGAGCAGTCGGGCGCGGGCGTCGCGCACGATGCTCGCGATCGACTGGGCCTCCTTGGCGATCTCGGCCTGGTGGCCCAGGGGCTTGAGCTGGCGGCGGATCTCCCCGGCGAGGTCGCTGAGGCGGGTGAGGTTGGCCTGCATCGCGTCGAGCTTGCGCAGGGTCTTCTCCTTGCGCCTGCGGTGCTTGAGGATCCCGGCGGCCTCCTCGATGAAGCCGCGGCGCTCTTCAGGGCTGGCGCGCAGCACCGCGTCGAGCTGGCCCTGCCCGACGATCACGTGCATCTCGCGGCCGAGCCCGGAGTCGCTGAGCAGCTCCTGCACGTCGAGCAGGCGAACGGATGACCCGTTGATGGCGTACTCGCTGCCGCCGTTGCGGAACAGGGTGCGGCTGATGCTGACCTCGGCGTACTCGATCGGCAGGGCGCCGTCGGAGTTGTCGATGGTGAGGGTGACCTCGGCGCGCCCGAGCGGACCCTTGGTGCTCGTTCCGGCGAAGATGACGTCTTCCATCTTGCCGCCGCGGAGCGTCTTCGCGCCCTGCTCCCCCATCACCCAGGCGAGCGCGTCGACGACGTTGCTCTTGCCCGAGCCGTTCGGTCCGACGACGCACGTGACGCCGCGCTCGAAGGCGAAGGTGGTCGGCTGTGCGAAGGACTTGAAACCCTTGAGTGTCAGGCTCTTCAGATACACGCTCCACCTCCCCTTCCCGGCCTAAAGTCTGGCTCAACGGTACCGGATGCCCGGGTTTGCGACCGTCGTGCCGCGCCCAGAGCGTTGTGCTGCGGTCGTCCCACCCCGGAGACTGGGGAGATGACCAGCTTCACTGTCGAAGAACTGACCATTCCTGACGCGATCGGCGACGATGACGCCTCCGACTTCATCGAGACGATCGAGGTGCGCAACTCGATCGAGGCGGCGAGCTACGGCACCTCGGAGCTGACCATGACCGCGGCAGAGACCCTCCCCTACTGGCTCGACCGGGAGCACGCGCCGCGCCGGCTGTTCGGTGTGCGCATCGACGGCCGCATCGTGGGGCGGGCCTACTACGAGAGGAACGTCGCCGACGACGACCGGGTCGCGTGGAGCACCGTGGAAGTGCTGCCCGACCAGCGCAGGCGCGGTATCGGCACGGCGCTGGCCGACACCGTCGAGCAGCTCGCCCGCAGCGACTCGCGACAACGGCTGCTGGTCTACGTGGTCTCCCCCGACGGCCCCGGAGAGCGGCTCACCGCGGCGACCGGCTTCGGCACGGTGCCGCTCGCGAACCCCGAGGTGCGGTTCCTGCTCTCCCGCGGCTTCACCCTCGAGCAGATCGAGCGCGGCAGCCGGCTCGCCCTGCCCCTCGACGGCGAGCGGTTGCGCGACTGGGTCGCCGAGGCCTCCGAAAGGGCCGGCGACGACTACGCGGTGCACTCGTGGGTGGGCCGCGTTCCGGAACGCTGGCGCGACGACATGGCCACCCTGTTCACGCGGATGAGCACGGATGCACCGTCGGCGGGTCTCGCGGAGCCGGAAGACCCGTGGACGGCGCAACGGGTCTCCGACGACGACGACAGGCACGAGGCCAACCCGCGCACGCTGCTCACCGCCGTGGTCGAGCACGTGCCGAGCGGCCGGCTCGTCGGCTACACCTCGCTCTCGGTGCCGCCGGAGGTCGACCGCGCGGTGAGCCAGGAAGACACACTCGTGCTGCGTGAGCACCGCGGCCACCGCCTCGGCATGCTGCTGAAAGTGGCGAACCTCGACATCCTGCAGAGAGAGCGGCCGGGGCATCCGTCGGTCATCACCTTCAACGCCGAGGAGAACCGTCACATGCTTCAGGTCAACGAAGACGTGGGCTTCACCCCGATCGGCTACGAGGGCGCGTGGAGGAAATCACTCTCGTGACCGGATTCTCGATCGACGAGCTGGCGATCCCCGAGACGCTCGACGCGCCGGACGCCGGCGACTTCATCGAGATGACCAGGGTGCGCAACCGCATCGAGGCGGAGTCGGCCGGATCGTACGACCTCGCGATGATGCCGAGCGAACTGCTGCCGGCGTGGCGGGCCCAGGCGTTCGAAGTGAAGCGGATGTTCGTGGCCCGGGTCGACGGCGCCATCGTCGGGCGGGCCATCGTCGAGCTGCCCCTCGGCACACCGATCGCCTGGATCACCGTCGAAGTGCTCGCGGAGCACCGGGGTCGCGGCATCGGGTCGGCCCTGTACGCGACGATCGAGCAGGTGGCCGTGGCGGCCGACACCCCCGTGCTGCAGGGCTACGTGATCCAGGGCGAGAGCGGCTGCATCGACCGCATCATCGCCCCGACCGGGTTCGGAACGGTGCCGCGCGACAGCCCGGCCACCCGGTTCGCACTGGCCCGGGGCTTCCGGCTCGAGCAGGTGGCGAGGATGAGCCGACTGGAGCTGCCCGCCGACCGGCGGGTGCTGCGCCGGCGCTACCTGCAGGCCAGCGCCGCGACGGGCGACGGGTACCACGTGGCCTACTGGTCGGGCGCGACTCCCGACGAGCACCTCGCCCAGGTCGCCGAGCTGCGCGCGCGGCTCGCCACCGACGCGCCGCAGGCCGGGCTCGAACCGGACACCTCACCGTGGTCGGCCGAGCGGGTGCGCGCCCAAGACCTGATCCTCTCGTCCAGCCCACGCACGAGGCTCAGCGCGCTCGTCGAGCACGTCGCCACCGGGGAGGCGGCGGGGTACACCGAGCTCGACGTGCCACGCGAGGTGAACCGGCCGGTTCGCCAGGGCGACACGATCGTGCTGCAGCCGCATCGCGGGCGTCGGCTCGGAATGGTGTTGAAGGCGGGCAACCTACTGCGGCTGGGTGAGGCCAAGCCGGGGCATCCGGCCGTCCTCACCTTCACCGCGGAGGAGAACCGGCACATGATCGCCGTCAACGAGGCCCTCGGCTTTCTGCCGTGGGGCTCGGAGAGTGCGTGGAAGAAGACCCTGCGCTAGTCCCACTCGTCGGGCACGGCCGGGCACATGAGGTTCAGCTGGTCGTACGCGACGGTCCCTATTTCGATATCGGACGGATACGGGCCCCAGTTCTGGAACGGCCACGTCGCTATGAACTCGTCGCGGTCGATCGGCGCGATCGTGGCGGCGTGCCCCTTCTCTTCGTAGCAGGGCAGCACGAACCGCGTCTGGTAGTCGTAGAGATAGGCGACCTGTCTCTCGCTGAGCGTTCCGTCCGGAATGGTGACGTGCTGCCGCGCGCAGACGTAGACGGCGATCGCGACCTCCTGAGGGGTGCCGGTCGAGGCCTGCTGGCACGCGAGGGCCGCGGGATTGCCGCCCGTCGTCCGGTCGATCTCGACGACCTCCGGACGCACCGCGTCGGGATAGCCCCGCGCCACGTTGGTCCAGTGGAATTCTGCTGAACGCTGAACGAAGTCGTTCTGCTGCTCCGGGGTGAACTCCTCGTCGGCGGGCAGCGGACCGAGCGCCTCGAGAACCGCCTCGTCGGAGATCGCGAGTGCGAACGGCTGCTCGGGTGACGGAGTGGGCTCAGGCTCAGCCCCGATCGCACACCCGCTGAGCACCGCGGCGGCGATCACCCCGACGACGATTGTTCGAGTCAATCTCATCTGGGAACGATATAGGTTCGGTGGATGCGGCGCCACCGCTCAGCTCGGCCTCGACACCGGCACCAGCCGTGCGAGCGCGGCGTCGACGAGCTCGTGGGGATCGCTCGCCACGTCGAGCACGAAGCCCGACTCCGCGGCGAGGAGAGGCTCGAGGGTGGCGAGCTGCGACGCGAGCATCGCCGGCGGCATGAAGTGCCCCGGACGCGCGCCGATCCGGGCCGCGAGCAGCTCGGGCGTGCCGTGCAGGTGAACGAACACGACGTCGGGCGCTCCGGCCCGGATGAGATCGCGGTAGGCCACGCGGAGGGCGCTGCAGGCGATCACGAGCGAGTGATCGCCCGCAAACCGGGCGGCGACGGCGGCGAGCCACGGCGCACGGTCGGCGTCGTCGAGGGGCGTGCCCGCCGCCATCTTCGCCACGTTCTCCGCCGGGTGCAGCGAGTCCGCGTCGAGGAACGGCGCATCGAGCGCCGCGGCGAGCAGCACTCCGACGGTGCTCTTGCCGCAGCCGGCGACACCCATGACCACGATGTGGTGCATCACCAGTCGTGTACGGTGCCGTCGGCGAGGCGGTTGTAGGGCAGGTATGCGGTCTCGTAGGGGTATCTGCCTGCCTCGTCGACGTCGAGTTCGACGCCGATGCCGGGGGTGTCTCCGGGGTGGAGCATGCCGTCGGTCCAGGTGAACGACTGCTGGAACACGGCGTTGGTCTTGTCGCCGTGGCGCATGTACTCCTGGATGCCGAAGTTGTGGATCGCGAGCCCGAGGTGCATGGCGGCGGCCATGCCGACCGGGGAGATGTCGGTGGGCCCGTGCATGCCGGACTTGATCTGGTACTGGCTGGCGTAGTCGAGGATCTTCTTCAGGTGGGTGATGCCGCCGGTGTGGGTGACGGCGCTCCTGACGTAGTCGATGAGCTGTTCGCGGATGATCTGCTGGTAGTCCCACACGGTGTTGAAGATCTCCCCGATCGCCAGCGGGGTGGTGGTGTGCTGCCGCACCAGGCGCAGCGCCTCCGGGTTCTCCGCCGGGGTGACGTCCTCGAGCCAGAACAGGTCGTACGGCTCCAGCGACTTGCCGAGCTTCGCCGCCTGGATGGGGGTCATCCGGTGGTGGCCGTCGTGCAGCAGCGGCAGCTCCGGCCCGAACTCGTTCCTGACCGCCTCGAACACCGTCGGCACATGCCTGAGGTAGCTCCGGGTGTCCCAGTCCTCCTCCGCGGGCCTCGCCCCCCGCTGGGCGGGCTCGTGGTCGTAGCGCACACCGGTGTTGGCCTCGAAGGTGGCGTTGGAGGCGATGCCGTAGATCGACTTCAGCCCCGGCACCCCGGTCTGCACCCGGATCGCCCTGTACCCCTGCTCCTGATGCTCCCGCACACTGTCGAACAGCTCCTCATTGCTCTTGCCGGAGGCGTGGCCGTAGGCGAGCAGCCCGGTGCGCGACGCCCCGCCCAGCAGCTGGTACAGCGGCATCCCCGCCGCCTTCGCCTTGATGTCCCACAGCGCCACATCCACCGCCGCGATCGCCGCCATCGTCACCGGACCCCGCCGCCAGTACGCGCTGCGGTACAGGAACTGCCAGGTGTCCTCGATCCGGTGCGCGTCGATGCCGATCAAAAGCGGCACCACATGCTCCCGCAGGTACGCCACCACGGAAAGCTCCCGCCCGTTCAACGTCGCGTCCCCCAGACCGGTCAGCCCGTCGTCGGTCGTCAGCTTCAGGGTCACGAAATTACGGTCCGGGCTGGTCACGATGACGTCGGCGGCGATGATCTTCACGGGGGTTCCTCTCGGTGGAGCTGGTGTCAGTGGGTGGCGGCGAGCAGCGACTCGAGCAGGTCGACGACGGTCGCATCCCTCGCCAGGTCGTCGTCGACGATCGCGAGCATCGCGACGGTGCGGGCGCGGCCGCTGAGCGAGAGAGCGGCCTCGATCTGCGGTGCACGGGTGTCGGCGATGTGCGCCGCCTCGGCCGCCCAGGCGATCCAGGCGGCGATGAGCCCCGCGGATGCGCGCCCACTGCGCCCCTCCGCCAGTTCGGCGCGGAGCACGGGAATGGCGCGCAGAGGCAGCTTCGTGCTTCCGTCGGTCGCGATCTGCGCGAGGTGGTGCGCGATGCGGGAGTTTCCGAATCGGTCGAGCAGCGCCGCTCGGTAGGATCCGACGTCGAGGCCGGGGGCGGTGAGGTGGGCGGATGCCTCGTCCCAGAACTGCTCGACCCGGTCCTGGCACACGGGGTCGGAGATCGCGTCGAAGACGGTGGTGTGCCCGCGGGTGGCGCCGACGTAGGCGAGCAGGGAGTGCGCCCCGTTGAGCAGCCACAGCTTGCGGCGCTCGAACGGCTCGATGTCGTCGACGAACACCGCGCCGGCGGCCTCCCACTCCGGGCGTCCGGCGGGGAAGTCCCCGCTGAGCACCCAGCTGGTGAACGGCTCGGTCACGACCGGCGCCCGGTCGAGGCGGCCGATCGCCTCGGCGACCTCGGCGCTGTCGGCGGGGGTCGCGCGCGGGGTGATCCGGTCGACGGAGGTGTGGACGAACGACACGTTCGCGGTGATCCAGTCGGCGAGGGCCGGATCGAGGAGCTCCGCCATTCCGACCACGGAGGCGCGCGCCGCGGCGCCGTTGGCGGGCAGGTTGTCGCAGCTGACTACGGCGATGGCGCCGACGCCGGCGTCCCGGCGGGCGGCGAGGGCGTGCACGAGCCTGCCCGGCATGGTCGTCGGAGCGGCACCCGGCCGCAGGTCGGCGAGGACCGCCGCGGAGTCGGCCGCGAGCGCGCCGTCGGCGCCGAGCAGGTAGGCGGCCTCCGTCACCGTGATCGTCACGACCCCGGTGGTCGGGGCGGCGACGAGTGCGCTCAGTCGCGCGAGGTCGGCGCCGTCGTGCGCCTCGACGATGCTGGACACGACGTGGAACGCGTCACCGCCCTCGCCGCGCTCGACGACGGTGAACAGCCCGTCCTGGGCGTCGAGGAGGCGTGCCGCCTCCGGAGACCTGCCGGTGAACGCGGCGATGCCCCACTCACCCGCGGTGTCGACGCGGTCGGTGTACCAGGCCTGGTGGGCGCGGTGGAAGGCGCCGAGACCGAGGTGCACGATGCCGACCCGGGCGGGTCTGGAGGCGCCGTGGCTGCGGCGGTCGAGGAGCGCGGGCGCATCCGTTCGCATGGTCACAGTTTGAACACCCGGCGGGGCGACGAGTCGACCAGATCGACGATGATCTCGGCCGCACGTTGCTCGGTGATGCGGCGTTCGACGACGAGCCGGGCGAGAAACGCCGCCTCGGTGCGACGCGAGGCGTCGTGCCGGGCCGGGATCGAGGCGAACGCGCGTGTGTCGTCGATGAACCCCGACGACCGGGAGAAGCCCGCCGTCTCGGTGACGGCCGACCGGAAGCGCAGCATGGCGTCGGGCGCGTCGAGGAACCACCACGGTGCACCGACGTACAGCGCGGGATAGAAGCCAGCGAGCGGGGCGATCTCGCGGGAGAACACCGTCTCGTCGGTGGTGAAGGGCACGAAGTGGAAACCCTCGGCCGTGCCGAAGTCTTCGAGCAGGGCGCGGAGGCCGTTGGTGTAGTCGACGGCGACCGGGATGTCGTGTCCGGTGTCGGGACCGAATGCGGCGAACGTCGCCGTGTGGTGATTGCGGAGGATCCCCGGATGCATCGTCATCACGAGCCCGTCGCTGACGGCCATGCGCGCCATCTGGTACATCATGTGCGCCTCGAACAGGTCGGCGTCCGCTTCGGTGGCCTCACCTCGTCGTGCGCTGTCGAACAGTGCCTCCGCGTCAGAGGCGTCGAGGCGCAGGGTCTGCGCCGTTCGCGACCCGTGGTCTGTCGAGACGGCGCCGTTCGCGATGAAGTGGGCCCGCCGGTTCTCGAGCGCACGGAGGTAGCCGGCGTGCCCCGTCAGGCCGTCGCCCGCGACGTCGACGAGGGTCTCGACCCGCTGCGCCCAGCCGGGGCTGTTCGTCTTGAGATAGGCGTCGGGTCGGAAGGTGGGCAGCACCCGGCCGGCGAACGTGGGGTCGGCGGCGAGCGCGCGATGCGCCGCGAGGTCGTCGAGTGGGTCGTCGGTCGTCGCGAGCACCTCGATGTTGAAGGCCGCGAAGAGCGCGCGGGGCAGGAACTCGGCGGAGGCGAGGCGGGCCTCGATGGCATCGAAGGTCTCGTCGGAGTGCTCGGCGTCGATGCGGCCGTCGTCGATGCCGAACACGTTGACGAACTCGGAGCGCAGCCAGTAGCCGGAGGCGGTGCCGTCGAAGGTGTGCCACGCGGCACAGAAGCTCCGCCACGTCTCGCGCGGCTCGACGGCGACCGTGCCGCCCACCCGCAAGCGGTCGAGCGGCACTCCGCTCGCGTGGATGAGCCTCGTGACGTAGTGGTCGGGGCTGATGAGCATCGTCGCCGGGTCGGGGAAGCGCTCGTTCTTCTCGAGCAGGGCGGCGTCGACGTGTCCGTGCGGCGAGATGATCGGAAGCCCCCCGACGAGCGCGTGGAGCGTGCGGGCGACGGAGCGGGCCGCGGGGTCGACCGGCATGAGGCGGTCGGGATCGGCTGCTATCGACGGTGACATGGCTCTCATAGTGGTCGGGTCCTTCACGTTTGTCAATCGGTTGCCAAAATGGCGAGAGTGCAGGGCGCGCACGAGTGCGCGGTGGGCTCGGACGTCAGACGGCGGGGCGCGGGCCGGTCGAGCCGCGCAGGACGAGCGATGTCACGAGCGCTTCGTGACTCGTCTGGTCGCTCGGAGCGCCGTCGAGGATCGACAGGATGCCCCTGGCCGCGTACATGCCGGCCTCGGTGTGGGGCGATCCGATCGAGGTGAGCCCCGGCGTCGTGAAATCGGCGCCGAAGATGTTGTCGAATCCGAGGATGCTGATGTCGCCGGGCACACTCACCGACCGGCCGATCAACTCCTGCATCAGACCGATCGCGAGGAGGTCGTTGTAGGCGATGACCGCCGTGGCGCCGCTCGAGAGCACGGCGGGGGCCATGGCCCGGCCCGCCTGCATGACGGGTTGCTCGCTCGGCAGTTCGACGGCCTCCATCCCGCTTCTCGCGGTCGCGGCGAGGATGCTCTCCCAGCGCTTGTGCGAGACCCATGACCGCTGGGGTCCTGCCACGTAGGCGATGCGGGTGTGGCCGAGACCTGCGAGGTGCGTGATGGCCTGGTCCACACCGGGCGCCACGTCGGCGACGATGCTCGTGATGTCCTCGACCTCGCGGTTGATGACGACGACCGGCTTCTCCTCGGCGAGGCCCCTGATCTCGTCGGGCTCGAGCCGCGAGGTCGCGAGGATGAGGCCGTCGACCGAGGGGATGAGCCGCCGCGCCGTGAACATCTCGGTCTCGGCCGACTCGCGGAACTCGGCGAGCACCAGCGTGTAGTCGTGCTCGGCCGCCTCCCGTTCCGCGCCGCGCACGATGTCGAAGAACACGGGGTTGGTGATGTCGGCCACGATGAGGCCGATCGTCCTGGTGCGTCCGGTGAGAAGCGCGCGCGCCGCGGGGTTCACCCGGTAGTTCAGCTCCTTGGCCGCGGCATGGATCTTCTGCTCGGTCTTGGCGCTGATGCGTCCGGGTGTGCTGAGGGCACGCGAGACCGTCGATGCGTTGACCCCCGCCAGCTGCGCGATGTCGTAGATGGTGGCGGCGGGCTTGCGCGGGGAGACGGCGTTCACCGTGCCGCGGTCATTCTCGCTCATGGGAGCCTCCATCTGGTTTCGCGCACAGCCTAGGCAAACGGGGCACGGTACACACCGTATTGACTCGGCGCGCATTCCCGTCGCAGGCGCTCCACGGGACGCGTCCGGTCACGCGACGGCACCGGCCTGCTCGTCTTCGTTGCGCTGTCTCTCGAGCAGTCGGAGGCGGTCGTTGCGGCGTTCCTCCTGGCGGTCGGGGTCGGTGACCGGCGAGGCCATCAGGAGGCGCTGCGTGTACGGATGTTCCGGATCGCCGGTGATTTGGGCCGCCTCGCCCTGCTCGACGATCTCGCCGCGGAACATCACGGCGACGCGGTGGCTGATGTGCCGCACGACGTCGAGGTCGTGCGAGATGAACAGGTACGAGACGCCGGTGTCGCGCTGGATGCTGAGGAAGAGATCGAGGATGCGGGCCTGCGTCGACAGGTCGAGGGCCGACACCGGTTCGTCGCAGACGATGAGTTTGGGGCTGAGGGCGAGGGCGCGCGCGATCGCGATGCGCTGCCGTTGCCCGCCGCTGAACTCCCGCGGCAGGCGGTCGACGGAGTCGCGGGGCAGGTTGACGTGGTCGAGCAGCTCGGCGATGCGCGCACGCGATGCCTTCTGCCCCGTTCCGGCGACGGCGAGCGGCTCCGACAGGATGCTGCCGATCGTCATCGCCGGGTTGAGCGACGTGTAGGGGTCTTGGAAGACGACCTGCAGGTCGGCGCTGAGGCTGCGGCGCTGGGCGCGTCTGGCATGGGAGATGTCTGTGCCGTCGAAGTCGATCGTGCCGCGGGTCACCGGGGCGAGCCCGAGGATGGCCCGCCCGAGCGTGGTCTTGCCCGACCCGGATTCGCCGACGAGTCCGAGGGTCTCCCCCGCGCCGACGCTGATCGACACGTCGGCGAGCGCCTGGAAGCTCTTGGCGCGGAAGCCCTTGCCGGGGTAGACGACGTCGAGCCCGTCGACGGCGAGCAGCGGTGTGTTCGTCATGCTTTCGTTCCCGTCGTGAGCATGCTCATGGGCAGTTTTCCCTCGAGCGTCGATGCGAGCAGCTGCCTGGTGTAGTCGTGCTGCGGGGCGCGCAGGATCGTGCGCACGTCGCCGCCCTCCGCGAGCGTGCCGTCCTTCATCACGACGACGCGGTCGCAGATGTCGGAGACCACTCCGAAGTTGTGCGTGACGATGATCATCCCCATGCCGAGCCTCTTCTGCAGGTCGCGCAGCAGGTCGAGGACCTCGGCCTGCACGGTCACGTCGAGTGCCGTGGTCGGCTCGTCGGCGATCAGCAGGTCGGGTTCGCAGCTGACGGCTCCGGCGATCAGCACGCGCTGCGCCATGCCGCCGGAGATCTCGTGCGGGTAGGCGTCGAAGGTGCGCTGCGGGTTGACGATGCCGACCGTCACGAGCAGCTCGAGCGCGCGGCGCCTGGCCTCGGCCTTCGATATGCCGAGCACCTTCACCATGGGGCGCACGAGCTGGTAGCCGATGGTGAATGCCGGATCGAGGTTGCTCATCGGCTCCTGCGGGATGTAGGCGATGCCCTTTCCGCGCAGCGCGGCGATGCGCGCCTGGGAGACCTGGCGCGAGCCGGGCGTGACCGTTCGCGTCGACCCGATGGTGATGCCGCCGCCGAGGATCTCGGCGGTGTCGGGGAGGAGGCCGAGAATCGCGAAGGCCGTCTGCGACTTCCCCGAGCCCGACTCGCCCACGATGCCGAGCACCTCACCGCGGTCGACGTGCAGCGAGACGCCGTCGACGACCGTCTTCATCGTCCCGCCCGCCTGGGGGTAGCCGATTCGCAGGCCGTCGACCACGAGAAGGTGGTCGCTGACGGCGTTCGTCGCCGTATCGGTGGTCACCGCCGAAGGAGCGGGGGCGGATGCCTCGAGCCGAGGCTTGCGCACGCGTGGCACCTTCTGTCCGTCTTCGAGCGAGTCGCGCAGCGCGTTGCCGAGGATCGCGAGGCACACGGTGGTGATCGCGATCGCGAGCGCTGGCCAGACGAGCAGCAGCGGGGTGAGGTACACGTTGCGGAACGCGTCGGAGAGCATAACGCCCCAGGTGGGCACCAGCGGGTCGCCGAGACCGAGGAATTCGAGGCCCGACTGGATCGCGATGGCGACGCCGGCGACGTTCGCCGTCTGGATGATGATGGGGGCGCGCACCACCGAGAAGATGTGACGGGACATGATGCGGGTGTCGCTGAGGCCGGACACCCTGGCCGCGTCGACGTACAGCTCGTTGCGCACCGACTTCACCGCGGTGCGGGTGAGCCGGTAGAACGACGGTGCGAGAAGCACTCCGAAGACGAGCATCGAGATCCACACCGACGGACCGGTCGCCGCACGCACCGCGAGCAGCACGATGATGCCGGGGAGCGACATCAGCATGTTGGTCACCCAGTTGGCGCTGCCGTCGAACCAGCCGCCGTGATAGCCGGCGAGGAGGCCGGCCGGCACGCCGATGGCGATCGCGACGACGGCGGCGAGGGCCGCCGCTGCGAGGGTGACCTGGCTCGCGAAGAGCAGTCGGCTGAAGACGTCGCGGCCGAGGCTGTCGGTGCCGAGGATGTGCTCGGCGCTCGGACCGGCGAGCACCGCCTGGAGATCGCCGAAGTTGGGGTCGTGGGTCGCGAGCACCGGCGCGAGGAAGCTCGCGACGACCGTTCCGGCCAGCAGGAGCAGCGCGAGTATCGCGAGCGGGTTCTTCGCGAGCCGCTTGACGACGCCGCTGCGTGCGACGACCGCCGGCACCTGCGGGTTCTGCACGATTGCTTCGCTCACGAGACACGCACCTTCGGGTTGAGCCAGCCGTTCACGAGGTCGACGACGAGGTTGACGAGGATGACCATGATGACGGTGTAGACGACGACGCCCATGACGACGGGAATGTCGCCCTGGGTCGTGGAGAGCACGGCGAGCGGTCCGACGCCGGGGAGGGCGAAGATCTGCTCGATGATCACCGATCCGCCGAGCAGACCGACGAACTGCAGCGAGAGGATGGTGAGGGCGGCGGGTGCCGCGCTGCGGAGTACGTGCTTGAAGACGACTTCGCGCTCCGGAAGCCCCCTGCTGCGCAGGGTGCGCACGAAGTCCCGGCGCCGGACGTCGATGATCGCGCTGCGGAATTGCTGCGCGGCCTGTGCGACGAGTTGGAAGACGAGCGCCGTGATCGGCAGCGCGATGGACATCAGCCACAGGGCCGGGTTGTCGGAGAAGGGCACGAACCCGGTCGCCGGGAAGATCTTCGCCTGGATGGCGAGGCTGGTCACCAGCACGATCGCTACGACGAAGCTCGGAAGGGCGTCGCCCGCGAGCGAGAGCAGCTGCACCGCGCGGTCGATCCAGCCGCGCTTGATCGCTGCCGCCACGCCGAGGAGGGCGGCGAGCACGGCGGCGATGACGAGTGCTCCGAGAACGATGGTGAGGGTGACGGGAAGACGGTTGAACAGGGCGGTCACGACGGGCTCGCTGTTGAACCAGGAGCGACCGAAGTCACCCGTGATCGCGCCGCCCAGCCACTCGAAGTAGCGCACCGGCAGCGGCTGGTCGAGCCCGAGCTCCGCCTGCTTCAGCGCGATCTGCTCGGGCGTCGCGAACTCGCCCAGGATGTTCTGCGCGATCCCGTCGGAGGAGAAATACAGCAGCACGTAGGTGATCGTGGAGATCACGAACAGCAGCAGGATTCCCGCGACGAGACGTCGGAGGAGGAATATCAGCATTGTCTAGTTCCCATGTTTCGCGCGCGGCGTGCCTGACCCGGTCGGGTGGGTGGCCGGGGCGGCTGTGGGGCCGCCCCGGCCGGTGTGGGGCTACTTCGTCGGGGCGTAGTTGTAGATCGACGGCACTGCCTGCTGCAGCTGGTTCTCGACGGTCACCGTCTTGTCGAAGAAGTACAGCTGGTTCACGCGGTAGAACGGTGCGAACCAGGCCTCCTCGGTGATGTACTCCGTGAACTCCTTGGCCGCGTCGTCGTCGCCCGCCTGGATCTTCTCGATCAGCGCGGCGGACTTCTCGTCCGTGTACTTCAGCGGGTTGAACGCGGCGTTCGGGCCGATGTGGTGGTTGACCGCCACCCACGGGTCGCCCTGGAAGATGCCGTAGTAGCCGATGGAGTACTTGCCGGTGAAGATCTCGTTGCGGTAGTCGGTCGAGGGGATGACGACCTGCGTGGCGTTGATGCCGACGTCGGCGAGCTGCTGCACGATGGCCGCGTTGATGATCGTGTCGGCGCTGTTCACCGGCAGGGTCAGATCGAAGCCGTCGGGGTAGCCGGCGGCGGCGAGCAGCGACTTGGCCTTCTTCGGGTCGAAGTCGTACCGCTCGTCGAGCTTCTTCACGTAGCCGGCGCTGGAGGTGCCCGTCACCTGGCTGGTGATCTCGCCGTTGCCGAGCAGCAGCGAGTCGAGCAGCGACTGCCGGTCGATGGCGTAGTTGATCGCCTGGCGCACGCGAACGTCGCCCAACGGCTTGGCCTGGACGCCGCCCCGGTCGAAGAGGAACAGTCCCTGCCAGTCGACGGGATTGGTGATCTCGTTGAGGCCGGCGCCTGTGCCCTGAGGCGCCGTCTTGGCGTCGAGCAGCGCGGCGTTGACCTGGCCGGAGACCAGGGCGTTGACGCGGGCCGTGACGTCCTGCATCGGCTTGATGACGATCTCGTCGAACTTTTGGAGGTCGGGGTTCCAGTAGTCGGGGTTCTTCGCGTAGGTGTAGGTGGCGCCGGCGATCGTGGACTCCGTGTCGAGGATGTACGGACCGGAGCCGACGGGGGTGCCGATGATGCCCTCGGTGTCGAGCGCGGCGGGGCTCGCCATGAATCCGGCGGAGGCGGCCATGTAGAGGAGGATGGCGGGGTCGGGCTGCGACAGCTCGATGACGGCGGTGTCCTCGTCGACGACGCGCACGGCTTCGATCGAAGCGGCGGTCGACGCCTGCGGGCCGTTCGCGACCTTGAAGTGATCGATGTTGGCCTTGACGGCCTCGGCGTCAAACTTCTCACCGTCGGTGAAGGTGACGTCGTCGCGCAGGTTGAGCGTGAGCTCGGTCTCCGTTTCGTCGTACTCCCAGTCGGTGGCGAGCATCGGCGTCAGGTCGCCGTTGGGCTCGCGCATGATCAGGGTGTCGTAGACGGGCTGGTAGTACTGCATGTAATGGCCGACGTGCGATGCGGCGGGGTCGAACGAAGTGACGTCGACGAGCGAGCCGATCGACAGCGTTCCCCCCGTCGGGCCAGCGGTGTTGTCGCCGGTGGCGGCTCCGCCGCTTGCGCCGCAACCGGTGAGCACGAGGGCCCCGGTCGTCAGCATGGCCGCGAAGGCGGCTCGTGAACGTAACTTCATTGTCAGCTCCTAGCTGGTGGATATGAACGTCTCTGTCCGTCGTACCGCCCGGCCCCTCGGGGGTGTCGGTCGGTGCTCCTGCCCCAGAGTAAGGGCGCGGACTCCGGTTTGGCAACCGATTGTCAAAACTTTTGGCAAGCGATTGTCAAACCGAGTGCTCGAGGGACTGCCGGTAGACCTGCTTGACGATGCGCAGCGACTTGAGCGCCTCGTCCGGATCGATCCAGAACGCACCGGGCGCGTCGAGTTGCGCGTAGAAGTCGCGGATGAGCAGTTCGTGCGAGACGCCCCAGTACGAGCGCTCCCCCGGGCGGGCCGGCTGGTCGGAGACGACCTCCACCCGTCCGTCGTCGTGCCGGATGGTCAGATCGCCGCGAAGGTGCAGCGTCGCCTTCTCGGTCACGACATCGATGGTGACCGGCGCGTTCGCCGCGTTCGCGAGCGTGGCGAACACGACGCTGCGCACACCGTCGGCGTGCTCGAGCACGAAGTCGGCGGTGTCCTCCACCTCGATCACCCCCCGCAACGATCGGTTCGAGGCGCCTCCCACGACGCTCGCGACGTCGCCCACGAGCCACTGCACGAGGTCGACCGTGTGGATGGCCTGGTTCATGAGCAGCCCGCCGCCGCTTCCCGACCAGGTGCCGCGCCACGGCCGGTCGAGATAGTAGGCGGCTGCGCGGTGCCAGACGACCGTGGCGTGGGCGGCGACGACCGCCCCGAGCTCGCCCGAGTCGAGCGCGGCCTTGAGCGCGGCGACGGTGGGGTTGTACCGGTTCTGGAAGCAGACGCCGACCTTGGCCGAGCTGCGCCGGGCGGCCAGGGCGAGGGCCTCCCCGTCGGCGAGCGTGTGGGCGAGCGGCTTCTCGGTGACCACGTTGATTCCCCGCTCGAGGCAGGCGAGCGTCATCCAGGCGTGCTCGCTGTGCGGGGTGCACACGTGCACGACCGTGGGGTTCTCCGCGTCGAGCATCGCGACGAAGTCGGCGTAGCCGGGCACGCCGTGCGCGTCGACGGCGGCCGCGAGCCGTCCGGGATCGTCGTCGACCAGCGCGACGAGGCGCACGTCGGAGAGCCGTGAGAGCGCGTCGAGGTGCAGCGCCGAGATGTCGCCGCAGCCGACGACCGCGGCCGTGACATCCGCCATCACAGCTGGGCGAACGTGAGTGCGGACTTCGCCCACTCGTAGGAGATCGCGTGCGACTCGTACAGCGAGTCGACGCTGGGAACGTCTACCTCGATCATGTAGTCGCCGTCGTAGTCGGCCGGGATGGCCGCGACGATCGCGTCGAAGTCGAGCACCCCCCTGCCGGGCTCCGCCCACAGTCGCTGGGTCGCCGCGGTCTCGCGGTAGCCGAGGCCGACACGGTCGGCGGGATCGAGATAGTCCGCGTAGACGTCTTTGAGGTGGATGCCGCCCAGGCGGTCGGCGTACCGCTCGATCAGAGTCACCGGGTCGATGCCGGCCCACCGCAGATGCCCGGTGTCCGGCCCGAATCCGATCAGGTCGGGGCCGAGGGTGTCGAGCAGGCTGGTGATCTCGTGCTCCGTCTCGAACACCCCGCCGATGTGGGAATGGTGGAGGGGGCGGATGCCTTCGGCGAGCAGCACCTCGCAGGTCGCGCCGGCGTTCTCGATCGCGAGCTGCAGGCGGTCCTCGCAGAAGTCGGCCCCGACCGCGGGCTCGGCCATGCGTGCGGGGATCGCCATCGACGAGATCATCGCGCGGTCCTGGCCGAGGCTCGCCTGGTCGGCCGCGAACCGCTTGGCGCTCTCCAGAACGTCGACCATGTCCACGGTCTCGTCGAATGCGCTGCTGAACAGGCTGAGCGAGGGGGCGAGGCCGTAGCCCGAGATCCATTCGAGGTAGCCGGCCGCCGTCATGCCCTGGGGGATGTCGGCCTTGACCGCGGTGAACCCGATCTTCTGGAAGTCGCGGAAGGCCTCCTCGAACACGGCGGGCGACTTGTCTGTCACGCCGCCGCGCGACCAGTAGGGGATGGGGTTCGCGGCGACGCGAGGGGTTCTGGTTGTCATCGTTGACTCTCTTCGGTTGTGGGACGACTAGACGAGGCTGACGGGGAGTCCGGTGCGGGCGGACTCGTAGACGCCGGTGATGATCGCGATGGCCTGACGGTTCTCGCGCAGGCCGATGCGCACCGGCTCTGCGCCCTCGAGCGCTGCCAGGAAGTTGAGGTACTGGTGCTTGTGGGCGTTCGACATGCCGCCCTCGGGAAAGAAGTCCGCCGGAAACTCGTGCCGGTCGATCTGGTTCGTGCTCTTACCCGTGTTGCCCATGAACGCCTCCTCGACCGGCTCCCCCGCGGGAGTCGTGTGGATGTAGGTGAGCCTGTCGTTCTCGATGACGGCCGAGCCCTTGTCGCCGTGGATCTGCAGACGCGCGACGAGCCCCGGGTACACCGCGGTCGAGCCGTGCAGAACGCCGATGGCGCCCGATTCGAACTTGACGACGGCGGCCGCCACGTCTTCCACCTCGATACGGTCGTGCGCGAGGGTGCCGGTATAGCCGAATACCTCGACCGGGGTTCCGAGGGCCGCGACGAGCAGGTCGACGGTGTGCACGCCCTGGTTCATCAGCGCGCCTCCCCCGTCGAGAGCCCACGTGCCGCGCCAGTCGCCGGAGTCGTAGTAGCTCTGCCCTCGCCACCAGTCGATAGACGCGACTCCCGACGTGAGTCTCCCGAGCTCTCCCCGCTCGATGGCCCCCACGAGCAGCTCGGTGGCCGGGTCGAAGCGGTGCTGGGAGATCACGGTGACGAGCGTGCCCGCGGCCTGTTGCGCCGCGATGATCGCGTCGGTGCGGTCGACCGTGACCTCGGCGGGCTTCTCGATGATCACGTGCCTGCCGGCCTCGAGCGCCTCTATGGCGATGTCGGCGTGGGTGCCGGTGGGCGTGCAGACCACGACGACGGATGCGTCGGTCGCCGCGAGCGCCTCCGACAGCGATGAGAACACGTCGGCGCCGAACTGCTCGGCGAGCTCCTTCGCCTTGGACGGCTGCGGGTCGACTACGGCCACGAGCTCTAGGCGGTCGGCGAGCTCGGAGATCACGCGGGCGTGCTGCCGCGCGATGAGGCCGGCTCCGACGAGGACGAGACGGGTGCGTTCAGCGGTCATACGAGTTTCACTCCAATGGAATCGGTGAGATGGCGGAAGGCGCGGCCGGCGTCTCCGAACGCCTCCGGCCCCGAGAAGCCCCCGAGCTCGAAGGCCCGCGCGAGGTGCGGTTCGAGGGAGGCGAAGCCGGTGTAGCCGTCGTCGCGCAGCGCGGCGAGCGTCTCGAGCACCTCGCCGTCGCCCTCCCCTGCCGGGACGACGTCTCCGGTCGAGGCGACCGCGTCTTTCACCTGCAGGTATTCGATGTGGGGTCGCAGCATCGCGTAGGCCTCGGTGAACGGCCTGACCCCCACCTGCACGAAGTTCGCACTGTCCCACGCGAGCCTGAGTGCGGGTGATCCGACCGACTCGACGATGTCGAGCACGCGCTCGGGGGTGTCGCCGTAGATGCCCTTCTCGTTCTCATGCAGCAGCACTACTCCCGCCTCCTCCGCGGTGGCTGCCAGCAGCGCCATCCGCTCGATCACGGCCTCACGGATGTCGGCGGCGCTCTGTTCGGGCTGTCGGAAGAAGGAGAATATCCGGATGTACGGCGCGCCGAGCGTGGCCGCGACGCGGATGACGCGCGTGAGCCGCTCGACCTCGTGCCGGGGCGGCAGGGAGACGTCGACCTTGCCGATGGGCGAGGCGACCGCGGAGACGGCGAGGCCCAAGGCGTCGAGAGTGGATTTCAGCCGGGCCGTCGCGTCGTCGTCGAGGTCGACGACGTTGATGCCCCACGCGCTGCGCACCTCGATGTGGTGTGCTCCGAGAGCGAGGAGTACCGCGCCCTGCACGTGCGGATCGGGGTCGATCTCGTCGCCGAATCCCGAGAGTTTCCAGTGGACAGCATTGTCTAGAGTCACAGTTCTCTTCTACGTTGATCGGCCGCCCGTCGGGCACCGGCCGAAGCTCTGCGACGGGGCCGTCGTTGGCTCCCGACCGTCGTTCTGTTGCGAGCTTAGCCGCGGCAGGCTGGTTTTGACAACCGATTGCCAAAATCTAGCGAGGAGCGCGCACCCGCTGGCAGAACGCGCAGAAGTGCGATCCGCGGTTCATAAACGACTCGCGGATGATCGGCCGGCCACAGCGTGGACAGGGCTTTCCCTGCTGGCCGTAGGCGTTGAGCGAGTGCGAGAAGTAGCCGCTAGCCCCGTTCACATTCACGTACTGCGCGTCGAAGCTCGTGCCGCCCTCGCCGAGCGCCTTCTCGAGCACGAGCCGCACCTCGGCGAGCAGCAGCTTCGCCCGCGGCCGGGAGAGCGTCGACGTCGGCTGGTCGTAGTGGATGCGCGCCGCCCACAGCGCCTCGTCGGCGTAGATGTTGCCCACCCCGCTCAGCAGCGTCTGGTCGAGCAGGGCGCGTTTGACGCCGGTGTTGCGCCGGGCGAGCCGGTCGAGGAACAACCGGTCGTCGAACCATTCGTCGAGCGGGTCGCGCGCGATATGCGCGACCTGGCTCGGCACGAGGGCGCCGGGCGCATCCGTCGTCTCGATCATCTCGTCGACCGCCATCGAGCCGAAGATGCGCTGGTCGACGAAGTTGAGGCGCAGCGGTCCGTGCTCGGGGTGGTCGAGCTCGAGCCGGATGCGCGTGAGCCTGTCGTCGGTGGTGCGGTCGCGCAGCAGCACCTGGCCGCTCATGCCGAGGTGTACGACGAGCGCCTCGGCGGTCGCTGAGCCTGCCTGCCCCGAGGTCGTCGAATGGGCCCCCAGCGGCAGCCAGAGGAACTTGCCGCGCCGCTCGGCCGACACGATCGTGCGGCCCTCGAGGCGGTCGACGAAGTCCTCGCCGGGCCCGGGGTGGCGACGCAGAGACCGTTCGTCGAAGACGGTGACGGATGCCACGTGGGATCCGCTGACGGCGGGCGCGAGACCGGCGCGCACCACCTCGACCTCGGGGAGCTCCGGCACCTACGTGGCGTCGCGCACGAGCTGCGTCCACGCCTCGAGCGCGGCGGCTACCTCGGCCTGCTTCTTGCTGGAGCCGACGCCGGTGGCGATCTCGCGCTCCTGCAGCAGCACCGTGGCGTGGAAGCGCTTGAGGTGGTCGGGCCCGCTGTCGACGATGACGTAGGTCGGGGCTCCCAGGCTGCGTCGCGCGGAGAGCTCCTGCAGGCTCGTCTTCGGGTCCATGGTGGCGCCGAAGCGTTCGGGGTCGGCGAGCAGCGGCGCGATCAGCCGGTAGACGAGCGCGGTGGCCTCTTCGCCGCCGCGGGAGAGATAGGCGGCGCCGATAATGGCCTCGACGGTGTCGGCGAGCATCGACGACTTGTCGCGGCCGCCGGTGAGCTCCTCGCCTCGGCCGACGCGCAGGTACTGGCCCAGCCCGATGTGACGGGCGACCTCGGCGAGGGCGACGGTCGACACGAGGCTCGCACGGCGCTTGGCCAGCTCGCCCTCGTCGAGGTCGGGGTGCTCGGTGAAGAGCATCACGGTGACCGCCTGGCCCAAAATCGAGTCGCCGAGGAACTCGAGGCGCTCGTTGTTCGCCACTCCCCCGTTTTCGTACGCGAAGGAGCGGTGGGTCAGAGCGAGCTCGAGCAGATCCGGGCCGATGTCGATTCCCAGCAGGGACGACAAATCGGCCCGGCTGGCAGTGTTACCAGTCACGGGCCGACTCGCAGAAATTCAAGTGTGGACTAAACGTCCGCGACCTTGCGGCCCTTGTACTCCATGTACAGGGGCGTGCCGGTCGAGTCTTCGACGACCTTCGCGCGGTGCGGGAGGCTGTAGACGGTCTTGCCGTTCTCGACGGTCTTGACCAGCGTGGGGGCGGTCGCCTTCCACTGCGCGCGGCGCATGCGGGTGCTCGCGCGCGACATCTTGCGCTTCGGTACAGCCATTAGCTTCTCTTCTCTCTCTCGGCGCGGTCGGCATCGCCTGCCGCCTCGCCTGCAACATCTGATTCGGATGACTGGAACCCGGCGAGCGCAGACCAGCGAGGATCTACGATTTCTTGGGGTTTCCTGTCTGGAAAGTCGGCCAGTCTTTCGCCCGTTACCGGGTCGAGTCCTGGGCAATCCGGACGACATACCGGTTGAAACGGCAGTGACAGCACTACCGCATCCCTGACGGACGGTTCAAGATCAATGTGATCCTCGACAACCGTGTAGTCAAAAGCTTCGTCAACAGAGTACGCGAAAAGTTCCTGAATCTCGACTTCGACCGGCAATTCGATCGCGTCGAGGCAGCGGCCGCACTCGCCGGCGGCGATCGTGGAGACGTCTGCGGAGACCAGGATGCCGTCGTGGAGGGCTTCGAGGCGCACGTCGAGGTGCATCGTGGCGTTCTCGGGGATGCCGATGAGGGCATTGCCGAACGCCTCCGGCACGACGATGTCGAGCTCGTGCTCGCGCATCTCGCCGGAGCGGTGCATCAGGTCGTACACCGGAACGGTGAACGGGGTGGGGGTGAAGTTCGACACAACCGTCGATTCTACGTGAACGCGCGCCGACGCGCATGCCCGCGCTGGGGCCCCGCCGAGCCGAGGGGCAAGGAATCGACCCTCAGTGCCCGCCTCAACGTCGAAAGATTGCCCCTCAGGTCGCCGCACTAGGACAGGGTCGACTCCACCGCGGTGAACGCCTCGTCGTAGATCGCCAGGGCACGGGCGACCTCCTCGGGCGTCACGATGCATGGCGGAACGACGTGGATGCGGTTGTCGGCCGCGAACGGCAGCAGGCCGCGCGCCATGAGTTCCTTCTTGAGCTGCCCGATCACCACTCCGGAGACGGGTTCGCGCGACACCGGGTCGGCGACGAGGTCCAGGGCCCAGAAGACGCCGAGACCGCGCACCTCTCCGATGAGCGGATGCTTCGCAGCGAGCTCCGCGAGCCCCGGCGCGAGGTGGTCGGTGCCGATGGTCAGCGCGTTGTCGACGATGCCCTCCGCCTCCATCGCGTCGAGCGCGGCGACGATCGACGCCATGGCGAGCGGGTGTCCCGAGTAGGTGAGCCCACCCGGGAAGACCTGGGTCTCGAACGCCTGCGCGATCGACTCCGAGATGATCACTCCGCCCGCGGGAACGTAGCCCGAGTTCACGCCCTTGGCGAAGGTGATGAGGTCAGGCACGACGGGCCCGTCGTCATCGGCGAGACTCTGGAACGCGAACCAGCCGCCCGTGCGCCCGAAGCCGCACATCACCTCGTCGAAGATGAGCACGATGCCGTACTTGTCGGCGAGCTCGCGCACGCCGCGCAGGTAGCCCGGCGGCGGCACGAGCACGCCGGCGGTGCCGGGGATGGTCTCGAGCAGGATCGCGGCGATCGACGACGAACCCTCCGACTGGATGACCCGTTCCAGGTGCTGGAGCGCCCGCTGCGACTCCTGCTCCGGCGAGTCGGCCCAGAACTCCGAGCGGTACTCGAACGGCCCGAAGAAGTGCGCGTGGCCGCGCGCGAACTGGTTGGGCACTCGACGCCAGTCGCCGGTGGCCACCACAGCCGCGCCGGTGTTGCCGTGGTACGAGCGGTAGGTGGAGAGCACCGTGTCTCGCCCCGTCGTGAGCCGCGCCATCCGCATGGCGTTCTCGTTGGCATCCGCCCCGCCGTTGGTGAAGAAGACCTTGCCGAACGTCGAGCCGGCGCGCGCGAGGATGCGTTTCGCCGCCTCGCCGCGGGCGAGGTTGGCGTGTGCGGGTGCGACGGTGGTGAGCACGTCGGCCTGCGCCTTGATCGCGGCGACGACGGCCGGGTGCTGGTGCCCGATGTTGGTGTTCACGAGCTGGCTCGAGAAGTCGAGGTAGCTGTTTCCGTCGTAGTCCCAGACGTCGCAGCCCGCTCCTCCGGCGATGACGAGCGGCGTCAGCGCCCCCTGCGCGCTCCAGGAGTGGAAGACGTGGGCGCGGTCGAGGTCGTAGGCGAGTTCGCCGTCGGCGGGGTTCAGGTCGTTCATGGAGCGTCTTCCTTCTTCGGATGGGTGGAGCGTCTAGGCCTTCGCCGTGATGTGGTCGCGCATGGCGGGGATGACTGTCTCGCCGTAGACGCGCAGCGTCTCCTCCTTGTTATCGTGCTGCAGGTAGCCGGCGAACTGGTCGACGCCGAGCTCCTTGAGAGCCTTCAGCTTCTCGATGTGCTGTTCGGCGGTGCCCAGCAGGCAGAAGCGGTCGACGATCTCGTCGGGCACGAAGTCGGCATGTGTGTTGCCGGCGCGGCCGTGCTCGTTGTAGTCGTAGCCCTCGCGGCCCCTGATGTAGTCGGTGAGCGCGCGCGGCACAGCCCCTCGTCCTGAGCCGGCCGAAGGGTCGCCGTACTTCGCGACGATGTCGGCCACGTGGTTGCCGACCATCCCGCCGAACCAGCGACACTGATCCCGCATGTGATCCCAGTCGGCCCGCGAGTCGGAAGCGGCGATGTACATGGGGGCGGCGACGCAGAACTTGATCGCCATCGGGTCGCGGCCCGCGTTGTCGGCCGCGGTGCGCACGGTTCTGATCATCCACTCGGCGACATCGAGGTCGGCCATCTGCAGGATGAAGCCGTCGCCGACCTCGCCCGCCAGCTTGAGCGCCAACGGGCCGTAGGCGGCGACCCAGATGTCGAGCGTCGACCCGGTGCTCCACGGAAACTGCAGCGTCGCCCCGTTGTACTCCACAGGCCGGGAGTTCGCGAGCTCGCGAATGACGTGGATCGACTCGCGCAGCTCCCTGAGCGTCGTCGGCTTGCCGTTGGTGACCCGCACCGCGGAGTCGCCGCGGCCGATGCCGCAGATGGTGCGGTTGCCGTACATCTCGTTGAGCGTGGCGTACGTCGAGGCGGTGACGGTCCAGTCGCGGGTGGCGGGGTTGGTGACCATCGGTCCGACGATGACGCGACGCGTCTCGGCGAGGATCTGGCTGTAGATCACGTAGGGCTCCTGCCAGAGCAGGTGGGAGTCGAAGGTCCAGACGTGGCTGAACCCGTGCTGCTCGGCGAGCTTCGCGAGCGCCACGGTGCGCGACGCGGGCGGGTTGGTCTGCAGTACTGCTCCGAAGTCCATGTGATTCCTTAGGTTGCGGTCGCTGGGTCAGATCAGATACTGCGAGAGGCCACGCTTGAAGAACCGGCCGTCTCCCTTCGTGCCGACGTAGGTGTCGTCGTCGACCACGATCTTTCCGCGCGAGAGCACCGTGTCGACGTGGCCGTCGATCTCGTAGCCCTCGTAGGCGGAGTAGTCCATGTTCATGTGGTGGGTCTTGCCCACGCCGATCGAGGTGTGGCCGTTCGGGTCGTAGACGACGATGTCGCCGTCGGCTCCCGGCTGGATGACGCCCTTCGTGCCGTACATGCCGAACATGCGCGCCGGTGTGGTCGAGGTGAGCTCCACCCAGCGCGACAGGGAGATGTGCCCGTCGACGACGCCCTGGTACATGAGGTCCATGCGGTGCTCGACCGAGCCGATGCCGTTCGGGATCTTCGAGAAGTCGGTGAGCCCCATGTCTTTCTGCCCCTTCATGCAGAACGGGCAGTGGTCGGTGGAGACCATCTGGATGTCGTTCGTGCGCAGCGCCTGCCACATGTGGTGCTGGTGTCCCTCAGCCTTCGATCGCAGCGGGGTCGAGCACACCCACTTCGCGCCCTCGAAGGGTCCCCACTCGTCGCTGGTGGCGCCGAGGTTGTCTTCGAGCGACAGGTAGAGGTACTGCGGGCAGGTCTCGCCGAACACGTTCTGGCCGTTGTCGCGGGCCGTGGCGATCTGGTCGACGGCCTGCTTCGCCGAGACGTGCACGACGTACAGCGGCGCGCCCGTGAGGTTGGCGAGCATGATGGCGCGGTGCGTCGCCTCCTCCTCCGCCTGCCAGGGGCGGGTGAGGCCGTGGTTGTAGGGCGAGGTGTTGCCTGCCCGCACGGCCTGCTCGACGAGCAGGTCGATGACGCTGCCGTTCTCGGCGTGCATCATCATGAGCGCGCCGTTCTCCGCCCCCTTCTGCATGGCCTTCACGATCTGGCCGTCGTCGGACAGGAAGACGCCCTTGTAGGCCATGAACATCTTGAAGCTCGAGACGCCCTCGGCGACGAGCTCGTCCATGGCGACGAGGGACGAGTCCTGGACGTCGGAGAGTATCTGATGGAACCCGTAGTCGATCGCGCACTGCCCGGCCGCCTTCTCGTGCCAGGCCTTGTACTGGTCGAGCACGTTCTCGCCCGCGTACTGCACGACGAAGTCGACGATGCTCGTGGTTCCGCCGTGGGCGGCCGCGCGCGTTCCCGTCTCGAAGGTGTCGGATGCCTCGGTCCCGCCGAAGGGCATCTGCATGTGGGTGTGCGCGTCGATGCCACCGGGGATGACGTACTTGCCCGCCGCGTCGATAACCGTGTCGACGTTGCGCTCGAGGTCGAAGCCGAGCAGGTTGGAGCCCGGGGCGAGCACCGCGGCGATCGTCTCGCCGTCGATGAGCACGTCGGCGAGGCCCGTGCCGGTCGCGTTGACGACGAGGCCGTTCTTGATGAGAGTCTTCATTGGCTGTCCTTACTGCTCTTCGGTCGCTGAGCCCGTCGAAGCGGCGTGGCCCGTCGAGGCGGCGTCGCCCTTCGACAAGCTCACGGCCCGCACGTTACGGCTGGGGGATGCTGGTGTACGAGTCGGGGCGACGGTCGCGGTAGAACTGCCAGTCGTCGCGCATCTCGCGCACCATGTCCATGTCGAGGTCGCGGATGAGGATCTCCTCGTCGTCGCCCGAACCGCGCTCACCGACGAAGTTGCCACGCGGGTCGATCACCTGGCTCGTGCCGTAGAAGTCGACGGCGAGCTCGCCGTACTCGTTGTCCTCACGTCCGACCCGGTTGGGCTGCAGCACGAAGTACCCGTTGGCGACGGCCGCGGCCGGGCCCTCGACCTCCCACAGCCGGTTCGAGAGGCCGGGCTTGGTCGCGTTCGGGTTGAAGACCATGTGCGCGCCGTTCAGCCCCAGCTCCCGCCACCCCTCGGGAAAGTGGCGGTCGTAGCAGATGTACAGGCCGACCTTTCCGACGGAGGTGTCGAAGACCGGGTAGCCGAGGTTTCCGGGGCGGAAATAGAACTTCTCCCAGAACCTGTCGAGATGCGGGATGTGGTGCTTGCGGTACTTGCCGAGGATCGTGCCGTCGGACTCGACCAGTACCGCGGTGTTGTAGTACACGCCGGTGATGTCCTCTTCGTAGATCGGCAGGATCATCACGATGCCGAGCTCCTTGGCGAGCGCCGCGAAGCGCTGCACGATCGGGCCGTCGGCCTGCTCCGCGAAGCGGTAGTACTTCTTGTCCTCGGTGATGCCGAAGTACGGGCCGTAGAACAGCTCCTGGAAGCAGATCACCTGCGCCCCGACGGCCGCCGCGTCACGCGCGAACTGCTCGTGTTTGGCGAGCATCGACTCTTTGTCGCCGGTCCATGTCGTCTGGGTGATTGCTGCACGTACAACGGTCATGCGTTACCTCCGGGTGGGGCTTACCTGTTGCTATTCTTCGCGCTGAACATTTCTCTTGGATTTCCAACAATGACGTTGGCGTAAAACCTACTAGCCCTGACCGGTCAGGCGGGCTCCTACCGCGAACCAGCGGGCGAGAACGGATGCTGGCGCCAGGGCAGCTCGCAGGCGGACACCGCGGTCGACCCCGCCGCGGAGCGCGGCGAGCACTTCTCGCAGGTCGGCAGTCGTCGCTGCGGATGCTTCGGCGCCCGCCGCCGCGCCGCCGCCCGCTCCCGCTCCCGCGCGCGCGAACGACTCGCGTTCCACCGCCCGGCGCAGGCGTTCGAGCGCCGCGATGGCGGCGGGGCCGTCGATCGGCGAGCCGCCGATCGGACCGGTCGCGGCGAACACGCGGTCGTCGCGGGAGGTGGTGAGCCGCGCCGCGAACTCTCGGGGCGTCTCCGAGTCGGTGAGCCGCCAGCCCAGGTCGAGGGCGGTGTCGCGCACCTCGTCCCACGCGCCGATCACCGTGCCGTGGTGGGCCAGCTCGCGCACACGCGCCCGCCGGCGTGCGACCCGGGCCACCGCGGGGATGGCGAGCGCCCCGAGCAGCGCGATCGCCGCGATGGAGAGGATGATCGCGTTCCAGTTCGGCCCGGCGGCTGCCTGCTCCCCCGTCACGCCGCCCGAGTCGTCGCGCTCGGGGGCGACGTCCTGCGGCGCGGTGGTCGAGCTCGGCGCGGCGGTGGACTCGTCGATGTCGGGTGTCGTCGGGTCGTCCAGAACGGCCGGGTTGTACTCCGGCACGTTCGAGCGTCCGACGGTGGGCTCGAAACGCACCCAGCCGACGCCGTCGAAGTAGAGTTCGGGCCACGCGTGCAGCTCGTCCGTGGTGACCCGGTACTCCTCGTCGCCCGTCGTCTGGTTGTCGACCTCTGTACCGGTGGTGAATCCCACGGCCACCCGCGCCGGGATGCCCAGGGTGCGCGCCATCGCGGCCATCGCCGACGAGAAGTGCACGCAGTAGCCGCGGCGCTCGTCGAGGAACGTGCCGATGACCGCAGCGCTCGTTCCGTCGTAGCCGTTCTCGACCGGGGCCTCTTCGGAGTAGGTGAAGTCTCCCCCGCGAAAGAAGCTCTGCAGCGCGATCGCCCTGTCGTAGTTGGTGGTCGCTCCCGCGGTCGCCGCGGCGGCCGTCGCGGCGACGTTCGCCGGCAGGGTGTCAGGCACCTCGAGGTAGCGCAGCAGGTCGTCGGACACCGCCGGGTCGGCGGCGCGCAGCTGGTCGCTCGTGGGTGCGGCGGCCTCGGTGGTGACGACGTACTCCTGGCCGCGCACCGACGAGCGCTCGGTGCGCACGTTGAGGGTCTCCGGATCCCACACCCAGGTGCCGACGAGACCGGTGATGCTTCTCGGCGCGTAGGGCACGGGCAGCCAGCGGCCGCGCACGTTTCCTACCTTCAGCGTGGTCGTGGTCGTGACGACGGCGACATCGCCGTCGCGACCCGGCGCCGGCGCGATGTCCTCGGGGTTCGACGACCGGTCCCCCGACCCGATCGACGGCTGCCACGCGCCGTCGGCGAAGTCGTCGAGCGTCGCCATGCGCAGGTACTGCCGGTCTTCCGAGGTGGTCGTGTACGTGACGGCGAGCACGGGCGAGTCGCGCCGCAGGTCTTCGCCGAGGTCGACGATCGGGTTGAGCCCGGTCGCGTAGCCCTGACCGGAGGCGCCCGCGTCGATGGTCGCCACCGGCGGCAGGGCGATCGGCACGACCAGGGCGGCCACGACCGCGACGCCGCCGACGACCGTGGCGACCGCGGGCTGGGTGCGCGACGACGAGACGTAGAGGATGAGCATCCACGCCGCCGCGGTGAGCACGAAGTAGATCGGGTCGGTGTACTCGGGGTTGATGAATCCGGGCGCGGCGACGACCGCGAGCAGCGGGATGCCGGTCAGCGCGGGTGCCTTCGCGACGATGGCGAACGCGTCGAGGGCCATGGCGACGAGGCCCGCGGCCACCGAGAGGATGAAGAGGATGCCGGGCACCGGCTCGGCGGGAACGCCCTGCTCCTGAATCGACGCCGCCCCGCTCGCGAGCAGTTCGCCGAACCGCGCGACGGTGTCGAAGGTGGGTATGACCCCCAGCACCGCGGTGTCGGCGGCGAAGAAGAGCGTGACGGTGAGAAGCAGCGCAGCCGCTCCGCCCGCGACGGGAAGCAGGGGGCGTCGCGTCGCGGCCCGAACCCCGGCGGTCGCGCCGAGCACGAAGACGGCCACGGCGCTCGACACCACCCACCACACGCCGTTCGCGAGCAGGTGGTTGAGCCCGCCGAGAGCGAGCAGGAGGGCGACCCCGACCGCGAGGGTGCGGCGCATGCCGGGGATCGGCGGCCGCAGCGCCCTGCCGCGTCTAACGTGCGCCATCGGAGTCCCCGAACCGCTCGCGTGCACGAACGTCGTTGCCCGCGGCGTCTTCGTCGAGCGCCGCCGCCCACACCTCGGCCGGGTCATCCGTGACGCTCACCGACAGGCATTGCCATCCCGCACGGGTGAGCGCCTCGAGTGCTTCGGAACCCGGCGCGTCGATCACGAGCGCGACGCCGTGCTCGTGGCGGGCACGCTGGCTCGAGATCCAGCGCAGCGTCTCTGCCGACGGGCGGGCGAGCACCGCGAAGATGGGGCCGTGCAGGTCGAGGTCGGCGGATGCCGCGGACGGGGCGCCGACCGACTCGGGCAGCAGGCTCGCACTGGCGAGGCTCGTCAGGAAGTCGATGTCGTGCCCGGTTCCGCCGCCGGCCTCGACCGGCGCCACGAGCTGCGCCGGGCCGGTCTCCCGCAGCTGCAGCAGGAATCCGGCGCCGACGAGGTGCACGCCGAGCGACGCGACCATGCCGAGCGCCCATTCGAAGGCGTCGGCGCCTCCGCCCGGGTAGCCGCTCGATCGGGTGTCGACGATGAGGCGTGCGGTGGGAAAGCTGCTCTCCTCCTCCTGCCGCACCATGAGGTCGCCGCGTCTGGCAGTGGCCCGCCAGTGCACCCGGCGCAGCGCGTCGCCGCGACGGTACTCGCGCGTCATCAGGTCGTCGTTGTTGCCCGCGGCGTTGCGCCGACTGGCACGCACCGCGCCGTCGCCGCCGGCGAGCGAGAAGCCGCTGCCCGAGAGGTCGGTCACGCGCGGAGCGACGATGAGCTGCCGCGCCTCGCCCAGGACGGAGTCGTTGCGGGCGATGCCGAACGGGTCGACGCGCTCGATCGTGGCCGGGCCGATCTCGACGATACCGCGGCGGGGCGGGTGCAGGGCGTACTCGAGCCGGGTGACGCCGGCGGCCGTGTACCGGGCGCTCGGCAGCGACCGCAGCTTCGCCGCCTCGGTGGTTTCCGGCGGCCAGGGCAGCCGGTCGCGCCACTCCGCGCTCGCGCTGCGCCCGGCAGTGTTGTTCGACACCTCTATCGACACGGTCACCGGGCTGCCGACCGACACGACGTCGACGTCGAACCGGCGCGCCGCGGTGAGGCTGGGGGAACGGAACCGCACGAGCAGGAAGCTGAGTCCGACGAGTGCTCCGAGGAGGCAGGCGACGAAGAGCAGCTGCTCGTTGCCGAGGACGTACGCGAAGATCAGGAGCACGATCGCCCCGGCGAAGGCACCCCACCCTCGTCTCGTGAGCCCGGTCGCGCGACGACCCATGCCCCCTCGCGCCATGCGCTATCCCGAGTGACCGAGCGACCCGCCGGCGCCGAGCGGCACCGGCGTGTGGGCGACGATCCTGGAGATGATCTCGGCGACGCTCGCGCGGGCGACGCCTCCCGAGCGGTTGGCCGCGATGAGGCGGTGGGCGAGCACGGGCCCCACGATCGCGTTGACGTCGTCGGGGAGCACGAACTCGCGCCCGTCGAGCGCCGCCCGCACCTTGGCGGCGCGCACGAGCTGGAGTGTCGCACGGGGGCTGGCGCCGAGCCGCAGCTCGGAGTCGGTGCGGGTGGCCTGGGCGATGCGCACGACGTACTGTTCGACGGCCTGGCTGACGAAGACGTTGCGGGCGGTGTCGATCATGGCCGCGAGCTTCTGGCTCGAGATCACGGGCACCACGTCCTCGAGCGGGCTGCTCGTCTCCCGCGAGCGCAGCATGGCGATCTCGGCGGTCGAATCCGGGTAGCCCATCGAGATGCGGGCCATGAACCGGTCTCGCTGGGCCTCGGGGAGGGCGTAGGTGCCCTCCATCTCGATCGGGTTCTGGGTGGCCACCACGGTGAACGGCGTCGCGAGGATGTAGGTGGTGCCGTCGACCGTGACCTGCTTCTCCTCCATGCACTCGAGGAGGGCCGACTGCGTCTTCGGGCTGGCTCGGTTGATCTCGTCGCCGATGACGAGGTTCGCGAACACCGGTCCGGGCTTGAATTCGAACTCGCGCTCGGCCTGGTTGTAGATGGAGACGCCGGTGATGTCCGATGGCAGCAGGTCGGGGGTGAACTGGATGCGCGACACCGAGCAGTCGAGGCTCTTCGCCAGCGCGCGGGCGAGCATCGTCTTGCCGACGCCGGGAACGTCTTCGATCAGCAGGTGGCCCTCGGCGAGGATCACCGTGAGGGCCATCTCCACGGCCTCGCGCTTGCCGTCGATCACCAGCTCGACCGAGTCGACGATCGCTCGACTGGCTTTGTAGAACTCCTCGATCGGCATCGGGGCGTCTTCCCTCGCCGACACCGCCTCGTGTCCCGACTCGAACTGCCCCACAATGCTGTTCACCCTATGAGTGTGGCAGATATCGGCGATTTCGCCCCCTGAGAGTTCGCCCAACCCACGTGCTGGCGGTGCCTGCTAGGGTGCCTGCAACTATCGTGAGCGAGTGAAGATAACCGTTCTGTCAGGCGGCGTCGGCGGCGCCCGTTTCCTCCGCGGGCTGCGCGAGCACGTGCGCTCCGCGATTCCCGGCGCAGAGCTCACGGCGGTGGTCAACACCGGCGACGACATGTGGCTCACGGGCCTGCGCATCGCACCCGACCTCGACTCGATCATGTACACCCTGGCGGGCGAGAACGACGAGGCGCGTGGGTGGGGCCGCGTCGGCGAGACCGAGAGGGTCAGCGGCGAGCTTCGCGCGTACGGCGTCGGATGGCCCTGGTTCACGCTCGGCGACCTGGACATCGGAACGCACATCACCCGCAGCCACCTGCTGCGCGAGGGTCAGCCGCTCAGCGCGGTGACCGAGCGCATCGCGTCGCGCTGGCCGCTGGGCGTGCGACTCATCCCCGCCACCGACGACGAGGTCGAGACGTTCGTCACGGTCGAGGGCGGCGAGCTCCACTTCCAGGAGTGGTGGACGAGACACCGCGCCGCCGTGCCGGCTCTCGGGTTCGTGCAGCGCGGGGTCGAGGCATCCGCACCCGCCCCCGGCGTTCTCGAGGCCATCGCCTCGGCCGACGTGGTGCTGATCGCCCCGTCGAACCCCGTGGTGTCGATCGGGACCATCCTCGGCATCCCCGGGATCCGCGACGCGGTCGCCACGACCGACGCCCGGGTCGTCGGCGTCTCCCCCGTCATCGCGGGCGCCGTCGTGCGCGGCATGGCCGATGCCTGCCTGACCGCGATCGGAGTCGAGACCTCCGCCGAGGCCGTGGGGCTGCACTATGGCTCGCGCGCCTCGGGAGGGATTCTCGACGCCTGGCTGGTCGACAGTTCGGATGCCGCGTCCGTGGTCGCCCTCGCCGACGCGGGCATCGCGGCTCGGGCGGTGCCGCTCTGGATGCGCGACCCCGCTACGAGCGCGCAGCTCGCAGCCGACGCCCTCGCGTCGGCGCGGTAGGCGTTCTGCAGGGGGCAGGAGTCTGCGGCCGACGTCAGCGGCTCAGAAGTCGACCGCGGCGGTGTGCGCGCCGAGGCGGGGACGCAGGGCGCGCAGCTGGTGCTCGGTGTCGACGTCGTTGCGCAGTCCCGAGGTGACGGGCACCGGCAGTTCGGCGTAGCCCGCGGCGAGATGCGCGGCGTGCGAGCCGGGACCGAAAGCGGTCGCGTGCACGGCCCCGTCCGCCGCCGTGACGAGCACGCTGCCGCTGCCCTCGGCGTCGGCCACCATGGCCAGCGGATGCCCCGTCGCCGACACGAGTGCCGCCTCGAGCTCGCCCGCGGTCAGCGCCGGGAGATCGCCGAGCAGCACTGCGGTGCCGCGGCCCGGAGCGCCCAGCTCTGCAGCCAGCTCCAGGCCGCTGGCGATCGCCGCGGGCAGGCCGGCCGGTTCGTCCTCGACGACGACGAGCACGTCGAGCTCGTCGAAGGACGGCGCGGCGGCGGCGCTCGTGACGACGAGCACACCGATGACGGAGGGCGCGGCGAGCGCGGCCGACGCCGTGTCGAGGGCGATCGCCAGGGCGAGCGCGGGACGGTGCACCGAGTCGCCCAGCCGCGACTTGGCGTCGCCGGTGCCCTTCACCGGGATGACGACGATCCACTCGCGCGTCGCCTCCGGCTCGTGCGACTCGGCGACCGGCCGTCCCGTCTTACGCACGCCCGTGTCGCGGGGTCGCGACTCGAACTGCGCGATTGCCGCGTCTTCGATCGACTGGCGCGCCGAGGATCGGGAGCGCGGCGTGTCGGTCACGGCGTCCCTCGGTCGGCGTCGGGCGCTGCCGCAGCAGACGGGTCGGGGTGCGCTGCGGCGCCCGCGCGGCCCGCCTCGAAGCCTCGCTGCCATGCCTCGTCGGTGCCGAGCCGGAACATGTCGTTGCGCGCCGGGCGGATCAGGACGCGGGCGCCGGGCGCATCCGCATCGAGCAGTCGACCGAGCCCGCGCACGACGGCGACCGGGAGCCCGCCCGCCTTGCCCTTGACCAGGTCGGCGGCCGCGGCGATCTCGTCGCCGACGGCGGGAGCCGTCACGTCGAGCGAGCGTCCGTGGCTGTCGCGGGTTCCGCGCAGGTCTTCGATGAGGCGCACTCCGCTCGCCCCGATCGCGACGTCGGTCTGCCCCTCGCGCCAGGCACGCCCGAGGGTGTCGGTGATGATGACGCCGAGGCGCAGGCCGAAGCGCTCCTCGAGGGCGAGGCGCAGGGTGCGGGCCGACGCGTCGGGGTCGAGCGGCAGCACGAGCACGGTGCCCGCCGCCGTGTTGCTCGAGTCGACGCCGGCCGCGGCGGCGACCATGCCGAGCCGGTTCTCGACGATGCGGGTGACGCCGCCGGGGTGGCGACGGGTCGCGACGACGCGCACGGTCTCGTCGGTGATCGCCTGCTCCCGATCGTCGGCGTGCACGATGCGGCCCTCGGCCTTGGAGACGATCTTGCTCGTGACGGCGAGGATGTCCCCGTCGGAGAGCAGCCCGTCGAGGGCGTCTCCGATGAGGATCGAGAGATCGTCTCCCGGCTTCACCTCGGGGATGCCCGCGGCGGCGTATACGGACAGCACGGGATCAGCGCCCCAGCTTGGGCAGCACGTCGCGGCCGAAGACATCGATCCACTCGCGCTGGTTGCGACCGACGTTGTGGAGGTAGATGCGGTCGAAGCCGAGGTCGACGAACCTCTGGATGTAGGCGCGGTGCACGTCGGGGTCGGAGTCGATCACGAGGCGGCCCTCGAAGTCCTCCGGGCGCACCAGCTTCGCCATCTGCTCGAGCTCGAACGGCGATCGGATGTCGCTCTTCGGAAACTTCATGCCCCCGTTGGGCCACTCGACGAGCGCGTTGCGCATCGCCTCCTCCTCGGTGGGCGCCCAGCTCATGTGCAGCTGCAGCACGCGGGGCATGGTCGACGGATCCTTGCCCGCCTCGCGCGCGCCCTCGTCGAACTTGGCGAACAGCCCGGCGATCTTCTCGATCGGAGCTCCGACGGTGATGAGCCCGTCGACCGTCTTCCCCGCCCGCTTGGCGGTGACGGGTCCGGCGGTCGCCACGAGGATCTCGGGGGCGACCTCGGGCATCGTCCACAGTCGCGTCGACTCGAGTTTGAAGAACTGCCCGGAGTGCTTGGTGTCCTTGCCCGCGAGCGAGGCCGTGAAGAGCTTCTTGATCACGTCGATCGCCTCGAACATGCGGTTGATGCGCTCGGGGGCCTCCGGCCAGTACTGCCCGACGATGTGCTCGTTGAGCGCCTCGCCCGAGCCCAGCCCGAGCCAGTGGCGGCCGGGGTACATGGCGGCGAGCGTCGCCGATGCCTGGGCGACCATCGCGGGGTGCCAGCGGAACGTCGGAGCGGTGACGCCGGGACCCATGTCGCCGGTCGTGCGCTCACCGATCGCGGCGAGCACGTTCCAGACGAAGGCGCTCTCGCCCTGCTGCGGCACCCACGGCTGGAAGTGGTCCGCCGCCATAACGCCGCTGAACCCGTGCTGCTCCGCGTAGACCGCGAGCGCTACCGCCTCGGTCGGGTGGAACTGCTCGAGCATCGCGGCGTAGCCGACCTGCAAACCTGTCATGACTCAATCCTCACACTTCTTCGTTTCGAGTAAATTGCACGGCCGCGACGCACCTGACGAAAACACAACACAATGTACCCGGCACAGAACGAGCGTTCTGTTATCGTTGCCGAATGTCCACTCCCGTCCTCACCGAGAAGCGCCCGTCCGAGGCGCGCGAGCGCCTGCTGGCAACCGCCTCCGACCTCTTCTACCGCGTGGGGATCCACGCGGTCGGCGTCGACCGCGTGGTCATCGAGTCGGCCGTGACGCGAGCGACTTTCTACCGCCACTTCCCGAGCAAGGAAGACCTCGTCGAGGCCTACCTCGACCGCGAGGACACGAGCATCCGCTCCCGCCTGGCGGCGGCCAGAGAGCACGGCCCGAGCCCCGACGAGCTGCTCGAGATCCTCATCCAGCGCGTCGCCGACGACGTTACTTTTCTGCACACCCGCGGATGCCCCTTCATCAACGCCTCGGCGGAGTATCCGGATGCTTCGAGCCGGGTGCGTGTCGCAGTGCGCGAGCACCGCGCCTGGTTCAAGGACGAGCTGCGCGGCGCCCTGGAGGCGGCGGGCCGACCCGATCCGTCAGGCGCGGCCGCGGCTCTCGTGCTGCTGCGCGATGCGGCGCTCGTCGGCGGATACCTCGACGGCCCAGACGCGATGCGGGACACCTTCGTGGCGACCGCGCGCACGGTCGCCGGCCTGAGCTAGTTTCTCCCGTGCCCCGCACGTCGAGCGCGGCAGCCGCCGCGGTCGCGGCACTCCTCCTCGCTGGCTGCGCGGCGCCCGCACCCGACGCGGGCGGCGACTCGTCGCAGCGGGTGGTGCTGCCTCCCGCCGGCGTGGTCATCGACTACCAGCTCTCCGAGGGGTACGATCCGGCACCCGGAGTCGCCGGCGTGGTGCGCGACAGCGCCGACGTCCCGGCGTCAGGGCTGTACTCCATCTGTTACATCAACGGTTTCCAGTCCCAACCCGCCGACCGCGAGAGGTGGCTCGCCGACAACCCCGACCTGGTGCTCCTCGACGGAGGGCAGCCGGTGATCGACGCCGACTGGCCGGACGAGCTGATCCTCGACACGTCGGACGCCGGGAAGCGGGATCGGATCGCCGCCATCATGGCCGACGACTTCTCCGCCTGCGCGGAGAAGGGTTTCGATGCGGTCGAGATCGACAACCTCGACAGCTACGGGCGCAGCGGGGGCAGGCTCGACCAGGACGGCGCCATCGCCCTCGCATCCCTCTACACGGCGACGGCGCACGCCGCCGGGCTCGCGATCGCGCAGAAGAACTCTGCCGAGCTGGGCAAGCGTGGCCGCGAGCAGGCGGGGTTCGACTTCGCCGTCGCCGAGGAGTGTCGGCGATTCGACGAGTGCGCGCTCTACACGTCGGTCTACGGCGACCTCGTCTTCGACATCGAGTACACCGACGACCTGCGGGGCACCTTCGCAGAGGTCTGCGCCGACCCCCAGGTGCCGGCATCGACGATCCTGAGAGACCGCGATCTCACGACGCCGTCGAGCCCGGACTTCGTTTTCGAAGCCTGTTAGTCGAGAGAATCGGTTCCGCGCAGCTTCGCGAGCAGTTCGGACTTGTTGAGGCGCGAGTAGCCGGTAACGCCGTTCGAGCCGGCGTAGCTGCGCAGCGCGACCATCGTCCATGACTCGCTCGGCTCGGTGCTCGCTCGCACCGCCGAGGTTCCGGTGTTGGGCACTCGGCTGCGCGTGCGGGTGGCCGGGGCGCGCTTCGCTATAGTCACGCTCTCGGCGACGGGGGTGGGAGTGGCCGGCGACTTCTCCGCGGCCTTCTCGAGCTTCTCGGCCTCGATCTCGACGGTCGCGGCGATCTCCTCGACGAGGGTGTTCTTCTTCTTGAGGAGCTTGCGGGCCCGCGCCTCGTCTTTCCTGGCGATCTTCTCAGCGAGCTCCTTGGCCTTCTGCAGCTGGGCGCGAACTTTTCCGCGCTCCTTCTTCAGCTGCTTCTTGGCCTTGGCGGCGGCCTTCTCGGCGAGTGCGGTGTCTTCGGCGAGCGCCTTCTTGAGCATCTTTGCCTCGGCCTTGAGGTCGGACTTGGTCGGCTCGCTGTTCTTCAGCTTCTTGCCCTCGGTCTTCTTGGCTTCGGCCTTCTTGACAGCCTTGGTCTCTGACTTCTTGTCGGTCTTGGTTGCCACGGTGTGCTCCTCGCTCAGAAGTGGGGTGTTCCCCACCCGAATCGGTTCATTCTCCCGCGAGGGAGGGTTCTGCGGGCATAAGCCACACGCCTGTTGCGTGAAGTAAGCGGTAAAACTGGGTGAACTGCGCCCGCGTCAGGACTTCTGCAGGTAAGCGGCGACGGCGCGTGGCACGTAGGGGCTCACGTCTCCGCCGAGCGCCGCGACCTGGCGCACGAGGGAGCTGGAGACGTGGGCGTGCGCCGGATCCGGCAGCATGAAAATCGTCTCCACTCCGGCGAGGTTGCGGTTGACGATGGCCATCGGCGTCTCGTACGCCACGTCGACCTGCGAGCGGATGCCCTTCACCAGCACGCTGGCTCCCACGTCGGTGCAGTAGTCGACGAGCAGGCCGACGCTCCAGCTGGTGACGACGATGGTGCCGGGCATCTCGGCCTCGGCGATCGCCTGCTCGATGAGCGAGACGCGCTGAGAGATCGGCAGGAGCGCGGTTTTACCGGGGTTGTGCACGACGAGAACGTGCAACTCGTCGAAGAGTCCGGCCGCTCGTGCGATCACATCCAGGTGTCCGAGCGTGACGGGGTCGAATGAACCAGGGACGACGGCGATCCTCTTCATACGCTCACCCTATCGCGCGCTTGTTACTGATTCGTTACACGACCGTCGGGTCGGTAGCGCCGGGACTCGGCGACCAGCGCGTCGACCACGACGCGCACCGCGAGCCGCGCCGCCCGGTCGGGGCGCATCAGCGCCTCGATGTGCCTGCCGGCCCGGAAGTCGACGAGCGGCAGCAGCCGGTAGCGGTCGGCGGCGCGCTCCCTCGAGGTGTAGCGCGGCAGCAGGGCGATCCCGTGCCCGGTGGCGACGAGGTTCTCGATGAGCGGCAGATGCGTCGTGCGGTAGACGATGCGCGGAGGGACGCCCGCCCGCACCGCCATCGCCGTGAGCACGCGGTCGAGCGGGAAATCGACCGGCACCGTGATCCAGCCCTCGCCGATGACGTCGGCGACAGTGACGCTCGGCCGGTCGGCCAGAGGATGGTCGAGAGGGACGGCGACGTCGAGCGGCTCCCGCACCAGCGGCACGATGTTCAGCACCGACCGCTCCGGCGGGAGGGCGTCGTCGGAGCGGTGGGCGAGCACGATGTCGTAGTCCGCCGCGAGAGCGGCGAAGTCGTCCTGCGACATGTCGCGGTCGTCGACGTCGAGGAGGATGCCGGGGTGGTCGTGCAGACGCGTCAGCAGCCCCGGGACGAACAATTCGGAGGCGGAGAAGAACGTGGCGACCCGCACCGTTCCCGTCGCCTCGCCCCGGTACGCGTTCCAGACCGCCTCGGCCTCGGCCATCGCCGTGGAGATGCGTACCGAGCTGGCGGCGAGCGCGCGCCCGGCATCGGTCAGGCGCACCCCGCGGCCGACCCGCTCGACGAGCACCACGCCGACCTGGCGCTGCAGCGTCTTGAGCTGCTGGGAGACGGCGCTCGGCGACTTGCCGAGGGCCGCGGCAACCTCGGTCACGCTTCCGCGGTCGGCCAGTTCGCGCAGCAGGGCGAGTTGACCCACATCCATGAAGGCAGTCTACAAAGATCGTGCATGATCCTGCGCTAGTCCTTCATCGAAATTCGCGACACCATGGAGACATGTCCCTCCGCGACCGCCTCCTCGCTCTCTTCGTCGTCGTCTGCTGGGGCCTGAACTTTCCCGCCACCGCGCTCGCCCTCGAGCACTTCCCGCCGTTCTTCCTCGTGGCGTTGCGGTTCTCGATCATCGCGATCCCCACCCTGCTGTTCATCCCGCGCCCGAAGGTGCCGTTCCGCTGGCTGCTCGGCGTCGGGCTGGGCATCGGCACCCTGCAGTTCGCGTTCCTCTACCTCGGCATGGCTGCGGGCATGCCGAGCGGGCTCGCCTCGATCGTGCTGCAGGCCTCCGCCCCGTTCACCGTGCTCATCGCGGGCGTCTGGCTGCGCGAGCGCATCACCGCGCGCCAGGCGGTCGGCATCGCCGTCGCGGTCGTCGGCCTCGGCGTCATCGCCTTCCACCGCTCCCAGCTGGCCGCGCTGCTGCCCGTGGTGCTCACCCTGTGCGGCGCGCTCGGCTGGGCGATCGGCAACGTGTCGAGCCGCAAGGCCCAGGCGCCCAACGCGCTGCACCTCACCCTGTGGATGTCGGTGATCCCTCCGCTGCCGATGATCGCCGTCGCGTTCTGGGTCGAGGGACCCGCGCGCATCGGCGACAGCCTCGCCACGGCCCTCACGCTGGAAGCCCTGCCATCCGTTCTCGGCCTTCTCTACATCGTGGTCATCGCGACGATCGTGGGCTACGGGATCTGGAACGGCCTGCTCAGCCGCTACCCGTCGAGCACGGTCGCCCCCTTCTCGATGCTCGTCCCCGTGGTGGGAGTGCTCGCCTCCTGGGCGGCGTTCGGCGAGGTGATCGACCTCACCGAGCTGCTCGGCGGCGCGGCGGTCGTCGTCGGGGTGCTCGTGGCGAGCTACCGCCGTCGAGCGAGGTCGGTGCCCGAGCCGATGGTGCCGCCGCAGCCGGTTCTCGCAGAGCGCTAGCTCTCGGCTTCGAGAGGCTAGCTCTTCGAGAGGAAGGCCTCGGCCTCGGCGTCGAGGCGCCGGGCGAGCGCGTCGCGCAGTTCGGGGTAGTCCTGCAGAGTCGGGTCGACCTCGAGCACCGCCGAGGCGAGGTCGCGCGCGTCGGCGATCAGCTCGCCGTCCTTCGCGACGCGCAGCAGCCTGAGGCTCGAGCGTCCGCCCGACTGCGTGTTGCCGAGCACGTCGCCCTCGCGGCGCAGTTCGAGGTCTTTCTGCGCGAGCTCGAAGCCGTCGAGGGTGGATGCCACGGCCTCCACCCGCTCGCGGGCGAGAGACTCGTCGTCGGCGTGGGTGACGAACAGGCACACGCTCGGCACCCCTCCCCGGCCGACCCGGCCGCGCAGCTGGTGCAGCTGGGAGACTCCGAAACGGTCGGCGTCGAGGATCACCATCGTGCTCGCATTCGGAACGTCCACCCCGACCTCGATCACGGTTGTCGCGACGAGCACGTCGATGCGGCCGGCCGCGAAGTCCTGCATGATGCGGTCTTTCTCGTCGCTCGACATGCGCCCGTGGAGGGTCTCGATGCGCTTGCCGGCGAGCACCGGGTTCGAGCGCAGCTCGGCCGTGGTGTCGGTGACGTTGGCGATGGGGCGCTTGGCGGCGGCTCCGGTCGCTGAGCTCGTCGAAGCGTCCTCGTCGACGAGCTCGAGGTCGGTGTCCGCAGAATCGATCGCGGGGCAGACCACGAATACCTGCCTGCCCTGCGCGATCTCCTCGGCCGCCCGCACCCAGACCCGGTCGTACAGCGGTTTGTTCCAGACGACGAAGCTCTTGATCGGCACGCGGCCGCCGGGCAGTTCCGCGATCGTCGAGATGTCGAGATCGCCGAAGACGGTCATCGCGACGGTGCGCGGGATCGGCGTGGCCGTGAGCACGACCACGTGCGGCGGAGTCGCGCCCTTGAGCCGCAGCGCCTCGCGCTGATCGACGCCGAACCGGTGCTGCTCGTCGACGACGACGAGGCCGAGGTCGTAGAAGCCCACGTTGTCGCTGAGCAGCGCATGGGTTCCCACGACGATCTGCGCGGAGCCGGAGACCGCGGCGAGCAGCGCCTTCCGCTTCTCGGGCACGCTCAGCTGCCCGGTGATGAGGGTCGGCCGCAGCTTCGCGGCGAGGTCGGGGCCGAGGGTCTTCACGATCGAGCGGAGGTGCTGCTGGGCGAGCACCTCGGTCGGGGCGAGCAGCGCCGACTGGCCGCCCGACTCGGCGACCGCGAGCATGGCCCGCAGCGCGACGAGCGTCTTACCCGAGCCCACCTCGCCCTGCACCAGGCGGTTCATCGGCGTACCACCGGCGAGGTCCATGAAGATCTCGTTGCCGACGAGCTTCTGGTCGCCCGTGAGGGTGAACGGCAGCGCGGCGTCGAAGCCGGCGAGCAGCTTTCCGGGGAGTCGAGAGGTGCTCTTAACCTCGCGCAGTTTCGCTCGCTGCTGGAGGAGGGCGGCCTGGAGCACGAAGGCCTCTTGAAACCGGAGGGCCTTGCGTGCGCCGCCCCATTCGGCATCCGTCGCCGGTCTATGGATGCTCTGCACGGCCCTCTCGTAGCTCGTGAGCTTTCGCCTCGTGCGGATCGCCGGCGGAACAGGGTCGGGCAGCGGCGGCAGGGTGTCGAGCACGACGGTCATCGCCTTCTGGATCTGCCAGCTGGTCATCGACGCCGTGGCCGGGTAGATCGGCACGAGGTTCTCGAGGAACTTGCGCGCGGCCTCGTCGCGGTCGTGCTGGCTGGCGCCGACGTCGGTCGACGTGTCGAAGAGCTCGTAGTCGGGGTGGGTGAGCTGCAGGGCGCCCCGGTACTCGCCGATCTTGCCCGCGAAGATGCCGCGCACGCCCGGCTTCAGCTCGTCTTTGCGGAACGCCTGGTTGAAGAAGGTGAGGGTGAGCACGCCCTTGCCGTCGCTGATCTTCACCTCGAGGATCGAGCCTTTGCGCGCCTGCATCGACCGCTGCCGCACCTCGATCACCTCGGCGACGATGGTGACGTTCTCGTCGAGCGGCAAGTGGGTGAGCTCGGTGAGCTCGCCGCGACGGATGTACCGGCGGGGGTAGTGGCTCAGCAGGTCGCCGACCGTCTTCAGTCCCAGGCCCTTGGCCAGCGCTGCGCTCGTGCGGGGGCCGAGCGCGTTCTTGAGCGGCTCGTCGAGCGGGGAGGTCACGGGTACAAGGGTACGCGGCTCACGGACGCTGAGCTTGTCGAAGCGCTCGTGTGTGTACGGGTTCTACGGCGCTACAGCCACTTGCGCCCGCGGAACACCGCGAACAGCGCGCCGCCGATAGCCACCATCGCCAGCAGCGCCGCCGGGTAGCCGAACTCCCAGTCGAGCTCGGGCATGATCGCGAAGTTCATGCCGTAGATTCCGGTGACGAGCGTCGGGGCGAAGAAGATGGCCGCCCACGCCGAGATCTTGCGTGCCTCCTCCGCCTGGCGGTTGCTCGACTCGGTGATCTTCTGCATGTCGTCGTTCTGGCGTTGCGCCACGAGGGTGCCGTTCACGGTGAGGATGTCGCGCAGCAGTGTGCGGAATTCCTCGATGCGCTCGTTCACGTGCTCGACGTGGTCTGCGACGTCGCGCAGGTACTGCTGCAGGTCGACGGCGATCGAGTACTTGTCGAACCCGCTCGACAGCTGATCGAGGATCTCGATGAGCGGCTGGGCAGCGCGCTGGAAGTCGATGACCTCGCGCGACAGCTCGTAGATGCGCCTGGACACGCGCGGATCGCCGTCGAACACCTGCGTCTCGATCTCGTCGATGTCCTTCGCGATGCCGGCGACCACGGGCGCGTAGCCGTCGACGACCGCGTCGAGGATCGCGTACAGCACCGCCTCGGTGCCGCGGGCCAGCAGGTCGGGCGACTCCTCGAGACGGGCGCGCACGAGCGAGAGGTCGGGCGACTCGGCGTGGCGCACGGTGATGACGAAGTTGCGGCCGATGAACACGTGCAGTTCGCCGAATTCGACCTCCTCCTCGCTGTCGAGGTAGCGCGCGGCCCGGAGCACCACGAACAGTGTGTCGCCGTAGCGCTCGAGTTTCGGACGCTGGTGCGCGAGCACCGCGTCTTCGACCGCGAGCTCGTGCAGGCCGAACTGGCCCGCGAGCGAGGTCAGCTCGTCGGCGGAGGGGCGGTAGAGGCCGATCCAGGCCATAGATCCGTCGTGCCGGTCGAGGGCGGAGTAGGTCGCGCCGAGCGAATCGAGCTTCTCGATGCGGCACCCGTCGACGTAGATCGCGTTGTTGACGAGGCTCGACCGGCCCACCGGCGCCTCGGCGGCACGCAGGTCGACGGGTTCTGCGGCGGGAACGGGCTTGCTGCGGGAGAGGCCGCGAAACGGCTTGCGAAAGTCGGGGGCCATATCAGCCACGGTACGCCCGTCGGGTGAACGTGCGGTGCCACGCTCTCTCAGCCTGTCGAAGCGCCATTTCGGCAGGCGCCCTTCGACAGGCTCAGGGACCGTGGCTCAGAGGTCGAACGCGTAGCCGTTCGACTCGCGCACCGCCTTGCCCAGTTGCTTCGTCGCCCCGTCGGAGTTGATCTCGAGCGAGCGCAGGTCGCGGCCCACCTGCCGGGCGGTGCTCTCGCAGAAGTTCACGGCGAGCGCGCGCTCGGCGTGGGTCGCAGAGACGCCGTCACGCTCGGTGACCGCCGTGATGCGGCTGATGACGGCGACCTGCGCATAGATTCCGGATGCGGCATCCGAGAGTCTCTTCTGGATCAGCTGCTTCTCCTGCACCTTCTTGCCGTGCCTGCGCAGCGCCGCCTCGGCCCGGTCGCGCAGTCGCGCCACCTGCTCGGAGACCGCGGAGACCTGCTTACCGACGCTCGCGTGCGCGCCGGCGAGCTTCTCGGGGCGCAGGGCGCGGTTGACGCGGCCGGCGACGTAGGGGGCGAGCACGCCGATGGCCTTCGCCGGGTCGCTGATCGTGAGGGAGCGCACGTCGGGCAGGGCCTCGCTGAGCGCCTTGATGCCGTTGAGGGCGACGTAGGCGCGCATCACGTCGTTGGCGCCCTCGAAGATCGGGAAGATGCGGAAGTCGCGCAACGCCTTGGAGAGGGGGTGGTCGTCCATGTAGGCGGTTCCGCCGTGCACCTGGAACGCCTTGTTGAGGGCTTTCCAGCCGACGTCGCTCGCGACGACCTTCGTCATCGCCGACTCGAGCGAGAAGTCGGCGACGCCGCGGTCGACGAGCCCGGTGGTCAGGTAGCTCATCGACTCGAGGCCGTAGATCTGCGTGTTCATCCAGGCCGCCTTCTCCTCGACGAGCTCGAAGTCGATGAGGGGCCGGCCGAACTGCTGGCGGGCATTGGCGTGCTCGAGGGTGTAGCCGAGGAATGTCTTCATGCCGCCGGCGATCGACGTGCCCATCGACATGCGCCCGTTGTTCAGGGTGTTCATGGCGATGCGGAAGCCGTCGCCCGGCTCGCCCAGCAGGTTCTCCGCCGGCACGCGCACGTTGTTGAAGTGCACGCGCTGCAGGTTGTTCGCGCGGAGGCCGAGCGTGTCGAAGCGGGGTCCGGTGCTGAGGCCCTCGGTTCCCTTCTCGACGACGAGGGCGACGTGGCCGAGGTCGCTGCGCGCGAACACGGTGAGCACGTCCTTCGAGCCGTTGCCGATCCAGCGCTTCTCGCCGTTGAGGATCCAGCTGCCGTCGCTCTGCCGCTCGGCCCACGTCTCGAGGTTGTAGGCGTCGGAGCCGACGTTCGGCTCGGTGAGCACGAACGCGGCGAGCTTGCGCCCGGCCGCGAGGTCGGGCAACCAGCGGGCCTTCTGGTCGTCGTTGCCGTAGAGGTAGATGGGCTTGGTACCGATCGACTGGTGCACGCCCATAACGACGGCGAGCGCGCCGTCTGAGCGGCCGAACTCCTCCATCACCCGGCAGTAGCCGGTCTGGCTGAGGCCCTGGCCGCCGTACTGCTCGTCGACGAACAGCCCGAGCAGGCCGCGCTCTCCGAGGTCGCGGATCGTGTCGTCGCCGACCCAGCGGTCGGCCTCGGCCTTCCACGGGTCGTAGGTGTTCGCGAGGTAGTCGCGTGCGCTGCCCGCGAGGGCTTCGACCTTCGTGCGCTCCGCGGACTCGAGCAACGGGTATGGCATCACGAGCTCGGAGTGGGTGTTTCCGAGGAAGAGAGCCTTGGTGAAGGAGGGCTTGGATGAACGATCGACGCTGGCCATGCATCCGATTGTGTGGATTCTCTGGCGGTCTCGCCAACGCTTTGTCGCATCCCTACTACGAAGGCCCGGTGGAATCCCGGTACCGTTGGGGCAATGACCCGCATCATCTCCGGCTTCGCCGGTTCGCTCACGCTCGCCGTTCCCCGCTCGGGCACACGCCCCACGAGCGACCGGGTGCGTGAGGCGATCTTCTCCGCGCTCGACGCGCGGGGGGCGCTCGACGGTGCCCGGGTCGTCGACCTGTACGCGGGCACCGGTTCGCTCGGGCTGGAGGCGGCCTCCCGCGGCGCCGCGCACGTGACCCTGGTCGAGATGGGGCCCGCCGCCGTGAAGGCCTGTCGCGCGAACGCGGCCCTCGTGCTGCGCTCACGGCCGAAGGGCAGCGCGCTGGCGATCGAGACGTCGGGCCAGGCCGTCGACGCGTTCCTCGCTCCCTCGGTCGCGATCTGGGACGTGGTCTTCCTCGACCCGCCGTACGACCTCGGCGAGGCCGAGCTGGCGCATACGCTGGCGCTGCTCGCCCCGCGCGTCTCCCCCGACGCGGTTGTCGTGCTCGAGCGCAGCTCGCGCAGCCCCCAGCCGCAGCTGCCCGCCGGCCTCGAGGTCGAGCGTCGCAAGGACTACGGCGACACGACCCTCTGGTGGCTCGGCGCCGCCGAGTAGCCTGCTACGCCCAGGGCATCTCGCCCGAGTGCAGCGTCTGGCCCGACTCCGCGGCCTCGTCGACGAGCATGCCGAGGTAGTGGTCGTGGCTGGCGTCGGCGAGCGAGTAGAACGGCTCGCCCGTCTGCACGAACACCGCCATGCGGTGCATGACCTCGGCGACTGCGAGCTCGTCGTCGTTCAGCCGGGCGGGAGCGAACCGGTTCTCGAAGTGCACCGTGTCGCGGAGCAGGATGCGACGCAGGTAGCTGCCCTCGAGGTCGCCGTCGATGCCGGTCGCCTCACGGTGCAGCCGCTCGCGCCGCGGCTCCCCCGGACCGGCCAGCCACGCCACCTCGTCGTTCACGAGCTCGCCGTGGGAGCCCGCGATGATCATCTGGCGGGAGCGGATGGGCGAGAAGTACTGCTCGCCGTTGAAGTCGAACTCCGCCGTAGCCCGCCCGAAGTCGAGATGAGCGGTCGTGGTGACCGCGTCGACCTGCTCGAGCGTGGCCGACCATCCGCCGCGGCCCCGGCCGGTGACCATCCGTTCGACGGCGGTGTGCGCGGTGATCGCGACCGGTTCGAATCCGATGCCGAGAGCCAGTCGCACGAGGCTGATGCCGTGGTAGCCGTGCGCGACCGAGACCCGGGCGCGCTGGACCTCGCCGAGAAGTCCCGACCGTGCGACCGACAGCCGCGCGGAGTGGTGCGGCTGGTACTGGTACTGCTCGGCGACCTGCACGGGGGCCGACCCGAGCTCCTCGTTGAGCGCCACGAGGCCGGGCAGGTCGGGTGCCGGCGGCGTCTCTGTGAGCACCGGGATGCCCGCGGCCGCGAGCTGTGCCGTGATCTCCGGGGCCACCGCCCACGGGGTGGAGACGACGACGTAGTCGTAGGCCGCGGCGGTGAGGAAGTCGGCCATGCTCGTGGTCGCCGCGACGCCCCACTCGCGTCGCACGCGTTCCGCGGACTCGTCGCTGCGCACCAGCACGCGGGCGACCGCGAACCGCTCGGGGAGATCGCGCGCGATCCTGAGGAAGTACTCCGCGCGCCAGCTCGCACCGACCACGCCTATCGTCACGGGAGAGCTCATCAGCCGCGACCTCCGCTCCACTGCTCGTAGGGATCCCAGCCGCCGCGCTCCTCGTAGTGCTGCCCGTCGACGAGCAGGCCGGAGCCCGCCACAACGGTGCCGATGGCGCGGAATCCGCCCGGCAGCGACGTGCCGGGCGGGAAGGTGGCGAGCAGGGAGTGGTCCTCCCCGCCGTCGAGCGCCTCGCGGGAGCCGATCGCGGCGGCGTCGAGCGAGAGGGCGACTCCGCTCGCCTGCGCGATCCGGCGGGCGTCGAGCGCGAGCCCGTCGCTGAGGTCGAGCATCGCCGTCGCGCCCGCCTGCGCGGCGAGCACGCCGTCGGCGATGGGCGGTGTCGGGGCGAGCTGGGCGGCGACGAGGTCGGGGTCGCTCGCGCGGAGGGAGGCCGCGGCCGAGGCATCCGGCTGTCCGTCCACCGTGCCGCGCTCGAACAGCAGGGCCAGGCCCGCCGCGGCACGCCCGAGCGCGCCGGAGACGGCGACGACGTCGCCAGGGCGGGCGCCGGAGCGCAGCACGGGGGCGCGTCCGGAGAGGTCGCCGAAGGCGGTGACGGCGATCGTCAGTGTGTCGGAGACCGAGAGGTCGCCGCCGACGACGCCGCAGCCGGGGGCGAGCGCGAGGCACGCGTCGCGCAGGCCGTCGGCGATGCCCTCGAGCAGGGAGACGGGCGAGTCGGCTGGGGCGGCGATCGCCACGACGAGGGCGGTCGGCGTCGCGCCCATGGCCGCGACGTCGGCGAGATTGGATGCCGCGGCCTTCCAGCCGAGGTCGTGCGGGGCCGACCAGGCGAGACGGAAGTCGGGGCCGTGGATCATCATGTCGGTCGTGACCACGAAGCGGGAGTCGGGGGCCGACATCACCGCGGAGTCGTCGCCCGGTCCGACGAGTGCGTGGTCGGACTGCGGCAGGCGGGGGAAGATGCGCGCGAGGGTGGCGGACTCCCCGATGCCGCGCAGCGTATCGGGTTGCGTCATGCTTCACACGGTAGCCTGAACCGGTGAAATCGATGCTCCGCCTGACCGCCGTCACCCTGATCGCCCTCGGAGCCCTCACGGGCTGCGCGCAGACGGTCAACTTCGAACCGGCAGCGGACGCGAAGAACCCCGGATGCGCCGAGATCATGGTGCGCCTGCCCGAGACCGTGGGCGACCTGCCGCTGCGCGAGACCAACTCGCAGGGCACGGGTGCGTGGGGCACGCCCGACGCTTCGGTGCTGCTGCGGTGCGGTGTCGCGATCCCCGACCGGGCGAGCATCCTGCCGTGCGTGCTCGTCGAGAACGTCTACTGGCTGCGCGACGACGCCGACGCCCCGAACTACGTGTTCACGACCTACGGACGTGAGCCCGCGACCGAGGTCATCGTCAACCGCGACAAGGTCTCGCCCGGGTCGGCGCTGTTCGAGCTCGTCGACGCCGTCGAGTCGACGACCGAGACTGCGCAGTGCACCGAGATCGAAGACAGTCTGGGCGCCCCGACGCAGACCGAGACGCCGACGACACCTGCGCCGTAGAACAGAGGGGCAAGGATCCGACGTACACGCACCCGCTAAACCTCGGAAGTCTGCCCCACAGCTCGCCGTGCCCTCGCACAGACAGCAGAGGGGCAAGGATCCGACGTACACGCACCCGCTAAACCTCGGAAGTCTGCCCCACAGCTCGCCCTGCCCCCGCACAGACAGCAGAGGGGCAAGAATCCGACGTACACGCACCCGCTGAACGTCGGAAGTCTGCCCCGCAGCTCGCCGTGCCCCCGCAGCTCGCCGCAGCTCGCCGCAGGGTGCGGCCAGTCGTGCGGGGCCGGGGGCTGGGGGGCTCTAGGCCCGCGGGCCGTCGAGGCCGACGAGCTTGCCAGCGATGCCGCCGGCGGCGCGCAGCGCGGCCCCGGAGCCGAAGCCCGAGGCGGGCAGCACGACGCGACGGTCGCGGGCCTCGACGAGAGCGTCCTTCAGAACCGTGGCCGCGGGCACCTGCGGGGCCCACAGGTAGAGCGACATCGCGCCGGGGATCGAGTTGACCTCGTTGACGAAGAGAGATCCGGATGCTTCATCCAGCAGCAGATCCACGCGGACGACGCCGGTGAGCGCCGTGACCTCGGCCACGCGCGTGGCCAGCTCGGCGGCCAGGGTCGCGATCGCGGGGTCGACGTCGGCGGGGAACTCGCGCGGGGCGCTCGAGAGGCCGGCCTCGGCTCCGGCGCCTCCGGAGAGGTACTTCTCGGCGTAGGAGTACAGCCCGCTCTCGGAGGAGCTGCGCACGGGCTTCTCGAGCGCCGTGACCTCGAGCTGCGGGTAGGTGCGGAACGAGATGTTCAGGTCGACGAGCTCGGGCCGGTACGGCTCGACCACGGCACCGGCACGCAGGTGCGCCGAGGCGCGGGCGATCGCGCGAGCGGCATCCGCGTCTTCGACGATCTCTATGCCGATCGACGATCCGCCGAAGCGGGGCTTGACGATGTACGGGCCGGGGAACGACGGCGCGCGGGTGGGCGAGAGCAGCTCGCGGCGGAGCGCCGGGATGCCGGCGACCTCCATGAGGCCGCCGAAGGCCAGCTTGTCCATGCCGACGGCGCCCGCGAACAGCGTGGAGCCGGTGGCGGGGATGCCGAGGAGGGTGAACAGCGCCGCCGCTCCCCCGCCCTCGCCGACGCCCCCGTGCAGGGTGAGCAGCACGGCGGAGATATCGAGCGCCCGCTTCTTCACGTAGAGGCCGGTGTCGCCGGACAGGCGCACGTCGACGGCCTTCGCGCCCTTGGGCACGCCGTTCAGGTAGTCCTTGGCCTCGGTCGCGGCCGGCACGAGCCACCAGTCACCGTTCGGCGCCCAGTAGATCGGCAGCACCTGCTCGCCGCTCGCGGTGAGCACTCGCTCGGACTGCAGACCGGTGAGGATCGAAATCTCGTGCTCGGGCGACGGCCCGCCAAACAGAACTGCCCAGGGAGAACTCACGGGTAACCATCCAAAACGTCGTTCAGCCGCACGCGTCTTCTGCTGGCCCGGTGCGGCTGGTTACGGGTAGTGGTCCGGCAGGTCGTTCTCATAGAGGATAACGCCTCGGTCGCCGGCCTGATCGAGCGCCGCAGCGACGGCCTCGGTTCTGCGGTCGAAAATCCTCACGGGACCGCCGACGGATCCCGCGCCGGCGGTGAGGGCGGCGCGGTTCGTGCGGGCGATCGCGAACAGGTGGCCGCCGGCCGCTGCGATGGATGCTGCGAACTCGGTGTTGCGCTGCACCTGCACGCTGCCCAGCTCGACCATGCCGGGGGTGACGACGACGAGGGGTCCCCCGCGCTCGGCGGCGATCGCGGCGGCGCCCTCGAGCGCGCGCTGCGCGCCCACCGGGTTGGAGTTGTAGGTGTCGTCGATGACGACGACGCCGCTCTCGGCGTGCTGCACCTCGGCGCGGTGCGGCGAGTCGGGCAGGGCGTCGAGCCTGGTGGCGATCGCGGAGAGGGGGATCTCGAGCGCGTGCGCGATGCCCACCGCGACCGCGAGGTTCACGGCGTGGCCGACGCCGGGGATGACGACCGTGGCCGTCGAACGCGCGGCGCCCTCGCGCACCGAGATGGTCTCCCCCGCGGCATCCACGACGACGTCGGCGTCTGTTCCCGGCACGGTCGACACGGTGATGACTCGCTTGCTCTCTGCGCGGCATCTCTCGGCCAGTCCGGCGAGCAGCGGGTCGTCGATCGGCAGCACCACGGTGCGGGCCTTCTCGGTGATCTCCGACTTGGCCTGGAAGATCACGTCGCGGCTGCCCATGCGGGCCAGGTGGGCCTCGCCGATGGTGGTGATCGCGGCGATGTCGGGCGGGAAGCTCTCGCTCAGCTCGCGGATCTCACCGCGGCCGTAGACGCCCATCTCGGCGATGAACACCTCGGTGCCGGGAACGACGCGGTCGTTGACGGCTCGCGAGAGGCCGAGCAGGTTGTTGAAGCTGGCGGGAGAGGCGACGACGGAGAACGCGCTCGACAGGAGGTGCGCCACATATCCCTTCGTCGACGTCTTGCCGTAGGAGCCGGTGATCGCGACCACGGTCGGTGCGACCTGCTTGATGCGCTTGCGTGCGCTGAGCATCCACTTGCGTGACAGGCGCTTCTCGACGGGCTTCATGATGGCCAGCGCGAGGTCGGTGATGCGCGGCGCAAGCAGAAGGGTGAGTGCCACGCCCGTCGAACCGACGACGAAGACGAGGGCGGCCCCGACGACGGCGACGAGCACGATCCACGCCACGAGCAGTCGCTTGAGGCGGTCGGTCCAGGCGAGCGGGGCGCTCGTGCCGCGCACCTTGAGGCCGATGGGCAGGAAGGCGAGCAGGATGACGGCGGCGATCGCGAAGCCGCTGAAGTAGCGCAGCACGGAGACCGCCGTCAGCACCACGACGAGCGCGGTGAGGATGGCGTTCACCGGACTGACCCGGATCCACAGCCAGGCGAGCCGCGACACCCAGGGGGCGATGTAGTGCTCGCGCTGGGCGACACGCAGCCAGCGGCCCGCGACGGGCACGGTCGCGGCGATGCCGATCACGATGGTGAGGACGGTGATGGGGGTCATGCGGATACCTCGTCGATCAGGGCGAGCAGTTCGGAGCGCACTGCCGTGCGCAGGTCGCCGTCGAGCAGGTGGCCGGCACCGGGCACGACGCGGAAGGTCGATCCGGCGATGCGCTCGGAGGCGGCGGCACCAGCGTCGGCGGGGGCGCTGGTGTCGTTCTCGCCCCACACCATGCGCACGGGCACGCGGATGGCGGCGAGCTGCTCGTCGTAGGTCTCGCCGACGACGCGCACGAGGATGTTGCGCATCACGCCCTGGGCGGCGAGGTAGTCGGCCGAGCCGTGCTTGCGCCGCTGGTTCTCGAGCACCGACTTGGGCACGACGCCCGCCTTCGCGAGGGAGCGCACTACGCGGAATCCGATGGCGGGTCTGGGCGCGGCCTTCAGGCGCACGAGCGGGACGCCGGTGAGCACCATCCCCGCGACGAGGTGCGGGTACTTCTGGGCGAGGTGCACGGCGACGCGTCCGCCGAAGGAGTGGCCGACGACGATCACGGGCGCCGAGCCCTCGAGCGCCTGCGCGAGCGCGTCGGCGTACTGCTCGCTGCCCCACGCCTCGGCGGGGGCCGTGGTGATGCCGAAGCCCCACAGGTGCGGAGAGACGGCGTCGAGGCCGTCGACGATGGCGGCGAAGTCGGCTCCGCTGCGAGCCCAGCCGTGCAGGGCCACCACGGTGGCAGGGGTGGCGCCGGTCTTCTCTACGAGGAGGTCGCCGGATCCGAGGGTGCTCAGCATCGTCACTCCCCCTGGGGCATCGGGTCGGTGGTCAGGTGCGGCGCGATGTCGCGCGGGTCCATAGTGCCGGCGAGCACCTCTGCCACCTGGCTGACGATCGGCATCTCGACGCCCTTGGATAGCGCGAGCTCGAGGATCGGCGCGACCGACGACAGGCCCTCTGCCGTCTGGTTCATCTGCTTGACGACGTCGCTGAACGTGTAGCCCTGCCCGAGCAGCCGGCCCGCGGTGTTGTTGCGCGAGAGCGACGACTCGCAGGTGGCGATGAGGTCGCCGAGCCCGGCGAGGCCGGCGAGCGTCTCGGCGCGCCCGCCGAACGCGACGGCGAAGTCGGTCATCTCGACGAGGCCGCGGGTGATGATGGACGCCTTGGTGTTCTCGCCATAGCCGACGCCGTCGACGATGCCGATGGCCACGGCGATGAGGTTCTTGAGCACTCCGCCGAACTCGGTGCCGATCACGTCGGTGTTCACGAACGAGCGGAAGTACGGGTTCGTCGCGGTCATGGCGACGAGAGTCGCGGTCGCGAGGTTCGCCGACGACACGACGGCGGCGGTCGGCTGCTCCTTGGCGATCTCGAGTGCGAGGTTGGGCCCGGAGACGACGGCGACCCGGTCGTCGCCGATGCCGAGCTCCTGCTCGATGACCTCGCTCATGCGGTAGCCGGTGCCCTTCTCGACACCCTTCATGAGCGACACCACGATCGCGTCGTGGGGCACGAGGTCGCGCACCGCCTTGAGGTTGTCGCGGAGCGTCTGGCTCGGCACCGAGAGGAAGACCTGCTCCGCGCCATCCAGAACCTTTTCCAGACTCGAGGAGCCTCGGATGCTGCGGGGCAGGTTGATCCCGGGAAGGTAGTCGCTGTTGCGCTTCGACTCGGTGATCTCGCGGGCCAGTTCGGGGCGGCGCGCCCATAGGGCGACGTCGGCCCCGCCGTCGGCGAGGATCTTCGAGAAGGTGGTGCCCCACGAGCCCGCGCCGAGGACTGCGACCTTGCGCGCCTTCGCGTCGAGCGTGAGGTGGTCGCTACTGTTCAAAACGTCCGGTGTCCTTCTGGTTGTGTTTGGCCGGATCCCAGCGCTCGGCGGGGGCGGTCTGCCCGCGGAGCTCCTCGAAGATCGCGGTGATCGCGTCCATGACGACGTCGGTCGCCTCGGTGAGCGTAGCGGAATCCAGCTTGCGGCCGGCGAAGGCGGAGAGGTCGACGGCCGGGCCGAAGCGCACGTCGATGGTCTTGCGGGGGAAGACGCTGATCTTCTTCCCGTACCGCGGCATCAGCAGCTGAGTGCCCCAGTGGGCGACGGGGATCACGGGGATGCCCTGCTCGAGGGCGGTGCGCACGGCACCGCTCTTGCCGCGCATCGGCCAGAGGTCGGGGTCGCGGGTGAGCGTGCCCTCCGGGTAGATGACGACCGCGAGGCCCTGGTCGGCGATCTGCCTGGCTGCGGCGAGCGGGTCGCTGCCGCGGGAGCCGGCCCGCTCGACCGGGATCTGCCCCGAGGCGTGCAGCAGCCTGCCCACCACGGGAATCTTGAACAGCGACGCCTTGGCCATGTATCGCGGCATCCGCCCGATCTTCCACATGGCGACGCCGACCACCAGGGGGTCGATCTCGCTGTAGTGGTTGGGGGCGAGCACGAACGCGCCGGTGCGCGGAACGTTCTCGACCCCGCTCAGCCGGAGCTTCGCCATGAGGTTCATCGGCGGCACGGCGATAGCGGCCAGAAGCCGGAAGATCGGTGTCTTCTCCGACCCCGGCCCGCGATCATCGGTCACTGGAGGCTTAGCCTTCGTAGACGAAGTCGGCCCCAAGCGCGCGCAGCTTGTCGATGAAGTGCTCGTAGCCGCGGCTGATGATGCCCACGTTGCTGATGGTCGACTGGCCCTCGGCGGTGAGCGCTGCGATGAGGTGGCTGAATCCGCCGCGCAGGTCGGGAACGCGGATGTCGGCTCCGTGCAGCTTCGTCGGACCGGTGATCACGGCCGCCTGCTCGAGCGGGCGACGGGGCACGCGGCGCGTGACCGACTCGAGGCCGTCTTTGTGCACGACGATGTCGGCGCCCATCTCGATGAGCGCGTCGGTGAATCCGAAGCGGTTCTCGTAGACGGTCTCGTGGACGACGGAGATGCCCTGCGCCTTGGTGAGGGCGACGATGAGGGGCTGCTGCCAGTCGGTCATGAATCCGGGGTGCACGTCGGTCTCTACGACGACGGGCTTGAGCTCGCCACCGGGGTGGTAGAAGCGGATGCCGTCTTCGTGGATGTCGAACGCGCCGCCGACCTTGCGGAAGATGTTGAGGAAGTTCATCAGCTCGGCCTGCTTGGCGCCGCCGACGAAGATGTCGCCCTCGGTGGCCAACGCGGCGGAGGCCCAGCTGGCTGCCTCGTTGCGGTCGAAGAGGGCGCGGTGGTTGTAGCCCTCGAGCTTGTCGACGCCCTCGATGAAGATCACGCGGTTGGGCTCGACGTTGATGATCGCGCCCATCTTCTGCAGGATCGCGATGAGGTCCATGATCTCGGGCTCGATGGCGGCGTTCTTGAGCTCGGTGACGCCCTTCGCGCGCACGGCGGTGAGCAGCACCTGCTCGGTCGCGCCGACGCTCGGGTACGGGAGTTCGATCTCGGCGCCGCTGAGGCCGTTGGGCGCGGTGAGGCGGATGCCCTCGTAGCTCTTGTCGACGACGGCACCGAAGGCGCGCAGGGCGTCGAGGTGGAAGTCGATGGGGCGGTCGCCGATGCGGCAGCCGCCGAGGTCGGGGATGAGCGCTTCGCCGAGACGGTGCAGCAGCGGGCCGCAGAACAGGATGGGGATGCGGCTGGACCCTGCGAGAGCGTCGATCTTGGAGAAGTGCGCCTTCTCGACATTGCTCGGGTCGAACGTCAGCTCGCCCTCCGCGGTCGTGGTGACCGAGACGCCGTAGGCCTCGAGCATTCCGGTGACGACGCCGACATCGCTGATGTCGGGAACGTCGCGTAGAACCGACGGGCTCTCGGCGAGGAGGGCGGCGACCATGGCCTTCGTCGCGAGGTTCTTGGCCCCGCGTACTTCGATGCGACCACGCAGCGGCTTTCCGCCATTGATCACGATCTTGTCGGACTTCAATCCGACCCTCTCACCAGCCTTGTGGGCATCTTGCACAAGAGAATTCATTCACACACCTTCACTGCTTATTCGCGAGCGTTTGTCGTCTCGCGAGCTTTGACTATTTAGCGGGGAGGGTCTGTGGTCGCCAGCTTTCGCGGCGAGCTTCGAACTCCGTTATTTGCGCTTCATCACGCAGTGTTAACCCGATGTCATCCAAGCCTTCGAGCAAGCGCCACCTAGTGTAGTCATCGATCTCGAAAGGAACGGTGAGAGTACCGACTCGCACCTGACGTGCAACCAGATCGACGGCGATCTCTATTCCCGGCGTCGCGTCGATGAGGGCCCAGATCTTCTCGATCTCAGACTCGTCGATCTGAGCGGCCAGCAGGCCCTGCTTTCCGGAGTTGCCCCGGAAGATGTCGCCGAAGCGCGGGCTGATGACGGCCTGGAAGCCGTAGTCGCGCAGCGCCCACACGGCGTGCTCGCGGCTGGATCCGGTGCCGAAGTCGGGACCGGCGACGAGGATGCGCGCCCCGGTTCCGGGCTCGGCTGCGAAGGGCGCGACGTTGAGGACGAACTCCGGGTCTTGCCGCCACTGGTAGAACAGGGCGTCGTCGAAGCCGGTCTTGGTCACGCGCTTGAGGAACTGCGCAGGGATGATCTGGTCGGTGTCGACGTTGGAGCGCTTGAGCGGCACGCCGATGCCGGTGACGGTCGTGATCTTGTCCATTACGCGTTCACCCCTTCGGTGGTCTCGGTCGCTGAGCCTGTCGAAGCGTCGATGTCTGCGCCTGTGCCTGTCGAAGCGTCGATGTCCCACGGCGACGACAGTGTGCCGCGGATCGCGGTCGCGGCGGCGACGAGCGGCGACACCAGGTGGGTGCGCCCGCCCTTGCCCTGGCGGCCCTCGAAGTTGCGGTTCGAGGTCGACGCGCAGCGCTCCCCCGGTGCCAGCTGGTCGGGGTTCATGCCGAGGCACATGGAGCAGCCGGCGAAACGCCATTCCGCGCCGAAGTCCTTGACGATCTGGTCGATGCCCTCTGCCTCGGCCTCGATGCGCACTCGGGCGCTCCCCGGCACGACCATGACGCGCACGCCGTCGGCCTTCTTCTTGCCCTTGATGATGGACGCGAAGGCGCGCAGGTCTTCGATGCGGCTGTTCGTGCACGAACCCATGAACACGGCGTCGACGTGGATGTCCTTCATCGGAGTGCCCGCGGCTATGTCCATGTACTCGAGCGCGCGCTCGGCGGCCGAGCGCTCGTTCGGGTCGGCGATGTCGGCCGGGTCGGGCACGGGTTCGCTCAGCGAGACGCCCTGTCCTGGGTTCGTGCCCCAGGTGACGAACGGCTCCAGCTCGTTGGCGTCGAGGAACACCTCGGCGTCGAACACGGCGTCGTCGTCGGTGGCCAGCGTGTCCCAGTACGCGACTGCGTCGTCCCAGTCTTGGCCGGTCGGCGCGTGCGGGCGACCCTTCAGGTAGTCGTAGGTGGTCTGGTCGGGTGCGACCATGCCCGCGCGGGCTCCGGCCTCGATCGACATGTTGCAGATCGTCATGCGGCCCTCCATGGAGAGCGAGCGGATGGCGCTACCGCGGTACTCGAGCACGTAGCCTTGCCCGCCGCCGGTTCCGATCTTCGCGATGACGGCGAGGATGATGTCCTTCGCGGTCACGCCGGGGCGCAGCTCGCCCTCGACCGTGATCGCCATGGTCTTGAACGCCTTCAGCGGCAGGGTCTGCGTGGCGAGAACGTGCTCGACCTCGCTCGTTCCGATGCCGAAGGCCATCGCGCCGAACGCGCCGTGCGTCGACGTGTGGCTGTCGCCGCAGACGACGGTGATGCCCGGCATCGTGAGGCCGAGCTGCGGGCCGACGACGTGCACGATGCCCTGTTCGATGTCGCCGAGCGAGTGGAGCCGAACGCCGAACTCTGCAGCGTTGTTACGCAGCGTCTGGATCTGCGTGCGGCTCGTCAGGTCGGCGATCGGCTTGTCGATCGCGAGCGTCGGCGTGTTGTGGTCTTCCGTGGCGATCGTCAGGTCGAGTCGGCGAACGGGGCGCCCCGCGAGACGCAGGCCGTCGAAGGCCTGCGGGCTGGTGACCTCGTGCAGCAGGTGCAGGTCGATGTAGATGAGGTCGGGGGAGCCGTTTTCGCCTTTGACGACGAGATGGTCGTCCCAGACCTTCTGTGCCAGCGTGCGAGGGGCAGAAGTGCTTGTCATAAGAGCGGTCCTTCTTCTTTTCGAGTGGTCAGCCAACGAAGGATCTCCGCGACGAGGAGGGCCGTATGACTAGGCCTCGTCGCGGCGACGAAGGAGGAGAAGCCGCTCGAAATGCATCCCCCGAGAGTATCACCACACTCGTGTGGGCGTCGCTAAGGCACGCTCAGCCGCGTTCGACCCGCAGCACGTAGTCGCCGAGTTCCAGGTCGACGCCGGCCGCGAGCGGTGCGCGGGTTCCCGGCACGACCTCGACGACCTCGTCCTCGGACGCGACGACGTAGACGCCGTTGGTGGATCCGAGGTCGTGCACCCACAGGTCGTCGCCGTCGACCTCGAGCAGCGCGTGCGTCTTCGACACCGACCGGGTCGAGTCGGCGACGCCGAGCAGCGTGGCCGTGGGCCAGTCGACGGATGCCGCGGGGTTGCGTCCCACGAGCACGGTGCCGTCGAGATAGATGGGGTCGCCGCCTCCCGGGAGCACGAGCCGCCAGGCCAGTCGTTGCGCAGGGGCGGCGACCGCGGTCGGGGCGGTGGGCGGGGCCGGCGCTTCGACAGGCTCGGCGACCGGAACGGACTCGGCAGTCGGGGCGGGCGCTTCGACAGGCTCAGCGACCGGGGTTGGCTTAGCGACCGGGGCGGGCACTTCGACAGGCTCAGCGACCGGGGTCGGCTCGGCGACCGGGGTCCGCTCTGCGGGCTCGGGGCGGGCGGGCGCGACGATCGGCATGGCGACGGGGGCCCCGATGACCGTGGGCACGAAGACGATCTCGGGCGCCGGTTCACGCGTCGGCGGAGTGCGCGCGGGGATCTTGAACGTGCCGGAGTCGAGCGCGATGCCCGGGGGCAGCGAGATGAAGTCCTCTTCGGGTGGCGTCGCGGCCGGGATCGGGGCAGACTCGGCGGCCGCCGCTGCGCCCGGCGGCGGCATCGCGATGAAGTCTCTGTCGTCCGTGCTCACCCGAGCAATGCTAACGGTTTACGATCCGTTTCCTCTTCCGCGGGAGTGCATTTATGCCCCGTTTGCACGGCGAAAAGGGTACACAAGTGCACTCTCGTGGCGGCCGTGTAGCACGCCGAGCGCGACTGGCCAGCCGAGCCGGTGCTCCTCAATGTCCGCCGCCCGAGTGGGCGGCTCTCAGTGCGGAGAGAACGCCCGCGACGTCGTCGCCCGAGCCACCGAGCTGCGTATCCGCCGCTGGTCTGCGTCTGGCGGCCAGGTTCACAATCCGCGATTGGAAGGCGTTGCGTTCGGCCGGGCCGGTCAGCGGACCGAAGTAGGCCCAGATATTGGAGTCGTGGATGACCGCAGCCATGAGGCACTCACGATCCGTCGGCTCCTTCGCCCGGTAGTAGACCGCCTCGAACCGATCCCGGATCGCGTTGTCGAGTTCGACATCGACCGGCTCGAACCGGTAATCGCGCGTGAAAGGTCCGAAGCTCGTGGTGCGTTCGACGACGAGGCCGCGCTCCACGAGCCCGTCGGTGACCGCGCGCATCGTGTTTCCGTCGAGCAGCCACCAGGAGAGCGCTTTGTCTGAGCGTCTTCCACTGGCTATCTCGGCCAACAGGCCGTCGGCTGCGTCGTCGCCCGTAAGTTCGCTCGACAGGGCACGCAGACCGAACGTCGTGAGCACCGGCGACGTCGCCTTCCGGGCAACGAGGCCGACCCGGCCGAGCTCGACCAGCTCGATGATCAGCGACGCACGGAACATCGCCATCAGCGATCCGCTCGGATCGGCCGATCGGGACTGTCGCTTCCTAGTGTCCCGGCGGAACGACAAGATCACCAGTTCTTCGGTGAGGGTCAGCCGCTGGCCGCTCGGCGCGGTCACTGGGATTCCGCCAGGTAGCCCTCGGCCGCGAGGATCCTGCCCATGGTGGCAGCGGTGTTCGGCGGATACCAGTCGCGCGTGATCCGGCTGCCTATCGGTCCGGTCTCGCCGCGGTAGAGGTTCCCCGAGCTGCGCAGCAGGTCGACGACGGCGCCGAGTCGCGGGTCGGCCACCGTGTCGGGGAGCGTTCTCGCACGCTTAAGTACCGCGCGCCGAGCCTCCACCGCTTCGAGGTCGACGATCTCGAGGTGGCTCCCTCGACGCTCGGGCTTGCCGACCGTGCGGGTGAGGCCACGGGCCTCGAGCGCCGCGTGCAGCTGCACGGTGACGTCGAGTCGAGTCGCGAGGATCGCGCGGTGCGTCTGCCAGGGGCGGCCACGTTTGACGATCGCCCGCATGGCCGAGTCGAGGATCGGATTGCCGGTCGGCGTTGCGTCGGTTACCGTGACCAGTCCCATCTCGTCGACGAAGAACCCTTTCTTCGCCACCGAGGAGATGCGCCCGAGCAGGGTCAGTTCGATGAACGCCCCGGCGACCGGCACAACCGTGTTGAAGTCGAGCCGGCCGGGATCATGGTTCAGCATCAGCTGCACGTCTTCGGCAATTGTCGTCGTCGTCGCATCGCGGTCGGCCGCCGGCTGTGCGGGCGCGGTGGTCACCTTCGGGGTCCGCCGCGGCGGATGCGGTAGCGGCTGAGGATGCGGCGGCCGCGGGTGACGGCGCCGCGAGCGACAGCGACGGCGGCGAGGGCCTCGGTCCAGACCTTCTCGCTGCGTTCCTCGTCGACATCCTGCCCGTCGAAGACCGCCTCGTCGGCGGCGGCGGCGAGCGATCGGAGCCGCACGGGCTGCTCCGCCAGCTGGGCCTGAAGACGGTCGGCGATCATCAGCCGGGTCGACCGGCGTGGCACGTCGTAGCCGAGCTCCGAGTACTGGTCGAGCAGCTCCGCCCAGGCGCCGGCGACCCGGTCGGGGCCGCGTTCGGCCTCGCGCCGCTTGCGCGCACGGCGGGCCTTGATCGCGCCGATGATCAGCAGCGGGATGAAGATGATGACGGCGGGGATGAGCAGGCTGAGACCGACGGCCCACACCCAGCCGGGAAGCACAAAGGGGTCTCCGTTGTCGTCTTCGTCGCTCTCCTCGAGCTCGACCGGGGTGAGCAGGTCCTCGTCGTCGTTATCGGAGCGCGGGGGCTGGCGCACCTGCGGTTGCGGCTCACTCTGCGGCTTGGGCACCTGCGCCTGCGGGATGTCTGTCTCTTCGGGGGTCGGGTTGAACGACACCCAGCCGACGTCGTCGAAGGCCACTTCGACCCAGGCGGTGACGTCGTCGCCGGTCACGGTGATCTCCGACTCGTCTCCGGTGACCTCCGGGGCGAAGCCCATCACGACACGGGCGGGGTAGCCGAAGCTGCGCGCCATGAGCGCGAACGCCGAGGCGTACTGCTCCTGGTCGCCGATCATCTGCAGCCGGGAGAACAGCTCGGTGACCCGGTCGGCGCCGTGTCCAGCTCTGGACGGCACGGCGTCGGATGCGCGGCCGTGGCTGAGGAACCCGTTCTCGGTCAGGGCGAGCTGGATGGCCGTCAGCTGGGCCATCGGCGTCGAGGCGGTGCCCGCGAACTCCTGGGCCTTGGAGGTCGCGAGGTCGGGTGTCCCGGTGACGGGCGGCAGGGAGAGAGGTGCGGTCGCGGTGTCTTCCAGGTCGGCGGGCGTGATCACGCGCTGCTCCACGGCGTCGAGCCGGTAGCTGTCGCCCTTCGACAGCCCGGAGGTGAGCACGGCCGTGCCGGTCGATCTGTTGTACCGCAGGTCGTCGCCGGCGTTCTCGGCGGAGCCGCCCGTGAACTGCAGATCGGTGAGGTAGCCGACGCTGGGAATCCAGACGTCGTCGTAGCTGTCGATGGTGATCTCGACGTCGCGGCGTACCTCGGGGGTGATGAAGGTCTGGGGCGGGATGGTGCGGCCGACGAGGGCGAAGCTGCCCGAGCCATCCGTCTCGGTCTCCGGCCCGGTCACCGTCCAGAGCTTGCCGGTGAACGAGTCGAGCGTGGCGAGTCGCACGACGTCGCCCGGCTGCAGGCCGCTCACCGTGAAGAGCTTCTCGTCGGTGACCTGCTTCGTGTAGTGCCGGAAGCCGCTGAGCGGGCTCGGGTACTGGAGGGGGTCGAACGGCGGCTCGATCTCCTCGCGCAGCACGAAACGCTCGTCGTTGGCGGGCGCGAGCCAGAAACCGGCGCCGCCGCCGAGCAGCACGGCTCCGGCGACGATGACCGCGGTTCCGGCGATCTTGCGGGTGCGCAGACGCTGGGCGCCGCCCTCGGCGACCGACGCGACGTTGGGGCGACGCCAGCCGAGCCAGATGAGCGCCAGGATGGCGAACACGACGCCGCGCAGTCCCGCCTCGTACGGCTCGTCGGTTCCGATGAGGATGCCGGCGATGTAGAGCGCGACGGGTCCGATCAGGGCGATGCCGAAGCGCCAGGCCGTGCGCGGCTTCGCAGCGATCCACCGGGTGGCGAGGCTCGTGGAGACCAGCGCCACGATCCAGGTGGCGAAGTACGGCACGACCGCGATGTACTGCGGCGCACCGATCGGGGTGCGCAGCGTGACGATGTCTGCCCAGCCGTAGACGGAGCCGACCGCGATGCTCGCGAGCGACTGCAGCGTGGGGAGGAAGCCGAACAGCGCCTGGCCCTGCACGGCGAAGGCGGAGCCGAAGAGGAAGTACGCCACGAGTGCGGCCACGATGGTGACGACGACGTTGAGACGGAACACCGATGCGAGGATGCCGGTGGCCGCGCCGAGCGCGAGCCCGCCGAGCCCCGCGAGCAGGAAGCCGTAGCCGCCGAACGACGGTTCGAAGCCGATGGCGCCGAGCAGGATGAGCACGAGCAGGACGGCGATGTCGACCCAGGTGCGGCCGGTGACGGGGCGCAGGTCGAGGCGTTTCTTCGGAGCTGTGGTCGTCTCGGTCACGAGCTGATTCCCCTGACAAGTCTCGAGAGGTCGTCGAGGTCTCCGATGGTGATGACGGTCAGACCGGCGACGGAGGCGATCTTGGGCTGTGCGCCCAGCTCGACGTGGAAGGCGACCTGGCTGGTGTCCTGGCCGAAGAGCGATTCGACGCTGCGGTACTCGGCCGTGGTCATTCGGGACCCGCCGATCATCATCACGACGCTCGGTGCGGGGAGGCGTTTGGTGCGTTCGCGGGCGAACTCGCGCACGGTGGGGAAGATCTTGCCGACCGGGTCGATGCGGCACGACGAGTCGAGCATCGACGTGACCGACTGGGTGCGCCAGACGCCGGTCTCGCTCACGACGTTCATCTGCACGCCGTCGCGGATCACCTGGGCGGCGATCGATGCGGTGACCGAGATGGCGAGTTCGAACTCCTCCTCGGAAGCGTACAGGTCGTTGCGGGAGGTGTGGATCATCGTGAGCTGCGAGCGCCGTGTCTCGTTGAACTGCCGAACCATGAGCTGGCCGATTCGAGCCGACGTGCGCCAGTGCACGTAGCGCCGGTCGTCGCCGGGAACGTACGGGCGCAGGGCGTGGAACGCGATGTCGTTGTTCGTGATGGTCTTGGAGACCTGCCCCTCGAGGTCGCGCACGAGTCCCGCGGCGGTGGGAAGCAGGCGCACGGTGCGCGGATGCACGAACAGGTCGACGGCGTCGGCCCACTTCAGGGCGCGGCGCAGCAGCCCGAGCTGGTCGCCGCGCACTGACTCGGCGGGGCCGGCCACGATCACGGCGCGCTTGTTGGTCGGCACGGCGAAGAGCTCTTCGTGTTCTTCCTTGGGCTGCATGGCCGGCAGCTGGAACTCCGCGACGCCCTTGCCCACGGGCAGTTCCATACGCGTGGGCGACAGCGGGCGGGGACCGATGTTGGTGACGAGCATGCGTCCCATCGCCCGGTCTCCGACGACGACCCTGCGGGGGTTCAGCTCGACGAGCACGCCGTAGGAGGCCCGGCCGAACAGGAAGACGGTGCTCAGGGCGACGGATGCCAGGAGTACGGTGCCGAGGTAGGTGAACTCCTGCCAGCCGAAGATCGCGCTGAGCGCGATGGAGAGGCCGGAGAACAGCAGCACGAGCCATCCTACGGGCGTGATGACGACGACGACCGGGCCGACGACGACCCAGACGCGGCGGGCGACGGGCACGACCAGGCGCCAGAGCGCGAACAGCCAGCCGCGCACGACGGCGATCCCGCTACGCGACCCGGCGAGCCCGCTCAGCGCGCCGCGACGCAGGCGCCTCGCGCCCGCCGCGGCGGCGACGCGCGACGAGGTGCGCGGCCGCCGTGGCGCGGCGGGGGTCGGCGGAGCCGCGGGCGCGTCGGGCGCCACGGGCGGTTGCTCGGTCGTCGTCATCTGTTGGGTTACGCCGCCCGGTACGCGGGCGGCTCGATGTCGACCAGGATGCGGCTCACGATGTCTTCGGCCTTGACGCCGGCGAACTCGCTCTCGGGATCGAGGATGATGCGGTGCGCGAGCACCGCGACCGCGAGGTCGCGCACGTCGTCGGGGGTGGCGTAGGTGCGTCCCTGGGTGAGGGCCCAGGTCTTGATGGCACGGGCGAGCGCCATCGCACCGCGCATGCTCACGCCGAGCACGACGTCGCGGTTCTTTCGCGTGGCCTCGACGATGTCGTTGAGGTAGTTCATGACCGACTCGTCGACGAAGACCTCGGCGGCGAGGGCGGCCATCGCCACGATCGACTCGGGCTTGATGATCGGCGAGACGAGGGAGGCGCGGGCGCGCGTGGACGAGTCCATGAGCAGGGCGACGGCGATCTTGCTGTCGGGGTAGCCGAGGGTGGTCTTGATCAGGAAGCGGTCGAGCTGCGCCTCGGGGAGCTTGTACGTTCCGGCCTGCTCGACGGGGTTCTGCGTGGCGATCACGAGGAACGGCGCTCCGACGGGGTGGCCCTCGCCGTCGATCGTGACGACGCCCTCCTCCATGACCTCGAGCAGTGCGCTCTGGGTCTTCGGGCTGGCGCGGTTGATCTCGTCGGCGAGCACGATGGAGGCGAAGATCGGTCCCTTGTGAAACTCGAACTTGCCCTTCGACTGGTCGAAGATCTGCACACCGGTGACGTCGGAGGGCAGCAGGTCGGGGGTGAACTGGATGCGCGACGTGGTGCCGTCGAGCGTGTTCGCGAGCGCCTTGGCGAGAACCGTCTTACCGGTGCCCGGGTAGTCCTCGAGCAGCACATGGCCGTCGGAGACGAGCGCGGTGAGCACGAGACGGATCACATGGTCTTTGCCGACGATGGCCTTGTCCACGTTCGCGATGAGCTTCTGGAAGGCGTCGGCGAACCATGTCGCCTGCTCCTGGGTTACTGGCACGTGAGGCCTCTCTGGTTGGTGGGAAAGCGTGGGTGGTCGAGTGTCAGCAATTCGGCATTCCCGCGGTGCTGCCGCTCATGGTGAGGTCGGCCAGGTACCACGTACCGCTGTCGTAGGTCGCGTGGCCGGTGCCGCGAACGATCTTGTACCAGGAGTCGTACGACCCTGCTCCGTTGCGCGGCAGGCGGCAGCTGACGACGACGTTGGTTCCGTTCTGCACGTAGCCCGGGGCCTCACAGCCGGGATTCCCCCACCGACCGCGGAACGACGAGTCTTCGGGGCAGGTGTTCACGTTGGCGGTGAGGGTCCACTCGGACTTGGGCGGGTCGGGTTCCTTCTCGATCGTCACGGTGTTCGATGTGGCCGAGGTGTCGCCGCCCTTGTTGCGCGCGATCACGGTGATCGAGTAGTTGCCCGGGTTCAGGTTCGACGAGGTCGCTCCGGTCGCCGTCGTCGACGCGTAACCGCCGCCGTTGAGCGACCACAGGTAGGTGATGCCCTCTGCCGCTTCGCCGCTGGCCGCGCCCCAGTTCCAGTTGATGTTCGCGGGGGCGTACTGCTTGGTCCGGGTGCCGTTCACGCTGAACGCGGCCGCCTTCGGCTGGTCCCGCACGGAAGCCGCAGCCGAGGTACCAGGCAGGCTCGACTTGCGACCGGTGTTCGTCGCCACGACCGTCACGGTGTAGCTTCCCGCTCCCACACCCGTGATGGTCGCCGTCCTGCCGGTGCCCTTGGCGCCGTTGCTGGCCTCCCAGGCGTATGTGGTCGAGCCGCCGGCGGCATTGACCTCCGGCCAGGTCCAGGTGACGCTCGCGGCAGCCCACTTGTCCTGTGAGGAGAGCACGGGCTGCGGTGTGCCCGGAGTGCCGTACGGAGTGGTCTGGTCGCTGGCGACAGACCAGGCGCCGGGTCCGTGCTCGTTGATGGCACGCGCGACGAACGTGTACGGCTGGCCGTTCTCGAGTCCGCTGATGGTGCAGTCGGCGCCGGCGGTGCAGGTCGTCGGCACGGCGACGCTCGGGTTCGTCGCCACTTCGTAGGAGGTGATCGCCTTTCCGTTGGCGGCCGGGGCGACGAAGCGGAACGTGGCCTGCCTGTCGCCGCCGATGTCGCTCGCCCTCGTCGGTTTGGCCACCTGGTCTGGCACGTCGCTGACGACCAGCCGCACAGTGCCGTTCACTCGCCTGTCGGCGTCTTCTGTGGCGTCTTCCACCGTGTAGACGACCTCGATCACCCCGCTCTTCAGCGAGGGGCTGGGGGTGATCCCGATCGAGTCGGCGGTCTGCTTGAGCGTCGCTGGCTGGCCGGTGTTCTGTACGACGGCCGACACGATGGTGAGTTTCTCGCCGGTCGTCTGGTACGGGTTGGAGTCGTTGACGAGAGGCTTGGCGGTGATGGTTCCGCCGCCCGAACCGCGCCTCATCTCGAGCTCGTCGGTCACGGCGACGGCCAGCGGACGTGAGGATCCGACGACGGTCACGTTGATCTTGCCCGGCACGGTGAACTTGTCCCACCGCAGCGTGACGCCGTAGCTGTAGGTCTGACCCTTCTGCGCGTTGCGTGGCGCCGTGAAAGTCAGTTGCGAGCCGCTGAGGCTGGCCTGGATGGCGTTGGTGCTGACCGAGAGGTCGGAGTAGGTGACCTCCTGCAGGATCTGCGGGTTGTTGTGGCTGGTCGACGCGCGGAGGTCGACGGTCGTGGTCTCGCCCACCTCGACCTGCGTGTTCGGCGTGGTGAAGACCGGGGGCTCGTCACGGAACTCGGGGTCTCCGACCACGATGTTGAGCCGCAGCGGCGCCGATACTCCGGCCGGGTCGTTCTTCGACGCGCCGTCGAAGGCGGTGAAGTTGATCGCCGCGGGTCCGCGATAGTCCTTCGGCGGCGTGAACGTGAGCGTGTCCTTGTCGACGAAGTTCGGTGTGCCGTTGCTCTGCACGGCGCTCACCGACTTCTCGTCGGGAATCCAGGCGTCGCGACCGCTCGGCACGTCGAGGATGTCGGCGAGATCCCACTCGCGGGTCTCGTTCATGTTCACGTACTGGATCGGCAGGGCCGGATCGATGCGCGGCGGGTCGTCGAAGCCCTCCTCGACGGCGGCGGGCACGAGGATGAACGCCATCGCGCTCAACTCGTCGAGCTCGTTCGTCACGCGGTAGGCGATCGCCTGCCGGGTGGGTCCGGGCGTGACCTCGATCGTGCCCTTCTTCTCCAGTTGCACCGCGGCGCTCGCGTTCGGTCCCTCGATCGAGACGACGAGGTCTTTCGTCGGGCCGGAGGGGTTGAACGCGTTGCCATCGAAGACGTCGACCGTGATCGACTTCTTGCCGGCGATCTGCTTCTGCAGGATCGGGATGTCTTCCGCGGTCGGCGGGAGGATGGGGGCGTCGGGCGTCACCTTGACGAGCGCGTAGCTCATCGACTTGCCGCCCAGCGTGTTCGTCAGCTCGTAGCGCAGCGAGAACGACTGCTCGGTGTCGGGAGCGGTGAGCACGAGGTAGCGGCGGCCGACGACCTCGGCGTCGATGCCCTCGGGCACGTCGACCAGATCTTTCGACACCTTGATCGGCGACCCCTGCGGGTCGGAGTCGTTGTTCAGCAGGTCGACCTGGGCGATGCGGCCGGGGCGCACGGCGACCGCGTCGGGGACGGCGTTCGGCTGCTGCATCTCGGTGGGCGGCGGGATCACGGCGATCTTGATCTCCGCGGTGCCCGTGGCGCCGAACGCGTCGTAGACCTCGTAGCTGAAGACGTCGGTGCCGGCTGCGGCCTCGGATGACTCGTAGATGAAGTAGTCGGTGCCGGTGTCCACGATCGCGCCGAACGCGGGGTTCGTCGGGAAGTTGAGCAACTGGGTCGAGTCGCCGTCTGGGTCGATGCCGTTCAGCGGGATGTCGATGCGGATGGACCCGCCCGCCAGCACGCGTCCGGTGAGCGGCGTCGGCACCGGATCGCGGTTGCCCTTCACGTCGAGGCCCGTGACGGTGAATACGGCGGTCGCGGTCGCGGTTTCCTTGAACGGGTCGGTCACCCGGTAGTCGACGCGGTACTCGCCCGGAGTCGTCGGTGCCTGGAAGCGCAGCTTGTTCTTGCTCACGAACGCGAGACCCTCGGCCGGAGGGGTGACGAGCGCCTCGTCGACTGTCATCGTGGAGTCGTCGGGGTGGAAGTCGTTGGCGAGCACGTCGAGCGTGGTGATGTCGCCCACGCGCACGGTCGCGGTGTCGTTCGCCGCGACGGGCGGCTGGTGCTTGGTGAGGGCGGGCACGGGGACGACGGTGATGCCCGCGGTGCCCGTGCTGATGCCGTCGCTGATCGTGTACGTGAAGTTGACCTGCTCGGTCAGGGCGGCCGGCGAGGTGATGCGCACCAGCGTGCTCTCCAGCAGCTCGACGACCAGCCCCTTCGCGGTGAGCTCGGGCGCGACGGCCACCGACTGGACGGCGAGCACACGCCCGTTCGGGCTCACGTCGTTCGACAGCACGGACACCGTCACCGGCTCGTCGCCGCGGAGGTACGCGGTGTCTTTGACCGCGACCGGAGGGATGGATTCGTTCGCTGGCTTGTCGCGCACGTCGATGCGCACGATGCCGACGCTGTTGTTCGCCCCGGCCTGCAGGGTGTACTTGACGTAGTAGACGCCGACGTTTGCCGACGAGAACGATATGGTCTGGGCGTCGGGATTCGAGGATGCGACGGCTCCGCCGCCCGGATCCTCGATGGCGACGAGGGCGAGTTGCGCGCCCGACGGCGACAGGTCGTTGAGCAGCGGCTCGAGCACGACCGTCTCGTTGGCGAACGCGGTCTCGAAGTCGGGGGTGCCGATCGGGTTGAGGGTGCCCGCGGGCTCTACCTTCACGGTGAGCGTCGCCTGCGTGGGCGCACCCCGGCCGTCGCTGACCTGGAACTGCACCTCCTTCTCACCGAGCTCGCTCGTGGCATGGGTGAAGGTGATGAAGCCGTCCGGGGTGAAACGCACCAGGTCGCCCGACTTCGGCGCGGCGCCCACGAGGTACACGTCGTCGCCATCCGGGTCGCGCCAGTTGGTGAGGACGTTGTAGCTCACGGTCTGGTACGCCTCGACGCTGACGCCGGAGTCGCGCACGGAGACGGGCGACTCGTTGCTCGTGTCTGGCACGACTCGAGCCGAGACCCGAGCCTGGGCGACACCGCCGCGGCCGTCGTCGATCGTGTAGGTGAAGGCGATGGTTCCGATGAAGTCGGGGGCCGGAGTGAACTGCAGCGCCCGTCCGCCGTCGATGGGATCCAGGCGCCCGGTCGCCTCGTTGATCGCGTCGTACGCGGAGATCACGAGCACGTCGCCGTCGGGGTCGCTGTCGTTGTCGAGCAGGGCGAGGATCGTGGTGCGCCCGGGCCGGATTCCGAGGTCGTCGTCGATGGCGGTCGGCGGCCTATTGGTCTCGGATCGGTCGGCGAGGGTGTCCTCGAACGACTGGATGGCCGACTTCTCGTCGCCCTCCTCCTCCGACTCCTGCTCCTCGGGCGGGATGATGTCGTCCCAGTTGTCGACCAGGCGCATGTTCTCGTCCATCAACCACGCGTTGCCGTTGGTCAGGTCGTTGAGCGCGATCACCGACCGGTTCACCCGGAACTCCAGCACACCGCCCTGGGTCGGCTCGGGGATCAGCACCACCTCGGGCTTCGCGTCGTCGCAGGACAGCACGTACGTCTGCGCCCCGCCGAACGCCGCGTGCGCGCAACCGTCGAGGTACACCGGAGCAGACACCGCCGTCGGCTCCGTCAACACGGAGTCGATGTTCGCAGGCACGGCCTCGACGTCGCCGCCCTCGAGCTGTACCTTCAGCAGCGAATCCCCTGTGGAGACGAGCACGTCGTCGTTGTCGGCGCTCACCTGCTGAAGGCGGAGCCCCTCGTCGTCGCCGAGCGGGTACACCGTTCCGTCTTCTTTGACGATCTCGTTGGTCGACTGGTCGAAAACCACTGCCTCGTCGCCGACGGCGGTGAGCTGGAACTCGCCGACCGAGGGGAACGTCGTCTTGACGGGTGCGTCGGCGAGGGATGCGACGCGGTAGAGGGCCTTCTTCGCCGAGGACACGGCGAGGATCTCGCCGCTCTTGGTGACCGTGGCCTTGCCGCCCTTGCCGAGCTTCAGCAGCGGCGGGGTGGAGACGAAGTTGAACTGGAGATCGCCCACAGCGGGGATCGCCCACAGGTCGCCGTCGGGCGAGAGGACCGTGAGCACGGTGCCGCCGTAGGCGATATCGGCGTCCTTGGGAACGTCGATCGCCGATGTGACCTCGGTCGAGGCGGGCGACACCGACTCGACCCGGCCGGAGAGGGGGTCGTACATAAAGAGGGTGTCGGCGTCCTGCAGGACATCGAAACTCGCAGAGCCCGCCACCACCGAGCCGTTGAGCTCGTCGATCTGGCGGTTCAACCTGCCGCCGAGGAGTTCTTCGCCGTTGGTCACCCAGACGTCGCGGGAGTTCAGCTGCACGTCGGCGATGGGGAATCCGGGGTGCAACGCGGCAATCGTCAGCGGGATGCCCGCGACGAGCGCGATGACGAGCGCAGACGCAGTTGCCCGGTGGCGCCTCGTCCACGCCCCGACTCCGTTAAGACCCTTCAAGCTCTATTCCCCCAGCATTGACTGATCCCAAGCGTTCGGTCCCCCTGCTCGCGCCGAACGCTTTCCAACCTAACACGGGGCCGTTCTCAGCCGATCTCCGGAGTATGGGTAGTTCTCCCCATACGAGCGGCTACGTGCAGTAGCCCGCGCTGGAACCACCGTCGGCTCGGACTCGTAGGCCGGCCGTTGCCGCCGGCACCGATGGAGCGCTGGGTCGTGTCGGTTCCGGTCGACCATATGTTGTAGGTGCCTCCCGGCATGGCGTAGTGGCCGAGTCCGTCGCTCTGCGGTCCGGCCGCGTCGGCGCGGGCGAGGTAGAACTGCACACGCGTCGAGGCGAGGGGCGCTCTCACGGGTATTCCCGCGGATGTGACGGGGTCGCTGCTGCCGCCGCTGTTGCGCGCGGTGACCGTCAGCGTGTACGTGCCGCCGGCTGCGATGCGTCGGAGATGGGGAAGCCCGGATGCAACGCCGCGATCGTCAGCGGGATGCCGCCGACGAGAGCGATGACCAACGCGGTCGCGGTCGCCCTATGACGCCGCGTCCACCCGCGGACGGCCTTCAACTAGGCGGTTCCCGGCGTGGGCAGGTCGTCGGTGGCGGCCGACTTCTGTGCCTCGCGCTGCTCGGTGTCGTTGCGGTCGAGCAGGTAGAGGTCGTCCTGGCTCACGAGCCGCGTGGCGACGGCGTACTCGACCAGACGGAGGCGGCGGTTCGTCGCCAGGTTGCCCTTGCCGCCGCGCAGCCCCTGCACGCCGATCTTGTCGAGCTTGTCGCAGACGTTGTCGAGCTTGCGGTTGAACGTCGTCATCGACCAGTGCAGCCGCTCTGCCGCGTCGGCCGAGGTGGGGATCTCTCCCCTGCCCGGCGACGACTGCCGCAGCACGTTCTCGGCGAGTGCGACGATCAGCAGCCGCTGGGTGCTCGTCAACGGCACCGGTTCGATGGTGGTCGAACCGCCGCTGCCGGCGACGGCGGCCGAGGTGTCGAAGTAGTCGTCGGCCGAGTGGATGGTGAACTCGTAGGTCGTCGACCCCGCGCTGAAGAGAACCTGCATCTGCGAGAACACGATCGGGAGCTTCGCCCCGGGGGCAAGCCAGGCCTGAACCTGGCCGGTCGCATCCGTCACCGTCGCCGACAGGAGATTGCCCACGTTCGCCAGCCACCACAGGCCGAAGTCCTCGTAGATGCGCAGGAACCGGCGGTGCAGGTAGGGGTTGTCGTCGATGACGAGGTCGCTCTCACGACCGATGTGGAAGTCGCTCGGGTGTTCGACGTCGTACCACTCGCCGCAGAACTCGATCTTGAGGGGGTTCATGAGGGGAAGCACTCCTCAAGGGGATCGGCCGAGGTCTTCGCGCCGCGCTTCACGCGCACCTCGAGACAGACCTGCGTTCCGAGCACGTAGTTGTCGATCACGACTGTGTCGCCCGCCAGTGCCCGAGCCTGCTCGTTCGGGCGGTCGTAGCGCTGCCAGATGAATTCGTCGCCGTCTACGGGGTCGGGGTTGACGAAGGTCACGCTGAGCGTTCCCTCGACGGGCACGACGTTGCCGACCGTGGGCGTCGGTATCGACGATGCGACAACCGCCGCCTCGCCGCCCGGGGTGTTCGTGGTGGCTGCGTCGGGGCCGGACGGCACTCCGCCGAAGACGATCCCGGCCACGATCGCGCCGGCGATCGCGACTCCGGCGGCGATGCCGCCCCACAGCACCCAGCGGTTGGTGCGCGATACCGGCGCCTCGTCGGCTGCGGCGGGCGCCTCGGCCGGCTCGACGGCGGGAGCGGGCGTCTGCCGACGACGCACGATCGTCTCCTCGGGGAGCGCGGTCGCGGGCTGGGCGTCGACCCGCTGTGCACCGCGAGCGATCGTGACGTCGTCGTTCGGCGCCGGCGTCGGCGGTGGCGCCGGTGCACGCGGGGCCGCGACGGCCGGCTGCGCGTCGATCGTCGCGACGGTGCGCGCACGCGTGGCGTCGTCGTCGTCGGTCTCGGCGGAGCGCAGCGGCGCCTCGATGAGCAGGTTGGGCACGTCGATCGCGGTCGGCGTGTAGCCGAGCTCGAGCTCGACGCGCTGCAGCGCGCGGGCGAAGTCGACGGCGGTGGCGAACCTGTCGTTGCGGTCGCTCGCCATGCCCTTCTGCAGGACGGCGGTGAGCGAGCGGGGAATGTCGTCGCGCGCCATCGGGGTGATCGCGCCGCGTTCGATGCGGCCGATCAGGTCGAGGGTCCCGTTGGAGCGACCACGCACCTCGAACGGCGTCTGGCCGGCGAGGATCGTGTAGATGGTGGCGGCGAGGGAGAACACGTCGCTGCGCACGTCGGGTTGCGGGTCGTCTTCGAACATCTCGGGCGGAGACCACGGCACTGACATGCCGATCGACGCGCTCTCGGTGCCTCCCGTGCCGGTGTCGGCGAGGGCGCTCGCGAGAGTGCCGGTGTGCACGGGCAGCAGGTCGTCGTCGAGCGCGCTGGAGATTCCGAAGTCGGTGAGGGCCGGCCAGCCGTAGTCGTTGCCGAGCACGTTGGCCGGTTTGATGTCGCGGTGCAGGATTCCCGCGGCGTGCGCGGTCGCGACGGCGCTGGAGAGCCGGACACCGGTGCGCAGTGCGTCGGCGACCTGGAACGTCTCCTGCTTGTAGCGCTCGGCGAGGCTCGGGCCGGAGCAGTACTCCATCACGAAGTAGGGCCGGTCGTCGCTCGCCACGTCTGCGTGATAGATCGTGACGATATACGGATGCGCCGACAGCTGTGCCATCAGGTTGGCCTCGGCGACGAACGCCGCGCGGTTCGCGCCGACGAGCTCCTCGGTGAGCAGCACCTTCACCGCGACGCGGCGCTTCGGCAGCTGCTGCTGGTAGAGGAATACGTCGGAGAAGCCGCCGGAGCCGAGCGGTCGTACGAATGTGTAGCCGGGAAGCTCGGGAGGCTGGGAGGCCGGTCGTCGCATCAGTCCTCGTCCACGGTCAGAGTCACTCCGCCGCCAAGGTCGACGACAGTTCCGACAATAACGGAGGTCGGCTCACCCGCGCGCAACTTCTGCGCCTCTTTGCCCGGCATCGCGATGGTCGTGCCGTTGCGCGAGTGCAGGTCGGTCACCACGACGGTGTCGCCTTCGAGCACAAAACGCACGTGGGTACGTGAGATGTCCTGGTCGGCCCCGCCCACGGTGATGAGCCGGGGCATCTTGTCACCCGAGACCTGGCTCACGCTCGGCGAGCGTCCAACGAGGATCGGCTGGGTGAGCGGCTCGCGCGCGCCGTTGGACAGCACGAGCGTCACCGTCTGGGCGGCGGGCTGCACGGGGGCGGCCTGCGTCTTCGGCCGGCGGCGGCCGCGCAGCTTCGCGATGTCGGAGGTGAGCACCGTGTGGCCGTCGTGGTCACCGACGGGATCGACGGATGCCTCGGCCGTGGGCGCTTCCTCGGACCCGTCGCGCACCGCCGCGTCGGCCACGGAGCGGTACATCGTGTCACCGAAGGCGTAGTCGTAGCCCTCGGCAGACGTCTCGAGGCTGTCGATGCCCTCGGAGGGCGCGTCGCTCACGGTCGCCTCGATGTCGATCTCGGCGGTGGTCGGCGTGGCGACGGGCGCTTCGGGCTCGGCGACCGGGGTGGGCTCGGCGACCGGGGCTGCTGTCGCATCGACGGGCTCGGCGACCGGGGTGGGCTCAGCGACCGGGGTGGGCTCGGCGAACGGGGTGGGCTCGGCGACCGCGACTGTGAGGCTCGAGATCCAGGCGGCTCCCGACACGAGCGGCAGCGCGGGCGTCTCGGCGGCGAGCGCCCCATCCACGGTCACGACGGCGGAGGTCACTTCGTCGAGCAGCCGCTCGATCCACGTCGAGACTCCTGTGCCGCTGAGCGACTCGTCTGCCGCCCCGGTGAGCGCGACGGTGACATCTCCGCGCACGATGACACGCAGCGAGCCGGATACTGCCGACCAGTCGAGCAGAGCGAACGGCGGCGTGGCCGAAAGCCCCTTGCCGGTGAGCAGGTCGAGCGAACGCTGCAGCGCGTCGTCAGCGCGGAGCGCCGACCAGACCGCTTCGACGAACGCGTCGTCGACTGACGCGCCGACGACCAGCACGCGCGACTCCGTCGAGAAGGCGATCCAACCGCGGCTGCTCGCTGGGGTGAAATGCACGGGGGTCATCCTCTCGGCCTCGTCTCTTCGAGGTTGTAAGCCATGGCGTCGCGATCGACGGTGTCGTCGATCGATCCGTTTGCCGCGGTGGCGGGGCCGACCAGGTCGGACTCGACCACCACGACGGTGACGTTGTCGGAACCGCCCGCCGCGATGGCCGCGTTCGCGAGCCGCTCGGCGAGGGTCAGTGGCAGCGCGTCGCTGTCGCGCAGCTGCTCGGAGTGGTGGAACACGATGATGCGGGCGATCTCGTCGTCGCTGAGCTCTTTCGTGAGTCCGTCTGAGCAGAGCAGGAAGGTCTGGTGCCCCTTCGCCGGCAGCAGCCAGACGTCGGGGTCGACCTCGGTGTCGGCGCCGAGAGCGCGTGTGACCACGTTGCGGTCGGGGTGGCGCTCGGCCTCACGCTTGGTGATGTGACCGAGGTCGACGAGCTCCTGCACGGCCGAGTGGTCGACGCTCATCTGGGCGAGCGTGCGGCCGTCCCAGCTGTAGATGCGGGAGTCTCCGACGTTGAAGGCCATCCAGTGGTAGTTGTCGTCTCCGCCGACGTCGACGAAGGCCATGCCGGCGAGGGTGGTGCCGCTGATCGCGCCGCCCGGCCCCTCGTCGGCCGTGAGCTCGAGCACGGCCTCGTTGGCGAGCCGCACGGTGTCGAGGATCCGCTGGGCGCTGGCCGGGGCATCCGTCTCGAACGCGGTGGAGAACGCGCCGATCGCGGCCTGACTGGCGCGATCGCCGAAGGCGTGACCGCCCATCCCGTCTGCGACGACGAACAGGGGCACGGAGGCGAGGTAGCTGTCTTCGTTGAGCTTGCGCACCGCGCCGCGGTCGGAGTGGGCCGAGTGGCGGAACAGCGCCGACACGTGCGGCAGTGACAATTCGTGTCGTACGTCGAGAGACATCCCACCCGGCTTTCATAGGCGTAATCAGAAACCGCGAATTCCGCGGGCGGTGAGCGACCTGCACCCACGGTACCAAGCCGCGAGACCGTCAGACGATCACGGGCATGGGTAGTACTGCCCATGAGGCGCGTCGCCGCGCGCGGGAGCTAGGGCGCGACGGACTCGGCGAGCAGTCGTGCGATCACTTTCGCGCGTTCGCCTCCGCGCGACACGCGCTCGGTGGTGACGGTGAGGCGGGCAACGGTCGAGTCCTTCTCCGAGCGGTCGCGAACCAGGTACACGTTTCTCCAGACCTTCGCGGCGAAGAGGATCACGGCGACGAGGAGCGCCTGCTCGTCGGAGTCGGCTCCGAGCCATGCGGCGTCGATCGCGGCGCGACGCTCGCGCAGCACCTCGGCGCCCAGCGGGGTGAGCGGCTCGAGCGGTTTGCGCTCGTCGACCACCAGCCCGCGGGCCTGGAGAGCGGCGACGACCAGCGCCGACGACCCCAGATTGGAGAGTCCCCAGGTGATGCTGCGGTCTTTCGACTGGCGCCAGAGCAGAGCGCGGGCCTCGTCGAGGGCCGCGTCGTCGATCGGCTGCTCGGTTGCGACGACCGCCTCGCGCACGGTGCGGGTGCGCTCCACCGCGACCCGTCCCTTCGCGATGAGGTCGACGAGCTTCGCGGCGGACAACGCCTGCACCTCGGAGCCGTTGACCTTGCCGTTGCGCAGCAGCTCGCCCGTGACGGGGTCGTAGTGCAGAACGAGGTACAGCTCCTCGGCGAGCGAGAGCCGGGTACTAGTGGGCATCCGGGCGGTCGCTCGGCTCGACGACCTTCTCGTCCTGAGGTGCCTTGCGCTCGTCGGAACGGATCTTGAGCAGGCTCGCGATCGTGGCGACGGCCATCGCCGAGACGATGACGATGAGCGACGTCCAGGTGTCGATCTCGGGGGCCCAGGTGACATGCTCGCCGCCGTTGATGAACGGCAGCTCGTTCTCGTGCAGGGCGTGGAAGAAGAGCTTGACGCCGATGAACGCGAGGATGAACGCGATGCCGTACTTGAGGTAGACGAGGCGGTCGATGAGGTCGCCGAGGAGGAAGTACAGCTGGCGCAGACCCATCAGCGCGAAGATGTTCGCCGCGAACACGATGAACGGGCTCTGCGTGATACCGAAGATCGCGGGGATGGAGTCCAGCGCGAAGACGATGTCGGTCGTGCCGATGGCGATGAACACGATGAGGATGGGCGTGAAGATCTTCTTGCCGTCGACGACGGTGCGGATCTTGGCGCCGTCGTAGTCGTCGGTGATCGAGATGCGCTTGCGCAGGAAGCCGATGATCTTGTTCTCGGTCTCCTCCTCGTCGTCGTGGTTGGTGAAGGCCTGGTTGAACGCCGTGTAGACGAGGAACAGGCCGAACAGGTAGAACACCGCGCTGAACTGCTCGATGACCACGGCGCCGAGCATGATGAAGATCCCGCGGAAGATGAGGGCCAGGATGATGCCCACCATGAGCACTTCCTGCTGGTACTTCCTAGGCACCGAGAACCGGGCCATGATGATCACGAACACGAACAGGTTGTCGATTGACAGGCTGTACTCGGTGAGCCACCCCGCGAGGAACTGGCCGGCGGGCTCCGCGCCTCCGACGAAGAACATGATCACGGCGAAGACGAGCGCCAGGGCGACGTAGAAGCTCACCCACAGCGCCGATTCCTTGGTCGTCGGGATGTGCGGCCGACGGTACGCCAGCACGAGGTCGGCGATGATGATCGCGATGAGAACCGCGTACGAGGTGATCTCGAATGCGAGAGGCAGTTCGACGTCCATTGAGGAGTCCGTTTCGAAAGGTTTTTGGGCAGGAGGATTCTCGAAAGTCTCTCCCCCGCCTTCTCGACTCGAGAAAACGCCGCTGCGACCGGAGCCGCGGCGGTGGGGCTCGTGTTGACGATCACAGCGAACCGGGATACTCCCCTTCGCAGGCTCCAACGATACAGGACGCTCAGGTTCGTCCCCATACAATCGCCTACGTGAGCGAGATACCGACCAGCCCCCGTGAATACCGTCAACAATCAGCCTGGGTCTCGGGAGTCGGATATCTGATCTTCTTCAGCCGCTGGTTGCAGGCTCCCCTCTATCTGGGCCTCATCGTGGCGCAGATCGTCTACGTCGTGGTCTTCATGGTCGAGCTCTGGCATCTGGCCGAGTCTGTGTTCAGCGGATTCTTCAACGGCGAGGGCCTGCACATCGAGGAGGCCGAGATCATGCTCTCCGTCCTCGGCCTCATCGACGTGGTGATGATCGCCAACCTGCTGATCATGGTGATCATCGGCGGCTACGAGACCTTCGTGTCGAAGATAAAGATCGAGGGCCACCCCGACCAGCCCGAGTGGCTCTCGCACGTGAACGCCAACGTGCTCAAGGTGAAGCTCGCCATGGCCATCATCGGCATCTCGTCGATTCACCTGCTGAAGACGTTCATCGAGGTCGGCGACCTCGGCGCCCCGACGAGCGAGGGCGACAGCGTCACCGGCGAGGTCTACACCTGGGACGGTGTTCTCTGGCAGGTAGTCATCCACATGGTCTTCATCGTCTCGGCGATAGCCCTCGCCTGGATCGACAAGATCTCCCACGCGCACCCCGCCATGACCACCGCGCTCGCGGCTCACCAGGCCGAGAAGGAGAAAGAGGCGGTCAGCGCGTGAGACGAGGATGACCGGATGATCCGGCCCGACGTTCGCCGTAACTGAACGCCGTTCGCCAACAATGTCGACCGAATGCCGCTGCGCACCGTATTGTTGGCAGAGTTGACCTGCGACCCGGGTCACACACTGCGCCCGACCGGTCGCACAGTGGTCAACCGCCAGCAAGATGGAGAACCCTGTGGGCACGCTGTCCTACGACACCAACTTCAAAGCCGACTTCGACGACCGCGTGCTCGCGCACCTGCAGATCGTCATCGGCGCCAAGCTGCGCCGCGGCGAGTCCTTCCACTTCAGCTGGAAGAACGAGCAGTCGGTGGGCCACGGCCGCACGACCGTCTGGCTGCACCCCACCGTGCCGCTCGTCTACTCCTACCTCGGCAGCCGCCCGCCGGCGATCAACCGCCAATGGGTCGAGGCCCTCATGACCTCCGCTAACAGTGTCGCGGGTCTGCAGATCGTTCCCGAGCCGGCCGACGTGCCGGTGGCGGAGCCCGCTGCTCCCCTCGGTGAGCCCGCCGGCCTACTCACGGGTGCCGCACTTCCCGCCGCGGCTTCAGAGAAGCCCGCGGTTCGCGCGGCCCGATAGCCGCCGCCTGTACCTCACCCCCGGGTGGCTGGCAAGGCATTGCCGATGCGTATGCCGAAACGCACTCTTGGTGGATGAAACAGATCACGTACGCAGGAACTTCTTTCGTCACGGGAACTGACATAGCCGACTCGCTTCTGCAGCTCGTCGCCGCTCTGGGAGGCAGCGCCGCGACAGCGGCCGTCCGGGTACCGGCGCTCGGCGTCGACAACACCGTCACGACGATCGATCTGGTGATCGGCCCGTCGAGCGAGATGATCGCTAGCGAGGTCCAGGTGGACACCGACGAGTTGATCGACGCCATCGCGGTGGTCGACTTGGACAATCAGACGCATCTTCTCGACCGCCCTCGGGCGGCGGCACCGACCTCGACCGACTTCCTCACGTCTGGGTGGAACGAGCCCGCTCTCGACGATCTGGACGACGCCCTTTGAGCTGGGTCGAACTCGCCGGGCGCGTTAACTGATCGGTGCGTAAAAAGCAATAGCGGCGCCGACATTGTCGAGGATTCGTTTCCCGAGAGATTGCTGGATAGCGTTTCTACTCGTTCGAATGACGAGGGGGGAAGCACATGACTACGACGATGAAGCGCGAAGCCGCAGCCGTTGCCGACCCCACGTCCTGGAGCTCCCCCGACGAGAACCTCTGGGTCGCCTCGAACCTCGGTGAATTCGCCGGTATGGTCGAGTTCCGCGACGGTCACTTCGTCGCCGGCGACCGCACGGGCAAGGAGCTCGGCGCTTTCAGCAGCATCCCTGCCGCACGCTCGGCCGTCGATGTGAGCATCAGCACGTCGGGCTCGCGCGTCGTCGAACTCACACCACGGATCATCCGCCCGGCCGGCATCGCCCGGGCACTGCGCGCCCGCACGGGCGGCGACGCGGCCTGATCCCTCCTCGCCCGGCAGCCGTTCGCGGCCGCCGACGCGATCCAACGCTTCACCGTGCCGGAAACTCCGGCACATTCCACAACACAGAAAGTTGATACCCCATGGGCTTCTTCGGTTTCCTCCTCCTCGGCCTCATCGCCGGCGCCATCGCCAAGGCCATCCTCCCGGGTCGCCAGGGCGGCGGATGGATCGCCACTCTCGTACTCGGCGTCATCGGCGCGCTGCTCGGCGGCTTCCTCGGAAGCGCGATCTTCGGCGTCGACCTGAACGAGTTCTTCTCGATCTCGACCTGGCTGCTCGCGATCGGCGGCTCGATCATCGTGCTGCTGATCTACGGCCTGATCACGCGCAAGCGCTAGTCAGCACCAACGACGAAGGGCCCGCCCGAGCATCGCTCGGGCGGGCCCTTCGTCGTCCCGGCGTCAGCGCGGCAGGATCAGCCGTCGCGCCGCCTCCTCGACCGCGTGACGGCGGTCCGCCCGGAGTTCCGCGGCGCTCTCCGGGGTGAGCTCCGAGGCGGCGGCGACGATGTGCACCTCCACGGGTGCCATCAGCCACGACGTCGCGGTGCTGAGGATCAGGGCGAGCAGGCTCGCCGGGTTCCACGACGCGTCCGCGAGGCCGAGCCGTTGCGCCTCCTCGATCACCGCCAGCTTGTGGCGGTAGCCGTCGAGCCTGTCGTCGGAGACCTCCTCGAGCCCCCGGGAGTCGTGCACCCACGCCCAGATCGCTACGCGCTGCGAGCGTGGATGCTCGACGAAGTGGTCGTGCAGCCGCAGCGTGTAGTCGACGAGGTCGGTCGTGATCGGAACGGCGCGCGCCAGTTCGTCGAGACCGCGGCGCATGACCTGGTCGAAGAGGGCGTCCTTGTCGCCGAACCAGGCGTAGATGCGTTCCTTGCTCGCGTGGGCCGCCTCGGCGATGCGGTTGATTCGCGCGCCGGCGACGCCGTGTTCGGTGAACTCCTCGGATGCCGCGGCGAGCACCCGGTCCCGCGTGTCGCGGCCGCGCTCCTGCTCGCGGCGCCGGCCGGGCTCGTTCATGCGTGTTCCCTTCGAATCGAACTGATTGGTTTGACTTCAGAGTAGCCCGCTCGTAAAATCAAACCAAACGGTTCGCTTACCGGCGAGCGTCGAGAACGATAAGAGGGAGACCCCCGAATGACTTCTGTACTCATGGTGTTGTCCGCCGCAGATCACTGGACCCTGAACGATGGATCGTCGCACCCCACCGGCGTCTGGGCCGAGGAGCTCGTCGAGCCGCACCGCCAGTTCCGCGATGCCGGATTCGAGATCACCCTCGCGACGCCGGGAGCGGTGCCGCCGACCTTCGACCCGAACAGCCTGAGCGCCGCCGGCGCCGGCGGCGACGACAAGGTCGGCGAGCTGACCGACTACCTCGCCTCGATCTCTTCGGCACTCGCTGCCCCCGTCGCCCTCTCCGCAGTGACTGCGGCCGACTTCGACGTGGTCTTCTACCCCGGCGGCCACGGCCCGATGGAGGACCTCGCCGTCGACGCCGAGTCCGGAAAGATCATGGCCGACGCCCTCGCCTCCGGCAATCCGCTCGCCGTGCTCTGCCACGCACCGGCCGCCCTGCTCGCGGCTGTCGACACCGACGGAATGTGGCCCTTCGCCGGCTACCGGATGACAGGGTTCTCCAACGAGGAGGAGCGCCTGAGCGGTCTCGCCGAGAAGGCGCCGTGGCTCGTGGAAGACCGTCTCGTCGAGCTCGGCGCCGACTACTCGAGCGGAGACGCCTTCCAGCCGCACAGCGTGATCGACCGCAACCTCTACACCGGGCAGAACCCCGCGTCGTCGGGCGAACTCGCAACGGCCGTCATCGCCGCTGCCGCCGGAAAGTAGGCGCCGAATGCCGACAGTCACCAGCATCCAGTTCGATCTCGTCGCCCGCCCCCACGGCGAGCCGACCACCGACGACGTCGTGCGCGTCGAGAGGACGCTTCCCGAGCTCGCCGACGGCGAGGTGCGCGTCGAGAACGAGTTCCTCTCGGTTGACCCCTACATGCGCGGCCGCATGAACGACGTGCGCTCGTACATCCCGCCGTTCGCGCTGGGCGAGGCGCTGACCGGCGCCGCCGTCGGGCACGTCGTCGAGTCACGCTCCCCCGACTTCGCCGTGGGCGACACCGTGCAGCACCAGCTCGGCTGGCGCGACGTCGCCCAGGGCCCCTCCGCCGCCTTCCGCGCGGCGCCCCGCCTGCCCGGGCTCCCCCTGTCGGTGCACCTCGGCGCGTTGGGCATCTCGGGCATCACCGCCTGGGTCGGCCTCACCGTGATCGCGAAGCTGCGTAAGGGCGACACCGTCTTCGTCTCCGGCGCCGCGGGCGGAGTCGGCAGCATGGTGGGCCAGATCGCCCGCCTCAAGGGCGCCTCCCGGGTGGTCGGCAGCGCGGGCTCGGCCGAGAAGGTCGAGCTGCTCACGGGCAAGTACCGCTTCGACGCCGCATTCAACTACAAGGACGGCGACGTTCGAGGCCAGCTCCACGCAGCCGCGTCCGACGGCATCGACGTCTACTTCGACAATGTCGGGGGCGAGCACCTCGAGGCCGCGCTCGACGCGTTCAACGACGGCGGACGCGCAGCCCTCTGCGGAGCCATCGCCGACTACAACGCGACCGACGGCGGTTCGGGCATCAGGTTCACGTCGAACATCGTTACGCGCGGCCTCACCCTTCAGGGGTTCACAATGACGAACTACGGCCAGTACGCGCCGCAGTTCGCGGCCGACATGCAGCGTTGGCTCGCCGATGGCTCCATCGTCTTCGACGAGACCGTCGTGACGGGCATCGACAACACCTTCGACGCGTTCACCGGCATGATGCGCGGCGACAATGTCGGAAAGATGATCGTCGCGATCTAGGCGGGGTTCGCTGGGCGCCGCCGACCCGCTGCGTGAGGAGTCCGCATCGGAGAGAATGAACGGATGACGGACGCCGCCGAGTTCGTGGATGCGGCTCTTCAGCGCGAGAGCTCGTACGAGCGCGCGATCGCAGACGCGCACCGCCTCGGCGGCGGGCTCCGGTACTACGGGGCTTCCGTCGGGGCAGTGCGTGGTGCGGTCCGCGACGCCTCCCGCCGGTACCGCGGTCTGGGCCACGACGGCGTGACCGCGCTGAGCTCTGAGCTCTGGTCGGAGCCGGTATTCGAGCGGCGACTCGCGGCCGTGGTCCTGCTGCAGTCGAACGTCGCCCTGCTCGACAACTCCGATCTGACCCGTATCGAGGGATTCATCCGCTCGGCCCGGCTGCGCGCCCTCGTCGACCCGCTCGCGGTCGACGTGGTCGGGCCCATGATCGACTCCCTCGCGGGGCGGGCTCGTCTGCGTGCGGATGCGGCACTCGACCGCTGGGCCGGCGACGACCCGTCTCTGCGGCGGGCCGCCGTGCTCTCGCCCCTGCGGTCGCTCCGCTCCGGAGGCGGCGACTGGGACGACTTCGTGCGTCGTTGCGCACTCGCCTCGTCGGGGGACCCCGACGACGAAGTGGTGAGCGCGATCGGGCAGGTGGCGGCCGAGCTGTCGACGGTCAGGCCCGAGCTGCGTTTCCCAGCGAATTTTAAGCTCTAGAACTTGCGATTCTCGCGGCGCATTTTTACCATATTTCTCGTAGTTGAGTCGAGGTGACTCAACTTAGAAGAGAGAAAGGGAAACGTGAAATGCCTATGTCGTTCGATCCGTTCAACAGCCTGGACCGACTGACCGAGGATCTCATCAATTTCCGGCCCGGTGCACGTTTTATGCCCGTCGATCTCTACCTCGACGGCGACCACTACGTGCTCAATGCCGATCTGCCGGGCATCGACCCCGGCTCGGTCGACGTCGACGTCGACGGCCAGCTCCTGACGATTCGCGCGCAGCGCACCGCCGCCACCCAGGAGAACTCGAAGTGGCTCACCAACGAACGGCCCAGCGGCACGTTCCTGCGCCAGTTCAGCCTCGGACGCGGCGTCGAGCCCGACCAGATCTCGGCGAGCTACAACAACGGCGTGCTGAGCGTCATCGTGCCGGTGAGCGAGAAGGCGAAGCCGCGCAAGATCGAGATCGCGCGCAGCGACTCCGAGCAGAAGTCGCTGAACGTCTGACGATGCTCGACGGTTAGCGTCGCGGTCGACGCGAACGGGCTGGTTCCGGTCAACACCGAGACCAGCCCGTTCGTCGTGCTTCAGGCTATTGTCGCCGGCACGTGCGCGCTCAGAAGAAGGAGAGCGTTCGGCCACAGCCGGTTCACCTGTTCGGGGTCGTCGAGAAGCTTCGCGAAGAGCACCGTGCCCTCGAGCTGGGCGATGATGGCGCGAGCGGCACCGGCCGCACTCTGCGGCGCCGACTCGTCTGCATCGATGGACTCCTGCACCACTGACTCGACCATCGTCGCCTGCTCGTCGAATACCCTCTGCAACTCCACCTTTATCACGGGGTCGTGCGCACTCAGCTCCAGGGCGAGGTTGCCGAAGAGACAGCCGGTCACTGCGCCGAGATCGCGTTGCGCCACGCGTTGCGTCTCGGTCGTCTCGTCGAAGAGCCGGTGCAGGCGCTCGAGCGGTGTTCCCTCGCCACCCAACGCGGCGGCCCACTGCGCCTTCTGCGTCACCCAGTGCCGAGCGATGACGGCGAGCGCGAAGGCCTGTTTCGATTCGAAGAAGTAGTAGAAGCTTCCCTTGGGCACCCCCGCCGCGGTGCAGATATCGGCGACGGAGATCGAACTGTAGGCGCCCCGCCCCAAGAGCGCGGTTCCTGCGGACAGAATGCGCTCTCGAGCGTCAGAGGGTCGACCCATGAGGCGATTATACGGCCGGTCGACTATGCGGGGTCGGTCGCGTTCCTAGTCAACGACGAGTCGCAGGACTAAGCTTTTTCCGTCACAATGTGCCCGGCCGCCGTAGCCGCCGACGCCCGCTCCGCCGGGTGCCGCCCTGACGGTCGAACAGGTGAATCCGGCCGCTCTCGCTCTGCACCCGCCGCCAGCCGTTGCTCGTGAAATGGCCGCAACTCGCTACCAGTGCCTTTTCGACGACCTTAGGACGAGCGCACCATGTCTGGTCACGGAACACGGCCACGACTTATCGGCCGGCTCACCCCGAAAGGCCCGCCGGCATCTCGGCGTCGCAAATGGCCGTCGCTATGCCTCGGATCGAGCTTCCTCCGTGTGATCGGGCGACTGCCGGCATCAAACCTGCAGTCGCGCAAGATTTCTTTACGGGGAATAGCAATCGCGGGCTCGCCGTTGATCCATCCATCGGTAGTTGACCGTTCACCTAGTAAAGGAAGACACAATGGATATTCAGAAAGTCGCAGTGATAACGGGAGCTTCGCAGGGCATCGGAGCGGGTGTGGTAGAGGCCTACAGAAGCCTCGGATACGCCGTCATCGCCAACTCGCGCACCATCGTCGCCTCAGACGACGACCTCGTGATCGCAGTGCCCGGCGACATCTCCGACCCCGCTGTCGCGGACCGGGTCATCGAGACAGCCGTAGAACGCTTCGGACGCGTCGACACGCTCGTCAACAACGCCGGCATCTTCATTGCGAAGCCCTTCCTCGACTACACGAGCGACGATTTCGACCAGGCGCTGGCGGTGAACCTCGGTGGCTTCTTCCATGTGACACAGAACGCGGTCGCTCGGATGTCCGCACAGCGCACCGGTCATGTCGTCAACATCACGACCAGCCTCGTCGAGTACGCGAACTCCAGTGTTCCGTCGGCACTCGCTTCGCTGACCAAGGGAGGTACCGCCGCGGTCGTCAAGTCGCTCGCGATCGAATTCGCCTCGCGGGGAGTACGGTTCAACGCCGTCTCGCCCGGCATCATCAAGACGCCGTTGCACGCAGAAGAGAGCCACGAGACCTACGCCGCCCTGCATCCTATGGGCCGCATGGGGACCATCGACGACGTCGTCCACGGCGTGATCTATCTCGAGCAGGCACCCTTCGTCACCGGCGAATTCCTCCACGTCGACGGCGGACAGAGTGCTGGCAACTAGCCGGCGGGCCGACGAGGAGCAGCCGAACATGACCACAATCGACAACCGCGAAGACGACCTCATCGCCGCCGGGGTGCTGACCGCCTGGGCGGACGGCATCCGGGTCCACGAGCCCGAACGCGTGGCGTCCCTGTTCGCCGACGACGCGATCTTCCAGGGCTTCGATCCCGAGCACACCGTGGGTCGCGCCGGCGTCGCCGCCTACTACGCGAAACAGCCCGCGGGCCTCATCGCGGCCTTCACCGTCGTCGAACGCCGGCGCCCCTCAGCAGACACTCGGGTCGCCTACGCCCGTGTCGACTTCACGCTGCCAGACGGCCGCGTCATCCCGGTCCATCTCACGATCGTCCTCCAATTCACACCCGAAGGCTGGCTCATCAGCCACTATCACGTCTCGAAAATCGAGCCCACAACCGGAGCCGGCACCCCCGCCGATTCCGACCGCAACTGAAAGGAAACACCCATGTCTGACTCACTCGCACAATTCCCGATCGCCGAGGGCCGTGGTTCTGTCACCGATGCCCCGAACCTCCCGGACGGATTCACCGACACCTTCTCCAGCCACTACATCGACACCGGAGACGTGCGCCTGCACGCCGTGATCGGCGGCACAGGCCCGGCCCTCCTGCTCGTTCACGGCTGGCCCGAGAACTGGTACGCCTGGCGCTTGCTCATGCCGGCGCTGGCTCGCGACTTCACCGTCATCGCCGTCGACCAACGCGGCATGGGGCTGTCGGACAAGCCGGAGACCGGGTACGACTCGACGACCCTCGCGGCCGACCTGGCCGGCCTGATGGACGCCCTCGGGCACGAGACGTTCACCGTCGTCGGACACGACACGGGATTCGCGCTGAGCTACGCGCTTCTCGCCGATTACCCCGAACGCGCCACCCGCGGCGCCCTCCTCGAGATCCCCGGCGCACCCGGCACCACTCCGGCGCCGCCGCTGTTCGTGCCCGCCCCTCTCAACAACAAGCTCTGGCACCTGTCGTTCAACCGCGTCGAGGTGCTTGCGGAGCAGCTGGTGACCGGCCGTGAGGACTTGTTCTTCGGCTACGAGTTCGAGATCCAGGGCGGCAATGTTCCCGAGGACGCCATGGCGTACTACGTCGGCCTGCTGTCGAACCCCGAGTCGCTCCACGGCGCTTTCGGGTTCTATCGCGAATTCGACGCCACGCTCGCGCAGAACGGCGACCGCGCCACCCGCCGTCTCGCGATGCCGTTGCTGGGCATCGGCGGAGAGCGCAGCTACGGCGACCACGTCGGCGAGGCTCTACAGGCCGTCGCCGACGACGTGAAGAGCGTCGTCATCAGCGGCGCGGGACACTGGGTGGCAGAGGAGGCTCCCGACCAGGTACTGCCCGCTCTGTCGACGTTCCTCGCTCCCCAGCGAGCCGCGGTGTGACCTTTAGCGCGCGCGGCGCCGATTGGCAATGACCGGTGTTCCCAGCAAGACGGGCGTAGCGTCTTTTACCCATCAACGCAGAGAAAGCGGGTGCACTATGAGCGCTTCAGACAAGATCGAGAACGCTGCCGAGAAGGCTGCCGGAAAGGCCAAGGAGGCCGTCGGCAACGCCACGAACAACGAGGAGACCGCCCAGGAAGGTCGCAACGACCAGGCCAAGGCGAGCGCCAAGCAGGCTGGCGAGAACATCAAGGATGTGTTCAAGTAGCATCCTTCGAGAAACGAACGAGGGCCCCGACGAATCATCGTCGGGGCCCTCGTTCGTATGCGTCTATAGGCGTATGCGTCTACAAGGAGTCGAGCTCGTGTTCGACCTGCGAGCTGTCGGGGGTGTGCTCGCCCGCGTCGGCGTCGGCGCCGACGGCGATCTGCGCCCACAGCACGGGCATACCGGGCGAGAAGAGGATGTCTACGCCGGGTCCGCTGTTGAGCGGCGGGATGTTCACGTATCCGCCGCCCGAACGGATGGCGGCCAGAATCTGGGTCCGGAGTTCGGCTACAGGTTCCGGGAGGAAATAGTCCCGGCCGTCGACGGTGAGCCTATGAATGATCACGCAATCTCACTTCCCTCGTCGGGCAGCGATGCTGCCCCGCAGGACACGTTACCCTTGGGACACGCCATTCGTCACTTCGGCACCGGTCGTGAAATCGTTCCGTGCCATTGTGATCCGATCGAGACGAGATTCACGCGTGGGTTCCCAGAGGTGCGGCAGTGTCTGACACGACTACGACCGGAGCTCGCACCGAGCAGACGCCCGCAGCTCCCGCCTACTCGCGTCTCGGCGACCGCTACCAGATCCTCGCTCTCATCGGCGCCGGCGGCATGGCCTCCGTCTACCGGGCGAACGACGAGTTCCTCGACCGCGAAGTAGCGGTGAAGCTGTTCGACGCTCCGCTCGGCGACACCGCCGAGGTGGCGAGCCAGCAGCACGAGCTGCAGACGCTGGCGCGGTTGAACCACCACGGACTCGTCTCTCTGATCGATGCGGGGGTCGTGGCCAACAAGAGCCACGCACTGTCGCGCATGTATCTGGTGATGGAGCTCGTCAACGGCTCTAGCCTTCGGACGATGGTCGCGGCGCGTCAGCTGCCGGGGCGGGAGATCGCCCAGATCGGTTTCGACATCGCCGAGGCCCTGCAGTACATCCACGCGAACGGCATCGTGCACCGCGACGTCAAGCCGGGCAATGTGCTGATGGTCGACTACGGCACCGACAATCGGAGCCGCGCGAAGCTGGCCGACTTCGGCATCGCCCTGCTGTCGGGTACGTCCGACGGCGATTCCGGCGAGACCCTCGGGACCGCCGCCTACCTCAGCCCCGAGCAGGCCATGCGCGACATCATCGGCCCGCCATCAGACATCTACTCCCTCGGTCTCAGCCTTCTCGAGTGCTTCACCCGCACGATCGAGTTTCCCGGCAGTCCGTTGCAGAGCGCCACGGGCCGACTCGTGCGCGACCCGGTGATCCCGATCACCCTGTCTCCGCAGTGGGCGAACCTCCTCCGCGCCATGACCTCCCGCGAGCCGGCGGATCGCCCCACCAGCGGCCAGGTCGTCGCCGCGCTCGGCGAGCTCATCGGCATCGAGCGGAAGGCGGAGGCGCGCGGCGAACACGAGGCCGCTCCCCCGTCTGTGCTGGTGAGCGTCGACGCCCCGACGGATGTCTTCATCCGGCTGTCGCGCGTCGCCTCGCGACTGCTGAACGCGGCCATCGTGATCATCGCCGTGGTCGAGAACGGTCAGGCACGACTGCTGTCGCACCACGGCATCGACGCGCGGTACGTCGACCCGTCGGCGATGCTCGCAGACCCGAGCGACGGCATCAGCCCGTTGACTCCCGACAGCATGTACGTGCGCCGGGTGACCGGCGGCCTGCTGCGCGGCGCCGACGGTTCGCCCGTCGGCACCGTGTGGGCGTTGGACGAGCGCCAACACGTGATGTCGGCGTACGACGAGCAGAACCTCGCCGACGTCGTCGCCCTGACCGAACACCAGTTGAACGAACCGGGAGCGAAGTGATGAACCTAGCGTCAGACCTCACGGGAGCCGTCACGCGCGGCGAGATCGCCGCGGTGTTCCAACCGCAGATCGACATGCGCACGGGGGTCATAGTCGCGGTCGAGGCGCTCGCACGGTGGAATCATCCGCAACTCGGCTCCATCGCCCCCACCACCTTCATTCCGATCGCCGAGGAGCACCAGCTCATCGCCGAGATCGGCGACTTCATGCTCGACGAGGGCTGCCGCTGTGCGGAGCTCTGGAACGCCTCGGGCGCCCGCATCGAGGTCGCGGTCAACGTGTCGCCGGCTCAGCTCCTGACCACCGACTTCCTCGACCGCATCCGCACGAACCTGACCAGGCGCCATCTGTCTGCCGGCAGCCTGACCATCGAGATCACCGAGTCGCTGCCGGTCGCAGACGAGCCGGAGGTGCTGCGCCTGCTCGACGAGCTCGGCGACCTCGGCCTCGGAATCTCCGTCGACGACTTCGGCACCGGTTACGCGTCGGTGGAGCGGCTGCTGGCGCTGCCGGCCACCGAGCTCAAGCTCGACCAGTCCCTCGTGCAGGTCGCCGGGTCGCCGCCGCCCTACGTCGTCGCCGCCATCCGCGTCGCCCACGAGAACGGACTGCGGGTGGTCGCGGAGGGCATCGAGAACGAGGAGCAGTTCGTGCGTGCTCGCGATCTCGGCTGCGACCGCGCCCAGGGCTACCTGTTCAGCCGCCCGGCCTCCGAGGAGGAGATCGGCCGCGTGCTCGCCGGGGTGTGAGCTCCGTCTATACGTGCACGAGCGTCGACCGGTCGCGGCCGAGGCGCTTCGACTCGTACATCGCCGCGTCTGCCGCACCGACGAGGTCGTCGGTCGAGACGCGACCGTCGGATGCCTCGTGGGTGGCGATTCCCACGCTGGCACTGATCTCGAAACCGGGGGCGTCGGCGAACGGCCGACGGATCGCCTCGTGGATGCGCTCGGCGATCGCGGAGGCGGCGTCGCCGCCGGTGCCGTCGCAGACGACGACGAACTCGTCTCCGCCATGCCGCCCGACGATCTCGCCCGCGCGAAGGCTGGCGGTGAGCCTCGCGGCGACCTCGCGCAAGATCGCGTCGCCCACGTGGTGGCCGAGGCGGTCGTTCACCGGCTTGAAGCCGTCGAGGTCGATGAACATGACCGAGAGCGGACTGTTCGGATGCGCCGATCGTGCCAGTGCGCGCGCGATGCTGTCGCGCACCGACGCGCGGTTGGCGAGGCCCGTCAACTGGTCGTGCAACGCCGCGTAGGCGAGCTGCTCCTGGGCGCGCGATCGCGTGAGCGCCTGGCTCGCCTGCCGGGCGACGGCGAGGACCACGGCGGTCTCGCTCTCGACGAGGGATCTCTCGCGCCCGAAGAACGCCGCTGCGACACCGAGCGGGGTCGCGTCGCTCATGATCGGAAACACGGCGATCGTCTGCAGCCGCGCCGCGCGGAGGGCCGTGACCACAGCGGGGAACGACTCCGCGTCGCGGTCGGAGACGCCGACCACGACAGTTCTCTCCGACTCGAGAACCGCGCTGCCGAGCAACTGCCGATCGGGCAGGATGCGCCCGGCGAGCGGGTTCGTTCCTGCGACCACCTCGAGCCTGCCCGAGGCGTCGACGAGCGCGACACACGCCGACGAGGCGACGAGGGCTCCCTCGAGGATCGACGCGAGCGTGTGGGCGATCTGGGTCTCGGTGTTGTTGCCCGAGAACGCCGCAGACGCGTCCTGCAGAACCGACACCCGGTCGGCCAGATTCTTGGCCGTGCGCTGGGTGGCGAGCAGTTCCTTCTCGTAGCTCGTGCGGTTCGAGGCATCCAGCACTCCGATCCGCACCTCGACTACCTCGCCGTCGTCGCCGAGCACGGTGGCCGCGTTGACCAGGACCGGCAGCAGCGAGCCGTCGGCCCTCGTGATCTGCAGCGACACCTCGTTCACGAATCCCTGGAGGCGCAGCACCGGGAGGTGGCGGGTCTCGTACAGCAGCTGCGACCCGGAGGGGAGCAGGTCGCGGAATGGCCGGCCGAGCAGCTGGTGGGCGTCGAATCCGCCCCACTCCGTCATGGTGCGGTTGACCCGCACGAGCACGTCGTTCGCGTCGGTGACCAGGTATCCGAACGGCGCGCGCTCGTACAGCTGCTCGAAGTCGCCGCCGGGCGGCACGCTCACGAGATGAACGTCCGGATGGCGTCTACGACGTGGTCGGGAGCGGACAGGTGGGCGCAGTGACCGGTGACGGGGAGGATCACGAGTTCGCTGTCGGGTATCTGAGCCGCGACGAAGCGCCCGACGGTGACGGGGGCTATCACGTCGTCACGGGACTGCACGACGAGGGTGGGCACGGTGACCTCGGCGAGATCGCGACGGTTGTCGGAGAGGAAGGTGACCCGGGCGAAGTGTCTGGCGATCGAGGGGTCGGTTCTGCAGAAGCTGTCGTTGAGTTCTTCGGCCAGCTCGGGCTGGTCGGGTGCGCCCATGATGACCGGGGCGATGGTCTCCGACCAGCCGAAGTAGTTGGCGTCGAGGCCGTCGAGCAGGGAGTGGATGTCGGCCTGGCTGAAGCCGCCCGTGTAGTCGTCGGTGTTGACGTAGCGCGGTGACGGTCCGACGAGAACGAGCGATCCGAAACGCGACGGGTCGCGGTTGGCCGCCAGCAGGCCGATGATCGCGCCCACCGAGTGGCCGACGAACACGACGTCGCGCAGGTCGAGCTGCTCGAGGATCTCGACCAGGTCGCCGGCGTATCCCTCGAGCGAGTCGTATTTTCCGGGGCGGTAGGCAGAGAGGTCGGATGCTCCGGCTCCGACGTGATCGAAGAGCACCACCCGGTGGTCGTCGACGAAGTGCGGGGCGACCAGACGCCACATGTCCTGGCTGCAGCCGAAGCCGTGCGCGAAGACGATCGGGCGGCCCTCACCCTGCATCGTGACGTTGTTGCGCTCGACGACGTCGAAGGTCGACGAGGGCGCGTTGACTACCATCTCGCCAGGGCTCCTCGGGGTCGGGTTTCAACGAGAAGAATACCCGACCCCGTGATCGGGAGCTTGCGCTGGCTCGCTCGGAGGCGTCGCCGGAAGCTCGGACCGACGGGGCGGATCGGTGCCGCGGCGGGAGACGGTGACGGCCGCCGCAGCCGCGCATCGCTGCACGAGCTGTGCGAGTCGTTCCCGGGAGATCGCACGCAGTTCGGCGCGCTCGGCCGCGCCGACGAGCCCGTGTCCGATCAAGCCGTCGACGAGGGCGGCCATGAAAGTGTCGCCCGCCCCGACCGTATCGACCACGACCACGCGTTCGGCGGGAACGCGCACCACCCCGCAGCGGGCGACGGCGAAGGCGCCGTCGCCGCCCTCGGTGACGACCACGATCGCGGCACCGGCGGCGTGCCATTCGCGCGCGACCTCCAGCGCCGTGCGGGTGGGGTGCAGCCAGCGGATGTCCTCGTCGCTCGCCTTGATCACGTCGGCGAGCGCCACCATGCGGTGCACACGCTCGCGCGCCGACTCCGCGTCGCCGACGAGGGCGGGCCGGATGTTCGGATCGAAACTGATCGTCGAGGTGCACCGGCGCTGCTCGACGAGGCGCGCGACGTCGCTCGCCCCGGGCTCGAGCTGGGTGGCGATCGATCCGACATGCAGCAGGTCCGAGTCATCCGCCAGTCCCGTGTCGACACGCCAGTCGATGTCGAACTCGTACCGCGCGGCGCCCGTCGCATCGAGACGGGCCGTCGCCACCGACGTTCTGGCCCCGGCGACGTGGGCGGCCGCCACGACGACGCCCGACGTCTCGAGCCATTCGCGCACGCGGCGACCGCGTTCGTCGTCGGCCAACGACGTCACCAGCTGCGGAGTCTGTCCGAGGCGTGCGAGCGCGAGGGCGACGTTCGCCGGGCTGCCGCCGGGCAGTTCCGCGACGGAGCCGTCGACGCTGTGCACCCGGTCGACGAGCGCCTCGCCGACGACGACCGCCCGCCGGCCCGCTCTCACGCTCACCGGCTCACGCTCACGGCGCGAGCCCGTCTGCCGGCGGGGCGATATCGCCGGAGCCGCGATGAATCAACGTGCTCGGAATGACGACGGTGCTGAAAGGGCTGTCGTCCCCGTCGAGCCGGGCGAATACGCGTGAGGCCGCCTCGCGTCCCATCTCGTAGGGGTTCTGGGCGACCACCGACACCCCGGGCTCGATCATGTCTCCGAGCGGGATGTCGTCGAAGCCGAAGAGCGCGACCCGGTTGTGCATCCCGCGGGTTCTCAGCGCGCGGATCGTCCCGATGGTCACGAGGTTCTGACTCGTGAACAGCGCCGTGGGCGGGGACGGCGAATCGAGCAGACGCAGGGTGGCGGCGAAGGCGCTCGCCTCGTCGTGCAGTCCCTCGATCACCGGGATGTCCGCCGTGGCAACGCCGACTCGACCGAGCTGGCGGAGGAATCCCGTGCGGCGTTGCGAAGCCGTCCAGATCTCGGCGCGGTCGCCGAGATACGCGAGACGCCTGTGGCCCACAGACACGAGGTGCGCCGTCGCCGCGGCCGCTGCCTCGGCGTTGTCGGTGACGATCGTGTCGGCGTCGATCCCGAGCGGCTCCCGGTCCACGAAAGTGAGCACGGTACCCCGCTGTTGCTCGGGCGCCAGATAGGACTGGTTCTTGAGCACGGTCGTGAGGATGAGGCCGTCGACCCGCCGGCTCAGCATCTCCGACACGATGCGCGTCTCGCGGGAGGCGTCGTCGTCGAGACTCGACGCGAAGACCGCCGTGCCCCGGCTCTCCGCCAGGTCTTCGACGCCGCGATGCAGCGCTCCGGAGAACGGGTTCGCCACGCTGCCCACGACGAGCCCGACGGTCCTGGTCTTCCGGCCGGTGCGACGCAGGTTGCCGGCATGGATGTCGGGCCTGAAGTCGAGCTGCTCCGCCGCGGCGCGCACTCGGGCCTGCGTCTCCGCGGCGACGTTCGGCTCTCCGTTGACGACCCTCGACACGGTCTTGAGGCCGACGCCCGCGAGCGCCGCGACATCGCGCATGGTGGACCGCCCTTTTGCAGCTGGTTGTCCATGAGGACTAGACATCGTTGTCACTTTCTCGCTTCGGTTTCTGTCAGCGCCTTGACCTTACAGGCAAACTTGATCTATACCTAGACATGACACCGTTGTCATTGACGGTGACCGAACCCCTCACCAAGGAGATTCAATGCTGAATCGCACCACTGCCCGCTCAGCCGCCCAGCGCGTGCTCATCGGAGGAACAGTACTTTCCCTCACCGCTCTCGCAGTCACCGGCTGTGCCGGTTCCGGCGCCGGCTCGCCGGAATCGGGCGGCGACGAGGTCGGCGTCTCGCTCATCGTCAAGACCAACTCGAACCCGTTCTTCGTCGCCATGCAGGACGGTGCCAAGGCCGCAGCCGAGGACGCGGGCGTATCGCTCACACTCGCGGCAGGCAAGGAGGACGGCGACGAGGACACCCAGATCAAGGCCGTCGAGGACGCCGTCGCGCGCGGCGATCAGGGGATCCTCATCACGCCCAACGGCCCCGGTGTTCTCGACGCCATCAGCAAGGCCCGCGAGGCCGGCCTCTACGTGATCGCGCTCGACACCGCGCCCGACCCGGCAGACGCGGTGGATATCACATTCGCGACGGACAACCACGCGGCCGGAGTCCTGATCGGCGAGTGGACAGCCGCGCAGCTCGGCGGCGAGAAGGCGACGATCGCCATGCTCGACCTCTTCGACGACAAGATCGTCTCGGTCGACTACAACCGTGACCAGGGCTTCCTCGAGGGCCTGGGCATCGACGTCGCCGACGCGCAGGCGAACGGCGACGAGGCGTCGACCGGGACGTACTCCGGCGGCGAGTACGAGATCGTCGGAAACGAGGCGACCAACGGCGCCGAGGACGGCGGCCTCTCGGCCATGGAGACGCTCCTGTCGAAGAACTCCGACATCAACGTCGTCTACACGATCAACGAGCCCGCCGCCTACGGCGCGTACCAGGCCCTCCAGGCTGCGGGCAAGGAGCAGGGTGTGCTGCTCGTCTCGATCGACGGCGGATGCGCGGGCGTGGAGAACGTCGAAAAGGGCATCATCGGCGCGACAAGCCAGCAGTACCCGGTGAAGATGGCCGAGCTCGGGGTCGAGGCGATCGTGCAGCTCGCCGAGGGCGGCGAGAAGCCCGAAGTGACCGAAGGACTCGACTTCTTCGACACCGGGGTGAAGCTCGTCACCGACACCCCGGTCGACGGAGTCGACAGCATCACCACAGACGAGGCAGCCGACATCTGCTGGGGCTAGGCGCCCCGAGCCTTCGCAGGGCGGCGCCACCCCGGCGGCGCCGCCCTCATTTCCCAGTCTTCGCATCAACGACGTTCAGGAGCACCACCGTGAGTCAGCAGACGAGCGAAACCCCACCCGCTACCGGCCAACTCGATCTCGCCGGCGAATTCCTCGACCGGCAGACGCCGCTCAGCCGCGTGCGCAACGTGCTGCACCGCTACCCCGCGGCGAGCCCGGCGATCGTGCTGATCATCGCCATCATCGCGTTCGGCGCTATCAATGAGCGATTCCTCTACCCGAACAACCTGTCACTCATCCTCCAACAGGTCGCCGTCGTCGGAACGCTCGCCCTGGCGCAGACCCTGGTGATCCTCACCGCCGGAATCGATCTGTCGGTCGGTGCCGCCATGATCCTGGCGTCCATGGTGATCGCGCAGGTGTCCGCCAACAACGGCGTCCCCGCCGTGCCCGCACTCATCGCCGGGCTCTTCGCCGGCCTCGCCGCGGGTGCGCTGAACGGCTTCCTCGTGACGCGGCTCCGGCTCCCACCGTTCATCGTGACGTTGGGCACGCTCAATATCTTCGTCGCTCTCACTCTGCTGTATTCGAAGGGCGCGACGATCCGCGGGAGCGAGCTTCCCGAGCTCCTGACCGTCACGGGCCTCCCCATTTCCATCGGCGACGTGCGCATCACCGTGGGCGTCGTCGTGATGCTCGCGCTGTACGTCGTGCTGGCGTACATCCTCGGCAAGACCGCGTGGGGACGACACGTCTACGCGGTGGGCGACGACAAGGAGGCCGCCCGTCTCGCGGGTATCAGCGTGAACCGGGTTCTTATGAGCGTGTACCTCGTGGGCGGGGTCATCCTCGCGATCGGCGCGTGGGTGCAGATAGGCCGCACCAACGCAGCGAGTCCCAACGCCGGTGTCGACCTGAACCTCGACTCCATCACCGCCGTCGTCATCGGCGGGACGAGCCTCTTCGGCGGCCGTGGCGTCGTCTGGGGGACCCTGCTCGGTGCACTCATCGTCGGCGTCTTCCGCAGCGGACTGTCGCTCGCCGGCCTCGACGTGCTCTACCAGACGCTCGCCGTCGGCGTGCTCATCATCGTCGCCGTCTCCGTCGACCAGTGGATTCGAAAGGTACGTTCATGATCATCACCTCCGCAGACACACGTGGTGCCACACCCCCGGAGACCCGCGCTCCGATTCTCGAGGCGCGCCGGCTGGTGAAGACGTTCGGCCGCGTGGTCGGGCTCGACGGGGTCAGCCTGCAGCTGTACCCCGGCGAGGTGCTCGCCATCATCGGCGACAACGGCGCCGGCAAGTCCACCCTCGTCAAGTGCCTCACCGGAGCGGAGATCCCCGACGAGGGCGAACTGTTCCTCGAGGGCAAGCCCGTCTCGTTCAAGCGACCGCAAGACGCGCGGATCAAGGGCATCGAGACCGTCTACCAGAACCTCGCCGTGTCACCCGCGCTCGACGTCGCCAGCAATCTCTATCTGGGACGCGAGGAACGCAGGAAGGGAGTTCTCGGGTCGGTGTTCCGAATGCTCGACACCAAGGGCATGCGCGCCCGCGCGAAGTCGGAGCTGTCGAGTCTCGGGATCTCCACGCTGCAGGATGTCACGGTGCCGGTGGAGAACCTCTCAGGGGGTCAGCGCCAGGCCGTCGCGGTCGCGAGAGCGGCGGCTTTCGGATCGAAGGTCGTCGTGCTCGACGAGCCGACGGCGGCCCTCGGGGTGCGCGAGTCGAACCAGGTGCTGCAGCTCATCCGCGACCTGCGAGAACGCGGGCTTCCCGTCATCCTCATCAGTCACAACATGCCCCAGGTGTTCGACGTCGCCGACCGCATCCACATCCAGCGGCTCGGCAAGTGCGCTGCGACCATCACACCGCAGAGCCACTCGATGACGGACGCGGTCGCGATCATGACCGGAGCGGCTAAGGCATGACCGAGGTTCTCTTCGCCGAGTTCACCGTCAAGGAGGGGGCGGAACAGGAAGTGGCGCGCCTCGTGGCCGGGTTGACCCCGCTCGTCCGAGCGGAACCGGGCAACGTGCGTTTCGAACCGAACGTCCGCCGGGAGGATTCCCGGAGGTACTTCATCTACGAGGTCTACCGAGACCGGGCCGCGTTCGACGCCCATATGGCAGCGTCACACGGCGTGGACTTCAACTCGGCTATCGCAGGGTTGATCGAGGAAGACGGCTCGGCGCTCACCTGGCTCGAGTCGACGAACTAGCCGCCCCGACGGCAACAGCGGGGTGCGGCCTCCCGACCGCGCCCCGCTGCGCATCGCTCCTGTCTAGAACTTCGCCCGGTTCGCGGGGATGTCGGCGTAGCCCCCGAGTCCTCCCACACCATAGGTACGGTCGACCGTGGTCGTGTCGCCCGAGATGTTCAGCTTCACCGTGGGCCCGAGGGTTCCTCCCCTGCGGAAGTTATCGCTCGTTCCGATCGTGTCGATGAACGACTGCACCAGACCACCCGGCATCACATAGTGGGAGTACGCCTGGAACGCCCCAGGATGCTGGTTGAAGTCCGGGGCGAAGGGGGTGCCCGCCGCGTAGTTCAGGTTCGTAGGGTTGCCCAGCGCGAGTCCCGATCCCCTGTTCACCGGCTGGTAGTCGCTGCGGACGCCGTTGCCGACGAACCCGTAGACGCCTTCAGGGCCATCGATGCCCGGCGCGAACGTCGAACGATGGCTGATCGTGAAGAGGTAGTACTTGCCGTCCTTGTAGTAGATCTGCGGTCGCTCTGTCTGATCCGTCACACAGTTCGCCGACAGGATCGGCGGCAAGAAGTGCCATTTCGTGAGGGCGGCGTTGTCGGCGATCGCGAGACCGACGTTCGCCATCCGCAGGTTGGCGCCCTGATCCATCACCGTCTCGAGATTCTCGGCGTACGGATCGCCCGGTTGGTATCCGAGATCGCTCTCGACGCAGGCGCGCGTGCCGCGTTGCGTCGCCGTGTTGCCCTCGAACACCATGAAGGTGCGGCCGGGGTACTGCGGGTCTTCGAAGGCGAACGGGTCGCGGAAGTTGTAGAACGGGTTCTGCGCGCCGTTCTGGTACCACAGGCCGTCGGGCTTGAGCAGCTCGTGGTGCTTCTTGAACCCGGTGAACCACACGCCGTTCGCGTTCGCCTTGATCTTGCCCGGGCTCATCACGATGCGTGCGTCCGCGGGTTTGACGTCCTGACCCGCTGCGTCACGATAGAACGCGACCGCGGTGTAGAACACCTTCACCTGGCCGTTGCTGAAGATCCGCGTCGAACCCGACCACTCGGTCTGGTGGGTGAACGTCTGGTCGTCGAAGATCTCCCCGGAGACGCCCGGTGGGAACACGAGACCGCCGTATGTCCAGCCGCCGTCGACGGGTCGCTGGGCCGACGGGATACTGGCCGGCCGGAAGAAGTAGCCCAGCTTCGCGTAGGTATGCCTGTCGTCGAAGCCGAGGCGTCGGTCGGCGACGAGCGAGAAGATGACTTCCCAGCCCTTGTAGCTGTACTGGTTGGCCTGGGCATCGGTGAGCGGCCAGGAATCCCACACCCAGACCTCGCCGCCGCTCATGTCGGGGAAGCTCTGGGGCACGGTAGGCATCGTGTACTCCTCCGGCATCGAGTTCGTGCGCGGCGGGGCGGTCGGGTCCGACATCGCAGCCAGCTGACGCGCATCGGCGCGGGTCCATTTCGAGGTGTAGTTCGTGTTCCAGTGGTACCTCTGCTGGGTGTGCGTGGTCGGGTTCGGGAACCCGGGCACGGCAGACGGGAATACCGGAGCGGCCTCGGGTGCGGGCACGGCCTCGGGCGCCGGCGGCACCGCGGGCGCCGGTGTCTCCTGCGCAGGTGGATCTTCTGCCGGAGGGGCGGGATCGGCCGGGTCTGTGCCGGGATCGGCCGGGTCTGTGCCGGGATCAGCCGGGTCTGGCGTCGGAGTCCGCGTGACGATGGGGCCTTCCGGCGCTTCTTCCGCAAGCGCGGTTCCGGCACCGGTGATGAGGCCTCCTGTGACGATTGCGGCCAGCGCCAGAGCGCCGACGGTCAACCGCTTGGAACGGTTGTGAAACAACATTGTTTCTCCTCGAATCCGATTGAGTGGGCGATCCCTCGGGGATCGCCCGGTGGGTCCGTTGCTCGTTCGGGTCCGGGAAGCGGCCTGGTCCGGAGGCACCGTGATCGGCCCCTCCTTTATCGACGTTCTACTCTCGAAGTGGAAGAGTTTCAACTATTTTCGAAGGGGAGGTGAATCGCGAGATGACGGCTGGCGAGCGGCGAGGCGGACCGGCGACGACAAAATCCCTGTGGGTCGCGGGGTTCTGCGTCATCGCCCTGATCGCGACTGCAGTGCTGGTTCCGCACATTAATGTTTTGCCAGAAAGCCCTGAGTCGCGCGCCCTGACCACGATCGCCGCGGCCGAGTCGCGCGCCTTCGACTCCGGCGGCGGCTACCTGTCGTTCGCCGCGAATGGAGCGGACCGAGAGCTCGCGAACCTCGAGCCTGAGATCGGCGAGGGTGTCGACGACGCGATGGTCATCGCCTGCGACGACGGATGGGTGGCAGCGGTCGTCGTCGACGAGAGGGTCGCCCTGCGCTCGAACGTCGCCGACGCCACCCACCCGGCTCCCGCAGACGACCTTCAGCTTCCCCCCTGTGTAACCCGGGTCGCCGTCGACTCCCTGCTCGCGGATGTCGGGTGGTCGGTCGCGCCAGAACCGGCCACGAAGCAGGCACTTCAGCGCCCGGCCGGGGCGGATCCCCTGCGCCCGGCCGTCCACATCACACCGCCGAACGGGTTCATGAACGACCCACAGCGCCCGGTGTTCGTCGACGGGCTGTGGCACCTCTACTACCTCTACAACGCCGACTACCCCGAGGGCAACGGCACCGCCTGGTTCCATGCGACGAGTCCCGACCTGGTCGAATGGACCGATGAGGGCGTGGCGATTGAGAAATTCCGCACCGAGTGGGGCGACGTGGAGTCGGGCACCGTCGTGGTCGACGAGCGTGGCGACGCGGGATTCGGCGAAGGCACGCTGGTCGCGATCCTGACCCAGCAGGTCGACGGGGTGCAACGCCAGTCGATCTTCTACTCGACCGACGGCGGGTACTCCTTCGAGAGCTCTACCGAGAATCCGGTGCTCGACAATCCCGGCGTCACCGACTTCCGTGATCCGCGGGTGATCTGGGATGCGGATCGGGACCGGTGGACGATGGTGCTCGCCGAGGGCGAACGGCTGGGGTTCTACAGCTCGACGAACCTCACTGACTGGGAGTACGCGAGCGACTTCGCACCCGGTGCGCTCGGGCTGCTCGAGTGCCCCGACCTCTTCCGGATGCACCTCGACGGTGATCCCGCGCGCCCGGTCTGGGTGCTCGCGGCGAGCGCCAACGGGGAGCGACTCGGACGCGCGACGGGAGTGGCCTACTGGACCGGTGACTGGGACGGCACGACGTTCACGGTCGACGGCGACTCCGCGGAGCCCCGCTGGATGGACTCCGGGCCCGACTACTACGCGGGCGTCACTTGGCCGGACCCACGACTGACCCCTGGCCAGCAGGCAGAGTCACGCTATGCGCTGGGCTGGCTGAACAACTGGGCCTACGCGCGCGAACTGCCCGAATCCGGGTGGACGAGCGGCGCCCAGTCGGTGACCCGGGTGCTGCGACTCGAGTCGACGAGCGGCCCTCCTCGGCTCGGCATGACTCCGCTGCCCGGCCTCGACCGCCTCGCCGGACCGGCCCGCGACATCCGCGGCTCGTCCACGATCTCGACGCCGTTCCGTGTCGACCTCGACCTCTCGATCGAGGGGCGCGGCGAGGTTCGGCTGGTCCTGACCGGGGCGGATGGCGCGTCGGCGATGATCGGCGTGCGGTCAGACGGCCAGGCGGCGCCGGAGGTCTTCGTCGCGCGCGACGACGACGCCGCGGCGGCCGTCCTGGAGTCCGAGGACTACTCCGCCGAACGGGCGGAGCCGTTGCCGGTCGCCGACGACGTCATGGCGCTGACCGTGATCGTCGACACGTCGAGCGTGGAGGTCTTCGCCGGCGACGGCGCCCTCACTCAGTCGGCCCTCGTCGACCTGGGCGGCGGCGATGTGACCGTCAGCGTGGAGGCGGTCGACGATGTCGAGGCACGATCGGCGACCATCCGCGGCCTCTCCCCGGTACAGGTGTAGGCGCTCAGCGCCCGTCGAGCAACTCGAGCAGCCGCGTGGTCGTGCGCCAGTTGCGCATGGTGATCCGCCGGAAGACCGGCATGCCCATAAAGCGCGTGAAGCGGGTCTCCGTCGCCCTCGCGGCGACCCGGGAGAAGTAGACGACGCCGGGGCCGGCGGCCACCTCGTCGACGCCCTCGCGCAGGTCCGGCATCTGCGCCAACACCTCGTCAGGGGTGAGCGGATGCTTCAGGAACAGCACGTCACTGCGCAGCGCCTGCGAGCCGTGGTCAGGCGGCGCCGCCGCCACGATCTCGGCGAGCTCGTCGCGCGACCGGACGACGGCGAGGATCGGCTTCTCGAGCCGGTCTTCGAGCATGCGCTCGACCTCCGTCTCGAGAGCCGGTCCGCCCGTGGCATCCGTCGTGAAGAGCACGTTGCCGCTCTGAATGTAGGTGCGCACGTCTAGGTAGCCGGCGTCTTCGAAGCACGCGGCGAGGTCGGCCATGCCGACCGGGTTTCTGCCGCCCACATTGAGCCCGCGCAGCAGGGCGACGTACGCCGGCATTCAGCCCTCGGGGTGGATCTCTCCGGGATCCACGTCGATGTCGCCCACGTCGTCGGGGCCACCGGTGCCGGGAAGCACCTTCACCGCGTCGTCGTCGATCTCGGGGTCGTTGAGCGCCTCACTCGACTGCGACGATTCGGACCGCGTCGTCTCCGACTGCTTCTGCTCTACGTCGCGCTCGTTGCCGTCGTGGTACTCGTCGGCCGCGTCGTGCTCTTTGTCGATCAATTTCTCTCCCGTTCGGTTGGTCTACTCCGGTATAGCCGAGAGGAAGGCCGATTGCGAAGGGTTGCGTGAAACGCCCTCAGGCCGTCGCGGGGAGGAGCTCGGCGAGCAGAGCCTCGACGCGCGCCTTGATGTCGTCGCGGATCGGACGCACCTCGTCGATCGACTTGCCCTTCGGGTCGACGAGCTCCCAGTCCTCGTAGCGCTTGCCGGGGAAGATCGGGCACACGTCGCCGCAGCCCATGGTGATGACGACGTCGGAGTCGCGCACCTGCTCGGTGGTCATCAGCTGCGGGAGGCCGGCGCTGATGTCGATGCCCTCCTCCGCCATGGCGGCGATGGCCACCGGGTTGATCTGGTCGCCGGGCTCGGAGCCGCCCGAGCGCACCTCGACGGCCCCGCCGGAGAGCGCCCGCATGTAGCCGGCGGCCATCTGGGAGCGTCCGGCGTTGTGGATGCAGACGAAGAGAACGGTGGGTGTGTCGGTCATGGGTTCGCTTTCAGGTTTGGGATGAGGTCGCGGACGCGGGCCTCGATGTCGTCGCGGATGGCGCGGACACGCGCCAGCGGGAGTCCGACGGGGTCTTCGAGATCCCAGTCGAGGTAGAGACGCCCGGGATAGACCGGGCAGGCGTCGCCGCAGCCCATCGTGATGACGACGTCGGCGGCCCGCACCACCTCGTCGGTCAGCGGTTTCGGGTATTCGCCCCCGACGGGCACCCCGATCTCGTCGAGCACCGAGACGACCACCGACCGCACCGCGTTGGCCGGGGCGGAACCCGCCGTCCTGACGTGCACGCGATCGCCCGCGAGGTGGCGGAGGATCCCGGCCGCCATCTGCGATCGCCCCGCGTTCTGAACACACACGAACAGCACCTCGGGTGTGCGGTCGAGGCGGGGCATGCCCTCCGTCGCGAGAGCGGTGAGCCGGTCGACGGCGAATCGAGACGTGAGCGAGGGCAGGTGGCGGGTGATCCGGGATTTCTCGGAGAGCAGCGCGTGGCTTTCGCGCACAAAGCGTTCGACGGTCTCGGCAGCGAACGTGCCCGCGAAGCGCGTCGCGAGATCCAGGGAGATACGCTCGAGCACCCCGTCGGTCATCTCGGTATCGGAGGTGCCCTGCAGAACCTCCGATATGCGGTCGGCCTGGTCGGGGGCGATCGAGTACCAGACGGAACGGCCCTCGGGGCGGCGCTCGAGCAGCCCCTCGTCGAACAACGCCTTGACGTGATGACTGACCGTGGGCTGGCGGAGATTCAAGTCCGTCGCCAGCGAGCCGACCATGCGGCGACCATCCGGGCTGTCCCTGATCAACGACACGATGCGTGACCGCGTCGGGTCGGCGAGGAGTCTGAGCTCGTTCGTCGATCCCGCAATTCCCATAGATGTGAGTCTATGTGTTTTTACTCGCGCTCGTCGCCGCCTGGTCGCGCCGGGCGTAGTTCGTGCATAAAAAATGCCCGGCCCCCTTGTAGAACAAGGGAACCGGGCTGTTGTGACCCCAACCGGATTCGAACCGGTGTTACCGCCGTGAGAGGGCAGCGTACTAGGCCGCTATACGATGGGGCCGAAAGCAACTAGATGAGTATGCCATACGCCGAGGGCACTCACAAACCGAGATGCCCTCGTATCTCGCCCGGGCTCAGAAGGGGCCGTCGAGCAGCGCTCGCTCCGTGGATTCGGGCAGCCCCACCACCGGTCGGTCGGGTCGTTGTGGGGCGACTCCCCCGATCGACGTCAGCCACGCCCAGGTGTCTGCGACGGTCTCGCCGAGCGGCCTGATCGCGAGGCCGGCGGCAACCGCCTTCGATACATCGCCGCGGTGCATGCCCTCCGCATCGGCACCCGGCGGAAGCCACACCGGCAGCCCGATCCACGGCTCGGCGCCGGCGGCGACGAGCTGTTCGGGGGTGAACCAGCGCAGCCGTGCCCCACTCCCGGTGGCGGTGGCGGTGACGCACGCTTGGAGCAGGTCGCGCATCGTCGTGGTGTCGGGCGGGCTCACGACGTTGACGGCGCCGGTCGCTGCCGTGTCGAGACCGAACCCGGCGAGGTCGCGGGCGTCGATGTACTGGATGCCCGCTTCCGCCGGTCCGGGCGCGACCACGTCGCCGCCACGGGCGATCCGCGACAGCCACCAGGGCAGGCGCCCGATGTTCTCGTGCGGTCCGAGCACGAGTCCCGCTCGCAGCAGCAGCGCGCGATCGCCGAAACCGGCGAGGGTGCCGAGCTCGCCGCCACGTTTGGCGCGGGCGTAGTCGTCGAAGCCGGTGTCGTCGGCCGCGCCGTCCACGACCGCCGCGCTCTCGTCGGCGAGCGCGACCGGCTCGTCGTAGACCGAACGGCTCGACACGTAGACGTACTTGCCGGCGCGTCCGGAGAGTCGAGCCGCGGCATCCGTCACCGCTCGCGGCGCCCACGACCAGGTGTCGACGACGATGTCCCACTCCCCCGCGCCGAGCGCGTCGAGGCCGGTCGATCGGGTGCGGTCGCCGACGAGGCCGGTCACGCCGGCCGACGGAGCGCGCGTGCCGCGATTGAGAACGGTGACGTCGTGCCCTCGAGCGAGTGCCTCGTCGACGAACGCACGACCCACGAACTCGGTGCCACCCAGGACCAGTACGCGCGTCGCTGTCATGGGTCCAGAGTGGCGCAGTCTTCGGCCGAGGCCTAGCGATTCCGCCGTCGGCAGATCGAGGCGGTCGCCGGATCGGGAGATTCGCCTCGCGTGTGTGACGATAGGACTGTCTGCGTCTCGCCGCTTCCTGCGGGTCTGTCGCGACGAGAACCGGAGGACGCCATGCTCTCGATCGCCTACGTCAGCGTGGCCACCACGCCGATGACCGACGACGAGATCGCGGACCTGCTGATCAAGTCGCGGCTCAACAACGCGCGCCACGGAATCACCGGGGCTCTCCTCTACCATCGTGACCGCTTCATCCAGATCGTCGAGGGAGACGACGCGACGGTACTCGCGCGCTTCGAGATCATCGCCGCCGACCCGCGGCACCGCAGCGTGCACAAGATGCGCGAGCGGCAGATCGGGGCGCGTCAGTTTCCACAATGGACGATGGGGTTCCGCTCCCTCTCCGACGAGTCGCTGAAGCAGCTGGACGGTTTCGAGGACTTCTTCGCCCGCACGGGCCGGGCGAGGCTCGAGCACGCCGACAACGAGGCACAGCAGTTTCTCGAGTGGCTCGGCGAGTACTGGCTGCCGCCGGCCTGAGTCACTAGCCCGTCTTCCTACCAGCCCAGCGCGAAGACGATGTCGTCGCCGAGCGCTTCTCCAGTGACCCGGTCGAGGTCGGGGCGTCGTTCGAGCCCGGCGGCGAGCGCTGTGCGCTGCGACCCGATGTTCGCGGGGGTCGTGTAGGCGATGAGCGGATGCGCCGAGTGCTCGTCGCGCCACAGGTCGACCGCGGCACACGCGACCTCGGTCGCGTACCCCTTTCCCCACGCTCGCGGCGTGTAGCGGTAGGCGAGGTTGAGAACCGTGCGGTCGTTCCATGTCGAGTAGCGGATCCCCGAGAAGCCGACGATCCCCTCGTCGTCGCGCACCGACCAGTAGCCGAACCCGTGCTCGTGCCACTGACCGAGCCACTCTCCGAACATGCGCTGCGCGGCCGACCGGTCGGTGAGCGGGCCTGCCGGGTTGAACTCGTTGGTGAGCGGGTCGGCGTGGATCTTCCACATCTCGTCGAAGTCGACGGCCGAGAGGCGGTCGAGGGAGAGACGCGCGGTGCGGGTCACGAGCCGGTAGCCAGGTCGAGGATGGCTCGCGCGAATTCGCGCGGCGCCTGCTGCGGAACGTTGTGGCCGACGCCGTCGAGTCGTTCCTGGCCGTAGGGCCCGACGAAGTGGTCGCGGTCGTCGTCGACGGGTCCGCCGAGCACGCCGTCGGCGCCGGTCTCCAGCACGATGGTCGGCACCATGATCGGCGGGGCCTCGGCGAGCGCCGCCTCGAGAGCGTCGTAGCGCGGATCTCCCTCGACCAGGCCGAAGCGGTGCCGGTAGGAGTGGATCACCACGTCGACGAAGTCGGGGTTGTGCAGACTGGGTGCAGACGCGGCGAAGGTCTCGGGCGTGAAGTTCCAGGTAGGCGACCAGTTGCGCCACAGCAGTTCGCACAGCTCGTCGCGGTTGCGTTCGAGTCCGAGCCTGCCGCGTTCACCGTGGAAGTAGTACTGGTACCAGTAGGTCGCCTCCCACGTCGGAGGTGCCGGTTCGTTGGCCGAGGCGATGTGCTGCACGGTGTAGCCGTCGACGGTGACGAGGCCGGTCACCCGCTCGGGCCGCAGGGCCGCGACGATGCACGCCGCGCGTCCGCCCCAGTCGAAGCCCGCGAGTACCACCCGGTCGATGTCGAGCGCGTCGAGCAGCGCGATCAGGTCGGCGCCGATGGCTGCCTGCTGCCCCGAGCGGGGCGTCGCGTCGTCGAGAAAGCGGGTGGGGCCGAAGCCGCGCAGGTAGGGCGCGATGACCCGGTGGCCGGCGTCGGCGAGAACCGGTGCGACCTCGTCGAAGGCACGCACGTCGTACGGAAAGCCGTGCAGCAGCACTACGGGTGCTCCGTCGTCGGGGCCCCATTGTTCGAACGCGATCTCGAGCACGTCTGTCGTCACGGTCTTCATGCGATCCCCACTGCTCATTTGAGCTGCACCATTCATGCGATCTCCACGGCCGATCCGTTGACGACGATGCCGCCGGCAGCCGGGATGTCGATCGTCAGAAGGCTCGGCCGGCCGACGTGGGCGCCCTGGTGGATGACCACGCGCCCCGGCGGTCTGCCGAGCGCGCGCAGGTAGCCGCCGACGGATGCCGCGGCGGAACCTGTCGCCGGGTCTTCGGTGATCACCCCGACCGGAAACAGGTTGCGGGCCTCGAATTCCGCATCGCCCACGACCCGCAGCGTGGTGACGGTGCCGGCCCAGCCCTGCGTGTCCATCAGCGAGCGCATGGCCGCCGGGTCGAATACGAACGAGTCGAATAACCGGCGGGAGGAGAAGACGAGAACCGGATGCCGGTTGCCGGCGAACGAGATGCGTGGCGGCAGTTCGGGGTGCAGATCGGAACGGGTGGCGCCGAGCAGTGCGAGCAGGCTGTCGAGCACGTCTCCGTCGATGTCGACGACCTCCGGCTCGACGCTCGTGAACGCCGCGGTGAGCTGCCCGCCTATGCGGGACGTCTCGATGGTGATCGCGCCGACCGGCGTCTCGAAGTCGAAGGCGCCTTCACCGTCGCGCGCGGCGAGGGCCACGGCGGTGGCGATCGTCGCGTGACCGCAGAACGGCACCTCGGAGATCGGCGAGAAGTAGCGCAGGCGGCTGCGGCGGGGGTCTTCGTCCACCGCGGATTCTGTGACGAAGGCCGTCTCGGCATAGCCGACCTCGGCCGCGATGCGCTGCATGTCGGCGTCGTCGAGCGCGGCCGCATCGAGCACGACGCCCGCGGGATTGCCTCCCTCGGGCGTGGAGGTGAACGCGGCGTAACGCAGGATCTCTGGGGGCATGGCTCCATGCTCGCAGCATCCGCCGACACCCGGCGTAGCCAATCCGCTTTCGGTGGCTACGGCATGAGGACGCGGAGCGCCCCCGGAACGATCTCGACGTCGACGGGAAGCAGCGACACCCGCTCGCCGTCGGCGTAGGCGGCGACGTTCTCGGCCTCGATGCGCACGTGCGTCGCCCGGTGCACGGTGACGCGCGGGTCGGTGAGATGGGTGCCCGCGAACACGCGCGGGAACACCCGCATAAACGCGATCCGCGACAGCGGAGTGACCACGAGCACGTCGAACAGGCCGTCGTCGACCACGGCGTTCGGTGTGACGCGCATGCCTCCGCCGATCGACTGGTTGTTTCCTACAGCGATGAGCGCGGCATCCGTCACCGTCTCCACCCCGTCGAGCACCAGCCGGTAGCGGATCGGGCGCAGCCGCGCGAGCTCGATCACGAGCGCGAGGAGATACCGGCTCTTGCCTCGGGGGTGGCGCAGCCGGTTGGCTCGCTCGTTGACGATCGCGTCGAAGCCGGCCGAGAGCACGCTGGCGAACCACGTGGTGGTCTCCTCGCCGGTCTCCGAGTCGAGGTGACGGATGCGCCCCGCGTCGATCGCGCGGGCCGGCCGCGCGAGGGCATCGACGAGCACGCCGATCGCGGCCTCGGTGTTGCCCACCGGGATGCCGAGCCCGCGCGCCATGTCGTTGCCCGTGCCGGAGGGGATGATGCCCAGCGGCACCTTGGTGTGCGCGAGCAGGTTGACGCCGAGACTCACCATGCCGTCGCCGCCGACGACGACGAGCGCGTCGGGCTTCTTCGCGATCGCACGGCGGGCCGAGTCACGCAACTGCTCGAAGTCCGGCTCGGTGAGGCTCGTGACGAGGTGCCCGAGGGCGCGGAGCGTGGCGACGACGGCCGGCCCCACCTCGCGGCTCTTGCCGAACGACGCGGACGGGTTGATGGCGACGACAATCGTCAGCGGCTTCGATGTCGGCACGGTTCATTGTGGCACCCCGCGCGAGTTGTCACTAACGGGGCGATCTCCACGCGTGGTACCCCCGTTAGCGACAACTCGCGGTCGAGCTTCGAGCGTGCCGGCCCGCCCTACAGCTTCACCCGCCGCAGCAGCTGCGCGTTCAGCGCCACCACGATCGTCGACACCGACATGAAGATCGCGCCGACGGCGGGCGACAGCAGGATGCCCGCGAAGAAGAGCGCGCCCGCGGCGAGCGGTATGCCGACCACGTTGTAGCCGGCGCCCCACCACAGGTTCTGCTGCATCTTGCGGTAGGTCGCCCGTGACAGCCGGAACGCGGCGAGCACACCCCTCGGGTCGCTCGAGGCCAGCACGATGCCGGCCGACTCGATCGCGACATCCGTGCCCGCCCCGATCGCGATGCCGACGTCGGCCTGCGCGAGCGCGGGAGCGTCGTTCACACCGTCGCCGACCATGGCCACGCGGGTGCCGTCCTTCTGCAGCTCGGCCACGACACCGGCCTTCTGCCCGGGCAGCACCTCGGCGAACACCTCCGTGATGCCGAGACGCGCGGCGACCCAGTTGCCGACCTCGCGCGAGTCGCCGGTGAGCATCGCGACGCGCACGCCGCTCTTCTGCAGCTCTGCGACGGCCTCCGCCGACTCGGGGCGGATCACGTCGGCGAGGGCGATGAGCCCGAGCACGGTGGTCTCGTCGAACACGAACACGACGGTGGAGCCACGCCCGGCGGCCTCCTTCTTCGCGAGCACGAGATCCGGGTCGAGCATGAGTCCGCGCTCGATCACGACCCGCTGGCTGGCGACCGTGATGCGGCGGCCGTCGACGAGGGCGGATGCGCCGCGACCGGCGAGCGACTCGAACTCCTCGGCGCGGGGAACCGTGAGCGACTGCGCCGCCGTGACGATGGCGCGGGCGATCGGGTGCTCCGACGACGCCTCGACCGCCGCGGCGAGGGAGAGGATGTCTCCGCTCGACGCCCCGCCGACCGCCAGGACCGTCGCCACGCCCTGCTTGCCCTCGGTGAGGGTTCCGGTCTTGTCGAAGAGCACGACCTGGATGTTGCGGGCGTCTTCCAGCGCGGCCCGGCTGCGGATCAGCAGGCCCTTGCGGGCGCCGATCGCGGTCGACAGCTGGGCGACGAGCGGGATCGCGAGGCCGAGGGCGTGCGGGCAGGCGATGATCAGCACGGTGACGACCCGCTCGATGACGAAGGCCGGGTCGTCGGGGCTGATGAGGGTCCAGGCGACCAGGGTGATCACGGCCGCGGCCACGGCGACGTAGAAGAGCAGTGCAGCGGCGCGGTCGGCGAGCACCTGGGCACCCGACTTGCTGGCCTGCGCGTCGGCGACCAGCTTCATGACGCCGGCGATCGCCGTGTCGTCGCCCGTCTTCGTGACACGCACCGTGAGCGCTCCGGAGCCGTTGATGCTGCCGGCGATAACGCCCGCGCCCTGCTGCTTGGAGACGGCGTTCGACTCGCCGGTCAGCAGGGACTCGTTGACGTCGGATGCGCCCTCGGTGACCTCGCCGTCGACCGGTACTGCGGCGCCGGGGCGCACGAGCACGAGGTCGCCGACGCTCAGCGATGCGACCGGAACGGTCATCACATGGTCGCCGTGCTTGAGGTCCGCTTCATCCGGAATCAGCTTTGCGAGCTCGCCGAGCGCGTTCTGCGCGCCCATGATGGCGCTCATCTCGACCCAGTGGCCGAGCAGCATGATCGTGATGAGGGTGGCAAGCTCCCACCAGAAGTCCATGCCGGGGAACCCGAGGAGCACCGCGAAGCTGTAGACCAGCGCGACGACGATCGCGAGGGAGATCAGCGTCATCATGCCGGGCTGCCGCGACCGCAGCTCCTGGATGCCGCCGCGGATGAAGACGAGACCGCCGTAGAAGAAGATGGTGATCGCGAACACGGCAGGGATGAACTGGCTGCCTGGGAAGCGCGGCCCGTCGAGCCCGAGGATGTCTTGCAGACCGGTGGAGAAGACGAGCGTCGGGATGGTGAGCACGAGGCTCAGCCAGAACTTACGACGGAACTGCGCCGGATCGTGGTGCGAGTGATCGCCGTGGTCGTGCCCGGCGTGGTGGTCGTGCCCGGTCGCTGAGCCTGTCGAAGCGTGGTCGTGGTGGTCGTGCCCGGTCGCTGAGCCTGCCTGCCCTGAGCCTGTCGAATGGGTCGAAGCGTCGACCGCCTCCGGAACGGCCGCGACCGAATGGTCGTGCTGCATTTCTACTCTCCCCTGTTGTTGTTGAGTTCGTACACCTTGAGCAATTCGGCGACGGCCATGTCCTGCTGGTCTCCCCCGGCGGCGAACATGTCGGCCACGTGCGTGCGTAGGTGGTTCTCGACGAGCAGCTTGTTGAGGCTGCGGAGGCTTTTCTGGATCGCGAGCGACTGCGTGATTATGTCCATGCAGTAGTCCTCGTTGTCGATCATCTTCTCGAGGCCGCGCATCTGCCCCTCGAGGATCTTGGTGCGGTGCAGCGCGCGCTTCTTTATTTCGTCGATCATGTCAATAGGATACCCCCGGGGGGTATATGGGTCAACCTCTCGCAGACCCTCGGGTTTATGGTCGTGACATGAAGCTGACCAAGCACGAACACGCCAATCTCGTGATCGAGAAGGCGGGTGAGACCCTCGTCGTCGATCCCGGCGCATTCACCACCCCGATGACCGAGCTGCGCGGCGTCGTCGCCATCGTCATCACGCACGAGCACCCCGACCACTGGACCCCGGAACAGCTCGACCGCATCCTCACGATGAACCCCGATGCGCGCATCTACGGTCCGCAGGGTGTCGCGATCGCCGCATCCGCCTATCCCGTCACCGTCGTGACCGACGGCGACCAGATCATGGCGGGCGGTTTCGATCTGAAGTTCTTCGGCGAGCGGCACGCCGTCATCCACGCGTCCATCCCGGTCATCGACAACGTGGGCGTGATGGTCGACGGCATCCTCTTCTACCCCGGCGACGCCTTCACCGTGCCGTCCGTGCCGGTCGCCGTACTGGCCGTGCCGTCCGCCGCCCCATGGTTGAAGATCGGCGAGGTCATGGACTACGTCGAGGCCGTCGCGCCGAAACGCTCCTTCCCCGTTCACGAGATGGTGCTCTCGACCATCGGCAAGGACATGAACAACGGGCGCATCAAGACGGCCACCACGCTCGGCGGCGGCGAGTTCTTCGTGCTCGCGCCCGGCGAATCGATCGACCTGTAGCATCCGGTCGCCCTCTCCTCCACAGGCGGGCGGTTGCCGGTATTCTCCACATGAAAATGCTGCCTGATCGGCTTTTTACAGGTGCGCTCCAATGTCGGTGGCCCTCGTCAGGATTCTGGCATGGACACCGCGATGGGCACCATCAGGCGGATCAGCGACCAGCTCGCTGATCTCGCCGCCGCGCGGGCGAGCGGGGTGATGCGTGCGGACGCGCTGCGCGCCGTCGACGTGTGCTTCGTCAGCCCTCGCGGCGCGACACCCGGCGGTCGACGAGTTGGGCGGATGCCACGTTCCGCCCGTCGATCGCGTTGTACCGCAGTCGCGGCACACCGGCCTCGATCGCCGCCAGCCAGGCGGCGCCGTCGCGATCGGATGCAGACCAAGCGAGCGGAAAGAGCGTGACAAGCAACAAGGAGCCCCCTGTTCCGACCGCGTAGAGCAGCGCGGTCGCTCCCGACCGGGCTTGCACGATGACCGTGCGGGCGAAGGTGTCGTGGGTGTCAGTCGCCGGCCCCGGCCCACGCTCGTCGACCCACATCAGGGTCGCATCTCCACCCGCCGGATCCTCGACGTAGGGCATCGCGACCGTGACGACGCGCTCCAACGGCGTCGAGTCGCGCGCCGCAGACGCTACGAACCACGGTGCGACGAACCAGGGAGCGAACGCGTCGTCCGGCAGGCCGAAGGCCCGGGCGACTCCCCCGCCGAGCCAGCGGTCACGCTTGCGACCGTACGGAGTGTCGACCGTCGAGAGCAGATAGCCGTAGACGTGCAGCAAGCCCGCATTGCCGATCGGCCACACGGCGTCGAGCCCCGCCATGCGGTGCAATTCGGCGAACAGCGCCTCCGAGATGACCGGCGAGCCCGTGTTCTCGTCGACGACGGTGGAGCGTCCCCACAACGAGAAGCGGTCCGCCGCGGCATCCGCCTCGACCTGCTCGGCGAGCCACCCGGGCACCGCCGCCGCGCGCTCCAGATCGGCGAGCGCTTCGGCGCGGTCGGGAGTGGACATCTCAGCGAGCAGCCGCGCCCTGAACCGGGAAGATCAGGTGCGTGACCCGCGCGGTCTGGATCAGCGTGGTCGGTTCGCCGAGCATCCACGACGTCCCGCCCGTGAAGTACGGGCGACCCGAGCCGAGCACCACCGGCGCCAGATCGATGCGCACCTCGTCGAGCAGACCGGCCTCGAGGGCCTGCGTGCCGATGTCTCCGGCGGCGACACACACGTCGCGCTCGCCCGCCAGCCCCCTCGCCCTAGCGACCGCCTCCGCGACCCCGCCGACGAAGTGGAAGTGGTCCGAACCGGGATAGTTCCAGTCGGCCGGCGCCTCGTGTGTCACGACCACGACGGGCACGCCCCACGGGTGCGTCCCGGTCCAACCGTCGGTGACGTCGAACAGCCGGCGCCCCACTACGAGCGCGCCGAGCCGCGCCGTCTGCTCGCGCAGATAGTCGGCCGAGTGGGCCGTCAGGCGGAAGGCGACCGATTCCGACGCGGTCGTCATCTCGACGTCGCCGGTCTGGTACCAGTCGAAGAGGGGGCCGGGATTGTCGTCGTCATAGGCGATAAAGCCGTCGAGCGACATCGACGCGGACGAGTACACAGTGGTCATTCCACACCTCCGGTTCTGCGCTCCACGGTAAGAGGTCGCGCCGCGCGCCGTCAACGGCCGCTGGACGACGACGACTGCACGACGTCGACGCGACGTTCTTTGCAGTTCTGCAAAGTTGCACTTGCGTAAGTTTGCTGATGGCGCAATAATAGTCCCATGACCTCCGAGACCCTTGGCCTGCGCGACCGCAAGCGCATCGAGACGCGTCAGCGCCTCGAGCGGTGCGCGGTCACGCTCGTGATGCGCGACGGACTCGAGAACGCCACCGTTGATGCGATCAGCGACCTCGCCGACGTCTCCCCACGCACGTTCTTCAACTACTTCGACAGCAAGGAAGACGCCATACTCGGCCTCCGCGACGTCGAGATCACCGACGAGGCGATCGCCGGACACATCGCGGCGCATCCCGATGTCGACCCGGTCGAGTCGATCGTGCGACTCATCGTCACCATGTTGGGCACGTCGATCGCCGAGCGCGAGGTGCGTGCCACCCGTCTGGAACTCGTGGCGAGGCATCCGCAGCTCATGGGCCGCCAGTTCGCCCAGATGACGCGCATGGCGGAGCGGCTCACGAACGCGGTCGGCGCGATCCTCGCGCGCGACGCGCGATTCGCCGACGCCGACGCCCCGACGGCCGAGCTCATGCTCGCTATCTGCGGGGCCGCCGTGCGCGTCGCCGTGATGGAACTCGCTGCCACCCACAGCGACCCCGACCCCGAACTTCTGCAACAACGAGCCGTCGAGCTCGTCAGAGAGGTAGTACAGAAACTCCAATGAGCACCGCACACACCGAAGCGCAGCCCACAGCGCAACCAATGGGCGATCCGGCGATGAAGCGCAACATCCTGCTGGTCTTCGCCGGCCTCATGGTCACGATGCTGCTCGCGTCGCTCGACCAGACCATCTTCTCTACCGCCCTCCCGACCATCGTCGGCGAGCTCAACGGCGTCGACCACATGCTGTGGGTCACGACCGCCTACATCCTCGCCTCGACGATCATGCTCCCGGTCTACGGCAAGCTCGGCGACCTGATCGGTCGCAAGGGCCTGTTCATCGGCGCCATCGCCCTGTTCATCGCCGGCTCCGTCGTGGGCGGCCTCGCCGGAGACATGACCTGGCTCATCGCCGGCCGTGCTATCCAGGGCCTCGGCGGCGGCGGACTCATGATCCTGTCGCAGGCGATCATCGCCGATGTCGTGCCTGCCCGCGAACGCGGCAAGTACATGGGAATCATGGGCGGCGTCTTCGCGCTCTCCTCCGTGGCCGGACCGCTGCTCGGCGGCTGGTTCACCGAGGGCATCGGCTGGCGGTGGGCCTTCTGGATGAACATCCCGCTCGGCATCCTCGCGATCGTCTCGGCCGTCGTGTTCCTCAAGCTGCCGAAGGTCGCCCACGACAAGCCGCGCATCGACTTCACCGGAATGGGCCTGCTCGCGATCGCCTCCACGTGCCTCGTGCTCGTCACCACCTGGGGCGGAACGACCTACGACTGGGACTCGCTCGTCATCATCGGGCTCATCGCCGGCTTCGTCGTCACCGCCATCGCCTTCGTGATGGTGGAGCGCACCGCCGCAGAGCCGATCATGCCGCTGCACCTGTTCAGGGACCGCAACTTCAACCTCACCACCATCGCCGGCCTGATCACGGGAATCGCGATGTTCGGCGCTCTCGCCTACCTGCCCACCTACCTGCAGATGGTCACCGGCGTCAACGCGACCGAGGCCGGCCTGCTGATGATCCCGATGATGGCGGCACTGCTCGTCTCGTCGATCGTCTCCGGCCAGCTCGTCAGCCGCACCGGCCGCTACAAGTGGCTGCCCATCGTCGGCACATCGATCGTCGCCGTGGCCCTCGCGCTGATGTCGACCATGACACCGACGCTGCCGATCTGGATCCTGTGCTCCTTCCTCGCCCTGATGGGGCTCGGCCTCGGCATGAGCATGCAGATCCTCATCCTCATCGTGCAGAACTCGTTCCCGGTGCGCGAGGTGGGGACGGCGACCGCGTCGAACAACTACTTCCGCCAGATCGGTGCGTCGCTGGGCGCCGCGATCGTCGGCAGCCTCTTCGTCGCACGCCTCACCGACCTGCTCGCCGACCGCATGCCCGCGGGCGCGGCCGACGGCGGCGGATCGAACTCCTTCACCCCGGCGATCGTTCGTGATCTGCCCGATGCGGTTCGCGAGATCATCGTGGGCTCGTACAACGACGCGCTGACTCCGGTGTTCCTGTACATGGTGCCGCTCGTCGTCGTCGCCGTGATCCTGCTCTGCTTCGTGAAGGAGAAGCCGCTGGCGACAACGATCGAGCGCGACATCCTGCCGGAGTCGCTCGAGGTCGACGGCGCATCGAGCGTGGCTCTGGCCACAGCCGCGATCCCCGCGGTCGATGCTGCCAATTCGGAAGCCCCGGTCGACGCGCACGACTCGGCGAGCGCCGCGCGCAGCGACCGCGTCTGACCGCCTGAACTAGCGACGGGCTCCTCCCCATGCGGGAGGAGCCCGTCGCTGTCAGCCGCCGTCGGGGCCGGCCCCGGAGTGGCCCTCCCGCTCCCTCTCTCGAACGATGCGGTTCATTCGTCGGTGGTTGATGACCCCGACCACGACGATGAAGCCGAGGGCGGTCACGCCCACCGTCGTCTGCATCCAGCGCTCGCCCCACAGCCAGGCCGCGAGGGTCGCGAACAAGAGCAGGCCGGTGATCGTCCAGTACAGGCGCCCGTAGGTCTGTCGGCTGGCCTCGTCGAACGCCGTTGGCCGCATTCTCGTGTCCGATCCTCTCATCGCCACGTCAGGCATAGCACCGGATGTACGCGGGGTGCGGGTAGGAGACGAAGTTGGCCTTCCACACCCGGTAGCCGATGCACTCGCCCCGGGAGAGCGCGATGCTGGCCATCGCCCACGCCCCGGTGAGCACCGACACGCAGACCGGCGCGCCACCCCCGAACACCGCACACGGCCCACCCGCGTAGAGCACGTTGGCCGCGAGACTGCGCGTCTCGCCACGAGTCAGCTCCAGGGTGCACCACAGGCTGTCACAGCGCACCCGCGGATCGGCCACCACGGGGTAGGCGGCACCCTCGTGGCTGACCGTCTGGGTGAGAATGTTGCCGTTGACCGAGTACGACGTCGGCAGCTCGGCCCCCGTCGCATCCTTCGCCCACGCCGGGGCGACCGCGTTCACGAAAGTTCCGTCCGCGGTCAGAACGTCGACTCCTCCGCCCTCGCTCGGCGACAGCACCGCCGGCTTGCCGTCGACCGCGAACGCGAACCGGTAGGCGGCGGGCGCGTCTGGTCCGGTGATCACGGCGTAGCCGGCGTTGCCGCCCGTGCTGGCCTTGCTGAGAGCTATCGTCGAGTCGGACGTGTTGGCGTAGACGGCGAGCCCGGACGGGCTGAGCGCCTTGGCCGCGCCCGCCTTGCCGTCGATCACGGGGGTGATGCTGAGCGTGCTCTCGCCCGACGGCACGGTCAGGCCCGTCTTGATCGACACGCTCGCGGCGCTCTTGGTGGCGGGCGCCGGAAGCCCCGGTGAGGCGCCTCCGGCCGCATCGGGGCTCGCGAGCTTCGGCGCGCCAGCCGACGCCACGTCGGTCACCGCGCCGGCATCGCGCAGCACCTGCTCGACGGCGGCCGCATCGACACCCGCGGCGTGTGCCGGGCTGGCCGTGAGTGTCGATGCGGTGATCGTGAGTGCCGCGATCGCCGCGAGGACGACCGTCTTCTGCGACCGCCACAGCGACGCGCGGGACGAGGTTTTTGAACTGTTCACAACTCTGCTCCTCTTGTCTTGTCGGATCCCGGCACGGGCACGACGCTAAGCGAGCAGTGTGGTCTGTGGTGATGATCCCGCGAAAACGGGCAAAGAATTCGGGCGGCCTGTGGATAACCCGCCTTCAGCCGGGAAGGTCGGCCCAGTCCTCCTGGATGATGCGGGGCGACGGGTGGATGTTCACCATCAACGACACGTGGTCAAAGCGGTTCTTGAACTCGTGCCACGCGCCAGCAGGCACCACCGCGATGGTTCCGGAACGGAGCATCCGCACCTCTCCGTCGATGATCGTCTCGATGTCGCCGTCGAGGATGACGAACGTCTCGTCGTAGGGGTGCCGGTGCTTGTCGGCTCCCTTTCCCGGCTGGTTGCGAACGACGAAGAACGAGACGGATGACCCGTGCCCGTCGCCCTCGAATCGTGCTGATCCGCCCACCGTGGCGGCGATGCTCTCGATGTCGATGATCTCCATGCCCGATCGTAGGACCGTGCAGCGAGTGCTGTCATCCTGTCGAAGCGACGTTAAACGAGATAATGCATCACGAAAGGCGCTACGACCGCTAACGTTGGGTCGCCCCAGCTTCCCCAGCGATCGACCCGAGGATCCCCATGACCGAGACGCCCGCCCTCACTCCGCCGCCCGGCTGGTACGCCGACCCGCAGTTCCCCGGAACGGAGCGCTGGTGGTCGGGGCAGAGCTGGACCGCGAATGTGCAGCCGGCCGGTCGCGCCCTCGCCGGCATCCCCTACTCGCCGCAGGTCTCTGACAAGCCGACCTGGAAGTCGATCGCCCCGGCCGTGACCGCCTTCACGTTCGGAATCATCTCCCTCGCGCTCAACGCCTTCCTGCTCGCCACCGTCGTGGCGATCGCACGCGGCGTACAGGCGCTGAGGCGGGCACGGCGCTCCGAGCTCGACGGCGACGCGCCCCACGGCCGCGCCTTCGCGTGGTGGGGCATCGGGCTCGCCGTGGCCGGAATCCCGATGGGCGCGTTCCAGACCTGGCTCGTCGTCACCTCGTGGGCGACGATCCTGTAGTTCGCGCCGCGCAGTCTGCATTACCCCAACCGCCTGTCGGTCGACGTGGCTCATCGTGATCGACACGAGCACGCAGCATCCGCCTAGGCTCGAATCATGAACATCGATCTCGACGGCACGACCGCACTCGTCACCGGATCCACGCAGGGAATCGGCCTGGCCATCGCGACGGGGCTCGCCGCGGCGGGCGCCCGGGTCGTCGTCAACGGCCGCAGCGAGTCGAGCGTGCAGCGCGGCATAGCCGAGCTACGCGCTGCGGTGCCCGAAGCGGACGTGATCGCCCTCGTCGCCGACATCAGCACAGAGGAGGGCAGCGCGACGGCCCTCGAGGTCGTGCCGGACGTCGACATCCTCGTCAACAACCTCGGCATCTTCGGCGCGAAGCCCGTGCTCGAGATCGACGACGAAGAGTGGAAACGCTACTTCGACGTCAACGTGCTCACCGCCGTGCGCCTCACCCGCCTCTACCTCCCCGGCATGATGCAGCGCCACTGGGGACGGGTGCTCAACATCGCGAGCGACTCGGCCATCGTCATCCCGACCGAGATGGTGCACTACGGGGTGTCGAAGACCGCCCTGCTCGGCGTCTCCCGCGGCTACGCCAAGGAGGCCGCGGGAACCGGCGTCACGGTGAACTCGGTGATCGCCGGCCCGACTCACACCAAGGGCGTCGAGGACTTCGTCTACGAACTCGTCGACCCGGCGCTGCCGTGGGACGAGGCGCAGCACGAGTTCATGATCAAGCATCGTCCGCAGTCGCTCTTGCAGCGCCTCATAGAGCCGGAGGAGATCGCGAACCTGGTCGTATACCTCAGCTCGCGGTTCGCCTCAGCGACCACGGGTGCCGCGGTGCGCGTCGACGGCGGCTACGTGGACTCGATCGTGCCCTGAGTCGGCGCAGCGTCGGCGATCCCGAACGGATGCCCCGTTCCTGACGCCCTCTAGCGAACATCGCCCGTCGGCCCACACAGGTCCTCGAGAGCGCGCTCCCGAAGGAACTCGATGACCGACGGCTCAGGCGCGCCCAGGTAGTCCGAGACGTGGAGTGCCGCGGTGACGTAGAGCATCGCCGCGGAGTTGACCGAGGCCCACGCGAGTTGAGCCGCCTCCCCCGCGGGAAGTCGAAGCCTGCCGGCCGCCTCGAGCGCGGAGATCTGCTCCGCGACGATGGCGAACGCCTGTCGGGCGGCAGGTATCTCGACGCCCTGGAACAGCCGGGCCATCATCGCGGCGTAGATCAGCGGACGGTCGGCAGCGAAACGGACGTAGTCGTCCCACCCTTCACGCAGCGCCGTCTCCGGATCCGCCGTAGCACCGGCCGCTGCCACCTTCGCGTCGAGGAACTGCCTGAACGCTTCCTCGACGGCAGCGCTCAGCAGGCCGTCCGCGCTGCCGAAGTGGTGGTACAGGGTCGGCGCCGTCACGTCCGCGATGGCGCACACGGCCCGGGTCGAGAACTGCGCCGAGCCTTCCCGTTCGAGAAGCGTGAGGGCCGCCGCGATCAGGATCTCGCGCTTGGACATTACCCGACCCTATCTCAGGGCATATCCGAGTGCATCGCGCTGCGCCTCCCAGAAGCGGCGTGACACCGGCTTTTTATCGAACAGCACGTCGAATCCGTGGAACGCGCCCTCGACGACGACGAGCTCGACGGGCACGCCGGCTCGCCGAAGACGTTCGGCATAGTCGACGCCTTCGGAGTGGAACAGGTCGAGGGTGCCCACGCCGATCCATGCCGGAGGCAGCCCCGACAGATCCGTGCGGCGAGCCGGCGCCGCGTAGTGGGAGACGTCGGCACCGCCTGCCTCTTCACCGAGATACGCGCTCCAGGCGTAGCGATTGCTTCCCGGTCGCCAGAAGCGTGCGTGTCGGGTGTCCAGATCCGTGCGGAGAACCGTGCGGTCGTCGAGCATGGGGTAGACGAGGAGCTGGAAGGCGGGCGGGATGCGGCCGCGGTCGTGAGCGACGAGAGCCGTGGCCGCTGCGAGTCCCCCACCAGCGCTCGCGCCGCCCAGAGCGATGCGCTGCGGATCGATGGCCTGCTCGGCGGCGTTGTCGACGAGCCACTCCACCACCGCGTAGCAGTCCTCGACTGCCGCGGGCGCGGGCGACTGCGGCGCCAGACGGTAGTCGACCGAGACGACGGCGATGCCGAGTTCGCGCGCGAAGGCGACATTCGAGTCCTCCTCCGACAGGTGGTTTCCTAGAATCATCCCCCCGCCGTGCATCCACACGAGTACGGGGATGTCACCCGTCGCCGCCGTCGGCCTGTACATGCGAACGCTCACCTCGGGCGCGCCCTGAGGTCCGGGGATTCTGAGATCGGTGACGATCATGTCGCGTGGCGGCGCGGGTGAGCGCACCGGCATGCGGTTCGCCAGTCGCGCCAGGCGCGGTCCGATGTCGACGGGCGGGAGGAAACGGCCCATCGCGAGATCGCTGTGGAAGACCGACACGATCAGCCGAACATAACAGTGGATGCGAAGGCCTGAGTCGTCTCTTCGCCGAACCCGACCATCATCGCCACGTACTCTTTCGCAGTCGCATCCGTGAGGTAGCGGACACGCGTCTTTCCGTCGGTGGCGGCCCCGAAGACTACGGCGGCCGTTCCTTCGGCCGTGGAGAACAGCTCGGCGGTCGCCGGGTCTCCGAATGCCGCGAAGACCTCTCCGAGGTGGACCGCATAGGCGTCGCTCTGGACGACGGTGCCGGCGACCATCAGATTGGTGTCGACGATGCCGGGCACGATCGTCTTGACCCGGATGCCGAACTCGTCGAGTTCGAGGTTCAGGCCGAAACTCCAGCGCTCGAGTCCCGCCTTGGCTGCGGAATAGACGGACATGAACGGCGCCGGAAGCATCGCCGTGAGCGACGTGGTGTTGATGACCGTGCCGCCGCGTCGCTCACGGAAGTGCGGCAGGAACGCCTGGGTCACGCGGATCGGGCCGAGAAGGTTCACGGCGATTTGAGCGTCGAGCTGTTCGTCGGTGTATTCCTCCACCGGCCCGAAGAGAACGGCGCCGGCGTTGTTGAAGAGCACATCGACATCGAAGCGGGAGAGGATGTCGGCTGCGACCGAGCGGATCTGCCGCGGGTCGGTCACGTCGAGCGTCACCGTCTCGATGTTCTCTATCGCGGCGAGTTCGACGTCGTCACCGATGCTGCGTGAGGCGGCGATGACCTGCCAGCCCCTCTCTGCGAAGAGTTTCGCCGTCGCCTTGCCCATGCCGGAGGAGGCTCCCGTGATGAAGATCGTGCTCATCGTGTTCCCTTTTCTGTGTGGTGAGAAGCTGTGTGGTGAGAGACCGAGGCCCTTATAGCGATGCTATAGGAATGACTATAGCACCGCTATAGCGAGCGCGACTAGATCGGACCGCGATAGTAGGGTGCCGATCTGGATGACCCGGAAGTGTGGGTGTCGAAGGGAGAACCGTGATCGCTGAACTGAACAGGCTCGTCGAGCTGGTCGAGGAGCGTCTCACCGACGACCTCGACGTGGCCGGGCTGGCGACAGGGCTGGGCACGACGGAGTACCACCTCCGACGGATGTTCTCGTCGCTGGCCGGGATGCCCCTGTCGGAGTACGTCCGGCGTCGGCGGATGGCGGTCGCAGCGGCAGACGTTCTCGGCGATGAAGACCTGTTGAGCATCGCCGTGCGCTACGGCTACGGCTCGACCGAGGCGTTCGGTCGTGCGTTCAGATCGGTGCACGGCGTCGGCCTCGGCGACGTACGGCGAGACGGCGGCCCCCTTCGTACACAACCGCAGATCAGGTTCCGCCTGACAGTAGAAGGGAACATCACCATGGACGCGCGCATCACAGATCGAGCGGCGTTTCGACTCATCGGCCACGCCGGACGCGTGCCCCTCATCCGCGAGGGCGTCAATCCTCACATCCAAGCGCACATCGCTTCACTGCCCGCGACGGAGCACGAGCGGCTCAAAGGGCTGGGAGACACCGAGCCCGCGGGCCTGCTCCAGGTCAGCGCCGACGTCGATCCGGACTACACCGAGGGCAGCGAGCTGACCTACCTGCACGGAGTCGCCGTCACCGGTGCAGCGGACCTCCCCGACGACCTCGATGAGATCGAGGTACCCGGCGGCACGTGGGCGGTGTTCCGCACCGAGGGCGAGTACCCCGCTTCACTGCAGGCGATCTGGGCGGCCACGGCGACGGACTGGTTTCCGTCGAATCCCTGGCGGCTCCGCCCGGGGCCCTCCATAGTCGCCATCCTCGAGCGCACCGAGGACTTCAGTGCAGCTGTCTGCGAGCTGTGGCTCCCGGTAGAACGCGACTGATCGACGGAACGCGCCCGATCGACAGAACGCGCCTGATCGGCGAGGTGGACACGAGAGGGGCGGCGCCGAGTAGCACTCGGCACCGCCCCCTTTCTCTAGCCCTTCAGCTCGTCTCTAGCCCTTCAGCTCGGCGAGGGCGATGTTCAGCTCGAGCACGTTGACGGTCGGCTGACCCAGGTACCCGGCGTCAGGCGCCTGGATCTTCGATTCGACGAGCTCCCTCACGGCCGCCGCCGGCAGGTCGCGGGCCTCGGCGACACGCTCGACCTGCAGTCGGGCGTACTCGGGGCTGATGTGCGGGTCGAGACCCGACGCAGACGCGGTGAGCGCGTCAGCGGGGATCTCGGCGGGATCGATACCCTCGAGCTCGGCGATCGCGGCCTTGCGGTCGGTGATCGCGGCAATCAGATCCTCGTTCTCCGGACCATAGTTGCTACCGCTAGACGCCGAGGCGTCATAGCCGTCGCCGGCGGCCGACGGACGCGACTGGAACCACTCGGGGAGAGCGGCCCCGTCCTCGTCGGTGAACGACTGGCCGATGAGCCGCGAACCGATGGTCTCCCCGTCGACCCGGGTGAGCGATCCGTTGGCGTTGGCGTTGAGGGCGAGCTGACCGACGCCGGTGACGACGGCCGTGTAGCCGATGCCGAGCACCGCCGTGAAGATGAGCATGGCCCTGATGGCGACCCAGTACTGACGGGCTGCTGTTCGTGGTGACATGTGTGTTCTACTTCCAGTTCTCTTGGGTTCAGAAGCCGGGGATCAGAGTGATCACGAGGTCGATGATCTTGATGCCGACGAACGGCGCGATGATGCCGCCGAGGCCGAAGACCAGGATGTTGCGGCTCAGCACCTTCGACGCCGACAGCGCCCGGTACTTCACTCCCCTGAGCGCCAACGGGATCAACACGACGATGATGATCGCGTTGAAGATGATGGCCGACAGGATGGCAGAAGCCGGAGAGTGCAGGCCCATGATGTTGAGCAGGCCGAGCCCCGGGAACACTCCGGCAAACATCGCCGGGATGATCGCGAAGTACTTCGCCACGTCGTTGGCTATCGAGAAGGTCGTCAGTGCGCCGCGGGTGATGAGCAGCTGCTTGCCGATGCGCACGATGTCGATGAGCTTGGTCGGGTCGGAGTCGAGGTCGACCATGTTGCCGGCCTCTTTCGCGGCCGACGTTCCGGTGTTCATCGCCACGCCGACATCCGCCTGGGCGAGTGCCGGGGCGTCGTTGGTTCCGTCACCGGTCATCGCGACGAGGTTGCCGCCGTCCTGCTCCTTGCGGATCAGGGCGAGCTTGTCCTCGGGAGTCGCCTCGGCGAGGAAGTCGTCGACCCCGGCCTCGGCGGCGATCGCCTTCGCGGTCAGCGGGTTGTCCCCCGTGATCATGACGGTGCGGATGCCCATCGTGCGAAGCTCCGCGAACCGCTCGCGCAGGCCGTCCTTCACGATGTCCTTGAGGTAGACGACGCCGAGGATCTGCCCGACTCCGTCCGCGCTCTTGGTGGCCACGACCAGCGGTGTACCGCCGGCGTTCGAGACTTTCTCGATGTAGCCCTCGAGCTCTTCGTGCTCGCTGCTCGCCAGACGCCTGCCCTGCTCGACCCACGCGATGACGGCGGAACCGGCACCCTTGCGGATCTGCGAGCCGTCGGGCAGGTCGAGTCCGCTCATCCGCGTCTGAGCGGTGAAGGGGACGATCTCACCCGCGGTGATCTCGTCGTTCCGGAACCCCCGCGTCAGGGCGAGATCGACGATCGACTTGCCCTCCGGCGTCGGGTCGCTGAGCGACGACACCGCGGCCGCATGCACCAGCTCCGTGTCATCCACCCCCTTCATCGCGGTGAATTCGGCCGCCTGGCGGTTGCCGTAGGTGATCGTTCCGGTCTTGTCGAGCAGGAGGGTGGTGACGTCTCCGGCGGCCTCGACGGCGCGGCCCGACATGGCGAGCACGTTGTGCTGCACCAGCCGGTCCATGCCGGCGATGCCGATCGCGGAGAGCAGCGCCCCGATGGTTGTCGGGATGAGGCAGACCAGCAGTGCGATGAGCACGGGCACGCTGACGGACGCGTTCGAGTACCCGGCGATCGGGTTCAGCGTGAGAGCGACCATGACGAAGACGATGGACAGGCTCGCGAGGAGGATGTTCAGGGCGATCTCGTTGGGCGTCTTCTGGCGGGAGGCGCCCTCGACCAGTCTGATCATGCGGTCGACGAAGGTCTCGCCGGGCTTCGACGTGATGCGGATGACGATCCGGTCGGAGAGCACGCGTGTGCCGCCGGTGACGGCGCTGCGGTCGCCACCGGACTCGCGGATGACGGGCGCCGATTCGCCGGTGATGGCCGACTCGTCGACCGAGGCGATGCCCCAGACGATGTCACCGTCTCCGGGGATCAGGTCGCCGGCCACCACCACCACGACGTCGCCGAGCGTGAGGTCGGCCGAGGAGACGGGTGCGGTGACCGCGCTCTGCGCCGACGGGTCGCCGCTCTCGTCGTAACCGGTGAGACGGTTGGCGGTGGTGCTCGTGCGGGTCTTGCGCAGGCTCTCGGCCTGGGCCTTGCCCCGGCCCTCGGCGACCGATTCGGCGAGGTTGGCGAACACCACGGTGAGCCACAGCCAGACCGCGATGCCCCAGGTGAAGGACGCGGGCACGGTCGACCCTCCCGACTCGGCTGCTCCCCCGAGGAAGGGTTCGGCGATCGCGAGGATGGTCGTGTATGCCGCCCCGATCTCGACGATGAACATGACCGGGTTACGCCACATCTGACGCGGGTCGAGTTTGCGCAGCGCTCCGGGGAGGGCGGCGATCAGTTGGGCAGCGGTGAATGCGCTCTTCTTGGTTGTGGAGTGCGCCTCGTCCGATTTCTGCTCCGGGACGGGTGTTTGTGTGAGTACGGACATGGTTTAGTGCAGCCCTTCAGCAAGCGGTCCCAAGGCCAAAACGGGGAAGTAGGTGAGCGCGGTGACGACGACCGACACTCCGAGGAGCAGTCCGACGAACTGCGGTCGGTGGGTGGGCAGGGTTCCGGCGCTTGCGGGAACCCTGTCCTGAGCGGCGAACGATCCGGCCAGAGCCAGCACGAACACGATCGGTAGGAACCGTCCCAGCAGCATCGCGACTCCGAGAGCGGTGTTGAACCACGGGGTGTTCGCTGTCAGCCCGGCGAACGCCGAGCCGTTGTTGTTGGCCGCGGAGGTGAACGCGTAGAGCACTTCGGAGAAGCCGTGCAGCCCGGGGTTCCAGATCGAGGTCGCCATCACGTCGTCACGCACCGCGGGGATCGCGAAGCTCAACGCGGTTCCGACGAGCACCAGGGTGGGGGTGATCAGGATGTAGATGCTGGCGAGCTTGATCTCCTTCGGCCCGATCTTCTTGCCGAGGTATTCCGGCGTGCGTCCCACCAGGAGTCCGGCGATGAACACGGTCACGATCGCCAGCACCAAGAGGCCGTAGAGGCCGGAGCCCGTTCCGCCGGGCGCGATCTCGCCGAGCATCATGTTGATCATCGCCATCATTCCGCCGAGCGACGTGAAGGAGTCGTGCATGGAGTTGACGGCGCCGGTCGAGGTGAGCGTGCTCGTGGATCCGAACAGCGTCGAGCCCCAGATGCCGAACCGGTCTTCCTTGCCTTCCATCGCTGCTCCCGCGAGCCGCGTGGCGGCACCGCCGGTGAGGGTCTCGAAGAGCGTCATCGCGGTGAGCGACACGGCGAAGATGGTCGCCATGACCGCCGCGACCGCGACGCCCTGCCGCTTGTCGCCGACCATCGTGCCGAAGGTGCGCGGCAACGCGAACGGAATCGCCAGCATGAGCACGACCTGGAAGAGGCTGGTCCACGCCGTCGGGTTTTCGAACGGGTGCGCCGAGTTGGCGTTGAAGAAGCCACCGCCGTTCGTGCCGAGGAGTTTGATCGCCTCCTGCGACGCGGTCGGCCCGCCCGGGACGGTCGCGGCGCCGCCGGTGATGGTTGTGACGTCGGTGAATCCCGCGAAATTCTGGATGACGCCGCCGGCGATCAACACGATGGCGGATGTCGCGGCCAAGGGCAGCAGCAGGCGCAACGTGCCGCGGGTGAGGTCGACCCAGAAGTTGCCGATGGTGCCAGACCTGCGCCGTGCGAGGCCACGGATGAGGGCGACTGCGACGGCGATGCCGACCGCCGCGGACACGAAGTTCTGCACGACCAGTCCGAGGATCTGGACCGAGTAACCCATGGTCACATCGGGCGAGTACGACTGCCAGTTCGTGTTCGCGACGAACGACGCCGCCGTGTTGAACGACAGCCCCTCGGGGATGGCGGGAAATCCGAGGGAATAGGGCAGGATCTCCTGCGCCCGCTGGATGCCGTAGACGAACAGCACGCCGATCAGCGAGAAGACCAGGACGCTCCGCAGATACGACATCCACGACTGCTCGGACTGCGCATCGACGCCGATGAGGCGGTAGAAGACCCGCTCGACGCGGAGGTCTCTGTTTGTGGTGAAGATGCGGGCCATGTAGTCGCCGAGCGGGCGGTACAGGGCGACGATGATCACGACGACGGTGAGGATCTGGAGGATACCGAAGAGCACAGTCATCAGAATTTCTCCGGTTTCACGAGCGCGAATACGAGGTACACGAGGGCGGCGACGGCGAGAACCGCGGCGACGATGTCAAAGGCGATCACAGCCTCTCCACCCCCCGGGCGACCAACGCGACAACCGCAAACACGGCTATCGCGGCGAGGACGTACACAATGTCGAGCACTGACAACTCTTTCCTGAGACGGAACTTCTAAACCCCGATCGGGATCCGGCGCCAACGGGAGGCACAGCAGATCAGTAAATACCCGCTCAGAGAGGCAATGTCTCGTCCTCATGGACTCCTTACGGAGGGTCGCGGAACCCTAACGGGTTCCTAACGACGGCCGGTCGGCGGCGCTCGACCCGGAGCGCATGGGAGTTGTAAGGATGTTCGGGTGGGGCGTATGGGTCTCGTTAGCACCGGCCGAGCCGGGGGTCGGGGAGCGTAGACCTGAGTCCATGACCCTCACCCGCCTACTGCCCTCCCTGCGGCGCACGCTTTCCGACCCGATCTCCCACGACCTCTGGCCGGAGGCGACGATCGTGACCACGACCGATGTCGTGGTGTCCGGCATCTCGCTGCTCCGGCTCGTCGAGGTGTGCGGCACACCCTGCATTCACAGCGGAGCCGCAATCGTGCCTGGAACGAACGGCCGTCCGTCGGACACCGCCAAGACCGCCGTGCTCGTCGTACGCGTGACCGACGTCATGCTTCGAGCGTCGGGCGATACCGTGATCGAGACCGATGCCCGCCTCGACAACCTTCGTCTGATCTGGTCGGAGACGCGGCTCATCAATCGCGCATCCACCGCACACAGCGGGGTCGCGCTGATTGCAGGACGCCCGGTCGACCAGGAGCTCGCCTTCACCGCGGACGTGGCATCCGTCGACCTGCCCCTCGATCTCACGGTCGGCGACCTGTTAGCCATACCGAGCCGGTCGTTTCCGGGACACCAGCCCGCCTGGCTCTCCGCTCTGGAATAGACCGCCTCATAGCCACTTCTTCGCCGTCACCTGAAACAGATACCGACTCACGTCGCGTGCAGAGCGACGGGCGAGGCCGCCAGCTGCGGGGGCAGGCTTGATCGACGGCATCGTGTATAGCGGCACCCGTATATTTCGAGTGCATAGCGTCGCCGATCTGATCAGCACGGGATCGGCGCGCCCAATATGTGCTGTGGGTCAGAACGGCATCTCCTGGTCGGGGTCGTCGGGGGTGTTCCAGCTGTTCGCGGCCGTTGTCTCGGTGGTCGTCGTCTCGCCGGCCGTGGTTTCGGGGGCCATGGCTTGGACGAATGCTGGCGACAGTCGGCGGTGTGGTGCGACTTTTCTGATCCGGCCGCAGGGTGAGACCCACATCTTGTCGCCGTCGGGGAGTTTGACCATGGTCCACCGGGTGTT